>NZ_UTHA01000048.1 GCF_900582195.1 Pseudomonas viridiflava
CCACCCGACAACGCTGTCAGCAGAAAACCGATCAGCAGTTCGGCCCGAACCTCGGCCACCACTTCAGCCAGATGCTGCGGCGGCAGCATCTTCAACCAACTGGTGAACGCGGCCAGATGAATAAACAGAAGGGGTTCGTCACTGAGGATCAGCAGGCCGTTGGCGATGGCGTCGCTGGACGCTTGCAGCAGCGCTTCAAGTTCAGCCTCGCTGAGGTACTCAAGCAGCTTTTCGCTGTTGGCCTGCAAGTCGGCGAGCAGGGCGAATACCTGTTTGATGTCATCCCAAACGCCGTTCAGTGCTTTCTCGAACCCGCGCCAGTCGGCCTGTTGCAACTGACCGTAACGCTCAAGAAATCCAGCGCTGGAAAACTCCGTCCACTGTGGTTGAAACCCTGCCCACTCAGTGCGTAGCCAACCTTCCAGGCCTGCAATGACACCTTCATAAGAGGCATACAGCGCACGTACATGGTCGGTGGACACATCGGGAAAGAAGGTGATGCGATAACGCTGGCCCCGATCGCAATCGGTCACTTGCAGAATGCCGCTGGGGCCGATGGTGTAATGCAGCGCTTCACCGAACGTCAGCACGCCGCCGACATCGGCAAGCACCGGTTCGAGCGTTACCGGGGTGTTGCCAATTGGCACGAACCGTGCGGCCTCGAACATATGCACCAGCGTCAAGGCCCCGCTGGCCGGGCACATGACCACCGATGAACTGAGCGGTTGCCGCGACTTGATCGGTGCGCTGAGGCGCACGTCGTTACCGACAGTGAATACTTGCTCGACATCCAGCGCGGTGCCGGTCCAGAACTGCTCGGCCCAGGCGTCGTAGTTGTTGAGGCACAAGCGGAATTCGCGGATCAGGTGTTCGAGGTCCGGCTCATCGGGATTCAAAGCAGCAACAACGAGCAGGCCGATGCTGTTGTTCAGGGCCAGAAGCCGATCGGGTTGAAGCATGGGCAGGCACTCGCGCACGTGAAGAAAGAGGTGCGCGGACTTTGCGGGGGATCAATCGGGAAAGAAGTCGGGCGGGTAGGTGATGTCTGTAGGATATTTCGCTAAATACTTGCGAGTCGTTCATCGCCGCAACGGACATTGCCCGTTGCTCAATGTCTGTCGCGCTCGTTATGCTGCTGAACCCTTTAATCAGATCCGAGCAGCGGCGCCACCTGCCGCCTGGGATGTCTTTGTTAACGGATCCGATGATGAATGCACCGCTGAAGGCGTTCGGCCCGATCAAGGCCGTGATTTTCGATATGGACGGTTTGCTGCTGGACACCGAGGGCATTTACACCGAAGTCACCTCGTTGATTGCCGGGCGCTACGGGCGCACCTTCGACTGGAGCATCAAGCAGAACATCATTGGTCGCGGGGCCAACGATCTGGCGAACTACGTGGTGCAGGCGCTGGATCTGCCGATCACCGCCGAAGAGTTTCTGGTCATCCGTGAACCGCTGATGCATGAGCGTTTCCCCAAGGCGCAGGCGATGCCGGGCGCCGAGGAGCTGATTCGCCACCTAAAGGCGCACAATATTCCGATTGCCGTGGGTACCAGTTCGTCGCGGCAATCGTTCGGCCAGAAAACCACGCTGCACCGCGACTGGTTTGCGCTGTTCGATTTCATTGTCACGGCAGACGATCCGGAAGTCGGCGCGGCCAAACCGGCGCCGGATATCTTCCTGACCGCAGCCCGACGCCTGGGCGTGGCACCTGAGGATTGTCTGGTATTCGAGGATTCGCCGTTCGGCGTGACCGCAGCGAAAGCCGCCGGCATGACCGCCATCGCCATCCCCGATGCCGCCATGGCCGATGAAAAGTATGCACACGCTGACGGGATTCTTCGTACTCTGAAAGCGTTCACGCCAAGTGCCTGTGGTTTGCCGGCGCTGGAATGGGCGTAAACACCTGACACATAAAAACGCCGCCCCTCTGTGAAAGGAGGGGCGGCGTTTTTCGTTCAGACGACTCGGTAAATCAGGCGCCGAAACCACCGTCGATGGTCAGGCTGGCACCGGTGATGTAGCCGGCTTCCGGACCTGCCAGATAGGCGACGAAGCTGGCGATTTCTTCGGCTTTGCCGTAACGACCGACGGCCATCAACGGGATCAGGCTTTCGGCGAAGTCACCGTGCGCCGGGTTCATGTCGGTATCGACCGGGCCGGGTTGCACGTTATTGACGGTGATGCCGCGTGGGCCGAGGTCGCGGGCCAGGCCTTTGGTCAAACCGACCAGCGCCGATTTGCTCATTGCATACACACCGCCACCGGCGAAGGGCATGCGGTCGGCGTTGGTGCTGCCGATGTTGATGATGCGTGCGCCTTCGCCCATGTGCTTGGCGGCTTCCTGCGAGGCGATGAAGACGCTGCGAATATTGATCGCTACGGTCTGGTCGAAGTCTTCGAGTTTGAAGTCTTCCAGTGGAGCAACGGCCAGCACACCAGCGTTGTTGACCAGAATGTCGAGGCGGCCAAAGGCTTCGACGGTGGCGCTCACCGCGTGGCGGATCGCTGCGGCGTCGGCACTGTCAGCCTTGATCGCCAGGGCTTTGCCACCGTTGGAGGTGATGCTGTTCTGCAATTCTTCGGCTTTGGCGGTGGAGCTGACGTAGGTGAAGGCTACTGCAGCGCCTTCAGCGGCCAGGCGTTTGACGATGGCTGCACCGATACCACGGGAACCGCCTTGAATCAGAGCGACTTTGCCGCTGAGGTGTTGAGTGGTCATGTTCGATCTCCAGAGTGTTCAAGGCGGGAATGCCTTGGTATTGGTGCCGAGTATCGGCGTGGTATCGACAACTGTGTAGGCCATGATTGCTATAGTCTGTGTAAACCAGAAGTTTATAGTGGCGGATGATGGAAACCTTCAGCAGCATTGAATGCTTTGTGCGCAGTGCCGAAGTCGGCAGCTTTGCCGAGGCCGCACGACGCTTGAGTCTGACCCCGGCGGCAGTCGGCAAGAGTGTGGCCAAACTCGAAGTGCGGCTAGGCGTGCGGCTGTTCCAGCGTAGTACACGCAGCCTGACGCTGACCGAGGCCGGGCAACTTTTCCTCGATCAAGTGAGTGGCAGTTTGACGACCATCCAAAATGCCGTGGCCAATCTGTCCAGCGTTGAAGGGCTGCCGGCGGGAACGCTGAAAGTCAGCATGGGCGCAGCATTTGGCTGTTTGCATATCGTGCCGATGCTCGGTGAGTTCCTGCGACGATATCCGGCGATCAATCCGGACTGGCACTTCGATAATCGCCAGGTCGATCTGATCGCCCAGGGCTTTGATGCAGCCATCGGTGGCGGTTTCGAACTGCCGCAAGGCGTGATCGCACGCAAGTTGAGCCCGGCGCACCGGATATTGGTCGCGTCCACCGATTATTTACAGACCAATCCCGAGATCATCGAACCGGACGACCTCAGCCATCACGACGGCATTCTGATCCGCTCGCCGCAAACCGGACGGGTGCGTTCCTGGCAATTGACTGGACGCAATCCACAGAACTGTCGGCCGTTGATGCTCAAGGCCCGGATGACCATGAGTGATTCCGAGGCCGCTTGCAGGACGGCGGTGCAGGGATTGGGAATTGCGCTGGTGAGCATGCCGTTTGCGGTGGGCTATCTGGAGGCGGGGACGTTGCAGCGGGTGTTGCCGGACTGGTTTGTCGATGATGGCAATATCTCGATCTATTACGCCGAACATAAGTTGTTGCCGGGCAAGACGCGGGCGTTTGTCGATTATGTGATTGAGCAGTTTGCGGAGCAGGGGTTGGCGCGGCGATTCAGTGCTATCTGAGCAAGGTATCAGACCGAGCAGCGGCCTTCGCGAGCAAGCTCGCTCCCACATTTGGAATGCATTTCCTCTGTGGGAGCGAGCTTGCTCGCGAATGGGTCGACTCGGTTTCCGAGGATGACCTCAACGGGCAAACCGCCCCGGCCAACCAATAATGTTCTTCGGCCGTGGCGTCGCGTAAGTCCGCACTTTCGACGTCGACAAGCGCAACTGCACCAGCGATTCCGCAATCTTTACCGCCGCCGTCACCCCATCCACCACCGGCACCCCGGTACGCCGACGAATCTGCTCATCCAGCCCGGCCATGCCGCCGCAACCCAGGCAAATCACCTCGGCTTTGTCCTGCGTCACAGCCAGTTCCGCCTGATGCACGATCGCTTCCAGCGCACGCTGCGGTTCGTGCTCCAGCTCCAGAACGGCCAGACCACTGGCCCGTACCGAGGCACAACGATCCCACAAACCTGACAGTTTCAGCCGATCCTCGATCAGCGGTACGGTGCGATCCAGCGTGGTTACCACTGAGTAGGCATGGCCAAGAAACATCGCCGTACTTGCCGCCGCATCGGTGATGTCCACTACGGGCACATTGAGCAATTCCTGCAAACCTTCGCGGCCATGTTCGCCATAACCGGCCTGAATCACTGCATCGAACGGCTGATCGTAGGACATCACCCGATCCATCACCGCAATGGCCGCCAGGTAGCTTTCAAAATTTCCTTCAATCGAATCGGCGCCGAAGTACGGCGTCAAACCGACAATTTCTGTTCCGGGTGAGGCAACGGCCTGCGCCGAGCGGGCGATGGCCTCGGTGATGGATTCGGTGGTGTTGACGTTGACCACGAGAATACGCATGGGGAAATCCTTATAGCGGGCAGTTCTGCGGCCCGCAGTCCGGGCCGCGAGGAAGTTAATGGCAGACGTTGTCGACAGCGATCGATTCGCCGCTGATGTCGGCGTAGTGCGGTTGACGCTTGGCGATGATCAGGTAAAGCATTCCGGCAATCCCGGCGCCGATCAGCCAGGAAAACGGCGAGACGCTGTGGAACCCCGGCACCAGCGCGAGGACGATGGCGATCAATGCCGCAGGAATAAACGCCGCCACTGCGCGGAAATTGACTCCGTGGCTGTAGTAATAAGCGCCGTTGGGATCTTCGCTGTAGAGCTGCGGCACGTTGATCCTGCCTTTGCGGATCAGCCAGTAGTCGACCATGATCACCCCGTACAACGGGCCGAGCAGGGCGCCGAGGCCAGACAGGAAGTACACGATCACCAGTGGGCTGTTGTAGAGATTCCACGGCAGGATCAGCACTGCGATGGTCGCGCTGATCAGCCCGGCACGACGGAACGTCAGGTATTTCGGCGCCAGATTGCTGAGGACGAAGGCCGGGGCGACGAAGTTGGCCATGATGTTCACCGCCACGGTGACGATCAGGAACGCCAGGCAACCGAGCACCAGAAAGAAGGTGTTGGGAATCGAGGCAATGATCTCGGTCGGGCTCTCGATGATTCGGCCATTGATCTGAAATTGCGCACCGCAGAGCAGGACGGTAATCGCAGCGAACACCAGAATATTCACCGGCAAACCCCAGAAGTTTCCGACCTTGATGGTCTTGCGGCACGGCGAAGATCGGGCGAAGTCGCAGAAATTCAGAATCAGCGTGCCGTAGATCGCCAGCCACAAAGCGCCGCCGGCAAAGATGTTGCGCCACATTTCGCCACCGGTGAGCGGGTCGCGGGTCGACCAGGCGATGGTCGCGTTGGCCTGGAAGTACATCCACCCAGCGAGTGCCGCAACCGTCAGCAAAATCACCGGCCCGGCAAACGATTCGTAACGACGCACCATTTCCATGCCGTAGGCGAGAATCGCCAGTTGCAAGAACCAGATCGCCACGAAGCACACCCAGCCCAGCGTCGACAGACCGAGAATCGAGTTGTGGTCGTATTCGGCGAAGCCCGGATGCACAGCGGTGAGCAGTACTCGGAACACCACCGACGCCAGGTACGTCTGAATACCGAACCAGGCGATGGCGATCACCGCCCGGATCAGTGCAGGAATTTGCGCGCCGTGGATGCCGAAACTGATCCGGCTGATCACCGGAAACGGCACCCCGGTTTTCTGCCCCATGTAACCGGACAGGTTCATGAAGAAATACACCAGCGCCGCGCCGATCCCCAGCGACAGCAGAATTTGCCAGCCACCCAGACCCAGGGCGTAGAGGCCGATGGCGAACGAGTAATTGGCGATGTTGTGCACGTCGTTGGTCCACAGGGCAAAGATGCTGTATTTGCCCCAGCGTCGACCTTCGGCTTTGGTGGGCGCGAGGTCACTGTTGTGCAGCCGGGGACTCAGTTGTAACGGCTCGGTGAGTCCGTCATGGGGTAACGGTTGGGTAACGGGAGAGGCGGGCAGATTCAGCGCGATATCGTTGGAGAGACTTGTACGCATTCCGGCAGGCTCCTGATGTTCAGGACCGCGATGACTGTACATAAGCCGTCAGGCTCGACAAATCTTCGTCGCGGCAGTGAAACCATCACTGGTTACGGGGCATCTGCAGCCTGTACGGGATAGGGCGCTTCAGGCTTGCGGATCGAAAGTGTTTATGTTTTGCGGTTTTGTATACAAAACATGTATGCACTAAAGCCAGATTTGTGCCAGTTGCGGATCTATGGGCGGCCGTGTTCATTTCGAATAGTTATCGAAAATGACTAAGTCTTTGAAAATAAGTGGTTAAAAATTGACCGAATGAACAGGTATTTATTTTTGGCGGCGGATTTTGATAGCGAGCGGAAGCGAGGGGCTTTTGGCAGGAATGTAACTTTTTAGAGCGCTGAAAGTAAAAAGTGCACACATAAATGGCACTGATGGTGACATTCGTGTGTACACATTTTTAGAGTCGCTACAGAACCTTGTGGGAGCGAGCTTGCTCGCGAATGCGGTATATCAGTGTCGCAATCCAGTGACTGACACGACGCTTTCGCGAGCAAGCTCGCTCCCACAGGGAATGGCGTAACAATTCAGAAGGTTTACGCTTTGCTGATGATATTTCCCGCATGCAACCCGCATTCTTTCTGCGTCGCTTCTTCCCACCACCAGCGGCCTTCACGCTCATGCTGGTTTGGTAGGACAGGGCGGGTGCACGGTTCGCAGCCGATGCTGATAAAGCCGCGCTCGTGCAGGCTGTTGTACGGCAGCTCGAGCATGCGGATATAACCCCAGATTTCTTCGCTGGTCATCTGCGCCAGTGGGTTGAACTTGTACAGCGTGCGCTCGGGGGTAGAGAACGCAGTATCGATTTCCATCACTGCCACAGCGCTGCGGGTGCCCGGACTCTGGTCGCGGCGCTGGCCGGTGGCCCAGGCTTTGACGCTAGATAGTTTGCGCCGTAGCGGTTCGATCTTGCGGATGCCGCAGCATTCGCCATGGCCGTCCTTGTAGAAACTGAACAGGCCTTTTTCCTTCACGAACGGTTCCAGTTTCGTGTAGTCCGGCGACACCAGTTCGATGTCGATCTTGTAGTGCTCGCGCACCTGATCGATGAACCGATAGGTCTCCGGGTGCAGGCGGCCGGTGTCGAGGCTGAACACCTTGACGTTCTTGTTGAGCTTCCAGGCCATGTCCACCAGCACCACATCCTCGGCGCCGCTGAAAGATATCCACAAGTCATCGCCGAACTCGGCAAACGCGAGTTTGAGGATGTCTTGCGCGGATTTGTTGGCATAGGTCGTGGCGAGTTCCACGACGTCGAACGTTGCACTCATCAGGGCGGCTTCCTACAGGTCGGTGGCGCTGGGCGCTCTATATGGGGCCGATGGTAACAAAAAGCTGCGGCGCTCGGGGCGTGCTGTGCGTTGCGCGCGCGGATTCGAGCCGCTAGAGTTCGGCCTCGCTCGACTCAAATAATCAATACAAACGGGAGTTTCTTGTGGAAATTGCTTGCCTGGATCTTGAAGGGGTGCTGGTGCCGGAAATCTGGATCGCCTTCGCCGAAAAAACCGGAATCGAATCCCTCAAGGCCACCACCCGGGACATTCCCGATTACGACGTGCTGATGAAACAGCGTCTGCGCATCCTCGATGAACACGGCTTGAAGCTGTCGGATATTCAGGAAGTGATCGCCACATTGAAGCCACTGGACGGCGCCGTGGAGTTCGTCAACTGGCTGCGTGAGCGCTTTCAGGTGGTGATTCTGTCGGACACGTTTTATGAGTTCTCGCAGCCGCTGATGCGCCAACTCGGCTTCCCGACCTTGCTTTGCCATCGGCTGATCACGGACGAAACCGGGCGTGTGACCAGCTATCAGTTGCGTCAGAAAGATCCCAAACGTCAGTCGGTGCTGGCGTTCAAGAGCCTGTATTACCGGGTGATTGCGGCGGGGGATTCGTATAACGACACGACGATGCTGGGCGAGGCGGATGCGGGGATTCTGTTCCATGCGCCGGAGAATGTGATTCGGGAGTTTCCGCAGTTTCCGGCGGTGCATACGTTTGCCGAGTTGAAGCAGGAGTTCATCAAGGCCTCGAATCGCGACCTGAGTTTGTAGTCGTCTGGAAGGGCCCCTTCGCGAGCAGGCTCGCTCCCACACTTGGAATGCTTTCCCCTGTGGGAGCGAGCCTGCTCGCGAAGCTTTTAGAGGTTTTGCAGGGTTTCCAGCAGAACCTTCACTTTGGTAATCGACTCCTGATATTCAGCCCGCCAATCCGAGTCAGCGACAATCCCGCCACCGCCCCAGCAGCACACCTGCCCATCCTTGACCAACAGACTGCGAATCGCGATGGAGCTGTCCATCTCGCCGCGCACGTCCAGATACAGCAACGAGCCGCAATACAACCCACGCCGGGTCAGCTCCAGTTCATCGATGATCTGCATAGCGCGAATCTTCGGCGCACCGGTGATCGAGCCGCCGGGGAAGCTGCCGGCGATCAAATCCAGTGCATCGCGATCCGCCGCCAGCTCACCGGTGACGCTGCTGACCAGGTGATGCACGTTCGGATAGCTTTCCAGGCTAAACAGCTCCGGCACTCGCACCGAGCCGATGCGGCAGGTGCGGCCGAGGTCGTTGCGCAACAGGTCGACGATCATCAGGTTTTCCGCGCGATCCTTGGGGCTGGCCAGCAGTTCGGCGGCGTTGGCCGCATCTTCGGCGGGTGTCAGGCCACGGGGGCGGGTGCCTTTGATCGGCCGGGTTTCCACCTGACGTTCGCTGACCTTGACGAAGCGCTCCGGCGACAGGCTCAACACTGCGCCGCCGTCGGGCAGGGTCTGGAACCCGGAAAACGGCGTCGGACAGGCTTCGCGCAACTTGCAGTAAGCCAGCCACGGATCGCCCTGACACGCAGCGCGGAAACGCTGGGCGAAATTGACCTGATAGCAGTCGCCGGCCTGGATGTAATGCTGAATACGTTCGAAGGCTTGACGGTAATCGTCGGCCGAGAGGTCGGCGGTCATCGGAGCGTTCAGTTTGAACGGTGTCAGCGCGTCAGCCTGGGGCTGGCTGAACAGCGCGATCAGCCGTTGTTGCTCGCTGTCGATCACCGACGGGTGAAAAACCAACTGGCTGGTCAATGTCTGGTGATCGCTGATCAGCGCCCAGGCGTACAGGCCAAAACGCGCATCCGGCAGTTGCAGATCATCGCGTGCCTGGCTCGGCAGGTTCTCGAGATGCCGACCGAAGTCGTAACTCAGGTAACCGATCAAACCGCCGGCAAAAGGCAGCTCGAAACCGGCAGGCAAGTCGGCCTCGCCCAAGCGACTCAGATTGTCTCGCAGTCGTTGCAGGAAATGACTGCCGCTTTCGTCGGGCAATACCGCCAGTTGTTCCAGCGGCCAGGCGCTGAGCAGGTCATAACGGCCCCGGTCAGCACTCGGCCGGCCGCTGTCGAGCAGTACGGCGCCAGGGGCGTTGCGGATGGCCGCGAAGTAGTCGGCGGGATTGGCGCGGTAGGGCAGCGGGTGTACGGAACAGGTCAACATGGGCGGGGCAGATCGGCCGTTGAGGCGGGGTGGGGATTGTATTCCTCTCCGATGCCAGATCAAAGTCAAAAGCCTACCCCCTCACCCCAGCCCTCTCCCCCAAGGGGGCGAGGGAGGAAGGGAGCAGATCTCCATGCTTTTCAAAGCCCAAGTTCGACCCAGGACTTTCAGGTCGGCGTACCTCGAACATCCACCTCGGTCAGTCCCCTCTCCCTCGGGGAGAGGGTTAGGGTGAGGGGCTCTTCAGCTTTTAGCCTTCCACAGCAGGAATATGCCCAAACATTTCCTGAGTAAACGCCACCCGCTCTTCAACCGATTCCGTCACCCCACGCGCCTTCAGCTCTTCCAGTCGCGCCTCCACCGCATGGGTACGCAACGTCAGCCCACAGTCATTGGCGATCTGAATATTCAGCCCCGGCCGCGCATTCAGTTCCAGAATCAGCGGACCTTTCTCCTGATCAAGCACCATATCAACGCCGATATAGCCCAACCCGCACAACTCATAGCAACCAGCCGCGAGTTTCATGAAGCCGTCCCAGTAGGGCAGTTGCACGCCATCCACCGCGTTGGTGGTATCGGGGTGTTTGGTGATGATGTTGTTCAGCCAGGTGCCGCGCAATGTCAGGCCTGTCGCCAAATCGACACCGACGCCAATGGCGCCCTGGTGCAGGTTGGCCTTGCCGCCGGACTGCCGGGTCGGCAAACGCAACATGGCCATCACCGGGTAACCCATCAGAACGATGATGCGGATGTCCGGCACGCCTTCGTAGCTGATGCTTTTGAAGATCTGATCCGGGGTCACGCGGTATTCGATCAGCGCCCGGTCACGATGGCCGCCCAGTGAATAAAGACCAGTGAGGATGCTCGAAATGTGATGCTCAAGCTCTTCGTGCGCAAGGATCTTGCCCGACACCGTGCGATAGCGACCCTCGAAACGGTCGGCAATCACGATGATGCCGTCACCGCCAGCGCCCTGGGCCGGTTTGATCACGAAGTCGCTGCGCCCGCCGATGATCTCGCCGAGCTTGTCGATTTCCTTTTCGGTGGAGATCACGCCATACAACTCCGGCACGTGAATGCCGGCCTTGATGGCGCGCTCCTTGGTGATGATCTTGTCATCGACGATCGGGTACAGGCTGCGCTTGTTGTACTTGAGCACGTAGTCGGCGTTGCGCCGATTGATGCCCATGATGCCCCGCGCCTCCAGCGCCTTCCAGGTCTTCCAGAAACCGAACATCAGGCGTCAGCCTTCTTCAGGAAAGCCTTGAAACGCACCAGTTCAGTCAAGCGGTAACCGCGATAACGACCCATCGCCAGCATGAAGCCGACCAGAATCAGCAGGATCGCCGGGAAGGTGAACACGAAATAGATCAGCTCAGGCACGGTCATGATCAAGTGCGCCAAAGACGCCGCGAACAGCGTACCGATCGCGACTTTCATCGCATGGCTGGCACCGCGCTCTTCCCAGGTGATCGACAGGCGTTCGATGGTCATGGTCAGAATCACCATCGGGAACAGCGCAACAGACAAGCCGCGCTCCAGACCGAGCTTATGACTGAACAGACTGATCGCCGCAATCAACACCACGACAAAGGTCAACACCACCGAGAGTCGCGGCAGCATTTGCAGCTTCAGGTGTTCCAGATAAGAACGTAATGACAGCCCCAGCGCCGTGATCACGGTAAACAGCAGAATGCCAAAACCCAACTGCGTTTCGCGGAAGGCGAGGGCGATCAGCACCGGGGTGAACGTGCCGAGGGTCTGCAGGCCGATCAGGTTGCGCAGAATCAGGATTACCAGCACGCCGATCGGGATCATCACCATGATCATGAAGGTCTGCTGAGTCTGCAGCGGCAAGCCGTACAGCGAGTATTCGAGGAAGTTGGCGTCGGTGTTTTCGTCGGTCAGCTTGGCCAGACGAATCGCGTTCATCTCGCTGTTGTTCAGGCTGAAGGTCACATTGGCTTTCTTGCCGCCGTCGACGGTGATCAGGTTTTCATCGCCGGTCCACCACAGCAGGCGGTCGGTCGGCAGGCCTTGCTCGCCGGTTTCCGGATTGAAGTACAGCCAGTCGTTGCCGTTGAAGCTGCGCAGCCACAGTTCAGGCATTTGCGGCTGGTCGGCGACGAGGCGGATGGTGTGGACTTTTTCCACCGGCACGTGGGCGATGGACAGCAGCAGTTCGACGATTTTGGCTTTGTGCGGCGTCGACGGGTCGCCGGCCAGCAGCAGTTTCACGTTGTCGTCGTTGAGGTTGTTGACGCGTTTGATCGCCTCGCCAATAAAGGTCTCGACGTCGGCCGAGTGTTGGCGAATCGGCGCGAGCAGGGCTTCGGCGGCGATTTTTTCCGGGCCTTCGATGGCGATGCTGTCGCGGAAGGTCGGGCCTTTGATCTTGGACTTTTCCGCGGTGTAGCGCTTGGTCAGCACCAGACGGTAATAAAGCGTCTGGTTGCCCTTGGCCCGGCGTGCCGACCAGGTGACCTTGCGGTTGCCATCGACGCGGTTCACGGCGACACCGTAGTTATTGGAGATAAAACTCTCATTGAGGCTGACGTAATCGCGGCTCAACGGTGGCACGAACATCTGGATCTTCACCGGATCCTTGGTGCTGGCGACGAACTCGACTTTGGCGTCGATGTTCCACAAGTCGTCTGTGGCGTCTTCGGTCACCGGGATGCCAAGCACGAAAATCTGATAGGCCGTAACCGAAACGCCCAGCAGCACCAGAATGGTGATCAGGATTTTCAGGTGGAAGGTTAGAGAACGCATGGAAATTACTCGGCGGTATGAGCGGCGATGGTGCAGGCGGGTTTGCCGGCAGCGTATTTAAGGCTTGGATCGACCAGCGCATCAAAGCGTTTCAGCGCTTCGGAGCCAATCAAAAGCGGATATTGGAACGCACTTCGGTCGGTCAGGTTCACTTCGATGCTGCGCATCGCTGATCCCATGCAGATATCCAGCTCGATCACCGGACGGGCGGTGTACTTCTTGCCTTCTTCCGGGTCGTAGTCGCCGGCGCGGCGTTTGATCTTGCTGACCCGGGCCAGTGGCCGCTCGATCGGGTGCGAATGCGCGGCGTCGATGGCCAGGTAGAAACGTACCCAGGACTCGCCGTTGCGTTTAAAGCGTTTGATGTCGCGGGCACTCAGCGAGGCGGTTTTCGCGCCGGTGTCGAGTTTGGCCGCAACTTCCAGATTGATGCCGTCAAGCGAAGCGTATTCGTTGAGGCCGTACACGGTTTTTTCCCCCGCGGCGGCGAGGCCGGGCAGGCAAAACAGGGCAAAGAATGTAGGAAAAGGCTTGAGTCTCATAAATCCTGGTGCGCAGCGTTCCGTTTTCGGTTCAGGTCCTTGGCAAAACTTGCGCAAGGCCCTTCGTGTGCCTGGCAGCTTTATATGACAAGCCGTACAAATGGCCAGCAAATGCGGGCGGCATTCTAGCACGGTGGTTTTATGGCGCCAGCGCCGGCACCGGTCTATAACCCTTGGGGATGTCAGCGGGCGTTATTAGACGATTGTCGACAATGTCTATTTATCCTTTGACTGATGCGGGCGAATTGGCTAGTTTTTGCCGCATTGGATTTAAAGGTGTCGACAATCATGCTGGATCAACTCGATCCCCCGGTCATCAGCGGCGACGATTCCGAGACACTCTCGGAAAACGTCTTCCGGCGCATTCAGGCGGCCATCGTCAAAGGCGAGATCGCCCCGGGCAGCAAGATCTCCGAGCCGGAGCTGGCGCGCACCTACGGCATTAGCCGTGGGCCGTTGCGTGAGGCGATTCATCGTCTGGAAGGTCAGCGCCTGCTGGTGCGTGTACCGCACGTCGGTGCGCGGGTGGTGTCGCTCAGCCACGCCGAACTGCTCGAACTCTACGAAATCCGCGAGTCCCTCGAAGGCATGGCTTGCCGTCTGGCGGCCGAGCGCATGAGCGTCGAAGAAATCGACGAGCTGCGCCGGGTGCTGGAAACCCATGAGCGCGACGCGGCGTTTCAGGCCGGCGTCGGCTACTACCAGCAGGAAGGCGATTTCGACTTCCACTACCGGATCATCCAGGGCAGCGGCAACCGCACGCTGACGCAGATGCTCTGCGGCGAGTTGTATCAACTGGTGCGCATGTACCGCATCCAGTTCTCGACCACGCCGAACCGCCCGCGCCAGGCCTTTGCCGAACACCACCGGATTCTCGACGCCATCGCCGACCGTGACGGCGAACTCGCGGAATTGTTGATGCGCCGTCACATCGGCGCCTCGAAACGCAACATCGCCCGTCACTACCAGGACGGCGCCCACAATAAGACAGCCACTGAACGAGGTGAGTCATGAGTTCCAAGCACAGCACTCCAGGCCAGCGTTTCCGCGATGCGGTCGCCAGCGAGCACCCATTGCAGGTGGTCGGCGCGATCAACGCCAACCACGCGCTGCTGGCCAAGCGCGCCGGTTTCAAGGCGATCTACCTGTCCGGTGGCGGGGTGGCCGCAGGTTCCCTTGGCGTGCCGGATCTGGGCATCACCGGTCTGGATGACGTGCTGACCGATGTGCGGCGCATCACCGACGTTTGCGATCTGCCGCTGCTGGTCGACGTCGACACCGGTTTCGGTTCCTCGGCGTTCAACGTCGCGCGCACGGTCAAGTCGATGATCAAGTTCGGCGCGGCGGCGATTCACATCGAGGATCAGGTTGGCGCCAAGCGCTGTGGCCACCGTCCTAATAAAGAGATCGTCAGCCAGCAGGAAATGGTCGACCGCATCAAAGCCGCCGTCGATGCCCGCACCGATGACAGCTTCGTGATCATGGCGCGCACCGATGCGCTGGCGGTGGAAGGTCTGGAATCGGCACTCGATCGCGCAGCCGCGTGCATCGAGGCCGGCGCCGACATGATCTTCCCGGAAGCCATCACCGAGCTGGAGATGTACAAGCTGTTCGCCAACCGTGTGAAGGCGCCGATTCTGGCCAACATCACCGAGTTCGGCGCGACACCGCTGTACACCACCGAGCAACTGGCCGGTGCCGACGTGTCGCTGGTGCTGTATCCGCTGTCGGCGTTCCGCGCGATGAACAAGGCGGCGGAAAATGTCTACACCGCGATCCGTCGCGACGGCACGCAGCAGAATGTCATCGACACCATGCAAACTCGCATGGAGCTTTACGATCGCATCGATTACCACACGTTCGAGCAGAAGCTCGATGCGTTGTTTGCACAAAAGAAAGGCTGAACACGACCCCTGTGGGAGCGAGCGGGCTCGCTCCGACAAGTTTCCCCATACAAATTCAAGAAGATTGGAGAACACAATGGCCGAAGCAAAAGTACTCAGTGGCGCCGGGCTGCGTGGTCAGGTTGCCGGGCAAACCGCACTGTCCACCGTGGGCCAGGCCGGTGCCGGGCTGACCTATCGCGGCTACGACGTACGCGAACTGGCAGCAGACGCACAATTTGAAGAAGTCGCCTACCTGCTGCTCTACGGTGAACTCCCAACCAAAGCGCAACTCGACGAATACCAAGGCAAACTGAGCAAGCTGCGCGACCTGCCGCAAGCGCTGAAGGAAGTGCTCGAGCGCATCCCCGCCGACGCCCACCCGATGGACGTGATGCGCACCGGTTGCTCGTTCCTCGGCAACATCGAGCCGGAGAAGGACTTCTCCGAGCAGCGCGACAAGACTGACCGTTTGCTGGCCGCGTTCCCGGCGATCATGTGCTACTGGTATCGCTTCAGCCACGATGGCAAGCGCATCAACTGCGTCAGCGACGAGCCGACCATCGGTGGCCATTTCCTGCACCTGCTGCACGATAAGAAGCCGAGCGAGCTGCACGTCAAAGTGATGAACGTCTCGCTGATCCTTTACGCCGAGCACGAATTCAACGCCTCGACCTTCACCGCCCGCGTTTGCGCCTCGACCCTGTCCGATCTGTATTCCTGCGTCACCGCAGCCATCGGTTCATTGCGTGGCCCGCTGCACGGCGGCGCCAACGAGGCGGCGATGGAAATGATCGAGCGCTTTTCGTCGCCGGAAGAGGCGATCAAAGGCACCCTCGGCATGCTCGAGCGCAAGGACAAGATCATGGGCTTCGGCCACGCGATCTATAAGGACAGCGATCCGCGCAACGAGGTGATCAAGGGCTGGTCGAAAAAACTCGCGGACGAGGTCGGTGACAAGGTGTTGTTTGCGGTTTCCGAAGCCATCGACAAGACCATGTGGGAGCAGAAGAAGTTGTTCCCGAACGCCGATTTCTACCATGCCTCGGCGTACCACTTCATGGGCATCCCGACCAAGCTGTTCACGCCGATCTTCGTCTGCTCGCGCCTGACTGGCTGGGCCGCGCATGTTTTCGAACAACGCGCCAACAACCGCATCATCCGTCCGAGCGCCGAGTACGTCGGCGTCGAACAGCGCAAGTTCGTGCCAATCGAACGTCGCTGAAATGGTGAGTGCCAACCATCGGCATTGAAATCACTCAGATCCTGTGGGAGCGAGCTTGCTCGCGAATGCGGTAGATCAGTCGACATTGATGTTGAATGTCAGTCCGTCTTCGCGAGCAAGCTCGCTCCCACAGTGGTCGGTGTGAATTTCGAGGTCGGTGCCCGGCCCACCCTTTGAAACTACCGTGACCCGAGTCCTGACCCGATGAACACAGCATTCCGCAAAACCCTGCCCGGCAGCCCTCTGGATTATTTCGACGCCCGCACGGCGGTCGAGGCGATCCAGCCCGGCAGTTACGACACCCTGCCGTACACCTCCCGCGTGCTGGCGGAAAACCTCGTGCGTCGCTGCGACCCGGCCACGCTCACCGACTCCCTCAAGCAACTGATTGAGCGCAAACGCGACCTCGACTTCCCATGGTTCCCGGCGCGCGTGGTCTGCCACGACATTCTCGGCCAGACAGCACTGGTCGACCTCGCCGGCCTGCGTGACGCGATCGCGTTGCAGGGCGGCGACCCGGCGCAGGTCAACCCGGTGGTGCCGACGCAATTGATCGTCGATCACTCGCTGGCGGTGGAAGCGGGCGGGTTCGACAAGCAGGCGTTCGAGAAAAACCGCGCCATCGAAGACCGTCGCAACGAAGACCGTTTCCACTTCATCAACTGGACCAAGAAGGCCTTCAAGAACGTCGACGTGATCCCGCCGGGCAACGGCATCATGCACCAGATCAACCTGGAGAAAATGTCGCCGGTGATTCAGGTGCGTGAAGGCGTGGCGTTCCCTGACACCTGCGTCGGCACTGACAGTCATACCCCGCATGTCGATGCTTTAGGCGTAATCGCCATCGGCGTCGGCGGCCTCGAAGCCGAGAGCGTGATGCTCGGTCGCGCGTCGTGGATGCGCCTGCCGGAAAGCGTTGGCGTTGAACTGACCGGCAAGCTGCAACCGGGCATCACCGCCACCGACATGGTGCTGGCGCTGACCGAATACCTGCGCAAACAGAAAGTCGTCGGCGCGTGGCTGGAGTTCTTCGGCGAAGGCGCGGCGGCGCTGACCCTCGGCGACCGCGCGACCATCTCCAACATGGCCCCGGAATACGGCGCCACTGCTGCGATGTTCTACATCGACCAGCAGACCATCGATTATCTGAAACTCACTGGCCGCGAAGACCAGCAAGTGCAGTTGGTCGAGCAATACGCCAAGCTCACCGGCCTGTGGGCGGACAGCCTGAAAGGCGCGCAATACGAGCGCGGGCTGACGTTCGATCTGTCCTCGGTGGTGCGCAACATGGCCGGCCCGAGCAACCCGCACGCCCGCGTTGCGGTATCCGATCTGGCGGCCAAAGGCATTTCCGGGCAGTGGGATGACGTGCCGGGGCAAATGCCTGATGGCGCGGTGATCATCGCCGCTATCACCAGTTGCACCAACACCAGCAACCCGCGCAACGTCATTGCTGCCGGCCTGCTCGCACGCAACGCCAACAAGCTCGGCCTGACCCGCAAGCCATGGGTGAAATCCTCGCTGGCGCCGGGTTCGAAAACCGTGGCGCTGTACCTCGACGAAGCGGGGTTGACCACGGAACTTGAGCAACTCGGTTTCGGCGTCGTCGCCTTCGCTTGCACCACCTGCAACGGCATGTCCGGCGCGCTGAATCCGGTGATCCAGCAAGAGATCATCGACCGCGATCTGTACGCCACCGCTGTGCTCTCGGGCAACCGCAACTTTGACGGCCGCATCCACCCTTATGCCAAGCAAGCGTTCCTCGCTTCGCCGCCGCTGGTGGTCGCTTACGCCATCGCCGGCACTATCCGTTTCGACATCGAGAAGGACGTGCTGGGCGTGGTCGACGGCAAGGAGATCCGCCTCAAAGACATCTGGCCGAGCGACGAAGAGATCGACGCCGTGGTGAAGTCTTCGGTCAAGCCTGAGCAGTTCCGTCAGGTCTACATTCCGATGTTCGCCGTCCACGAAGACACCGGCCCGAAAGTCACGCCGCTGTATGACTGGCGCGAGATGAGCACCTACATCCGCCGTCCGCCGTACTGGGAAGGCGCACTGGCCGGTGCCCGTCCGCTGAAGGGCATGCGCCCGCTGGCGGTGCTGCCGGACAACATCACCACCGATCACCTGTCGCCCTCCAACGCGATCATGCTCGACAGCGCCGCCGGCGAATACCTGGCGAAAATGGGCCTGCCGGAAGAGGATTTCAACTCGTACGCCACCCACCGTGGCGACCACTTGACCGCACAGCGCGCGACGTTCGCCAACCCGAAACTGTTCAATGAAATGGTCGTGGAAAACGGCAAGGTCAAACAGGGTTCGCTGGCCCGTGTCGAGCCGGAAGGCAAGGTCATGCGCATGTGGGAAGCCATCGAAACCTACATGCAACGCAAGCAGCCGCTGATCATCATCGCCGGCGCCGATTACGGCCAGGGGTCGTCCCGCGACTGGGCGGCGAAAGGCGTGCGACTGGCCGGTGTCGAGGCGATTGCCGCTGAAGGTTTCGAGCGCATTCACCGCACCAACCTGGTAGGCATGGGCGTGTTGCCGCTGGAGTTCAAGCCGGGCACCGACCGTCACACGCTGGCCATCGATGGCAGTGAAACCTACGACGTGATCGGCGAGCGCAAACCGCGTGCGGATCTGACGCTGGTGATCCATCGCAAGAACGGCGAGCGTGTTGACGTGCCGGTGACTTGCCGTCTCGATACCGCTGAAGAAGTGTCGATCTACGAGGCCGGCGGCGTGTTGCAGCGCTTCGCTCAGGACTTCCTCGAAGAGTCGGCGGTTGCCGTTTAAACAAGTTAAGTGGCCAAGGGATGATGAGTCCCTTGGTCCTTTGAGGAGCAACCATGGCCCACGCACCACAAATCAAGATCCCCGCCACTTACATGCGTGGCGGCACCAGCAAAGGCGTGTTTTTCAGCCTTCAGGATCTGCCCGAAGCGGCGCAGGTTCCCGGTCCGGCTCGCGATGCTCTGCTGCTGCGGGTGATCGGCAGCCCTGACCCGTACGACAAGCAAATCGATGGCATGGGCGGCGCCACGTCCAGCACCAGCAAAACCGTGATCCTGTCGAAAAGCATCAAGGCTGATCACGATGTCGATTACCTGTTCGGTCAGGTCTCCATAGACAAGCCTTTTGTGGACTGGAGCGGCAACTGCGGCAACCTCTCGGCAGCGGTCGGTTCGTTTGCCATCAGCAACGGCCTGGTCGATGCCAGCCGCATTCCGCACAACGGTATCGCGGTGGTGCGCGTGTGGCAGGCCAACATCGGCAAAACGATTATTGCCCACGTGCCGATCACCAACGGCGAAGTGCAGGAAACCGGTGACTTCGAACTCGACGGCGTGACCTTTCCGGCGGCTGAAGTGCAGGTTGAATTCATGGATCCGGCGGCGGAAGAAGAGGGTGGCGGTGGTTCGATGTTCCCCACTGGCAACCTGATCGATGAGCTGGAAGTGCCGGGTGTCGGCACGTTCAAAGCGACCATGATCAACGCTGGCATCCCGACGATTTTCGTCAATGCCGAAGACATTGGTTATACCGGTACCGAGCTGCAAGGTGCGATCAACAGCGATCCGCAAGCGCTGCAGATGTTCGAGACGATTCGGGCTTACGGCGCATTGCGCATGGGGCTGATATCGAATCTGGATGAAGCGGCCAAGCGACAGCACACGCCGAAAGTCGCGTTTGTCGCCAAGCCTGCGGATTACGTGGCGTCGAGTGGTAAAGCGGTTGCCGCCGGGGATGTGGATCTGCTGGTACGGGCGTTGTCGATGGGCAAGTTGCACCACGCGATGATGGGCACGGCGGCGGTGGCGATCGGGACGGCGGCAGCGATTTCCGGCACGTTGGTCAACCTTGCGGCCGGTGGTGTTGAACGCAATGCCGTGCGCTTTGGGCATCCGTCCGGGACGTTGCGCGTTGGCGCGCAAGCCGGTCTGGAAAACGGTGAGTGGGTGGTGAAGAAAGCCATCATGAGTCGCAGTGCGCGGGTTCTCATGGAGGGCTACGTGCGCATCCCGGGTGATTCTTTCTGATTTGAGATTTTTCACCCTCACCCCAGCCCTCTCCCAAAGGGAGAGGGGGCCGATCGAGGTGTCTGGGGTTGTACATCGACCTGAAAGATCGAGGCGATTATGGATCCTGGGGCTGAGCGAGGTGTTTGAAGTTGTGCATTGACCAGATCGATTATGGATTCAGTGGAGTTCGTTCAGGTCGGTGAACCTCCACAGCATCCCCCATTCGGTTCCCTCTCCCTCGGGAGAGGGCTAGGGTGAGGGGCCACCCACTGAAGAAACCCAAAACAAGCAGGCACCCCAGACCTGCAATCAACCAGACCAACCCAGCCAAGCCCTGAGGAAGACCACACCACTCATCATTCCCGCACAGGAGAACCGCAATGAGCGCCAACGTCGACCTGAACGACCGCCCCGACTACGACCCTGTCCTGCAGGACATCGCCGATTACGTCCTTACCTTCAAAGTCACCTCCGCTGAAGCTCTCGACACCGCCCGCAACTGCCTGATGGACACGCTGGGCTGCGGCCTGCTGGCGCTGCGCTTCCCCGAATGCACCAAACACCTTGGCCCGTTGGTCGAAGGTACCGTGGTTCCTTACGGCGCACGCGTGCCGGGCACCAGCTATCGCCTCGACCCGGTCAAAGCCGCGTGGGACATCGGCTGCATCGTCCGCTGGCTCGACTACAACGACACCTGGCTCGCCGCTGAATGGGGCCACCCCTCGGACAACCTCGGTGGGATTCTCGCGGTTGCCGACCACCTTTCGCAGAAGCGCGTGGGCAACGGTGACGCACCGCTGACGATTCGCGATGTCCTCGAAGCGATGATCATGGCCCACGAGATTCAAGGCGTGATTGCCCTGGAAAACTCCTTCAATCGCGTAGGACTTGATCACGTCATTCTGGTGAAAGTCGCCTCCACTGCCGTGACCGCGAAACTGATGGGCGCCAATCGCGAGCAACTGTTATCGGCGTTGTCCCACGCGTTCGCCGATGGTCAGGCGCTGCGCACTTACCGGCATGCTCCAAACGCCGGTTCACGAAAATCCTGGGCGGCAGGGGATGCGTCGAGTCGAGGTGTGCGTCTGGCCGATATTGCCCTGCGCGGCGAGATGGGAATTCCCGGGGTTCTGACTGCCAAACAGTGGGGTTTTTATGACGTGCTGTTCAGCCACACCAACAGCGATCTGGCATTGAAACCCGAAGACAAACGCGCCTTCAGTTTCTCGCGGCCGTTCGGCAGTTACGTGATGGAAAACGTGCTGTTCAAGATCAGCTTCCCCGCCGAGTTTCATGCGCAAACTGCCTGCGAAGCCGCGGTGACCTTGCACCCGCAAGTGCGCAATCGTCTGCATGAAATCGACCGCATCGTCATCACCACCCACGAATCGGCGATTCGCATCATTTCCAAGGTCGGGCCGCTGGCCAACGCTGCCGACCGCGACCACTGCATCCAGTACATGACCGCCGTGCCGCTGGCGTTCGGCAATCTGGTGGCTGAGCAGTACGAGGACGATTTCCATAAGGCGCATCCGGTCATCGACGTGCTGCGCGAGAAAATGGTCATTGTCGAAGAGCCGCGTTTCACTCGCGAATATCTGGAGGCCGACAAACGCTCGATCGCCAACGCCGTGCAGGTGTTTTTCAAGGACGGCAGCAGCACCGAAAACGTCGTGGTGGAATACCCGATCGGTCATCGCCGCCGCCGTGTCGAGGGCATTCCATTGCTGGAAGACAAATTCAAAGCCAACCTGGCCACGCGCTTCACCGGCCAGCGTTGCGCTGAGATTTTTGCGCTGTGTCAGGATCAGGCGCGGCTTGAAGAAATACCGGTGAATCGATTCATCGACTTGTTTGCCATCTGACAGGCCGCGTAATCGTTTTTCGCGAGCAAGCTCGCTCCCACATTCGACCGCATTTCAACGGGATACACGCGATCAAACTGTGGGAGCGAGCTTGCTCGCGAAGGCGTCAGACCAGGCAATACAGAGCTATTTGAAGCGCCGCTCCACACCTTTCTCCACCAGAATCTTCGCCGAAATCTCTTCCACCGAAAAATGCGTGGAGTTGATGTGCGGGATGTTCTCGCGGCGGAACAAATTCTCCACTTCGCGCACTTCGAATTCGCACTGGGCGTAGCTCGAATATCGGCTGTTGGGCTTGCGCTCATTGCGGATCGCGGTGAGGCGGTCCGGGTCGATGGTCAGGCCGAACAGCTTGTGCTGATGGGCGCGCAGGGCCGTCGGCAGGGTCAGGCGTTCCATGTCGTCTTCGGTCAGTGGATAGTTGGCCGCACGGATGCCGAACTGCATGGCCATGTACAGACACGTCGGCGTTTTGCCGCATCGCGACACGCCTACTAGTATCAAATCGGCTTTGTCGTAATAGTGGGTGCGCGCGCCGTCGTCGTTGTCGAGGGCGAAGTTCACCGCCTCGATGCGCTCCATGTAATTGGAGTTGTGCCCGATCGAATGCGACTTGCCGACGGTGTAGGAAGAATGCTCGGTCAGTTCCTGCTCTAGCGGGGCAAGGAAGGTCGAGAAAATGTCGATCATGAAACCATTGGACGTTGCGAGAATCTCACGGATGTCCTGATTGACGATGGTGTCGAAGATGATCGGGCGGAAGCCGTCGGTTTCAGCGGCTTTGTTGATTTGTTGTACCATGGCCCGCGCTTTATCCACGCTGTCGATGTACGGTCGCGTGAATTTGCTGAAGGTAATGTTTTCGAACTGCGCCAGAAGGCTTTGACCCAGGGTTTCGGCAGTGATGCCGGTGCCATCGGAGATGAAGAAAGCAGATCGTTTCATTTGCACCTTGGGCCTTAAGCTAGTGACGATTCTTGGATATGATAGGCGCGATTTGCCGGCCGCCATTGGCCCGCATTCTCACTTATTTTCCAGGTCCAGGCCATACAACCGGCCAAGGCTCCCCCGGGCCGCCGGTTTCTGAGCTTTTCCAACACAGTTAGTGGAGAGATCACCTTGGTAGAGTACGTAGTTTCCCTCGATAAGCTCGGCAAACACGATGTTGAGCATGTGGGGGGCAAGAACGCATCCCTGGGCGAGATGATCAGTAACCTGGCAGGCGCCGGCGTTTCGGTCCCCGGCGGCTTCGCCACGACGGCTCAGGCTTATCGTGATTTCCTCGAACTGAGCGGCCTCAACGACCAGATCCACCAGGCCCTCGACGCGCTCGACGTTGACGATGTCAACGCCCTGGCCAAGACTGGCGCCCAGATCCGTCAATGGATCATGGAAGCCGAATTCCCCGAAAAACTGAATGCCGAGATCCGCACTGCGTTCGCCGCGCTGTCGGCCGGCAACCCTGACGTGGCCGTGGCCGTGCGTTCATCCGCCACCGCCGAAGACTTGCCGGACGCCTCGTTCGCCGGTCAGCAGGAAACCTTCCTGAACATCCGTGGTGTGGAAAACGTTATCCGCGCCGCGAAAGAGGTGTTCGCTTCGCTGTTCAACGACCGTGCGATCTCCTACCGCGTGCATCAGGGCTTCGACCACAAACTGGTCGCCCTGTCGGCTGGCGTGCAGCGCATGGTGCGTTCGGAAACCGGCACCGCCGGCGTGATGTTCACCCTCGATACCGAATCCGGTTTCCGTGACGTGGTGTTCATCACCGGCGCCTACGGTCTGGGCGAAACCGTCGTACAAGGCGCGGTCAACCCGGACGAATTCTATGTGCACAAGGGCACGCTGGAGGCCGGTCGTCCGGCGATCCTGCGTCGCAACCTGGGCAGCAAAGCCATCAAGATGATCTACGGCGACGAGGCCAAGGCCGGTCGTTCGGTCAAGACCATCGATGTCGACAAGGCTGATCGTGCGCGATTCTGCCTGACCGACGCTGAAGTCAGCGAGCTGGCCAAGCAAGCGATGATCATCGAGAAGCACTACGGCTGCCCGATGGACATCGAGTGGGCCAAGGACGGTGACGACGGCAAGCTGTACATCGTGCAGGCGCGTCCGGAAACCGTGAAAAGCCGCACCCAGGCCAACGTCATGGAACGTTACCTGCTGAAAGAAACCGGCACCGTGCTGGTTGAAGGTCGCGCCATTGGCCAGCGCATCGGCGCCGGTAAAGTGCGCATCATCAAGGACGTCTCCGAGATGGACAAAGTCCAGCCGGGCGACGTACTGGTTTCCGACATGACCGACCCGGACTGGGAACCGGTCATGAAGCGCGCCAGCGCCATTGTCACCAACCGTGGCGGCCGTACCTGCCACGCGGCGATCATCGCTCGTGAGCTGGGCATCCCGGCAGTGGTCGGTTGCGGCAACGCCACCCAACTGCTGAAGGATGGCCAGGGCGTGACCGTGTCCTGCGCCGAAGGCGACACCGGTTACATCTTCGAAGGCGAACTGGGCTTCGACATCAAGAAGAACTCCGTCGACGCCATGCCGGAGCTGCCGTTCAAGATCATGATGAACGTCGGCAACCCGGACCGTGCCTTCGACTTCGCGCAACTGCCGAACGCCGGTGTCGGCCTGGCTCGTCTGGAATTCATCATCAACCGCATGATCGGCGTCCACCCGAAAGCGCTGTTGAACTACGACGGTCTGCCGCAGGAAATCAAGGACAGCGTCGACAAGCGTATCGCCGGTTACAACGACCCGGTCGACTTCTACGTCGACAAACTGGTGGAAGGCATCAGCACCCTGGCGGCGGCGTTCACGCCGAAAAAAGTCATCGTGCGTCTGTCGGACTTCAAGTCCAACGAATACGCCAACCTGATCGGCGGCAAGCTCTACGAGCCGGAAGAAGAAAACCCGATGCTGGGCTTCCGTGGCGCCTCGCGTTACATCAGCGAATCGTTCCGTGACTGCTTCGAACTCGAATGCCGCGCGCTGAAGCGTGTGCGCAACGAGATGGGCCTGACCAACGTTGAAATCATGGTGCCGTTCGTCCGTACCCTGGGCGAAGCCAGCCAGGTCGTCGATCTGCTCGCCGAAAACGGCTTGAAGCGCGGCGAGAACGGTCTGCGCGTGATCATGATGTGCGAACTGCCATCCAACGCGATCCTTGCTGAAGAATTCCTCGAATTCTTCGACGGTTTCTCGATCGGCTCCAACGACCTGACTCAGTTGACCCTGGGCCTGGACCGCGATTCCGGTATCATCGCGCACCTGTTTGACGAGCGTAATCCGGCGGTCAAGAAGCTCTTGGCCAACGCGATTGCCGCGTGCAACAAGGCCGGCAAGTACATCGGTATCTGCGGTCAGGGTCCTTCGGACCACCCGGATCTGGCCAAGTGGCTGATGGAACAGGGCATCGAAAGCGTGTCGCTGAACCCGGACACCGTGCTGGAAACCTGGTTCTTCCTGGCGGAAGGCCAAGCGCCGGCTTGACAGGTATGTGAACGGCCCGTTCCCTTTGTGGGGGCGGGCCTTGAGATTGAAGTAGGGCGGGCTCCTGTAGATGCCGCCCTTTTTTGTGCAAGAGCATTATGCAAAGCAGCAGTGACCTATTTCCTGTCGCCCTGATCAGCGCCGAACGGCGCGGTGATCTGAGCGAAGACGTGTATCGCTTGAAACCCGGCAACAGCCCCGACTGGTCCGTGGAAATCGCCGTGACCCGTTTGGGCATGGCCGATGACTCGGCGCCTCGCGGCGTGCCGGTGATTCTGCTGCACGGCAGTTTTTCCAATCGGCGCTTCTGGTTTTCACCGAAAGGCCTGGGCCTGGGCGCGTATCTGACGCGACTGGGGTTCGACGTGTGGATTCCGGAGATGCGCGGCCACGGCTTGTCGCAGCGCAACGAGGAATACCGGCGCAACCGTGTCGCCGACTATGCCCGTTACGACTTGCCAGCGATTGCTGCGTTCGTGCGAGAGCAGAGCGGACAGATTCCGCACTGGATCGGCCATTCGCTGGGTGGCATCACCCTGGCGGCTGCGCTGGGTGGCGAATACCTTGGCGAGCCTGCGGTGGCGTCGGCGGCGTTTTTTGGCACCCAGGTCAGCCGCACCTACTGGCCGCTGAAAATCCCGCCGGTGGAGTGGAGCGGGCGCTTCATTCTCAAGCGCTTTGCGCAATTGTCGGGTTCGCGCCTCAAACGTGGCCCGGAAGATGAGCCGATCGGTCTGGCGCTGGAAAGCATGCGCTGGTACGGCTTGTTCGGCCGTTTTGGCGACAAGGACAAGGATTGGTGGGCGGGGCTGGGCGATGTTCAAGTGCCAGTGCTGGCGGTGACTGCGGCCGGGGATCATCAGGATCCGGCGTGGGCCTGCCGCAAACTGTTCGAGCAGATCGGTTCCGAGCACAAGCAGTTCATCAATCTGGGTCGCGAGCAGGGTTTCAACGATAATTTCGGCCATGTCGAGATGTTGGTGAGCAAAGCGGCGCAGACTGAGGTGTGGCCGTTGGTGGCGCGTTGGTTGAACGATCAGCACACGCCGTTACTGGACGAGAAGCCTGATCTGGCTGCTGCGGTCTGAGACGGGGCTGGGTAAAGGGCATTTCGTTCAGGTCGGCTTGCGGCTAAGATATGACGAATTGTGCGGTTCTGGTCATATTCGGTGGCAGTTTAGCGATTACGTTTCAGCGTTTGTTCAGGTTCATTCAGCGAACATTCAATGAGCTAAGGTAAACAGCGACCACCGGAACTCGTCTCTTCAGAACGCGGCATCCTTGATCGTCTTGCTTTTTACAGGAGTTTTTCGATGAACCATTACCTTACGCCTGACCTGTGCGACGCCTATCCGGAGCTGGTGCAGGTGCTGGAACCGATGTTCAGCAATTTCGGTGGCCGTGATTCATTCGGCGGCGAAATCGTGACCATCAAATGCTTCGAAGACAACTCGCTGGTCAAGGAACAGGCTGAACTCAAGGGCAATGGCAAGGTGCTGGTGGTCGATGGCGGCGGTTCGCTGCGTCGCGCATTGCTAGGCGACATGATCGCCGAGAAAGCCGCTAAAAACGGTTGGGAGGGGCTGGTGATCTACGGCTGCATCCGTGACGTCGACGTTATCGCGCAGACCGATCTGGGCGTGCAGGCGCTGGCCAGCCATCCGATGAAAACCGAAAAACGTGGTATCGGCGACCTCAACGTCCCGGTGACTTTCGCCGGTGTGACGTTCCACCCAGGCCAGTACATTTATGCGGACAACAACGGCGTGATCGTTTCGCCGAGTCCGTTGAAGATGCCTGAATAAGCTTTCGACAAAGGGATGCGGATGTTCGAGGAAGAAAACGCGCAATGGGGGCTGGTGCATGCCCTGGTGCTGGACGGAAAAGGCGGTGCGCGTTCGATAGCCCGGACTGAGCTCGACGATTTGCAACTGCAGGCCCATGAAAGCCTGTGGCTGCATTGGGATCGCAGCCATCCGCAGACCCAGACATGGCTGCGCAAATCCAGCGGTCTCAACGAATTTACCTGCGATCTGCTGCTGGAAGAAAACACGCGCCCGCGCCTGTTGCCGCTGCCGGATTCCGAGCTGCTGCTATTTTTGCGCGGAGTCAATCTCAATCCGGGTGCCGAGCCGGAAGACATGGTCTCGGTGCGGATTTTTGCCTCGGCCCAACGGGTAATCTCGCTGCGTTTGCGCCCATTGCGTGCCACCGATGAGTTGCTGGCGCTGTTGAGCGAGGGCAAAGGCCCGAAAACCTCCTCTGAACTCATCCTTTATCTGGCGCAGTTCCTCACCAACAAGGTGCAGGATCTGGTCACTTGCCTCTCGGAAATCGCCGATGAGGAAGAAGAAAAGATGGATGCCGACGAACGGTATACCCCTGAGCATGGTGCCATTTTGCACATCCGGCGCAGGGCGGCCGGACTGAAGCGTTTTCTCGCACCGCAGCGGGATATTTTCGGACAACTGACGCGGATAAAACTGCCGTGGTTCGTCGATGACGACGCCGATTACTGGAACGAACTGAACAACAGCCTGACCCGCTATCTCGAAGAACTCGAATTGACCCGAGAGCGCGTGGGGCTTGTGCTGGAGGCCGAAGACCGGCGTTTGAGCGAGCGGATGAATCGCACGATGTATCGCTTCGGGATCATCACCTGCATCTTTTTGCCAATGAGTTTTATCACCGGGTTGCTGGGCATCAACGTTGGCGGCATTCCATTCGCCAGCAGCCCCTATGGTTTCCTGATCGCCTGCTTGACGGTACTCGCCCTGGCCTTCGGCCAGTGGTGGTTATTCCGTCGTTTGCGCTGGGTCTGACGATGGCGCATGTGACCCGACCAAATCTGCCCGCGTCTTTCACAGACATCACGAGAGGTGCGTATGCACGATCCGTTTGAACAGTCTTTGCGCGACATGCTCAACGCTTCGCCGTCCAGCCGCGACGACGATGCGTGCCTGGGCCGCGTACTCAAAACCGCCAACCGCCAGGTCGGCGCCGGTGATCTGTTCAGCCTGCTGGGCCGCTGGCTGCCCGCGCTGATGATCGCCCTGAATAATGGATCGGCGCATGTCTCGCCGGTTTCCCGTCTTCGTAAACCTAACGCTCGCACTGCTGATAAGGCTGATTGAATATGGAACTTGATCTCTGGACTCAGAGCCTCGTCACTGCAATGACTGCGTTGTGGACCAAAGTAGCCAACTTCATCCCGAACCTGTTCGGCGCACTGGTCGTGCTGCTGTTGGGTTTCGTTGTGGCCAAGCTGCTCGATACCTTGCTTTCCAAGTTGCTCGCCAAACTCGGCCTCGATCGCCTGATGGGCGGCACCGGGCTGACCAAGTTGATGTCGCGTGCGGGGCTGCAAGTCCCGATTTCGACCCTGATCGGTAAGATCGTTTACTGGTTTGTCCTGCTGATTTTTCTGGTTTCTGCAGCAGAATCCCTTGGCCTTGAGCGAGTTTCAGCTACGCTGGATATGTTGGCGCTCTATTTGCCGAAAGTATTCGGCGCGGCGCTGGTGTTGCTGGTGGGTGTTTTGCTCGCGCAACTGGCCAACGGGCTGGTGCGCGGGGCGGCAGAAGGCGTAGGCCTGGACTACGCTTCGGGGCTGGGACGGATTGCTCAGGGGCTGGTGATCATCATCAGCATCTCGGTGGCGATCAGTCAGCTTGAGGTCAAGACTGACCTGCTGAACCATGTGATTGTCATTGTTTTGATTACCGTTGGTCTGGCCGTTGCGCTGGCCATGGGTTTGGGAAGCCGGGAAATTGCCGGTCAGATTCTTGCGGGAATCTATGTGCGTGAGTTGTATCAGGTTGGGCAACAAGTGCGTGTTGGCGAGGTCGAAGGCCAGATCGAGGAGATCGGCACGGTTAAAACCACATTGCTGACCGATGAGGGTGAGCTAGTCTCTCTTTCCAATCGGATCCTGCTTGAGCAGCATGTGAGTAGCCGCTAATCCGGCAAACCCTGCTAATGTATGCCGCCGCAAAATGCCAGCTGATGCTGGTTGCGGTGGACATTGACCTGACTGTCGGCACGACTTGTTTTGAATAAAGCCCAAACGCTATCCACGCGCTACGACCCCCGCGAGCTCTCTGATGAGGAGTTGGTCGCGCGCTCGCATACCGAGCTTTTTCACGTAACGCGCGCTTATGAAGAACTGATGCGGCGTTACCAGCGAACATTATTTAACGTTTGTGCGAGATATCTTGGGAACGATCGCGACGCAGACGATGTCTGTCAGGAAGTCATGTTGAAGGTGCTGTATGGCCTGAAGAACTTCGAGGGGAAATCGAAGTTCAAAACGTGGCTCTACAGCATCACGTACAACGAGTGTATTACGCAGTATCGGAAGGAACGGCGAAAGCGTCGCTTGATGGACGCATTGAGTCTTGACCCCCTCGAGGAAGCGTCCGAAGAAAAGGCGCCGAAACCCGAGGAGAAGGGCGGACTTGATCGCTGGCTGGTGTATGTGAACCCGATCGACCGTGAAATTCTGGTGCTTCGATTTGTCGCAGAGCTTGAATTTCAGGAGATCGCAGACATCATGCACATGGGTTTGAGTGCGACAAAAATGCGTTACAAACGTGCTCTAGATAAATTGCGTGAGAAATTTGCAGGCATTGCTGAAACTTAGTTCAGCGCAAATATCTCTTACGTGTAGGCAAGTTCTGATAGACTTGCCGCCGAGTTGTCCCCCGGTTTGCGGGACTGCTTCACAATCACCAGATGGGGATTTAACGGATGAAACTGAAAAACACCTTGGGCTTGGCCATTGGTTCTCTGATTGCCGCCACTTCGTTCGGCGCTCTGGCACAAGGCCAAGGCGCAGTTGAAATCGAAGGCTTCGCAAAGAAAGAACAATTCGACAGCGCTCGTAACTTCAAGAACAACGGCAACCTGTTCGGCGGTTCGATCGGTTACTTCCTGACCGACGACGTTGAACTGCGTCTGGGCTACGACGAAGTGCACAACGTACGTGCCGACGATGGCAAGAACGTCAAAGGCGCTAACACCGCTCTGGACGCTCTGTACCACTTCAACAACCCAGGCGACATGATTCGTCCATACGTTTCGGCCGGTTTCTCTGACCAGAGCATCGACCAGAACGGTTCGAACGGTCGTAACCGTTCCACCTTCGCCAACGTTGGCGGCGGTGCCAAGCTGTACTTCACCGAGAACTTCTACGCCCGTGCCGGCGTTGAAGCTCAGTACAACATCGACCAGGGCGACACCGAGTGGGCTCCTAGCGTTGGTATCGGTGTGAACTTCGGTGGCGGCTCCAAGCCTGCTGCTGCTCCAGTTCCAGCACCAGCTGAAGTCTGCTCCGACAGCGACAACGATGGCGTTTGCGACAACGTTGACAAGTGCCCGGACACCCCAGCCAACGTAACTGTTGACGCTGACGGCTGCCCAGCAGTTGCTGAAGTTGTTCGTGTTGAGCTGGACGTTAAGTTCGACTTCGACAAGTCGGTTGTGAAGCCAAACAGCTACGGCGACATCAAGAACCTGGCTGACTTCATGAAGCAGTACCCATCCACCACCACTACTGTTGAAGGTCACACTGACTCCGTCGGTCCTGACGCTTACAACCAGAAACTGTCCGAGCGTCGTGCAAACGCCGTTAAGCAAGTTCTGACCAACCAGTACGGTGTTGAATCGTCCCGCGTTCAGTCTGTTGGCTACGGCGAATCCCGCCCAGTTGCTGACAACAAAACTGACGCTGGCCGCGCTGTTAACCGTCGCGTAGAAGCGCAGGTTGAAGCTCAAGCTAAGTAATTAGCTGCCGCTCTGAGAAAAGCCCGGCTTAGGCCGGGCTTTTCTTTGTCTGCGATTTGGCTTTCGAAAATTACGCAGCCCCTGTGCAGGCGCTGCCGCAGGCTGCGCCCCGTTGAGCTTCAACAACAGCCGCCACCGCCCCGATCACCAGAATCGCCGGGCTTTTCAATCCAAACGCACACGCATCATCACTCATGCGCGACAGATCACTCCGGCATTCGCGCTGCTCAGGCAATGACGCATTCTCGATCATCGCCACCGGCGTATCCGCCGCCATCCCGCCCGCCAGCAACTGATCGCGAATCTCCCCCAGTTTGGCCACGCCCATATAAATCACCAGCGTTGTGCCGCCTTGCGCCAGTGCCTGCCAGTTCAACTGGCTGTCATCCTGCGTGTGTGCGGTCACCAGCGTAACGCCTCGCGCCACACCGCGTAATGTCAGCGGAATATCGCACTGCGTTGCCCCGGCCAGCCCGGCGGTAATGCCATTCACCAGTTCCACCTCGACCCCGCGCTCACGCAGCCACTGCGCCTCTTCACCGCCCCGGCCGAAAATGCATGGATCGCCGCCCTTGAGCCGCACCACACACTTGCCGTGGCGGGCATAGCGCAGCATCAGCCGATGGATAAACGCCTGCGGTGTCGAACGACAACCGCCGCGTTTACCCACGGCAATGATGCGCGCGCCAGGGCAGTGTTCCAGCACCGCGTCGTTGACCAGATCGTCGATCAGCACCACATCGGCCTCGCGCAAGGCGCGCACCGCTTTGAGGGTCAGCAGTTCCGGATCGCCGGGGCCCGCGCCTACCAGCCAGACTTTTGCATTCATGCTGCTTTCCTCATCAGATGATGGCGACCGGCTGCAACTCGGCAGCCAGCAAACGCTTTATTTCCGGGACGCACGAGCCGCATTGCGTGCCGCAGCCCAAATTGTTTTTCAAACCCTGCAGATCCAGACCTTGGCGGATGCCTGCGCAGACTGTGTTGAGGCTGACGTTGTTGCAGTTGCACAGGGTTTTATCCGCGCTGGCCTGCACACCGACGCTGCCCGGTGGCGCACTCATCGGCGCCAGCAACCAACGCCGCAGCTGTTCGTCGGCGCGGCCCTCCAGCCACAGTCCTTGCAACCAATGCTGCGCGAGAGTTTCGCCGGCCAGGCGAATCGCAGTGATTCGGCCGTTTTCAATGCGTACGCGCTTGCCGATAGCCCGACGTGGATCGTCGTAAGCCAGTACCGGGCCATCGATCAGTGACAGGCATCGGTCGATTTCACTGAGCAATTGCGCATCCGGTGCCTCGCTGTTGGCTGCGCGTATCAGCAATGCCGATCGTTCACGTCCGACAAGGCTGAGACTCACGTAGGAAAATGCCTCACAGAGCGGTCGTAGCGTCTCGAAATGCCGTTGAACATCGCCTTCGATCAGTGCGAAAAGCTGCCATGGCAGATTGACCGGCTCCAGGCGCACGCCGCTGTGTTTCAGTTCCGGTTGTTTCGACAACGGATCGAAGGCCGGCAGGGTCAGGCTGTTCACGCCGCCCTTGAGAAAGCGATCGCCCCAGTGCATCGGTAGAAACGCTTGCCCCGGACGTACGCTGTCATCGCTACCGACCGCAACAATCACAGCGCCGCGACGACTTTTCAGATTGACCAGATCGCCCGGCTGCAAACGATGCCGGCGCATTTCGTCTGGATGCAGACTCAACACCGCTTCGCTGACATGCCCGAACAGTTGCGCCGCCGTGCCGGTGCGGCTCATACCGTGCCATTGATCGCGCAAGCGGCCAGTGATCAATGTCAGCGGAAAGCGTGCATCACGCTGTTCTTTGGCGGCGCGGTAAGGGTCGGCAATGAAATGAGCGCGGCCAGTGGCCGTAGGAAAAATACCGTCCCCGTACAGTCGTGGTGTTCCTACGCGGGCGCCGACAGGGAAGGGCCATTGCTGCGGTCCGATCTCGTCGATCAGCGCATGACTGATCCCGGACATATCCAGATCCCGTCCGTGTGTCAGCCCTTTGAATTCATCAAACAACTGCGCAGGTTGGCTGAACGCAAACAGGCTCGATTCACCGGGACGCAGACGTTTCTCCAGACGCTGCGCGAAATCTACCGTAATCGTCCAATCCGACCGCGCCTCACCTGGTGGGAGGATGGCTTTGCGTACGTGGGAAATGCGTCGCTCGGAATTGGTCACGCAGCCTTCTTTCTCGCCCCAACTGGCGGCGGGTAGCAGGAGATCGGCGAACGCTGCGGTTTCGGTGGTGCGAAAGGCTTCTTGCAGAACCACAAACGGGCAAGCTTCCAGCGCTGCTCGCACAGCATTTTGATCCGGCATTGATTGCGCAGGGTTGGTGCAGGCAATCCACAACGCCTTGATCTTGCCGCTGCGCACCTGCTCGAACAGTTCGATGGCACTGAGCCCGGTGCTTTCCGGCAACCGATCAACGCCCCAGTAAGCCGCCACTTCGGCGCGATGCTCAGGGTTGGCCGCCTCACGATGACCCGGCAACAAGTTCGACAAACTGCCGGTTTCCCGTCCGCCCATGGCATTTGGCTGACCGGTGAGAGAAAAAGGTCCTGCACCCGGACGGCCGATTTGCCCGGTGGCCAGGTGCAGATTGATCAGCGCGCTGTTCTTCGCGCTGCCAGCCGTGGACTGGTTCAGGCCCATGCACCACAGCGACAGAAAACTCGGTGAAGTGCCGACCCATTCGGCGCATTGCTGCAATTGCTCGACGCTGATCCCGCATAACTGCGAAACCATCTGAGGGGTGTAATCGCGCACCAGACTCTTCAGCTCGGCCAGACCCTCGGTGTGGGCCTTGATGAAATCGCGGTCGATCCAGTCTTCCCACAACAACAGGTGCAAAATCCCATGGAACAAAGCGACATCGGTACCGGGCAGAATCGCCAGGTGCAGATCGGCGAGGTCGCAGGTGTCGGTGCGCCGTGGATCAATGACGATGACTTTCATCTGTGGGCGGCGGGACTTTGCCTCTTCCAGCCGACGGAAAAGTACCGGATGGGCGTAGGCCATGTTACTGCCGACAATCATCACGCAATCGCTGAGTTCCAGGTCCTCATAGCTGCACGGCGGGGCGTCGGCGCCGAGGCTGCGCTTGTAGCCGACCACCGCCGACGACATGCACAGGCGTGAATTGCTGTCGATGTTGTTGGTGCCGACCAGCGCCCGCGCGAGTTTGTTAAAGGCGTAGTAGTCCTCGGTCAGCAACTGTCCAGAGATATAGAACGCCACGCTGTCCGGGCCATGCTCGGCGATGGTTTCGGCGAACACGTTGGCGGCATGCTCCAGTGCGGTGTCCCAGTCTGTGCGGCTGCGCGCCAGGCCCTTGCCCAGACGCAGTTCCGGGTACAGCGCGCGGGCCGCGAGGTCGCCGGTCAGGTGCAGGGTCGAGCCTTTGCTGCACAGTTTGCCGAAGTTGGCCGGGTGCGTCGGATCGCCGCTGACGCCGAGGATGCGCTCGCCGTCATGCTCGATCAGCACGCCGCAGCCGACCCCGCAATAACAGCAGGTCGAGGCGGTCGTCTGGCGGTTCATCAGACGGTGTCCCGCAGGGCCAGTTGCACCCGACCGTTTTCGACCCGGGCCGGGTGATGGTGCGCGCAACCGATGTCCGGCGCCTGCGCCTCGCCGGATTGCAGGTCGATTTGCCAGTTGTGCAGCGGGCAGGCCACGCGTTTACCGTAGATCAACCCTTGCGACAGCGGTCCGCCCTTGTGTGGGCAGCGGTCGTCGAGGGCGAAAACCTCATCGTCGCTTGTACGAAAAATCGCGATGTCACCTTTCGGTCCGGCAATGATCCGCGAACCGAGGGTGTTGATCTCGTCGAGGGCACAGATATCCAGCCAGTTCATGCTGGCACCTCCAGATTTTTCACGGGGATTACGTCGAATTCTTTCTTCAGTTGCGGCTGCGCCAGCCGTTCTTTCCACGGGTCTTGTTCGAACGACAGGGAGAATTGCAGGCGTTCGTTCAGGGCTTTGCGGCGCTGCGGGTCTTCCAGCACGGCTTTTTTGATGTGTTCCATGCCGACCCGTTGCAGGTAGTGCACGGTGCGCTCGAGGTAGAAGGCTTCTTCGCGATACAACTGCAGAAACGCGCCGTTGTATTCGCGGACTTCTTCGGCGGTTTTCAGCTTGACGAAGAACTCGGCGACCTCGGTTTTGATCCCGCCGTTACCGCCGATGTACATCTCCCAACCGGAGTCGACACCGATGATTCCCACGTCTTTGATCCCTGCTTCCGAGCAGTTGCGTGGGCACCCGGAGACAGCAAGTTTCACTTTGTGTGGCGACCACATGTTGAACAGGTCGTGCTCAAGCTCGATGCCCAGTTGCGTCGAGTTCTGTGTGCCGAAGCGGCAGAACTCGCTGCCGACGCAGGTTTTCACGGTGCGGATGGATTTGCCGTAGGCGTGGCCGGACGGCATGTCGAGATCTTTCCACACGCCCGGCAAATCCTGCTTTTTGATGCCGAGCAGGTCGATGCGCTGCCCGCCGGTGACCTTGACCATCGGCACCTGATACTTGTCGGCCACATCGGCAATCCGCCGCAGTTCCGAAGGATTGGTCACGCCGCCCCACATCCGTGGCACCACCGAATACGTGCCGTCCTTCTGAATGTTGGCGTGCGCACGTTCGTTGATCAGGCGCGATTGCGGATCGTCCTTGGCTTCGCCGGGCCAGGTGGAAATCAGGTAATAGTTGAGGGCAGGGCGGCAGGTGGCGCAGCCGTTCGGGGTGCGCCAGTTGAGGTAGCTCATGGTGCCGGCGATGGTCAGCAGATGTTGCTCGCGAATGGCCTGGCGGATCTGGCCGTGATTGAGGTCGCTGCAGCCGCAGATGGCTTTTTCGCTTTTCGGTTTGACGTCGGCCGCGCCACCCACGGTGTTGATCAGGATCTGCTCGACCAGCCCGGCACAGGAGCCGCAGGAGCTGGCAGCCTTGGTGTGTTTCTTCACCTCGTCGACGCTGAACAGGCCGTGTTCCTGAATGGCTTTGACGATGGTGCCTTTGCACACGCCGTTGCAACCGCAGACTTCGGCGCTGTCGGCCATGACCATGGCTTTGTCCTGGCCCTGATGTCCTACGTCTCCGAGTGCGTTTTCTCCGAACATGAGGTGATCGCGGATCTCGCCAATGGCGTGATTCTCACGAATCTGGCGGAAATACCAACCGCCATCTGCTGTATCGCCGTACAGACAGGCGCCGACCAATACGTCATCCTTGATCACCAGTTTTTTGTACACGCCGCCGATCGGGTCGGAGAGGGTGATGGTTTCCGTACCTTCGCCGCCCATGAAATCGCCGGCGGAAAACAGATCGATGCCGGTGACTTTCAATTTGGTCGAGGTCACCGAACCCTGATAGCGGGCGAAGCCCAGTTGTGCGAGGTGGTTGGCGCAGACCTTGGCTTGTTCGAACAATGGCGCGACCAGGCCGTAAGCAATGCCGCGATGGCTGGCGCATTCGCCGATAGCGTAGATGCGCGGATCGTAGGTTTGCAGGGTGTCGTTGACCAGAATCCCCCGATTGCAGGGGATGCCGGCCTTCTCGGCGAGTTCGGTGTTGGGACGAATACCAGCGGCCATGACCACCAGATCGGCGGGGATGATGTCGCCGTTCTTGAACTGCACCGAGCCGACCCGGCCATTGCCGGCGTCGTGCAAGGCCTGGGTCTGTTCGCACAGACGGAAATGCAGGCCACGGGATTCGAGGGCGCTTTGCAGCAGTTGGCCGCTGGTTTTGTCGAGTTGGCGCTCCAGCAACCACTCACCGAGATGCACCACGGTGACGTGCATGCCGCGCAGCATCAGGCCGTTGGCCGCTTCGAGGCCGAGCAGACCACCGCCGATAACGACCGCGTGCTTGTGGGTTTTGGCGGTGTCGATCATCGCCTGGGTGTCGGCGATATCGCGGTAGCCGATCACGCCGTGCAGGGTGTTACCGGGGATTGGCAGGATGAATGGCGTCGAACCGGTGGCGATCAGCAGTCGATCGTATTCGGCTTCGGTGCCGTCCTCGGCGATCACGCGGCGTTTGACCCGGTCGATCTCCACCACTTTGCGGTTGAGCAGCAACTTGATGTTGTTTTGCAGGTACCAGTCGAGGTCGTTGAGCACGATTTCTTCGAAGGTCTGCTCACCGGCCAGCACCGGTGAAAGCAGAATGCGGTTGTAGTTGGTGTGCGGCTCGGCGCCGAAGACCGTGATGTCGTACAGCTCGTTGCTCAGCTTGAGCAGTTCTTCCAGGGTGCGAACCCCGGCCATGCCATTGCCGATCATCACCAGTTTGAGTTTTTTCATCAGGTTCTCCGGGGAGCTGCGGCTGGCCTCTTGTGGGCAGTCAGGCCTTGCTCGAGAAATTTTGCGCAAACAAAAAAAGGCGTCCCGCTAGTTGCCTAGCGAGGACGCCTTTGTCCTGGTCCCGTTCTCTCGGGAAGCGCAGCCTTCGTCGTTGAAGGTTGGGCTTTATGTGTGTGTTGAATGGGGTAATGCAGTGGTTGTGCCAAGTGGGGGCGGTGGCGGTTTTATTGGGGGTGACGGATTTTGAGGATGGTTTTTTTGCACTGATTCGAAGCGGGTTGCTCGTTCGTGGGGCATTCAGGAAGGTGGATTTGTGGTGATTGGGCGGGCGCCTTCGCGAGCAAGCTCGCTCCCACAGGAGGTTTGTGAACACCACAGATCCCATGTGGGAGCGAGCTTGCTCGCGAATGGCGCGACTCGATTTAACTGTGAAACAGCAATACCAGCAGCACTAGATTCCCCAACAAAGCCACCAATGCCATGGACCGCCACACCTTCAAAGGCTCTCGCTCCAACAAGGGCCGAGGACGCACACTCAAACTACGCCGCTCGCCCTGTTCCAGCACCAGCAACCATTCTTCCGCCGTTTCAAACCGTTGCTGCGGATCAGCCGCCACCCCGCGCTCCAGACTTTGTGCCAGCCATTCCGGCAGGTCCGGCCGATAACGGCTGGCACTTACCGGCAGACCAAAGCGGGGTCGTTGGAACGCTTCAATTTCGCCATAGGGAAAATGCCCGGTCAGCAGGAAATACAGAGTCACACCGACCGCATACAGATCCTGCTGCGCACTCGGCGGATCTCCGCGAAACGCTTCCGGGGCGATGTAGCTCGGGGTTCCGGGCAGGGTTGACGGCGCGTCCTCGGACAAGCCCGGGCAATACGCCAAACCAAAATCCAGCAGACGTAACTCGTTGTCATCCCCCCAATGCAGATTTTCCGGTTTGATGTCGCGGTGCAGAATCTGCCGCCGATGCAGCAACCCGATCGCACGCAACAGGCGCTCGGCGATGTCCTGCCACTGTGCCAACGGCAATGGCCCGGATTGTTGAAACAGCTGCGCCAGCGTCGCCCCCGAATATTCGCGCATCACGTAGTACAAATGCTGACGCTGGCTGCACGCATGGACTTCAGGAAAATGCCGCCCGGCCACGCGTTTGAGGAACCATTCCTCGGACAGCAGCGCCTGCCCGGCGTGAGGATCATCGGCGCTGCGCGACGGCAGGGTTTTCAGCAACCACGGCTGACCTTGTCCATCGACAACCCGATACAGCAGCGATTGCTGACTCTGAGCGACAATCCCCTGAACCTGCCAGCCCTCGAATGACTGACCGGGTTTCAGCGGCGGTGGCAATGGCCATTGCTGCAAATGAATCAATGCATCGCCGATATTCGCTTCACCCAGCGCATCGACGCGTACCAGCAATGCACTGGCATTGTCCTGACTCCCCGCCAGATGCGCGGCATTGACCAGTGTTTGCGCGGCGCTGTGCAGATCCTGTTGATCACGCAGAATCGCCGCAATCGCGGTATCGCCCAATGTCGACCAGACACCGTCGCTTAGCAGCACAAAGCTTTCGCCTTCACGCAGTTCGCCGTCGAGAAAATCCAACACCAGATGCTGATCCAGCCCCAGCGCACGCTTGAGCACATGCTGCATGCCCGGCTGATCCCAGACATGATCTTCAGAGATCCGCTGCAAACTGTCGGCGTGCCAGCGATACACCCGGCAATCGCCGACGTGGGCGAGGGTAAAGCGCCGACCACGCATGACCAAGGCGCTGACCGTGGTGAGCAACGGTTGCCCACCACCGTTGGCCTGCAACCAGCGGTTTTGCGCGAGCAGCAGGCGATCCAGCGACTGCGCCACGCTCCAGGTTTCCGGTGTGGCGTAGTAGTCGAGCGCCAGTGCCTGCAAGGTCGAACGCGCAGCCAGTCCGCCATCGGCACACTGGCTGACGCCATCAGCGATAGCGAACAGATAACCCTTGCTCGCCGCCAGGGCCGGAGCGGGCGTGACCAGACGCAAAGCGTCCTGATTCTCCGCACGCGGACCGGTGGCGCTGGCTTCGGCAAAACTCAGTTGCAGGGCCATTGAAGCCTCAGACCCGCGCCGCCGTCACCGCTGCTGAACCCCAAGTGGTTCTCCAGCGGCGCTTGACGCCGTGTAGGCCAAACCACGCCAAAACGCCAAGGCTGGCGAACAACCATAGGGCCAATTGATAGCTGCCGGTGCTCTGCTTGATCGCGCCCATGCCGGCCGCCAGGGCAAAACCGCCGATGCCGCCGGCCATGCCGATCAGCCCGGTCATCACACCGATCTCCAGACGAAAACGCTGCGGCACCAGTTGGAAAACCGCACCGTTGCCCGCGCCGAGTCCGAGCATGGTGCAGACGAAAAGTGCCAGCGCCGCGTAGGAACTCGGCAAGTTGAAACCGACCGCAGCGATGCACACGGCGGCGACGGTGTACATCGCCAGCAATGTGCGAATGCCACCGAAGCGATCCGCCAGTGCGCCCCCCAACGGTCGCATCAAACTGCCGCCGAACACGCAGGCGGCAGTGTAGTAACCGGCCGTCACCGGACTCAGACCGTATTGATCGTTGAAATAGCCGGGCAGGGCACTGGCCAGCCCGATGAAACCGCCGAAGGTCACGCTGTAGAAGAACATGAACCACCAGCTGTCACGGTCGCCCAAGGCTTTGAAGTAGTCGGCCATGGCTTTGGCTTTCGGCCGCTGCGGGGCATTTTTTGCCAGCCAGGCAAACAGCACCAGGGTCAGGATCAATGGAATCAAGGCGAAACCGAAAACATTGCTCCAGCCAAACGCGGCGGCGAGCACCGGCGCGAGCAGCGCGGCAAACACGGTGCCGGAGTTGCCCGCACCGGCAATGCCCATGGCTTTGCCCTGGTGCTGCGGCGGGTACCACTGCGACGCCAGCGGCAGAGCGACAGCAAACGAAGCGCCGGCCATGCCGAGGAACAGGCCGAGTATCAGCGCCTGTTCGTAACTGTGGATGCCGAGTTTCCAGGCACCGAACAGTGCGCATATGACAATGACCTGGCCGATCAGACCTGCGGTTTTCGGCGACAACCGATCGGCGAGCATGCCCATCACAAAACGCAGCACCGCACCGGCGAGGATCGGCGTGGCGACGACGAGGCCGCGTTGTTGCGTGGTCAGCTGCAGGTCGGCAGCAATCTGCACCGCCAACGGGCCGAGCAGGTACCAGACCATGAAGCTCAGGTCGAAATAGAGGAAGGCCGCGAACAATGTCGGGGTGTGGCCGGATTTCCAGAAGCTTGAATTCATCGCGCACCTCAGCTGAAAAGAGTCTCGAAAGGAGTCATGCAACAGCAGGTGGGGCGCCGCCACGGCCGCACCACCGGCCCCGGGCTGTGGGGCCAAAACGCAAAAACGCCGCTACCTGATGCGCCGGTTGGGGCGAACGGGTGAGCGACGTCTTTGTCGTAGGTGGGGCAACCGCCGTTGGTTACCTGTGCGTTTTACGTAGCGAGATTTGTGCCAACAGGAGTAAGAGCAAAAGCCCCTCACCCTAACCCTCTCCCAGGGGGAGGGGGGACTGACCGAGGTGTTCCAACGAATTCAGCGACTTGAACGACCGAGTCGATTATGGATTCACAAAAGAAATTGCAGGTCGGCGTATTTCCCGAGCATCCCCCGATCGGTTCCCTCTCCCTCTGGGAGAGGGCTAGGGTGAGGGGCTCTTAAGCTGTCAGAACACCTCAGCCCAATAACTCACTCATCGCAATAATCTGCTCCGCCACCTGAATCAGCTTCTGCTGCCGGCTCATCGCCTGCCGCCGCATCAAGGTGTAAGCCTCTTCCTCATTACAATCCTTCATCTTCATCAACAACCCCTTGGCCAGCTCAATGCGCTTACGCTCAGCCAATTGCTGATCACGCGCCTGCAACTGCGCACGCAAGGCTTGATCACTCTCGAAACGCGCCATCGCCACATCGAGAATCGGCTGCAAACGCTGTGCATGAATGCCTTCGACGATGTAGGCGCTGACCCCGGACTTGATCGCCTGACGCATCACGCCCGGATCATGCTCATCGGTAAACATCACGATCGGCCGTGGCTGGTCGCGGCTGACCAGCACCACTTGCTCCATCACATCGCGGCTCGGTGACTCGGTATCGATCAGAATCACGTCCGGGCGCACCGTTTCGACGCGCGCGGGCAGGTCGATGGTCAGGCCGGACTCGTCGATCACCTCGAAGCCGGCCTCGGTCAATGCGGCTTTTAAACGGCCGACTTTTTTCGCTGTGTCGTTGATCAACAGAATGCGCAACATGTTCGCGGTCTCCTGTCAGCGGCGGGCGAGAAGAGGGGCGTCGTCGTTCAACGCGTGCAGCTTGAAGCTGCGCGCGTAAGCGGCCGGGTCGCTACCGTCCCAGATTTTGCCGTCGAGCAACTGGCTGCTGCGCATGTCGGTGCCCCACGCCGCCACGCCGACAGCGGTGGCGGCGTCGCGGTAGATATCCAGTTGCTGAACCTGGCGGGCGACGGCGAGGTAATCCGGATCTTCGCGCAGCAGGCCCCAGCGGCGAAACTGGGTCATGAACCACATACCGTCCGACAGAAACGGCAGATTCACTTCGCCGTTACCGTGAAAACGCAGCGCGTGCGGATCTTGCCAGCGATTGCCGAGGCCATCGGCATAGTCACCGAGAAAACGCGGTTCGATGCACGACAGCGGCGCGTCCAGATATTCCGGCGCACTGAGCAACTGCGCGGTGCTGCGACGATTTTCCGGGCTCTCTTCGATAAAGCGGCTGGCTTCAAGGATCGCCATCACCAGCGCCCGCGCGGTGTTCGGATACTGCTCGACAAATTCGCGGGTACAGCCGAGGACCTTTTCCGGGTGATCGGGCCAGATGGTCTGGCTGGTCGCGAGTGTGAAACCGAGATCCTGCTGCACCGCACTGGCCGCCCACGGTTCGCCGACACAAAAACCATCGATGCGTCCGGCTTGCAGGTGCGCGACCATTTGCGGCGGCGGCACCACCACGCTGTCGACATCCTGCAACGGATGAATGCCTTGGCTCGCCAGCCAGTAATACAGCCACATCGCGTGAGTGCCGGTGGGAAAGGTCTGGGCGAAGGTGAGTTTTGCGCGGCTTTGGTGCACATGCCGGTCCAGTGCTTCAGGACTGCTCACGCCGAGGTTTTGCAGGCCGTGGGACAGGTTGAGGCTTTGGCCGTTTTGGTTCAGGCCCATCAACACCGCCATGTCGGTCGACGCCACGCCGCCAATGCCCAGGTGCACGGCGTAGATCAGCCCGTACAGGCTGTGGGCAGCATCCAGTTCACCGCTGACCAGTTTGTCGCGCAAATTGGCCCAGGATGTCTGGCGCTTGAGGTTCAGCGTCAATCCGTAAGGTTGAGCGAAGCCCTGTGTCGCGGCGACGACAACCGATGCGCAGTCGCTCAACGCCATGAAACCGAGGTTGATTGCAGTCTTTTCCGGGGCATCGCTGCCATTGACCCAGGCCAAGGGCCCTACCGAAGGTTCATTCATACACCGCCACCTCGAAAAAAAGCGCCGCCGCGGACTTTGCGCAGGCAAAACCCGGGACGACGCCATTGTCCTTGCCCGCGTGCCGTCATTGGCCTGCGCGCTGATAGCAAGCAAGGTGCAAGGCATATGCCACTGCCAGTGATTTGCGCGTGCGCCTCGCGCGGCAGGTCGATGCCCGGCTATAATCGCCGCCTCTTTTCGCCGCCCGAGTCATTGCCGCCCATGTATTCCCTGGCCCGTCAGCTGTTGTTCAAACTTTCCCCGGAAACCTCCCACGATCTGTCGCTGGATCTGATCGGCGCGGGTGGGCGTTTGGGCCTCAATGGCTTGCTGTGCAAGGCGCCGGCGAAGAAGCCGGTGACGGTCATGGGCCTTGAGTTTCCGAACCCGGTAGGGCTGGCGGCCGGTCTGGACAAGAATGGCGCGGCCATCGATGGCTTCGCGCAACTGGGTTTTGGTTTTGTCGAAATCGGTACAGTGACCCCGCGTCCGCAGCCGGGCAACCCGAAACCACGGATTTTCCGCTTGCCGGAAGCCGAGGCGATCATCAACCGCATGGGTTTCAACAACCTCGGTGTCGATAACTTGCTGGCGCGCGTGGCAGCGGCGAAATACAAAGGCGTGCTGGGCATCAACATCGGCAAGAACTTCGATACCCCGGTTGAACGCGCGGTCGACGATTACCTGATCTGCCTCGACAAGGTTTATGCCCACGCCAGCTACGTGACGGTCAACGTCAGTTCACCGAACACCCCGGGCCTGCGCAGCTTGCAGTTCGGTGATTCGCTCAAGCAATTGCTCGCGGATCTGGCCACACGTCGCGCCGAACTGGCGTTGCGTCATGGCAAACATGTGCCGCTGGCGATCAAGATCGCGCCGGACATGACCGATGAAGAAACCGTGCAGGTTGCCCAAGCGCTGATCGAAACCGGCATGGACGCGGTGATTGCGACTAACACCACCCTCAGCCGTGTCGGTGTTGAAGGCATGGAGCATGGCGACGAGGCGGGTGGTTTGTCCGGTGCGCCGGTGCGTGAGAAGAGCACGAATACGGTGAAGGTGCTGGCGGGGGAGCTGGGTGGGCGGTTGCCGATTATTGCGGCTGGCGGGATTACCGAAGGCAAGCATGCGGCCGAGAAGATTCTGGCGGGGGCGAGCCTGGTGCAGATCTACTCTGGCTTCATTTATAAAGGCCCGGCACTGATTCGCGAGTCGGTAGACGCGATCGCCGCCCTGCGCTGATCCAATTGTGGGAGCGAGCTCGCTCCCACAGGTTTCCTGTTCCAGCATCAGTTTTCAGGCATAAAAAAGGGCTCCTCGAAGGAGCCCCTGGGCCGCAGCCCGCCGTCCGGGAAGGACGTGCATGGTAAGTCGTTACAAATTCAGATTGTCGTGTCGGAATAAATGCCCTGTGTCAGCCGACGGCGTGAAGTTCGTTGAGTCTGTGGATTCCCGCAGTGCCGGTCATACCGTCCCAGTTGTCGCCGCGTCCTTCTCGCCAGCCGTTGATCCAGGCTTGGCGTACCGACGGTAGAGTAAATGGGCAAAGCTCACGGGATTTGCCACCAACGCCATATTGATATCCGCGCAAAAATGCTCTTTCCAACGGATCACGCTTAAGTCTTCTCATAGGGTGTTTCCCTCACTTGTTGACTGTTTTGTGTCGCGTTGACCTCAACCGAGGTCGGGCAGAAAACAACCTGCCATGGTGCGGCTCGCTGCCGGCGTGGCGAGCCAAGGTGTTGACGCCGTTGCGACGTCAACCTGTGATCAGTTCTAACCAATGAGTCACACCGAGGGAATGATCGTTTTGTCATAAGGACGTAACGAAATTAGTGCTACAGCCATAAGTAACGACGGGTTTCATGCACTGTTTTTCAGCAAACCCCGGTATGATCGGCCCCGCGCTGGATGATGGGGTTAATCCTTTAGTGAGAATGACCCACGTTTGCGCTGGGGTATAAAGCGACGAAGGGTCGCTTTAAGACTTTTTGTTGCATCAACTTTTTTATCTGTCCCGGCATCTAAGCTCTTTTAACCCGAGCAGCGGGGATGGAACGGCACACCTTCGTGCCACGCGGGCGTTCTTTTAGAAAAGCGCCTGATTGAAAACCGGATCGGCAATGCGTTGCCGATTCACTAGCCAAAGGCTCTGGAAATACCATGTCCGACCGTTTCGAACTCTTCCTCACTTGCCCTAAAGGCCTTGAAGGCCTGCTCATCGAGGAAGCCGTCGGGCTTGGCCTTGAAGAAGCGCGCGAGCACACTTCCGCCGTGCGTGGCATGGCGACCATGGAAACCGCTTATCGCCTGTGCCTCTGGTCGCGTCTGGCCAACCGCGTGTTGCTGGTACTCAAACGCTTCCCGATGAAGGACGCTGAAGACCTCTACCACGGCGTGCTCGACATCGACTGGCAGGATCACATGCTCAGCGACGGCACCCTGGCCGTTGAATTCAGCGGCCACGGTTCCGGCATCGACAACACTCACTTCGGCGCCCTGAAAGTCAAAGACGCCATCGTCGACAAACTGCGCACGCCGCAGGGCGACCGTCCGTCGATCGACAAGCTCAACCCGGACCTGCGCATTCACCTGCGTCTGGATCGCGGCGAAGCGATTCTCTCCCTCGACCTGTCCGGCCACAGTCTGCACCAGCGCGGTTACCGACTGCAGCAGGGCGCTGCACCGCTGAAGGAAAACCTCGCGGCAGCCATCCTGATCCGTTCCGGCTGGCCCCGCATTGCCGCTGAAGGCGGAGCGTTGGCTGACCCGATGTGCGGTGTCGGTACGTTCCTCGTTGAAGCCGGGATGATCGCCGCCGATATGGCGCCGAACCTGCGCCGTGAGCAGTGGGGCTTCACCGCGTGGCTCGGTCACGTGCCGGCGCTGTGGAAAAAACTCCATGAAGAAGCCGTTGAACGTGCCGCCGCCGGTCTGGCCAAACCACCGCTGTGGATCCGCGGTTATGAAGCCGACCCACGTCTGATTCAACCGGGCCGCAACAACGTTGAACGCGCCGGCCTGAGCGAGTGGATCAAGATCTACCAGGGCGAAGTGGCGACTTTCGAGCCGCGTCCGGATCAGAACCAGAAAGGCCTGGTCATCTGCAACCCACCGTACGGCGAGCGTCTCGGTGACGAGGCCAGCCTGCTGTATCTCTACCAGAACCTCGGCGAGCGTCTGCGTCAGGCCTGCCTGAACTGGGAAGCGGCGGTGTTCACCGGCGCGCCGGATCTGGGCAAGCGCATGGGCATCCGCAGCCACAAACAGTATTCGTTCTGGAACGGCGCGTTGCCGTGCAAGCTGCTGTTGATCAAAGTGCTGCCGGATCAGTTCGTCACTGGCGAGCGTCGTACCCCGGAACAGCGTCAGGCCGAGCGTGAGCAAGCGGCTTACGACCAGACCCCGGACGAGCCGCAAGAGCGCAAGTTCAACAAGAACGGCAACCCGATCAAGCCGACGCCAGCTCCGGCACCGGTGATCGAGCAGCCGCGCTTGAGCGAGGGCGGGCAGATGTTTGCCAACCGTCTGCAAAAGAACCTCAAGGCAATGAGCAAGTGGGTCAAGCGCGAAGGCATTGATTGCTACCGCGTCTACGATGCCGACATGCCTGAGTACGCGATGGCCATCGACCTGTACCACGATTGGGTACACGTTCAGGAATACGCCGCGCCAAAATCCATCGATCCGGAAAAAGCCTCTGCGCGTATGTTCGACGCGTTGGCGGCCATTCCGCAGGCGCTGAACGTCGACAAGAGCCGCGTGGTGGTCAAGCGCCGCGAGCGGCAGAGCGGCACCAAGCAGTACGAGCGTCAGGCGGCGCAGGGCAAGTTCAATGAAGTCAGCGAGGGCGGCGTGAAGTTGCTGGTCAACCTCACCGACTACCTCGACACAGGCCTGTTCCTCGATCACCGCCCGATGCGCATGCGTATTCAGAAAGAGGCCGCCGGCAAGCGCTTCCTCAATCTGTTCTGCTACACCGCGACCGCCAGTGTGCACGCGGCCAAGGGCGGTGCGCGCAGCACTACCAGCGTCGACCTGTCGAAGACTTACCTCGACTGGGCGCGCCGCAACCTGTCGCTGAACGGTTACTCCGACAAGAACCGTCTGGAGCAGGGCGATGTGATGGCGTGGCTGGAAAGCAGCCGGGACGAATACGATTTGATCTTCATCGATCCGCCGACCTTCTCCAACTCCAAACGCATGGAAGGCATCTTCGACGTGCAGCGTGATCAGGTGCAGTTGATTGACCTGGCCATGGCCCGTCTGGCAACCGGCGGTGTGTTGTATTTCTCCAACAACTTCCGCAAGTTCCAGTTGGAAGAAAACCTCGCCGAGCGCTACGCGGTCGAGGAAATCAGCGCGCAGACCATTGACCCGGATTTTGCCCGCAACACCAAGATCCACCGCGCCTGGAAAATCACGGCTCGTTGACACTTTGCCGGGTTGGATCCACAGAGCCTTGATTTTTAAAGGCTCCGTGGATCTGCCCGCGCTAGCTAAATTAGTGGCTAATAGCTATAACTCACACACGGTCAATGGGGTTTTCCCGTAAATGCTGGCGTAGTGAGTTGTCTTTATGTCGTTGCACCCCGTGCGCCCAAAGATTCTGGGTTTCATCAGTGAAGACGTCTCGGCCTGGCTGGTCGCGCTGCTGGTATTGCTCGCCGGCGGGATTCTCACGGGGCTGCTCGCCTGGGCCACTTACAATCAGTTCCAGCAACAAATCCGTCAGCGTTTTCAACTGCTGGCCAACGAACGTTACACCCGCATCGAAGAACGTTTTCAGGATCAGGAACAACGCCTCGACGGCCTGCGCCGCTTCTTCGCCAACTCCGAATCGGTGTCCCGCACCGAATTCGACGGTTATACCCAACCCTTATTGATGCGCACCCAGGCTTATTCATTTGCCCTCAAGGTCAATGGGGCCGAGCGCGCCGCATTCGAGCAGCGCGTGCGTGACGAAGGCCTGAGCCACTTCACGATTCGTGAGCTGAATGCGCAGGGCGAGCTGCAACTGGCGGGCGTGCGCGATGAATACGTGCCGGTGCTCTACAGCCAGACGCAAAGTCGGCTCGGCTCACCGTTGGGTTATGACCTGCTCGCACAACCCCTGCGCCGGGATACCCTGCAACGTGCCGACAAACGCGGCGGGCTGGCGGTGTCGCAACCGATGCACCTGGTCAGTATCGAGCCGTCCTATGCGCGCGGCGTGCTGCTGGTGGCGCCGGTAAGCCACAGTGGTGAACGCCGGTCTTTTGGCTATGTGATGGCGGTGATCAGCATGCGCCAGTTGTTGGCGGACGGTTTGCCGGATGCCTTCCATGACTATCTGTCGGTGCGCATTCTCGACATGTCGACCAATGATCAGCACGAAGTGTTGTTCGAGTCGACCAACGAGCCGGCGCCGAGCGCCTTGTCGGCCACGCGGTTGTTGCGCATGGCCGATCACGATTATCAGGTCGATATTCTGCCGAGCGAGGCGTTCGTTCAGGCCAATCATTCGTCGGTCGGCAGCGTGATCATTTTGGGTGGCTTGCTCAGTCTGTTGCTTAGCGCCTTGCTCTACGTGTTGGTCAGTCAGCGTCAGCGCGCCTTGCGCATGGTCGAACTGCGCACGCAGGAGCTGCACGCCAGCGAACAGGAGCTGCGCGGCACCCACGGCCAGTTGCGCGGCGTATTGAATGCGGCGACGCAGGTGGCAATCATCGCCACCGACCTGCGCGGGGTGATCAACACCTTCAACCCCGGCGCGGAACAAATGCTCGGCTACAGCAGCGCCCAAGTGGTCGGCCACATGACCCTGGAAAACCTGCATCTGCCCCGTGAGCTGGCGGCTCGCGCTACCGAATTGAGCGCACGCTACGGTAAAAGCATCCCGACCTGTCACGCGATGCTGGTCGAGGGCGGCGAAGTCGGCGGCCACGAGGCCCGCGAGTGGACGCTGGTGCGCAGCGATGGCAGCCATATTCCGGTGAACATGCTCGCCACGCCGGTGCTGGATGAGCAGGGGTTGTGGGTCGGGCACCTGGCCATCTGCATCGACATCACCGAGCGCAAGCGCGTGCACGAGGTGCTGGCGGCGCGGGACGTGTTGCTGAAGAAACTCAGCGCGCATGTGCCCGGTGGTATCTATCAGTTCAAGATGGAATTCGATGGGCGCTTCAGTGTGATCTACGCCAGCGACGGCATCCGCGAGATCTACGAGCTGGAGCCGGACGTCCTGCTGTTCAACGCCGAGGCGATCTTCACGCGCATTCATCCACAGGACGTTACCCGCGTGCGCTCCTCAATTCGCGCCTCGGCCGACAGCCTCAGCCCGTGGCGCGAGGAATACCGCGTGCAACTGCCCGAGCGCGGCCTGCGCTGGGTACGCGGCGAGGCAACGCCGGAAGAACTGCCGGGTGGCGGCGTGCTGTGGCATGGCTATATCTCGGACATTTCCGACCTCAAGCGCGTGGAAGAAGAACTGCGCGCGCTGTCGGTGACCGATTCGCTGACCGGCATCCATAACCGCCGCTACTTCCAGGAACGCCTGACCACGGAAATGGCCCGGGTCGAGCGCGGCGGCGGCGAGCTGTCGGTGATCATGCTCGATATCGACCATTTCAAACGCATCAACGATCAGTATGGCCACGCTGTCGGTGACCGGGTGCTGCAGGCGGTGTGCGAGCGCATTGGCCATCGTTTGCGGTGTACCGATGTGTTCTGTCGCTTGGGCGGCGAGGAGTTCATGGTGCTGTGCCCGGACATCGACGGCGAACACGCGTACATGTTGGCGGTTGAGCTGTGGCAGGGTTTGCGCAGTGCGCCGGTGGATGTGGTCGGTGTGGTGACCGCGAGTTTCGGTATCGCCAGTTGGCGACCGGGGGAGGGCGCGGATGCGCTGTTGCTCAGGGCGGATTCGGGCGTGTATATGGCCAAGCAGCGCGGGCGCGATCGTGTCGAACAGATGAGCTAGCCGCGACGCGATTCCCCTGTGGGAGCGAGCTTGCTCGCGAAGGGGCCCGAACAGTCAAGGAAGATATCGACTGTACTGACGCCTTCGCGAGCAAGCTCGCTCCCACAGGGTTTTCTGGTGTTGCTTGAACTGCGTTACAGAACCGAAGCGGTCTGCGCCAGTTTCGGCTGCTTGTACAGATCCAGCAGCACCTGATCCAGCACCGACGATGCCCCAAACGGAGCCTTGTCGTTGAGGATCGCCACTACTGCCCAGGTATTGCCATTCACATCACGGCTGAAACCGGCGATCGCGCGCACGGTGTTCAGGGTGCCGGTCTTGACGTGAGCCTCGCCGCGCATCGCCGTGGTCTTCAGGCGTTTGCGCATGGTGCCGTCGGTGCCGGCAATCGGCAGCGAGCTGATGTACTCGGCGGCATACGGGCTGTGCCACGCCGCTTGCAGCATGCTCGCCATCTCACGGGCGCTCACGCGTTCGGCACGCGACAGGCCGGAGCCGTTCTCCATCACCAGATGCGGCGCGGTGATGCCTTTCTTCGCCAGCCACTGACGCACTACGCGTTGTGCGGCTTTCGCATCATCACCGTCGGCATCGTTGCGAAAGCGCTGGCCAAGGCTGAGGAACAGTTGCTGGGCCATGGTGTTGTTACTGTATTTGTTGATGTCGCGGATGATTTCCGCCAGGTCCGGCGAGTAGGCGCGAGCCAGCAGTTTGGCGTTGCCCGGCGTCGAGGCCAGACGATCCTTGCCCTGAATGCTGCCGCCCAGTTCTTTCCAGATCGCGCGCACGGCGCCGGCGGTGTAGGTCGCGTGATCGAGCAGCGACAGGTAGGTCTGCGAGCTGCAACCTTCGCCCAACTGGCCGGCAACCGTCACGTTGACGCTGCCATCGGCTTGCGGCACCGGGTTGTAGCGCACGCCGCCGGTGCATTGCTTGGAGGGCAGCGCCTTGACGGTGTTTTCGATGTGGATGCTGGCAATCGGCGGTTCTACCGAGATCAGCACGCGGCCACCATCATTGCGCGCGACAAAGCGCAGGGCCTTGAGGTTGACCAGCAGCGAATCCGGTTTGACCAGGAACGGTTTGTTCTCGTCGTTGCCATCATCGTTGAACTCCGGCAGCACTGGTTGCACGAAGAAATTGCGGTCGAGGATCAGATCGCCGGTGATCTGCGTCACGCCGTTGGCGCGCAGGTCGCGCATCAGCAGCCAGAGTTTTTCCATGTTCAGCTTTGGATCGCCGCCACCCTTGAGGTAAAGGTTGCCGTTGAGGATGCCGCCGCTGAGGTCGCCGTCGGTGTAGAACTCGGTTTTCCACTGATGATTGGGGCCGAGCATTTCCAGCGCCGCGTAGGTGGTCACCAGTTTCATGGTCGAGGCCGGATTGACCGAAACGTCGGCGTTGAACACGGTCGCCGTGCCCGGGCCTTCCAGCGGCACCATCACCAGCGACAGGGCGCTGGGCTGCAGCTTGCTGGCTTTGAGGGCTTTTTCGACATTCGGGGTAAGGGAAGTATTGATGGTGGCAGCGGAAACAGGCAGGGCCAAAGGCAGAAGAAGGCCGGCTAGAAACAGTGGACGCAACGATTTGATCATATGAAATAAAACCCTACAGTCGAGGGGAAAATAACGAGGACATGGATGAAAAAGCCCTCAGCGGTCATGAAAGTGTCGGCATTATGCCCCAAGGTGTTACAGCTTGTGCCTTGTCGGGGGCGGCCAATACGTTATTTTTTTACAGGCGGTCGGCTTCCGGGGCCAGAGAGTCGGGCAATCGCCGGCTTAAACTGGTAAAGTGCCGGCCGTTAATACTTAAGAGGATTGTTCCAATGGCGACTAACCGTTCCCAGCGTCTGCGCAAAAAACTGTGCGTTGATGAATTTCAAGAGCTGGGTTTCGAACTGAACCTGGACTTCAAAGAAGACTTGTCCGAAGAAGCCATTGACGCTTTCCTCGAAGCCTTCATCAAAGAAGCCATGGAAGCCAATGGTCTGGGTTATGTGGGCGGCGACGACTTCGGTCTGGTTTGCCTGCAGAAGCGTGGCTCGGTCAACGAAGAGCAGCGCGCTGCCGTTGAAGCCTGGCTGAAAACCCGCTCCGAGCTGACCAAGTATGAAGTCAGCCCGCTGCTGGACGTTTGGTATCCGGAAAAGCCGATCAACGCGGCTAAGTGATACTGAAAAAAACGGCGACCTGAGGGTCGCCGTTTTTTTTCGTCTGGTGTTTGAGTGTTCGGCTCGGGATTTGCGGTGAGGCTACCCCTCATCGGAACGCCGCCCGCCCAGCCCTCTCCCCGAGGAGAGGGAGCCGACTTGTGGGCTTTTCAAAACCTGAGTTCGACTCGGTATCCCACGTCGGCGTATGTCTTCCAGACACCTCGGTCAGTCCCCTCTCCCCTTGGGAGAGGGTTAGTGAGGGGCTTTTGACCTTAAGCCTTACGCCAATTCAAAATCACCAGCGTCAAAACCCCCGCCACAATCCCCCAAAACGCCGAACCAATGGAAAACAGCGTCAACCCCGACGCCGTGACCATAAAGGTGATCAGCGCCGCCTCCCGTTCCTTCACCTCGGTCATGGCAATGCTCAAACCATTGATGATCGAACCGAATAGCGCCAGCGCGGCAATCGATAGCACCAGTTCCTTCGGCAGCGCGGCAAACAACGCCGCCAAGGTTGCGCCGAACACCCCGGCAATCCCGTAGAAGATCCCGCACCAGACCGCCGCGGTGTAGCGCTTGTTGCGATCCTCATGGGCGTGCGGCCCGGTGCAGATTGCCGCGCTGATCGCTGCGAGGTTGATGCCGTGGGAGCCGAACGGCGCCAGCAATAGCGAAGCGATGCCGGTGGTGGTGATCAGTGGCGAGGCCGGGACGTTGTAGCCGTCGGCGCGCAACACGGCGATGCCTGGCATGTTCTGCGACGTCATGGCCACTATGAACAATGGAATGCCAATGCTGATGGTCGCCGCCAGCGAGAAGTGCGGGGTGGTCCACACCGGCGTCGCCACTTCCAGATGAAAGCCGCTGAAATCCAGCAGCCCCATGAAGCCAGACAGTGCGGTGCCGATCAGCAGCGCGGCGAGCACGGCATAACGTGGCGACAGGCGCTTGACCAGCAGATAGGTGAAAAACATCCCCAGCACCAGCCCGGTACGATGCTGCGCGGCAACGAAAATTTCGCTGCCGATCTTGAACAGAATGCCTGCCAGCAATGCCGCCGCCAAAGAGGCCGGGATCTTTTTTACCAGCCGCTCGAAGCTGCCGGTCAGGCCGCAAATGGTCACCAGCACGGCGCAGGTGATGTAGGCGCCGATGGCCTCGCCATAACTGACGCCGCCAAGGCTAGTGATCAGCAACGCTGCGCCCGGTGTCGACCAGGCGATGGTGATTGGCGTGCGATAACGCAGCGAGAGGCCGATCGAACACACCGCCATGCCGATCGAGATCGCCCAGATCCACGAAGAAATCTGCCCGCTGGTCAGGCCCGCCGCTTGTCCGGCCTGGAACATCAGCACCAGTGAACTGGTGTAGCCGGTCATCATCGCGATGAAACCGGCAACGATCGCCGACGGCGAGGTGTCGGCCAGTGGGCGCAGTTGAGTGTGGGTGGCGTCGTTCATGACGGCGGTGTTCCTTATACCAATGGAGATCCCTTGTGGGAGCGAGCTTGCTCGCGAAAGCGGTGTGTCAGTCGACATCTGTATTGACTGTCACGCCGCCTTCGCGAGCAAGCTCGCTCCCACAGGGAATTGAGGGCGAGCAGCGGATTCTGTGATCAAGCCTAAACTCAATCGTAACGGATCGTTGCAATACAGCCGAAGTCACAAACAGCCGTACAGTCGTGTTGCCACCATTCATTGTGTACAATCGCGCTGTTTTTTTACGCGATACTTGCCAGCGACCTACTGTGCCGTATTACAGTCACGGTCTATTCGCCGCAGTTCTCCCGACTCGAGTGCCCATGAACGAACAGTTGCAACCCCTCAAGAAACAACCGCGAGCAGGCAAAGCCGGCCGTAGCGGAACCCAGGACGATATTGTCTACGCGCATATCTTCGAGGCCATCCTCGAACAGCGTCTGGCGCCCGGCACAAAATTGAGCGAAGAAGCGCTGGGGGAAATCTTTGGGGTCAGCCGCACCATCATTCGCCGCGCGCTGTCGCGTCTGGCCCATGAAGGCGTGGTGCTGTTGCGGCCGAACCGTGGCGCCGTGGTCGCCAGCCCGAGTGTCGAGGAGGCGCGTCAGGTGTTCCTCGCCCGTCGCCTGGTCGAACGCGCGATCACCGAACTGGCGGTGCAACACGCCACCGCCGAGCAGATCGCCGAGCTGCGCCAGATGGTCAACGACGAACGCGACAGCTTCTCCCGTGGCGATCGCGGCGCCGGTATTCGTCTGTCGGGCGAATTCCACCTGAAACTGGCGGAAGCGGCGATGAACGCTCCGTTGATCAGCTTCCAGCGCAGCCTGGTTTCGCAGACATCGCTGATCATTGCTCAGTATGAAAGCGGCAACCGTTCGCACTGCTCATATGACGAACACACCCAGTTGATCGACGCGATCGAGAAGCGCGACGGTGAGCTGGCGGTGAATCTGATGATGCATCACATGGATCACATCGACAGCAAGCTCAACCTCGATGAGGAAGGTGCTTCGGATGATCTGCATGCGGTGTTCTCGCATTTGTTGCAGACCAAGAAGCCGGGGCGTCCAGCGGCCAAGCTCTGACTGACACCGAGTCGACCCCTTCGCGAGCAAGCTCGCTCCCACATTTGAAATGCATTCCCATGTGGGAGCGAGCTTGCTCGCGAAGGCGATCTGACAGGCAACAAAAATCCCCCGGGGTGAACACCACCGGGGGATTTTTTATGCCTTGGAAAAACTCAGCGCTGATGCACCAGCGCACCCGCCGCATACGTCTGCTGCACCGTGCGGTCATCGCCCAGCGTCATCAATACAAACAACGTCTCGGCAATGTTATTGGCCTGCTTCAAGCGATAGCTCAGCAGCGGCGTAGCGTTGTAATCCAGCACCAGGAAGTCAGCGTCGGACCCCGGTTGCAGGTTGCCGATCTTGTCTTCCAGGCGCAGCGCCCGCGCACCACCCAGTGTCGCCAGATACAGCGACTTGAACGGGCTCAGGCGCGCACCTTGCAACTGCATCACTTTGTACGCTTCGTTCAGTGTTTGCAGCAGCGAGAAACTGGTGCCGCCACCAACGTCAGTGCCCAGGCCGACATTGAGTTTGTGCTTCTCGGCCATCGGCAAGTTGAACAGACCGCTACCGAGGAACAGGTTTGACGTCGGGCAGAACGAGATCGCCGAGCCGGTTTCCGCCAGGCGCGCGCATTCGTCGTCGCACAGGTGCACACCGTGGGCGAACACCGAGCGCTCGCCGAGCAGTTGGTAGTGATCGTAAACGTCGAGGTAGCCCTTGCGCTCCGGGAACAGCTCCTTGACCCACTCGATTTCCTTGAGGTTTTCGCTGATGTGGGTCTGCATGTACAGATCCGGGTACTCGGTCAGCAGCTGGCCGGCGAGTGTCAGTTGTTCCGGGGTGCTGGTCGGTGCGAAGCGCGGAGTCACCGCATAGTGCAGACGACCCTTGCCATGCCAACGCTCGATCAGCGCTTTGCTGTCGACGTAGCTCGATTCGGCGGTGTCGGTCAGATAATCCGGCGCGTTGCGGTCCATCATCACCTTACCGGCGATCATCCGCAGGTCGAGCTTCTCGGCCGCTTCGAAGAACGAGTTCACCGACTGCGGGTGCACGCTGCCGAACACCAGCGCAGTGGTGGTGCCGTTGCGCAGCAGTTCTTTGACGAAAATGTCAGCGACTTCATCGGCGTGAGCCTTGTCGCCGAACTGGCTTTCGCACGGGAAGGTGTAGGTGTTGAGCCAGTCGAGCAGTTGCTCTCCGTAGGCGCCGACCATGCCGGTTTGCGGAAAGTGAATGTGGGTGTCGATGAAGCCCGGGGTGATCAACGCGTCTTGGTAGTGCTCGATTTCGATGTCCGCCGGCAGGGTCGGCAATAGTTCGCTGGCGTGGCCAAGGGCGCTGATCTTGCCGCCATCGACCACCAGCAGGCCATCCTCGAAATACTCGTAGGAGGCTTCGATCCCGACTTCGGCGGGGTCGGCGATGCTGTGCAGGATGGCGGCGCGGTAGGCTTTGCGAGTCAGAGGCATGAGGGTTCTCTAATCAGTTTGAGGCTTTGAGTTTGGTCGCCTGACTGCGCCGCGAAACCGGCAGCAGTTTGGCAATCGGTTCGGCGCTGGCAGTCTGCTGGCCGAAGTTGGCGTTGTAGGTGGCGATGATTTCGCCGGCGATGGAGATGGCGATTTCCACAGGCAGTTTGCCTTTGACTTCGCCGATGCCCATCGGGCAGCGCATGCGTTGCACGACGCCGCTGTCGAAGCCGCGATCACGCAAGCGGTGTTCGAACTTCACGCGTTTGGTCTTCGAACCGATCAGGCCGAAGTAGGCGAAGTCGTTGCGCTTGAGGATCGCAGCCGTGAGTTCAAGGTCGAGCTGATGGTTGTGGGTCATGACGATGCAATAACTGCCGGCGGGCAGGTCATCGATTTCATCCACAGGCTCTTCGGCGACGATTTTACGCACGCCGTGGGGGACGTGTTCGGGGAATTCGGCCTCGCGCGAATCGATCCAGCGCACCCGGCAGGGCAGGCTGGCGAGCAATGGCACCAAGGCGCGGCCAACGTGACCGGCACCGAACACGGCGATTTGCGCCTGCACCTGGCCCATCGGTTCGAACAGCAACACGGTGGCGCCGCCGCAGCACTGGCCCAGGCTGGCGCCGAGGCTGAAGCGCTCCAGATGAGTGTCCTGCTTGCCGCTGGCGAGCATCTCGCGGGCGATCTGCATGGCTTTGTATTCCAGATGCCCGCCACCAATGGTGTCGAAGCTCCGGTTAGCGCTGATGACCATTTTCGAGCCGGCGTTGCGTGGCGTCGAGCCGAGTTCTTCGATGATCGTCACCAGCACACAGGGTTCGCCCTGGTTCTGCAGGTCGGCGAGGGCGTCGATCCAGTTGTACATATGTCACCCCTACAACATCGTTGTCTGTTCGGGCCTCTTCGCGAGCAAGCTCGCTCCCACATTTGGATTTGTACAAGTCCAACAGTCAGCACAAATCCCTGTGGGAGCGAGCTTGCTCGCGAATGGCCGCGCCTCGGTCTTTAGAGCGGAGCCAACTCGGTTTCAGCTTCAACGGCTTTCACCGCCTTCAACTGCCGCATCTGCTCACACCCCCACAACACTCGCTCCGGGGTCGCCGGCGCATCAATCTGCGGCTGATGCTTGTAGTCACCGAGGCTCGCCACCGCATCCTTGATCGCACACCACGAGGCAATCCCGAGCATGAACGGCGGTTCACCGACAGCCTTGGAATGGAACACCGTGTCTTCCGGGTTTTTGCGGTTTTCCACCAGCTTCACGCGCAGGTCGAGCGGCATGTCCGCTACCGCCGGAATCTTGTAGCTGGCCGGGCCGTTGGTCATCAGCTTGCCTTTGTTGTTCCAGACCAGCTCTTCCATGGTCAGCCAGCCCATGCCCTGGATGAACCCACCTTCGACCTGACCGATGTCGATGGACGGGTTCAGCGATGCGCCGACGTCGTGAAGAATGTCGGTACGCAACATCTTGTACTCGCCGGTCAAGGTGTCGACGATCACTTCGCAGCACGCCGCGCCGAAGGCGAAGTAGTAGAACGGCCGGCCGCGGGCCTGGCTGCGGTCGTAGTAGATTTTCGGGGTCTTGTAGAAGCCGGTGCTCGACAGCGACACCTGATTGAAATACGCCTGCTGGATCAGCGCTTCAAAAGTCAGAATGTGATCGCGCACGCGCACATGGCCGTTGTGGAATTCGACGTCTTCCTCAGTGACTTTGAAGTGGCGGGCAGCGAATTCGACCAGACGTTTCTTGATGATTTCTGCCGCGTTCTGCGCCGCTTTGCCGTTCAAGTCCGCACCGCTGGAGGCCGCTGTCGGCGAGGTGTTCGGCACCTTGTCGGTGTTGGTTGCGGTGATCTGTACACGGTCGATTTCCACCTGGAACACTTCGGCCACGACCTGCGCGACTTTGGTGTTCAGACCCTGGCCCATCTCCGTGCCGCCATGGTTCAAGTGGATGCTGCCGTCGGTGTAGATGTGGATCAGCGCACCAGCCTGGTTCAAGAAGCTGGCGGTGAAGGAAATACCGAATTTCACCGGGGTCAGCGCCAGGCCTTTTTTCAGGATCGGGCTATTGGCGTTGTAGCGACGGATCGCTTCGCGGCGCTCGTGATACTGGCTGCTTGCTTCCAGTTCGGCGGTCATCTCTTCGAGCATGTTGTGCTCGACGGTCTGGTAGTAGTGGGTGACGTTGCGCTCGGTCTTGCCGTAGTAGTTGGCCTTGCGCACCGCGAGTGGGTCGAGTTGCAGGTGACGGGCAATCGCGTCCATCACTTCCTCGATCGCGACCATGCCTTGCGGGCCACCGAAACCACGGTAAGCGGTGTTCGACGCGGTGTTGGTCTTGCAGCGGTGACCGTTGATGGTCGCATCGCCGAGGTAGTACGAGTTGTCCGAGTGGAACATCGCCCGGTCAACGATCGACGCCGACAGGTCCGGCGAGCAGCCGCAGTTGCCGGCCAGATCCATGTTGATCCCGTGCAGACGCCCGGTGCTGTCGAAGCCGACGTCGTACTCGACGTAGAACGGGTGACGCTTGCCGGTCATCAGCATGTCTTCGACGCGCGGCAGGCGCATCTTGGTCGGCTGGCCGGTGAGGTGCGCAACCACCGCGCACAGGCACGCCGGGCTGGCGGCCTGGGTTTCCTTGCCGCCGAAACCACCGCCCATGCGGCGCATGTCGACAACGATTTTGTTCATCGACACGTCGAGCACTTCGGCGACCAGTTTCTGCACTTCGGTCGGGTTCTGCGTCGAGCAGTAAACGATCATGCCGCCGTCTTCGGTCGGCATCACCGAGGAGATTTGCGTCTCCAGGTAAAAGTGTTCCTGACCGCCGATGTGCAGCGTGCCTTGAATGCGGTGTTCAGCCGTTGCCAGCGCGGAAGCCGAATCGCCGCGCTGGTGGGTGTGGCTGTCGAGGACGAAATGGCGTTTGCGCAAGGCTTCGACCACATCGAGCACCGGCTCGAGATCTTCGTATTCGATGATCGCGGCCATCGCGGCTTTACGCGCGGTTTCCAGGTCTTTCGCCGCGACGGCGAGCACCGGTTGACCGACGAATTGCACATCATCGATGGCCAGCAGCGGGTCGCCCGGCATCAGCGGGCCGATGTCTTTCAGGCCCGGCACGTCTTCGTGGGTGATGGCGATGCGCACGCCTTCGAAGGCATAGCACGGCGAGGTGTCGATGCTGATGATTTTCGCGTGGGCGCGGTCCGACAGGCGTGCGTACAGGTGCAACTGGTTCGGAAACTCCAGGCGATCATCGATGTACTGCGCTTCACCGGAAACGTGCTTGGCGGCGCTGTCGTGCTTGACGCTGCGGCCGACACCGGAGGTCAGGTCCTTGGCGAACAATTCAGCCAGTTCAGCTTGAGTTTTCTCTACGCCGTGATGGTTAGACATAAGCGGTCACCCGAGTCTCGATGTGCGGTGTTTGCAGTTCGATGAAGTATTTGCGCAGCAGGTTCTGCGCGCTGAGCAGGCGATATTCCTTGCTGGCGCGGAAGTCCGAGAGCGGGGTGAAATCTTCCGCCAGTGCGGCGCAGGCGCGTTCGACCACGGCGCTGTTGAAAGGCTGACCCACCAGCATGGCTTCACAATGTGCCGCACGTTTCGGGATCGCGGCCATGCCGCCGAAAGCCATGCGCGCGTCGGTGATCACGCCGTTTTCGACGCGCAGGTTGAACGCGGCGCAGACGGCGGAGATGTCGTCGTCCAGACGTTTCGAGACTTTGTAGGCGCGGAACAATTGCTCAGCGCTGGCGCGTGGAACGATGATCTTCTCGATGAACTCACTTTCCTGGCGGGCCGTAACCTTGTAGTCGATAAAGTAATCCTCAAGGTTCAGCGTGCGGCGGGTTTCGCCTTTGCACAGCACCACCTGCGCGCCGAGGGCGATCAGCAGCGGCGGCGAGTCACCGATTGGCGAGGCGTTGCCGATGTTGCCGCCGAGGGTGCCTTGGTTGCGGATTTGCAGCGAGGCGAAGCGGTGCAGCAGTTCGCCGAAGTCCGGGTACTCGGCGTTCAGCGCTTCGTAGCAGTCGGAGAGGGCGGTGGCGGCGCCGATTTCGATGCGGTCTTCGAAGGTGTCGATACGCTTCATTTCCGCGACGTTGCCGACGTAGATCATCACCGGCAGGGTGCGGTGGAACTGGGTGACTTCCAGCGCCAGATCGGTACCGCCGGCGAGCAGACGCGCTTGTGGGTACGCGTCGTAGAGGTCGGCCAGATCAGCGACGGTCAGCGGCACCAGGCAGCGCTTGTCGCCGCTGTTGAGTTCACCGATATCGGTCGGGGCGATGGCTTTCAGGCGCGCGATGGTGTCCGCTTCACGGGCATCGAACTGATCCGGTTGCTTGCCGCAGCAGGATTGCTCGGCAGCCGCCAGAATCGGCCGGTAGCCGGTACAGCGGCAGAGATTGCCGGCCAGCGCTTCGTGGGCCTTGGCGTGATCCGGTGCATCGCTGTTCTTTTGCAGGGCGAATAGCGACATGACAAAGCCGGGAGTGCAGAAGCCGCACTGCGAGCCGTGGCACTCGACCATGGCTTTCTGCACGCTGTGCAGTTCGCCTTGATGTTTGAGGTCTTCGACGCTGATCAGTTGTTTGCCGTGCAGCGACGAGACGAACGTCAGGCACGAATTGAGGCTGCGATAGCGAATGTGTTCGCGACCCTCGTCATCCGTTTGCAACTCGCCGACTACTACGGTGCAGGCGCCGCAGTCACCGCTGGCGCAACCTTCTTTGGTGCCGGACTTGCCCACGTGTTCACGCAGGTAATTGAGCACAGTCAGATTCGGGTCCAGGGCGTGCTCGCTACGGAGTTCCTGGTTAAGTAAAAACTGGATCACGGAAGGCCTCGCAGACTCATTATTGTTGTTAACCGACGTGAACCGAATTTAGCAGGTCTGACTTTTCGGTCAATGGTTTTCTGACTTAAAGGTCAGGAAAATGCCTTTCGTCGATCGACAACGTGTCTATTCAGTATTGACCCTCATCGGTCACCTCGCTTTTTTGCGGGAATCGTGCCAAAAACCGCTGAGTGGGCACTCCGCCATGAGCCTGCATTTGCGCTACACTGCGCCGCTTGTGCAGATCGATAGAGTTTGAAGGACAACCATGACGTTCAAGGCGCCGGACAGCCTCGCCGAGCAAATCGCTCACCACCTCGCCGAACGCATCATTCGTGGCGAAATGAAGCCGGGAGAGCGCATCCAGGAACAGAAGGTCACGCTGGCGCTGAACGTCAGCCGCGGTTCGGTCCGTGAAGCCTTGCTGATCCTCGAGCGCCGCCACCTGATCGCGATCCTGCCGCGTCGTGGCGCGCACGTCACCGAGCTGACGCCGCACAAGGTGCAGAGCCTGTGCACGCTGATGAGCGAGCTGTACATCCTGCTCGGCAATTCAGTGGCCAATGGCTGGCAAGTGCAGTCGGACATGGCGCCGTTCGTGCAGATCCAGCAGCGCCTGACCGCCAGCTACGAGCGTCAGGACATCCGCAGCTTCGTCGACGACAGCTTCAGCGTGATGCGCGCCGCCTATCCGTTCGCCAACAACCCGTACCTGCAAGAGACCGTCGAGAACCTGCAGCCGGCCATGAGCCGCGCCTACTTTCTCGCCCTCGAACAGCGCAAGGCTTCAATGAGCGAGTTCCTCGAATTGTTCGAACGCTTGCTCGCCGCCGTACTCGCCCGTGATTTGCCGCAGATCCGCATCGTGCTGACGGCTTACGCCCAGCGCAGCAGCGATCTGGTGGTTTCCGCCCTGACGGTTGCCTAAGCGTGCGGCTCAAGTGCATCAAACTGGCGGGATTCAAATCCTTCGTCGACCCGACCACGGTGAACTTCCCCAGTAACATGGCGGCGGTCGTCGGGCCGAACGGTTGCGGCAAGTCGAACATCATCGACGCCGTACGCTGGGTGATGGGCGAGAGTTCGGCGAAGAACCTCCGTGGCGAGTCGATGACCGACGTCATCTTCAATGGCTCGACCAGCCGTAAACCGGTGAGTCAGGCCAGTATCGAGCTGGTCTTCGATAACTCCGACGGCACGCTGCTGGGCGAGTACGCGGCCTACGCCGAGATTTCCATCCGCCGTAAAGTCACCCGCGACAGCCAGACCACGTATTACCTCAACGGCACCAAATGCCGTCGTCGCGACATCACCGATATCTTCCTCGGCACCGGTCTGGGCCCGCGCAGCTACTCGATCATCGAGCAGGGGATGATCTCCAAGCTGATCGAATCCAAGCCTGAAGACCTGCGTAATTTCATCGAAGAAGCCGCCGGCATCTCGAAATACAAAGAGCGCCGCCGCGAGACCGAAAACCGTATCCGCCGCACCCACGAAAACCTCGCGCGTCTGACTGACCTGCGCGAAGAGCTGGAGCGTCAACTCGAACGCCTGCACCGCCAGGCCGAAGCGGCGAAGAAGTATCAGGAATTCAAAGCCGAGGAGCGCCAGCTCAAGGCGCAACTGTCGGCCTTGCGCTGGCAGGATCTCAACGATCAGGTCGGCCAGCGCGAGTCGATCATCGGTACCCAGGAAATCAGTTTCGAAGCCTTGGTCGCCGAGCAGCGTAATGCCGACGCGGCCATCGAGCGCCTGCGCGACGGGCACCATGACCTGTCCGAACGCTTCAATCTGGTGCAGGGGCGCTTCTATTCGGTTGGCGGCGACATCGCCCGGGTCGAGCAAAGTATCCAGCACGGCCAGCAACGTCTGCGGCAGTTGCAGGACGACTTGAAAGAAGCTGAGCGCGCGCGCCTCGAAACCGAATCGCACCTGGGCCACGACCGCACGTTGCTGCTGACCCTCGGCGAAGAGCTGGACATGCTCACCCCCGAGCAGGAGGTCACCAGTGCCGCTGCCGAAGAGGCCGCTGCTGCGCTGGAAGATTCCGAATCCGTCATGCACGGCTGGCAGGAGCAGTGGGACGCTTTCAACCTGACCGCCGCCGAACCGCGTCGTCAGGCCGAAGTGCAGCAGTCGCGCATCCAGCAGTTGGAAACCAGCATGGAGCGCCTCGCCGATCGGCAAAAACGTCTCGGCGAAGAGCGCGCGTTGCTTTCGGCTGACCCGGAAGACGCCGCGATCATGGAACTCAACGAGCAGCTCGCCGAGTCCGAAGCGACCCTCGAAGATTTGCAGACCAGCGAAGAAGCGCAGGTCGAAAAACTTGAACAACTGCGCCAGGAATTGCAGCAAGCGCTGACCGCACAGCAACAGGCACAGGGTGATTTGCAGCGTCTCAATGGTCGCCTGGCGTCCCTTGAAGCGCTGCAGCAAGCCGCACTCGACCCAGGCACCGGCACCGCTGAATGGCTGAAGGAACACAATCTCGCCGAGCGCCCGCGTCTGGCTGAGGGCCTGAAGGTCGAGGCCGGTTGGGAGCTGGCGGTGGAAACCGTGCTCGGTGCCGATCTGCAAGCGGTGCTGGTCGACGATTTCAACGGCTTCGATTTGTCCGGATTCACCCAAGGCGATTTGCGCCTGCTCAGCCCGGCCAGCGATGGTGTGCGCATCGCGGGCAGTTTGCTCGATAAAGTCGACGCGCATATCGATCTGTCGTCGTGGCTCGGTCAGGTCAAACCGGTTGATAGTCTCGAACAGGCCTTGGCCTTGCGCGGGCAGTTGAGCGTCGGTGAAAGTCTGATCAGCCGTGACGGTTACTGGGTCGGCCGGCATTTCCTGCGCGTGCGTCGGGCCAGCGAAGCGGAAAGCGGCATGCTCGCCCGTGGTCAGGAAATCGAAGCGCTGCACCTCGAGCGCGAAGAGAAAGAAGCCACGGTCGAGACCATGGAAACCCGTCTGCAAACCCTGCGCGCGCAACAGCGTCAGCAGGAAAACGGCCGCGAACATTTGCGTCGTTTGCTGCAAGACGAAGCGCGCCAGCAAGGCGAATTGAAAGCGCAGCTGTCCGCCGGCAAAGCCAAGGCCGAACAGCTGACACTGCGTCGTACGCGTCTCGATGAGGAACTGGTCGAACTCGGCGAACAGCGCGAGCTTGAGCACGAACAGATCGGCGAAGCGCGCATGCAATTGCAGGAAGCGCTGGATGCCATGGCACTGGACACCGAGCAACGCGAATTGCTTTTGGCCCAGCGCGACAGCCTGCGCGAACGCCTTGATCGCGTGCGTCAGGAAGCGCGGCAGCACAAGGATCACGCCCATCAATTGGCCGTGCGTCTCGGCTCGTTGCGCGCGCAGCACGACTCCACGCGTCAGGCGCTGGAGCGTCTGGAAATGCAGGCCGAGCGCCTGACTGAAAAGCGCGAACAGTTGAGTCTGAATCTGGAGGAGGGCGAGGCGCCGCTGGAAGAGCTGCGTCTGAAACTCGAAGAACTGCTCGACAAGCGCATGACCGTCGATGAAGAACTGAAGACCGCGCAGATCGCTTTGGAAGATGCCGATCGCGAATTACGCGACGCGGAAAAACGCCGGACTCAGGCCGAGCAGCAATCGCAGCTGATTCGCGGCCAGCTCGAACAGCAGCGCATGGAATGGCAAGCCCTGACCGTGCGCCGCAAGGCCTTGCAGGATCAATTGCTCGAAGACGGCTACGATCTCAACGGCGTGCTCGCGACATTAACCGCGCAAGCGAGTGAACGCGAAGCCGAAGAAGAACTCGAACGCATCAACGCGCGGATTCAGCGCCTGGGTGCGATCAACCTCGCGGCCATCGATGAATACACGCAACAGTCCGAGCGTAAACGTTATCTGGATGCGCAGGACGCTGATCTGGTCGAAGCGCTGGAGACTCTGGAAAACGTCATTCGCAAGATCGACAAGGAAACCCGTAACCGCTTCAAAGATACCTTTGATCAGATCAATGGCGGTTTACAGGCGCTTTTCCCGAAAGTTTTCGGTGGCGGGCGCGCGTATTTGGAACTGACGGGCGAAGATCTACTCGATACAGGGGTAACGATCATGGCGCAGCCGCCAGGGAAGAAGAACAGCACCATCCATTTGCTCTCCGGCGGGGAAAAAGCCCTGACCGCGCTGGCACTGGTGTTTGCCATCTTCAAGTTGAACCCGGCGCCGTTCTGCATGCTCGATGAGGTTGACGCGCCACTGGATGACGCTAACGTTGGACGCTACGCACGCTTGGTCAAAGAGATGTCGCAGACCGTGCAGTTCATCTATATCACCCACAACAAGATCGCCATGGAAATGGCCGAGCAGTTGATGGGCGTAACGATGCATGAACCGGGTTGTTCGCGACTGGTGGCCGTGGATGTCGAGGAGGCGATGGCGATGGTGGACGCCTGAGTCAGCGTGGTGTCGGAAAAGGTAATTGAGGGCTGTAGGACTTTTTTACCAACTACGACTTGCTGGCCAATCGACATATTCGCGCAAGCCAAATGAGACAGACGGTGTAAAGTTGTCTTTGGTCGTGCTAGTTTAATGTCAATTTTTCGTATACGTGGGCAAAACGCCTGTCAGAACATAGAGTTGGCGCCACGTTTTAAAGCGGTTTGCACAATGTAAACCCCTTATTTTTCAGCATTTTTTATAGAGGCACGGGATTACATGGAAATCGGTCTGCGCGAGTGGCTGATCGTCATCGGCATCATTGTGATAGCCGGTATTCTTTTCGATGGCTGGCGCCGTATGCGCGGCGGCAAGGGAAAACTGAAATTCCGTCTTGACCGAAGTCTGTCCAACCTGCCGGACGAGGACACCAGCGCTGAGCTGTTGGGCCCGGCCCGTGTGCTGGACACCCATAAAGAACCGCAACTGGATGAGCACGATCTGCCGTCGGTGAGCATGCCGGCCCGTGAAGCACGCGAGCCTCGTGAATCCGGCTCGAAACGTGGCAAGCGTGGCAGCAATGGTCCGGCGCAGGGCGACCTGAACCTCGACCTGGATCTGGACGGCGGCCCGAGCTTCAGCAGCCGTGACGACGATTTCGCCGAAGACAGCAAGCCTTCGCCGGCGGTGGTCGACAAGGATCAGCCACAAGCTGAAGAAGTTTTGGTGATCAGCGTGATCTGCCGCGACGCTGCCGGCTTCAAAGGCCCTGCGCTGTTGCAGAACATTCTCGAAAGCGGTCTGCGTTTCGGCGAGATGGATATCTTCCATCGTCACGAAAGCATGGCCGGCAACGGTGAAGTGCTGTTCTCCATGGCCAATGCGGTCAAGCCGGGCATTTTCGATCTGGACGACATCGACCATTTCAGCACCCCTGCGGTGAGCTTCTTCCTCGGCCTGCCAGGTCCGCGTCATCCGAAGCAAGCCTTCGACGTGATGGTGGCTGCCGCCCGCAAGCTGTCGCAGGAACTGAATGGTGAACTGAAAGATGACCAGCGCAGTGTTCTGACCGCGCAGACCATCGAGCACTACCGTCAGCGCATCGTTGAATTCGAACGTCGCGCCCTGACCCAGAAGCGTTGATTGAAAAGATTGCCTCGGCACAAGAGGCAGTCGGCAATATAGATTGAGCAGCCTCGGCTGCTCTTTTGCTTTATGAGAGAACACCCATGACCGCCGCCAAAAACCGCATTCTTGAACTGCGCGCTGAGCTCGATCAGCACAACTACCGTTATCACGTTCTCGACGAGCCGAGTATTCCGGATGCCGAGTACGACCGGTTGTTCCACGAGCTCAAAGCGCTGGAAGCGGCCAACCCGGAGCTGATCACCAGCGACTCGCCAACCCAGCGCGTCGGCAGCGTGGCGCTCACCGCGTTCACTCAGGTGCGTCACGAAGTGCCGATGCTCAGCCTCGGCAACGCCTTCGAAGAAAGTGACATGCGCGAGTTCGATCGCCGCGTCACCGAAGGTCTGGATTTGCCGGCCGGCGATCTGTTCGGCGGCGGCGCGGCGGTGGAATACAGCTGCGAGCCGAAGCTCGATGGCCTGGCGGTCAGCCTGCTGTATCAGGACGGCGTATTGGTGCGCGGCGCCACGCGCGGCGACGGCACCACCGGCGAAGACATCAGCGTCAACGTGCGCACCGTGCGCAACATTCCGCTGAAGCTGCACGGCGAAGGCTGGCCGGCGACCCTCGAAGTGCGCGGTGAAGTGTTCATGTCCAAGGCTGGCTTCGAGCGCCTCAACGCCTCGCAACTGGAAGTCGGCGGCAAGACCTTCGCCAACCCGCGCAACGCCGCCGCCGGCAGCTTGCGTCAGCTCGATTCGAAGATCACCGCCAACCGTCCGCTGGAATTCTGCTGCTACGGCATCGGTCAGGTCTCCCACGATATTTCCGACACCCACATCGGCAACCTCAAACAGTTGCAGCAGTGGGGCATGCCGATCAGTCACGAACTGAAGCTGGCCAAGGGCATTGGCGAATGCCTGGATTACTACCGCGATATTGGCGCACGTCGTAACGATCTGGGCTACGAAATCGATGGTGTGGTGTTCAAGGTCAATAGCATTGCCGATCAGCGCGAACTGGGCTTCCGCGCTCGCGAACCGCGCTGGGCGATCGCGCATAAATTCCCGGCCATGGAAGAACTCACCGAGTTGCTTGATGTGGAGTTTCAGGTGGGCCGCACTGGCGCCGTTACCCCGGTCGCGCGCCTGAAACCGGTGAAAGTTGCCGGCGTCACCGTGGCCAACGCCACGCTGCACAACATGGACGAAGTCGCGCGTCTGGGTCTGATGATCGGCGACACCGTGATCATCCGCCGTGCCGGTGATGTGATTCCGCAAGTGGTGCAAGTGGTCATGGATCGCCGCCCGGAAAACGCCCGCGCGGTACAGATTCCAGAGAGCTGCCCGGTGTGCGGTTCCCACGTCGAGCGCACGCAACTGATCAAGCGCAGCAAAGGAAAGGAAACCGTCAGCGAAGGTGCGGTGTATCGCTGCGTGGGTCGACTGGCCTGTGGTGCGCAACTGAAGCAAGCGATTATTCACTTTGTCTCGCGCCGGGCGATGGACATCGAAGGCCTGGGTGACAAGAGCGTCGAGCAATTGGTCGATGAAGGTCTGGTCAGTTCGCCAGCCGATCTGTACGCCCTGAAGTTTGAAGACATCGTCGATCTGGAAGGCTTTGCCGAGGTGTCCAGCAACAAGCTGCTCGCGGCCATCGAGGACAGCAAGAAACCGGGGCTGGCGCGCTTCATCTATGCGCTGGGCATTCCCGATGTCGGCGAGGAGACGGCCAAGGTGCTGGCGCGCTCGCTGGGTTCGCTGGAGCGTGTGCAGCAGGCGCTCCCGCAAGTGCTGACCTACCTGCCGGACGTGGGGCTGGAAGTGGCGCACGAGATTCACAGCTTCTTCGAAGATGCGCATAACCAGCAGGTGATTACTGAATTGCTGGGCCATGGTTTGCAGATTCAGGATCAGGGGGAGCTGGGCGCCGAGTTTGCTGCCAGCACCACGCTGGGTGGCTTCCTCGACAAACTGCACATTCCTTCGGTCGGCCCGGGCGGCGCGCAGAAACTGGCGGACAAGTTCGGTTCGCTGGAAGCGGTGATGAATGCTGACTGGCTGGACATGCGTCAGGCGTTGCCGGAGAAGCAGGCGAATTCGGTGCGCGAATTTTTTGCCGTTCCGGAGCATCGTCAGTTAGCCGAAGAGTCCGAAAAACAACTGCGCGATTTCGGCATGCACTGGCAGAGCGAGAAGAAAGTCGTCGAAGGTTTGCCGCTGTCCGGGGAGACCTGGGTGCTGACTGGCAAAGTTGAATTGATGAGCCGTGACGTCGCCAAGGAACATTTGGAAAGTCTTGGCGCCAAGGTTGCCGGTTCCGTATCGGCGAAGACTCATTGTGTGGTGGCAGGCCCCGGCGCCGGATCCAAGCTGACCAAGGCCAATGAGCTGGGCGTGAAGGTGATGGACGAAGAAACCTTTATCGCCTTCCTCAAAACCCATGGCCTGAACGTTTGATCGTTCCCACGCTCCCGCGTGGGAATGCCGCCCCGGACGCTCCTTGTCCGCCGTGACGCATAGCGTCACTGGATGCATTCCCACGCAGAGCGTTGGAACGATCAACCCGCAAGAATGATCTAGTCTTGGCAAGCCCCAGGGAGAGATCGCCATGCACCGCTTTTTCGAGCAGCTCAGTTCCCGCATCATCGCGCCGTTCATGGGCGAATCCTCACGCAACAGCAAAGTCTGGCCGTGCCGCTGCGGCCAGTCGCTGTTCTTTCGCAACAGCCAGTGCCTGGCGTGTAATGCCTTGCTCGGTTATCAACCGGAAGAAAGTCGTCTGACTTCGCTGCAACCGGGGCCGTACGAAGGCACCTGGACGCTCGACGCCGATCCCGACTCGGGATTGTTCCGCCGCTGCGCCAACCTCGACACAGCTGCCGCGTGCAACTGGCTGCTGCCGGCCAACGATCACGACAGCCTGTGTATCGCTTGCAGCCTCAACCGCACAATCCCTGACTTGTCCGACCCGGACAACCCCGAACGCTGGCGTAAAGTCGAAATCGCCAAGCGTCGCCTCGTCGCGCAACTGATCACCCTTGGCCTGCAAGTCATCCCGAAAACCGTCGATGATGACAGTGGGCTGGCTTTCGATTTCATCGGTGTCGACCTCGAAGGCAACGCACCGATGACCGGCCACGCCAACGGCCTGATCACCCTCGACATCAAGGAAGCCGACGATGCTCACCGCGAGCAGGTGAGGGCGGCGATGCACGAACCCTATCGCACGCTTCTTGGGCATTTCCGTCATGAGGTCGGCCATTATTACTGGGATCGCCTGATCGCCAACGGCCCGTGGGTCGATTCATTCCGCAGCCTGTTCGGCGACGAACGCGCCAGTTACGGCGAAGCGCTGGATCGCCACTACCAACAAGGCGCACCGCTCGATTGGCCGCAGCACTACGTCAGCGCCTACGCAACCATGCACCCGTGGGAAGACTGGGCGGAAACCTGGGCGCATTACCTGCACATGATGGACGCGGTCGACACCGCGCTGGGTTTTGGCATGAGCGCACGGGAAATGGATTTCGACTACCAGCCGTTTCCGCCCAGCACGCTGTACGACCCGGAACATCCCGGCGGCGAGGCGTTCCTGTCGTTCGTCAACGCGTGGATCGAACTGGCGGGGATGCTCAATGAGTTGTCACGCAGCATGGGCCAGCCGGATTTCTACCCGTTCGTGCTCCCGGCGCCGGCGATTGCCAAGCTGCACTTCATTCATCTGGTGATCCAGCAAGCGGGCGGCAGGGCGGATGAGGTTCTGGCCCTCTAGAAGCTGTCGCAGACTGCGATCTTTATGTCCTTGAACCCGTTCATATTTTTAATCTGCAACCAACGGTTGTAACTTCGTCTCAGATAGGTACAATGGCGCGGCTCGCCGACAGGCAAGCGTCGTTATGGTGACCCCATCGGTCCCCCCGCAACGATTACCCGTGAACCTGGTCAGAGCCGGAAGGCAGCAGCCACAGCGGGAACATTGTGTGCCGGGGTGTGGCTGGTGGGGTTACCACCTTAACGAACAATTGAACGCTTCAATCAGAACTGCATGGGTTTCGCCCACTGCGGTTTTTTTGTGCCTGCGATTTGGCCAGCTCCCTGAGTCAACTGTGGGAGCGAGCCTGCTCGCGAAGGCGTCTAATCTGCCAGAGATGAGTTCGCTGACTCTCCGCATCGCGAGCATGCTCACTCCTTACAAGGGTTATGGGGTGTTCTCGGGATTGCCGGTATAGAGCCGGATAATCTCATCAATCTCCCCCGACATTTTCATCCGCAGCAGCGTGCGCAGATTCGCTGCACCGGGATCTGCAAGCTCGTTTTCGCACATTGCACTACGCCCGCAGCTCCACGGACGGTTTTGCTCTGTAAATACGGCGGCGACTAAAGCGGTGAGTGTCCCTCTGACGCTATCTGATCCGTTTATAGTCCATGTATAGTGGCATCATAATGGCCTTGCCGTGTGGAGGGAAATTTCGTGGGGCGGTAAGGGTTTATGTAAGATAAGAGTCAATATGAGCGAGTTTCTACAGGGAAAGTTTTGTGTATATATTCAGAAATACAGAGCGAAACAACTATAAAGCCTCACAGTATGAGACCAAGTCGTTACTGTATTTGATTGGTTTGCGTTCCGATAGAAAGCAGATTTCAATTTTAGCCATTGATTGCTTTAATGATGTAACTGGCCTCAGTTCTGGTGGAAAACTTTGGGATTTGCAATCAAAGGGTGAGGCGGGGCTGACGCCTCAGAAGATAGGGAAATATCTTTATACGCTATATAGAAACTTTGATTCAGTGTTCACATTTCATGAGTTTATTTTTTTCATGCCTCCCCTTAAAAGCTCATATCTGAAGGGGGATGCTGGTTACTTTTACAATTTAAATAATTTTAATGACGTCGAGAAAGAAAAAGTCGTATTGGGTTTGTCAAAAGAGCTAAGTAGAGTTCATGGTGTATGTGATGTAAAAAAAATTGACAGGTTTCTTGCTTGTGTGATTTTTGTGGAGGATCGAGAGCCTATCTGCCATTACGTAAAAAATGTATTGGATTTTAAAGGTAGAGATAAGAAGTCGGATGCTTTTTATGAAGAAATATTTAAGGAGATAAGAGATCGGCAGGTAGTGAAAAAAACATCTTGCATTGAAGGCTTGAGTATCTCGGCTCCTTTAGATGTATTGACATTTGGACGTCATATTGACTCAAAAGAGATTCACGTACTACTTGTTAATAGATTCGTCGGAATTGATCTATTTGAACAAACAGGAGTTCCATTGGAGTTTTTCTCTGAGGCGTCTTCTCGAGGTTTGGATGTAGAAGATTTGCGGGATTTAATGGAGGAGTGTCAAGCCAAAATAAGTAAGGCTTTTTTTAATAAGAATTCAAAGAGGGAGTTTTGGAAGGTTCTGGAAATAATCCTAAAGGCTGTTCAAAAGGATCAAGCAATAAGTATTCTCGATATTTTCAATAAGGTAGAGCCACATGTCAGTAGGCTGACTGTTTTGGATGGAGATAGTATTTTATATTTGTCGGCGCTAATTAAGGAGGGATTGAGAAAATGAAAATAAGGACTGTAGCGTTTGGTAATTCTATAGAGGCATTTATTGAGGATAGGATTGAGGATAAAATAAATATAATTTATAGTGATGATAATAATAAGGGCAAGACGCTTGTAATGCAGGGGTTGATGTATTGCTTGGGGAATGAGCCTACCTTTCCTGCCGGCTTTGAATATAAGAAGTATTATTTCTACGTAAGTTTCTCTCAGAAGGGGCAGTTGTTTGATGTTGTCAGGAAGAACTCTACCTTTATAGTTAAGTTAGATGGCATGG
>NZ_UTHA01000250.1 GCF_900582195.1 Pseudomonas viridiflava
TGTATGAACATATCATTTCCTCAGGCTGACTCTTTCGGTAAGCATGTGTCCATGGGTTGAACACGATGCGGTGCAGTCATGGGTTATGAAAGAGCGAGGCGAAGAACGTTGCTCAAAACTATGCAGTGACGGGATGAATGGTTGAAAAAACCGAGTTCAATAGAATTTCGTTATTTCCCACCTGTAGGCGAGAAGTTTCAAAAAGTCGGCGGATAGCCCCGGATGACGGGGAGTGCGTCCCGTTGACCGGAACACTTTCGGGACACCGATTTTTTTGCACTTATTAACAATAACTATGAATCAACTTGATTCGTTTTAATCCAGAT
>NZ_UTHA01000072.1 GCF_900582195.1 Pseudomonas viridiflava
CCGTCAGCAGCTAAGGACCGCGTACCCATCACGGTCAACGGTGTGGTCCATGACCATCCCACTCCCCTGCATATAGGCATAACAGATGGTCGGACCGACGAAGGTGAAGCCGGCTCTTTTCAGCGCCTTGCTCATGGCTTCGGCTTCAACGGTGATGGCGGGCACCTCGCTGCGGTCCTTGAAATGGTTGATCTTCGGCTGACCGCCGACAAACGACCAGAGCAGGTCAACCGGATCCTTCAGCGCCAGCCAGGCCCTGGCGTTGGTGCGCACGGCCCTGAGCTTGAGGCGATTGCGGATGATGGTCGGATCAAGCATCAATGCAT
>NZ_UTHA01000074.1 GCF_900582195.1 Pseudomonas viridiflava
GCCGCACCCACCGCCAGAGATACCGAATATCCACCCAGAAACAACCCGGTGAGCTCCGGGCGCTGCACGTAATACTTGAGGTAGTACACGCCGGCGCCGCCGCGCATCACGATGGTGATCATGATGATCAACGACAGCACGAACAGCACGCACCACGGGCGGTTGTGCAGCAGGTCGGCGATGTCCTGGCGGATCGGCGAGCGCTGCTGCGGCGGTGGCTGCACACGTTCGCGCGTGGTCAGCGCCACGGTGACGAACAACGCCACCGCAACCGCGCCATAC
>NZ_UTHA01000021.1 GCF_900582195.1 Pseudomonas viridiflava
GAACTCCACCGTGCTTTCCTCCATGTTCTCGCCCATCATCGGCAACGGCGGTTCGCTCGGGGCTTCTTTCATGTAAGCGCGAATCGCCTCCCATTCCCCGCCCGCCATGCCCAGTGTGTAGCTCGGCACGGTCAGCCATACGACCTGCCCGTCCGATGCGTCCCGCAGGCCGATCATCAGGGCGAACTTCTGCTGAGTACCGTATTCAGTGACGACCATGCTGCTGCTGACGCAGGCGATGACGTCTTCCCATGGGATGAAGCGGGGCGGTTCTCCGTGCTTGGCGACGTAGGCGACTTCGCGGCGTTGACGGTTGAAGCGGGTTGGAGGGATGGCGG
>NZ_UTHA01000064.1 GCF_900582195.1 Pseudomonas viridiflava
AGCGTCCGGCGACATCGACGTGCGTGCGCTGAAGGACAGCATCAACTTGCTGGCCAAACTCAACATCACCGCCAACGCCGACCGCATCACCATCACCGCAAAAACCGAACTGGTGATCCAGGGCGGCGGCAGCGCCACCACCTACAACGCCGGCGGCATCACCCACGCCACCAGCGGCCCGTACACCGCGCACGCGGCGAACTTCGCCTACACCGGGGCGAAATCTTTGGCCGGGGTATTCCCGGAACCACCGAAACCGGGCAAGGGCAATCTGGAATTGTTCAACCAGTACGCCGGGCGTCAGGGCATCAAGGAAGGTGATTACGAAGTCATCGATGCGCTGGGAAAAAGCATCAAGGGCAAGCTCGACGGCAAGGGTTTCGCCAGCGTCGCCGGTGCCGCACCGGGGCCTGCGCGGGTGCTGTTCGGCAAGGATCCGGCGGACACCTGGAGCGATGGCAGTTACATCGGCAAGCCGGAATGGCCGTTGAATCCACCGGGGGCCGAGGATGTGCCGAGCCAAGTGCAGGCGATGGTCGCACAGGTGTTACCGAGCAAGAGTTGGGACATGTTGGAGAAGGGCAAGGACATGGCGCAAACAGGGATGAGTGCGATGCAGACGGCGCAAGGTGCGATGCAAACAGCGCAGCAAGTGAAGGGTGTGGTGCAGGGCGGGGTAGCCGGGTTGCCGAAACTGGCGAGTGCGGCCATGCCGAGTGCGTCGGGGATTCTTGGGGCGGCGAGCAAGGCGGGCAAGTTGCCGAACCTGCCCGCACCGAGTCTGCCGAAACCTTCCTTGAAAACCCCGGGCCTGTTGGCGGGTGAGATGCTGTCATGACCATTGAAATCGTAAAACGTGAGCCTCAGGTTGCTATCGTTCCACTCAATGCCATCGACATCCAGGACGTTGCCAGCAGCGCAGCAACCTTCGATGCCTGGCTGCAATCAGCCACGGATGGCGTGGTCACGCTTGATCGCATCAAGAACTACGCCGGCTTCTTGCCGGTGGTGGGCAACATCATGGCGCTGGTCGATGCGCTGGGTGACATCGTCACCTTGTCCAACGCCAAGCAGCGCGACTTGCTCGCGTGGGCCAGCCTAGGCATCAACCTGATCGGCGTATTGCCGTTGCCGCCGGCAATGGCCGCTGCGCGCATGACCCTGCGCCCGACGCTGTTTCTGGTACGCCAGGAGATGAAGGCCAGCAGCAAATTGTTGCTCAGCACCTCCGTGATCGAGGTGCTGGTCGGGCACCTGAACGCTTCTATTGTCGGCACGCTGGATGATTTTGTTGAACAGGCCAAAGGCAAATTGCCCGGCATCCTGGCGGACGCTGGCAAGCTCGGCGAAGACGTCATCAACGAGATTGCCAAAGGCATCGAAGCGGTGGCTTTCGGCAATCTGGATGCCAAAGGTGATCTGAATGCGGCCAGCGCACAGGCAAGCGCTGCAGTCGATCAATTCAAGAATGATCCGCTGGCCTCATTCAGCAATGTGTTCGGGGCTGCCGCGAGTGCTTATAAAGCGGCTGGCAAGGGCCTGGCCAACAGCGTGGCACAAAATCTGGTGCCCGATGACTTC
>NZ_UTHA01000022.1 GCF_900582195.1 Pseudomonas viridiflava
CTGCTTGCAGCAGTGGCGAAGCCTTGTCGTAGACCTTGGTGATCACAACTGGCTTGTGCACGCGCTGACCGGTTGGCTGACCGGATTGCGGGTCACGCGGGATGATCACGTCGTGGGTGAAAGCCTGCACCATGACCTGGTCTTCGTGGCCTTCCTGGTAGGTGTTGCCTACGGAGTCAGCGGTGAATGCGCCTGCAGTGATCAGGCCTTGTTTTTCGCCGGTAACCGACATGTACGCTGGTGTTGCCATGGGGTGCTCTCCTTGCTTAAACCACACAACCGACAGGCACCATTGCCTGTCCGGGCAGGCTTGAGCTATCAAGCTCCATGCCAGCTATCGAAAAGCCATTATTCTTCAACGCCTTAAACAAACAGGCCGTACACCGACCTTTGAATAAACGAGATTAAACAAATAAAAGTGCGCAACTTTTTGCGCAGTGGTGTGCAAGAAGTTGCGCACTTGGCTGAAGGCCACGAGCTACGCGGCCTGTAGAGACTTACCCGGGTGAAAACAGGCGAGGCACTGCGCAACTTCTTGCGCACTTCACCGCACGCAGCCATTTGATACACAACATCACAAATGATGTACCTCAAAGCCTATTTATCAATCTTGCGCAGCTTCTTAAAGTTCATTCCAACAGCGGCCCATCATCCTGACGGGTTGGCCAGTGGAGCGATTCCCATGCCTTTCATCAGCGTACGTATCACCCGTGACGGCGTGACCCGGGAACAGAAAGCCCAGGTCATCAAGGAAATCACCGAAACGATGGAGCGGGTTCTGCACAAGGATCCAAAGCTCACCCACATCGTGATCGAGGAAGTCGACACCGATAACTGGGGTTATGCCGGCATCACCACCACCGAGTATCGCCAGCAGCTAGCGGACTCGCAGTCATGAGCCGGACAGTGAAAATCGATTTTGTCTCGGACGTCGTTTGCCCTTGGTGTGCATTGGGCGTCACCGCTCTGGAGCACGCGATCCGGAACCTGGCAGGCGAAGTCGACGTAGACCTGACCTACAAACCGTTCGAACTGAATCCGGACATGCCCGCCGCAGGTGAGCACGCCATCGAGCACATGATGCGCAAATACGGGCGCAGCGCGGAGCAAGTGGCGGATCGCAACGCGATGATCGTCGAGCGCGGCGAGCAGATCGGTTTTCACTTCGACCTGGAAAAACGCAGCCATTTTCACAACACCTTCGATGCCCATCGCCTTCTGTTGTGGGCCGCCACACAAGGACGTCAGCGTGAGTTGAAGCAGGCCTTGCTCAAGGCGTACTTCACTGACGGCATGAACCCGAATGACCACGCCACGCTGGTGATGCTGGCAGGCGCAGTCGGACTCGACAGCCAGCGTACGCAAGCGGTGTTGGCCAACGCTGAGTTCAGCCAGGCCGTGCGCGAACTCGAGCGGTATTACCAGCAACGCGGCATCGATTCGGTTCCGGCCATGGTCCTTGATGACAAACAGGTCATCCCCGGTTCCCAGTCCATCGCCTATTACGAGCAAGCATTACGTCAGGCAGCACAGGTTGCGGCTCACGCCTGACACCCGAACTTCGTTTTTTCAAACCATTCAGATTGCAGAGGAAACATCATGAGCACGTCCAACAAAGTTGTTGTGATTACCGGCGCTTCGCAAGGCATTGGCGCAGGCCTGGTAAAGGGTTTCCGTGAGCGCGGCTATCAGGTTGTCGCGACCTCCCGCTCGATCAAACCGTCCACTGACCCGGATATTCTCGCCGTCGCCGGTGATATCGCCGACCCGCAGACCGCCGAGCGTGTGATTCGCGAAGCCGTTGCACGTTTCGGGCGCATCGACACACTGGTCAATAACGCCGGGATATTCGTCGCCAAGCCTTTCACCGAATACAGCCAGGCAGACTACGCACAAGTGGTGGCGACCAACATGAGCGGCTTCTTCCATATCTCGCAATTGGCGATTGCCGAAATGGAGAAAAACGCCAGCGGCCACGTCGTCAGCGTCACCACCAGCCTGGTCGACCACGCGATTGACGGCGTACCGTCGGTGCTCGCTTCGCTGACCAAGGGTGGCATCAACGCCGCGACCAAGTCGCTGGCCATCGAGTACGCCAAGCGCGGCATTCGGGTCAACGCGGTGTCGCCGGGCATCATCAAAACGCCGATGCACGGTGAGGAGACTCACGCCGCCCTTGGCAGCCTGCACCCGGTCGGGCATATGGGCGAGATCGATGACATCGTGCAAGCGATCCTCTACCTGGACGGCGCGAACTTCGTGACCGGCGAAATCCTCCATGTCGACGGTGGTCAAAGCGCTGGCCATTGATACCTCCCCGCGGCACCGCCGGTGTGTACCGGCGGTGCCGCTTCATGAGATAAGCCTGAGAATGAACCGTCAGTTGATCCTCGGTGTACTCTCATGAAGCGCCACTTTGATGACTTGCAATTGGGCAGTATCGAACTCTTTTGCCTCGCCGCTGAAGCCGGCAGCTTCACCGCCGCCGCCCAGCTTGCAGGCGTTACACCGGCAGCTGTGAGCCGGTCGATTCTGCGCCTCGAAAAAAGATTGGGTTCACGCTTGTTTGCCCGAACCACCCGCAGCATTCGCTTGACCGAGGCCGGCAGAAACTTTTTCGTCCAGTGCAGCCAGGCCCTGACCCAACTGGTCGAAGCGCAACAGGAAGTCATGGGCGCGCAAACCTCACCGTCCGGACAGTTGCGCATCAGCCTGCCCACCACTTACGGCCATCACCGCATCCTGCCGCTGCTTCCGAAATTCCGTGCGCTCTATCCCGACGTGACTGTCGACATCCACTTGGGCAACCGCAATATCGACTTCGTCGGCGAAGGCTACGATCTGGCGATACGTGTTCGTGCCCAACCGGACTCGACCATGGTCGCGCGGCTGCTGGAGGATGCAAAACTGGTGGTGGTCGCCTCCCCCGAGTACCTGAAAAAAGCTGGCACACCGAAGACGCTTGAGGATCTGGTGCAACACGAGTGCATTCAGTTCGAACTGCCGAGCAGCGGGCGGCGGATTTCCTGGTTGTTCCAGGAAAACGGCCAGGACCGTGAAGTGATCTCCGACGGTGGTTATTCCTGCTCCGATGACGTGCTCGGCGGCGTCACCCTGGCCAAACATGGTGCAGGGGTCTTTCAGACCTACAAGTTCATTGTCGAAAAAGAGCTGGCCGACGGCAGCTTGGTCGAGGTTCTTCAGCCGTACGCCGGGCGCTCGCGACCTTACACCTTGCTGTACCCGCACGGCCGGTATGTGCCGCAACGGGTGCGGGCGTTTGTCGATTTTCTGTTGCAGTATCGTGATGAGTGGGCGGAGGTTTGGCGCTGAAAAAGGGATAAATCGGTTGAAAGGCGTTTCGCAGTTAACCCGAACAACGCGATGTTCTTGCTGACAACCGGGGGCCGCTGGAAAATTTACAGAGCCGGCGCCATGCTATGCTCTGAGGGAGAAAACGAGGGTTTCAAATGACTGGTCCAGCCACTGGCGACGTTGCGAGCGAAGTGCGCAAACTCGCCCAAAAGCATAAGGTTACCGCTGAGCGTGACAGCATGAGCTGCATGGCCGCGACCATTACTCGCCTGGCAGGTGATGCTGTCGAGCTGGATGGCATTGAGCAATTGCTCGTCAATCTCAAGCGTAAAGGTGTTCTCAACAAAGCAGAAATCATGGCCCTCCAAGGGCGCTATCTTCAGGAAAAAAGGCGTTGCAAGAGGCAACTTAGCGCATGACTTTTGACCCCTTCGGCGATTTCGAGACTGAAGGTTATCTTCAAAACTCGCTCAAACTGAAAGACCCTCTTGAAGTCAAAGAGTCCGAGCACCTCTCCTTCGAAGCCAGTATCGAAGATGCCCTTGCTTATCTCGCCAAGAAAAAACCCATCGACTACAAAGCTGTCCTCAAGACCCACGAAATCCTGTTCTCCGGGTTTTATCCGTGGGCAGGAAAAGACAGAAATGAACTGGTCCCCCACCTCGCAGTATTCAAAGGGTCGAAAGATGATCCGCATCACACGATATTCGAACGTCCTGACTTGATCAAAAGATCCGTCGAATACGCCTTCGAACTCGCAGCAAACAAAAAACGTTTTCGTCAGCGCCCCGGCGAAGTAATGGGCCAGTTGGCGTCCGCCCATCCGTTTCTGGATGGCAATGGCCGCACAATCCTGCTCATCTACATGGAGTTGTGCTATCGGACCCGGTTCGCCATCGACTGGTCAAAAACCAACAAAGACGACTACCTGCGAGCACTCGCCGACGAAATTCGAGACCCTTTCACAGGCCATCTGGATGGTTATCTGGCCCCCTTCGTCATCGACATCTCCAGCCGCGATGAATGGCCCGCAATGATTGGCGGGATAAAGGGGCTGGACGGGCTGGACAAGGAAGGGATTACGTATGAAAGCCTGGATGATCCTGAGGTCCAGCGACTTTATAAAGCGTATCGAGCAACGCCTCTTGAATGATCCGCGCTCCCCGTGGTGTCGCTGTTGAATTCCGGGGTCTGACTTCGCGATGAACAAAAAGCCTGCTTTTCATGGCAGGCTTTTGTTTGAATCGCGCAAGCTTACTTCTGCTGAGCGGTCAGCGCCGAGTAGCTGTTCATCAGGTTGCGGTAGTTCGGGATCCGCTGCGACAACAGATTGCCCAGCCCTTCAATGTCGTTGCGCCAGTCGCGGTGCAGCTCACAGGCCACCGAGAACCAGTTCATCATCTGCGCACCAGCCTGAGTCATGCGGCTCCACGCGGCTTGTTGCACGGTGGTGTTGAAGGTGCCGGACGCGTCGGTGACCACAAACACATCAAACCCTTCCGCCAGCGCCGACAAGGTCGGGAACGCTACACACACATCCGTGACCACACCGGCAATGATGATCTGCTTGCGGCCGGTGGCCTTGATCGCTTTCACAAAGTCTTCGTTGTCCCACGCGTTGATCTGACCTGGGCGAGCGATGTACGGCGCGTCCGGGAACATCTCCTTCAGTTCCGGTACCAGCGGGCCGTTCGGGCCTTGTTCGAAACTGGTAGTGAGGATGGTCGGCAGTTCGAAGAACTTGGCCAGATCGGCCAGGGCCAGCACGTTGTTCTTGAACTCGTTCGGCGAGAAGTCCTGCACCAGAGAAATCAGGCCGGTCTGGTGGTCGACCAGCAGCACGATGGCGTCGTCTTTGTTCAGGCGGTTGTAGGTTGGAGTGGTCATGGTCTGTTTCCCTTTTGAGTTTTAGAAGTTGTTGTTGCGTTCAAGTTGGGTACAGATTACTGACGCACAGGGACGGGATAAATCGGCTGAAAAGCGTTTCACCGTCAACTCAAAAGGGACAATTTTCCGGCTGCGGGTGAGGCTGAAAGACGAGCACCACTGACAAATCTGCACCGAGCAGCCACAGGGTCATTTATCAGTTGCAGGAATCCGCGCCGTGCTGTCACGCGTCGTCAACGCGAACGGCAGTACCACATGCCGCTGCGGCAACGGCTGTTTCTCGATCAGCGCAATCAGCATTTCCACGGCTTTCTCGCCGAACATTTCGGCGGGCTGGGCAATGGTCGTCAGCGGTGGGTCGCAGTACGCGGCCATTGGAATGTCGTCAAATCCCGCGAGCGAAATATCCTCCGGCACTCGCAGCCCCTCCTCTTTTATACGCTTGAGCGCGCCGATGGCCATTTCGTCATTTTCACAAAACAGCGCGCTCGGTCGGTTGTTGAGCGCGAGCAGTTTCCCGGCACCCGAGTAGCCGGCGTCCAGGGTAAAGTCGCCGTGACAGATGAGTGTGTCGTCCAGCGCGAGACCGGCATCGCGCAGGGCCGCCTCATACCCCGCCAGACGATCACGTGTGAGCGGGCTTCCTTTGGGTCCTTTGATCAGTCCGATACGCTGATGTCCCAGTGCGATCAGGTGCTCGGTCATGGCTTTGGCCGCCGCAATGTTATCCAGACTGATCGTTGGATGCCGTCCATGCCGGATGACTTCGCAGGCATTGACGATCGGGGTCAGTGCCGGCTCGGCGGCGGATTCATCGAATGGATCAAAGGCACGCAACTGAATGACGCCATCCGCTTGATGGGCGTGCACCAGATCAGCGAAATGGCGCTCAAGCGATTCCTGGCCCTGGGTGTCGCACAACAGCAACCGGTACCCGGCGGCCTGCGCGGCTTTCTGTGCGCCGCTGATCACCCTGGCGAAAAAGGTGTTGGCAATGGTCGGGACCAGAATCACCAGGTTGCCCGTTCTACGCGAGCGAAACTGCACCGCCATCAAATTCGGTCGATAGCCGGTTTGCTGGACGGCGGCCATGACCCGCTCGCGGGTATCGGGCAGCACACGCTCGGGGGACTTCAATGTTCTCGACACCGTTGCTACCGAGACACCCGCCAGCCGTGCCACTTCGCGGATATTGGACAAGACTGCCTCGCTCTTTCAATCGAATCGGCCGTCGAGCTTACCCCACAGCGTCACGCGCCGAAACGTTGGCATTCGTCAGACACGGTTTGACACCCGCTGATTTCAGGCCTAGATTTCGCCGACGATGTAACCGGTTACATCATCAATGTTCCGCATGAATCCACAGAGACAATTGCCATGATCGCTGCAGGTCGAAAAATAAGAATGGGCTTCGTCGGCGGCGGTGAAGGGGCCTTCATCGCCCAGGCGCACCGGCAAGCCGCCGGTCTCGATGGACGCTTCGAACTGGTCTGCGGTGCGTTCAGCCGCGACGCCCACAACAATCAACGCAGTGGTGCGGCGCTAGGGCTGCCTGCGCAACGCTGCTATGACGCCTGGCAAGACATGCTGGCCGTCGAAAACGCACTGCCGGCCGATCAGCGCATGGAACTGCTGGTGATCGTCACGCCCAATCACCTGCACGCCCCTATCGCCAGTGCAGCACTGAGTGCGGGTTTCCATGTGTTCAGTGAAAAGCCTGCTGCGCTCAATCTGGCGCAAGTGCAGGACCTGGCCCGCGTGGTCAACAACAGCCAGCGGATCTACGCCTTGGCACATACCTACCTGGGGTATGCGATGGTCTGGCAGGCACGCGAGATGGTCGCCAATGGTGAAATCGGGCGCCTGCGCAAAGTCCTCGTCGAATACCCGCAAGGCTGGCTCAGCAGCGATGTGGCTGGCCAAGGCAACAAACAAGCGGGGTGGCGCGACAATCCTGAACAATCCGGCATCGGTGGCTGCATCGGTGACATCGGCACGCACGCGTTTTCCCTCGCGGAGTTTGTCTCCGGTCAACCCATCCAGTTCATCAGTGCGATGCTCGGGTCGCATTTGAGCAGTCGCCAGCTGGATGACGACGCCTCGATGTTGTTCAAAATGGCCGACGGCGCCAGCGGCGTATTGATCGCGAGCCAAGTGTGCGCCGGCGAAGAGAACCCGCTGAAGATTCGTCTGTATGGCGACAAGGGCGGGCTGGAATGGCGTCAGGAAGAGCCGGCCAGTCTGATCCACCGCCCTTTGAATGAACCGATGCGCGTGCTGCGCTCGGGCCTTGGCCAACCTTGGCTGTGCGCAAACGCAACGCGGCGCATGCGCTTGCCCGCCGGACACCCGGAAGGCTACCTCGAAGCCATGGCCAATCTCTACGGTGACCTCGCGCAGGCCATTTTCCAAGGCGTGAGCGGCCCCGATGCACCGGGCGTTCCTGGCATAGCCACCGGGCTTCGCGGCATGGCCTTCATCGAGACCGCCATCGCCAATCATTGTGGCGAAGCCAAATGGACTGCAATACCTGACCTTGCCAATGGAGCAACCGCCAATGAACGTTAATCAACAACGCCCGAGCGGGATGCGCGGCCCAGGCATCTTTCTCGCCCAATTCATTGCCGACGAAGCACCTTTCGATACCTTGGCCAACATCGCGCAATGGGCAGCCTCTCAAGGCTACAAAGCCATTCAATTGCCGACCCTCGGCACGCGCTTCATCGACCTTGAACGCGCCGCCGCCAGTCAGGATTACTGCGACGAACTCATCGCCGTATGCGCCAAGGCCGGCGTGGTGATCAGCGAGCTGTCGACGCACCTGCAAGGCCAGTTGGTGGCAGTGCATCCAGCATTCGACAGTCTCTTCGATGATTTCGCCCCGCAAGCACTGCGTGGCCAGCCGCAAGCACGCACCGAATGGGCGATCAACCAGTTGAAACTGGCGGCGCGCGCCAGTCAGCGCTTGGGGTTGACCGCCCACGCGACCTTTTCCGGCGCCCTGCTCTGGCCTTACGTCTACCCATGGCCGCAACGTCCTGCCGGTCTGGTGGAACAGGGCTTTGCCGAGTTGGCGAAACGCTGGTTGCCGATTCTCGAGTGCTTCGATGAGGCCGGTGTCGACCTCTGCTACGAGATCCACCCCGGCGAAGACCTGCACGATGGCGCCTCTTTCGAACAATTCCTTGAAGCGGTGAATCACCATCCGCGCGCGGCAATTCTGTATGACCCGAGCCATCTGTTGCTGCAGCAAATGGACTACCTGGGCTTCATCGATCGCTACCACGCGCGCATCCGCATGTTCCACGTCAAGGACGCAGAGTTTCACGCCGACGCTCGATCCGGCGTTTACGGCGGTTATCAAAGTTGGGTTGATCGCCCGGGCCGCTTCCGTTCATTGGGCGATGGCCAGATCGACTTCAAGGCGATCTTCAGCAAACTGACTCAATACGACTTCAACGGCTGGGCCGTGCTGGAGTGGGAATGCTGCCTGAAAGACGCTGCGCAAGGCGCTGCCGAAGGAGCGGCCTTCATCGAACGACACATGATCAGCCGAACCCGCAAGGCATTCGACGATTTCGCCAGTGTGAGCGCTGACGAACAATCCAACCGGCGTTTGCTGGGCCTGGGCGAACGCTGATTCCACGCTGTTACCGACATAAAAACAATACGGTGATTGAAATGAACGCAATGAATGCGCGACTCAGCGTCATGATGTTTTTGCAGTTTTTTATCTGGGGCGGCTGGTTCGTCACCCTCGGCACTTTCCTTAGCACGACACTGGCAGCAAGCGGTGGCCAGGTGGGAATGGCGTTCTCCACGCAGTCGTGGGGCGCGATCATTGCGCCTTTTGTGATTGGTCTTATTGCTGATCGCTTTTTCAATGCCGAACGCATTTTGGCGGTGTTGCACCTGCTGGGCGCGGTGCTGCTCTTTCAACTCTATCGGGCAACTGATTTCAGCGCGTTTTATCCCTACGTGTTGGCCTACATGATGGTCTATATGCCGACGCTGGCCTTGGTCAACGCAGTAGCCTTCCGACAGATCAAAGACCCGGCGCGGGAGTTTTCCCGTATCCGCGTATGGGGCACCGTTGGCTGGATCGTCGCCGGCATCGTGATCAGTTTCGGCTTTGCCTGGGACGCTCAACAGGCGATTGCTGCGGGCGGTTTGCGCAACACGTTCCTGATGTCTGCCGTGGCTTCGCTGATCTTGGGACTCTACAGCTTCAGCCTGCCGAACACGGCGCCGCTGAAGTCGACGGGCGATTCGCCAGGCATCAAACAGATGCTGGGGGTAGACGCACTGGGCTTACTCAAGGATCGCAGCTATCTGGTGTTCTTTCTCGCGTCCATCCTGATCTGCATTCCTTTGGCTTTCTATTACCAGAATGCCAATCCGTTCCTGGCCGAAATCGGTGTCACCAACCCCACCGCGAAGATGGCTCTGGGTCAGGTCTCCGAAGTGCTGTTCATGCTCCTGCTACCCCTGTTCATCCAGCGTTTCGGCATCAAGATTGCCTTACTGGTCGGGATGCTGGCATGGGCCTTGCGCTATGTGTTGTTCGCCTATGGCAACAATGGTGACCAAGCGTTCATGCTGCTGATCGGTATTGCACTGCACGGCGTGTGTTATGACTTTTTCTTCGTCTGTGGGCAGATCTACACCGATGCCAAAGCGCCCGAGCGCTTCCGCAGCTCGGCTCAGGGCCTTATCACCTTGGCGACGTATGGGGTGGGCATGCTGATCGGATTCTGGGTGGCGGGTCAGATCACTGACCACTTCACCGCGCAAAACGGCCACGACTGGCGAAGCATCTGGCTGTTCCCGGCAGGATTTTCGGTGGTGGTTCTGCTGTGTTTCGCACTGGCGTTCAAAGGGCGTGGCGGCGAAAAGCAGGGCGTGCCGTCGACCATTTAGAAACAACACCCTTTTAGTCGCTGTGGCAGAAAACCAAAAAAGCCTGCTTGTGAGGGCAGGCTTTCGTTTGCATTACGTGGCTTACTTCTCAATCACCCAGCCACTTCTGCACTGTCGGCAGAATTCAGCAGTGACGCGGTCATTTCCGCGTGGCATACCGCAAGGATTTCATCGGCCAGCGCCGAATCATCCGGGCAGGCACGCGACAGAATAATCGCGCCCACCGCCCGCGCCAGCATGTCGATCATTTTCACTCTGCCCGCGTCAGGCGCTGCGTCCGGCCCTGTCGGGTACTTGTCGCCGAGCGTCTGCAACGTGCGCTCGATGCCCTCGGCAAACGCGGTTTTCACTTCGTCAGACTGGCGTGCAGCGTCGCCGCACAAAGCGGCCATGGTGCAACCGCTGCCCCGCCCGTCCCGATGTTCTCTCGACACATAAACGTCGACAAAGCCCTGAACATCGAGCGCTTCGGCACCGACCAACGATCGCGCAAGGCTGTTGGCCGAGGCTTCGGACATCAGGTCGGCCTTCGAGCCAAAGTGTTTGTAGAAACCGCCGTGGGTGAATCCGGCCGCCGCCATGAGGTCCGCGACGCCGACGCCATCAAAACCTCGCTCACGAAACAGTACCGACGCAGTCTCGACGATGTGCTCGCGGTTCGCCTGCGCCTGGGCTTTGGTGACTCTCACGTGCAATACCTCCGCTGAAATTCATGCACCAATGATACATAGATGTCAGCCATAATCAAAACCGTTGACAGTTTAGATTTCGATCATCATCCTAATTACAGAAGTCATCGCAGCTCATTCACAGGCACGGATCAAACCCCATGACCGATCAAAATCTGTTCACGCCATACACGCTTGGCTCCCTGACGCTGGCGAATCGAATCGTTCTCGCGCCGCTGACCCGCAATCGAGCGGGCGAAGGCTTTGTGCCCAGTGAGTTCGCAGCCACCTATTACAGTCAGCGCGCTTCCGCAGGCCTGCTGATCTCCGAGGCGTCGCAGATTTCCCGACAGGGCCAGGGCTATCAGGACACCCCGGGGATTTACACGCAGGCGCAGATCGATGGCTGGCGTAAGGTGACCGCTGCCGTGCACGAAAAAGGCGCGAAGATCTTTCTGCAACTGTGGCATGTCGGTCGTGTTTCTCACGTTGATCTGCAGAAAAACGCTGCTGCGCCGGTCGCCCCTTCAGCGATACGCCCGGCGAGCAAAGTGTTCGTCAACAACCGTTTTGAAGACGTTTCCGCGCCGCGCGCACTGGATATCAGCGAACTCCCGGGGATCGTCAATGATTTCCGCCAGGCAGCGGCCAACGCTATCGACGCCGGGTTTGATGGTGTGGAAATCCACGGTGCCAACGGCTATTTGCTCGATCAATTCATCAAGGACGGCGCCAACGTGCGCACCGATGCCTACGGCGGCTCGATTGAAAATCGTGCGCGCTTGTTGCTGGAAGTGACGGCCGCAGTGGTTGCCGAGATTGGCGCAGATCGCACCGGCATTCGCCTCTCGCCGGTGTCGCCGGCCAACGGGGTGTCGAGTAGCGACCCGCAAGGGCAATTCGATTACATCGTCGAGCAACTCGATGCGCTGGGCATCGTTTATCTGCATGTGGTCGAAGGCGCAACCGGTGGGCCGCGCGATGTCGCCCCTTTCGATTTCGGCTCTCTGCGCCAGCGTTTCAAAAACACCTACATCGCCAACAACGGCTATGACCTCGACCTGGCGAACACGCGGATCGCCGAAGACCAGGCCGACCTGATCGCCTTCGGTCGCCCGTTCATTGGCAATCCTGATCTGGTCGAGCGCCTGGCGGCCGGTGCACCGTTGGCCGGTTTCAACCCCGCCACGCTTTATGGCGGCGGCGCAGAAGGCTACATCGACTATCCGACCCTGGCTCAATGGAGCGCTTCTGCCCAGTAAGCCGAGCACCAGCGCATTTACTGCCTCTCCTTAATTGATGTTTTTGAAAAGAGATGACCCTATGAACGCCCACCCTGTTGTTCTCATCACTGGCGCCTCGACCGGCATCGGCGCGGTTTACGCCGAACGCTTCGCCCAACGCGGGCATGATCTGGTGCTGGTCGCCCGCGATCTCGAGCGCCTGGAAACACTCGCCGCGAAACTGCGTAGCGAACACAGCGTCACCGTGGATGTGCTTCAAGCCGACCTGACCCAACTCATAGACCTGACCACCGTCGAATCACGTCTGCGCGACGATGCGCGCATTGGCATCCTCGTCAATAACGCGGGCGCCGCGCAGTCCGGCAACTTCATCGAGCAGAGCACGGACAAAGTGGCCAATCTGGTCGCCCTCAACACCACAGCACTGGTGCGGCTCGCCAGTGCCATCGCTCCCCGTCTGGCGAAGGCCGGTGACGGCGCCATTATCAACATCGGCTCGGTGGTCGGTCTGGCCCCGGAGTTCGGCATGTCGGTCTACGGCGCAACCAAGGCGTTTGTCCTGTTCCTGTCTCAGGGCCTGAGTCTGGAACTGTCGCCGCTGGGCGTCTACGTGCAAGCCGTGCTGCCGGCCGCGACGCGTACCGAGATCTGGGATCGCGCGGGCATCGACATCAACACCTTGAGCGAGATCATGGAAGTCACCGATCTGGTCGATGCGGCGCTGGTCGGTTTCGATCGTCGCGAACCGGTGACCATTCCGCCGCTGCATGAAGGTGAGCGCTGGGATGCCTTGCAAACCGCGCGGCAAGGCCTGCTGGCACAGATCCGCCAGTCGGCAGTCGCGCAGCGCTATCTGGCGTGAGTCCGATGGAACCAATGCCTTTCGTCAAAGCCGCCAACCAATCGATTTTGGTTGGCGGCACGGCCTTCGCTTATCGAGACCTCGGCGCCAAATCGGCGGTGCCGCTGATCCTGCTCAATCATTGGGGCGCGACACTCGACGATTTCGATCCACGAATTGTCGATGGTCTGACGCGAACCCGACATGTGATCGCCATTGACTATCGCGGTGTCGGTGGCTCAGGCGGCACCGCGCCCCTGACCGTCGCGCAGATGGCCGACGACGTCGTCAGCCTGATCGGTGCGCTGGAATTCACCAGCGTCGACCTGCTGGGTTTTTCCCTCGGCGGATTCGTTGCTCAGGATATCGCGCTCAAAGCGCCCGCCTTGGTGCGGCGCCTGATTCTCACCGCCACCGGACCTGCAGGCGGAGTCGATATCGCCAAGGTAGGTGCGGTTTCCTGGCCACTGATGTTCAAGGGCTTGCTGACCCTGCGCGATCCCAAGTTCCATCTGTTTTTCACCACAACCGCCAACGGACGGCGGGCCGCGACAGACTTCCTGCAACGTTTGCAAGAACGCCGCAAAGATCGCGACAAGCGCCCGACACCCAGCGCATTTCTACGGCAGTTGAGAGCCATCAAGGCATGGGGAAAACAGACGCCACAGAACCTTGGCGGCCTGCAAATCCCGACGCTGGTGGTCAACGGTGACAACGACATCATGGTGCCCACGGTCAACTCGATTGACCTGGCGAACCGGATTCCTTACGCGCAACTGATCATTTATGAAGACGCCGGACACGGCGCGATTTTCCAGAACTACGCTGACTTTGTCAGTAAAGCGCAGGCGTTTCTCGACAGCTGAGCCAATCTGCTCAGGCAACGCCGCCCTCCCCAAAACTGTGAGAGCCGTCCCCACCATGAAAGCTTATTTTATCGATCGCTACGGCAAGCAGAACGGGCGTATGGGCGACGTGCCCGAGCCGTTGCCGGGCGCCCATGACGTGCTGATTGAAGTACATGCTGCCAGCGTCAACGTGCTTGATTCAAAGATTCGCAGCGGTGAATTCAAACTGATTCTGCCGTACTCATTCCCCTTGGTGCTGGGCAACGATTGTGCCGGTGTGGTGATTGAGGTTGGCGCTGCGGTCAAGGGTTTCAAGCCCGGCGACGCGGTGTATGCACGCGTGCCGGAGCAGCGAATCGGCACGTTTGCGCAACGTGTGGCCGTCAACGAAAACGCCGTGGCGTTGAAGCCCGCCAACCTCAGCATGGAACAAGCCGCAGCGATTCCTTTGGTTGCCCTGACAGCCTGGCAAGCACTGGTCGACATCGCCCGTTTGCAGAAGGGTCAGAAGGTCCTGATTCACGCCGGTTCCGGCGGTGTCGGAACCATCGCCATTCAACTGGCCAAGCACCTGGGCGCTGTTGTCGCGACCACCACCAGCAGCGCGAATGTCGAATGGGTTAAAGCGTTGGGCGCAGACGTGGTGATTGATTACAAACACCAGCTATTCCAGCAAGAACTGCGCGACTACGACGTGGTACTGAACAGCCTTGGCGCTGATGTTCTGGAGCATTCATTGAAGGTGCTCAAGCCAGGCGGCCAGCTGATTTCCATTTCAGGCCCGCCAACCGCAGAGTTCGCCAAGGCGCAAGGATTAGCCTGGCCACTGCGGCAAGTCATGCGTTTGTTGAGCCTGAGTATTCGACGCAAGGCGCGCAAGCAGAATGTCCGTTACAGCTTTCTGTTCATGCGGGCGAACGGCTCACAGCTGAGCGACATCACTACCCTGATCGAGGCTGGCGAAATCAAACCGGTGCTGGACCGTACCTTTGCTTTCGAGTCGACGAGTGAAGCCCTGAAGTACGTTGAACAGGGTCGCGCAAAAGGCAAAGTCATCGTTCGGATCAAATAGCGATAGATCGGTCACATCTGGCGAAAGACATATGGATAACGCAACCTGCATCACCGAAGAGCCTGCCGCCGGTGAACCACACGACTTGCAGAACCAAAAGGACACTGAGCAGGCGTCGCCCACGCCTGCATTGCAAGGCACGATGCTCAGCACGGCGCCTGTCGTCTGGCGACCTTTGATGCTCGAACCTTAAACGTCCCGGTCCTGGCTCAGGTGTCCAACGGCGTTTGCGGCGTATCGGGATTGAGCTGCCGACGACGGAATTGCCCGGGCGGCTGGCCATGAATCTGTCGAAAGCGTCGAGAGAAATACGCCTCGTCCGCGAAGCCGCACAAGCGTGCGACCTCACCCACTGAGCGCGTGCTGTTGAGCAGGAAATTGCGTGCCGCGTGCATTCTGCGTTCGAGCACCAGTTCGGTGAAGGTCTTGCCGATTTCCTTGCGCAACCAGTGCGTGAGATAAGTCGGTGACAGGTAAGTCGCTGCCGCCACTTTGATCAGATTGAGATCGGGGTCAGCGATGTTCTTGCGCAAGTACTCGAACATCCGGCTCATTGCATCCCGCCGACTGGCCTCGGCCGCGTTTTCTTCGGCCAGGCGTTTGAGCGGCTCGGCGTATAGAAAGCAAACGCTGCCGATCAGTTGCAACAGCAAGCCCTTGAGCATCTCTCGCGTACCGAACTGGCGGTTCTCGTCCAGCGCGCGCATCTGTTCGATCAGGGCGCAAACCTTGGCGAAATCCTCATCGCCCAGAATGAAATCCAGGTGCTCCTGAAAACGGAACGGCGACAACTCCGGCGCCAGCAGGATCGACACTTCTTCGAGATCCATCGGGTCGCACTGCAAATGCGGCAGCAGAAAAGTCTGGGAAAAATTGATCACTATGAAGTTGCTATCCGCCGGATGCGGAATCACATGCACCCGGTGCGGCAGGATGAATGCCAGGGTGTTGCGCGGGAATCGACGTTCGACGTTGCCAATGTGCTGCACGGTGTCGCCACCGAGGTTGATCTGAATCTGGAAATACTCGTGCCGATGCGGACTGGTCTCGGCACGGCGACCCTTTTTGTCGCGGATGTAGAAGTCCGTCAATTCGCTGCGTTGCTGCATGACATAGGTAGGAATGCGGTGCGGTGACGACATCTGCGGAGGATCCTCGACAGGTACGTTGGGGCGTAAACGGGCGACCGTCATCTTGCAGCCATGCGGGCAACGCATCAAGAAGTCATACGATGACTTTATCGATGCGAATTTATTTCGCCGCAGGGTGGCAAATAGCCTGTCCAAAAAAC
>NZ_UTHA01000251.1 GCF_900582195.1 Pseudomonas viridiflava
AACTCAGCAGTGAAACGATGCATCGCCGATGGTAGTGTGGGGTTTCCCCATGTGAGAGTAGGTCATCGTCAAGATTAAATTCCGAAACCCCAATTGCGAAAGCAGTTGGGGTTTTGTTTTGCCCGCAGGAAAAGCATCTGCTTGATTTCTATGCAACGGCCCGGAGCATGGCTATTATTCGGGCCTCATTGTGAGGCGAAACCTGCATGTTGACGTTGTTGAACCTTCTGAAAGATGGCCGATTCCATTCTGGCCAAGATCTCGGTGCCGCCCTGGGAATTAGTCGAAGTGCGGTGTGGAAGCAACTTCAGCATCTTGAGGCTGAACTTGGCTTGTCCATCCATAAAGTTCGGGGGCGGGGTTATCAATTGGCAGCGCCATTGACCCTGCTCGACTCTCGGGCAATATCGGAAATGGCGCCGGGTTGGCCTGTGACCGTTCTGGATTCAGTCGACTCGACGAACGCTGAGGCCTTGCGCGCGATTGGTCGGGGTAGTTTGGCTCCCTTCTTGGTGCTCGCGGAACGGCAAGCTTCTGGGCGAGGGCGAAGAGGGCGCCAGTGGGTGAGTCCGTTTGCTGAAAATCTCTATTACAGCCTTGTTCTGCGTATTGACGGTGGAATGCGCCAGCTTGAGGGCTTGAGCCTTGTTGTGGGGTTGGCTGTCTTACAAGCTCTGCGAAATTTCGGAGTGCTGGGCGCAGGGTTGAAATGGCCGAATGATGTCTTGGTAGGTCATAAGAAAATCGCTGGAATTCTCCTTGAACTCGTCGGAGATCCGGCAGATGTTTGTCACGTGGTGTTGGGTATAGGCGTTAACGTCAACATGCAGGTGGCTGATGAGGTCGGACAACAATGGACTTCGATTCGGCTTGAGACAGGTAAAAGCAGTGATCGTAATGTCTTTGTGGTTGAGCTGAGTAAGGAATTAAACGCCTACATCCAGCGCCATCAGGTCGATGGTTTTTCAGTTCTCCAGGCGGAATGGGAAGCGAATCATTTGTGGCAAGATCGTTCGGTGTCATTGATTGCCGGTTCCAGCCAGATAGATGGTGTAGTGCTAGGAATAGATAGTCAGGGTGCACTGCGCCTGAAGGTAGATGGCGTGGAAAAAGTCTTTAGCGGTGGTGAGCTCAGTCTGAGGTTGCGTGATGATTCTTGAGCTCGACTGTGGGAACAGCTTTATTAAGTGGCGAGTGCTGAAGGCTGCGTCCGGAGGTCTTTTTTCTGAAGGGGTTGTGGACTCTGATCTTGCGTTGCTTGACGGTTTGAGATCCCTCGATGGACTTGTTCTGTGCAAGTGTCGCTTGGTCAGTGTCAGGACCGCGGAGGAAACTAATGCATTAACCGACGCTATCGAGCGGGAATTTGGTGTTTCGGTGGCGTGTGCGAAGTCTTCTCGTGAAATGTCTGGTGTCAAAAATGGTTATGAAGACTACGAGCGCCTAGGGCTTGATCGATGGTTGGCCATGCTCGGCGGGTTTCATCTCGCAGCAGGTGGTGCTTGCCTGGTGCTCGATTTTGGTACGGCGGTAACTGCTGATTTTATTGCTGCCGATGGTGAGCATCTGGGCGGTTTTATTTGCCCTGGAATGCCGTTGATGCGGAATCAGTTACGCACTCATACCCGCAAGATTCGCTATGGGGATCAGGCGGCTGAGCGTGCGCTGTCCAGCATTGCGCCAGGGCGCACTACCGTTGAAGCGGTGGAGCGCGGCTGTGCATTGATGTTGCGAGGTTTCGTCTTGTCGCAGCTGGAGTTGGCGCGTTCCTACTGGAGAGAAGACTTCACAGTCTTTATAACTGGCGGTGATGCTGAGTTGGTTGCGGATGTCGCGCCTGAGGCCCGAGTTGTTCCCGACCTGGTCTTTGTAGGGTTGGCTATGGCGTGTCCTTTTTCCTGAGGTTTGTATGCGTTGGTTGTTCCTCCTGCTTCTTGTTCTTAATGTTTTCTATTATGTCTGGCATCAGCAGGAGGCGCCCTTGCGGGCGAAAGATGTAACGCCCCTCAGTTTGTATCGAGGTTCGCAGCAGGATATACGCTTGCTCAGCGAAACGACGGGTGATGCTCGGGAAGGGCGGGGTGGGCGGCGGCAAGAGTGTCTGTTGCTTGGTGGCTTTTCCCGGCAGGAGTCGCTTTCAGCTCTTCAGCGGCGCTTAGTTGAAATGGGGGTCGATGTGCAATCTTCTTCGAAGGATGCTTCCGGGGCTGGTTATTGGTTGTCTGTCGCGCCTCAGAGCCAGCGTTTGTTAGGTGATGCTCAGCTGCAAAACCTTTCCAACGAATTCAATGAGTTAAAACATAAAATAATGCTGTGTGAGGGGGTTGCACCTGCTGAATAGTTTGCATAGAATGGCGCCCGCTCCACAGCGAAGACCTAAAAAGGAAATCAAAGTTGAGCGATGTCAATGCAGCTAACCTCAGGTTTTTAAATGAGAAAATGCTTGACAGGGGTTTGGCATAGTATAGAATGCCGGCCTGATTAGGAGGGGTTCCCGAGCGGCCAAAGGGATCAGACTGTAAATCTGACGTCTACGACTTCGAAGGTTCGAATCCTTCTCCCTCCACCAGATTTAAGCGTGAGCTGCAGGCTCCGCGGGTATAGTTTAGTGGTAGAACCTCAGCCTTCCAAGCTGATGATGCGGGTTCGATTCCCGCTACCCGCTCCAAGTTTGCAGGTTGTGCAAATGTGTTTTGCTCTTGTAGCTCAGTTGGTAGAGCACACCCTTGGTAAGGGTGAGGTCAGCGGTTCAAATCCGCTCAAGAGCTCCATATAACAAGGCAGATATGAAAATATCTGCCTTTGTTTTAATGGTTGATATTGTTTGTCTAATTTCTTCTGTTGAGGGTGATATCGATGGCTAAGGAAAAATTTGATCGTTCCCTGCCCCACGTCAACGTTGGGACCATTGGTCACGTTGACCACGGTAAAACCACTCTGACCGCTGCTCTGACTCGCGTCTGCTCCGAAGTTTTCGGTTCGGCCGTAGTTGAATTCGACAAGATCGACAGCGCTCCAGAAGAAAAAGCTCGCG
>NZ_UTHA01000176.1 GCF_900582195.1 Pseudomonas viridiflava
ATTTAAAGTTTGCTGTTTTTTGAGGTTGAGTAGTTCCAATAAAACTTTTGGATAGAGTTTTATTTGGGCGTAGTTACTCCTTTCGGCGAATAACAGCCAAAATTGATCGACAAGAGTGAATGCCTCACTCGAAGCAACTTTCCAGTAATAAGAGTTGAATGATTTAAAAGGGGCGGAAGTTGGCCGTGACCCCGCGCCATGACTTCCTTTTTCCCGTGGCAAGGCTCCTTCCGTAGGTTCCTGGTGCGGGGACTGCGCCGTCAGGGCGGCGCGTCGCCCGTTCTTTAGGGGTGGCAGTTCAAGAGTGCGGGTAAATTTGCGCCACGGCTATTGCCGATTTATCAACGGCCAGGTGCACCGTCGTACTGAATAGCGCGCAGAGGTTAGAGCGGGCATGCGGATCCGCCCAGCGAAGGGCTGGCAGATCGCAAGGGGATTTGTAAGCGGGTGATTCGCCGGCAGCGCGCGTTCAGCGCGCGGCTTGGCGGCTTTGTGCGGCGGGGGTGGCGAGATAGCGGGTGATCACTTCGACACCCCGATTGAGGTGCTGCTCAAGGAGTTTGATCGACCGCTCGATGTCGTGATCTTGCACGGCTTGAAGCATCGCCCGGTGATCGTCCTGAGACAATTTGCCCAGGCCCATGGCCTCAAGGTTGAAGCGCAGAAAACGCTCTTCTTCGTTGAGCCCGTCTTCGACCAGCCGCAGCAAGCGTTGGTTGGGCGCTTTGCTGTACAGGGCCATGTGGAACAAACGGTTGAGCCGGCCGATTTCCGTGTAGTCGTGTTGCGCCTCCAGCTCTTCGATGTAACCGGCTGCGCGTGCGTGGTCGGCAGCGGTCAGCAAGGGAATCGACTGCCGCATGGCTTCGGACTCGAGCAGAATGCGCAGCTCGTAGGTTTCGGTGGCATCGCCTTGAATCAATGGCGCGACCACCGCGCCTTTGTGCGCGGTAACGCTCAGCAATTCCTGGGCTTCGAGCTGGCGCAAGGCTTCGCGCACCGGCATGCGGCTGACGCCGAACAGATCGGCCAGATCCTGCTGGCGCAGCGCCGTGCCGCAGGGCAGACGACCATCGAGGATCGCCGAGCGCAGGGTTTCTTCGATCACCGACCGGGCCAGATGCGCAGGAATCGGTCCATCGACTTTAATGCTGTGCAGCGGTTTGGGCTTCTGTGTCACGACTACGCACCCTGTATGTCGGCCTGATTTGGATCCAAATGACACTAGTGATTGCTCTACAGGTTGTCAAACCTTGTAAAACAATGCGCTGGCAACTGAAGTTTAGCGCGCCGGCGATGATCTCATGGTGCCATTGTTTTTTCGCCGGCTAAGCTTCACCATCAAACGCTTTCCTTCCTGCCCTCTGGAAACCTGCTGTGGCGGTACGTTTCGCGATCCCCCGGACGCTGCGCTGGCTAGGCTGCGCACTGCTGCTGGCCGGCGTCATGCTGGGCGGTCTGCATGCCGATTGGGATTTTTCCACGATCAGCCGCAAAGCCACGGCACTTTACGGGCCGCTGGGTGCCGGGCAACAGCGTATCGATGCCTGGCAGAATCTGTTGGCCACGCAGAAGCAAGTCAGCGAGATGGAAAAGCTCAAGGTGGTGAACCTGTTTTTCAACAAACAGGTGCGCTACGTCGAAGACATCGACCTGTGGCACGAGGTCGATTACTGGGAAACGCCGATCGAAGCGCTGTGGAAGGGCGCTGGCGACTGCGAAGACTATGCGATCGCCAAATATTTCAGCCTGCGCCACCTCGGGGTTTCCAGTGACAAGCTGCGCATCACTTATGTCAAGGCGTTGCGCCAGAACCGCGCGCACATGGTCCTGACTTACTATGCCACCCCCGATGCCATGCCGCTGGTGCTCGACAGCCTGATCGACCCGATCCAGCCGGCGTCGCAGCGAACCGATTTGCTGCCGGTCTACTCTTTCAATGCTGAAGGGTTGTACCTGCCAGGCGCCAAGGGCAACAAGAAGGTCGGTGACACCAAACGCCTGTCGCGCTGGCAGGATGTGTTGAAGAAAATGCAGGCCGAAGGTTTCCCGGTCGAGACGACTAACTAGGAGCACGCGCTCAGATGTCTTTGTTCAAACAGCTGTTGATCGCTATCTGTCTGTTCCTGGTGGTCGCCTTCACCGGCAGCTTCATGGTCAGTCTGGAAAGCTCGCGCACCCAGTACGTCAACCAGTTGCGCTCCCACGCCCAGGACGCTGCGACGGCGCTGGCCTTGTCGCTGACGCCGAATATCGACGACCCGGCGATGGTCGAGTTGCTGGTCAGCTCGATTTTCGACAGTGGCTACTACGCGAGCATCCGCGTGGTCGATCTGAAGACTGATCAGACGATTGTCGAGCGCAATGGCATTGCGGCCGTCAGCAATGTGCCGGACTGGTTCGTCAAGCTGATCGGCCTGGAGCCGGCCGGTGGCGATGCGCTGGTCAGCCGTGGCTGGGAGCAGGCGGCGCGGGTCGAGGTGGTCAGCCATCCGATGTTTGCTGTGGCCAAATTGTGGCAGAGCGCGTTGGGCAGCCTCGGCTGGCTGCTGATCTGCGGCGCGATCAGTGCGGTGCTCGGTGCATTGTTGCTGCGCCGGCAATTGAAGCCGCTGGATTACATGGTCAAACAGTCTCACGCCATCGCCCGCCGCGAATTCCTCAGCCTGCCGGAATTGCCACGCACGCCTGAGTTGCGCCGCGTGGTGCAAGCGATGAACCAGATGGTCGAGAAGCTCAAGGCGCTGTTTCAGGAGCAGGCCGAGCGCAGTGAAAAACTGCGTGCCGAGTCTTATCAGGACAACCTGACGGGGTTGGCCAACCGGCGTTATTTCGAGATGCAGTTGAACAATCGGGTGAGCAACCCGGAGCAGGCCAGTTCGGGTTACTTGCTGCTGTTGCGGGTCAAGGATCTGGCTGGGCTCAACCAGCGTCTGGGTGGTCAGCGTACCGATGAATTGTTGAAAGCGGTGGGTGAGCAACTGTCCCGCGAGTGTGCCAAGTACCCGGAAACCCAGAACCTTGTCACGCGGATTCGTGGCGGTGAGTTCGCCGTGTTGGCGCCGGGGCTGGTTCGAGAGGAGGCGCTGCAACTGGCGCAGAACCTCGACACGGCCTTGAGCAGTTTGCACGCCACTGGCGCGACCGACGTCGCTGCCGTGGCGTCGATCGGTCTGGCGCCGTTCACTCACGGTGATTCGCCACAACAGGTGCTGACCCTCGGCGATCAGGCGCTGGCACAGGCCGAAGGGCAGGGTGAGCAGAACTGGGCATGCATCGATCAGAGCCTGACCGCAGACGTTGGCGACGATCACCATGCCTGGCATCGTTTGCTCGATCAGGCCTTGAGTCAGCAGCGTTTCGAGCTGTATTTCCAACCGGTGGTGGCTGCCGCCGACACGCAACTGGTGCTGCATTACAAAGTGCTCTCGCGCTTACTCGATGATCAGGGCCAGACCATTCCGGCCGGGCGCTTCCTGCCGTGGCTGGAGCGCTTCGGCTGGACCGCACGGCTGGATCGCCTGATGCTTGAGCGCGTGCTGGAGCAGATGAAAGAACATGAAGATTCGCTGGCGCTGAACCTGTCTTCGGCGACCCTGGCGGATCCGCAGGCGTTGAACAAAGTCTTCGAGATTTTGCGCGCGCATTCCAACCTCGGCGAACGCCTGACCCTGGAAATCGGCGAGGAGCAGTTGCCGGAGCAAGCGGTGCTGGAGCAGTTGACCCGGCGCCTGCGTGAACTCGGGTTCTCGCTGAGTCTGCAACGTTTTGGTGGCCGCTTCAGCATGATCGGCAACCTGGCACGGTTGGGGCTGGCGTACTTGAAGATCGATGGCAGCTACATTCGTGCGATCGATCAGGAGAGTGACAAGCGTCTGTTCATCGAGGCGATCCAGCGTGCGGCGCACAGCATTGATCTGCCGCTGATTGCCGAGCGGGTCGAGACGGAGGGGGAGTTGTCGGTGATTCGCGAGATGGGTTTGTATGGGGTTCAGGGGCAGTTGTTGGGTGAGCCGAAGCCTTGGCGGTGAGTCATTGAAATGCCCTCACCCTAGCCCTCTCCCAGTGGGAGAGGGGACTGACCGTGGGATATTGACGCAATACGCCGACATGAAAGAGCTCCGCTGAATCCACAATCGACTCGAATTCTCAGGTCGATATATAGCGCCAGACACCTCGGTCGGCTCCCTCTCCCTCGGGGAGAGGGCTGGGGTGAGGGGCTTTTGATTCTTGGCGGATCAGATCAACCCGCCCTCATCCTCGTCGATCAACTGACTCAAGCCGCCCAATGCCTCACGCGCCTGGGTCCGGTCCATCAGTTTGGCCTGGGCCGCCGGTGGCAGGTCGGTGACGCGGATCACGCCTTTCTGGGTCAGCACCTGAATCAGGTCGTCGAGTACCCGAATCATTTCAAAGTCGCTCTGTTTGAGCTGTTTGAGGCTGTTCTCCACGGCTTCATTGGCGTACCACGCCTGGATTTCGTGGTGGTCGGCCGGCAGCGTTTCCGTGGCCTCGGCGTAGGCCGCGGCTTCCACGCGAATCAACTGGCCTTGCGCATCGCGTTGCACGTAAAACATTGAGCATCCCTCGGAAATGAACCAGCGTCATGCTGTCAGCAGCATAGCCAACTGCGCGTGAGTATGCGGGGCGGCGACGCAATCGTCACCGTTGCGCACAGCACAAACGTGACGGCCGCCCCATGGGGCGGCCGTTTTTGTTCCCGGATCAGCTGTTGTTGTGGTCGACCTTGATGGTCGGGTCACTGCCGGCAATCAGGTTGTGAATGTTGGCACTCGACCAGTTGTTGCCTTCCAGTTTGATCGTCACATCCGGGGTCGCCGCGGCAGCGTCGCCGGAGTTGAACTTGCCCGCCGAGCTGACTTGCAGCGACGACGTGCCATCGACCGTGGTGATCTTCAGGAAGTTGTCGATGGTGCTGCCGGTCTCGCCCTGCAACAAATCACGCAGGTCGATGCGGTCACCTTCGCTGGCCTTGAAGTCCTTGATCACATCGTTGCCGGTATCGCCTGCCTTCCAGACGAAGGTGTCGGCACCGGAACCACCGATGAGGATGTCGTTGCCCTGACCGCCGATCAGCGTGTCGTTGCCGGTGCCGCCGAGCAGGATGTCATTGCCTTTGCCGCCATCGAGCCAGTCGTTGCCGCCCGAGCCGAAGAGAATGTCATTGCCCGCGCCACCCAACAGCGTGTCGTTACCGTCATGCGCGCCGGACACATCGAACGCCTGATAGTGCTCGGTGATGTACTGGTGCACGTTACTGGTGGTGACCTTGCTGACGTCGACGCCGGTTTCTTTGGCAACGAATGCCTGCATCGCCTGATAACCCTCGCCGGCAATGCCGTTGAAACTCACCAGGTCGCCGAACAGGATGTCGTTGCCGTCGCCACCGCTGACGGTGTCGTTGCCCGGCAGCGTCGCTTCGGTGTGGCCGATGATCGAGTTGGCCAGATCCTTCGGATCGATGTTGGTCTGCGGCGTTTTATCCGAATCGTAAGGTTTCAGATCGTTGAGGCTGACATCGTTGTTCAGTCCGATAGCCTCGACATTCGACAGACCGTTGAGCAAGGCAAAGCCACTGGTCGAGTTGCTGGTCGTTGACGAGTTGGTGCTGTTACCGGTACCCGCCAGATTCGACAACTCATAGGTGCCGTCGCCCTGGGCGTGGATGGTGCCCAGATTAGAGCTGCTCCAGCCCCACCACGAATTGTAGGTTTGCAGGGTCACGGTGCCAGCGCTGTTGATCGTCAATGCGTGGGTATTGTCGATGTAGGTGCTGAAGGTGTCGCCCGGCTTGTAGTTGCTGGTTTTCACCACATCGTCGAGCTTCACGTTGCCGTACAGCGTCGGGTTGGTCTGCTCGCCGCTCTGGTAATAGGTCGGCTGGCCGTCGGTGATGAAGTACGTAAGGTTCTTCGCGCCGGTGTTGGCCACAGCGTCAGCGCTCTGGAACCAGTTGGCCGTGGTCTTGAACACGTCCTCGTAGTTGGTGCCGCCGCCGGAGGCCATCGAGTCCAGTACCGCTTTGAGTTGCGTCAGCGCGTTCGGGTCGTTGAGGTTCACCGACACCGACTTGTTGACTTGGGTATCGAAGTCGACGAGGAAGATGTTCACCGTGCCCGAATTGCTGCCGCCCAGGCTCTGCTTGAGGCTGTTGAACACCGAGGTCAGCGAGTCTTTGGCGGCGTTGAGCGACGACGCGCTCATGCTGCCGGAGCTGTCGACCATGAACGCGATGTTGTAGTTGGTGCCCGGGACCACGGTCAGTCCGCCGATGTCGGCGACCATGATGTCGTTGCCATCGGTGCCGCTGAAGGTATCGTCGCCCGACGTCGCAACCACGGCGTTGTAGACCGCCGGCACCACGGTAACCGGAATGGTCGCGGTGCTGCTGGCGGAACCGCCGACCATCTCGGTGGAGGTTGAGGTCACGGTCAGGTTGAACTGGCCGTTGTAGTACGGCGGTGGTGTTACGGTCAGGCTGCCCAGGTTCCAGCCGGTGACGTTGGCGTCGCCGCTGTTGGCGGTGACGGTGAAGGTATGTCCCGCGCCATCGCTGAGCACCGAGCCGACCGGTGCGCCGCTGATCTTCACGCTCAGGGTTTCCGAACCGTCGGTGTCAGTCAGCGCGGTGGTGATTGCCGACAGTTTCACCGTGGTGCCTTCGGCGCCGGTGTTGAGTTTGTAGCCGTCGTAATAGCCTTCGCCGTTAGTGCCGTGCAGATCGGAGACGGTCACGCCCGAATTCACCAGATCCTGCACGCCGGTGTAGATCGGCACGCCGGCGCTGCTCAGGTCGATCGGCGTGCTGCCGTTGACCGACAGGTTGACGTCGTAGCTGCCCGGGCCGCTCTGGTTGTGGTGGTAAATGTCCAGGGTGTAGTAGCCGCTGGTGGTCGGGGTGAACGAGCCATTGATGGCGCCGCCCGCGCCCCAGGTACCCGAAGCCACACTCTTGCCACCAATCGTGATCAGCAAGCTGTCATCGGCGATGCCGCTGAAGGTGTAGGTCTTGCCAGCTTCCAGATAAATCAGGCCTGACGTCTTCGATGCCGTGCCCGCCGCAACGCTACCGTCGGATTGCACATTGGTCACCGAGCCGCTGGAGTTCGGTTTGCCGGCACCGTCGATGACGTTTTTCAACGTGGTCGAATCCGCGCCATTGCCGTTGGTGCCCAGACCCGCCAGGCCGGTCCAGACTTCCTTGATCAGCCCGGTGGACTTCACGCTGTTGTCGGCCACGCTCACGGTTGGCGCATCCGCCACTGGCGTGATGTCGATCTTCACGGTGCCGGTATTGCCCAGCAGTTGACCGTCGGTTGGCTGGAACTTGATCTGCGCGTAGTCCGCCTGATTGTTGCCCAGGCCGGTGCCGCCGTAACCGTTGACGCCCGACTCGTTGGCATCCGGCAGGAAGCGCAGCTTGCCCGCGTCGATGTCAGCCTTGCTGAAGGTCTGGTTGTTGGCGACGTCTTTCCAGGTCGAACCGTCCAGATACTGCAGTTTGCCTTCGCCCGGCAGCTGGGTGATTTTCACCCCGAGGCTGCTGGCCGGGCTGTCGACGTCGGTCACGCCGAAGGTCGACCAGCCAAGGATCAGCGGGGTGTCTTCGGTGCCAGTGACATTGCTCGGTGCAGCAACAGGCGCGTCGTTGACCGCTACCACGTTGACCGTGGTGGTCGCGGTGTTGGAGTAGTTGCCGCCATCGGTCACGGTCACGGTGATGATGCGCGGCACGGTGCTCGGGTTTTCGCTGCCGTTGGTGAAGCTGATGTTCTTGATGGCCTGCATGTAGTCGGCCAGCGTCGCATTGCCGGACAGTGTCAGGGTCACGGTGCCGTTGGTGCTGTTGGCATTGATGGTGATGCCGTTGACGCTGTTGCCCAGGTTCAGCGCATCGCCGTCCTGACGGTTGGTCAGGACCACAGTGGCACCGGTCAGCATGGTGCTGTCCGGGTCGGTGATGCTGATGTCGGTGTCGGCAATCGACACGCCCGCGCCCGGGGTGTTTTCGGTGAAGGTCACCTTGTAGTCGGCACCGGTGGCGCCGCTGGAGTTGTTGGCATCCAGGTCGAGCACGGGTGGCGCATCGTTATCGATGATCGAGGTGCTGACGCTGCCGTTGGTGCTGCTGACCGCGAGGTTCTCGAAGTTGCCGCCGGTGGCCGAATCGATCTTGACCACGAAGTTCTCGGTGCCTTCGGTGATCTTGTCATCGAGGGTGGCGACGTTGAACTGCGCACTGCTCGCACCTGCCGGGATCTTCACGGTGTACACGCCGGTGAAGTCCGAACCGTCGGCGGCGGTGCCGCTGTAGACGATTTTCAGGGTCACTTCGGTTTGCGCCGGGTGATTCAGGCTGACCGTGTAGCTGGCGGTCTGGCCTTCGGTCACCGAGCTGCTGCCAGTGATGCTGACGGTGGTGGTATCGACCGTGTCGGTGACGTTGGTCACCGCTGGCGTGTTGCTGGTCACCAGATTTTCGAAGCTGCCGCCGCTGGTACCGGTGATGGTCGCCTGCACGGTGCCGGCGTCTTTGTAGACGTCGTCAGCCGGAGCCGGGATGGTCACGGTGCCGGTGGTTTTGCCAGCGTCGATGGTGATTACCGAGCCGTTGCTCAGGGTTACGGTGACTGGCGAGCCAGCTGCGTTGGTCAGGGTCGCGGTGTAGGTGATCTGACCACCTTCGGCCACTGTGCCAGTCGCAGTCAGCGACAAGTTGGTGGTGTCGACGGTATCGGTGACGGTAGTCGAAACCGGGGTCTTGTCGGCCACCAGATTTTCGTAGTTGCCGCCCGTTACGTTGGTAATCGAGTTGGTCAGCGGTGCGTGACCGGTCAACGCATCGTTCGGTGCGGTGGTGGTCACGGTGCCAGTGGTTTTGCCGATGTCGATGGTGATGGTCTGACCGTTGGCCAGGGTCACGACAACAGGCGCGCCAGTCACGGCTGCGCCGACGGTGGCGGTGTAGACGACGTTGCCGCCTTCAGCCGCTGTACCGGTGGCGGTCAGTTTCACGGTGGTGGTGTCGATGGTGTCGGTGACGCTGGTCACGGCTGGCGTGGTGCTGGTCACCAGGTTCTCGAAGCTGCCCCCAGTGGCGGTTTTGATCGTTGCCTGAACGTTGCCGGCGTCTTTGTAGACGTCATCGGCTGGCGCTGGAACGGTTACGGTGCCAGTGGTTTTACCGGCGTCTATGGTGATCACCGAGCCGTTGCTCAGGGTTACGGTGACTGGCGAGCCAGCGGCGTTGGTCAGGGTCGCGGTGTAAGTGATCTGGCCACCTTCGGCCACTGTGCCGGTCGCGGACAGCGACAGGTTGGTGGTGTCGACGGTGTCGGTGACGGTAGTCGAAACCGGGGTCTTGTCGGCCACCAGATTCTCGTAGTTGCCACCGGTCACGTTGGTGATCGAGTTGGTCAGCGGCGCGTGACCAGTCAGTGCGTCGTTTGGCGCCGTGGTGGTCGCGGTACCGGTGGTCTGGCCGACGCCGATGGTGATGGTCTGACCGTTGGCCAGGGTCACGACAACCGGCGAACCGGTGACTGGCGCGCCGACAGTCGCGGTGTAGACAACGTTGCCGCCCTCGGCTGCAGTTGTGGTTGCAGTGAGTTTTACGGTGGTGGTGTCGATGGTGTCGGTGACGCTGGTGATCGCCGGCGTCGTGCTCGGCACCAGATTTTCGAAGTTGCCACCGGTGGCGTTGCTGATGGTTGCCTGCACGGTGCCGGCGTCTTTGTAGACGTCATCCGCTGGCGCTGGAACAGTCACGGTGCCGGTGGTTTTACCGGCGTCGATGGTGATCACGGCGCCGTTGCTCAGTGTCACGGTGACTGGCGAGCCAGCGGCGTTGGTCAATGTCGCGGTGTAGACGATCGAACCACCTTCAGCGACCGAGCCAGTAGCGCTCAGCGACAGGTTGGTGGTGTCGACAGTGTCGGTCACGTTGGTGCTGACCGGCGTCTTGTCGGCAACAAGGTTCTCGTAGTTGCCGCCAGTCACATTGGTGATCGAGTTGGTCAGCGGCGCGTGACCAGTCAGTGCGTCGTTTGGCGCCGTGGTGGTCGCGGTACCGGTGGTCTGGCCGACGCCGATGGTGATGGTCTGACCGTTGGCCAGCGTTACCACAACAGGCGAGCCGGTAACCGGAGCACCGACGGTGGCGGTGTAGACGACGTTGCCGCCCTCTGCCGCTGTGCCGGTAGCTGTCAGTTTCACCGTGGTGGTGTCGATGGTGTCGGTGACGCTGGTGATAGCCGGCGTGGTGCTCGGCACCAGGTTTTCGAAGTTGCCACCGGTGGCGGTGCTGATCGTCGCCTGCACGGTGCCGGCGTCTTTGTAGACGTCATCGGCTGGCGCTGGAACGGTCACGGTGCCGGTGGTTTTACCGGCGTCGATGGTGATCACGGCGCCGTTGGACAGGGTCACGG
>NZ_UTHA01000002.1 GCF_900582195.1 Pseudomonas viridiflava
CTCGGGAATGACGTACGTCTGACATGACACACTCCTATCGACCGGCCGTTTACGCCGCGGTCGGAACGGCTGGATAAGTAAGGATGGCCGAAACCGCTCGGCCGTCCTGAGAATTCTGATGCGGCGACCTGACGCTGAGCCAGGCCGCCGCCATCGATTACAGGCTCTTGGCGTTGGAAGCCAGGTAATCGGCGACGCCCTGAGCGTCGGCCTTCATGCCTTTCTGGCCTGGACGCCAGCCTGCAGGGCAGACTTCGCCATGCTCCTCTGTGGACTGCAGCGCTTCGACCAGACGCACCATGTCGTCCACGTCACGGCCCAGCGGCAGGTTGTTCACCACCTGGTGCTGGGC
>NZ_UTHA01000228.1 GCF_900582195.1 Pseudomonas viridiflava
AATAAAAAGTAGGTGTCATGAAAGACTTTCTCCCTGCCTTCTGGGCGGTGATACCTGCAGCGGGCATTGGCGCCCGCATGGCAGCAGATCGGCCCAAGCAGTACCTGCAGCTGGGCAGCCTGACCAATCTCGAACACAGCCTGTTAAGTTTTCTGGATCACCCCCGTCTCAAGGGTCTGGTGATCAGCCTTGCCGTGGACGACCCTTACTGGCCCGCTTTGCCCTGTGCGCTGGACTCCCGGATCCAGCGCGTGGACGGTGGCAAGGAGCGCTCAGGTTCGGTACT
>NZ_UTHA01000106.1 GCF_900582195.1 Pseudomonas viridiflava
GATGGAATTGCCCAAGCCTGACCTGCCCGGCCCGCTCGCCCAATTGGGTCGGGGTAATGACGAGACCAGCATCGATGCCTTTGTTGCCCGACATCGACTGCCAGATAAGGTGAAACTGATCGACGCCGAATTCTGGACCCCCCAACAGGCAGCATTCCTCAAGGAAGAGCTGCGTGCCGATGCCGAGTGGGCACCTGTTGTCGACGAATTGAACGTACTTCTGCACAAGAAGCCCTGACCGAAAAAGAGTGATGCAGGTCAGCCTGCATCACTCTCCCAGGC
>NZ_UTHA01000019.1 GCF_900582195.1 Pseudomonas viridiflava
CCCCAACGGGAAGGGTTGGCGGTCGATAAATTGCCCCGGCACCAGCTCCAGTCCCCACACGCTCATCAATTGACGATAGTCGCGCTGGTACTGCTCGCGTTCGGCGAACCACTGGCTGGCACTGATGCCGGACAGTTGCTTGAGCAGATCAGGGTCGGCGACCGCGATGAAATCCACGGCAATCGGGGTGTCGTCGTTGGCTTTCGGGGCGACGTCGAGGGTAAGGCTGTCGAGGTCGACTTTCGGCCCGAAGAACGAGCAACCGGCCAGAGCCACCAATACCAGTGTTAGAAAAAGTCGTGTATGCAAAATGAATTTTCCTTTTCACGAGCCTGTCCAAAAATGTTTTTGCTTGCTTTTTTATAGACCTGTTCTAGCGTCTTGGGTAGTTCGGTTCCTACAGCCGAATCAAGAAGGTTTGTCAAAGGAACGACAGGTCATCTGCCTCCCTTTCTAACCTACGGTCCAGCAAGGGAAAGCGATGAACGGGCCTCCCCGATGCATTGCGCCCGCTCATCGCATCGGAGTCCGCCGTCATGGCAGAAAGTACTCAGCACAAGCTCGACCGGGTGCGCCCGCCCCGAGTGCAAATCACTTACGACGTCGAAATCGGCAACGCCATCGAGAAAAAAGAATTGCCACTGGTGGTCGGGATCCTCGCTGACCTCTCGGGCAAGCCGCTCGAACCACTGGCAAAACTGACTGACCGGCGTTTTACCGAAATCGACCGTGACAACTTCAACGAAGTGCTCGCCTCGATCGGCCCGCGCGCCACGCTGCAGGTCAACAACACCCTCAGCGGCGACGACAGCAAGCTCAATATCGAACTCAATTTCAAGCACATCGACGACTTCGATCCGGTCAGGGTGGTGGAGCAAGTCACCCCGCTGCGGCGCCTGTTCGAAGCCCGCCAGCGCCTGCGAGATCTGTTGACCAAACTCGACGGCAACGATGACCTGGACAAGCTGTTGCGCGACGTCATCGCCAACACCGAAGGCCTGCAGGAAATCAAATCGGCCCGCCCGGACACCGCTACCCCGGCCGCAGACGCCGAGGCCCCGGCCGAACCGCAAGCCTGATCGTCCACCTAATCGAGGGGAGAATTCGCCATGCCCGCTTCAGCTCAGAAACAAGCCAGCGACAGTACGACCGAGACACTTTCCCTGCTCGACCAGATCATCCTCGACGGCCGCATGGCCCACGATGACAGTCAGCAGGATTACGCCCGTGACATGCTCGCGGAATTCGCCACCCAAGTCCTCGACGAAGGCATGGCCATCGACAAGGACACCGTGGCGATGATCAACGACCGCATCAGCCAGATCGACGAGCTGATCAGCGCCCAGCTCAACGAGGTCCTGCACCACCCCGACCTGCAAAAACTCGAAGCCTCGTGGCGCGGTCTGCACCTGCTGGTGCAGAACACCGAAACCAGCACCCGGCTGAAACTGCGCCTGCTCAATGTCACGCAGAAAGAGTTGCAGAACGATCTGGAAAAAGCCGTCGAATTCGACCAGAGCGCACTGTTCAAGAAAATCTATGAAGAGGAATACGGCACCTTCGGTGGCCATCCGTTCAGCCTGTTGGTCGGTGACTACACCTTCGGCCGTCACCCGCAGGACATCGGCCTGCTGGAGAAACTGTCGAACGTCGCCGCCGCCGCTCACGCGCCGTTCATTGCCGCCGCCAGCCCGCGCCTGTTCGACATGAACAGCTTCACCGAACTGGCGGTGCCGCGTGATTTGTCCAAGGTCTTCGAGAGCCAGGAACTGATCAAGTGGCGCTCGTTCCGCGAAAGCGAAGACTCGCGCTACGTCTCGCTGGTGCTGCCGCATTTCCTCCTGCGCCTGCCCTACGGCCCGGACACTTCGCCGGTGGAAGGCATCAACTACGTCGAAGACGTCAACGGCACCGACCACAGCAAATACCTGTGGGGCAATGCTGCGTGGGCGCTGTCGCAACGCATCACCGAAGCCTTTGCCAAGTACGGCTGGTGCGCGGCGATTCGCGGCGCTGAAGGTGGCGGTGCGGTCGAAGGCCTGCCGGCGCATACCTTCCGCACCAGCTCCGGCGACCTGTCGCTGAAATGCCCGACCGAAGTGGCGATCACCGATCGCCGCGAGAAGGAACTCAACGACCTCGGCTTCATCGCCCTGTGCCACAAGAAAAACAGCGACGTCGCGGTGTTCTTCGGCGGCCAGACCACCAACAAGTCCAAGGTCTACAACACCAATGAGGCCAACGCCAACGCGCGGATTTCGGCGATGCTGCCGTACGTGCTCGCCGCGTCGCGCTTCGCCCACTACCTGAAGGTGATCATGCGCGACAAGGTCGGCAGTTTCATGACCCGCGACAACGTGCAGACCTACCTCAACAACTGGATCGCTGACTACGTGCTGATCAACGACAACGCGCCGCAGGAAATCAAGGCGCAGTACCCGTTGCGTGAGGCGCGCGTGGACGTCACCGAAGTGGCCGGCAAACCCGGCGCCTATCGCGCGACGGTGTTCCTGCGGCCGCACTTCCAGCTCGAAGAGCTGACCGCATCGATCCGCCTGGTGGCGACTTTGCCGCCACCGGTTGCTGCCTGACCTGCTTTGCCCCCGCCGCTGCTGCGGTGGGGGCTTTCTCTATCTAGCGCGACACCCTTCAGGAGTTTCAAGCGATGGATGCAATCATTCTCGACCTCGGCGGCGACATCAAAGGCGACAGCCTGCTCGAAGGTTTTGCGGACAAGATCGAAGTCATGTCCTACAGCCACAACGTGGCGATGCAAGTCACCAACGACGTCAGCAACTCGGAACGCACCTCCGGCAAACCCCATGTCGGCGAGTTCACCGTGACCAAGTTCATCGACAGCTCGACACCGTCACTCAACGAATATTGCTGCGCCGGCAAACCGATCCCCGAAGCCATCATCACCATCGGCCGCAATGCCGCCGAAGGCAGCGGGCAGTTGATGCCTTTTATCGTCTACACCCTCACCAATGTGGTGCTGTCCAACGTCAGTGTCAGCGGCGGCACCGGCGGCAAACCGGTGGAAACCGTGTCGCTGAACTTCACCAAGATCAAATGGGAACTCACCGCACAGAAAGACGATGGCACCAAGGAAGGCACCGCCGCGTCGACCTGGGACATGGCCGCCAACAAGCTTGTCAGCTAGCCCGGCGCTCTGGCCATGGCAGGCACCGGCATGCGCGCGCCGCTGTTCGAACGCCTCGCGTCCAGCGAGGCCGAGGGTGCGCGCGAGTTCGATCGGCAGGACTTGCTCGACTCGGTGCACGCCGAGCTCGGGCGCCTGTTCAATACGCGGCGTGGCCCGCGCACGCTGACCACGCCACCCAGTGTGATCGACTATGGCATCGCCGACTGGAGCGCTTTGCAACAGCAGCGCAGCGACGACCGTCGGCGGCTGGCACGGGATATCCGCGAAGCCATCACGCATTTTGAACCGCGCCTGCTGCTGGGCGACGTTCAGGTCAATCCGTTGCCCGGGCATCCGCAGCAAATGAGCATTCGCCTGCTCGGTGAGTTGCGCAGCGGCCGCCAGCAGTGGCCGGTGGCGTTCGTCATCGAGCCCGGTGGCCAAGGGCTGGAGGTGCGCCATGAGCGACTCGATTGACCCGCAACTGCTCGACTACTACCAACGCGAACTGACCTGGCTGCGCCACGCCGGCAGTCAGTTTGCCGAGCGCTATCCAAAAGTCGCGCGGCGTCTGGAGCTGTCGCCGGGCGAATGTCCCGATCCGCATGTCGAGCGTTTGCTGGAAGGTTTCGCCCTGCTCGCTGCACGCTTGCAACGGCGCCTGGATGACGACTACGCCGAGTTCAGCGATGCGCTGCTCGAGCAACTTTATCCGTTGGCGATGCGGCCGCTGCCGTCCTGCGCCATCGTGCAGTTCGAGCCTGACCCGAGCAAAGGCAATCTCGACGACGGCTATCCCCTGCCCCGTGACACGCCGTTGTTCGTGACCACCAGCAAGGGCGAAAGCATTCACTTTCGCACATCGGCCGCCGTGCATTTGTGGCCGATCGAAGTCACCGAGGCGTTGTTGCTCGGCAGCGATGAAGCCCAGGCATTGACCGGTGTGGCCCAGTCGCGTTCGGCATTGCGCCTGAGTCTGCGCTGCCGCGGTGACAGCCAATGGTCGGCGCTGGGCATCGAGCAATTGCGCATTCATCTGGCGGCATCACCGGTGGTCAATGCCTGCCTGTATGACCTGCTCGGCGCCCATGCGGTGCAAGTACTGGCAGGTTCGCCGGGCAGCGTTCCGACGGTGGTCAAAGGCTTGCCGGACATCGTCGGTTTCGCTGATGACGAAGCGCTGTTGCCGGATGAAGACGGGGTCCATCCGGGCATGCGTTTGCTCGCCGAATACTTTGCTTTCCCGGATAAATTCCACTTCTTCGATCTGCCACTGGGCGGTGTCTCCAGCGACAGTCAGACACTCTATCTGTACGTCGTTTTCGACCGTGCCCCCGGCAGCCGCGTGCACTTGCAGGCCAGCGATATCGCCCTGGGCTGCGCGCCGGTGATCAACCTGTTCCCGCGTACTTCCGAGCCGCTGCGCCCTGACGGCACGCGCAGCGAGTATCGGTTGATCGCCGACAGCCACCGCGAAAACAGTGTCGAGATCCACAGCATTCGCGGCATGCGCGCCAGTTCCAGTGCCGGCGTGCAGCGTCTGCCGGCGTATTACGGCAGCCAGCACAGCGGCGGCGAGCAACAGCGTTACTGGCATGCGCGGCGGGTCAACGGCCTGACCCCGAACCGGCTTGGCAGTGATTTGCTGGTGAGCGTGGTCGACACCCGTTTCGAGCCGCAGACCGACCTGCCCGATTACAGCCTCACCGCCGAGTTGCTCTGCACCAATCGTCATCTGGCGCAAAGCCTGCCCGCCGGTACGCCGCTGGGTTTCGAGCGCCCTGGGCCGGTTGCCTGGGCACGCCTGCGCAATCCGCCGAGCGCGCAAAGTCTGCCGCGCCTGGACGGTGATTCGCGCTGGCGCCTGGTGTCGCAACTGACCCTCAATCACCTGTCACTGGTCGAAGGCCCGCAGGCGCTGGACGCGCTGAAAGAGATTCTGCATCTGCACAACCTGCGTGATGAAGCCAGCGCGTTACGCCAGATCGAAGGCTTGTTGCAGCTCAATTGCCAACGCGTGATCGGCCATGTCGGCGCCGATGCCTGGCGCGGTTGGCGCAATGGTCTTGAAGTGCAATTGCAGCTTGATCCGCAGCACTTTGTCGGCAGCAGCGCGGTGCTGTTTTCGGCGGTGCTGGCGCAGTTCTTTTCCCTGTACGCCACGGCCAACCGCTTTGTGCGCACGGTGCTGATGCAGTCCGACAAGGAGGTCAAGGCATGGCAACCCCAAGCCGGCATGCCGCTGTCGCTCTGACGCTGAGCCAACGCCTGCGCCGCGATCCGCAGGCGTTCGAGTTGTTGCAGGCGTTGCTGGTGCTGGAGCGCGAGCAACCTCAGGCCGAACCTTTGGGCAGCGGCACCTCGCCTCAGGCCGAAGCGGTGAAACTGCGCGGACCACTGACACCGATGTTTGCCATCAGCCAGCTCGAAGCCTTGCGCGAAGAACCGGGTGAGCCGCTGACGATCGACACGCCGATATTCGGCCTCGGCGGCCCTGACGGCCCACTCCCCTACGCTTATCAGGACTGGCTGCAACAACGGGCGCGGGCCAAGGATCATGCGCCGGCGGCGTTCCTCGATTTGTTCCAGCATCGCTTGCTCAGCCTGCTTTACAAAGTGATGCGCAAACACCGGGTCGCGCTGGGCTTCGTCACACCGGGAGCTTCACCGGTGCAGGCCCAATTGCGCGCGCTCACCGGTTTGCTGCCCAAGGCTTTGCAGGAACGTCAGGCGGTGCCCGATTGCGCGGTATTGGCGTGCACCGCGCTGTTTGCCGACGGCCGCCGGTCGCTGGCCGGGTTCGCCGCGATTGTCCGCGAGCAGTTCGCCGTGCCCGTCGAGTTGAGCGCTTATGAAGGTGCCTGGCGCCTTATTCCAGCCGCCAGCCGCAGTGTGATGAAACCCGGCGGGCGCAATCTGCAACTGGGTCGCAGTGCCGTGGCCGGCACACGGGTCTGGGATGAACATGCCGGCATTCGCCTGATCCTCGGACCGTTGCCGTCAGCACAGGCCGCTCGCTTCTTGCCGGATGGCGAAGCGCACCCGGCACTGGCCAGCCTCGCGGCATTGTATTTCGGCCCGGATCTGGAGGTCAGACTGGTGCTGCGGGTCCGCGGTGCCGTGCCGATGAAGCTCAACCGACAGGCGCCGGCCCTGGTCAGCTGGAACGGCGGGTTGCAGCGTCAGGCCAGTCTCAGCGTGCAAACGATCGAAACCCGCCTTCGTCAGCTGGAGATCACCTGAAATGGAACTGGCCAGCCTGATCGGGCGCCTCAACCCGGACAATCGTCGCGCCCTCGAACGCGCCGCCCAGCGCTGTTTGCAGCGCGGCCATCACTTTGTCGAGATCGAACATCTGTTGTTGGAACTGCTCGACATCGAGGGCGGCGACTTTGCTTTTCTGTTGCCGCGCTTCGGCCTCGAACGTGACGCGCTGACGACGGAGATCAACAAGGCGCTGGATCTGTTCAAGTCCGGCAGCACGCGCACGCCGGCGCTGTCGTCGCACACCCTCGGCTTGCTCGAAGATGCGGTGGTCCAGGCCAGTGTGTTGGGGCTCGACAGTATTCGTTCCGGGTTGCTGTTGTTGGCGTTGATCGATCGCGATGAGCGCCGCAGCTTGTTGCTCAACAGTGCCTCGTCGTTGCTGCGGATCCCCAAAGAAGCACTGCGCGCCAACCTGCTGGAGTGGACGGTGAACTCTCGCGAGCATGTCGGCCCGCGCGCTGTGGCTTCTGCAAACCCGGTACCCCGCCAGGACTCGGTACTCGATCAATACACCCAGGACCTGACCGCTGACGCCCATGCCGGGCGCATCGATCCGATCGTTGGCCGCGACGGCGAGATTCGCCAATGCATCGACATTCTGCTGCGCCGCCGGCAAAACAATCCGATTCTGGTCGGCGCGCCGGGGGTGGGCAAAACCGCCGTGGTCGAAGGCCTGGCCCTGCGCATTGCCGCCGGGGACGTGCCGCCATCGTTGCAGGAAGTCAGTTTGCGCGTGCTGGATCTGGGCCTGTTGCAGGCCGGCGCGGGGGTCAAAGGTGAATTCGAACAGCGTTTGAAAGGCGTGATCGATGCGGTGCGCAGTGCCGACAAACCGATCATCCTGTTTATCGACGAAGCGCATACGTTGATCGGCGCGGGTGGTGCAGAGGGTGGCAGCGATGCAGCCAACCTGCTGAAACCGGCGCTGGCCCGTGGCGAGTTGCGCACCCTCGCCGCCACGACATGGATGGAATACAAGAAATACTTCGAGAAAGACCCCGCCCTCGCCCGCCGCTTTCAACTGGTGCAGGTTGAAGAGCCGGACGAAATCACTGCCGTGGAAATGCTCCGGGGCGTCGCCGCCAAACTCGAACAACACCACGGCGTGCAGGTGCTCGATGCGGCTATTCATGAAGCGGTGAAGCTCTCGCACCGCTACATTTCCGGGCGCCAGTTACCGGACAAAGCCATCAGCGTGCTCGACACCGCATGCGCCCGGGTCGCCCTCGGCCAGCACGACGTACCGCCGCCGCTGGAAAGCCTGCGTCACCGCCAGAACAGCCTCAAGGATGAAGTCGAACGCCTGCGCCGCGAACAGGCGACAGGGCTGGATCATCGCGAGCGCATCACCCTGCTGGAAAGCGAATCGACCGGTAACGTGCAGGCAATCCGCGAACTGGAAACCCGCTGGAGCGAAGAGCGCGTGGCCGTGCGCGAACTGCTCGATACACGGCGCGAACTGCTGGCCTTGAGCGAACGTGCCGACAGCGACAAACCCGATGAAGCCACGGACAGCCGCATCGATCATCTCGCCGGGGAGTTGCTGCGCCTTGAGGCCGGGCTCGATGCGATCCGCCAGGACGATCCACTGGTACCCGAGCAGGTCGACACGAAAACCGTCGCCGCCGTGATTGCCGGCTGGACCGGCATCCCCGTCGGCAAAATGCTCGCTGACGAAGCCCATGCCGTGCGCACCCTTGGCCAGCGCATGGGCCAGCGGGTGATGGGCCAGAGCACCGCGCTCAACACCATCGCGCAACGCTTGCAGGCCTACCGTGCCGGGCTGACCGATCCGCAGAAACCGGTCGGCGTGTTCCTGCTGGTGGGCCCTACGGGCGTCGGTAAAACCGAAACCGCTTATGCCCTGGCCGATGCGTTGTACGGCGGCGAACGCAATCTGATCAGCATCAATCTTTCGGAATATCAGGAAGCTCACACCGTCAGCCAGCTCAAAGGCGCGCCGCCGGGTTATGTCGGTTATGGCAGCGGCGGCGTGTTGACTGAAGCGGTGCGACGCAAACCCTATTCGGTGGTGTTGCTGGATGAAATCGAGAAGGCCCATCCGGATGTGCTTGAGGCGTTTTACAACGTCTTCGATAAAGGCCTGATGGAGGACGGCACTGGCTTGGTGGTGGATTTCAAGAACACCGTGATGCTCGCCACCAGCAACGTCGGCGCGGAGCTTTTGCTTGATACGCCGGTTGCGCAACTCGGCTCCGAAGCCTTCAACGAAGCCCTGCACAAGGTCCTGCTGCAAGCCTTCCGCCCGGCGTTTCTGGCGCGGATGACCGTGGTCGCGTATCGGCCGCTGGATGAGGCGACGCTGGAAGGGATTGTGCTCGCCAAGCTTGAGAAGTTGCGTGGACGTTACAAGGCTGCGACCGGCAAACAGTTCGAGTTTGATTCAGGGATTGTCAAAGCGGTGCTCGCCAAATGCAGCGCGGCGGGTGCGCGGGATGTCGAGAATGTGTTGATGACCCAGGTGACGGGGAAATTGGCGGAGTGGGTGCTGGAAACCTGAGCCTGCGCTTTGCAGGGACGCATTCGGATCAACGACGCAGGAACACACATGCCGATCACTATCAGTTTCTACCTCGGCGCCAAAACCTTCGGCGCACCGTCCAACCCGCTTTCGATTGGCGCCGTGGTCAGTTGGTTGGCGAAATCCGGCTACCCCCTTGATCTTTATCGGGGAGAAGGCTTGATGCTGGCCGAGTTTCTCGGAAGAACGACCAATACCTATGGTTTCTTGCAACCTGCCGAGTTTCTGCGCGACCTGAAGAATTTTGTTTACCCGGGTACTGCGCAAGCGGCGCGCCCGGTGAATCCGCGCAAAACGCCCGAAAGCGAAGGCGTCTTCATGGCGCCGCCACAGACCGATGTAAAGAAACACACCAAGGACCGGATGCAGCATCAACTCAGGCTGTTCCTGATCATGTCCCTGTTGAAATGTAACGGCTGCTTCCACACCGCCAACGAAACCGATGTCGAACTCTCCAAAACCATCTTCCAGCATGGCCAGGGCAATGTGGGCGAAGCCGCCGCGCATAAAATCATGGCGACTTTCACCGTTCAACAGCACCAACTGGAAGACGTTGTGGCCGACAGCGCCTGTCGAACATTCCTGATCTACCTTCAATCAGAAACCTCCATCTTGAAATCCTATTTCAACAGCGCCGACAGTGAGGTGGAAGTTCTCATAAGAGACCACCTGCTGCGCATGGCCCGGGCCATCGTCACCGACGTCACGCTGGTCAAACCGATGAGCCGTGCCGAGTTCAAGGATTACGCCGAGCGCTTGTGGAGCACGTTCCATAGTCTCTATCTGGGTGCCTGCAGAGATGCGCTGCTCACGGCGGCGGAAAGAATGCGAAAAGAAACCCATAACTATGACTGCCGCAAGCTATTGCCCCACATTCCGCTGGGCCAATTGATGGAAGCCAAGAAAAAAGCGGCTGAAGCGGCCTACGCGACGATCGTCCTGGACACCTACTTTGAAAGCGCACAAATCACCGTTGAATGCCCGTTGACCGAGGGTGAAATAGACAATCTGTACGACGTGTTTTATTGACGCGGCCTCGGCTGATCGCAGTGTCTCGATGACATGTCTGACCGCCCGCCCTCTTCGACGACAGTTGAAGACTTCCACACCATGAAGGATCACCAATGGACTACGAACGAAGGGAACTCTTGCATATTCATTCTCCGTTGGATGACCTCAAGAGAATGGAAAAGGAAGCAAGGGACCACTGGAACCGCGTGATTCGGGAAACCGGAGCGTCGCCGCTGTGGTGGAAGTTGATGCGCAACCCCAAGTTTCGTGCGGCGGTTGAAGCCGAAGCAGAAAGAATTTATCTGGAAAGTATTGATGAGCTGGTGAAGCGAAGGGCAAATGAACTTGCTGTCACTCAGGAACTTGAAGAGGAATATCAGCGTCGGCTAAAGGCGCCTGGCCGGCAACTGGCGGCAAAAGTCCCGGAAAAACTGAATGACCTTCTGAAACGGGTTAGATCCGAACAAGAATCAGGCGTGACTTACGGGACGCTCGCCGAATACCGTCAATATGAAAAACACTTTGCCAAGGCACGAGAACGTGGCGACAGAATAATCATTCTCGGAAAACACTCAGGCGCAGAACTTAAAAAGCTCCTCTCCGTGATTCATCCGAAGATCGACACATCGTGCCTTAAAGACACAACCATGTATGGCGGCGACCTCATGATCATCGGCCTCGAACCCAGGGAGTTCGAGTCCTGGCTGAAACATCTGGGATTATGGGGCATGAACGACGAAGCCGGCATGATCACCAAAACTGTTCAGATGAAATGGGGTGAGTCCAGTGATCCGCAAAATACAGAGCATCAAATAACCTATGCGGGCATTCAACTCTCAGGACTACGCGATGAAACCGCATTGCCAATGGGCCATAGAGAAATCTCCATCGGACTATTGAACCCTGCCCATCCATGGGATGCGCTGGCACCCCACCTGGCAGGGCCGACGATCATCAGTGCGATAAAAAATGCATTTAAAGCGGGTAAACACGAAAAGCTGAACGTTCCTGAAGGAGGTTTATACCCTTTCGTCAGCCGGGTGGTCATTCGCACGACCAACTGGACACATCGCTTCCAGATCAGTGGCAACAATATTATTTGTACCTCAAGCACTCGACACACCGCACAGCATCGTCAGCTATTGGCCGACCCACGCCCGGGCAAACCGTCTGCAGGCACTCGTACAGGCACACTCATCAAGTTAAAAGTCGGGGCACGCATTCAAGTCGCAGGCAATTCTGTCGGGCAAAAAGCCTATTCTCTGACTCAGGAAGAAGTCACCAGGCTGGGAATCACCCTCCCCGAAAAACCACAACCCATTGAATTCGAAGTCGACCACACCGGGAAAATAATAAAGATCAATCGTATCGGCTAGCTGGCTGGGTAAAAGCGCAACGTGCCGTTGATAGCGTCCATTCGAAAAGGCTTCGCCAATGCCTCGTTCCGTAGACAGCAACACCACGTTTTCCCTCACTGCCGCTGCGCTGTCAGCGCTTTACCCTGAGGCATTGTCCGGTGACGAAGGCCTTAACCTGCTGGGCGTGCAAACCCTTCACGGTCTCAACGATGGCGCCTCGCTCACCCTGACCAGCTCCGTTGCCACCCACATCACCACCACGCTGCACAAAGACGCCCAGATGCGTCCGTTCGACGCTCTCGTCGCCGAGATCCGCCAACTGCCTGCCGACGCAACCGCCGAGCGCTATCAGCTGGTTTTAAGACCGTGGCTCTGGTGGCTGACCTTGGCCAGCAACAACCGCGTATTCCAGAACCTCGCCACTTCAGACATCGTCACCACGATTTTCAAGGTCCACGGCTTCACCGACTTCAAGCTGTCGCTGACCAGTAGTTACACCCCCCGCGAATACTGCGTGCAGTACGGCGAAAGCGATTTCGCCTTTGTCTCGCGGCTACTGGAAGAGGAAGGCATTTTCTGGTTCTTCACCCACGATGAAGGCAAGCACACGCTGGTATTGGGCGACAGTAACGATGCGTTCGTCCCCATTCCAAACGGGCCGACGGTCAAATACCTGGGGCAAGTCCTGGGCGAGCGTGAACTGCATGGGATCCGCTCCGGGCAGGTGTGTCTGCAAGCGGTGGCCGGGGTCTATCGGGCGACGGATTACGAGTTCACCACGCCAACCACTTCGCTCTACGGCCAGGCCGAAGCCGTCGCCGGGCCGCGTTCGATCTACGAGCATCCGGGCGGCTACAACGCCAAGGCGCGCGGTGATGCGTTGACCAAGCAACGGGTCGATGGCTTGCGCAGCGAGGAGAAACGTTTTGTCGGCGAAAGCGACTGCCGTTGGTTGATTCCGGGGCACTGGTTCACTCTCGAAGGGCACGACGATGCCAGTCTGAACATCGATTGGGTGGTGACGCGGGTCACCCATGACGTCAGCCACGAAAGCTATCGCAACCGCTTTGAAGCGATCCCCAAAGCCACGCCGTTTCGTCCGCAACGCACCACTCCGAAACCGCGCATGCATCCGCAAACGGCGATTGTCGTGGGCAAGTCCGGTGAGGAAATCTGGACCGACGAATACGGCCGGATCAAGTTGCAGTTCCCGTGGGATCGCGACGGCAAGAATGATGAAAGCAGTTCCTGTTGGGTGCGCGTGGTATTGCCGTGGAGTGGCAAGGGCTTCGGCATGCAGTTCATTCCGCGCATCGGTCAAGAGGTCATCGTCACGTTTATCGACGGTGATCCGGATCGGCCACTGGTAACCGGTTGCGTCTACAACGGCGACAACGCCCTGCCCTATGCACTGCCGGCCAATCAGACGCAATCGGGGATCAAGACCCAATCGTCCAAGGGCGGTGGCGGTTTCAACGAATTGCGCTTCGAGGACAAGAAGGACGCTGAAGAGGTGTTCTTGCAAGCGCAGAAAGATCTCAACATCAACGTGCTCAACGACACCACCGCGACTGTCGGCCACGACGAAACCCTCACGGTGCAAAACGCCCGCACCCGCACGGTCAAGGACGGCGACGAGACCGTGACGCTGGAGAAAGGCAAACGCAGCGTCACGATTCAGACCGGCAGCGACAGCCTTGATGTCAAAGACAGCCGAACGGTGACGGTCGGCGCCGATCAGAATCACAGCACCGGCGGCAATTACACCGACAAGGTCAGCGGCGATTACAGCCTGACGGTGGATGGCAACCTGACGATCAAAGTCAGCGGCACCCTGACCCTGCAAAGTGGCGGCAGCTTCACCATCAAAAGCGGCGCCGATCTGACGACGTCTGCCAGCACCTCGATCACGCACAAGGCCGGCACTGCCTTGACCAATCAGGCCGGCACCTCACTGGACAACAAGGCCGGAACGACGCTGACCAACGACGCCGGAATCAGCCTGACCAACAAGGGCGCGGCCTCGCAGACCGTAGATGGCGGCGGCATGCTGACCATCAAGGGCGGCCTGGTGCAGGTCAACTGACAAGGAGAGGCCATGGCGATCACACCGCTGGATCTGCAGCAGGATGACAAGCAACTCAAGGGGCGTCTGCAGGACGGTCAGCTAGAGGGGCCGTTGAACATCAAGGACGACGGGCGCAAACAGGCGGATCTGCATTACAGCCAGGGCGAACTGCAGGGCACGTCGCTGCTCTATCACCCCAACGGCAAGGTCTCGGCACAGATGCCGTTTGTACGCGACAAGTTGCAGGGCGTTGCCAGTTTTTATGCGCCTGAGGGTTTTCTCCAGCGCAAGGCGACGTATCGGCGCGGATTGCTCCACGGCGAAGCGTTCAATTACTTCCCGGACGGGCAAGTAGCGGAGGCTGAGTTTTATCGCGATGGCGTGCGTGAGGGGCGTTATCAGCGCTTTCATCCAAATGGCAAACCGGCGCTGGAAGCGCGCTATGTGAACGGGCAATTGCTGGAGCCGGAGCAAGGCTTTGCCGAGGATGGACGGCCGTTAGGCGCGGATGGCAAGCCGATTTCGCGGGTGCGCTGGTGGTATCGGCAATGGGCGGATCCGCAGCAGGTCTGAAACCCCGGAAGAGCCCCTCACCCTAGCCCTCCCGAAACGTCGGACCGCCCAGAGGGAGAGGGAACCGACCGAGCTGCCTTGCTTCATACATCGACCTGCAAGACCGAGTCGATTATGGATTCACAGCTAGACTTTCACTTCGGCGCAGCTAATCAATATCCCCCAATCGGCTCCCTCTCCCCCTGGGAGAGGGCTGGGGTGAGGGGTTTGGATTTCACGCCAAGTAAAAAACTCAAGGAATCAGCATCTGCATCTGCCCCGGCACGACAATCTTGATCACTCCCGCCCAGTTGCACATCAACGTCGAGTTGGCATCGATCGCCGGCATTCCGCCCAGCAACAACGTCGGCGCCCCGCCGGGGATCCACGGCGTGGCCGTCGCCGGAATACACGGCATTGGCGTCAACACCCCCAGCGCGGCGGCAGTTGCAGCGGCGACCATCGGATTGGCCATGCTCATGCATACGCCGAACGGCAGGATATTCACCAGCGGGATGTGATCCATGATGTTCGCCGCCGGCATCCCGCCGGTCAGCGTGCGGTTCACTGGCAACACGTTGAGCATCGACGGCGCAGCGCCGAAGCTGCATTGCAACGTGGCGGTGGCACAGACTTGCGGACAGCCCATTTTCCAAGCTCCTTCCTGCCCATGGCATACCCGCTAAACCTTAGTCTGCCGCGGCTCGTCGCGCACATTCCCAAAGGTGATTATCCGGCAACACGCTAACCTATAAGACCGACTCGCGCTTGTGGCGACCTGAGCGCGCCATTAGATTAGCCAATGATGTCTGGCCTCCAAAATAAGCAGAAGGGATAAGCATGGCGCTTACTGACCAGTCCACCCGTATCCGCTCTGGCGAAGAACTCGATGCCAGCCTGATCGATCCGTACCTCAAGGCGCACATTCCGGGCCTGAGCGGCACACCTGCGATCAGCCAGTTTCCCGGCGGTGCGTCGAACCTGACCTACCTGCTGGAATACCCGGAACAGGAATTCGTCCTGCGCCGCCCGCCGTTTGGCCACAAGGCCAAATCCGCCCACGACATGGGCCGCGAATTCCGCATCCTCAATCAGTTACGCGACGGTTTCCCGTACTGCCCGAAAGCCTACGTGCACTGCACCGACGAATCAGTGATCGGCGCCGAGTTCTATGTGATGGAACGGGTCAACGGCATCATCCTGCGCTCGGAGCTGCCGGCGGAACTGGGCCTCGATTCAGCGAAAACCGAAGCGCTGTGCAAGAGCTTCATCGACCGTTTCGTCGAACTGCACCGCGTCGATTACAAGGCCTGCGGCCTCGGTGATCTGGGCAAACCGGAAGGCTACGTCGCGCGCCAGATCAAAGGCTGGAGCGAACGCTACGAAAAAGCCCTGACCCCCGACGCGCCACACTGGGAAAAGGTCAAAGCCTGGCTCAACGACAAGATGCCGGCCGACCATCCGACCTCGAGCATCGTCCACAACGACTATCGCTTCGACAACGTCATCCTCGACCCACAGAATCCGATGCAGATCATTGGTGTTCTGGATTGGGAACTGACCACCCTCGGCGACCCCCTAATGGACCTGGGCAACACCCTCGCCTATTGGATTCAGGCGGACGACCCGGCGCCGGTGCAACTGATGCGCCGCCAGCCGAGCCACGCGCCGGGCATGCTCACCCGCCGCGAATTCGTCGATTACTACGCCGAACGCTCGGGCATCCAGATCGACAATTTCGACTTTTACTACACCTATGGCCTGTTCCGTCTGGCTGGCATCGTGCAGCAGATCTACTACCGCTTCTACCATGGCCAGACCCAGGACAAACGCTTCGCGCAGTTCATTCACATGAACAAACTGCTGGAGCAGATGAGCCTGCAAGTCATTGCGAAATCGAGCCTCTGACGGCCCACACCAAGGAACCCCTATGTCCAAGACTCAGTTGTTCGACCTCGACGGCAAGATCGCTTTCGTTTCCGGCGCCAGCCGTGGCATCGGTGAAGCCATCGCCAAACTGCTCGCCCAGCAAGGCGCCCACGTGATCGTCTCGAGCCGCAAGCTCGACGGCTGCCAGCATGTCGCCGACGCGATCATCGCCGCTGGCGGCAAAGCCACCGCAGTGGCCTGCCACATCGGCGAAATGGAGCAGATAGCCCAAGTGTTCGCCGGGATCAAGGAACAATTCGGCCGCCTCGACATTCTGGTCAACAACGCCGCGACCAACCCGCAATTCTGCAACGTGCTGGATACCGATCTGAGCGCGTTCCAGAAGACTGTCGACGTGAACATTCGCGGCTATTTCTTCATGTCGGTCGAGGCCGGCAAGCTGATGCGCGAGAACGGCGGTGGCAGCATCATCAACGTCGCCTCGATCAACGGCATTTCGCCGGGGATCTTTCAGGGCATCTACTCGGTGACCAAGGCAGCGGTGATCAACATGACCAAGGTGTTTGCCAAGGAATGCGCGCAGTTCGGCATCCGCTGCAACGCCCTGCTGCCGGGCCTGACCGACACCAAGTTCGCTTCGGCGCTGGTCAAGAACGACGCAATTCTCAAGCAGGCGCTGACGCAGATTCCGCTCAAGCGTGTGGCGGATCCGAGCGAAATGGCCGGTGCGGTGTTGTACCTGGCGAGTGATGCGTCGAGTTACACCACCGGGGTTGCGCTGAATGTGGATGGTGGGTTCCTGTCCTGATTCCCATTGCAAACACGTAACTCCCTGTAGGAGTGAACCTGCTCGCGATAGCGGTGTGTCAAACACATAAATGTTGACTGACACAGCACTATCGCGAGCAGGCTCACTCCTACAGTTTCAATCAGGCAACGACTTCAGGCAGTTGCCAGCGGAAATGCACCGAGAGCAAGCGCAAGGCCAGACACGCCGCCCCCGCCCCCGCCGGCGCTATTGCGTGACGCAACGGGTGGTAGTGATGTGTCGAGTGACCTGCCCATCGGCGTACATGTCGCCAGCGACCTCAGTGTTTTCGAGAACCTGACAAGTGCGCTCCGGCGGTGGCGGTGGCGTCACTGGCGGAGGGGGTGGTGGACTGGCGCAACCCGCCAACAGCACAGCAAAAAAAGCCAACGGCAACACGCGTTTCCCAAGAGTCTTCATAGGACGACCCGCGATGAATGGAAGAACCACTCCCGCGACCGAACCGACCACGGAAGACCTGACCACTCATTCTTTATAGCCGAGACACTCGCAAGCGCCAGTGAATGGGCCGGATCGGGAGGAAGTAGCTGTCGATTTTGCGTTCGGATTCGAGCGGATTGTCAGACTGAAATGAACATTGCCAGACAGGCCCCTTCGCGAGCAAGCTCGCTCCCACAAGAAAGCAAACCAACACACACCCTCGCTGTGCTTTTCCACCACTCAACAGGATGAGCGTTAGCTCGGCTGCAGCTCTTGATCTTAAAGCCCGTCGGCAGGATAAGTGGAGGGATTGATCCGGGGGTGGGACCGCTGCGGCCGTTTGGCGAAGCCAGACACAGCGAGAGGAGGTGCAGCGAAGCAAACCGTAGGCGCTGCCCCCGGAGCGATCCCGGAACGAAGGAACCCCAAGCTTTAGCGAGCGGGCCGAACGTCAGGGCAAAGCGTTTTGGTTACTTTTGGCTGGGCCGGCATTCCGGCGTCTGCAAAAGTGACCCGCTGCACGAGCGGAACCGCCAGCCGCAACACCCGAAAAAACGGATATACACCCCAAACCCAAGAGCATGGTCGGCCCAAAGGCCGCCAAGCCCAAAAGCCCTAAGCCAAATCCGGATCCCGAAAAGAACGCAAAGAATTGCTCTGCAACTCATACCGCAATTCTTCAATCAAACCATCAACCGACTCCGGCGTGCGCAGCGCATCGAGCTTCAACCCACTGATCACCAGATCCACCTGCCCCGACACCGGGTGATAAAGCTTCACCGTCAGAGAGTGATCACCATCCACCAGACACTCACACGCCAGCGGCGAAAAACTGCGTTCAAGCTGCGCGCGCAACTGTGCAAGATTCATCATCAGACTGTTCCTTTAACGACTGCGAAGGGCCGCGATCCCGAGCCAAAACGCCTCGTACCGCACCCCACCAGACTAAGAACAGCGGTCGACCGCCAACACCTCAATTTGCACCCTATGAACTAGTGCATTTGCACCCTAACGCTGCCCCTTGGTGCCCCACTCCCCGGAAAACAATCCCCGCTCCCGTGCCCAGACAATCGCCTCACTGCGACTGTGTACATCGAGCTTGGAATACACCATCGCTACATGATTACGCACCGTGTTCGGCGCCAGCTTCAACCGCGCCGCAATCTCCTTGTCGGCCAGCCCTTCACAGATCAAACCCAGCACATCACGTTCACGCGCGGTCAGATCGGTGAACGAAACACTCGGCAGCTGTGGCGAATTGACTTTCTTCACATTGGCCAGTTTTTCGATCAGGGTGCGGCTGAACCAAGAGGCATCCTTCATCACCTCCTCAATCGCCGCCACCAGTTCCAGCTCAGTGCGCTTGCGCTCGGTGATGTCCATCAGCACCAGCAGATAACAGCGCATGTCCTGAATCGTGACGGTATCAGCGGACACCGCGCACTCCAGCAGTTGCGCATCCTTCTTGCGTACCCGCACATCGACCCGATCGATCCGGCCGTTGCTTTCCAGTGCCGCCAGTAACCGGGCCCGGGCGCCACTGTCATCGATGAATTCCAGCTGCGTCACGGTATTGCCCAGCACGTCGTCGCTGCCATACGCCAGTGTGTCGAGGAACGCCTGGTTGACATCGATCACCCGTTGCTCGTCGGCGCTGCAGATCAGGATGGGCACCGGTGTCAGCCGGAACGCCTTGGCGAAGCGCTCCTCGCTCTGGCGCAGCGCCACCTCTGCCCTGCGCCGCAGTTCCATGTCAACGAAGGAAAACAGCATGCAATCCTCATCGTTGAGCGTCAGTGGCTGACCGGCGACGATCACCTGCTTGCTGCTGCCATCGGGCAGGCGCAGCTCGGCCTGCATCTGCGGGATGGTCGCGACATCGCGCAGGCGCTGAATAGCCAGATCCCGATGTTCGGCCTGCTCGAAAATATCGATTTCATAAGAGGAAGTGCCAATCACCTGTTCACGGGTGTAGCCAGTCATCTCCAGAAACCCTGGATTGACCTTGATATAACGCAGATCACTGAGCCGGCAGATCACTGCCGGTGCCGGATTGGCGTTAAACGTCCGTTCGAAGCGCTGCTCGGCGTTGGCCCAGTCAGTGACGTCACTCATGATCAGCACCAGCGACTCGGGCTGCCCTTCGCGATCCGTGAGAATCATGCTGCGCACGCTGTGCACCCAAATCCGTTCCGGATCGTCGGCCGGCGATACCTCAATCAGGACGTCATTGAAACTCTCACAACGCGCCACTCGGCTGATCGGGTAGTTTTCGGCGGTGATCGAGTGATTGTTGCGGTAGCGCAGGTTGAATTTCCTGGCGTATTCGTCGGCATTGTGGCCCAGATCGGTGATCCGGTGGACACCGTGCATGGCCAGCGCGGCTTCGTTGGCCCAGAGAATGCTCTGATCCAGCTCCAGCAGAATCACCCCGTCGGACAGCCCGGCGATGATCTGCTGCAACTGGCGGCGGTTGGTTTCAGTGGTCAGGACTTCCTGGCTCATTGGATCTCCACAAGTGATACGCCTATGTGAAGAGTACGACCGCAGCCGCGAGCGATCGTGCTGCTCCATTCGCCCCGCCTTGTAGGAGCACAAGACGTGGACATTCGCGCAGCTGGCGATCGTCGACTAACGTTAATACCTCATCGGATTGAGCCCTGCCCGCTACACCCGGCTCTTGATCAAGGAGAGACTGATGACGTCGCCTCGCAACATCGAACAGACCTACCGCACCTGGTCCAGCCCGATTCTGCTGGAGCTGAAAAAGCGCGAGCACCAAATGGCGCCGTTCGAGCGCCAGGCCCTTGAGAATGTCCTGGTGGAAAGAAGGTTGCTGGACATCGGCGGCCTGGAGGGTATTGAACGTCGTCGAAACAGCGGTGCCTGACACTGAGCTTTCGCGAGCAGGCTCGCTCCCACAGGGTTTGGGGTTGCTCACAAAATTTGTGTTCACCCGCAATCACTGTGGGAGCGAGCTTGCTCGCGAAGAGGCCTGTACAGACACCTTGATCACTGAGGCCGACGCACCGCCCTCACCCGCCCGCTGTCGCCGCCACCGCAATAAAAGCGATCCGCGCCGTCTGCTTCCAAACCCGAAACTCCCTGACCCGCCGGCATCTTCAGCGACTCAAGGACCTTGCCATCCTGCGCATCAATATGCCGTAGCTCACTCTCATCCCCCTCCCAAGTGCCATGCCACAACCCGCCATCCACCCAGGTCACCCCGGTGACAAAACGGTTCGACTCCAGCGTGCGCAGGACCTTGCCGGTCTGCGGATCGATCTGATGAATCTTGCGCTCGCGATACTGCCCGACCCATAACGAGCCTTCCGCCCAGGCCATGCCTGAATCACCGCCATTGCCCGGTGCCGGGATGGTGTGGAGTACGCGCCCTGTGGCCGGATCAATCTTGTAGATGTGGCGGTCGGCAATCTGGTAAAGATGCTGGCCGTCGAAGGCAGTGCCGCCGTCGGCGCCGACCTTGATCGTGCGTACGGTTTCACCGCTGGCCGGATCGAGTGCATTGAGCTGGCCGTCGCTGGCAAACCAGACCTGCTGGCCATCGAACGTCACGCCGTGAATGCCTTTGATGGCATCAAACGGACCGTACTCGCGAAGGATTTCTGCATTTGCGTGTTTCATGAGGGCTTCCTCGTGGATGTGTGGGTCCAGCCTAGCCACTGCCCAGCGACACCGGGAGTAACAAGATCGTCGCGAAACCCGGCATGGGCGGCGTCATCCAGCGCCGCGCCCGGCCGACACCGAACGCCTGCACTTTGCCCGCCAGCGCCAATGCCTCCAACGCCCGCTGCACTTGGCGCTGACTGGTGCCCAAGGCCAGTGCCAACGCCGAACTCGACCAGGCCTCGCCGTCGGCGAGCAAAGCCAGCAACGCCGCGTATTTGTCCTCGACCGGCAGCGTCAGCAATGCCACATCCTCGGCCACCAGCGCAAACCCCCTTGGCGTTGCGGTGATGTTCGCCAGTGGAGCCAACGCCGCTCGCAACCGGCCGATTTCGACCCGCAAGCGGGCACGGTGCGATTCATCCGTAAGGGGCAACCGAAAGGCTTTAGCGAACAGCGTCTCGCGCATCACTTCACCCGGCCAGGCTTGTGCGAGTGACCGCGCAAGATTGAACAGCACCGGCCGCGTGGCCAGCGGCACCGTCATGCCGGCTCCGCGCACGCTATAGCGGCAGGCATCGACGATCAGTGTCGACGAGTTGAACAAAGCTTCAACCTGCGCCAGATTCACCCGTTGCGCCTGACCAGCAACAATCAACCGCGCTGCCGGCGCAGCGAGCATGTGAGAGGCGTGATCGACCTCTGCGCTCAGTGCGGCGATCCCGGCCTGTTGCGCCGCAGCCTGCGCCCGAGCCAACGCCGCGCTGGCCTTGTGGGCCTGGACCCGACGCACGGCGATCCCGGCGGCGATCAACTCATGCGCGGCTCGCAACGCCGGCGGCAACGGTGCCGGGTCAGTTTCAGCCAGCAGCGTTTCGGCCTCCTCCAGCTCGCCGATCAACAGCAACCGGCGAATCTGCACATAGCGCGCGTGCGCCGCATTCACACAGTCCCCGTGCGCTTGCAACACCTGGCGCGCCGCCTCCAGCGCCTTCACCGGCCAGCCCAGATCCCGCGCCGCCAGCGCAACCTCGGCCTCGGCGACCACACAGCGCGCCCGTGACAGCGGCTCATTGCTGCCGAACGCCTTTATCGCCCTTTGCAACAACGCCTTGGCACGGGGCAGATCACCGAGCTGAGCCATGGCAATTGCGCGCAGGGCCAGCGCCGGCGGGTCCTCCCGCAGAGCGACGTAGTTCAACGCGCCCAGCGGGTCACCGGCGGACAGCGCGCGGCCGGCGGCGTTGATCAGCGAATCCATGGCCCGTCCGTCCCTCGGTGACAGAATCGTGAGCTGAGTCTAATCACTGATTATGGTGCGTTTGGACGCTTGATCGGCTGTTTCAGTTGTTGCAACATCGGCACAGCTTTTCCAATGGATGGAGTCGAGCATGCTGGATGCAAACGCAACCCACATTACCCTCACGCTTGAAGGCGCCAACGCCGACCTGCAAGTCCTCAGCTTCACCGGTCGCGAAGCCCTCAACCAACCGTTCCGTTTCGACCTTGAACTCGTCAGCGCGCGCCCCGACCTCAAACTCGAAGAGCTGTTGCACAAGCCCGGCGTCCTGACTTTCGGCCCGACCGGCGAAGGCAAGATCCACGGTCTGGTCTATCGCATCGAGCAAGGCGACTCCGGCAAGACCCTGACCCGTTACAGCCTCAGCCTGGTGCCACAACTGGCCTACCTGCGGCACAACCACGATCAGCAGATTTTCCAGCAACTGACCGTGCCGAAGATCATCGCCCAGGTGCTGGAAGATCGCGGCATTCTTGCCGACGCCTACAGCTTCCAGCTCAACGCCGAATACCCGGAACACGACTACTGCGTGCAGTACGACGAATCCGACCTGCATTTCATCCAGCGCCTGTGCGAGGAAGAAGGCATTCACTTCCACTTCCAGCACAGCAGCAGCGGCCACAAACTGGTGTTCGGTGACGATCAGACCGTGTTTCGCAAACTGAAACCGGTGAGCTACCAGCAAGACTCCGGCATGGCCGCCGACAAACCGGTGATCAAACGCTTCAACCTGCGTCTGGAAACCCGCACCACCCGCGTCAGCCGCCGCGACTACGACTTCGAAAAACCGCAGATCCTCCCCGAAGGCACCGCAAAAAGCACCTTTGCCCCGGATCTCGAAGACTACGACTACCCCGGCCGCTTCACCACCCGCGAGCGCGGCAAGTTCCTTTCCACCCGCGCCCTCGAACGCCATCGCAGCGACTACAAACTCGCCGAAGGCAAAGGTGACGAACCAACCCTCACCAGCGGCCATTTCCTCACCCTCGCCGAACACCCGCGCGCCGAATGGAATGACCTGTGGCTGCTGCTGGAAGTCTTCCACGAAGGCAAACAACCGCAAGTGCTCGGCGAAAACGTCACCAGCGACGTCACCGACAACAAAAGCGATTTCCACCAGGGCTACCGCAACAGCTTCCTAGCCACTCCATGGGACGCGCACTACCGCCCTGCCCTTGAACACCCGAAACCGAAAGTCCTCGGCAGCCAGACCGCCGTCGTCACCGGCCCCGCAGGCGAAGAAATCCACTGCGACCAGTACGGCCGCATCAAAGTGCAATTCCACTGGGACCGCGACGGCCAGTCCAACGACAAAACCACCTGCTGGATGCGCGTCGCCAGCGGCTGGGCCGGCGCAGCGTACGGCGGCATCGCCATCCCGCGCATCGGCATGGAAGTCCTCGTCACCTTCCTCGAAGGCGATCCCGACCAGCCGCTGGTCACCGGTTGCCTGTACCACAAGGAAAACGTCGTCCCCTACGACCTGCCGGCAAACAAGACCCGCAGCACCTTCAAAACCCTGAGTTCACCGGGCGGCAAGGGCTACAACGAGTTCCGCATCGAAGACAAAAAAGGCGTCGAGCAAATCTACATCCACGCCCAGCGCGACTGGGACGAAAACATCGAGCACGACCAGAAAATCCGCGTCGGCAACGAACGGCACGACACCGTCGAAGCCAACACGCTGAGCGAATTCAAGGTTGAAGAACACCGCATCACCCATCTGGACCGCATCAGCGAAATGCGCGCCGACGAGCACCTGACCGTCGGCGTGACCCAGCACGTAAAAGTCGGCACCGCTCAATTCGTCGAAGCCGGCAGCGAAATCCACTACCACGCCGGCGACAAGGTCGTGATAGACGCCGGCATGGAACTCACCGCCAAGGCTGGCGGCAGTTTCGTCAAGGTCGACGCCGGCGGCGTGACCATCAGCGGCGCTGAAGTGAAGGTCAATACCGGTGGCGCGCCTGGGGTGGGCACCGGGATCGGGATTTTGGTGCCGTTGATTCCTGGACTGGCGGCGACTGACACGGCCGGCAACTTGATGGAACGGTCCAAAACCAATCCCACCTGGCTTGAACTGAACCTGCACTACGACAATCTCGAACCCGTACCCGGCGCGTCTTATCGCGTTGAATTCGCCGATGGCTCGACTCGCGAAGGCGTGCTCGACAGCGACGGATTCGCCCGGCTGGAGGACGTGCCGAAAGGCCCCGCGAAAGTCTATTACGGCGAAGACCCTCGTCCCTATGATCGTCCGGCAGTGGCCGTAGTTGACGCTTCTGATGACAAAATCGACGAAGATCTGCGAAAACTGGGTCTCGACCCTGCCACCGTTGATCTACAGGCATTGGTCGAAAAAGCCGCAGGGAGGCTGGCATGAGCGAACAAGCAAGCAGCAACGACGACCGCACCGGGGCTTATCAGGAAGCGGCTATCGAACTGGGCAAAGGCATTGCGATGGGTGCGGTGCCGTTTCTGGGCCAGGCCATTGACGTGTACGACACCATTGAATCCGCCGTTCTGCTGTACAAATCGGACACCCCCGGAGCCAAGGAAGATGCCCAGTTCGATTTGCTCCTGGCAGTGATCGGTTGGATACCCGGCGCGGGTGACGGCTTGAAAAAAAGCATGCGTATCGTCAACCGCAACCCTCAACGATTCGCCCCGGTGTTGTTCGATCTGCTGCGGTTCGTCTTGCAGGAATGCGGCATCAAGACCAGTCCGGAAGAACTCCTGTCACGGATTTTCAACGCCGGCAAACTGCGCGCGGAAATGGACGACATCATTTCCGCGATCAGGAGTTCTTCTGTCTATAAGGGCTCGCCGGGTTGGGTTCAAACCGCCGTCGTGACCGTACTCGCTACCGCCCGAGACAACATGCCGGCGATGCTTGGCATCGTTGAAAAACGCCTGAACAAATGGAAAGGCATGCAGCGCAACAGCTCCGCCGCCTCGTCCGGCACCAGTCACCCAAGGCGCGGGGAAAAACCCGCCAACCGCGATTCCACCGTCGGCACTCAAGGCAAGGACGGCGCCAGCGGCACCCACTCCAACCGTGTCGAATCCTCCAAGGTCGGCGTTCAGGCGCCTTCGAGCATTTTGAATGAAGGCTTGGGCGTCAGCGGCGAACATATCGCCGATTACATCTGCGCAGTCGAATTCGGTTGGGGCAAAGATTGGGATGGACATGACAAGGGGGCGGATGGCAAATGGCTGGAGGGGCTGCCGGGTGCCACGAAAACCGGAAAACTTTCTTCGGGAGGCAGCCCTAAAGCCAGGCATGTCCTTTACAAACTGTCTGACGGCGCCAATGGAACCGGTATCGACGCGGTCTGGCGCGCGAAGCCAGCGAACAATGGCGGCGAAAAATTCGCGATTGTCGAAGCGAAGGCGAGCCGCGAAGAAGATGCACCAAAATTCATGCGTAGAGCCAATAACACTCGAAAACCCGGCATCGCCTCCAAACTGGGAGAATCGGGCATATCGGGCGTAACGCGCATCGCCGACGCAAGCCAACTGCTTGAACCGATCGAAGATACCCCTGAGGCCGGTGCCAGCAAGCCCTCAACGTCGATGAGAACCGGAAAAAACAAACCACAGGCATCCAGCCGCTCACCGGCCCCCTCTGCCAAGATCAAAGAAATACTGGTTCAAATGAGCAGTCAGTGGATCACCCAAAACCTGAACAAGGCTGTGGCTGGTCGCGCACTTGCCGCACAGGTCCTGGCCTCTTACAGTCGCCATCTGTTTTATTCCCCGCTTTATCATTCCAGCGCAAGCCCGAAAGACCATGCCGAAGCGCGGTTTCAGAATCTTGCAGAAAGCACCCATCGCACACACAAGGCGTTTCATTACAACGAAACCGAGGTGAAAGCGGCTGTAAACAAGCGCAAAAAATCCTTGGCAAAAAAATATGGCGCGAGGGACTCCCTCAAGCTTGAGGCATGACATCAATGAGCAAACGCCAGAAATTCTTCTCTGATCATCAGTACAACCACTTCCTGAAAGAACATGACGAAGTCATCGAGTTCTTCAAGACCAATCGTTTCAAATCCGACTCCGATGAAGAGGAAGCATCCCAGCGTGCCCGATACTTCCAAAGTCTGGCTTTGGACAAATTGTTGGCAACTTACACCGCAGGAATGGACATTGAGTCTCTGGTTCCGTTACTTGAGGACCTGATCGAAAAATATGAAGTGCGCCAGCAAACCCTCGCCGACTTCGAAGGAGCGCCACAGATTTCTCCGTTGGCTATCGATGATTGGCCAGATCAGTACGAAGAAGCTGTGCAAGTAATCGGTCTGTGTATTCTGCTGCACCGTAACGACTTGCTCGTACGCTTTGTCAAAATGCTGGACAACGCAGGTTATGCCGGGGACGACACGCTATTCGAAGATCTGTTGAAGAAGGTACTACCCAACCGTCATGACGTTGACCAGTGGTATCACGACGTATACACCCCGCTAATACAAGCAATCTACGCCGACACGCGCGAAGAGGCGTCCGCCCTGCTGAAAAAGTATTGCCAGGGCTGGTACCCCGCTTTTAAACAAGCACCGTGGCACGACACTCATTTACAAGGAGAAGACGGCAATTACGTTGGCTATTGGGCAATCGAGGCCGCCGCCATAGCGTTTTTGTATGGCATCGACGACAGCAAAGTCGACCATATGGTTTATCCAAAAGATCTGGTCGACTATGCGAGAAATCACCAAAGCCCACGAATGACACAAGTTGGCCGAATCGTTGCCGGCGATGCATGCAGCCGGACCGGCTATTGGTTCACGCCTGCTCAGGCGAACTCCCGCCGTCATTTCCAACAGGGTGAACTCATGCCGAAGATCAACGACTCCCGTTGGGGCGATACGCTTTGGTATTGGTCGGGGGAAGTTTGAGTTGAAGTCCGTCCTTCAGGACGAAGGTTCGATCAGGGAGAGCTTGAACAACCTGAGTGAACAATCTGCGAACCTGACGTTTGAGCTACCCGATAACACCCCCGTTGTACGACTCGGGCTGATCGCAACCCTCTACTTCAAGGAAGGCTACTCGCTGCAAAGCAAGCGCAATGTCATGCAATGCTTCACCCGATTCAAGGAAGAGTTCGGCCAGCATCTGAAGGGACAGTTCGACGACCGCTACAAGAAGCTGACAGATTCCGGATTCAGCAAAACCCAGGAAAAAATCCGCGAGTCAGGGCCAAACGAACAATACGAATGGCATATCAGCAGCGCCGCAACGGCGAACGAAGCTGCTGCGTACAGCCTGTCCGCACTGAACTCGTTCGAGGTGCATGGCGATCAAAAACGCTCATACCTGAAGATGACATTGCCCTGGAGTTTCCTGAAAGAGCCCGATGGCGTCGCGCGCTTTGAAGAATGGCTGGTTTACTTGTGCGATCAGGTTGAAGCCGAACATGGCTACGGCGGACTCTCGAGCATACTGCCCTACGACTTCGATCGTTACATGCCCATGGAATTTCAACTGGCGCAGCAATATGTCGGTCTGGAAGTTGACTCAATGGTGCACAACTTCAAACGAGAACTGCTTGATCACATCAAAGGTGTCAACTGGTACACCATTGTAGGCACTCGATTTACCGAGCAACTGGGAGGTAAAGACGGATTACGCCACGCCTTCAGCGGACGTGGCGACGTCGAGATGCTGGATTATCAGGGCGGACTGATCATTCGCGCCGGCGCTTTACCCGAACTGGGCGCTATCCATGAACCTCTGCCCGTAACCTATGTAGCGGTGAACCGCGTTTTGAAACAGCTCCGCAATCCGAAACCCGATCAGCTGCACACTTATTCACCCTACGGTAACTGCTTCGAACAAGACAGTACCGAGCGCTGGTACGCGCGATTCGACCAGGACGATGCGCATTCGAAAGCTCCAGCACGACTCGAGGCCGGTCAGCCTTGTAGCGCCGCGGGTTATTGGTTCAGCCCTGCACAGGCAAACTCCCGACGTTACTTCGATTTGGGGGAAATCATGCCTGGTTTCAGTGGCTCGAATTGGGGCGATACGCTTTGGTATTGGTCGGGGGAATTGTGAGGGGATTCAGCCGAGCAATCCGGTGCTCCTTAGCAGATCCTGCAAGCCTTTCGGCACCAGAGGCGCCTGCTCGCTGAAGCTTGAGCTGTCATGCCAGCGCGCGGTGAAGGGCGCGCCGTCGCTTTCATGGCCATCGATCTGTGCGTGGTCGTATACGCCCGGATCGACAAACGTCGCGTCGTAGACCTGAACAATTTCGTGTCCCGGTTTGCCGTTGTAAACGAACAGGCTTTCGAGTGTGCCGAGCAGACGCATGTCCGTCATGGTCAGCTCCAACTCCTCCTGCACTTCACGCGCAATTGCCTCGGCGCTGGTCTCGCCAAATTCGATACCGCCGCCGACAGGCCGAAAGCAGGTTTGCAGGCTCACCGGGTCGCGAAATTCGTTAACCAGAATTTTGCCGTTGTGATGAAAAACGCAAAGTGCGAGCGCGCGAATGCGGTGTTCGGCCATGACTGAAGTCCATTTACAGGTGTGGGGGCGCGGCATTTAAACATGCTTTGCGCGACACACCCGTGGACGTCACTGGAAAAGGGTCGTCTCAGACCGGAGAAATCGTTGCGAGCAGGCCGATCAGAATGGTCAGTGTCAGAAAGCCACCCAGAAAAATCGCCATCTTGTTCATGTTGCTCTCCTCAATGCTGAGCTTGCGGTGCACCGGGCGCTTCGGGATGAAGGACTGCCGCGAGTGCCGAACCGTGGGGTTATTTTGAGCGGATGACTGCGCTGGTAACAGAGGCAGATCCAGTGAAAAAATACGGATCAGATGCGCATCTGATCCGCATGGGCCATGCGCCGATATTCAGATCGCGGCACAAGGGTTCAATTTCGGCGTGGTTGATCTAGAGTCATTGCCGTCGCGACAACAACAAGAAAAATCCTGGAGTGAACATGACCGACCTGAACCTGCAACCCAACGTCGCCGCATCGCTGGGCAAATGGCACGAAATGATCCGCACCGGCAACCTCAGCGCCCTGCCCGGCCTGCTCGACCCGCAAGCCGTGTTCCGCTCGCCGATGGCGCACACGCCATACCCGGGCGCGCCGGTGGTGTCGATGATCCTCAACACCGTGTTCGAGGTGTTTGAAGACTTCACCTATCACCGCGAACTGGCGACTGCCGATGGCTTGAATGTGATTCTGGAGTTCAGCGCCAGGGTCGGGGCGAAAGAGCTGAAAGGCATCGACATGATTCGCTTTGATGAGCACGGCAAGATTGTCGAGTTCGAGGTGATGGTTCGCCCGTTGAGTGGACTACAGGCGTTGGGCGAAGAGATGGGTCGGCGCCTCGGCGCTTATCTGGCCAAGGCCAAGACTTAATTTTCGACCACCTCATTTAGGCATTATTGAATGCATCTGCTGAACCCACCTATGCAGAGGTTTTTTTTGAAAAGGCATCCTTGATGCGCTTTCCTGGAGGCTCCCATCGGAGCCTAGTTTGTGATGACTGAGCGAAGGCTATGTGCCATCATTCTCTATCGACAAATCAAGGATGCAGTTGCCGAATGCAAGACATAATCAATCACTACGATATTCTGAAAGTTTCAGAAAGTGCACCACCTGAAGTGATAAAAGCGGCCTATAAAACGCTTTCTCAAAAGCATCATCCGGATAAAAACCCTGGTGATTCAAAAGCCGCAGAATTTATGCAAAAAATAAATGAAGCACATCATGTGCTATCTAACGCCGACCTTCGAAAAAACCATGATGCCGAACTCGAAACTCGAAAAAAACAACTTCTGAGAGAGCAGTTTCTCAAGATGCAAGCGCACGCTCGCGCGTCTGTTAAACCACCACCATCCGCATCCGCATCCGCATCCGCATCCGCATCCGAGAAAACCAGAGAACCCCGTTCGGCCTCGATTCTTTACAGTTCCTCCTATGTAAAACTTGACCCTCATAATATTAAGAAAACATCAGCTTTAATTATGATTCCTCTGCGCGCCGCCAAGCATGCACGACGTCATTTGCTCCCTTATTTATTAGTTACAACCGCCGCAGCCTTCGCTACCTACCTGTTCAATAGCAAACCTGGACAAAATATTAGCACAGCGGAATACTCAGTTAGCAAGGCAAAACCCACAACAAACAACCAATTCAATTCAGCAGCTTCTAGTCCAATAAAAAATAGCAAACCTCCTTCCAGCCGTTCAATTCCGAAACCTGAAAAAATTAAAAATCAACAACACCTTGTAAAATACAAACCAAACGTTCTCATCGAAAACACTTCAAAAACCATACTAAAAAATCAGCGATACCTCCAAGAAAGAAATCGCACAAGTATCAGTTCTCAAAAGGAAAAAGCAAGCATAGAAAATATTGTCGAGTGGCCGTCTAGAAACGACAATTAATCACCTATGCCTGAAGACCTCTTACATCCAGCACACCAAACAAAAAGAGGCAAATCGAATGAATGTTGACTTAACACTAATTAGCGAACGATTAAAAAACAGCAGAGAAAACCTTGAGTATAGCCTCTCCGAAGTTAGCAATGCGTGCGGCATCGCAAGCGAACGATTGACGGAATTAGAACTCGGTTCGTCTGCACCAACGGGTGATGAAATTTTGATACTCGCATCTTTGTACAAATGCGACTTTCTACAGCTACTTGATGAAAAGCGCCCCGCGCCTTCCTCCCTTACGGAAATTCTATTTCGCCGTTTCGGAAATACTTTCAACAAGCAAGATCGCCGTTCCATACAAGAATTTTTATATTTTTGTCAATGTGAAAATGAATTGGAGACAATTCTAAAAAGAAAAAAGACAAAACCAAACTTTATTCGGAGCAGATGCTGCCAGCTGGCTAAGAAAGTATTTAGGGATTCCCTCCAACAGCGTACAACGAGATATTTACTCTGACTTCAGAGACATTGGGATACATATTTTTCGCCGAAAACTGAGCAACAGTGAAATTTCCGGACTATATATACAAGATCCTATAGCGGGACATTGCATCCTAATAAATTATAATGAAGACATCTATCGCCAGCGCTTCTCGGTAGCTCACGAAGTAGCCCACTCTATTTTTGACTCCAAAGAAAAGGTCAGAGTCACTTACGATATTGGCAGCACAAAGTATTCAAAAAAAGACCTTATTGAGATTCGAGCCAACAGCTTTGCCTCAAACTACCTAATGCCTCCAGCAATGCTAAGATCCATTTCTCACTGGGACCAAAACACCATAGTACATTGGGCTCAACAGTTCCGAGTTAGTACTTCTGCGCTCTCAAAAGCATTAAAAGACGAAGGCATTATCACTCCACAACAAGCAGACGCGCTAAAAATCGCCAGAGTGGCAAACTCAGAAAAAGTCGACCCTGAAGCGCCTCAAAACTTAACAAAACTACAACGAGAGAGAAGAACAAATTTATTAGAAAAAGGACTATCAGACTACTATGTATCTCTATGTTGCGAAGCACATGAAAATAACTTCATCAGCACCCATCGCTTGTGTGAACTACTCGGAGTAGAGCTTCAAGATCTTTCTGAAATTGGAAAATTATTTGGATGGACTATCAAGCATGGCTTTTGACCCGAGGAATTTCTCTAAATTAGTAGCTGTCGACACTTGCTCCATATGGAACATACTATCCGCAAAAAAACTGAGTCTAGCGGCATTTTCATCTGGCGTGCACTTTATAATTACTCCAATGGTAAATTATGAATGCCTATACAAAACAAGAAAACAACCAACCAAGGAACAAGACCAACTGAAAGAGCGCTTAAATTTAGCATTATTAAAAAACCAGATATCTATTCAACACTGCGACCTTAGGGATCTGATTACAATCGCCCTTAAAGCTCCCAAAAAATTGAGCAGCGGAGAGCTATCATGCATAGCGATGTCATACAATCTATCTACTATTGCGGTTATGACAGATGAGAAATTGGCTCGAAAATTTTCCGAAGACACTTTAGCTCTACGAGTAGAAACTACGCCAAAACTATACGGATGGCTTCATTACAACTTAAAGCTCAACGATACAGACCACACCGACATTATTAAAGAGCATGAGTCATTTGAAAGACGTCCTTTGACAAGATACTTTAATGAAGCTTATGAGACTGCACTTCAATACCGTATAACTCCGCTGCACTTCACAAATCCTCAACAGGGGATATAAAAAACCTTTTTTCACTCTACAATTTACATTTTCCGGACATGCCCACTCCTGCTGTGCAGTCAAGTCGGAGGATCCTATCCAGAGTTACCGTCGAATTGATTATCCGTCTACCACAAAAAAGCCCACTGACCGTCGCCGGTTCAGTGGGCTTTGTGTCTCTGGCAGCTAGTTACAGCGCCATGTCACGTGCAGCGTTTTCCTTCGGAGCTTCAGCTTTTTCAGCTGCAGGTGCAGCCGGAGCAGCCGGAGCAGCCGGAGCCGCAACCTGACCAATCACCGGAGGCGTCGGCAGTTCGAGGATCTTGGCGGTGTAAGCCCACTCTGCAGCCACTTTGGCTGGATCGCTGTTCAGCTGAGTGCCGTAGCTTGGCACGATCTGGTGCAGCTTGGTTTGCCACTCAGGGGTAGCCACTTTGTCTTTGAAGACTTTCTGCAGCACGCTCAGCATGATCGGTGCAGCGGTCGACGCGCCTGGCGATGCGCCCAGCAGACCAGCGATGGAGCCGTCTTGTGCAGCAACGATTTCGGTGCCCAGTTTCAGCACGCCGCCAGCGGCTTCATCACGCTTGATGATTTGCACACGTTGGCCGGCTTGCCACAGGCGCCAGTCTTCGGCTTTGGCGTTCGGGAAGTATTCCTTCAGCGCGTTCAGACGGTCTTCATCCGACAGCATCAGTTGGCCAGCAAGGTACTCGACCAGCGGGTATTCCTTGATGCCGACCTTGGTCATAGGCCAGATGTTGTGGGTGGTGGTGCTGGTCAGCAGGTCCAGGTACGAACCTTCTTTGAGGAACTTGGTGCTGAAGGTCGCGAATGGGCCAAACAGGATGACGCGCTTGCCGTCCAGAACACGGGTGTCCAGGTGCGGAACGGACATCGGTGGCGCGCCAACCGACGCTTTACCGTAGGCCTTGGCCAGGTGCTGTTCAGCGATGGCCGGGTTATCGGTCACCAGGAACGAGCCGCCCACCGGGAAGCCAGCGTATTCCTTGGCTTCAGGAATGCCCGACTTCTGCAGCAGGTGCAGTGCACCGCCGCCCGCGCCGATGAAGACGAACTTGGCGTCGGTTTCGGTTTTGGTGCCGTCTTTCAGGTTTTTGTAGCTGACGCGCCAAGTGCCATCGGCATTCTTGGTGATGTCCTGCACTTCGCTCGACAGTTTCAGATCGAAGTTAGGCTTGGTCTGCAGGTACGCGGCGAACTGGCGGGTGATTTCGCCGAAGTTCATGTCGGTACCCAGCGGGCTCCAGGTGGCCGCGATTTTCTGGTTCGGGTCACGCCCTTCCATCATCAGCGGAACCCACTTCTTGATCACAGCCGGGTCTTCGGAGTACTGCATGCCGGCGAACAGCGGGCTCGCCTGCAGGGCTTCGTAGCGCTTTTTCAGGAACTTGATGTTGTCATCGCCCCACACGAAGCTCATGTGCGGAGTGGTATTGATGAACGAGCGAGGGTTCTTCAGAACGCCTTGCTGAACCTGCCAGGCCCAGAACTGACGGGAGACCTGGAACGCTTCGTTGATCTCGACGGCTTTCGGGATCGTCACGTTGCCTTTGTCGTCTTCCGGGGTGTAGTTCAGCTCGGCGAGCGCCGAGTGACCGGTACCGGCGTTGTTCCAGCCGTTGGAGCTTTCCAGGGCGACGCCGTCGAGGCGCTCGACCATTTCCATCGACCAGCTTGGCTCCAGCTCATTGATCCACACACCGAGGGTGGTGCTCATGATGCCGCCGCCGATCAGCAGAACGTCGACTTTCTTTGCTTCGTCAGCATTGGCGGATGTCATCCCCATCGCCAAAGCCAGACCCAGCAGGGCTGTGTTCACTTTTTTAAACATCTGTTGCACCTATGATAAAACGCCTTCCGCCCGCCGCTGTTATCGGTATGCGATCCGCTTTGATGACGCTCAGGCTAGCGTCGCGGATTCCGGCACACTTCAATTTTGACGGGTGGGCACACAAGGCCGACATGCTGCATCGACCTCAGTTAATGTCCCTTCTGAACTGACTTCTTATCATTATTGGCTCAGCTACTTGAGCGACAGGGATTCCGTCGGCCCGCCCAGAGGCAAGCAAACTGAATAAGGTCAAACCAAGTTGGCGCGAAGAATATCACGTCAGGGCAAACCCGCGCGTCTGTTCCCGACTTGAGAGTCTTTTTCCGCTGAGGACACTATCGGCCGACGAAGGCTGAACATGACCCCGACGATCAGCACTTTGAAGCAGTGCCCTGAATAAAGATTTTCTGCTAGGTTGTACGATGACTGACAAAGGCAGTCATCCATTTATAACAACAAGGAAACAACCTCATGACCAAGACCCGACTCCTGATCGGTTTTCTCTGCGCCTTCAACGGCTACGCCATGGCCGCCTCTGCCCCGGCAGAAAAGGATGTCGCCCAAGCGGTGGATCATCTGACCCAGGCGATGCTGCACAAGGACATCGCCGAACTGAACGCTCTCACTGCGCCCAACCTGACCTACGGCCACTCCAGCGGCAAGATTCAGGACAAGAAGGAATTCATCGCTGACATCGAAACCGGCAGAAGCGCCTTCAAGACCCTCGAGATGCAGAAGCAGACCATCACCCTGTCCGGCGATACCGCACTGGTGCGCCACCATTTTTCGGCGCAGGCGTTGAAGGGGACCGAAGTCGTACCGACCGAGATCGAGAATTTCCAGATCTGGCAGAAGCAGGACGGCAAGTGGTTGCTGGTAGGGCGGCAGGCGTTCAAGTTTTGATTGTGGTGAATTTATCCAGCATTCGTGTTGGCTGAACTGACCTCTTCGCGAGCAAGCTCGCTCCCACAGGAGAACGCATTCCAATGAGGGAGCGAGCTTGCTCGCGAAGGCGGCAGTCCAACCCGCACAAATGCGACTGACCTCACCGTCACAACCGAAACCGATCCACCGACTGCGCCAACTGCCCCGCCAGGCTCGACAATTCATCGGTGGTATTCGCCGTCTGCCCGATCACCCGGCTGTTGCCCTCGGACATCCCGGCAATCATTTCCACCTGATGGGCAATCTCGTTACTGGCCTGGCTCTGTTCGCCAATCGTGCGAGTGATGTCATTGACCAGTTGGGTCGTGCTCAACGTCGCCTCGAGGATTTCACGGATCGCCCGCTCGACATCCGCCGTCACCGCCATGCCCTTGTCGACCTGCGCCACCCCCGCCTCCATGCTGCTGACCGCCTCGCGGGTGCTGTGTTGAATGCGCGCGACCATCGCGGCGATTTCCTGGGTTGAGGCGCTGGTGCGCGCGGCCAGGCTGCGCACTTCATCTGCAACCACCGCAAAGCCCCTGCCCTGCTCCCCGGCTCGCGCAGCTTCAATGGCAGCATTGAGCGCCAGCAGGTTGGTCTGGTCGGCAATGCTCTTGATCACCTGAATGATGTTGAAAATGGCTTCGGATTCCTGATCCAGCGTGCGGATCACCTGGGCCGACTGTTGCGCCGAGCGCGCGATATCGTCCATGTCGCTGACCACTTGATGAATCACACCACCACCCTCTTTCGCCAGCGTTTCGGCTTGATTGGCCATGTTCAGGGCGCGTTCGGCGTGGCGAGTGATTTCCTCGATGCTCGCGGTCATCTGGCTGGCGGCTGCGGCCATGGTGCCGGCGGCGACACTTTGTTGCTGACTGCTGTCGGCGACCTGATGGCAGCCGTGACTAAGTTGCGCGCTCATGCCACTGACGCCGTGAGCGTTGCGCCGCACCACGTCGATCATGTCGCGCAAGTCGCGCTGCATGGTCGCCAATGTGCGGATCAGGACACTGGCTTCATCCTTGCCGGAAGGCTCGGCGATTGGCTCGCTGAGGTTGCCGTGGGCGATGCTTTCGGCGATGCGACTGGCGGTCTTCAACGGCCCCATGATGCTCAGAATGACCCAGCGCCCTTGAATCAACAGCAGCACCAGACTGGCGGTCAACACCAAACCAAGCGCGACGTTGGCATTGCGGGTGGCGGCTTCGGTGCCTGCACTGGTCTGCAGGGTATTGGACTCGATCAGTTCGCTCAAAGCGGCCATTTGTTCTTCGAGCTGACTGAATGCCGTGTTGAACGTGCCGAGTTCCTGCTGAGCGGCATCAGGGTTATCCAGCGCCAACCCGACGATGCGCTCGCCGGTGTTGATGTAGGTATCGAGACTCGGCTTGATCTGCTCCAGCGCGCTGCGCAATGTCGGGTTGATCGGTAACTTGAGATTGTCTTCAAGCACGTCACGAAAATGCCCCGCATGATCGTTGAGCGAGTCGCGCACTTCGGAGGCCGTGCTGGTGCTTTTGCCCAGCCCGACCAGCATCGCCGAGTAGACATCGGCGCGCAGGGCGTCGTGCATCATGTCGGCTTCCATGTGGTTGCGCAGCGCGCTCATGCTGACCGCGTTATCGCTGACCGCCGAGGCCATCCGCTGGTTGCCGACGTAACTGACCAGACTCACGATCAACGCTGTCAGCAGACTTGTCACAATCAGCAACACTAAACGCAGTTTGATCGACACCGGGTTTTCCTCCTTGGCCACGCCCGTAAGCGCTTGTCAGCCTTCATTTAAGCCTATTTGCGCAGGTCTGCCGCGCCAGAGCGTGTCAGCAGGTGTCGGCGTGCAGGCAGACGGCGGCAAAACTTTCGGATTGCGCGGCAAGTCTCACTTTTCAACGCGCACGGCCAATGCCTTCATCACCGGTTAATGCCGGCCGGCTATTGAGTCCGTCGTTCTGAACACTCTTGCAGCGAAAAGGAAAATGCTTATGAAACGCGCACTGTGGTTGGGTTTGCTCGGCACCTTCGCCATCGGTACCGCACACGCGGCGACGGAAAAAGTCGCCATCAATCTGGTCAGCGCTGACGGCGCACCGCAGGCGATCGGCTCGGTCACCATCAGCGAAACCGCCTATGGCCTGTTGTTCACACCTGATCTGAAATCCCTGCCGGCTGGCGTGCATGGTTTCCATGTGCACGAAAACGCCAGTTGCGAAGCAGGCATGAAGGACGGCGTGAAAGGCGCTGCACTGGCCGCGGGCGGGCATTTCGATCCACAGAAAACCGGCAAACACCTCGGCCCGTACGCTGACGGCCATTTGGGTGACCTGCCCGCTGTTTACGTGACGGCTGACGGCATCGCCAACTACCCGGTGCTGGCGCCGCGCCTGAAAAAGATCTCCGAGATCAAGGGCCATGCGCTGATGATTCACGCCGGTGGTGACAACCATTCCGACATGCCGAAACCTCTGGGCGGTGGCGGCGATCGTATGGCTTGCGGAGTGATCTGAACCCTCATGACATAAAACCGGGCAGCCCGCCAGAGTGTTGCCCGCGTCTGTCTCGCAATAGCGCAGACTTTGCAGCGCCACGGAACTCCCGCCCGCCGCGCCCCTCTCACATTATGTAATCCTTCCCTTTTTGCTTCGCGCCTGTGGAGGAACACCGTCATGCGCAAGTTAGTGCTCGTTTCTTCTTTACTCTTATGCCTGCCTGTTGGTTCCGCTCTGGCCAAAGTCGATGCCGGCGATGTCGCGACCTCGGCCGGCGTCTCCGCGTCGCTGTACTCGACCTTCAAGGATCACAAAATGGTGATTCCGGCCCGTGACGACTTGTCTGCATTTGTCGCCAGTGGCGGGGCCATTCGTGGGGTTTATCTTGAATCGGTACTGCAACAGGTGCGCCAGGACAACCCTGGCCTCAACGCCAGCGATGAAGATCTGGCCAACGCGATTCTGGTGCATTACGAAGGCCTGAATCAGTAGCCATCACGGACAAGGCAGCCGATGGATGGCCGCTGAAGGCGCATAGGCAAAACTGTCCGACGGCCTCTATGATGGAGGCCATGACGACTTCTGCGCCTTTGCGCTCCCCTTGCCCGCCCGGCGCCTGCATTTGCGGGCGCGACCCGTTGCTGGAGATGCCCGGCGCGGATTTGCGCATCCTGCGTCTGACCCGAGAGGAAGAGAAACGTCTGATCGCGCGCCTCGAAATGCTCAAGGATTTGAATGACCTCAAACATCTGCAACAGCGGATGTTCGAGCAACTGGGGATTCGCGTCGATGTCGCCCCCGGATTCAACGAAGTGCGCACCATGCGCGGCATCGCCATTCAGATCGACGAGTTACCGGGTCTGTGTCGCAAGACCCGCGCAGCCATCCCGGCCGCGATCCGCCGCGGGCTCGAAAACCATCCTGAAATCGCCTTCGAACTGCTCAACGCCCACGACTTGCTGCGCGACACCTGATCATTTTTTCAGACCCACCCGTTTGCGCATCTCGGCCGTGATGCTCTGGCGGGTTTTCTTCATGTCAGCCCACGGCTCGTCACCGACTTCGGCCAGCCGTTCGTGAACGTTATGCACGCTCCACTGATTGCCGCCCTTGATCTCGGCGACCTCTTCACGAAACAGCGGCACCGACACCGGCAAGCCTTCGCGGGTGCGCGCGGCGTAAGCACAAATGGTGGTGGCACCCAGACCGTTGCGCAGGTAATCGATAAAGATCCGCCCGACGCGGTTTTTCGGCCCGGACACCGCCGAAAAACGGTCCGGCAACAGCCTCGCGATATGACTGACGATGGCGTGGCTGAAATCCTTTACTTCATCCCAGCCGAGTTTGCGGGTCAGCGGCACCACCAGGTGAATGCCCTTGCCGCCACTGGTTTTCAGGAACGCCTTGAGGCCTAGCTCATCGAGCACAGTCAATGTCAGCGCCGTCGCTTCGACCATGCTTTTCCACGGCAACGCCGGATCCGGGTCAAGGTCGAGGACGAAGCGATCGGGCTTGTCCAGATCGACCGTGGTCGCGTTCCAGGTGTGCAGTTCGACGGTGCTCATCTGCACCGCGCCGATCAGCGCTTCGGCGTTGTTGATGAGCATTACCGGTTGCCCGGTGAGGTCCTTGTCCAACGTGGTGATGCCGGGGATCGCCAGGCGTTCGGCGTTTTTCTGGAAGAACAACTCACCGGCGATGCCGTCCGGGGCGCGTACCAGCGCCACCGGACGGTCCTTGAGTTGCGGCAGGATCCATTCGGCGACGCTGGCGTAATATTCCGCCAGTTGCATCTTGGTGGTCCCGCTGACGGCATCGATGACCCGATCCGGATGAGTGATGCGCACCTTGCCGTTGGCCAGTCCGAGTTGAGACGGCGCGGTTTCGGCGTTGCTCGCCGGGGCCTTTTTCGACGGTTTCTTCGCAGGCGTTTTCTTCTCTGCAGTCTTCACCGGTTTCGCTCGCTCCTCAGTGATGTCCTGGGCTGGTTTGTCATCGCGCAAACCATGGAACACGGCGTGGCGCACTGAACCGTCCTTGGTCATTTCGGCAAACGCGACTTCCGCCAGCAGTTTCGGCTTGAGCCAATGCACGCCTTTGACCTCGAAGCCGCTGGGTGGATTGACCACCGCCGCCTGCTTCACCTGCAAAGGTTTGAGTTGGGCCAGAATGCTTTTCAACGTCGACTCGTTGAAACCGGTGCCGACCTTGCCGGCATAGCGCAATTCGCCGCTGTCACGATCGTGTAGTCCCAACAGCAATGCGCCGAAAGCACTGCGCGAACCTTTCGGATCGGTGTAACCGACGACCACGAATTCCTGGCGGTGTTTGCACTTGAGCTTGATCCAGTCGCCGCTGCGTCGCGACACATAGGGGGAGCCAAGGCGTTTGCCGATCAGGCCTTCCATCTGCATCTGGCAGGCGCTGTTTAGCAGTGCGTCCGGGGTTTCATCGAACGCTTCGGAGAAGCGCAGCAACGGTTGTTCATGGCTGCCGAGCACCGTGGCCAGCGCCGCGCGACGTTCCTCGACCGGCACCTCACGCAGGTCAACACCGTTGAGATACGGCAGATCGAACAAGTAGTAGAGAATGTTGCCACTGCGCCCGGCTTCGAAGGCATTTTGCAGGGCCTGAAAGTCCGGCACGCCGTGTTCATTGGCGACGACCATTTCACCGTCCAGCCACGCCGACTCCAATCCCAGCGCCGCCAAGGCTTCGGCCTGTTGCGGCAGCTTGTGCGTCCAGTCGTGACCGTTGCGGGTGAACAGTTGCACCTGATCATGATCGATGCGCGCCATGATCCGGTAACCGTCGAATTTGATCTCGTAACTCCACTGCCCTTGCGGCGCACTGTCGACCAGCGTGGCCAGTTCAGGCTTCAGTTGTGCCGGCAACTTGGCCTTGTGCGCCCCCGTGAGCTTGCCAGTCGCGGCTTTGCGTGTCTTGGCTGCGGGCTTTTTCAACGGTTTGCTGTGCTCGGCGGCCAGCTTCGGCTTGGTGACAAGCGTGCGGTCGCTCAACACGCTGTCGGGCTCGGCGACCAACACGTCGTAATCATCCTGCGGCCGTGCGGCGCCATCCTGATGCTTGATCAGAAACCACTGCTCCTTCTTGCCCGGCATGTGCGTGCGCACAAGATTCCAGACACCGCCCAGCTTCTCGCCTTGCAGCTCGAACTTGAGCTTACCCTTGGCATAAGCCTTGTGCGGATCTTCCAGCGGAATCCACACGCCACGATCCCAGACAATCACGTCACCGGCGCCGTAATGCCCTTCGGGAATGCTGCCCTCGAACGTTGCGTAATCCAGCGGATGATCCTCGACATGCACCGCCAGACGCTTGACCTTGGGGTCGAGCGACGGCCCTTTCGGCACCGCCCAGCTCTTGAGTGCGCCATCGAGTTCCAGGCGAAAGTCGTAGTGCAGGTGCGAAGCGTCGTGCTTCTGGATGCAGAACTGCAACGCGTGATCCGTGGCGGTTTTACGCCCCGAGCGCTTGACGGCGGCCGGTTCCGACGTCGCCGAAAAATCGCGCATGCGGTTGTAGTCGTCGAGGTTCCTGTTCATCGTGCACCTGCCTTGTTTCAGCTGATTCGGGTCACGGTCAGCGCCACCACCGCAATGCGGTCGACCCGTTGATAGCCGGGATTGAGCAGCTCCTCACCGAAAACATCCGGGTCGAGTTCGCGGTACGTCCAGCCAAAGCGCTTTTCATCCAGGCGTGGCAGCACGGTGTCGAGAAACGGGTCGCGACCATCGACCATCGCCACGCCGGTATAGAGCAGCAGCGAACCGCCGAGGGCCAGTCGATTCAGTGCCTGCTCGACGATGCGCAGCGACAGCCCCGCCCCGAGCGTCCCGCCACCGTGGCGATAGGCGCGTTCCGCCGGATCGGCCATGTACGGCGGGTTGGCGACGATCAGGTCGAACTCGCCGTCGACGCCCTGCAACAAATCACTGGCGCGCACTTCGACATTGGCGACCTCTGCCAGCGCGGCATTGATTGCCGTCAGGCGCAGCGCCGCGGGGTTGATATCCAGCGCCAATACTTGCGCCTCGCGACGGGCACGTCCGATCACGATTGCACCGACGCCAGCGCCACAACCAATATCCACCGCACGCTGGATCGGCGCGAAGTTCTGTTGCAGGTGCGCGTGGATCAGTTGCGCAAAACGGTAGGTGTCGGGGCCGAAAAACACCGCATCCGCCGCGTCGGTGGGGAATGCCGAATGCACGAACAGCAAATCATCCAGGCTCGACCAGCGCACCCGACTCTTCAAGTGGCTTTCGTAATTATCAATGACCTGCGCGTCTTGCAGTTGCCGCTGTTCATCGGCCGACAACAACCCCGGCGCGAACGGCCGCGACCAGCCGAACACATCGCGCAAAGAGTCGGCCATCTGGCCCTCGTCACGCTGGTTGACCCGTTGATGGGTCAGCGGCGTCGGGGTGGTGAACCGATATCCATCTGCCAATAAGCGCCGGCCCAGTTGCAGCAGCACGAGGTCGTTGGAGCAGAGTTGTTCTTCCTGATTCATCGGCAAGGTCCTTAAGGCAAACGGGATTTGAGTTCGATAAAACGTCGGGTGGCGAGCAGCCCGGCTGGATGCGCATGACGGGACGGGGCAAGCCAGGGGATCAGAATCGCCATCTGCGCCAAGCCGTCCTGACCTTGCAGCGCGGCGTTGAGCGCCTGTACGTCGGGATCCTGCTCAAGCCCTTCGATGGGCGCTGCGGTCTGACTGTGCCGCCGCATGGGTTTGGGTTGATCCGATGGCTTCCAGTCGCCGGCGATCCAGTCGTGCACCAGTTGTTTTTCGTAGGCATTGAACACCCCGAACATCGCCGCACCGTCGCCCGCGATCAGCTGCCAAAAACGGCTGGCCTGCGGGTCTTCGTGGCGTTTGATCCAGCCTTTGCTCTGCAATGCCTGAAGAAAACCGGGCAATTGTTCCGGCGCTGCCAGCCACTGATTGACGGTCTGCCCTTCGAAGCGGCAGTAGTCGGAGTGCATGTGTTGGGCAAATGGGCACTTGCGCTCGAGCATCGCCAGCAACTCGTATTCAAGGTCGAAACCTTCGATGATCGCGCGGCTGCCCTGCCCCAGGTCATTGAGCCGATAGCCCAGCGAGACCCGACGCAAGAACTCGGCGCGATCGGCCTCGAGCGGCAGCAGATCGAGCACCGCCTGCACGGCTTTTTGCGCATGGCCGGTGCTGGCATTGTCGATGGTCACATGCAGGGTGAAATAGTACGGATCGATCCCCAGTTCACTGAGTTCGTAACTGCTGATCAACAGGTGCAACGGCAGTTGTTCGTAGCCGAGGTTGTAGCCGATTACCTCGGGCAAGTAATCAGCACCACAGACGCCGAGCGCCAGTTGTATTGAGCCTTGCAGGTAGCGTTCATCAGCGATGGCGCCGCTGTCCTGCAAGTCGTGCTCGGCGAGCAGTTTGCGGTAGATCACCACGTGGTTCTGCGCCGGATTTCCTTCGCCCAGCTCTTCCAGAAAAGTGCGCAGCAGGCCCTGGAAACGCGGGTCTTGCCAGCGTGGCAACAGGCCAGAGAGCCAGGCGCCATCGACCAGTTTGGTCGGTGCCACCGCTTGCAGGAAATACAGCGCATGCGCCTTACCACGGAAGAATTGCCGAGGCCCACCCGCCTTGCGTTGTTGCAGGTAGTCGGCGTATTGCCGGGCAACATCGGCGCAATGTTCGGCGACCCAAGCGTGCCACGTCGTGGGATCTTCCGGCAGGGAATCGGTGAGTGGCGCGGCGTGCTGCAGTTGTTCTTGCAAAAACGCCTGCGCAAGGTCCAGGGGATTGTCATCGCGCAACAACGCGTCATAGACCTGCCGGATGTTCCCGGCGGCGTTCATCGCATGCGGTTGAGCAGGCTCAGCTTGCAGGTGTGTCAGGACAGTCATGGCAAAATTCTCGGTCGATTGGCAGGGCGCTGTTCCACACGCCTCTACAGCAGCAGAGAGGCAGCGCCTGCGAAAAATTCAATCGACGTGAAATTTGCCCGGACGGACGGCGAAGCAGCTCCATGACGGAGCTGCTGACGGCCATGGTTTTTTTAACGTTGTTTCAGGCCTGACCTTTGGCCTGCCGTTCCAGATGCACCTGCAAATCCGGGTCGATCTGCAAGGCTGCTGCCAGTTCATCCAGATAACTGCGCTCGGCGTCCTGCTGGTCATCCACCAGCATCACGCTGGCCAGGTACATTTCGGCGGCGACGGCGGGGTCGCCATTGGCTGACTGTGCCACTTCGGCGGGGTCCAGTGGCTTGGCGACTTCGGCGTCGAGCCATTGCTGCAACTGCGGATCCTCGGTGTGTTTACCGATTTCGCTGCTGATCAAGTGTTTCTCGGATTCATCGATACGCCCGTCGGCCTTGGCCGCAGCGATCAACGCACGTAGCACCGCATGGCTGTGTTCTTCAATCTCCGGGCCGGCAAGGAGGTTAGCCGTTTGCGGCGTTTGTTGCGGTGCCGAGCTGGCCTGGCTGCGTTGCCAGGCTTGATAGGCCTGAAACGCCATCATGCCCAGCGATGCCAATGCCGCGTAATTGGTCCCGCCGGAACGACTTTGCGTGCCGCTACCGCCGCCCAATGCGCCGCCCAGACCACCACCGGCACTGCCGCCGAGCAAACCACCGAGCAAGCCGCCCAAACCGCCAAGTCCACCGGCAGATCCGCCGCCGCTGGCCGCGCCTGAGCCACCACCGAGCAGTCCACCCAACAACCCACCCAACCCACCGCCGGCAGACGCTGAAGATTGTTGGCCCGTCGAGGCCTGGCCTCGCAGCAGTTGTTCAAGCAAATCGCTGGTGTTCATGACGTCATCCTCAAGCATTGGCAGTGACTGCGTCTGGCAACGATAGCCCCCTGAAGCCAGAGCGCCAGCACCGTTTGGCTGACACTCGAAACCTGGCGGATTTCGCCTGCGTTTTTTTGCGCCAGCCAGCTAAGATTCATGGATGCTGAACCTTATCCCGGCCAGACCGGTCGATAACTGCAACCCCGACCCGGTTTGCCGGCGCCCTTGCACCCAAGGGTGATACCCGGCTTGCTTCACTTTTCTGGAGAACGCCCCCGTGATATCGACCGTACACATCGCCAGGCTCAAAGCATGGGGCGCCCATGGTTTTACCGCGACTGGCGTGGTCACCGCTTTTCTGGCCACCCTTGCCCTGCTGGAAAACCAGCCGACCCATTGTCTGATGTGGCTGGGCGTGGCGCTGATTGTCGATGGACTCGACGGCGCGCTGGCGCGCAAGGTCAACGTGCAATCCGTGCTGCCGAGCTTCGACGGATCGATCCTTGATCTGGTGATCGATTACTTGACGTATGTATTCATTCCGGCACTGTTCATCTATCGCTACATTCCGTTGCCCGACTACACCCTGCTGCTCACTGTGTCGCTGATTCTGGTGTCTTCGCTGTTCTGCTTCTGTAACGTCAACATGAAGAGCAAGGACAACTACTTTGTCGGGTTTCCGGCGGCGTGGAATGTGGTCGCGCTGTGCCTGTACATCATCGGCCCGGGGCCATGGATCACTTTTCTGACGGTGATTGGTCTGGCGTTGCTGACAGTGACCCGGATGAAGTTTCTGCACCCTTTCCGTGTGCGCCGGTTCATGCCGATCAACATTGCGGTGACAGCGATCTGGCTGCTGTGCAGTTTGTCGCTGGTGCTGAATCACCCGGTGATCAATCCGATGGTGATGGGGTTGTGGTTGCTGATGTCGGCGTACTTTCTGGGGATCTGCATCTGGCGCACGGCGCTGGAATGGTTTGATCGGCCACCGGTGAAATAGGCTCAACTACCAAAATATCTACCCCTGTGGGAGCGAGCTTGCTCGCGAAAACGGTACATCAGTCAACTTTTTCTTCGACTGGAACACCGCTTTCGCGAGCAAGCTCGCTCCCACAATTGATTTCAGCGTTTAGTGATCACCACCTCCAGATATTCACTCGGCACCACCAGCGAATCCTCTCCCGCCCGATTCAAACGGTTGAGCAAATCGGCCAGATCACTTTCCAGCGCCTGCCCGCTCTCCGGCGGCAACGCGGCGAAAGCCTTGTGCACCGGCCCGTACCAGTGACGGAAGATGTCGATGAAATGCGCGGCCGAGCGATAGCGAAAGTTGAACTCGCGCCGTGTCACACGCAGCAGAAAATCACGATCATCAAAATGCTTGTGCAGCCACGCATCGGAGCCCCAATTCGAGGGAGGCTGGGCACCGGCAGGTGGCGGCAAATGACGGCCGAGAGTCTTGAACATCTGGCCAACAAAACCTTCCGGGGTCCAGTTGGCGAGACCGATCCGCCCGCCACGGCGACAAACCCGGCCCAACTCGGCAGCGGCCTTGTCCTGATCCGGTGCGAACATCACGCCAAAGGTCGACAGCACGGCGTCGTAGCTCTCGTCGGCGAACGGCAGCGCTTCGGCATCGGCCACCTGAAACGTCACGTCCAGATGCTCCGCACGGGCACGATCCTGGCCACGTTCCAGCAGGGCCGCGACGTAATCGGTGGACGTCACCAGGCAACCGCGCCGCGCCGCCGCCAGCGTCGCATTACCGTTGCCGGCAGCGACATCCAGCACCTCCTCGTCGCAACGCAGGTCACAGGCTTCGGCGAGGTTTTCGCCGACGATTTGCAGGGTGGTGCCGATCACAGCGTAGTCGCCACTGGCCCAGGCGACTTTCTGGCGTTCTTTCAAGGCAGTCAGATCAATCGGGGTACTCATGACAGTGAGCTCCGCTACAAACTGGATCAGTGATTATTCGGCTGTGGTCGGGTCAATGACCGTCATCACCCGCGCCACACTGTTGGCCGGAAACCCACCGAGCCTGGCGTGTTCGCGCACCTGTTCTTCGTCAGGCGCGATGTACACGCAGTAGATTTTGTCAGCGGTGACATAGCTATGCAGCCACTGCACCTGCGGGCCGAGTTCGCGCAATACGTCACAGGACGTTTTCGACACGGCGTTGAGTTCTGCTTCCGACAGCTTCCCGGCCCCTGGAATCTCGCGTTCAATCACGAATTTCGGCATGGCAACCTCGCGTTCTTTTTATGTGGCGGGGCCGGCAGTGACCCTGCTCACTTACTATCGCGCTACGGTTGATCGGCGTCCCTGCCGATCGTCTGGCAAGCCCGTAAAACCGGGGGTTTGCCGATGAGCGGTGGAAATCTGTAAAGCCTCCGCAACAGCTTCAGGATTGCCAACGTTCGGGGATTGGTTTCTGATGCGTTCTCGCTTCTGGAATGGACTCGACTGATGTCACTGCAAATCGATTGAGCCATTGGTGTTGCTGATCAGGCCGCCGGCGCCTTCGCCTCCTTCAGCAACTGCTGGATCATCTGCTCCTGCGCTTCATAGCGACCTTCGCCGAAGTGGCTGTAACGCACTTGCCCCTTGGCATCGATCAGGTAATGCGCCGGCCAGTACTGATTGTCGAAGTTGCGCCAGATCGCATAGTTGTTGTCGATGGCCACCGGGTAGGTGATGCCGAGCTTTTTCACCTGATCCTTGACGTTGTCGATGATCCGCTCATAGCCATATTCCGGGGTGTGGACACCGATCACCACGAGGCCGTCCTTTTCGTACTTCTTCGCCCAGTCTTTGACGTACGGCAGGGTGTGCTGGCAGTTAATGCAGTCGTAGGTCCAGAAGTCCACCAGCACCACTTTGCCACGCAGGGACTCAGCGCTCAGCTGCGGCGAGTTCAACCATTGCACTGCGCCGGCCAGTGACGGCATCGCCCCTTTGCCCTCCTCCATCGGCGAGTCCGCGCGGACTTTGCTGATGAAGTAGTCGACCACTTTTGGCACGTTCTCCAACACACTTTTTTCGACGCTGGCGACGCCTTCAGAGGAGGTCTTCGCCAGCAAGGTTTTATCGAAGCCGGTAGCAATCACCGCTGCCGTCGCCAGTACCGCAACCCCGGCACCACGGCGCAACCAGCCAGTAAACGGAATCGACGGTTTCAGGCGATTGACCAAGCCGCGCCCGGTGAAAATCAGCGTGCCCAGCGACAACGCACTGCCGGCGCCATAGGCCAGCAGCAACAGGCTGGTCTGCGCGTTGGCGCCTTGCAGCATGGCGCCGGTGAGAATCACCCCGAGAATCGGCCCGGCGCACGGTGCCCACAGAAGTCCGGTTGCCACACCGAGCATGATCGAACTCAACGGCCCGGCCTTTTTCCGGGTGTCCGGATCAAGGCGGTTGCCGAGCATCACGAAGGGGCGTGTCAGCCAGTCGCCGATCCGCGCCGAGATCAGCGACAGGGCGAACACGCTCATCACGATCAGCGCGACGTAACGTCCGCTGTTGCTGGCTTGAATCACCCATTCACTGCTGACCACCGCCAGGCTGGAGATCAGCGCGAAGGTCAGGGCCATGCCGCCGAGTGTCAGCAGGATCGACGCGCGACTGCGTTGGGCGCCGGCAAACAGAAACGGCACCACCGGCAGGATGCAGGGGCTGAGCACGGTCAGCAGACCGCCGAGGAATGCGATGAGATACATAGTGAGTCACCCTTGATCAATGAATGTGACGAGCATTCAGACGCTATGGCTTTCCAGCCAATGGCTCTGCGGCGTACGGCTGGCGCCGTTCTCGGCAAACATCTGGCCCTGTGGCGTGCGGCTGGAACCGTCCGCAGCAACCATCTGGCCCTGTGGCGTGCGGCTGGAACCGTCCGCGGCAACCATCTGGCCTTGCGGCGTGCGGCTGGAACCATCCGCGGCAATCAGGCCATTGCTGCCCTGCTTGGCCACCGGCGTCAGCTGGAAGCATGTGCTGCTGTGGCAGCTATGCTGTTCAACCGCGGCGTTGGCGTGGGCGGCGACGCCAGCCAGGGAGAAGGCGATGGCGGTCAAAAAGCGCGATACGTTGTTCATGGCTGGTTCCTTCTATAAAGAGTGATGGCTTAGTTGTCGCTGTTGCAGCCGTCGGCGAATTTGCTGTAATCAAGCACGCGGGTGGTGCCAGCCGAATCCAGGTAGGTCATGCGTGCCTCAACGATGCCGCAAGCCACCGTGTTGTCCTCCTTCAGCGAGATCACTTTCTGGATATCCAGGTGGGTGCCGTAGGTGTAGGTTTGCGGGGTGACAGCGGCTTCGGCGCGGGCCGACAGCGTGCAGATGTTCAGGGCGGCAAACAGGCAGGCGGCAATGACGGATTTGTTGTTCATGGCGGTACTCCTCAAGGCTTCAGTGGGGTTTGAGCCGAGGCGATCTGTGTGGGCCTCGATGGAGCCTATTTGAGGCTCGCGAGGTATCGCGTCTGTGTCAGGAACAGGCGTGTTTCAATCGCTGTGTATCCCTGCCTGCGGGGGATACACAGCGATACAAAACCCTGAAAAAATCGTGTTTTTGCGTCCCCGTGTATCCGCCGATACGGCAGATACACTGCAATACAAAAGCAGGCAGGCGAGCCATTGAAGGCTCTATAGACTGCACGGCATTCCCCTTCTGACTGAGGCTTGAACCGATGGATCATGTCGATCACATTCTCATCGTCGACGACGACCGCGAGATCCGTGAACTGGTGGGCAACTACCTGAAGAAAAACGGTCTGCGCACTACCGTGGTCGCCGATGGCCGGCAGATGCGCAGCTTTCTCGAGGCCAACACCGTCGACCTGATCGTGCTCGACATCATGATGCCCGGCGACGATGGCCTGCAGCTGTGCCGCGAACTGCGCGTGGGCAAACACAAGGCCACGCCGGTGTTGATGCTGACCGCGCGCAATGATGAAACCGACCGCATCATTGGCCTGGAAATGGGCGCCGACGATTACCTGACCAAACCGTTCGCCGCACGCGAACTGCTCGCGCGGATCAATGCCGTGCTGCGCCGCACGCGGATGCTGCCGCCAAATCTGGTGGTCACCGAGGCCGGTCGCTTGCTCGCCTTCGGCCGTTGGCAACTGGACACCTCGGCCCGTCATCTGCTGGACAAGGACGGCACCATGGTCGCCCTCAGCGGCGCCGAATACCGTTTGCTGCGAGTGTTCCTCGATCACCCGCAACGGGTGCTCAGCCGCGATCAACTGCTCAATCTGACCCAGGGCCGTGATGCGGATCTGTTCGACCGCTCGATCGATTTGCTCGTCAGCCGTTTGCGTCAGCGTCTGCTCGATGATGCGCGCGAGCCGGCCTACATCAAGACCGTGCGCAGCGAAGGTTACGTGTTCTCGTTGCCGGTCGAAATTCTCGGTGCCTCGGCATGAGCGTCAATCTGCACTGGCCGCGCACCCTCGCCTCGCGCCTGTCGCTGATTTTCCTGATCGGCCTGCTGCTGGCCCAAGCGCTCTCGTTCGGCGCGCAATACTACGAGCGTTACCAAAGCGCCAAGAACACCATGCTCGGCAATCTGCAAACCGACGTGTCGACCTCGATTGCGATCCTCGATCGCTTGCCCGCCGAAGAGCGCCCTGCCTGGCTCGAGCGTCTGGCGCGAAAAAATTATGGCTATCTGTTGAGCGAGGGCGAACCGGGCACGTCGATCGAGGCCGGTGATGTGCCGGTGGCCGTTACCTCGATCACCGAAGCCATTGGCGAACGCTACCCACTGACCTTTACAGATATTCCCGGGCCGAAGAAACATTTTCAGGGCCACCTGCGCCTGAGCGACGGCAACCCGGTGACCATCGACGTGCGTCCCGCCATGGTCCCGCTGTCACCCTGGTTGCCGGCAGTCTTGCTCGGCCAACTGGCGCTGATGATTGCCTGCACCTGGCTGGCCGTACGCATTGCGGTCCGCCCCTTGACCCGGCTGGCCAACGCTGTGGAAACCCTCGACCCCAATGCCCACCCGATCAACCTCGATGAAAGCGGCCCGAACGAAGTGGTCTACGCGGCGCGGGCGTTCAACACGATGCAGGCGCGCATCGCCGCTTACCTCAAGGAACGCATGCAACTGCTGGCAGCGATTTCCCATGACCTGCAAACGCCGATCACGCGGATGAAACTGCGCGCCGAGTTGATGGACGATTGCGTCGAGAAAGACAAACTGTGGAATGACCTCAGCGAGATGGAACATCTGGTGCGCGAAGGCGTGGCCTATGCGCGCAGCATCCATGGCTCGACCGAGGAAAGTCGCCGCACCAACATGGATTCCTTCCTCGAAAGCCTGGTGTTCGACTATCAGGACATGGGCAAGCAGGTGCAACTGGTCGGCAAGAGTGCGGCGGTCATCGACACCCGCCCTCATGCGTTGCGCCGGGTGCTGGTGAACCTCACCGACAACGCGCTGAAATTCGCCGGCGCCGCCGAAGTCTGGGTCGAAGCCAACAAGGGCAGCCTGGCGATCACCGTCATGGACCGTGGCCCGGGCATCGCCGACGCCGAACTGGCGCAGGTGCTGCAACCGTTCTACCGCGTGGAAAACTCGCGCAATCGCGATACCGGCGGCACCGGCCTGGGATTGGCTATCGCCCAGCAACTGGCCATGGCGTTGGGTGGCTCGCTGACCTTGAGCAACCGTGAGGGTGGCGGGTTGTGTGCTGAGCTGAAGCTGCCGCTGCCCCCCTGATAACAGCGAAAATCCCTGTGGGAGCGAGCTTGCTCGCGAAGGCGTCCCGTCAGTCGATGTTCAAGTTGACTGACAGATCGCTTTCGCGAGCAAGCTCGCTCCCACAGTGTGCGGCGCAATATTAGTACTCAAGGTGCCAGACCGATCACCTGGTCCTCATGCATCTGCCGCAACAACACCAGGCCGTTATCCATGAACGAATTGCTGGCGGGCTGCCCGGCCTCCTGCGCCAGACCTCGTAAATGCTCACGCCCCGTCAACGACGCAAGCTCGGAGATGCGCTGCAGCAACCGCCAGGCCAGCGGACTCAGTTCGAAAAACTTCACGTTCCAGTCAGCCGTGCGTCGCACCAGTAACAAGGTCGGTTGCGCCGGTGGCGTGGCGGGCTGATTGTCCGGGTCGAGTTCATGCACCGGCCATACATACGCCAGCGGCCAGGCCAACGCCGAGACTTGCAGCGGGCGTTCCAGCAACAACGCCGGATCCGTCGGCGGCAGCGCTTGAGCATCAGATTGCTGCAAGACCATCTCGACCCATTCGTAATGCGCCAGCTCCAGCAGAAACGCCGGCCACTCACCCTCGCGCAACACCTGCGGTTGCGCAGCGAGATAGTCGAGAAACGTTTCGGCAATCTCACCGAACCTGGGCGTCTGCGCCCGCCAGTCGCGCAAGAATCCTCGCACCAGCAAGCCCCAGCGTTTTTGCCCAATGATTCGAATCAACACCGGGAAGGTGCCACTCAACAATTGCGACAGGTTGTTGAACACCAGGTCCCGGTAGACGTTAACCCGTTGCACATTCATGTCGGCGGGCGGCGACTGATGTTCGGGATCACGCAAATACCGGGTCAGCGCCTGCTGTTGCTGTAGCAGGTTATCCACGATGGCAGCCCCCCGCTTGTAAATGACGAATGGTCTGCAACTCGGCGACCAGTTCGGAGAATGCCGGGAAGTTGAAATCCCGCTCCAATAAAGTGGGTTGCGCGCCGAACCGCGCGTAGGCCTCGGCCAGCAATGCCCAGACCACCGGCTTCACCGAGGCACCATGGGTGTCGATTTTCAGCGTGTCGGACTCATCGAAATGCCCCGCCACATGCATGCCGACCACCCGGCCCGGTTCGATGCCGGTGAGAAAGGTTTGCGGATCGAAGCCGTGGTTGATCGCGTTGACGTAGACATTGTTGACGTCCAGCAGCAGGTCGCAATCGGCCTCGCGCAGCACGGCGTTGGTGAAGCTCACTTCGTCCATGTCCTGACGTGGCGCGGCGTAGTAGGAGACGTTTTCCACGGCCAGACGCCGACCAAGAATGTCCTGAGCCTGACGGATTCGCGCGGCGACGTGGTGCACCGCCTCTTCGGTGAACGGCAACGGCAGCAGGTCGTAAAGATGCCCGTCATCGCTGCAATAACTCAGATGTTCGCTGTACAGCGGCACGTTGTAACGGTCGAGAAACATTCGCACTTCCTGCAACAGCCCGACATCCAGCGGTGCCGACCCGCCAAGTGATAGCGACAACCCGTGGCAGGACAACGGATAGCGCTCGGCCAGTTCACGCAATGCCGCACCGTGGGCGCCGCCGACGCCGATCCAGTTTTCCGGAGCGACTTCGAGAAAGTCGAAATCGCCGCTGCGGGCAGCTTGCAGGTCTTTCAGCAGGCCGCGGCGCAGACCGAGGCCGACGCTGGGTTGCGTTAATAAGGGAGGCGTTTGCATGGGTATACCTCTGCAGTAGGTTTTTCCCAGTTGAACCGCCGGCTGTATCACGGCTATGTGCAACGACCGGACTTTTGCAGCCGTGTGTATCCCGCCGCCATCTCGATACACAGGGATACACACCTGCCTGATGTGGGAGCGAGCCTGCTCGCGAAAGCGTCGGCACTGCCAAGATCAGAATTGCCTGGAATACCGCCTTCGCGAGCAGGCTCGCTCCCACAGGTTTTCGTTGCTCACAAATCCAGCGACACGCCCGGACCGCGGCTAGACTCCTTTATTACCCAGTCGAGGGGGACGCAGGACGTCAGCCGTGCCCTGCCCAACTCCGTGACCACCGCCCGGTGGCGCACGCCTCGACCTTCGACGCCGCCGGACCGTGATCCTGTTTCAGGAGCACACATGATGGACGAGGCGAAGCTCAACCAATTCATGGGCAAACTGGTCAACGACATGGGCGGCGCGGCGATGCTGGCCAATGTCATCGTCGGCGAAGAACTCGGTTTGTACCGGGCCATGGCCGACAGTCAGCCGATCAGTGCCGATGCCCTCGCCGCCAAAACCACCTGCAACCCGCGTCTGGTGCGCGAATGGCTCAGCGCTCACGCGGCGTCCGGCTACATGGAGCACCATGACGGCCAGTTCCGCTTGCCTGAAGAGCAGGCGCTGGCCCTGGCCGTCGAGGACTCGCCGGTCTACGTCGCCGGCGGCCTCGGGGTGGTGGCGTCGTTTTTCCATGACAAGGACAAACTGGTCAAAGCCATGCGCGGCAACGGTGCCCTGCCCTGGGGCGATCACCATCCGTGCATGTTCACCGGCACCGAGCGGTTCTTCCGGCCCGGCTACAAAGGCCACCTGATCGCCGAATGGCTGCCGGCGCTGGACGGTGTGGTGGCGAAACTGGAGGAAGGCGCCAAAGTGGCCGATATCGGCTGCGGTCATGGCGCCTCGACAGTGATCATGGCCCAGGCCTTTCCCAACTCGCGTTTCGTCGGCTACGACTATCACGCGCCGTCGATCACTGTCGCCACCCAGCGCGCCGAGGAAGGCGGGGTCAGCAGCCGGGCGAAGTTTTTCCAGGGTTCGGCGAAGAGCTATCCCGGCAACGACTACGACTTGATCTGCTATTTCGACTGCCTGCATGACATGGGCGACCCGGTCGGCGCCGCGCGTCACGCCTATGACTCGCTGAAAAACGACGGCACGGTGTTACTGGTCGAGCCATTCGCCAACGACACGCTGGACGACAACATCAACCCGGTCGGACGGTTGTTCTACGCGGCCTCGACATTCATTTGCACACCCAACTCGCTGTCGCAGGAAGTCGGCCTGGGCCTGGGCGCGCAAGCCGGCGAAATGCGTTTGCGCAAAGTATTTACCGAGGCCGGCTTCAAGCACTTCCGCCGGGCCACGCAAACACCGTTCAACCTGATTCTGGAGGCGCGCAAGTAACCCGCGCGGGTCGCGTGCTAACCTGCTGGCACTGCCCATTTCGGAGCGCTGACCATGCTCGACAGCCCGACCCGCGAACACCTCGACACCTTGCAAGAGGTGATGGCCGGTGGCGATTTCATTGTGCTGACCGGAGCCGGCATCAGCACGCCGTCGGGCATTCCGGATTACCGCGACAGCGAAGGTGTGCGGCGTGGGCGGCAACCGATGATGTATCAGGAGTTTCTGGCCGCCCCTGAATCACGCCGTCGCTATTGGGCACGTGCGATGCTCGGCTGGCCGCGTGTACGCCAGGCACGACCGAACGCAGCGCACGAGGCATTGGCCGGTTTGCAACACCATGGCCTGATCCGCGACTTGATCACCCAGAACGTCGACACCCTGCACGATAAGGCCGGCAGTCACGATGTGATCGAACTGCACGGCAGCCTGCATCGCGTCCTGTGCCTGGACTGCGGCCAGCGCAGTGAGCGTGATTCGATTCAACAATTGATGGAACGGCAAAATCCGTATCTGGCCGGGGTCGATGCCGTGCAGGCACCGGATGGCGACACCCTGCTCGATCCGACGTTCGAGGCGCGTTTTCAAGTGCCGCAGTGTCCGCATTGCGCTGGTGAACGAATGAAACCGGACGTGGTGTTTTTCGGCGAGAACGTCGCGCAGCCCACGGCGGCCAGGGCGATGGCGGCGGCAGAAAATGCGGCGGGGATGCTGGTGGTGGGTTCGTCGTTGATGGCGTATTCGGCGTTTCGCCTGTGCCGGGTGATTGCCGATCGTGGCAAGCCGTTGATTGCGATCAATCTGGGCAAGACCCGCGCGGATGACTTGCTGGATTTGAAGATTGAAGCGTCGTGTGAACAGCTTTTGCCGTTGTTGGCGAGGGAGCTGGATCGGTGAGTTGCTGCATTCTGCGCTCGACTCAGGACCCAAGCCCCTCACCCTAGCCCTCTCCCAAGGGAGAGGGAACTGACCTGTTCTGGTCAAGCGATACATCGACCTGAAACTTTCGAGTCGAACCCATTTTCTGAAATGCCCCCGATCAGCTCCCTGCCCCCTCGCCCCCTTGGGGGAGAGGGTTGGGGTGAGGGGGTAGATCTCACCGTCGCCCCAGATCTTCAGCCTTGAGAATATCGAACAACGCCTGCGCCGCCGCCGACAGTTCATTGCCCGGTTCGGTCAGCACGCCGATGGCCCGTTCCACCGAGTCATCCAGCGTCAGGCAATGGGCGCCCAGCTCCTGCATCTGCTCGGCGCACAACGCCGGCACGGCGCTGACGCCCAGACCGCTGGCGACCATACGCCCGACCGTCGCCAGTTGATGACTTTCAAACTCCACGGGCAACTTCATGCCACGCGCTTGCAAGTGCTCTTCGAGCATCACCCGCACCGTTGATGGTCGCTGCAAGGTGATGAACGGCTCCTGCAACAACGTTTGCCAGTCGATCTCGCTAAGCCGGGCCAGCGACGAATCCTTCGACACCACCGCAACAAAGCGATCCATGTACAACGGCGTAAACGTCATGGAAGTGTTTTGCATCGGCTCGAACGCCACCCCCAGTTCCACCTGACGATCACGAACCATCTCCAGCACTTGCTCGTTGATCACGTCATTGACCGTGACGTTGACGTTCGGATAGCGCGCGCGGAAGGTCTTGAGGATCGGCGGCAGCAGGTTGCCGGCGAACGACGGCATCGCCGCCAGCGTCACCCGCCCGCGCTGCAAGCTGAAGCGTTGGCGCATTTCGTCTTCGGCGTTATCCCAGTCCGCGATCAGGCGCCGGGCCAGTGGCAGCAGCGACTCACCTTCTGCGGTCAGCGCCACATTGCGGGTGTTGCGGCTGAACAGGCGCCCGCCCAGCCCTTCTTCCAGCGCTTTGATGGTCAGGCTCAAGGCTGATTGCGAGAGATGCAGGCGCTCGCAGGCCACGGCGAAGCTCAGGCTCTGGGCCACGGCGAGGAAGGCGCGGATCTGTTTGATGGTCATGCTCGCTTCGCTCCAGTTGTAAGCTACAAGCGTTAAGCGGCAAGCCATAATGATCGTTCCCACGCAGAGCGTGGGAACGATCAAAGCGGCAAGCCATAACGCGACTATTGAGTTTTATCTATCAATCAACCTTAAAAATCAACTTAACAAATATATCCACCGGCGCGACACTCCAACCATTCGGCTAGCCAGCCGCCCGCAAATAATAAAAGAGGTGCATATGGCAGGTTTCGACAAGCGCGTGAGTTCCTACGAGGAAGCCCTCGCCGGGCTTGAGGACGGCATGACCGTTATCGCCGGCGGCTTCGGTCTGTGCGGCATTCCGGAAAACCTGATCGCCGAGATCAAGCGCAAAGGCACCCGCGACCTCACCGTCGTCTCCAACAACTGCGGCGTCGACGGTTTCGGCCTTGGCGTGCTGCTCACCGATCGCCAGATCAGCAAAGTCATCGCTTCCTACGTCGGCGAAAACAAGCTGTTCGAAGAGCAACTGCTCAAGGGCGACATCGAAGTCATCCTCACCCCGCAAGGCACCCTCGCCGAGAAGATGCGCGCGGGCGGCGCCGGCATTCCGGCCTTCTTCACCGCCACCGGCGTCGGCACCCCGGTCGCCGAAGGCAAGGAAGTGCGTGAATTCAAGGGGCGCAAGTACCTGATGGAAGAATCCATCACCGGCGACTTCGCCATCGTCAAAGGCTGGAAAGCCGACCACTTCGGCAACGTCGTCTACCGTCACACCGCGCAGAACTTCAACCCGCTGGCCGCTACTGCCGGCAAAATCACCGTGGTTGAAGTCGAAGAAATCGTCGAACCCGGCGAACTCGACCCCTCGCAGATCCACACCCCGGGCATCTACGTCGATCGGGTCATTTGCGGCACGTTCGAAAAACGCATCGAACAGCGCACCATCCGCAAATAATTCAGGCTGACGGAGAACAAGAACATGGCACTTACCCGCGAACAAATGGCTCAGCGCGTCGCCCGCGAAATGCAGGACGGCTTTTACGTAAACCTCGGCATCGGCATCCCGACCCTGGTCGCCAACTACATTCCCGACGGCATGGAAGTCATGCTGCAATCGGAAAACGGCCTGCTCGGTATGGGCCCGTTCCCGACCGAGGACACCATTGATGCCGATATGATCAACGCCGGCAAGCAAACCGTGACCGCACGCATCGGCGCGTCGATCTTCAACTCCGCCGAATCCTTCGCGATGATCCGCGGTGGCCGTGTCGACCTGACCGTGCTCGGCGCGTTCGAAGTCGACGTCGAAGGCAACATCGCCTCGTGGATGATCCCCGGCAAACTGGTCAAGGGCATGGGCGGCGCGATGGATCTGGTGGCCGGCGCCGACAACATCATCGTCATCATGACCCACGCTTCGAAGGACGGTGAGTCAAAACTGTTGGCCAAATGCAGCCTGCCGCTGACTGGCGCCGGCTGCATCAAGCGTGTGCTGACCGACCTCGCCTACCTGGAAATCGAAAATGGCGCTTTTGTCCTCAAGGAACGCGCACCTGGCGTCAGCGTCGAGGAAATCGTCGCCAAAACCGCTGGTAAACTGATCGTCCCGGATCACGTACCGGAAATGCAGTTCGCTGCCCAGTGAGGAATTCGAAAATGCAAGACGTCGTAATTGTTGCCGCCACGCGTACCGCGATCGGCAGTTTCCAGGGTTCGCTGGCCAGCGTGTCCGCCGTTGATCTGGGCGCGGCGGTGATCCGTCAGTTGCTCGAACAAACCGGTCTGGACGGTGCACAGGTCGATGAAGTGATCATGGGCCAGGTACTGACCGCCGGCGCCGGCCAGAACCCGGCGCGTCAGGCTGCGATCAAGGCCGGCCTGCCCCACGCCGTGCCAGCAATGACCCTGAACAAGGTTTGCGGTTCGGGCTTGAAAGCCCTGCATTTGGGTGCGCAAGCGATCCGTTGCGGCGACGCTGAGGTGATCATCGCCGGCGGCCAGGAAAACATGAGCCTGTCCAACTACGTCATGCCGGGCGCACGCACCGGTCTGCGCATGGGCCACGCACAAATCGTCGACACCATGATCAGCGATGGTCTGTGGGATGCGTTCAACGATTACCACATGGGCATCACCGCCGAGAATCTGGTCGACAAATACGAGATCAGCCGTGAGCAGCAGGACGCCTTCGCTGCCGCGTCTCAGCAAAAAGCTGCCGCTGCCATTGAGGCCGGCCGCTTTGTCGATGAAATCACCCCGATCCTGATCCCGCAGCGCAAAGGCGACCCGGTTGCCTTCAAGGTCGATGAGCAGCCACGTGGCGATACCACCGCCGAATCCCTGGCGAAACTGCGTCCGGCCTTTAAAAAGGATGGCAGCGTCACCGCCGGCAATGCCTCGTCGCTGAACGACGGCGCCGCCGCCGTGATTCTAATGAGCGCCGAGAAAGCCAAGTCCCTCGGACTGCCGGTTCTGGCGACGATCGCCGCTTATGCCAACGCAGGCGTTGATCCAGCAATCATGGGCATCGGCCCGGTGTCAGCCACCCGTCGCTGCCTCGACAAGGCCGGCTGGAACATCGACCAGCTCGACCTGATCGAAGCCAACGAAGCGTTTGCTGCACAATCGCTGGCGGTGGCCAAGGATCTGCAATGGGATCTGGACAAGGTCAACGTCAACGGCGGCGCCATTGCGCTGGGCCATCCGATCGGTGCCTCGGGTTGCCGCGTGCTGGTGACGCTGCTGCATGAAATGATCAAGCGTGATGCGAAAAAGGGTCTGGCGACCCTGTGCATCGGCGGCGGTCAGGGTGTGGCGCTGGCGCTGGAACGCGCATAACCAGAGTTCAACAGTGAATGGCGGATCCACGACATCCGCCGCTTGCTGGCAACAAAAACCCGGGGCGACTTGCGTTGCACCGGGTGTTTTTTTGCCTGTTCGAAATGTGCGTTGAATGTTCCGGCGCCTTCGCGAGCAAGCTCGCTCCCACAAGGGAACGCATTTCAAAATGTGGGAGCGAGCCTGCTCGCGAAGGGGCCCGTCCGGCCAGCGAAAATCTAAGGCTTACGCAGCAGGTATGTATCCATGATCCACCCATGCTCCGCTCGCGCCGCCTTGCGCACCCGTTCGATCTCATCGGCGACATCGGCAAGCCTGCCACTGATCAGGATCTCGTCCGGTGTGCCCAGGTAAGCCCCCCAGTAAATCTCGCTCTGCTGATCGGCGACTTGATGATAAGAATCCTCAGCATCGAGCATCACCACCAGACTGTCCGCATCACTCACCTGCCCCGCTGCCAAACGCCGCCCCGTGGTGATTTCAATCGACCGACCGATGGTATTCAACGGCACCTTGTGCTGCGCCGCCAACGCCTGAACGCTGGTAATCCCGGGGATCACTTCAAACTCGAAGACACACGCGCCCGAAGCAAGAATCGCCTGAAGGATACGCACGGTGCTGTCGTACAACGCCGGGTCGCCCCACACCAGAAAACCGCCGCACTGGCCGTCAGACAATTCGTCATTGATCAACCGCTCGAAAGTCTGCTGTTTGGCACGGTTCAGCTCATCGACACTGGCGGCGTAGTCGACATCGCCGCGTTCGCGCTCCGGACTGTGGGCTTCGACGAAGCGGTAGCCAGGGTCGCTGATGTAGCGCTCACAAATCTCGCGGCGCAGGTCGATCAGCTTGTCCTTGCTCTGGCCTTTGTCCATCAAAAAAAACACGTTGACCCGATTCAGCGCCTTCACGGCCTGCATCGTGATGTAGTCGGGATTACCGGCACCGATGCCGATCACCAGCAGTTGTTTCATCAACGTGCTCCTTTAACGTCCAGGCCCGGCAAGCGTAGCCGCCAGCGCCCGGTGAAACGCAGTTCGACCATCGATAATGGTTCGACATCAATGTCATGAAACGCTGTGCCTTGCATCACGTGGATCAGCGCGGCGCGGATGACAAACGGATGCGTCACCGCCACCACATGTCCCGGCGTGGCTTGCAGGCTGCTCAGCCATATCGCCACGCGCTCGCATAACTGCGCCACCGACTCACCGCCGTGAGGTGTTGCGTGAGGATCTTCGAGCCAGGCGTGCAGCGCCGGGTCTTCAGAGTTTTGCAGGGATTTGATCGATACCCCGTGCCAGCGCCCCCAGTCACAATCGCGCAGCGACTCATCAATCTGCGCATCCGCGCCAAACCATGCCGCCGTCTGGCGGGTGCGCAATTCCGGCGCACAAATCAAGCGGCGTGCGGCGTCGAAACGCTCAGCCAGTGCACCTGACGCCAGGTCGAAATTTTCAACGGGCTCATTCGTAGGAAAACACGCCAATTTCTGTGCGACGGTTCGTGCATGGCAAATCAATGTCAAACGAGTGGTTTGCACAGGCAGCGCTCCGGTAGGCCTTGATGGAAATCAACGACGCAAAGCCGTTTTGTTGGCAATTGTGCCGTAAACCGAGGGTTACGGGGTCGCGGGATAGCCACCGGCAAAAACCGACTACGCCAGGAATACGGCAATATCTGACAGCGTTGTGGGCAATGGACTACAAGACAGATCGAAATCCGTGTAGCCCTTGTTACACGGGCATCTCACCGCATTCTGGCGCCGTTTAAACGCGGTGAAAAATTCACTAGACATGTAACGTCAGTTACATAAATACTGTTTTAACGGATTATGAAGCGAATTCAACACCCCCCATCCAGCAGGAGCCCGGATGCCCCCTCTCAGAGACGTGATCACCGATCCCGGCCTGGATCTTACGCCGTCGGAGCGCAAAGTCGTTCGCGCCTTGCTTGATCAGTACCCACGCAACGGTCTGGGGCCGATGGCGCGTCTGGCCGAACATGCCGGCGTCAGCGATCCGACCATTGTGCGGCTGGTGAAAAAACTCGGCTTCGGCGGTTATGCCGAATTCCAGGATGCCCTGCTCAGCGACATGGATCACCGCCTGCGCTCGCCGCGCACGCTGTTGCAGCCGCGCGCCCATCAGCACAAGGACGACGCCTGGAGCCACTATCTGGGCGACAGCCATCGTCTGCTGGTCGAAACCCAATCGCTGACCCAGCCGGAAGACGTGCGCATACTCACCGACTGGCTGCTCGATGCCCGGCATCAGGTGTACTGCTTCGGCGGGCGTTTCAGCAGCCTGATGGCCACCTATCTACTCAATCACCTGCGCCTGCTGCGCCCCGGCTGCTTCGCGCTGGAAGACAACGCGCAATTGCCCGATCGCCTGTTCGATGTGCAACGCCAGGACGTGGTGCTGCTGTTCGACTACCGCCGCTACCAAACCCAGGCCCTGCGGGTCGCCAGTGCGGCGAAGAACAACAACGCCCGCGTGGTGCTGTTCACCGACATCTATGCCTCGCCACTGCGCGAACTGGCTGACCTGATCATCAGCGCCCCGGTGGAATCGGCTTCGCCGTTCGACACTATGGTCCCGGCGCTGGCTCAGGTCGAAGCACTGATTGCCTGCCTGACCTTGCGCACCGAAAACCTCGCCGATCGCCTGGAAGGCATCGATGCCCTGCGCAATGACTTCAACACCCACCTGCTGGAGGATAAATAAGGATGTTCAGCCTTCCCCATCGCTCGCCAAGGGACTTGCCGTTTGTCACCGATCACACCGCGCTGTTGCTGGTGGACATGCAGCGTGCCTGGCTCGAACCGCAGTTCGACGCGCACCTCAACGGGCCTGACGCCGAATATTTCCTGACCCGCGCGCACATGCAGGTGGTGCCCAATCAACGTCGTTTGCTCTGTGCCTTTCGCGAGGCGCGGCAGAACGTGCTGCACACCATTATCGAAAGCCTCACCGCCGATGGCCGCGACCGCTCGCTCGATCACAAACTCTCGGACATGCACCTGCCCAAAGGCAGCGTGCAGGCGCGGATCATTGAAGACCTGAGCCCGGTGGAAAACGAAATCGTCCTGCCGAAGACCTCGTCCGGGGTATTCAACTCGACCAACATCGACTACGTGCTGCGCAACCTGCAAACCCGTCATCTGATCATCGCCGGCATCGTCACCGACCAGTGCGTGGACATGGCCGTGCGCGACGCCGCCGACCGTGGTTATCTGGTCACCCTGGTGGAAGATGCCTGCGCCACCTACAGCGCCGAACGCCATCACGCCTGCCTGGATGCGATCAAGGGTTACTGCTGGATCACCGACACCGACACCGTGCTCGGCCGCCTGCAGGAGATGCGGCCATGAGCACGCGCCTGACGCCACTGCCGATGACCACGCTGGTCACCACCGACCTCATCGGCATCACCCGGGGCCGTTCGTTTCCCACCGATGAGCTGGAGCATTATCAGGCCGCCGGTTGCGGCTGGGTGCCGGCCAACAGCGCGTTGACGCCGCAGGACATCATTGCCTCGACCAATCCGTGGGGCGCGTATGGCGATCTGCGGCTGATTCCCGATCTGGGCAGCCGCGTCACTGTCGGCAACGGCCCGGATGTCGATGCACCAGCGCTGGATTTCATCCACGGCGATATTCGCGAAACCGATGGCCGCCCGTGGGGCGCCTGCCCGCGCACACTGCTGCGTGATGAAATCGAGCGTTATAGAGATGAACTGGGTTTGCAGGTCAACGCCGCGTTCGAACACGAATTCAACCTGCACGCCGGTTTTGCCGAACATCTGGCGTTCTCTCTCGAAGCCCAGCGTCAGGGCGCCGAGTTCGGCGGCTGGCTGCTCAGTGCCTTACGCGCCGGCGGTGTCGAGCCGGAAATGTTTCTGCCGGAATATGGCAAACACCAATACGAAATCACCTGCCGCCCGACACTCGGCGTGGCGGCGGCGGATCGCGCCGTCAATGTGCGCGAGATCACCCGCGAGATCGCCCGGCAAATGGGCCTGGACTTGAGCTTTGCGCCGAAGACCACCGCCGACGCGGTGTGCAACGGCGTGCACCTGCACGTCAGCCTGCTCGATCTGGGCGGTCAGCCGATGCTTTACGACGCCGGCACCAGCAACGGTCTGTCGAGCCTCGGTCAGCATTGGGCGGCGGGGATCCTGCATTACTTGCCGGCACTCTGCGCATTCACCGCGCCAACGCCGGTGTCTTACGAGCGCTTGCAGCCACATCACTGGAGCGCGTCCTACGCCTGTCTGGGTCAACAGAACCGCGAGGCGGCGCTGCGCATCTGTCCGACCGTGACCCTCGGTGGTAAATCCGTGGCCCAGCAGTTCAACCTCGAATTCCGCGCCATGGACGCCACCGCCTCGCCGCATCTGGCCATGGCGGCGCTGCTGATCGCCGGGCGTCTGGGCATTGAACAACGCCTGGCACTGAACGCGATCACCGACGAAACTCCCGATTCACTCAACGACGAGCAACGCCAGGCCCGGGGCATCGTCGCCCTGCCCGCCTCGCTGGCCCAGGCGCTGGATTGCCTGCGCAACAGTGGCGCCTTCACTGCGTGGCTGCCCAAGCCGCTGCTCGACACCTACTACGCCCTTAAAACCGAGGAACTGGCGCTGACGGAACAGCTCTCGCCCGCTGACTTGTGTGAGCACTATGCACGCCTGTACTGAATCCACCGAGTTGGGGTTGTACACCCGACCGGCCTACAACCTGAGCCGCGCCGACTCGACGCACCCGGTGATTCTGGTGTGCGAACACGCCAGCCGCTACATCCCCGAAGCCCTGAACAATCTGGGCCTGGACGCTGCTGCCGCCGCAGAACACATCGCTTGGGACATTGGCGCGTTGCAACTGGCTGAACAGCTATCGGAGAGGCTCGGCGCCACCCTGTTGAGCGCCAATTATTCGCGCCTGCTGATCGATCTGAACCGGCCACGCCATGCCCCGGACAGCATTCCGGCGCAAAGCGAGATTTACCAGGTGCCGGGCAACCGTGAACTGGACCAGGCCACCCGCGAATACCGCCGCCAGACCTTGTTCAAACCGTTCCACACGCGCTTGCAAACCTTGATCGACGAGCGTGTTGCTCAGGGCCAAGCCGTGCGTGTGGTGGGGATTCACAGTTTCACCCCGGTGTATTACGGCCAGCCGCGGCCGCTGGAAGCCGGTGTGCTGTTCGGTCAGGCCAAGGCTTACGCGCAACGTTTGCTCGATGGCCTCGGCGAACATCCGCTGAAAGTGGCCGGTAATCAGCCGTACAAGATCGATCCGCTGGGCGACATGACCGTGCCGGTGCACGGCGATGCCCGTGGCCTCGACTCGGTATTGATCGAGGTGCGCAACGACTTGCTGCGCAGCCCCGAAGCCGTATCACGCTGGGCCGGATACCTCGCGCCATTGCTGTAATGAACGAAAGACCGCTGACGCTGTAAACGATGGACCGATAACAACTAAAACGACCGACTGGCTGACAAGGAGTTGCGCTTCATGGAAATTGAAGAATTCGGCTACAAGCAAGAGTTGAAACGTAGCCTGACGCTGACCGACCTGGTGGTGTACGGGATGATCTTCATGATCCCCATCGCCCCGTTCGGTGTGTATGGCTACGTCAACGCCGAGGCCCCGGGGATGGTGCCGCTGGCGTACATCATCGGCATGGTGGCGATGCTGTTCACCGCGCTGAGCTACGGCAGCATGGCCAAGGCCTTTCCGATTGCCGGTTCGGTGTATTCGTACGCTCAACGCGGCCTCAATCAGCACGTCGGCTTTATCGCCGGCTGGCTGATGCTGCTCGATTACCTGCTGATCCCGCCGCTGCTCTATGTCTACGCGGCGATGGCGCTCAACCATTTGTACCCGGACATCCCGAAAGTCGGCTTCATTCTGGCGTTTCTGGTCAGCGCGACCTTCGTCAACCTGCGCGGCATCACTTTCACCGCACGGATGAACATCATTTTCCTGCTGGCGCAACTGGTGGTGCTGGGCATCTTCCTGTTCTACGCATGGAATGCATTGCACAACGGTGGCGGTAACGGCGAGCTGACCCTGGCACCGCTTTATCATCCGGAAACCTTCAACTTCGCCCTGCTGATGCAAGCGGTGTCGATTGCGGTGCTGTCGTTCCTCGGCTTCGATGCGATTTCCACCCTCGCGGAAGAAATCAAAGGTGATCCGGGCAAAAGCGTCGGCAAAGCTGCACTGATCACCCTGTTGGTCATGGGCGTGATCTTCGTTGCACAAACCTGGATTGCTACCGATCTGGCGGCCGGCATGGGCTTCAAATCCGCCGACACCGCGTTCTATGAAATCGCCGAAATCGCCGCCGGCAGCTGGCTGGCGACCCTGACCGCTGTCGCGACGGCATTGGCCTGGGGCGTGGCCGTGGCCATCACCTCGCAAGCCGCCGTCTCGCGTCTGCTGTTTGGCATGGCCCGCGACGGCAAACTGCCGAAAGTGCTGGCTAAGGTGCACCCGAAACACAACACGCCGTACCTGAGCATTTATCTGGTGGCCGTGCTGTCGCTGGTGATCTGCTACCTGTTCATCAACTCGGTCGACACCCTGACTTCGCTGGTCAACTTCGGCGCACTCAGCGGTTTCATGCTGCTGCACCTGACAGTGATCAATTACTACTGGCGTCGGCAGAAGTCCGGTCAGGTCGTGCGTCACCTGATCTGCCCGGTGATCGGCTTCATCATCGTCGCGGCCATCATGTACAACATGGGCGTCGATGCGCAGAAGCTCGGCCTGATCTGGATTGCCCTGGGCCTGGTGTATCTGTTCTTCCTGAATAAACTCGGCGCCAGTACCGCGCTGCCTGACCCGAGCAACGGCTGACAAGAAAAAGAGCGGCGTCTGACAACAAATCAGGCGACCGCCGATTTATCGCGTGGAAACCGACAGTGATAGTCAGGTTCGGCGACTTTGCCGAACCTTTTGATACAGGAGTACATCCATGCTGGTCTTACGCCCAGTCGAACCGACTGATCTGCCCCAGCTCCAACAATTGGCCCGCGACAGTCTGGTGGGCGTGACCTCCCTGCCGGATGACAGCGAACGCCTGCGCGTGAAAATCGCCGATTCCTGCACTTCGTTCGACAGCGAAGCGGTATCCCCGGGCCCGGAGAATTACCTGTTTGTGCTGGAAGACCGGGACAGTCAGCGGCTGGTCGGCTGCTCGGAGATTCTTGCCAAGGCAGGTTTCGACGAGCCGTTCTACAGCCTGCGCAACCGCCACTTCACCAGTGCTTCCCGCGAGCTGAACATCGAACACGGCGTGCCGGCGCTGTCGCTGTGCCACGATCTCAATGACCACACGCTGCTGCGCGGTTTTCACATCAACGCTGACCTGGTGCGTACGCCGTTCTCCGAGTTGCTGTCCCGCGCGCGCCTGTTGTTCATCGGGGCCCATGCGCCGCGCTTTGCCGAGGCGGTCATTACCGAAATCGTCGGTTACAGCGACGAAGCAGGTCATTCGCCTTTCTGGGATGCGCTGGGCAAACACTTCTTCGATCTGCCCTACGCGGAGGCCGAACGCCTGTGCGGTCTACAGAGCCGCACCTTTCTCGCCGAACTGATGCCGCAATACCCGATTTACGTGCCGATGCTGCCGCAAGCCGCGCAGGAATGCATCGGTCGCATCCACCCGGACGGTCAGGAAGCGTTCGATATCCTTGAGCGTGAAGGCTTCGAAACCAACAGCTACATCGACCTGTTCGACGCTGGCCCGACCCTGTATGCGCGTACCTCGAATATCCGTTCGATTGCCCGCAGCCAGACCGCAATTGTGCAACAGCAGCCACAGATCGATGCCCGCGGCCGTTACCTGCTGAGCAACGATGCACTGCACGGCTTCCGCGCGATCGTTGCCGAACTCGATTTCCAGACCGACCAACCGCTGGCCCTCACCCCTGCCATGTGTGCGGCGCTGAACGTGACCGATGGCAGCCCGATCCGGCTGATTGCCCTGTGAAACCCGCGCGGTTGCACAGCCAACGACAGTGCCCGAACAGGCGCGCAGAAGGAGTTCCAGCATGATTGTCCGCCCGGTCAAAGTCAGCGACCTGCCAGCCTTGATGGCGCTGGTGCAACAGGCCGGCCCGGGGTTCACCACCCTGCCGGCCAACGAAGATCGCCTGTCCCACCGGGTCCGCTGGGCGCAACGGGCGTTCGCCGAACAGGTTGAACGGGCCGACGCGGACTATCTGTTTGTGCTCGAGGACGACGACATGCGCGTGGTCGGCGTCAGCGCCCTGGCCGGGGCGGTCGGCCTGCGCGAGCCGTGGTACAACTATCGGGTCGGGTTGACCGTCAGTTCGGCGCCGGATCTGGGCATTCAACGGCAGATCCCGACGCTGTTTCTCAACAACGAACTGACCGGTCAATCGGAGCTGTGCTCGCTGTTTCTTGGCCATGATCAGCGCCACGGCAGCAACGGCCGTTTGTTGTCACTGGGGCGTTTGCTGTTCGTTGCCGAGTTCCCGCACCTGTTCGGCGAAAAGATGATTGCCGAACTGCGCGGCAGTGCCGATGAACACGGTTGCTCGCCGTTCTGGGACAGTCTGGGCCGGCATTTCTTTCAAATGGACTTCAGCCATGCCGATCACTTGTCGGGCCTTGGCAACAAATCGTTCATCGCCGAACTGATGCCGCGCCAGCCGCTGTACACCTGCATGCTCACCGAACAAGCCCAGGCGGCGATCGGCCAGGCACACCCGAATACCGAGCCGGCACTGAAAATTCTCCAGGCCGAAGGGTTTACCCACAAAGGCTACATCGACATTTTTGACGGCGGCCCGGTGATCGAGGCACCGGTGCGCAATATCCGCACGGTGCGCGAAAGCGTCGAGTTGACCCTGAGTCTCGGCAGCCCGGATGAACAAGCGCCGCTGTGGCTGATTCACAACCGGCGTCTGGAAAACTGCCGCATCACCGTGGCCCGCGCCCGCCGGGTCGGCAGCAGCCTGGTGATCGACCGCCTCACCGCCAAGCGCCTGCAACTGCAACCGGGCAATTCGGTACGCGCGGCAATGCTGCCCAATCAACAGCAACAGGCGGTGGCGGCCTGACGGTCATCACCGCAAAAAGGTAAATCCTTTCAGCAAAAGGGTCCGCGACAACCTGTCCCTTGCAAATTCGTCATGATCCTTGACCCATTCGCGTGATAGCCTTTTCATTCTTCGGCGTTGACACCTTTGTTCAAGCCTTTCCATTCCTTTGTATTGGTGGAACTCGTATGACCCGGCTTTCCCATCAAGATTTGCGCCGTAACTTCCGTCAACTACTGGCTTCCGAGACCTGCTACCACACGGCGTCGGTGTTCGATCCGATGTCCGCGCGCATTGCCGCTGACCTGGGTTTTGAAGTGGGCATCCTCGGTGGTTCCGTGGCCTCGTTGCAGGTGCTCGGCGCTCCGGACTTTGCCTTGATCACCCTCAGCGAGTTCGCCGAACAGGCCACCCGCATCGGCCGCGTCGCCCAATTGCCGGTGATCGCCGATGCCGACCACGGCTACGGCAACGCCCTCAACGTGATGCGCACCATCGTCGAACTGGAACGCGCCGGCGTCGCCGCCCTGACCATCGAAGACACCTTGCTGCCGGCCCAATTCGGCCGCAAATCCACCGACCTGATCACCGTTGCCGAAGGCGTCGGCAAGATCCGCGCGGCGCTGGAAGCCCGGGTCGATACGGAAATGGCGATCATCGCCCGTACCAATGCCGGTATTTTGCCGAATCAGGAAATCATCAGCCGCACTCGCCAGTATCAGGCGGCCGGGGCTGACGGTATCTGCATGGTTGGCATTCAGGATTTCGATCAGCTCGAGCAAATCGCCGAACACCTGACCGTACCGCTGATGCTGGTGACCTACGGCAACCCGGCGTTGCGCGATGACAAACGTCTGGCCGAACTGGGTGTGCGCGTGACCATCGATGGCCATGGTGCTTACTTCGCGGCGATCAAAGCGACGTACGACAGCCTGCGTGAACAGCGGCAGATCTTTACCCAGGCTTCGGATCTGAGCGCGACCGAGTTGACGCACACCTATACCCAACCGGAGGAATACATTCTCTGGGCCAAGGAATACATGAGCGTCAAGGAGTGATGCACACGCTTCACCGGCCCTTTCGCGAGCAGGCTCGCTCCCACATTTGATCGCTATCGAACACGAATATTGTGTTCACCCAAGATCCACTGTGGGAGCGAGCCTGCTCGCGAAGGCGTCCGCCGCTACGCCGCTAAACCGACGTCTTGTAAGCCTCTTCCCGCTGCACCGCCCGCGTCTGAATCACATTCAGAATCGCACAGCCCTCGCGCATCAACAGATGCACCGCACTGGTCACCCGCGTCAGATCACAATCGGAAATGCCTTTGAGGTTGAGGCGCCGACGTGAGAGACCGCGCTGAATCCGACTTTGAGTTCAAGCTTATCTTTCAGGCCGCCGTGTTAATCACAAACAACACGGTTAGTCGCCTCCCGGGGGAGAGGGAACTGATTGGGGGATGCTCTGGATCTACGCCGACGTGAAAGACCGCGTTGAACTTGCATTCAACTTGATCTGCCGGTTGCCACATGGACCGGAAACAACGCGATCAGTCCCCTCTCCCTCTGGGAGAGGGTTAGGGTGAGGGGCCGATTTATCTGGCACCCCGCCGACCTCATCGCACCGCAAACCACCTCACCGCGGCTTAATGATCGTTCCCACGCTCCGCGTGGGAATGCAGCTCGGGACGCTCTGCGTCCCACACAAAGCGAACGCGGAGCGTCCGTTGAGGCATTCCCACGCAGAGCGTGGGAACGATCACTACCTCACCGCGGCTTGGCCAACTCCATAATCATCCGCGACAACAGATAAATCCGCGGCGCCACGCTCGCCACTTCGGCGTACTCCTCAGGCGTATGAATATTGCCGCCAACAATCCCGAAACCATCCAGCGTCGGCGTGCCAACCCCGGCAGACAAACTCGCATCCGCCGCGCCACCACTGCCCTCCTCCGTCAACTTGCGGCCAATCTCGCCGTAAATTCCCTGAGCCATGGCCATCAGGCGATCCGACTCGGGCGTCTGCGGCATCGGTGGCAAGCCGCGCTGCAACGAAGTCTTCACTTCAGTCTCGGGAATCAATTTGTCCTGCGAAACCCGCGCCAGATCCTTCTCGATCCGGTCGAACTCCTCCGGCACCGCCGCGCGCACGTCGGCCTTGGCGGTAGCTTGATCGGGAATCACATTGGTGCGGTCGCCGGCCTTGAGCACGGTGAAGTTAATGGTGGTTTTCTTCGCTTCATCGCCAAGTTTGCCCAGTTGCAGAATCTGGTGCGCCGCTTCCATCGCGGCGTTGCGCCCCAGTTCCGGGGCGACGCCGGCGTGTGCGGCTTTACCCTTGACCTCGACCAGCGCAGTGGCGCTGCCCTTGCGCCACACCACCAGGCCATCGGCCGGGCGGCCCGGCTCAAGGTTAAGGGTCACGTCGTGCTGTTTGGCGGTTTTCTTGATCAGGTCGGTGGCGACGTCCGAGCCGGTTTCTTCGCTGGCGTCGAGCAGGAAGGTGATTTGCGCGTAATCCTTGAAGTTGAGGTTTTTCAGGACTTTCAGCGCATAGATCCCGGCGACGATGCCGCCCTTGTCATCCATCACCCCCGGCCCGTAGGCGCGGCCGTCCTTGATGTGGAACGGCCGCTCGGCCGCCGAACCTTCCTTGAACACCGTGTCCATGTGCGCCATCAGCAGGATTTTTGCCTTGCCGGTGCCTTTCAGCGTCGCCAGTACATGGCTGGATTTTTCCGGCGTGTTGGGCACCAGTTCGATGGTGGCGCCGAGTTTTTTCAGCTCATCGATGGCGATGTCGCTCACTTGCTTGAGGCCCGGTTCATAACCGGAACCGGAGTCGATATTGACCAGCCGCTCCAGCAGCTTCAGGGCTTCTGGCTGGTATTGCTCAGCATCGGCGAGCACTTGTTTGTGCGGTTCGGCAAAGGCGTGTGCAGTGGAGAAAGCGAGAGACAGGCCGAGGCTGGCGGCCAGCAGGGAGCGAGAAAATGAGCACGTCATGAAGCGATCCTTGTTTCGCGTCGGGGGGATTTAACCGTACCCGACATCGGCGCGAGGCTCTACACCGAATGCGACACTGATCTAACCGACAACACAAAACCCTGTGGGATCTGCGGTGTAGCAGTCAAACCGAATCCAGCAACGTCTGCCGCGGCTTGCCATCGCAATTACAGATCACCCGATTGCGCCCGCTCGCCTTGGCCTCGTACAACGCCTGATCGGCATCATTGAGCCAGCGCGTCGCGTCGGCATGCGCCGGATCGTACGCCGCGAGGCCAATACTCAAGCTGACCTTCAATGCCGGATTCTGCTCATATCCCAGAATCGCAAAACGCTCGCGCAATGCTTCCATGGCCTGCGCGGCGTTGAACAACGGTAGTTCCGGCAAAATCACGCAGAACTCGTCACCGCCATAACGCCCGGCAACGTCCGTCACCCGCAGGTTCTGTTTAAGCAACTTGCTCAACTGACGCAGCACGATGTCGCCCGCAACATGGCCGTAGGTGTCGTTGATGGCCTTGAAGTGATCAATGTCGATCAACGCAATCGCGGCGCCCTGCTTCTGCCGTTTGCAACGCTGAAAAGCGATCTCCAGTTGATCCTTCCAGGCGCCATGATTGAGCAGCCCGGTCAGGCTGTCGGTGCGGCTCAGGGCGAGCAATTCGCGTTTATGCCGGCCGAGGGTGTAGGCCTGGCGAAAGCAGATCCAGCCCAGCGCCAGCGGGTACAGCAGCAGTAACGGGAAGCAGGCGTACATCTGCGCAGGCGTGGTCGACGGAATGAATGCCGGAGCAAACACTACCAGCCCGACGCCGACCCCGAGCAACTGCGCCGCAGAGCCTGCCAATAGAAAGCGTGAACCACCGATGGCGACGTTGTTCATTGCCATCATCGAAATGGTCGTCGCCGTGGGCAGCGGATTGAAATGCATGGCGGCAAGCCAAAAGCCGCCGAAAAAGGCGTCGATCAACAGATTGCGGTGTTCAGCGTGGTAAGGAACCCGGGCGCGGCGCGCCCATTGAAACGCCAGATGCGGCCAGACCAGGCCGTTGAAGAGCATCAGCGCCCAGACCCACAGAGGCGGATCGAGCGAGTACATCGCTACGCTCACGCACACGAGCCCCAGAATCAACCCGAGGACTCGCGACGTATAAAGCCTCCTGGCCAATGAAAGTCCCTTTCCTCCGGTATTTCCCATAAGGACCTCGATCACGCACACCGCAGGACGGATGTGCTGGGAGTCTAACAGGGCGACGTTAAATAGCCATCACCGGCCAGCGGGCTGAATAGCGCGCCATCAGGGCCGCGCACAGGGCAAATATTTGGCTATACATGAAAGGAGCAAAATGGAAAAAAACTATAAGAAGGAGGCCCATGCACACCTATCACGTGTTGATCATCGGCAGCGGTTTTGGCGGCCAGTGTGCTGCGGTCAACCTGCTCAAAGCCGGGATCGACGATTTTCGCTTGCTTGAGCGACGGGACTTCTTTGGCGGCACCTGGTGCCAGAACACCTACCCCGGCGCGGCGGTGGACGTGCCATCGCCGCTGTATTCGCTGTCGTTTGCGCCGTACCGCTGGTCGCAGATGTTCGCCGGACAGGCCGAGCTGCAGCGCTACACCGAGCATGTCATCGAGCAGTTCGGTTTGCGTGACCGCGTGGAGCTGGAGGCTAATGTCGAGCGCGTCGAATGGGACGACGCGGAAAAACGCTGGGCCGTGTACACCGCCAGCAAGGGCACTTTTTATGCACAGTTCCTGATCAATGCCAGCGGGCCATTGAGCCAACCGGTTATCCCGCACTTTCCCGGCCAGGAGCGCTTTCAAGGCAAGACGTTTCATACAAACAACTGGGATCACAGCTACGACTACCGCGGTAAACGCGTGGCGATTGTCGGCAGCGGTGCCAGTGCGGTACAGGTGATTCCGACGATTGCGCCGCAAGTCGATCACCTGCACGTGTTTCAGCGCACGCCGCACTGGGTACTGCCCCGTGCTGATCGACAGTTCGGGCCTGTGCAACGCTGGCTGCTCGGCCGCAAACCCGCTTACAAACTGTTGCGCTGGTTGATCTACTGGCAATTCGAAACCCGGGTCATCGCCTTCAAATACTCGAAAGCGGCGATTCACCTGGTGCAGCAGCACGCCCTGCGTTTTCTCAAACGCCAGGTGCCGGACCCGGTGCTGCAGGAAAAACTCACCCCGGACTTCACCATCGGCTGTAAGCGGGTGCTGGTGTCCAGCACCTATTACCCGGCGCTGAACCGTTCCAACGTCGCCTTGCATACGCGCGAGCAAGGCATCGCTTCCATCGACGAAACCGGCATCAACACTCAGGACGGCCAGCATATCGAGGTTGATCTGATCGTCTGGTCGACCGGTTACGACGCCACCGACGGGGTGATTTCCTACCCGGTCAGCGGAAAAAACGCCGTGCAACTCAGAGAGGTCTGGGCGCAATACCCGCGCGCGTATCTCGGCACCAGCCTGCCGGACTTTCCCAACCTGTTTATCGTCACCGGGCCCAACACCGGTATCGGCCACACCTCGGCGCTGTTCATCATCGAGTCGCAGATGAACTACATCCTCGACTGCATCCGCACCGTGCAGGCCAAAGGCCTGCGCAGCATTGAAGTGCGCCGTGAAGCGGAACGTACCTACACTGAGATGATTCATCGGGAAATGCAGCGCACGGTCTGGAAGTCCGGCGGCTGCCACAGTTGGTATCAAAGCAAGAGCGGTCATGTGATCGCGATGTTTCCCGGCTTCAGTTTCAGCTATCACCGCTTGACCCGAGCGCTGAAACCGGCCGACCACATTCTGTCCTGAACACGTAAAAGGAAGACGTCGATGCTTTTGCTGTTTGTCGCCCTCGCGGTTTTCGTGGCCTGGAGCTGGTTGAGTTATCCGGCGGTCGGCCATTGGCTGTACGACCTGAACATGGCCATCGAGGCCAAGTTGTACAAATTGCACAAGATCGAAGTGCCGATCGCCGAGATGAGCGTCTCGACCTGGCAAGGAGGGCCGTACGAGGCGGCCAGCGCGATTCTGATGCTGCATGGCTACAGCGGCGACAAGAACCTGTGGCTGCGTTTTTCCCGGTACTTCGTGCGCGAGTATCGGGTGATTATTCCGGACCTCGCCGGCCATGGCGAAACCGGCTTCAAGGCTGGCGGTGGCTACGACATTCCGCTGCAGGCGAAACGCATGATCCAGTTGCTCGATGTCTGCGGGGTGGAGAAAGTCCATGTGATCGGCAACTCGATGGGCGGCTACATCGCGGCGTGGCTGGCGGCGACTTACCCGGATCGCATAGCTTCCGTGGCGCTGATCGACCCGGCGGGCGTCACTGCCCCGGAGGTCAGCGACATGGAGCGGCATCTGGCGCGCGGGCATAACCCGTTTCTGATCAACTCGCGGGAAGAGTTTCGCCAGTTTTACGCGATGACCATGGAGTCGCCACCGTGGGTGCCGAACCTGGTGCTGGACGCCATCGCCCAGCGCTACGAACAACAACGCGATGAACTGGAAGAGATCTTCCGCGACTTTCGCGCCAGCCCGCCGATGGAGCCGAAACTGCCCGACATCAAATGCCCGGCGCTGTTGCTCTGGGGGCGCAAGGATCGGCTGATCGATGTCAGCAGCGTGCCGGTCTGGAGCAAGGGCATCGCCAATTTGCGCGTGGATGTCTGGGATCACGTCGGGCACATGCCGATGGTTGAACAACCGGGGAATACTGCAGAGCTTTATCGCGAGTTTTTGGGAAGCCAAAGATGACAACGCACCCAGCTCCTGATCGTTCCCACGCTCTGCGTGGTAATGCCTCAAGGGACGCTCCGCGTCCAGTGACGCGGAGCGTCACGGGCTGCATTCCCACGCAGAGCGTGGGAACGATCAGCAAGGGGTAAGCCTGAGATGAACATCCTTTATGACGAACGCCTCGACGGCCCGTTGCCGCCGGTGAACAAGGCCGAATTCCTCAAGGGATTGCAGCACGCGCTGCCAGACCTCGACATTTTGTGGCGCGAGGACGAACTCAAACCCTACGAATGCGACGGCCTCTCCGCCTACCGCACCACACCGATGCTGGTCGCCCTGCCCCGTCGACTCGAGCAAGTGCAAACCCTGCTCAAACTCTGTCATGAGAAAAACGTCCCGGTGGTCGCCCGTGGTGCCGGCACCGGGTTATCCGGCGGCGCCTTGCCGCTGGAACAGGGCCTGCTGCTGGTGATGGCGCGCTTCAACAATATCCTGCACATCGACCCCGACGCGCGCACCGCGCGGGTTCAACCGGGGGTGCGCAATCTGGCGATTTCCCAGGCAGCGGCGCCGTTCGGCCTGTATTACGCGCCGGATCCATCCTCGCAAATCGCCTGTTCGATCGGCGGCAACGTCGCCGAAAACGCCGGCGGCGTGCATTGCCTCAAGTACGGATTGACCGTGCACAACCTGCTGAAAATCGAAGTGCTGACCATCGAAGGCGAGCGCCTGACCCTCGGTTCGGACGCCCTCGATTCAGCCGGTTTCGATTTGCTCGCGTTGTTCACCGGTTCTGAAGGCCTGCTGGGGATCATCACCGAAGTCACGGTCAAACTGCTGCCCAAACCCCAGGTCGCGAAAGTCCTGCTGGCCAGTTTCGATTCAGTGGAAAAGGCTGGCCGCGCGGTCGCCGAAATCATCGCGGCGGGGATCATTCCCGGCGGCCTGGAGATGATGGACAACCTCGCCATTCGCGCCGCCGAAGACTTTATCCACGCGGGTTACCCGGTCGACGCCGAGGCGATTCTGTTGTGCGAACTCGATGGCGTCGAAGCCGATGTTCACGACGATTGCCATCGGGTGCGCGAGGTCATGACCGCCGCCGGCGCCACCGAAGTGCGCCAGGCCCGTGACGAAGCCGAGCGCGTGCGTTTCTGGGCCGGGCGCAAAAATGCTTTCCCGGCCATCGGCCGTTTGTCACCGGATTATTACTGCATGGACGGCACCATCCCGCGCCGCGAATTACCCGGCGTCCTGCAAGGCATCGCCCGCCTCAGTGAGGAATACGGTTTGCGCGTGGCCAACGTGTTCCATGCCGGCGACGGCAATATGCACCCGCTGATTCTGTTCGACGCCAATCAACCCGGCGAGCTGCACCGCGCCGAAGCCTTGGGCGGCAAGATCCTTGAACTCTGTGTGCAGGTCGGCGGCAGCATCACCGGCGAACACGGGGTCGGCCGCGAGAAAATCAACCAGATGTGCGCGCAGTTCAACAGCGATGAACTGAGCCTGTTCCACGCAGTTAAAGCCGCGTTCGACCCACAAGGCCTGCTCAATCCCGGCAAGAACATTCCGACCCTGCACCGCTGCGCCGAATTCGGCGCGATGCACATTCACGCAGGGCAATTGCCATTCCCCGAACTGGAGCGCTTCTGATGGCCGATGTCGACGCCGCCAGCGCCCTGCTTGATCAGGTCAACGAGGCCCGGGCCAACGCCACGCCGCTGAAAATTCAGGGTGGCAACAGCAAAGCGTTCCTCGGCCGCGAGGTCGCCGGCGAAGTACTCGACACTCGCGCCCACTGCGGCATCGTCCGTTATGAGCCGACCGAACTGGTGGTCACGGTGCGCGCCGGCACGCCGTTGTCCGAGCTGCTGGCGGCGCTGGATGCCGCCGGACAAATGCTGCCGTGCGAACCGCCGGCATTCGGTGAAGGCTCGACGGTTGGCGGCATGATCGCCACGGGTTTGTCCGGACCTCGGCGGCCCTGGTCCGGCTCGGTGCGCGACTTCGTCCTGGGTACGCGGGTGATCACCGGCCTCGGTCAGCATCTGCGCTTCGGCGGCGAAGTGATGAAAAACGTCGCCGGTTATGACCTGTCGCGGCTGATGGCCGGTAGTTATGGCTGCCTCGGCGTGCTCACCGAAGTATCGCTGAAAGTCCTGCCGAAACCGCGCCAGTGCCTGAGCATTCGCCTCGATATGGACTGCGCGCGGGCGCTAGCCAAGCTTGCCGAGTGGGGCCAGCAGCCGCTGCCGATCAGTGCCGCCTGCCACGATGGCCAGAGTCTGTATCTGCGGCTTGAGGGCGGCGAAGGCTCAGTGACGGCGGCGCATCAACGACTCGGGGGTGAGCCGCTGGATTCAGGGTTCTGGCGGGATCTGAATGAGCAGCGGCTAGGTTTTTTCAACGAAGGTCTGCCGCTGTGGCGCCTGTCTTTGCCGAACAATCTCGGGCCACTGGATCTGCCCGGCGAGCAACTGATCGACTGGGCCGGTGCACAACGCTGGCTGAAATCCGACGCGGCGCACATTCAGATCCTCGCTCAGGAACTCGGCGGCCATGCCACCTGTTTCACCCACGGCGCCAGTTCTTCACCGTTCCAGCCGCTGGCCTGGACACTGCTGCGTTATCACCGGCAACTCAAGGCGCAACTCGACCCGCAAGGGCTGTTCAACCCCGGGCGCATGTACGCGGAGTTCTAGCCATGCAAACCACCCTCAGCGAACAATCGCGACAACTGCCCCGCGCCGCCGAGGCGGAGAAGATTCTGCGCACCTGCGTGCACTGCGGCTTTTGCAACGCGACCTGCCCGACCTATCAGTTGCTCGGCGATGAACTCGATGGCCCGCGCGGGCGCATCTACCTGATCAAGCAAGTGCTCGAAGGCGCACCGGCGACGGCGCAGACGCAATTGCATCTGGATCGTTGTCTATCGTGCCGCAACTGCGAAACCACCTGCCCGTCCGGCGTCGACTATCACAACCTGCTCGACATTGGCCGTGCGGTGGTCGATCACGCGGTGCCGCGTCCGGCGGCGCAACGTCTGTTGCGTGAGGGCTTGCGCGCATTGGCACCGAATCCGGGGTTGTTCAAAGGCTTGCTGCGGGTGGGCGCAACGTTTCGCCCGCTGCTGCCGCGAATGCTGGAAAGTAAACTGCCGCAGCATCTGCCGCTTTCCGGTTTGCGCCCTGCCCCGCGTCATGCCCGGCGGGTGTTGTTGCTTGAAGGCTGTGTGCAACCGGGGTTGTCGCCGAACACCAATGACGCCACCGCGCGGGTGCTGGATCGTTTGGGCATCAGCGTCACCCCGGTGGCCGAGGCCGGTTGTTGCGGTGCACTCGACTATCACCTCGACGCCCAGGCCAAAGGCCTCGATCGCGCCCGGCAGAATATCGATGCCTGGTGGCCGCACCTGCAAAACGGTGCCGAAGCGATTGTGCAAACCGCCAGCGGTTGCGGCGCATTCATCAAGGATTACGGGCATTTGCTGCAAGGTGATCCGGTGTATGCGGCCAAGGCCCGGGAAATCAGCGAGCGGACGCTGGATCTGGTGCAGATACTCGCGCAGGAACCGCTCGAACAGATCTGCGCCGCCGCTGAACGACGGATTGCCGTGCATTGCCCGTGTACCTTGCAGCACGCTTTGAAACTGGGCGGCGCGGTGGAAGCCGTGCTGACACGCCTCGGGTTCAATCTCACCGCCGTGCCCGACGGCCATTTGTGCTGCGGCTCGGCGGGTACGTATTCGTTGACGCAACCGGTGCTGGCCCGGCAACTGCGCGACCACCGTCTCAATGCGCTGGAGAGTGGCCGCCCTGAGCTGATCGTCACTTCCAACGTCGGCTGCCAGAGCCATCTGGCCAGTGCCGGACGCACGCGGGTGATGCACTGGATCGAACTGGTGGATCAGTCGTTGGCAGAATGAAGTTCGTAGGATTCTTCGTTTGCCCGCGTGCGAGAAGGCTGCGATCTTTTCTCTCATCCATTCCGTGACCGTGGCAGGAATTTTTTTCATGACCGTGCAGCCGTTCGTCAGCCCCGACTTGATCCGTCAACGCTTCTCCAAAGCGATGTCCGACATGTACCGCGAAGAAGTGCCGTTATACGGCGCGCTGATGCAACTGGTCGAGCAAACCAACCGCGAGGTGCTTGCACGTCAGCCTGACATCGCCCGGCAGCTCGACAGCACCGGTGAAATTCAGCGGCTGGATATGGAGCGCCATGGCGCCATTCGCGTCGGCACTGCGACGGAACTGGCCACCCTCGCCCGCCTGTTTGCGGTAATGGGCATGCAGCCGGTGGGTTATTACGACCTGACCCCGGCGGGCGTGCCGGTGCATTCCACGGCGTTTCGCGCGGTGCATGAGGAGGCGCTGCAAGTCAGCCCGTTTCGGGTGTTTACGTCGCTGTTGCGGCTCGAGTTGATTGAGGATGCGCAACTGCGCGCCTTTGCCGAATCGGTGTTGGCCAAGCGTTCGATCTTTACCGCTGAAGCATTACGCCTGATCGCGCAGGCTGAAACCGCGGGTGGACTGAATGAAAGCGAGTCTGAGGCATTCGTCCTACAGGCACTGGAAACCTTTCGCTGGCATCACAGCGCTACGGTGACCGCTGCGCAATATCAGACGTTGAGCGCCCAACACCGCTTGATCGCCGACGTGGTGGCGTTCAAAGGCCCGCACATCAATCACCTGACACCGCGCACGCTGGACATCGACCGCGTCCAGAAACAGATGCCGGCCCATGACATCACCCCGAAAGCCGTGATCGAAGGGCCGCCGCGCCGGCAGTGCCCGATCCTGTTGCGCCAGACCAGTTTCAAGGCGCTGGACGAGCCGATCGCCTTCACCGATCAAAGCGAGACCCATGGCAGTCACAGCGCGCGCTTCGGCGAAATCGAACAGCGCGGCGCGGCACTCACGCCCAAAGGCCGGGCGCTGTATGACCGCTTGCTGAATGCCGCGCGCGATGAACTCGGTGACTTCCCCAACGAGGCCAACGCCGCACGCTACAACGCGCTAATGACTCAGCACTTTGGCGAATTCCCTGACAACGTCGAGGGCATGCATGAACAAGGGTTGGCGTACTTTCGCTATTTCGCTACGGAAAAAGGTTTGGCTGCTGGAGGGCTTGGGCAGTCGTCTCTGGAAGACTTGTTGCGCGATGGTTATGTGAAAGCGGAACCGTTGGTGTACGAAGATTTCCTGCCGGTGAGTGCAGCGGGGATTTTTCAGTCGAACCTTGGCGATGCGGCGCAGGCGCATTATGGCGAGCATTCCAATCGGCAGGCCTTCGAGCAGGCGTTGGGGCGCGCAACTATTGATGAGTTGGGGTTGTATGCGGCGACGCAGCAGCGTTCGATTGATGAATGCCTGACCCAATTTGCGCGTTGAAAAATCAAAAGATCGCAGCCGCTTCAGCCGAATGAAGGCATCTGGCCATTGTGCGCAAGAAGTTGCGCAGTTGTTTTGCAAAAAAGCCTGATAAAACCGCTGAAAGCTACGTCGCACAAGGCCTGCAGCCAAGTGCGCAAGAAGTTGCGCAGTACTGCGCAACTTCTTGCGCACTTTTGCTTTGGATGGCCGCTCTATTTCGCGCATCGGCGCAAAAAACCGGCTGAACACCCCGGCCCGCATGGCCCGCACAATTGTTGGCACGCTCCTTGATAACAGTCAGGCACCCACCGGGCGATTTCGCCTCCCGGGCACCTTAAATTATTCCGCAAGGAGAGCACCCCATGGCAACACCAGCGTACATGTCGGTTACCGGCGAAAAACAAGGCCTGATCACTGCAGGCGCTTTCACCGCTGACTCCGTAGGCAACACCTACCAGGAAGGCCACGAAGACCAGGTTATGGTTCAGGCTTTCACCCACGACGTGATCATCCCGCGTGACCCGCAATCCGGTCAGCCAACCGGTCAGCGCGTGCACAAGCCAGTTGTGATCACCAAGGTCTACGACAAGGCTTCGCCACTGCTGCAAGCAGCTCTGACTTCCGGCGAGCGCATGAGCGAAATCGTTATCCAGTGGTACCGTACTTCTGCTCAAGGTACTCAAGAGCACTACTACACCACCAAACTGGAAGACGCGATCATCGTCGCCATCAACAACAAAATGCACAACTGCCAGGATCCAGGCAACGCGCACTTCACCCACCTGGAAGAAGTGCAGTTCACCTACCGTAAAATCACCTGGACCCACGAAGTATCCGGTACTTCGGGTTCCGATGACTGGCGTGCTCCAGTCGTTTAATTACGGCTGATCGTTACAAGCATCGGCCAGCTCTGCTGGTCGATGTTGTTTTCGCCCTCCAGAATTTCGCGTAAGTTGAGCCGCTTTGCGGTCGTCGACGTACGCCGCTGTACAGCACGAGGAACAAGGGATGTTCGCGCCGGCCAATGAAACCCACTTTGCCCTGACCATCGAAGGTCTTTCTGCTGACTTTCAGGTATTCACCCTGCAAGGTCGCGAAGCCATCAGCCAGCCTTTTGTGTTCGAGGTGGAGCTGGTCAGTGAGCAGCCGTCGCTGGACCTCGAAACCCTGCTGCACAAACCGGCCTTCCTGCAACTGTCGCCCGACGGCAGCGGCATCCACGGCCAGATCTACCGCGCCGCGCAAGGCGATTCCGGCAAACGCCTGACCCGTTACTCGGTGACCCTGCGCCCGCAATTGTCCTACCTGGCGCATCGCGTCAACCAGCGCATCTTCCAGAACCTCACCGTGTCGAAAATCATCGGCATGGTCCTCGAAGAGCACGGCATTCAAAGCAACGCCTACGAATTCAAGACCGGTTCGATTTATCCCGAGCGCATCTACTGCGTGCAATACGATGAATCGGACCTGCATTTCATCCAGCGCCTGTGCGAGGAAGAAGGTATTCATTACCACTTCGAGCACACGGCGTCGGCGCACAAACTGGTGTTCGGCGATGACCAGACGGTGTTCCCGAAACTCAAGCCTGTGGCCTATCAGCAAGATTCCGGCATGGTCGCCAGCGACCCGGTGATCAAGCGCTTCGACCTGCGTCTGGAAACCCGTACCAGCCGCACCACCCGCCGCGATTACGATTTCGAAAAACCACGCCTCACCCTCGAAAGCGAAAACCGCGGCGACGCCCTGCCCGACCTCGAGGACTACGATTATCCGGGTCGTTTCATCGACCGCGAGCGCGGCAAACACCTGGCCAAACGCGCCCTCGAACGTCATCGCAGTGATTTCAAGCTGGCTGAAGGCAAGAGCGATCAGCCGCTGTTGGTCAGCGGCCACTTCCTCGCCCTCACCGCGCACCCGAAAGCCAAATGGAATGACCTCTGGCTGCTCACCGAAGTCCACCACGAAGGCAAGCAACCGCAAGTCCTCGAAGAGTCGGTGACCAGCGACACCACCGCACTGAAAGACGATTTCCACCAGGGCTACCGCAACCGCTTCCAGGCCACCCCATGGGACGTGCCGAACCGCCCGCCCCTGCGCCACCCGAAACCGCGCATCCTCGGCAGCCAGAGCGCCGTGGTCACCGGCCCGAAAGGCGAAGAGATCCACTGCGACGAGTACGGCCGCGTCAAAGTCCAGTTCCACTGGGACCGCGAAGGCGAAGCCGACGACAAAACCAGCTGCTGGCTGCGCGTCTCCAGCGCCTGGGCCGGCGCCCAGTACGGCGGCATCGCCATCCCGCGCATCGGCATGGAAGTGCTGGTCACCTTCCTTGAAGGCGACCCCGATCAACCGCTGATCAGCGGCTGCCTGTACCACAAGGAAAACACCGTCCCGTATGAGCTGCCGGCGAACAAGACTCGCAGCACTTTCAAGACCCTCAGCTCGATGGGCGGTGGCGGCTACAACGAACTGCGCATCGAAGACAAAAAAGGTCAGGAACAAATCTACCTGCACGCCCAGCGCGACTGGGACGAAAACGTCGAGCACGACCAGAAAATCCGCGTCGGCAACGAACGCCACGACACCGTCGAGCAAAACAGCTACACGGAATTCAAGGC
>NZ_UTHA01000086.1 GCF_900582195.1 Pseudomonas viridiflava
AGCTGGTAGGTGGATTTGTCGAGGATGCCACGGTTGAGCGGCAGCTTGATCGCGTCGCCGCGGTCGGTGCCGGTGACGAACTTGGTGTTCCAGTCGAAAGCCAGATCGACCTTCTTGGATTTGCCCAGACCGCTACGCTCGAAGCTGTAGGTCTGTGGCAGCAGGGTGTCCTTGTCGACTTTCAGCGTGCTGACTTCGGACTGGCTGGCGATCATCATCGACGCTTTGAAATTCAGGGTCCAGGTGCCGTTCGGCCCGGCTTCCAGGCTGCGTTCAGCCGTGCCGCTCATGGGCAGCTGTTTCCAGTTGGCGGTGTAGATGGTGGAGAAGGGTTGAAGGTT
>NZ_UTHA01000015.1 GCF_900582195.1 Pseudomonas viridiflava
CAACACCGCGTTCAGCCTCTCCGGCAAATACACCTTCGGCGCGCACGCGGTGATGCTCGGCTGGCAAAAGATCAATGGCGACACGCCGTTCGATTTCGTTGGCGGCGACTCGATCTACCTCGCCAACTCGATCAAATACGCCGATTTCAACGGCGCCAACGAACGCTCCTGGCAGGCGCGCTACGACCTCGACCTCGGCGCCTTCGGCATCCCCGGTCTTAACTTCATGACCCGCTACGTCAGCGGCAGCCACATCGACGGCACCCATGCGCCCAAGGGCGGCGCTTACAACCCGTTCGATCCTGACAGCGGCCGTTACCAGCCGCAGCAAAGTGACGGCGGCAAGCACTGGGAGCGCGATATCGATTTGAAATACGTCGTGCAGTCGGGCGCGGCGAAGGATTTGTCGGTGCAGGTATCGCATGTATCGCACCGGGCCAATGAAGCGCAGGCTGGCGATGACATTGACCGGATCTACGTGGTGATCCAGTACCCGTTGGGTTTCTGAGCACACACGCTCAACCCCGCCTGCAATCATTCAACTGTGGGAGCGAGCTTGCTCGCGAATGCAATAGATCAGTTACATTGATTTCGCCTGACAAAACGCCTTCGCGAGCAAGCTCGCTCCCACAGGTTTCTGCGTCGGTCACAAACCCTGGGGGTAACAGGGACAAACGACGCGTGCCCCCAGTCAGTCGCCCAATCTTTTGCCTTTTAAACTCCGGTGTTTAAAAGACACCTCCAGACACGCCTCCAAGGCTACAAATTCTTGCGCCGTTGCCTACAGCTACGCCAGAATCCGCCGGCTTGTGCGCCTTGGGGGCGGGTTCTATTGTGGGTCGGTCGCTGACGAATCAGCGATCGGGTTTCGCAGCCCGGATCAATCAAGGCGCAAAGCGCTCCAGTTCGTTGCCATCAAGATTTATGGCAATGGTGCTTCATGGCGGCTGTGCGCGGGATACCTTCGGGTATGCCGGGTGCCTTGATTCCCGGTCTGCGAACCTGCGTACAGCTGCCACCTCTCTTCGTTTCGCAGCGAAATGTGGCGGCTCCAGCAATCAAGGAGCTTTACCCATGATCAAACCAACACCCAACCCACCCGAAATCGATCTCGCCTCACCCTACGAATCCCTCGATTCAAAAAAGCTCAACGACGCCGCCGAACGCGCGCTCGATCACTATCTCTGCCCACCCGGCTCCACCCCACCGCCCCGTAAAACCCGCCGGATGTACGCCGTTACCGCCGACTTCAAAAACGAGGAACTGCTGGCCGATGCCAGCGAAACACTCGCCTCCGCCAGAACCATCGCCCATGACTTTGCCCACCTCATACCCGCGTCGCAGCGCAGGACGCTGTTGGGGATTGCGCAATTGATCATGCTCGGCGAACTGGCGGTGAATCGGGTGATGGATAATCTGGAGGTGCCCCAGTAGCACGGCGCTGTGACAAGCCTTGAATGAGTCGGTGCAGCGGCTGACGTCTTCGCGGGCAAGCCCACTCCCACAGGGAAACGCATTCCAAGTGTGGGAGTGAGCTTGCTCACGAAGGGGTCAGTGAGGTCAGCGCAAATCGGTTTTTAAACTCAGGCGTTTAAAAGACACCTCCAGACACGCCTTCAAGGCTACAAATCCTTGCGCCTTTGCCTACAGCCAAGCCAGAATCCGCCGGCTTGTGCGCCTTGGGGTCGGGTTCTATTGTGGGTCGGTCGCTGATTACTTCAGCGATCGGGTTTAGCAGCCCGGGTTAACTCTAGACGCACAAAGTCCGTTGCCGTTATGGCGGCTTTGCGTGGGGCACTTCGGTGCGCCGGGTTCTAGAGTCCTGGTCTGCTAACCCGCGTACAGCCGCCACCCCCTTCGTTAGCAGCGAACGGTGTCAGCTTCACTACTCTAGAGGCTTTACCAATGATCAAACCAACACCCAACCCGCCCGAAATCGACCTCGCCTCACCCTACGAATCCCTCGATTCAAAAAAGCTCAACGACGCCGCCGAACGCGCGCTCGATCACTATCTCTGCCCACCCGGCTCCACCCCACCGCCACGCAAAACCCGTCGGATGTATGCCGTTACCGCCGACTTCAAAAACGAGGAATTGCTGGCCGATGCCAGCGAAACACTCGCCTCCGCCAGAACCATCGCCCATGACTTTGCCCATCTCATACCCGCTTCTCAGCGCAGGACGCTGTTGGGGATTGCGCAATTGATCATGCTCGGCGAGTTGGCGGTGAATCGGGTAATGGATAATCTGGAGGTGCCGCAGTAGCGGGGCTCAATGATCGTTCCCACGCTCTGCGTGGGAATGCCTCAGCGGACGCTCCGCGTTCGGCTCTGGATGGGACGCAGAGCGTCCCGGGCTGCATTCCCACGCGGAGCGTGGGAACGATCAACAGTCTGCCGAAGGCTGCGATCTTTTGCTTTTGGCAAACTGGCGGAAGGCAGCCGGAGTCGAACCTGCCCGGGAACGGATGCCGTCCCCAACCGGGTTTGAAGCCCGGCCGCGCCACCGGGCGCGATTGCCTTCCTTGAACTCATTGTGCGCAGGCGTGGGCCAGCGCGTTGTCGGGGCGGATCTGGCGGGATTCACCGAGGCGTCGGGTCAGGCCGACGCGGTCGAAATATTCGAGGTACTGAATACAGCGTTTGCGTCCCAAGCCTAGCGCATCGCGGAAGCTTGTCACCTGGATCTGCGGATTTTCCCTGGCCAGTTTCAGCAGCACCTCCGCCATTTGGCGCAGTTGCACGTCACTCAAGAACAAATCGCGCACGACTTGATGCATCAGCCCGAGCCGCGCCAGTTTGCGCAGCAGCAGGCGTACGACGGCGTCGTCCTCACCGAGCATTTTCGCGATGTCGCGCACCCACGGCGGGTCGTATCCGGCGTTTTCGAACAGCGGTTGCAATGCCTGCCAGAGGCTCTCGTCCTCGGCATTCAAACGCACCTGATGATCCGGCAAATGCAGCCACGGCCCACTCGCCTGTATCGATCCGGCCGCCAGCAACTCATCCAGCAAACTCACAAACGTCGAGCGTTCCAGCGCCAGACCACTGAAGCGGCGCAAGCGATCGCGATCCGGGCCCATCTGGTCGGGTTCCAGTTCATGGAACTGTGCGAGTTGTTCCAGCAGGGTGAATTTCAACTGCGCCCAGCGTTGCACGTTGAACAGTACCGGGCCTTGGCGGGTGTCGATCAGGCGTACGTTTTCCGCCAACGCCCAGGTTGAGCGCGGGCGATTGAATTGGCGTTCCAGCCGTTGTGGGTCAAGGCCGCCAGCGCTGTAGTTGAGCAAAACGGGCAAGACCTGTTCGAACTCATCGCCCGACACCAAGGCCCGCAGTTGCTCCAGACGTTCCGGGCTACGACGTTGTCGCGCCGGCGCGAACGGATCGAGTACCTGTCCACCCCCGAGGGTACGTTGCGCGCTCTGGTCGCGCAGGATCAACCGATCGCCTTTCACCGCGTGCACCGGCGCATTGATCAGCAGTTGCGCGAACATGCGCTCGCCGGGACTCAAGCGCGGGCCTTCGAGCAAGGCCACGCGGGCGATGACATCCTGCGTGCCGAGGTGCACGTGCACCGGGTGAAAGTGTTCAAAGGTGCGTTCGCCGAGCAGTAAATGAAAGTCGATATCGACTCGTTGTGACGGCGCGTGCAGCCATTCGCTCAGCAGCCACTGGCCCCGATGGATCTGCGCCAGTTCGAGGCGTTCACCGCTCAGGTTCAAGGCCACGCGCTGGCCGGCGAAGGCTTGCTCGGCGGGTTGATTCTGCGCATGCAGACCGCGTACTCGCACGGTTTTCCCGGCTGGCCCGAGGCTGAGTTTGTCGCCGACAGCCACCGCCCCCGACAATGCCGTCCCGGTGACCACAATGCCCGCACCGGCAACGCTGAACGCGCGGTCGATGGCCAAGCGAAAAGCGCCCTCACGACTGCGTTCGTGCACTTCGTTTTGCGTCTGCACCAGCAGCTCGCGCAAGGCCTCAACGCCCTGTCCGCTCAGGCTCGACACGGTGAGGATCGGCGCCTCGGCAAACGGCCCCGGAGCGAGCAGGTCCAGCACCTGCCGATGCACCTCTTCCACCCTGCCCGCCTCGGCCCGGTCGCATTTGGTGATCGCCACCAAAGCGCGCGGAATGCCGAGCAATTCGACAATCGCCAGATGCTCGCGGGTCTGTGGCATCACGCCGTCATCCACTGCGACCACCAGCAACACCAGATCGATGCCTTGCGCGCCGGCGAGCATGTTGTGGGTGAATTTCTCGTGGCCAGGGACGTCGATAAACCCGGTCAGGCCGGCGCCGGGTTCGAGTTCGGCATAGAGATAGCCAAGGTCGATGGTCATCCCCCGCTCGCGCTCCTGCGGGCGGCGATCGCCGGTTTGTCCGGTCAGGGCTTGCAGCAGAGACGTCTTGCCGTGGTCGATGTGCCCCGCCGTGCCGACGATCACGGGTCGACCTGCAGGTGCGGCAATTGCCCGAGCCACGCCGCTTCATCGTCGAGCTGACGCAGATCCAGCCACAGCGCATCGTCGTCGATGCGACCGAGCACCGGGATCGGCAAGGCCCGCAACGCCGCTTCCAGATTCAACAGGCAACGCCCGCGCAAACGCTTCGACACTTGCGGACGACAACACAGCGCCGCGCTGGGCAAACGCGCCACCGGTTGGCTGCCGCTGCCGATCATGCCCAGCGCTTCGACTGCACTGACAACCCAGCCATCGCCTAATACCTGCGCCATCAACGGCTGCAAACGTAAGGCCTGGGCGAAAATATCTGCTTGCGGACGGGTCAGCAGGCGCAGACTCGGCAAACGTTCAGCCAGTCGATCCGGATCGCGATACAAACCCAGCACCGCCTCCAGCGCGGCCAGGGTCAACTTGTCCACACGTAATGCACGTTTCAACGGGTTCTTCTTGATCTTCGCGATCAATTCTTTGCGCCCGACGATCAAACCGGCCTGCGGGCCGCCGAGCAACTTGTCGCCACTGAAAGTGACGATATCCGCACCATCCAGCAGCGCCTGGCGCACCGTCGGTTCGGCCGGCAACCCCCAACGGGTCAGATCCAACAGACTGCCGCTGCCCAGATCCTCCAGCAGCGGCAAACCATGCCGACGGGCCAACTCGGCCAGCTCAGCGGTCGGTACGCGCGCGGTAAACCCTTCAATGCTGTAGTTGCTCGCGTGCACACGCATGATCAAACCGCTGCGCGGGCTGATTGCCGCTTCGTAGTCGCGGGCGTGGGTGCGATTGGTCGTGCCGACTTCGTGCAAGCGCACGCCGGCGCGGGCCATGATGTCGGGGATGCGGAAGGCGCCGCCGATTTCGATCAGCTCGCCACGGGAAATGATGCCTTCCTTGCGCGCGCCCAGGCTGTTGAGCGTCAGCAACACGGCAGCGGCATTGTTGTTGACCACGGTGACGGCTTCGGCGCCGGTCAGTTCGCGGATCAGGCCTTCGATCAGATCATCGCGATCGCCACGTTTGCCATTGGCCAGATCGAATTCCAGATTGAGCGGATAACGTGCGGCCATTTGCACGGCTTCAATGGCTTCGTCGGGCAACAAGGCACGGCCCAAATTGGTGTGCAGGACGGTGCCGGTGAGGTTGAACACTCGGCGCACATGGCTGCGTTGTTGCTGGGTCAGGCGTTCACCGACGCGGCCGGCGAGCACTTCAGGGCTGATTTCAACGGCTGACAATTGCCCGTTCAAGACGCTGGAACGCAGTTCATCCAGCAACTGACGCAAACTTGCCAGCAGAGACTCACGTCCGTGACGCTCAAGTAAAGGCACACACGCCGGGTGACGCAACAAACCATCAATGGAAGGTAACCGCAGGGACATCAGCCACTCCTGGAAACAGATCACTGCGGCCCCGCAGTGAAAAACAAAAGTGTAGACCCTGCTGTCATTCGTCTCCCGGTGCCAGTAACAGATTCGGTGCCAGCCGCTGATAACCGTCCTGCGCCAGACGCATATCCAGCAGCAGGCTGCTCAAATCAGCCGACAATGCCTCAGCATCAGCATCGTTTTCCAGATACACCAGTTTCAGATAGCTGTTACAACCCGGACAGACTTCAGCCCGCAACGGCGCCTGATTGGCGGCATGGCGATCATCCTCAAGGCTCAGATAATCGAGGCCCTTGCTCGACTCGCAATACACGCACTTGACCCGCACCACATGCCATTCGCAGGCACACAGCGAACACACCAGATAACGCAAACCGTTGTGTTTGCCACGATGGCGAATGACCCCGGCCATCGCCGGTGAACCACAGGCCGGGCATTGACTGAGGCTGTCACCGGGTTTGAGTTTCAGGTCCGGCGCACTGAGCAACCAATGGCTCCACGCCACTTGCAGCGCCGCGCCGAGAAACGGCACCAGTTGCGCCGGCACCAGCGAATATTGACCACTGACCAACGCCACGGCCCACGCGCGCAACTGGCCGGGACTGGCGGAGCGCAAGGTTTCCACTGCTTCAACAATGGCGGGTTGTTCAACCGGCGCATAGCGTTTCAATAAAGCATCAAGATAAGCCTGCCAGCCCTCTTCACGCACCAAGGTGTCAGCCGCAAACGGCGGCAAACCATGTTGCTGACAAGCCTCGATCCGTTGCTGATCAAACGCAGCCGTCAACGGCGGATCGTCGAATGCCTGTTGCTGTATCCGACACAACCCGGCGATCAAGCGCAAGTACTCGGCCAACGGGTGCCCTTGCGCCAAAAACTCTAGACGATCAGCGCGCAGGGTGAACAGGTTAGGCGGCGGCAGATGCAGAAACGGCGGCGAACTGGCCGCCGCTTCAATTTCCCCAGGTTCAAGAATGGTTGGCAAACGTCAGCCCTTTTTGGTGATCGGTCGCTCCGGCACGTCCGGATGACGTTCATCGCGGGTTACCTCGCGATACCAGAGTTCATGGTGTTTCCTTGCCCAGGCGCGGCTCACCCAGCCGTGCAGCATCGCTTCCACCGAGCCCTTGATCCACAACCCGGCATAGATGTGAATGATGATGCTCAGCACCAGAATGAACCCGGCCAGCGCATGCAGGAGCATCGCCCAGCGAATCACGGTGATGCCGAAATACGCACTGAACCACGCACGCCAGATCACCAGCCCGGTGAACAGCAAACCGAGCATGCACAGCAGTAAAGTCCAGAACAGCAGCTTTTGCCCGGCGTTGTATTTGCCTACCGGTGGCACGCTTTCTTCGTCATTGACCAGCACGCGATCAATGCGGCGCATCCACTTGCCGTCGTTGCTGATGAAGAAGTTGGCGCGCCAGAAACTCAGCACCAGACCGAGGAAAAACACGAACATGGCGATGCCCATGTACGGGTGCAGAATCCGCGTCCACGGCCCGCCGCCGAACAGGTTGCTCAGCCAGAACAGCGACGGATGAAACAACGCCAGCCCGGACAGCCCGGCCATGAAAAACAGGATCGCCACCAGCCAGTGATTGGTGCGCTGGTTGGCGGTGTAACGCAGGATCGTCTTGTTGCTCATGGCCGGTCCTCCCCGCGTGGATCGAAGGTGTGCACCGCCGGATCGACGACGTGCACCGAGGTATCGGGTGGTGTCGGGTGTTCATCCTCTTCCACCCGGTTCGGGCCGATGCGTACGTAATGGAAGAACCCGGCCAATACCGCCGCGCCCATGGCCAGCAGGCCCAAGGGTTTGCTGATGCCTTTCCACAAGCCCACCAACGGGCTGATCGCCGGATCCTGCGGCAGATTGGCGTAGATCGTCGGCGTGTCGGCGTGGTGCAGCACGTACATCACATGCGTGCCGCCGACACCGGCCGGGTCGTACAGACCGGCGTTTTCAAAGCCACGGCTTTTCAGATCGACGATGCGCTCGGCAGCGTGTTCCTTCATGTCTTCCTTGGTACCGAAGACGATCGCGCCGGTCGGGCAGGTTTTCACACAGGCCGGTTCCAGCCCTACTGCTACGCGATCCGAGCACAAGGTGCATTTGTAGGCCTTGTGATCTTTCTGCGAAATGCGCGGAATGTTGAACGGGCAACCGGTGATGCAATAACCGCAGCCGATGCAGTGATCCTGATCGAAATCGACGATGCCGTTGGCGTGCTTGATGATCGCGCCGGGGCTCGGGCACGCTGCCAGGCAACCGGGCTCGGCGCAGTGCATGCAGCCGTCCTTGCGGATCAGCCACTCGAGGTTGCCGGCGTCGGTTTCGTGCTCGGTGAAGCGCATCAATGTCCAGGTTTCGGCGCTCAGGTCTTGCGGGTTGTCGTAGGTGCCGTGGTTATGGCCAACCTCGTCGCGCAGCTCGTTCCATTCCGAGCAGGCGACCTGACAGGCCTTGCAGCCAATGCATTTGGTGGTGTCGATCAGCTTGGCGACCGCCTCCTGATTCCTCACCGACGGCGCCGCTGTGGTCGTGGCCGAGCGGGCAATGATGTCTTGGCTGGCCATCTAGATTTTCTCCACGTTGACCAGGAATGACTTGGATTCCGGGGTCTGTGTATTGCCATCGCCTAGGAACGGCACCAGGGTGTTGGTCAGGTAACCGTGACGCGTCAGGCCGGTGAAACCCCAGTGCAGCGGGATGCCGATCTGATGCACGACCTGGCCGTTGACCTGCAGCGGCCGGATCCTTTTCGTCACCACCGCCACCGCTTCGATAAAGCCGCGTTTGCAACTGACCCGCACGCGATCACCGGCAGCGATGCCCTTCTCTTTCGCCAGCACTTCACCGATTTCCACGAACTGCTCGGGTTGGGCAATCGCGTTCAACTTGCAGTGCTTGCTCCAGAAGTGGAAATGCTCGGTGAGCCGGTAACTGGTCCCGGCGTACGGGTAGTCCTTGGCCTCGCCGAGGGTTTCCCAGACCGAATCGAAGATCCGCGCCGCCGGGTTGCTGGTGGCTTTCTTGTTTTGCGGGTGCAGCGGGTTGATGCCGATCGGCGTTTCAAACGGTTCGTAGTGCTCGGGGAATGGCCCCTCGTTCATCTTGTCCACGGCGAAGAATCGCGCCACGCCTTCGGGGTTCATGATGAACGGGTTCATCCCGGCTTCCGGCGGCACGTCGGCTTTATAGTCCGGCACATCGGTGCCGCCCCAAGCCTTGCCGTTCCACCAGACCAGACGCTTTTTCGGGTCCCACGGTTTGCCGGCGACGTCCGCCGAAGCACGGTTGTAGAGAATCCGCCGGTTGGCCGGCCAGGCCCACGCCCAGCCTTGATGCTGATGCATACCGAACGGGTCGGCGTTGTCGCGGCGAGCCATCTGGTTGCCGGCCTCGGTCCAGCTGCCGGCGAAGATCCAGCAACCGGAGGCGGTGCTGCCGTCATCCTTGAGCAAGCCAAACCCGGCCAGTTGCGAGCCCGCTTTCACTGCAACACCGTTGGCATCGGTGAAATCAGCGACAGCGCTGCCGTTGATTTCCTTGGCCAGTTCTTCCGGCGAAGGTTCGTCGGGGATCTTGTACGGCCACGTCAGTTTCAGCAGCGGATCAGGGAATTTGCCGCCCTCGGCCTGATAGCGCTTGCGCAGACGCAGGAACAATTCGCTCATGATGCGGATGTCGGTCTGCGCCTCGCCCGGGCCATCGGCACCTTTCCAGTGCCATTGCAGCCAGCGGCTGCTGTTGACCAGTGAACCGTCCTCTTCGGCAAAACAGGTGGTCGGCAGGCGGATGACTTCGGTCTGGATCTCGGCGCTTTTCACATCGTTGTACGGCCCGACGTTGTGCCAGAACTCCGAGGTCTCGGTGGCCAGCGGATCCATCACCACCAGCCATTTCAGCTTGGCCAGTGCGCCCATCACGCGGTTCTTGTCCGGCAGCGCAGCGATCGGATTGAAGCCTTGGCAGAAGTAACCGTTGACCTTGCCCTGGCTCATCAGGTCGAACATCTTCAGCACGTCGTAGTTGGGGATGTCGAGTTTCGGCAAATGGTCGTAGCACCAATTGTTCTCGACGGTGGCGTTGGCGCCGTACCACGACTTCATCAGGCTGACGTGGAATTTGCTGTAGTTCTGCCAGTAGGACAACTGCCCCGGTCTAAGCGGAACCTGAGTGCGTTTGTGGATGAACTGGCCGTAGTCCTGCTCGGCGTCGGTGCCCAGCGTCAGGTAGCCCGGCAGCGCATTGGAGAGCAAGCCAAGGTCGGTCAGGCCCTGAATGTTCGAGTGACCGCGCAAGGCGTTGACGCCGCCACCGGGCATGCCGACGTTGCCCAGCAGCAGTTGCACCATCGCCGCGCTGCGGATGATCTGCGCGCCGATCGAGTGCTGGGTCCAGCCGAGGGCGTAGAGAATCGTCATGGTCTTGCCCGGGATCGAGCAAGTGGCGATCTCTTCCCAGATTTTCTGCATGGCGTCGATCGGCATGCCGCAAATCTGGCTGGCGAGGTCGATGGTGTAGCGGCTGTAATGCTGCTTCATCAATTGATAGACGCAACGCGGGTCTTGCAGGGTCGGGTCGACTCTGACGAAACCGTCCTCGCCCAGTTCGTAACCCCAGCCGGATTTGTCGGTGTAGCTGCGCTTGGCCACGTCGTAGCCGCTGAAGATGCCGTCTTCGAAGCCGTAGCCTTCTTTGACGATGAACGACACGTCGGTGTAATTGCGCACGTACTCGTGCTGGATCTTGTCCTCGGTCAGCAAGTAATTGATCAGCCCGCCCATGAAGGCGATGTCGGTGCCGGTGCGGATCGGCGCGTAATAATCGGCCACGGACGCGGTCCGGGTAAAACGCGGATCGACCACGATCAGCCGCGCAGCGTTGTGCGCTTTGGCCTCGGTCACCCATTTGAAGCCGCACGGATGCGCTTCTGCTGCGTTGCCACCCATCACCAGGATCAGATTCGCGTTGGCGATATCGGTCCAGGTATTGGTCATGGCACCACGGCCGTACGTCGGGGCAAGACTTGCCACCGTCGGGCCGTGTCAGACACGCGCCTGGTTATCGAACCCCAGCATGCCGAGACTGCGAATCACCTTCTGAGTGATGTATCCGGCTTCGTTGGACGCCGCCGATGCGGCGAGGAAACCGGTGCTCAGCCAGCGATTCACCGTTTGCCCGTTGGCATTCTTCTCGATGAAATTGGCATCGCGGTCGGTTTTCATCAGGTCGACGATGCGGTCGAGCGCTTCGTCCCAACTGATCCGCGTCCACTCGCTGCTGCCCGGTTTGCGCGTTTGCGGGTAGAGCAAACGACCGGGGCTGTGAATGAAGTCGAGCAGGCCTGCGCCTTTCGGGCAGAGGGTGCCGCGGTTGACCGGATGGTCGGCGTCGCCCTCGATGTGAATGATATTTTGCGCGACGTTCTTACCAGCATCGCCCTGGCTGTACATGATCAACCCACAACCGACCGAGCAATACGGGCAGGTGTTGCGGGTTTCATGGGTGTGGGCAAGCTTGAAGTGGCGCACCTGCTCGGCGAAGGCTGGCGTCGGGGCCATGCCCAACGCGCCCAGGCTCGAGCCTGCAAGGCCGATACCGGCGACCTTGAAGAACTGACGACGGCTGAGATCCATCGTGCACTCCTGATCAGGTGGAACCCGGTACTTGTGCCGGGTTTTATCTGGACAATCACGGTTGCGGCAAACGTCTGCCGACTTTTTCACTGTAGACAATGACCATACGATCTGTGTGAAAACCGACCGTCGGCCGTTTGTCGGTCTTTCAGTGAAGACCACCAAACCCTGTGGGAGCGAGCTTGCTCGCGAAAGCGGTGTGTCATTCGACATCGATGCTGCCTGACCCGACGCCTTCGCGAGCAAGCTCGCTCCCACAGGGATCGAGTAAGGCTTAGAATGGCGCCCTGGACCAACCCCGCCTTCACGAGACCGCGCATGACTTTCGATTTTGATCAGGTATTCGACCGCCACAACACCGGCAGCACCAAGTGGAGCCGCTATTGCGCCGACGTGTTGCCGATGTGGGTCGCTGATATGGATTTCGCCGCGCCGCCGGTGGTGATCGAGGCGTTGCAGCAACGCCTGCTGCACCCGTTGGTGGGCTACAGCGTGGCGCAGGACAACTTGCGTGAAGCCATCGTCGCCGACCTCTGGAACAAGTTTTCCTGGAAGGTCAAACCGCAGGAACTGATTTTCCTGCCGGGCGTCGAGTCCGGTTTCAACATGGCTTTGAAAGCGCTGGTGCAGCCGCAGCAGAACGTCGTGGTGCAAGTGCCGAATTACCCGCCGCTGCGCCACGCGCCGGGGCATTGGGGGTTGAACAAGGTAGAGCTGGAATTCATCGCGCAGGCTGACGGCACTTACCTGACGCCCCTGGACGTATTGCGTGAATCGCTGAACGGTGGCGGCGCCCTGCTGCTGAGCAACCCGCACAACCCGATCGGCAAGGTGTTTGGCCGTGAGGAATTGCAAGCGGTGGCGGATATCTGCGCGGCGCAGGACGCCTGGATCATCTCCGACGAAATCCACGCCGAGCTGTGCTTCGACGGTCGCAAGCACATTCCGACCGCGTCGCTGAGCACGGAGATTGCCGAGCGCACCATCACCCTGATGTCGGCGAGCAAGGCGTACAACATCGCCGGCCTGAAGACCTCGTTCATGATCATCCAGAACGCCACCCTGCGCGAACGCGTCAACCACGCCCGTTGCGGCATGGTCGATAGCGTCAACCCGCTGGGTATGGAAGCCACCCGCGTCGCCTACAGCGAAGGTGCGCCATGGCTGGCCGAGTTAAAAACCTATCTGCAGGCCAATCGCGACTGGCTGGTGGAAGCGGTGCGCAGCCGCTTGCCGGGCGTGACCATCAATGTGCCGCAGGGCACGTATCTGGCGTGGCTGGATTGCTCGGCGCTGGACCTGGACAACCCGCAGCAGTTCTTCCTTGAGCAGGGCAAGGTGGGCCTCAGCCCGGGTCTGGATTTCGGCGATAAACATCAGCAGTTTGTACGCCTGAACTTCGGCTGCCCGCGCGCGCTGCTTGAAGAGGGCATTGCGCGTATGGAACGTGCCCTGACCCACCGCATGATCTGAAACCTCAGATGATCCCCTGTGGGAGCGAGCTTGCTCGCGAAGGCGGAGTGTCAGCCGACGTCAATGTTGACTGAACCACCGCTTTCGCGAGCAAGCTCGCTCCCACATTGGTTTTGCATTTCCAAGTCGGAAAATGCGGCGTAAATCCGATCGAACTCACGGCAAACACACCGGGTCAACCGCCCATACCTGCCCTGAAACCTCGGAGACCCGCGATGACCGACTATCCAAAACCACCCTTCCCCGCACAAGCCCAGGCCGTTCCCGGTTCGCAACGCAAAATGGAGCCCTATCCCGATTGCGGCGAGCAAAGCTATGTCGGTTCCGGGCGACTGGCCGGCAAGATCGCCCTGATCACCGGCGCCGACAGCGGCATCGGCCGTGCCGTAGCCATTGCGTTCGCCCGTGAAGGCGCTGACGTGGCGGTCGCCTATCTGAATGAACACGAAGACGCCAAGGAGACCGCACGCTGGGTCGAACAGGCCGGGCGTCAGTGCCTGTTGTTGCCGGGCGATATCGCGCAAAAGGACCATTGCCAGGCCTTGGTCGACAAGACCGTGGAGCGCTTCGGCCGCATCGATGTGCTGGTCAACAACGCGGCGTTCCAGATGACCCACGAAACCTTCGAAGAAATCCCCGACGACGAATGGGTGATGACCTTCGACGTCAACATCACCGCGATCTTCCGCCTGTGTCAGGCCGCGATCAAACACATGCGCGCCGGTTCGTCGATTATCAACACCAGCTCGGTCAACTCGGACATGCCCAAACCCACCCTGCTCGCCTATGCCACCACCAAAGGCGCGATTGCCAACTTCACCGGCGGTCTGGCACAGATGCTCGGACCGAAGGAAATCCGCGTGAACTGCGTGGCACCGGGGCCGATCTGGACGCCGCTGATCGTCGCGACCATGCCCGATGAAGAAGTGCAGAACTTCGGCGGCAACACCCCGCTCGGCCGCCCCGGCCAACCAGTGGAAGTGGCGCCGATCTATGTGCTGCTGGCCTCGGATGAGGCCAGTTACATCACCGGCCAGCGCTATGGCGTGACCGGTGGTAAACCGATGCTCTGAGCCGTGCGTTCCCGCTTGTTCCCACGCTCTGCGTGGGAACGAGTTGACCGTCTGCAAGAAAAACTGAACCCGCTGGCACAGTACTTCTCCATACCTTTAAGAGCCCCAACAGGTCGTCAGGATCAGGAGGTCGTCATGTCCGCCCCTCTCATCAAGCTCTTCACCCAACCCAACTTCGCCTGGACCGATATCCGCCGCGAAGAAGAAGCCCATCCCCGGCATTACCTCGCCCACCTGCTGCTACTCGCGTTGATTCCGGCGGTGTGCTTGTTCATTGGTACGACCTACGTCGGCTGGAGTCTGGCGGTCGGTGAAACCGTGCGATTGAGTAGCGCCAGCGCGTTGCAACTGAGCATTCTGCTGTACATCGCCATCGTTGCGGGTGTGGCCATCATTGGTGGGTTCATTCGCTGGATGTCGCGCGCGTTCGATGCACGGCCGACGCTCAATCAATGCATCGGTTTCGCCGCTTATACCGTCACGCCATTCTTCGTCGCGGGCATCGCCGGGCTTTATCCGAGCCGTTGGCTGGCGATTCTGGTGCTCGGCGCCGCGTCGGTGTATTCGACTTTTCTGCTATTCGTCGGCCTGCCGACCTTCATGCATGAGCGCAAGGAGCAAGGCTTGCTGTATTCGGCGTGCGTGTGGGGCGTCGGCTTGCTGGTGATGGTGACCATTCTGGTGTCGATGATTCTGCTGTGGTTCAACGTGCTCACCCCTGAGTACTTACGCACGACCGTGGGTTAACCCGTGCGACTGCCGTCGACAACGCCTGACGGCGGCCAATCATGAGTTTTATCTTGTGGGTCGCGGTGCTCGGCGCCGTCCTGCTGACCTTGGCACTGACTTCGTCGTACCTGCGCTGGATGCCGGTCACCACCTCGGCAGTCTGTCTGTTGCTGGGGATCGGCATCGGCCCCAGCGGCCTTGATTTGCTGAAACTGTCGCTGGAAAACGCCTCGTTGTGGATGGAGCACCTGACGGAAGTCGCGGTGCTGTTTTCCCTGTTTGTCTGCGGGCTCAAGCTGCGTTTACCGTTGCGTGACAAGCGCTGGCGAATTGCATTCGGCCTCGCCGGACCGGTAATGGTGCTGACCATTGCCGGAGTTTGCTTGCTGCTGCATTGGGGATTGCGTTTGCCGTGGGGGCCGTCGTTGCTGATCGGCGCGATTCTGGCGCCGACCGACCCGGTGCTGGCGGCGCTGGTACAGGTCAACGATGCCCGGGACGTCGATAGCGTGCGTTTCGGTCTTTCCGGTGAAGCCGGGCTGAATGACGGCATTGCTTTTCCCTTTGTGATTCTCGGCTTGTTACTGCTTCACGGTGATGGCTCTGCCGCCGAGTGGCAGGGCTGGGTCTTGCGCAGCATGTTGTGGGCGGTGCCCGCAGGGCTCTTGACCGGTTACTGGATGGGCCGCGGCATCGGTCGCGTGACCCTTTCACTGCGCATTCGCAATGACGACAGCACCTTGAGTCCCAATGATTATCTGGCGCTGTCGCTGATCGCTTTAGCGTATGTCGTCGCCGAGGCGATTGGCGGTTACGGCTTTCTCTCGGTATTCGCCGCTGGGCTCGGTCTGCGCCAGGTCGAAGTGAAATCCACCGGTGCCAGCCAGCCCCCCGCCGAGCATCTGGTGCAACCGGTGGTCGGCCATCAGAACGTGGAACCGCAGCACGCAGTGCACGGCGACACAGAACGGCTGGAGAGCGACCAGGTCGCCGCCGGCATCATGATGGGCGACATGCTGTCGTTCGGCGGTCTGGTCGAGCGCGCCATGGAAGTGTTTCTGGTGACCCTGCTCGGCGTGGTGCTGGTGGCGCACTGGGACTGGCGAGCGCTGCTGGTGGGCGGCGTGCTGTTCTGCCTGATCCGCCCGGCCTGCGTCGCGCTGATGCCGTGGGGCGCATTGCTGGAGGGACGCCAACGGCTGTTGATCGGCTGGTTTGGCATTCGCGGGATTGGCAGCCTGTTCTACCTGTTTTATGCCTTGAACCACGGGCTGACCGATGCGGTGGCCAGTCTGTGTACCGACCTGACCTTGTCGGTGGTAGCGCTGAGCATTTTGCTGCATGGGATCAGCACTCAACCGATCCTCGCCCGCTACGAACAACACAAAAAACGAAAAACCTGATTTTTCTTGGCGAATTTTAGTAAGCGATTGATCGAATTTTTTACTGTAAAAAAATGGATCCGCGCCTTATTGCCGGCAGTCACACGCATACCCCCTCGCTGGATGTGAATGGCGGGGCCCGGCAGGTTCGGTTCCCCTGCGGCACTAAGCCTATGAAACGGAATCCTTGAAGAAAAAGGTCACGGTCATGAAAGAATGCTCGACTCCTGCACAAATCAAGGCTTGCAGAGCACTGGCTCTGGAACGCAATCGTCAATTGTTCGATAACGCCCACACCCTCAATCGCGCGGCAAATGCGCTGCTGGACGTGGCTGATCTGGACATTGAGCAGTTTGAGCGCTATCGGGCGCTGCGCAAGAAAGCCGATGCGATGTTTGAAGACGCCATTGACCATTTGTGCGTGTTGAACGAAGACTTCCCGCCGATCCCGATGTCCTCGCACAACTCGGTGGCGTTGCGTCGAGAGCTTGAAACTGTGGAATGAGCTGAAAGCCCCCTCACCCTAGCCCTCTCCCCCTGGAGAGGGAACTGATCGCGGTGAATGGTTGAGGTACGCCGACTTGAGATACCGAGTCGAACGCAGAATTTGACCGCGACACTGAGATACCGAGTCGAACGTCGATTTTGCACAGCACGAAGATCTGCTCCCTTCCCCCTCGCCCCCTTGGGGGAGAGGGCTGGGGTGAGGGGGATCGATCTGAATGGCAACACAAAATCCAAGCGAATAAAAAGCCCGGCTACACGAGCCGGGCTTTTGCGTGAAGGCAAATCACCCCCCCGGATTGGTCACCTGAATAAACACCGCATAACTCCCCAACAACACCCAGAACGTCGCAAAAATCCACGGCGTGCGCACCGAAAAGAGCAGCGACTTGCGATAACCCTTGTGGCTCGATTCCATTTCACTGAACAGCGGCGATTCGTCATATGCCAAGCCCATCAGCGGCTCGCTGTGCAGCAAGTGGCTTTGCTTGAAATGCCAGTGATCGATGATGTCGTACGCCGCGCGAATCCCGGGCCAGGCGTTCAGCGAGCTGAGCAAACCGAGCAGTGCCAGAAACGGTGGCACCACCAGCGTGAACAACTTGCCCCACTCCGGATTAAGGTTGGCCATGCACGAGGCGAAAGCAATCACCAGAAACGACTGCGCTGCCAGATAGGCATCGGTGCGGTTGGCGAGGATGCTGGTTTCGTACTGGATCTCCCGACGATAGAAATCCAGCCGCTCCTTGGGTGAGCCGAACATCTTGGCGTCATGTTCGGTCAGGGTTTCTTCAGCGGTGGGTTCGGTCAGTATGCGAGACACAAAATGCACGCTCCGGGGTGAGGAAAACCTTTAGAAGTCCCCGGAGGCGCGCAAGTTCAGCCGGATTGACCGGCGCCTCACTTCATCGACCGGGCAATGATCGTCACCAGATTCATTTGCGTGAACGGCTTGGGCAAGCGTGGCAGTTGCGCAGCAAAACCCTCCAGACGCTCGGCGTAACCGGTGGCCAGGATGATCGGCAGATCCGGCCTTAGTAGGCGCACCGCATGGGCAAGTTGCGCGCCGCTCATCTGCGGCATGGCCATGTCCGTGATCATCAGGTCAATGACCTCGCCCTGATCAAACAACGCCAGCGCCTGAGCACCGGACGTCGCACTGACCACCCGATGGCCAAGGTCTTCGAGCAACAGGCTGGTGCTGGTCAACACCAGCGAGTCGTCATCCACCACCAGCACGCTGAGCCTTGGCACCACCACCGGTTCGGCGTGCGGCAACAGCGGCTTGCTGGCCATGCCCTCGACGGCCACCGGAATCCACAGTTCAGCCGTGGTGCCTCGGGCCTTTTCGCTCTTGAGAATGAAACGGCCACCGAGCTGTTCAATGAAGCCGTGGACCATCGACAAGCCCAGTCCCGTGCCCTTGCCCAAGCCTTTGGTGGTGAAAAACGGATCTCTGGCCGACGCCAGGGTGTGTTCGTCCATGCCCTCCCCGCTGTCGATCACGCTGAGGCAAACGTAACGACCTGCCGGCAGGTCCGAATGACTGAGTTCAAGCACCACTTGCGGTTCAGCGGTGATGCTCACCGTGCCACCGTCGGGCATGGCGTCGCGGGCGTTGGTCGCCAGATTGAGCAAGGCCAGCTCCAGCTGATTGGTGTCCGCCAGCACTGGCTCGAGATCGTCGGGAAACCGCGTGTCGATGCGAATACCCGGCCCCAGCGAACTGCGCAGCAAACCGGTGATGCCCTGGACCAGTTGCGCGATATTCACCGATTCGGTCTTCAGTTCCTGGCGGCGGGCGAAGGCCAGCATACGCTGGGTCAGCGACACGCCGCGCAAGGCGCCCTGGGTGGCGTTTTCCAGCAGGCGGCTGATTTTCGCGTCGTCGCCCACGCGCTTTTGCACGATCTCCAGATTACCGAGAATCACCGTCAACAAATTATTGAAGTCATGAGCGATGCCGCCGCTGAGTTGCCCGATGGCCTGCATCTTCTGCGCCTGGAACAGCGCTTCGCGGGTTTTCTCCAGCGCTTGCTGCGCCTGATGGGCTTCGGTGATGTCGCGGGTGATCTTGGCGAAACCGAGCAAAGTGCCGGTATCGCCACGAATCGCATCGACCACCACATGAGCGAGAAACTGCGTGCCGTCCTTGCGGATGCGCCAGCTCTTGTTCTCGAAGCGGCCCTCGCGGGTGGCGATTTCCAACGCCCGTTGCGGCTCGCCAAGTTCGCGGTCTTCGGGGGTATAGAAGATCGAAAAGTGCTGACCGATGATTTCTTCCGGCAGATAACCCTTGATCCGCTGCGCGCCCTGGTTCCAGTTGCTGACCCGGCCTTCGGGGCTGAGCATGTAGATCGCATAGTCGGTGACGCCCTGCACCAGCAGGCGGAACTGCTGCTCGCTTTGCTTGAGGGTTTCCTCGGCCATTTTGCGATCGGTCAGGTCGCGGGTGATCTTGGCGTAACCAAGCAATTTGCCGCTGGGATCAATGATCGGATCGATCACCACGTGCGACCAGAAATTGGTGCCGTCCTTGCGCACCCGCCAGCCCTCGCCTTCGAAACGTCCTTCCCGGATCGCCGTGTCGAGCGCCCGTTGCGGCAGGCCGGCGGCGCGATCCTCAGCGGTATAAAAGCGGGAGAAATGTTCGCCGAGGATTTCCGCTTCTTCGTAGCCCTTGAAGCGTTTGGCCCCGGAGTTCCAGCTGGTGATGATGCCGTCGGGATCGATCATGTAGATCGCATAGTCGACCACCGCATCGATCAGCAGACGAAAACGCATCTCTTCGATCGCCGCGGTCTTGTTTTTCTCGCTCATCACACTCACCAGCCATTGTCATGAGCAGAAGTATGCGGCAATCCGGCGAATTGGGAAGCGGCCGTCTCATGATTGATCGCCCACCAGCGCGGTAGCAGCTGCTTGATCCGGCTTTCGGCAAAGCGATCGTCGATCAGCATCACCACGCCGCGATCCTCGCGGGTACGGATGACCCGCCCGGCGGCCTGCACCACTTTCTGCACGCCGGGGTACAGGTAGGTGTAGTCGTAACCGGCGCCGAAGATGGCGGCCATGCGGTACTTGAGTTGTTCGTTGACCGGATTGAACTGCGCCAGCCCCAGTGTTGCGATGAACGCGCCGATCAGCCGCGCACCGGGCAAATCGATGCCCTCACCGAATGCACCGCCCAATACGGCAAAACCAATGCCCTGGCTGTGGGCGGTGAACTGATCGAGAAAGGCCTGCCGCGCCCCTTCGAGCATGCCCCGCGATTGCTGCCAGAGGGTGATATGCGGATGCCGCTCGGCGAGTAACGAAGCCACTTGTTGCAGGTAATCGAAGCTGCTGAAAAACGCCAGATAGTTGCCGGGACGCTCGCTGAACTGGCGCGCGATCAATTCGACGATCGGCTCCAGCGAGGCCTGACGATGGTTGAAGCGCGTCGAGATGCGGCTGACGATCTGCACCTGCAACTGCTCGGCACAAAACGGCGATTCGACATCGATCCACACGGTGTCGGCGGGCGTGCCGAGCAAATCGGCGTAATAGTGACGAGGGCTGAGGGTCGCGGAAAACAGCACGCTGCTGCGCGCCGCTTTCAGGCGCGGGCCGATGAACGCGGCCGGCACGACGTTGCGCAGGCACAATTGCGACAGCGGCTTTTTGCGGTCGAGGTCACGCTTGCTGATGTCGAACAGGTAATGCTCGTCGTATAGCTCCGCCACCCGGGCGAATTGCAGCAGGTCGAAGTAGAAGTTTTGCAAGGCGCTGTCGAGGCCCTGGGGATGGTCATTGAGGTAATCGCCAATGGCCGCGCAACACAGCGAGATCGCTTGCAGGAGTTTTTCCGGGGCCTTGTCGTAAGCCTGATACGCCGCCAATTGCGGCGCGTGCAGCGCGTTCCATTCCCGGTTGATCCGTTGCAGGGAGTTTTTCAATGGCGCCGGCGCGGTTTTGCGCACGCTGCCGAGGGTGAACTGATCGAGACTGGCGCTGTACATCTGCCGGCCACGTTCGACGAGGTTATGCGCCTCGTCCGCCAGCACAGCGACGTTCCATTGGTTGAGCTGGGCAAGACCGAACAGCATGGCGCTGAAGTCGAAGTAATAGTTGTAGTCGGCGATCACCACGTCGACCCAATGGGCCATCTCCTGACTCAGGTAATACGGGCACACCGCGTGCTGCGCGGCGACCTCGCGCATGGCCGCATGATCGAGCAGGCGGATTCGACTGGCTGCTTCCCGCGCCGCGGGCAAGCGATCATAAAAGCCTTGGGCCAACGGGCAGGATTCACCGTGACAGGCTTTGTCCGGGTGTTCGCAGGCCTTGTCGCGGGCGACCATTTCCAGCACCCGCAAGGGCAAGGCTGGGGACTGATCGAACAACACCTGACTGGCATCCAGCGCCAGTTTGCGCCCCGGTGTCTTGGCGGTGAGGAAGAACACCTTGTCCAGCTGCTGCGGCGCCAGGGCCTTGAGCATCGGGAACAGCGTGCCAAGGGTTTTGCCGATGCCGGTGGGTGCCTGGGCCATCAGGCAACGGCCGGTGCTGACGGCTTTGAACACCGATTCGGCGAGATGCCGTTGACCGGGACGAAAATCGGCATGGGGAAACGTCAGTTGCTGCGCGGCCAGATTGCGCGCCTCGCGATGGGCCATTTCCTGTTCGGCCCATTGCAGGAACAGCGTGCATTGCTGCTCGAAAAACGCTTTCAACGCATCTGCGCTGAACGCTTCGACCAGACAGGTTTCTTTCTCGCTGACGATATCGAAATACACCAGCGCCAGATTGATCTGCTCAAGTTCGAGTTTGCGGCACATCAGCCAGCCGTAGATCTTCGCCTGCGCCCAGTGCAACTGGCGGTGATTGGCTGGTTGTTTGCTCAGGTCGCCACGGTAGGTTTTGACTTCTTCCAGACAGGTTTGCGCTGGATCGTAACCGTCCGCCCTGCCCTTGACCTTCAATTGCAGGAATTCGCCTTCGAGCGCCACTTCGCTTTGATATTTCTCGCTGCGTCGCGAGGCCACGGTGCGGTGGCCGGCGATGCCTTCCAGCGCCGTGGGTGATGGTGTGAAGCGCAGGTCGAGGTCGCCGGTCTTGGCGGTGAACTCGCACAGTGCGCGCACGGCAATGCTGTAACTCAAGCGCTCTGCTCCGCCCATTGCACGTAACACACGGCCACCGGCATCTGGTGTTGATGGCAGAACTCCAGCCAGCGCAGTTGATTGTCCTGCAGGCGATCGCCGGGACCTTTCACTTCGATCATCCGGTAAGTTTTGTGCTGCGGCCAGAACTGGATCAGGTCGGGCATGCCGGCGCGGTTGGCCTTGATATCGAGCAGCAAGCGGTTGAACCAGTGCTTGAGATGTTCGGCCGGCAAACAGGCCAGCGCCTGCTCCAGCAGTTGCTCATTCAATGCGCCCCAGAACACGAACGGCGACTGGATGCCCCATTTGTCGACAAAGCGCTGGCGGATGGTCGCCGCATAGCGGCCGTCGTCGAGTTCGCTCAGGCAGGTCTGAAACAGCTCGGCGCGGCGCTGCTGAAAGTCTTCGTTGAGCAGATCCACCGGACCACGCTGGAACGGGTGGAAGAACGCCCCGGGCAATGGGGCGAAGATCGCCGGCCAGCACAACAGCCCGAACAGCGAGTTGATCAGGCTGTTTTCCACGTAATGCACCGGGCCCTCGTCATCGTGCAGATGCGCCTGCACGTAATACTCCACGGACAACGCCGGATCGCTGCGCTGCAATTGCAAATCCAGACGCTCGACCGGTTTGGCCGTTGTGCGCTTGAGCGGCGGGCCACCGAGTTTGCGCCGCACCCTTGGCAGAATCCGTTGCAGGCCCTGCTGCTCGGCGGCGCTTTCCGGCGCCTGTTCCGCCAGTGTGGCGAGTTCCAGCGCCAGCGGATATTCACCGCTGCGCTCCAGCACCCGGATCATGCGCAAGCGGGCCCCGGAATAGGCGCAGTCTCGGTAAATGCTCAAGGCCAAGGCAAATTCGCTGATGCGCTCGCAGTACTGGCCGATCTGGAACAACACCTTGCCACGCCGACGTTGCAGCCACGGATTGTCGAAGTGCAAGGCGCTGACCTGCTCGACGATGGTGTCCAGCGGCTCACCGCCCTCGAAACGCAATTGGCAGTGGTGCAGGAACAGACAGGCGTCGACGTCTTCACGGCTGCGCAGGCCTCGCGAATCCGCGCAGAATTCGACTTTTTCATAGGTAAAGATGCCAAGGTCAGCGAGGACGAACTCCGACCAGTCCTGATACAGGTTGCCGAAGAACATCAGCCGCAAGCGGTCGCACAGGTCCATGATGGTCAGGCTGAACAATCGGTCATCGAGCAGCGGCGCCCAGTCGCGCAGGCTGCGAGTGTCTGCAAACTGCTCGGCGAGTACCGGAAGCCAGTCGTCCTTGCGGCCCTTGGGCTGTTCGATCGCGGCGCCGAAGGCTTGCAGAATTTCGGCCTTGAGCAACACGTCGAACAACTCGGCGAGGGCCAGCGGCGCGTGTTCGGCGATCCAGCCATGCTCCAGCAAGGGCTGCGCGGCAGCGGCGACGTCACCGATTTCAACGTAGTTGAGTTTGCCGGCGCGAAAATGCACGCCCTTGCGCATCACCATCCGCACCAGTAACCCCTGCGATGCACGAGGCAAGGTTTTGAAGTCGCGGATGAACGCGTGTTCCGTTTCGCTCATCACATCGGCATAGCGAAGTTCAAGCCAATCAAGCACTTGCCGGAAGTTGTTAAGGTAATAGAACGGGTCGTCGAGGGGATTGGCAGTCACGGGAATTCTGGGCCATGGCGAGCGAGTACTGGTTATGCGTACAGATAACAGCTGTGACCCGCCCGGTGCAAACGGAAAATGATCAGTGGCATTTTTTCGCCTGGCCATCGAACTTTTGTCCCGGGGATGGCACCAACCGCGTTAGAAGGCCGACAATGCTCGGCATTACATCGAATGAGGATTTAGAGGTGGGTATGAAAATCAAGTCGCTGGGCATCCCTTTCGCCATCGCCGCCGCGCTGGCACTGGCCGGTTGCTCGACCCCGACGGTGGTCACTCTGCAGAACGGCACCCAGTATCTGACCAAGGACATGCCGAAGACCAAAACCAAGGATGGCTTCTATGAGTTCGAGGATATTTCCGGGGCTAAAGTGAAAGTCCGCGCTGATGAAGTGGCCACGGTGCGCGAAGAAGACTGAGCCATCAGCGATCGCTCCCACCCAAAGCGTGGGAGCGATCATGCGTGTTATTCGAAGGTCGGCATGCCTGGAATGCTGCCGTCGCAAGGCATGTACGTGCCACCTCGCTTGACCACTTCACCCTGCATGCGCCGGCAGCGTTCCAGATCCTGCTGCGCCATGCGATCAATGCTCAGATTGCCGGTGGTCTGCGGCTGTTTGCCGTCACCCAGGCGCAGGGTCACGAACGGTTGTTCGGGCTGAATCTGAAAGCGGCTTTTCTCTTCAACCGGCTCGACCACTTCGCTTTTCGGCGGGCTCGGCAGTTGATCGGTGGTGACGCCGTAACGGCTCAGAATCGAACTTTGAGGCAGATCGGCGCAGGCATTGGCCGAACCCAGCGCCAGTGCGACGAACCCGACATACCCCTTGAAACCTTTCACGTTTGAATCTCCTGTACTCGATGGCGGCTAGCTATAGAACGTGTGTGCACGTGCTGGCTTTAGGCCGCATTTCCTGTTTTGCAGGGGTTTGAGTCAGGTCGTGGCCATCGAGTCACTTTTGAAACCGCGTTATCGTTCTTCGCGAGCAGGCTCGCTCCCACACTGGATCTGTGTCGTTCACAAATCCCCTGTGGGAGCGAGCTTGCTCGCGAAAGGGCCCTCACCGGCGCCCCATCACATCAGGCGATCACAACACCGTCAGCACTCAGGCTATTGAGCGACACCCCGACCAACGTCACCGAATCGTCGCCAAACGTCAGCACCGTGTCTTGCCCAACGGTGGCGGCATGGGCACGGAAGTCCTCCGCCGGCAACACACCCTGCACACCGAGAAACACCAGTTTGTCATTCGACGTGAAGCCGACCACCCGATCCTGCCCGAACGCACCATTGAACAGGAACGTATCCGCCCCGCCCCCCGACTCCATCAGGTCGTTGCCGGCCCCACCGACAAATACATCATTGCCGGCACCGCCAATCAGATGATCGTTGCCATCCAGCCCGAACAACCAGTCGCCACCGGCATGCGCCTTCAGCGTATCGGCGCCACTGGTGCCTTTTACGCTGGATTCGTAAGCGGTAACGTTATTGCCGACCTTCAAGCCGCTGGCCGTGACGCTGTGGGTCACGTCGTCCTTGAACACCCCCCAGAGAAACCCCGGTTCCTTGGTGACGATACTGCCGATATCGCGGGTCATGCTGATCCCGCCATTGGCGTCGCGGATGTACAGACTGCCGGCGCCGTCGTTGGCGAAGTCGAAGTTCTTCACCGCGCTTTGCAGGTCGAGGGTGTTGCTGCCCTGCCCGCCAAGAATGACGTTGTAGCCGCCGCCGTCGCGGAAGGTGTCATTACCGGCGCGACCTTCCAGGTAATCGTTGCCACTGCCGCCCTGGATCAGGTCATTGGCGTCACTGCCGATGATGAACGTGCTGCCCTTGTGGGTTTCGGCGTTGCGGTTGAGATCCTGCACCCAGGTGTTGGCCCGCGCCGGGTCCGACAGGTTGGCGACGATGATCGTCGAGTCTTTGCTGGTGAGGTCATAGAACTTCGACTCGATGATGCGGTTCATGCCGTCGCCATAAGCAGTCGGCAAGTGCGAGATCCAGGTGGGAATGTTGAGGATCGAGTACGGCAGCAGATTCCACGCGGTCGAGGCGTAGTGATCGTTGAAGCTGACGATGTTGTCGGTGGCCGATTCCTTGGGCGCATCGTGCACGCCAACCGAGGCGGCGGTGAAGGTCGAGCCATCGAGGGCGCGGAACACCGGGTCGTTTTCGTAGCCGACGTTGAGCACTTTGTCGGTGCTGCTTTGCGTGGGCGAGGCGTAGGCGATGTAGTTGGAGTCGGCAAAGAAACCACCCCATTTGCCGCCACTCAAGTCGGCCATGCTATTGACCGCCAGGCCACCGAGGCTGTGGCCGCTGACCAGTACGTCCTTGCCGCTGAGGCCGTTGGCCTGGGCAAACGCCACCACGTCATTGAGCAGATTGCCGAACGCTTCGCCGACGTAGTTTTTGGCGTAGTCCTTGGGGCCAAACGCCGCGAGCAGGTCGTTGATCACGTCGCCGATGGAGTCGAGGATCAGGTTTTCCCGTGGACCGCTGGTGCCGCGAAAGGCAATGCCGAGTTCGGTGAGATGGCCCTGAGCGTCGTACTTGCCGAGGATTTCCACTTGCGCGGTGGTGTAACCGGCCTTCTCGCCGAAGAACGTACCCCGTGCATCGGTCTTGCCGTCGTAGCCCAGTTGCGAGGCCGTAATCGGCGTCCAGCCGGCCTGTTTCACCGCGTCGAGGGCGAGTTTTTCCGAGTCCGGGTTCCACGGAATACCGGGGATCACCCCCTGGGAATCGGTGCCGCCGAGCAGCGCAGTGACCAGCGTAGCGGGCAGGCCGAGGCCAAAACCGTTGTGCTGATAACCGGCGGCAAAGCCATTATCGAGGTTGTGGTAGGAATACAGCGTGATCGCCATGGCATCGCTGAACAACGCCTTGGAATCGGCTGTGCCGAAGTTCTTGTAGTCATACACACCCATTGCCATTGCCTCTCTCTTTGTTGGAATTGTTAGAGATAGCTCACAGCCAGGGCGCCCCTCGGGGGACGCCCCGGAGCATTTCAGAAACTACGCGTCGCTTTAATGTAGGAGTATTAGGCGAACACGAACGCCGAGTCCGACAGGTTAGCCACTCCCACCCCGATCAGGGTCACGGCAAAGTCGCCAATCTTCAGCACGGTATCGCTGCCGCTCTGCGACGCGTGCTGCTTGTAGTCGTAGCCCTGCCCCGCGCCTTCGACGCCCATGAACACCAGTTTGTCGCTGCCCTGATAACCGTTGATGGCATCGAAACCGAACGCGCCGCTGAACAGGAAGGTGTTGTCGCCACCTACCGCCGTCATCACGTCGTTACCGGCGCCGCCAACGAAGGTCACATGGCCCTTGTCGCTGATCAGTTTGTCATCGCCACCGAGGCCAAACAGCCAGTCACCGTCAGCCGTGGCGTGCAGCGCATTGCCGTAGCCGTCGCCGCTGAGCGAGTGGTTGTACTGGGTCAGCTCGTTGCCGTTGCTCAAACCCTTGGCCGTGACGCCCCAGGTGATTTCCTTGCTACCCCACCACGAACCCGACTCCTTGCTCACCAGCGCGCCGATGTCGCGGGTCATGCTGATGCCGCCGTAGGCGTCGCGCACATACAGCGTGCCGTCGCCGTCGTTGGCGAAGCTGAAGTTCTGCAACGGTTTCTGCAGTTCAAAGGTGTTGTGGCCCTGGCCACCGAGCAGGATGTTGTAACCGCCGTCATCACGGAAACGGTCATCGCCGCCCAGGCCTTCGAGGAAGTCGTTGCCCGCGCCGCCCTTGAGCCAGTCGTTGCTCTGCGTGCCGATGATGAAGGTGCTGCCGGTGTGCGGCTCGCCGCTGCGACCGAGATCTTCAACCCAGGTCTTGCCCCGGGACGCTTCTTCCAGGTTGGAGACGATGATCGTCGAGTCTTTATGCGTCAGGTTGTAGAACGTCGAATCGATAACCCGATTCAAGCCATCGGCATAGCCCAACGAGCTGTGGGCCGACCAGTTCAGCGGGTTGACGATGCTGAACGGCACCAGGTTCTGCGCGGTGGACGCGTAGTTGTCGTTGAAGTTGACGATGTTGTCGGTGGTCGAATCGTGTGGCTTGTCGTGCTTGCCCATCGACGCGCTACTGAACGTGGTGCCATCGAGCACACGGAACACCGGGTCGTTCTCGAACCCGATGTTCAGCACGTTATTGCCGGTGCTGCTCTGGGTTGGCGAGGCGAAAGTGATGTAGTTGGCATCCTTGAAGAAGCCGCCCCAATTGCTCGCGCTCAATTCGGCCACGCTGTTGACCCCGAGCCCGCCGAGGCTGTGGCCGCTGAGCAGCACGTCCTTGGCGGCGATGCCGTTGGCAATAGCGAATGCCGCGACGGCCTTGAGCAAATTGTCGAAAGCGTTTTTAGCGTAATTGCTCGCGTAATCCGACGGCCCGATGGCGGCCAGCAGGTTGTTTTTCAGGTCGCCGAAGGTGTCGCTGTAACCGAGCCCGCCAGTGCCACGAAAGGCCACGCCGATTCCGATCAGTTTGCCAGCGGCGTCGTACTTGCCGAGCACTTCGGCCTCGGCGCTGGTGAAGCCGTCCTTCTCACCGAAGAACGTGCCTTGCGGCCCGACCTTGCCCTGATAACCCAAAGCCGTCGCGGTCACTGGCACCCAAGCGGTGGCCGGCAGCGGCTTGCCGGTCGGCGTGTAGGCATACAGCGTCAGTGCGATGGCGTCGCTGTAAAACGCTTTGCCATCGGCATTCTTGTAATCGAACAGTCCCATGTTGTGCTCTCTCTTCCTTCAAAAACCGGCAGCTCTCCCAAGAGCTGCCGGTACACCTTAGAACTGCCAGTCGAGGGTCAGACCCACACCGTGGTCCTTCTCGTTCGAGCCGATCAGTCCGTTGTAATCCAGGTTCACCCGCACATCGCGATTGAGCGCCAGACCTGCGCGCACGCCGACCACCGCAGCGTCGCGATCCATCGACACGCCCTGCACGGTGAACGCGCTGTTGCCGTTGGCAAACGCCAGGTGGCTGTCGGCATCAACGTTGTTCAGGTTGTGCTGCCAGCCGAGGCTCGCGCCCAGTTCAAGCTGATGCTGATCCGACAAGGCGAACGAACGCTTGGCGCGCACACCGAGGGTCGACAGCACTACGTCGCGATTGTCCTCGCCGCCCTTCAACGCTGCCGCATCACCCTTCTCGGTGAAGCTTTCAGTGTTCAGGTGCACGTAAGCCAGATTGGCGAACGGCTCCAGGTTCATCGGTTGCAGGCCCAGATCATAAGCGGCCTCGGTGAACACTTGAGTGGTTGCGGCATCGTGCTTGGTCTTTTGTTTACTGCTGACGTCCCCGAACTGCAGGTCACGTTTGACGTCGACACGGTGCCAGCTATAAGCGCCACCGACGGTCAGACGCAGCGCATCGATCTGATGCCCCAGGTACGCACCCAAGTGGTAGCTGTCGACCGACGCCGACGAATGCGTGCCGCCGCCTATGCTCAACGAGCTGTCGCTATAACCGGTAACGAAGCCCAGACGGGTATCTTCAGCGATCAAGCCGTCGACACCGGCCAGCAGGCCGCCGATGGAGCTGTTGGAGTCGGCATTGTCATGCCCGCCATCGCTCTTGCCCCACGAACCCAAGACTTTGACCCAAGCGTTGCTGCGGTCATCGGTTGGAGCGCCGGCATTGAACAGATCACGCTCACGCAGACGCTCGCCCACGGCTTCGCGCAGGTAACGGCTGTCGTTGATCAGCATCGTGCCGATGGCCGGATGAATCTCGCCGGACAGTTGCTGGAAGGCTTGCTGCGCCGACGCCGCATTCGGCGACAGCAACAGGGTTTCGAACAGCGCATTGCCAGCGCCCAGCCGTTCAGCCGCCGCACCGACAGCGCGCTGGTTTGGCGTCAGGCCGACACTGGCAAACGAGGCGTCGTTACGCCCGACCGCCAACTGGATGCCGTCCGCCGAGTACGCAAGGGTGCCGCCGAGGAACGCGTAGTCCGGCAACACCTGACCGAAGCGCCCCTCAATACCGCCGGCCGCTTGCAGGATGTTGTAGCGCGTGCCGAGCAGACTTTGCACGTCGCTGGTGGTCAGCAAGGTCGGGCTGTTTTCCAGCGACATGCTCACCGTGGCGCCTTCGATGACCGCTTTGCCAGTGGCAATGATCTGATCGCTGCTGGTGGGCGACAGCTCTACGGCGTAAGTCGAACCCGGTGCAAAGGTCACGTCACCGGCCACGTTCAAGGTGCCGATGGAGTTACCCGGCGCCACCGTACCGCCGCTGTTCACCGACAGCGCGCCGATGTGGCCGTTGCCACCGAGGATACCGCCGTCATTCACCGTCACCGCCGACTGCAGCGAACCGTTGATGGCCAGGCGGCCCTGATTGACCAGGGTCGGGCCGCTGTAAGTGTTGTTGCCGGTCAGCACCAGCGTGCCGATACCTTGCTTGGTCAACCCGCCGTGACCGGAAATGTCGTTGCGCCAGGTGTCGAGGCCGCAGGTGATGTCGGTGCACACGCGCTCGGTCGGTTTGCCTTGATCGATGATCGCGCCGATGCCCGGCAGATCCGCGACAAACTGGCCGGAGCCGTAAGCGCCGTCGATGCGGAATTCCGCCGGAATATCCTGCTCGGTAACGAACATCGACGGGCCGTCGATGCCCTTGCGCAGGTTGATCATGCCCCAGCCGTACAAGGCGTCGATGCCCGGCGCGCCGAGGTCGGTGGCGGTGGTGCGCAAGACCGTGGCGACTTGATCGCCGGTCATGTACGGGAAGCGTTCCATCAGCACCGCCATGGAACCGGCCACATGCGGCGCAGCCATCGAAGTGCCGTTGTAGTTTTTGTAGCTGGTGGTCAGGTTGTCGGCGTTGGTGCCTTCAATGATCGCGCTGAAGATCTTCGTGCCCGGCGCCGAGACGCAGAAACTTGCGGTGTAGCCGCAGCGCGAAGAGAACGTACTCATGATGTACGGGTTGGCGCTGGCCAGGTCCGGGTTCTGCTGCAACGCAGCGACGGTGATCCAGTTCGGCGCGATGTCCGGAACGAAATAACCGAGACCGGCGATGGCGTCCGGGTTGTTGAGGTTGTAGTCGTTGCCGGCGGCGAAGATCGTCACGATGCCACTGCGTGCGGCGGCAATCGCGCCATCGTAGGCGCCACCGGGCTTGGTGCCGAGCAGTGTGCGGATCTCGTTGAACTGCAACTGCGCGTCATTGACGGTGAAATGCGGGTACGCCGGATCGCGGCCGCCGAGGTCAAAACGGTCGGTGATGCCGATGCCCCAGCTGTTGTTGATGATCCGCGCGCCGCTGGCGATCAGCGCATCCCAGCCGGCCTTGTACACCGCGCCGTCGTTGCCGCGAACGATGCCGTCCTCCGGACCTGGGTCACCGTTGTCAGCGCTGATGATCTGCGCACCGAACGCCACGCCGTGCATCGGCCCGCCGTCGCGACTGCCCGCAGCGATGCCACCAACGTGAGTGCCGTGGGCGCCGAGCTTGCCGTCGGAGCCGACCGAGGGCGAACCGTCATAGCGGAACGCATCGCCGGCTTTGACCGGGATATACGGGTCGGTGTATTCGCGGATCCCGCTGGTGACCAGGGTGACAACTTTGTTGCTGCCGGAAAATTCCGGATGCGCGGCGTACACCGGCTGGTCGAAGATCCCCAGTTTCACGCCTTTGCCGGTATACCCGGCGGCGTAGGCGTGATCGGCGCCGATCGCGCCCAGTCCCCAATCGGCCTGAAACTCGGCACTGCGCCAACTCGACGGATCACCCGTGCGACCGCTCTCCACGTAAGGTGCGGCGTGGGCGGTGCCGATGGCACAGAGCACGGCGAGCGTGAGGGTTTTCAGGGCAAAGCGGCCACCCGTTTGCGCGGGGGTATTGTTGTTATTCATCCAGCGACCTTCCTTAGTGATGTTGCAAAAAATCCTGATCGTTGCCACTGAGGGCGATGATCGTTCCCACGCGCAGCAAAGGAATGCAGCCCGTGACGCTCCGCGTCACTGGACGCAGAGCGTCCCTAGAGGCATTACCACGCAGAGCGTGGGAACGATCGGACGCAGAGCGTGGGGTTAGAACTGCCAGTTAAGGCTCAAGCCAACGCCATGAAGCTTTTCGCGACTGGCCAGTTGTCCGTTGTAATCAAGGTTGACGCGCACGTCTTTGCTCAAGGCCAGGCTGGCCTGCACGCCAACCAGCGCGGCATCGCGCACCAGCGCTGAACTCTCCACCGCGTACGGCGTGCCGCCGCTGGCAAAGCGCAGATGCTGTTCGGAATCGATGTCGCTCAAGCTGTGCTGCCAGCCGAGGTGGCCGCTGACGTCGAGTGATTGCGCAGGCGAAAGATTGAAGGTCTTGATCGCCCGCACGCCGAGGGTGCTCAGCACCGCGTCACGTTGATCGCCAGTGCTTTTCAACGCGGCAGCATCGCCCTTCTCGGTCAAACCTTCGGTGTCCAGATGCACGTAAGCCAGGTTGGCAAACGGCTCCAGCGCCAGCGGTTGCAGGTGCAGGCGGTAAGCCGCCTCGCCAAATACTTGCGTGGTTGCCGCATCGACCTTGGCTTCCTGTTTGCCACTGACGTTGCCGTATTGCAGATCGCGCTTCACATCGGCGCGATGCCAGCTGTAGGCCGCCCCCGTGCTCAAGCGCCAGGCGCCGATGTCACGGCCGGCGTACGCACCCAAGTGATAGCTGTCGACCTTGGCCGAGGAATGCGTGCCCGAGCCCATGCTCAATGAGCTATCGCTGTAACCGGTGACCAGACCGATGCGGGTCTGCTCATCCAGCACGCCATCGACACCGGCCAGCAGACCGCCGATCGAAGTGTTGTAGCCGGCCGTGTCGTGGCTTGAATCAGTCTTGCCCCACGCCCCGAGGGCTTTGATCCAGCCGTTGTTTTGCGCCGCGTTGGTGTCGTGCAAACGCTCGCCCACCGCGTCGCGCAACTGGCGGCTGTCATTGATCAGCACCGAACTCAACGCCGGGTAGATCTCGCCGCTCAGTTGCTGGAACGCTTGTCGCGCCGAACTCGCATCAGGTGAGCGCAACAGGCTTTCGTACACCGAATTGCCGGCGCCCAGGCCTTCGACCGCAGCCGCCACCGAGCGTTGATTGGGTGTCTGCCCGACGCTGGCGAAGGTTGTGGCGTTACGTTCAACGTTCAGTTGAATAGTGTTGGCGGCGTAGTCGAGGCTGCCGCCGATAAACAGGTAATTCGGCAATACCGCGCCAAACTGACCCTGAATGCCGCCGGCCGCTTGCAGGATGTCGTACTGGCGACCGAGCAGGCTTTGCGCTTCGCTGGTGCTCAGCAGCGTCGGACTGTTTTCCAGCGACAGGCTGACAGTGGCGCCGCTGACGCTGGCCGTGCCGCCGGCAACGATGCGGTCGCTGCTGGTCGGCGATAGTTCGACGGCGTAGGTCGAACCCGGCGCAAAGGTCACATCGCCGGCCACGTTCAAGGTGCCGATGGAGTTGCCCGGCGCCACGCGAGCGCCGCTGTTGGCGGTCAACGCAGCGATCCGCCCGGAACCGCCGAGGCTGCCGCTATCGTTCACCGTCACGGCAGAAGTCAGCGAGCCGTTGACCGTGAGCAAGCCGCCATTGACCGTGGTCGCACCGCGATACGTGTTGTCGCCGGTGAGGATCAACTGCCCACCGCCGGATTTGATCAGGCTGCCTTGGTACACCCGGCTTGCCGCCGCTGCGTCACGGGCGCTGCCGACTGCGTAATCGGTCTGGTCCTGTTGGCTGGCGCCTGCAGGAACCCCGTTCTGCCAGCCCTTGTCTTGCAGGGTTTGCTGCCAGGTGCTGTGCTCGGCGAGGTCTTCGGCCTGCCGCTGAATCAACGCCTTGTCTGAAATGTCATTGCTCCAGACATCGCGCTGCCCTGCCGCCAGGCTGGCGTCAAACGCACCGAGCAACTGCCCCGGCCCGCGCATCGCCCGGTTCAGGTTGGCCACGCCCCAGCCAACCCGCTCGGTTGGCGCATCGGTGACCGAGCCATCCAGTTGCGTCGCGGTGGTCAGCAACACTTCGAGGGCCTGCTGATTGTTCATGTACGGGTAGCGTTCCATCACCAACGCCAGCGCACCGGTCGCATGCGGCGCCGACATCGAGGTGCCGGACTTGATCGCATAACCACCACCGGGAACAGTGCTGTCGATCTTCGCCCCCGGCGTGGTGATGCACCAGTATTTGGCGAGGCCGCACTGGTTGTACTTTTGCTGATTGCTTTGATCGAGGCCCGACACGGCCAGCCAGTGACCTTCCAGATCCGGCTGAAAGTACGGCAGCGCGGAACGCACGCTCGCGTTCGGATAGCCGCTGTTGCCGGCGCTGAACACGTTGATCACGCCGCGCCGGGACACATCCGCAGCGGCATCAAGCCAGGTGCCTCTGTTCCAGTGCTGGGCGTAAGCGGCGTGCAGATCGGCCAGGGTGCGGTAGCTGACATCCGGCGGCTGGCTGCCCCAGCTGTTGTTGATCGCGCGCACGCCGGCATCGGCCAAGGCGTCATACACCGCTTTGAAATAGCGCGGATCGGGATTGGGACCAAACAGGAAGCTGTCGTTTTTGTTGGTGTTGCCGACGTAGATCTGTGCGTTGTACGCCACGCCGTGCATGCCGCTGCCATCGCGCGAGGCGCCCATGGTGCCGACCACGTGAGTGCCGTGGGAATCGTTGTTGGGATTGAGGGTGCCGTCGACGTTGAACAGTGCGCCGTCGATGTAGCTGCCGCTGGCCAGTACCGGGTGGTAACGGTCAGTGGCGAATTCCAGGTGGGCGGCGTCGAACCCGGAGTCGAGGGCACCGATTTTCACGCCCTGGCCGGTGATGCCGGCGGCGTAGGCTTGCTCGGCCTGCATCCGGCTCAGGCCCCAGTCGCGGAGGAATTCGGCGCTACGCCAGCTGGCGGCATCGCCGGGTTGGCCGGTTTCGAGGTATTGCGCCTGAACCTGGGTTGCGGAAATCACAAGCAGCAGGGTACCGACCGAAATTGGCTTGATAATTACTTCCATGTTCACCACTCACTTTTATTGTTTTATGCAGGGTCTTCTGCGGTGTTGCCTGTTCCCCTCACCCCAGCCCTCTCCCCCAGGAGAGGGAGCTGAGCGCGGTGCCTGCGTCATTCATCGACCTGAAATGTTGGATTCGGTAGCGCTCGCTCAGGTCGGTGTACGTCTGCAATATCCCCCGGTCAGTCCCCTCTCCCCCTGGGAGAGGGTTAGGGTGAGGGCTGGTGAGCGACCACAAAAGCCTCATCCACCCGCGCCAGATCCTGCTCGTTCAACGTCCCGGCGTAGTAATGCAACTTGGTCCAGGCCATCAAATAGTCGTACCGCGCCTGCGCCAGATCGCGGCGGGTGGTGAACAGTTGCTGCTCGGCGTTCAACGCGTCGAGGTTGGTCCGCTCACCACCGAGAATGCTCTGCCTGGTCGACACCACCAGCGCTTCCGCCGAGTTCAACGCCTTCTGATAAGCGCGCAGTTTGCTCACCCCGGACAGGCAGGCGCTGAACTGACGCCGCAGTTCAATCAGCGTTTCACGCGTCTTGCCGTCGAGTTCGTACTCAGCCTGTTCCATGGTGCGACTGGCCTGACGCGTCGAAGCCGACACTCCGCCACCGGCATACAAAGGCACGCTCACTTCAAAACCGATGGTGTTGGTTTCGTAGCGCTGGTTGTAGGTGTTGCCGCTTTCCGATTCATTCTGGCGCATCGAGGCATAGGCATTGATTTTCGGCAGATGCCCGGCGCGATTGCGCTCCACCTCATAACGCGCAACCTCCACGGCCTGACGTTGCGAGGCCAGATTGGGGTTATTGCTCACCGCCATTTCGTGCCAGGTGTCGTAATTGGCCGGCATCAGTGCGAAGGTCTGAAAGTTTGGACCCAGCGGTGCCAGATCACCAATATCCACCGCCGGCGTGCCCACCAGTGCACCCAGTTCGCGCAGCGCCGCGTCCTGCTCGTTGCGCGCTTCGATCTCCTCAGCGGTCGCCAGCTCATAGCGCGACTCGGCCTCGAGAATATCGGTGCGGGTGCCCTCGCCCTGCTTGAACATGTGTTCGTTCTGCTGGAACTGCTGCTCGTAAGCCTTCTTCTTCGCTTGAGCGATGTCGATCTGATCCTGCGCGAACAGTGCCTTGGTGTAGTTGTCCAGCACGCGAACCAGTAACTCCTGGCTCTTGCCGCGAAAGTTCTCGTCGGCAAACAACGACTGCGCGACACCTTTGCGATACGCGGCATACGCCTCGTAGTCGAGCAGCGGTTGCTGCAGGGTCAGGGCTGAGCCGTAACTGCTGTAATTGCGGTCATCGGTACGATTACGCGCGCGCTCATCGAGGGAAGTGGCTTTCGACGAGTTGCGGCCCTTGTTGTAGGTGTAACCGATGCGCGGCAGCAGCCCGGCACGGCCAATCGCACGGTTTTCCAGACCGGCGTCACGCTCCTTGATCGCCCCGAGGAACACCGGGTCATTGCGCAACGCCTGTTCGTAGATCTCGAACGGCCCCATGGCCGCTACTGCTGAGTGACTCGCGAGCAGCAGCATTGCCGCGCCGAGCAGGGAAAGCTTATTCATACAACCGAACATCCTTATTCCTCGGTCAACGCGGAGCCGGCCCGGTCGAGCAACGGTTTGAACAGATAGTTGAGGAGTGAACGTTCGCCAGTGCGCACGAACATTTCTGCCGGCATGCCGGGCTTGATCACCAGACCGTTGAGTTTTTCCATGGCCTGGTCGCTGACGCTGCTGCGCAGGACGTAGTACGGCACGCCGGTTTTCTCGTCGACCATCTGGTCGGCGGAGATCAGGCTGACTTCTCCCGGAACGCGCGGAGTTTTGCTCTGGTTGAACGCGGTAAACAGAATGTCCACCGGCAAATGCGCGCCGACCTTGTCGATCAGGTTGATCGGCAAGTGCCCTTCGACTTCCAGCGTGGTGCCTTGCGGGACGATTTCAAGCAACGTTTCGCCTTGGCGCACCACGGCGCCTTCGGTGTGCACGCCGAGGTTGACCGCGACGCCGTCGGCGGTGGCGATGATTTCGCTGTGCTGCAGGTCGAAACCGGCGGAAGTCAGTTGCTCCGACAGGGTCACGCTTTTCAACTGCGCGTCGGCCAGTTGCGTGCGGACCTCCTTCTGGTATTCCTCGGCGTGCTGTTGCAGCTTCAACCGCGATTCGAGGATGCCCTGCTCGACCCGGCCGCTTTCACCGGTGTTTTCCGCCAGTTGCTGCTGCACCTGCGACAGTTGCCGCTGGTATTCCATCAAGCGGTTGCGCGGGATGTAGCCGTTGTCGGCCAGCGGTTGCAGGTTGCTCAACTGTTGTTGCAGCGAGTCGGCCTGGGCATTCAGATCGGTGCGGGCGCGGCGCATGCCGGCCAGTTGCGCAGTGGCGCCTTCGATGCTCGCACGCAGGCCGGCCTGCTCGCGGTAGTAAGCCTCGCGACGACTGCTGAACAGTTGGCGCTGGCCTTCAAGCACCAGTGCCAGACGCGGGTCCGGGTCATTGCTCAACTCGGCGGGAAAGGTCACTTGCTTGAGGTTGTCGCGTTCGGCCTGCCAGCGCGCGAGGCTGGCCCAGGCCATACGGTATTGCGCTTGCAGCGACTGCACGTCAGCCGCAACCTGGGTCTGATCGAGGCGGAACAGCGGCTGGCCCTGCTTCACGATTTCGCCTTCGCGCACCAGAATCCGGCTGACCACGCCGCTGCTCATCGACTGCACGGCTTTGCGTTTGCCCGACACGACGACCGTGCCTTGCACCGGAATGCCCTGATCCAGCGGCGCCAACGCCGCCCAGGTGAAGAAACTGCCAGCGCCGACGATCGCCAGAATCCAGCCCATGCGCGCGAAGAACTTCGCATCGCGCTCCGGGCGCTCGGTGATGTAGGCGTGTTCCATGCTCGCTTCGTTTTCAGTGTTCATGCTCGCGCTGCTCATACACCCGAATTCCTTGTCGAGGGCTGATACTGACGGCTCATACTGAGCCCGCCCGGTGCCTGTGCAGGTTTTTCCCGTTGTTGTTCCTGCTGCCCGGAGAGTGCCTTGAGCACGTCCTGACTCTGGCCGAAGGCTTGCAGACGCCCGTCATTGAGGACCAGCAGCTTGTCAGCCTGGGCCAATACCGAAGAGCGATGCGTCACCAGCACCACCGTGGTGCCTTGGGCTTTGAGTGCGGCGATGGCGCTGGCCAATGCTGCTTCACCGACGGTGTCGAGGTTGGAGTTCGGCTCATCCAGCACCACCAGACTCGGCGTGCCATACATCGAACGCGCCAGTGCCACGCGCTGCTTCTGGCCGCCGGACAAGCCACTGCCGTCCTCGCCCAGTTGCGTGTCATAGCCTTGCGGCAGACGCAGGATCATTTCGTGCACACCCGCCTGTTGCGCGGCGGCAACGACTTTTTGCGGATCGGCCTCGCTGAAACGGGCAATGTTCTCCGCGATGCTGCCGCTGAACAGCTCGATGTCTTGCGGCAGATAACCGATGTACGGGCCGAGCTGGTCGCGGTTCCAGCGATGAATATCGGCGCCATCGAGGCGCACGGTGCCGCCGAGGGTCGGCCAGACACCGACCAGCACCCGGGCCAGGGTCGACTTGCCGGAACCGGAAGCCCCCAGCACGCCGAGCACTTCGCCGGCATTCAGATTGAAATTGACCATTTGCAGCGTCGCCCCACGTTGTCCCGGAGGGCCGGCGCTGACCTGTTCGAAGGTGATCTGGCCTTTTGGCGGGGGCAGCGCCATGGCGTCGTCGCTGGGCGGAAACGCTTGCAGCAAGGCATCGAGACGGCGGTAAGCCAGCTTCGCCCCGCTCCACTGCTTCCACACGGCAATCAACTGGTCGATCGGGCTGAGCACGCGGCCCATCAGGATCGAACCGGCGATCATCATCCCGGCGGTCATATCACCCTTGATCACCAGCAAGGCGCCCAAACCCAAGACCAACGATTGCAGACACAGGCGCAGGGTTTTGCTCAACGAACTGATCACCGCACCGGTGTCACTCGCCTGGTTTTGCAGGCCGAGGAACCGCGAGTGCACCTGGAACCAGCGCTTGCGCAGGGAACCGAGCATGCCCATCGCCTGAATGGTTTCGGCGTTGTGCAAATGGCTGGTGGCCAATTGGCTGGACTGTTGCGAATAACCGGCGGCTTCGCCCAGCGGCTTTTTGGTCATGTATTCGTTGAGGCAGGCCAGGCCGATCAGCAGCAATGCGCCCGCCGTAGCGAGTACGCCGAGCCAGACGTTGAACAGGTAAATCACGAACAGATAGACCGGGAACCACGGCGCATCGAAAAACGCGAACAGCGCCGGCCCGGTGACGAATTGGCGAATGTGCGTCAGATCGCCCAGCGACTGCCCGGCGTTGCCCTCGCCCTTGAACAGGTTGCGCTCGAACGCGGCTTGATAAACACGCAGGTTGAAGCGGCGCTCCAACTGGCTGCCGATGCGGATCACGATAAAGCTGCGCACCACTTCCAGCAGGCCGATAAAGGCGAAGAAGCCGACCACCATCAGCGAGAGCATCGCCAGGGTCGTTTCGTTCTGCGACGACAGCACTCGGTCATAGACCTGGAGCATATAGATGGAGGGCACCAGCATCAGCACGTTAATCAGTGCGGTAAAGCAGCCGACGCTGATCAGAATACTTTTATAGTCAGCCAATGCCTTGAACAAGGGAGCGGTGGCTGGGGCCTTCGCCATCTTCATCGATTCTTCCTGAAATGATGGGTCCCGCCGCACTTGGGCGAGGCTTCAATTAATGTTCCGCTTACCTGCGAAAGATGACTTGCAAGTACCCGCTTACACTTTCATAACAACTTTCGTAATTAATTGCGGTGCAGTTGTCAGTCCGCGCTGCTTATAACCATAGCGTGGCGCTTTATATTAAAACTTTGTCGCGTTCTGGATAATCAAGGTTGTTGCGCCACGCGCTCAAGGGTAATCACCAAGCCAGACTTCAAAGTAGTCTGATAAAACCCGTCACGTTGTCGACTGAAAAACTGGATTCTTGAACCTTCCTTGCCGGTGATCGACAGGCCGTCAGGGTCGGGGAACCAGCCGATCGGGGTTGCTTCAAGCCATGCGCCGAGGCAGTCGGCACCTTCGCTCAGGGTTTTATTTGCCTGCAGTTCGACGACGCACGTATTCGAAGGCTTGTCCTGCTGCTTTTGCGCTGTTGGATCTTCGCCTTGAGTCGACAAAGTTGCCTGCCACTGACCGGCAAACGCCGAGGGATCTTCGAGTCTGAGGCTGCTTGCCATGCTGGTTTCTCCTGAAATCATGATGAGCGCCGCCAAGAGCCACGCCATTGCCTTGTAGGTAAAAGCTTTACAGATCATGGGAATATTCGCTCCGGCGTGTAGCCTTGCTTACAGAGCAACACGATGCAAGTGGAGAAAGCGGCGCATCGCACGCCGCTTTCCACTTCTACATCACGCCACGATGTCGCTAGTGGCGGCCTGGCCAACGGTGCTGACCTGGAAGTCCGCCACGCCGTGCCCGGAGAAGTCCACCGACAGCAAGCTGTTACCGCCCGACGACGTCAGGATTGCGTCACCGGCGGAACCGGTGAAGCTGCTGACGAAGTGCAGGCCCGCGCCGTTGGTGATGCCGGTCAGGTCGATTTTGTCGAGACCGCTGACGAAATCGAGGATCTGATCGATCGCACCTGGCTTGGAGTCCGAGCTGGCAGCGAACACAAAGGTGTCCGAACCGGCACCGCCCCACAGTTTGTCAGCACCGCCGCCGCCCCAAAGGATGTCGTTGCCGGCACCGCCCTTGAGTTCGTTGGCCACGCTGTTGCCGATCAGCAGATCGTTGCCGGAACCGCCAATGGCGTTTTCGATGATCGCGCCCTTGGCGATGGACACGTTGCCCACCATGCCGCCAACGTCGGAGAACGAGGCGTCTTTGAGGTTGATCTTCTGGTTTTGGGTGAAACCCGAGAAATCCAGAGTGTCCTTGCCGCCGGCATCCCACACCGAGAACACCACTTTGTCACTCGACGACGAAGCGCTGAGGAAGTCGCGACCGGTGTTGGAGTTGAAGCCGTAGGTGGTGTCACCGGTACGGGTGGTGGTGTTGGCACCGTAGAGTTTCTGGATGGCAGCGATATCGTCCATCAGCGGGCCGGACGAATAGGCTTCGACACCGCCCTTGCTGAAGTTCTGATTGGTGTTGCTTTCGCTCCAGTAGCTCATGACGCTGTAGCCGCGGGTATCTTGGCCGTAGGACGCGTCGTTGTAGGTCGGGTTGCCATTACCGGCGTTGTAGTCACCAGGGTGAGCGAGGCCCAGGCTGTGGCCGATTTCGTGAGTCAGGGTCTGGCGACCGTAGTTGTTCAGATCCGGATTCTTGTTCTGCGTATAGCCACTGTTGATCAGGTACCACGAAGTGCCGTCATAACCGGCGCCGGTGCCTGGCAGATACGCGAACGCTGCAGCGCCATCCTGGCCACCGCTGTAGTTACCGAAGGTCATGTGGCCGTCACCGCCCGAGGCTTTCTCGGTGAAGGTCACGTTGGCCACGTCAGCCCAGGATTGCATGGCGAGCTTGGCCTGGGCTTGTTGTTGTGCGCTGAACTGACTGAACCCGGTGATCCCGTGCTTGTACATCGTGCTGGACGATGCCGAGGTCAGAAACGTATAGGTGAGTTCGATCTTGCCGCTGCCGTCCTTGTCCTGATAGGCAGCGCCGTCGCGCAGCAACTGGGTTGCGGCCTGGTCGACGGAGAAGGAGGGTTTGCCATTGACCGTGAGGTTGCCGCCACGATCGTATTGATGGCTGAAGCTATTGATCTGGTTGTACGCCGAGCTGAAGGCTGACAGCTGGAAAGCCTGTTCGGCAGTATCAATAGCATTCGCTTTAACTTTCGACATAAACACACTTCCTTGTTTAGCAATGGAACAGTTTTTGTCCGACAGGACTCTCTCTGGCGAGATCGACCTATCACTCGCCCAATGAAGGCGTAAGAAACCTGACACAATTTGAAATCTGCCGTAAAGGATTTTTTTGAGATCAAATCGGGCTGTTTCGCAAAACTGCCGTAAACAAAGCGTGCGGCGATGAATGAATGTTTTAGTTGCGGAGCTTCTGCCTAATTG
>NZ_UTHA01000265.1 GCF_900582195.1 Pseudomonas viridiflava
ACCTGATGCAACGCTATCCGGGGCTTATTGCGGCTTTTGGTTTCGTCTCCGGTATTGCCAGTTTCATTCTGGTGGATCGTCAGGAAGGTCTGGCCACCTGGATCGCGGTGGTCATGCTGATCAGCTGGCTGTGGCTGATGGTCGAAAACACCATGGTCGGGATGCTCAATAAGGCCATCGGGCGAGAGATTCCCCAGGGGCTGCTGCGTTACGGCACGCAGATGATCCACCAGGAAAGCCTGTTCTTCGTCCTGCCATTCTTTTTCTTCTCTACCACCTGGAACAGCGGCCAGGCCGTGTTCACGGCGCTGTTGGGCGCTGCGGGGCTGATCTCGATCATTGATCCGCTGTATTACAAATGGCTCGCGCCACGCCGCTGGCTGTTCATGGCCCTGCACACCCTGACCCTGTTCGCAGCGCTCCTTACTGCGCTGCCTATCATTGTG
>NZ_UTHA01000073.1 GCF_900582195.1 Pseudomonas viridiflava
CCACACCATCGGTCCCAGCGGCATTCTGCAAGTGACCGATTGCGATCGGGGCCAGCGTTATCGCATCACCTTCTTTCCCGATGTGTCCACCGACCATGTGCGTGCGCTGTATGCCTCTTATGAAGGTGTCATTGCAGGCCTGGAAGGCTGGCTGCGCGCTGAGTGGGCAGGGTTTCAACCACAGTGGACGGAGTTTTCCAGCGCTGGATTTCTTGAGCGTTACGGTCAGTTGCAACAAGCCGATTGGCGTGGTTTCGAGAAAGCCCTGAACGGCGCCTGGGATGACATTAAACAGGTGTTCGCCCTGCTCGGCGACTTGCAGGCCAACAGTGAAAAATTGCTGGAATACCTCAGCGAGGCTGAACTTGAAGCGTTGTTGAAGGCCTCCAGCGACGCCATTGCCAACGGCCTGCTGATCCTCAGTGACGAACCGCTGCTGTTCATTCATCTGGCCGCGTTCACCAGTTGGTTGAAGATGCTGCCGCCGCAGCATCTGGCTGAAGTGGTGGCCGAGGTTCGGGCCGAACTGCTGATCGGTTTTCTGCTGACGGCGTTGTCGGGTGGCGTCGGCGTGCCACTGCGTTTGAGCAGCAAGGTGCTGGCGAAGGTCAAGTCACCGCGCGCGCGGGCATGGTTGGCAGCCTCCGCGTTGCGACTGGCGGAGCTGACGTCAGCGCCGCAACTGAGCAAACACGCGAGCGCCTTGAAACCGCTCATGCTCCACGCGCGTGAAGTCGAGTTGAAACCGACACCGTCGATACCGCTGAACATTCGTCAGGCCGATTCGCTGGTGTTGACGGTGCCGAATCCGGCGCCTGTTGTGCGCGACAAGTCTGGCGGTTCGAGCCGGTTGGAACGGCATGAGCCGCACGACGACTCGCCGGATCAGGCGAAAAACCCCAACGGCGACAGCGCCGATTGCGTGCCCTTCACCTGCACCAACGGTTGCCCGGTGTCGATGGTCACCGGCGAAGAGCTGCTGACTCTGAGCGATGCGCTGCTCGATGGGGTGTTGCCGTTTGAGTTCACGCGGTTGTATCGCTCCAGCGCCGCCGAGATCGATATCGGGCTGGGGTTTGGCTGGAGTCATTCGCTGGCGCATCGGCTGGAGTTTTTCGCTGATGAGGTTGTTTGGGTCGATCACGAAAACCGGCGTACCCGTTTTCCGTTGCCGAGCGTTGAACGACCGGCGATTCACAACAGCCTGTCGCGGGCGGCGATTTTTCTGGGCGATGAACCGGAAGAACTGATCCTCGCGCTGGCCGGGGAAACGGCGCGGTTCTATCACTTTCGCGCAGGACGGCTGACGGCGATCAGCGATGCCTATGGCAATCGTCTGACGGTGCAGCGCGATCGCTCTGACCGGGTGCAGCGACTGGACAACGGCGCCGGGCGTTCGCTGTTGTTGCGCTATGACCGCGCGCAGTTGGTTGGTGTTGATTACCAGGTGTTTCGCGACGGTGCCTGGAGTACCGAACAGGCACTGATCAGTTACCGCTACGACGCTTATCAACACCTGATCGAAGCCAGCAACGCCGTCGGCGACAGCGAGCGTTACGACTACGACGACGCTCACGTGATCTTGCAGCGGCAACTGGCCGGCGGCGCGAGTTTCTTTTGGGAGTGGGAGCGGTCCGGCAAGGCTGCCCGCTGCGTGCGCCACTGGGCATCGTTCTCGCAGATGGACACGCGTTACGTCTGGAACGACGACGGCAGCGTGGCGGTGCATTACGTCGACGGCACCGAAGAGACGTACGTCCACGACGAGCGTGCGCGGCTGGTGCGCAAGGTCGAGGCCGACGGTGGTGAACAGCTCAAGGCCTATGACTCTTCGGGGCGGCTAATTGCCGAGCAAGATGCCTTGGGCGCGGTCACCGAGTACCGCTACGACGAAGTCGGACGGCTGATTGCGCTGATTCCGCCGGATGAGGCGCCCACGTCCTACGAGTATCGCAACGGTTTCCTCTATCGGCGTTCACGCGGCGACGCGGTATGGATCTACCGGCGCAATGCCGAGGGCGATGTCACCGAAGCGGTCGACCCCGAAGGTCAGGTTACCCATTACTACTACGACACCCGGGGCCAGTTGCTGTCGATCCGTTACCCGGACAGCAGCCGCCATCGCTTGGTCTGGAACAGCCTTGGCCAGTTGACCGAGGAAACCCTGCCCGACGGTGGCGTGCGGCGCTTTTCCTACGATGCGCTGGGGCGACGGACCACAACCGCCGACGAACACGGTGCGGTCACCCGTCAGCATTGGGATGCCGTTGGCCGACTGATCCAGACGACCTTTCCTACCGGTAGCACCCGCGCCTACAGCTACGGCGCCTACGGTCAGGTCACCGCCGAGCGCGATGAGCTGGGGCGCATCACCCGCTACGAATATGACGATGACCTGCACCTGGTCTCACGCCGGATCAACCCCGACGGCACGCGGGTGCAGTACCGCTACGACCATGCGCAACTGCTGCTCACCGAGATCGAAAACGAATCCGGGGAAAAGTACCGGCTGGACTACACACCGACCGGGCTGATCCGTCAGGAAACCGGTTTTGACGGCCGGCGCACGGCGTATGCCTACGACCTCAACGGCCATCTGCTGGAAAAGACCGAGTTCGGTGATGACGGCTCTTGTTTGCTCACCGCTTATGAGCGCGATGCTGCCGGGCGCCTGCTGGTCAAAACCCTGCCGGACGGGATCAAGGTCAGCTATCAGTACGACCGACTCGGTCGTTTGATCAGTGTCGACGACGGCCAGCAACACCCGCTGGCCTTCGAGTACGACCGCCACGACCGCTTGATCACCGAGCATCAGGGCTGGGGCACCCTGCGTTACCGCTACGACGCCTGCGGCCAGCTCAAGCGCATGCGCCTGCCGGACAACAGCCTGCTCGACTATCACCACGTCAAGGGTGGCGCGCTGAGCGGGATCGATCTCAACGGCACGCCGCTGACCCGCCACGTCTACCAGTCCGGGCGCGAACTGCAACGCCAGCAGGGCCTGCTGCTCAGCGAATATTCCTACGACGATCAGGGCCGATTACTCGCCCACGCCGTAGGCCATCAGCGCGATGCGTTGTACCGCCGCGATTATGCCTACAGCGCCAACGGCAA
>NZ_UTHA01000248.1 GCF_900582195.1 Pseudomonas viridiflava
TCGCGACCAGCTAGGCGACTGGCACCTGACGCCCCATGTGCTTGAGAATAGCTTACAGCAACAGCACGCTGAACAACCCCGCGCACAGCGTCGCCAGACGCTCGGCGCCCATGCTGTGCTCGGGAATCGCCGCCAGCAGCGCTTCACTGTAAGGATGCGCCGGTACGTCGAACAGACCGGGTACCTGACCCACTTCCACGGCTTGACCCGCGTACATCACGCAGACCCGCTGAGCGGTTTCGGCAACAACTGCCAGGTCGTGGGTGATCAGCACCAGCGCCATGTCCTGCTCTTTCTGCAGGCTCAGCAGCAACTCCATGATCTGCGCCTGGATGGTAA
>NZ_UTHA01000013.1 GCF_900582195.1 Pseudomonas viridiflava
ATTCCCTTAACCTAAATTAATACCATCCTTCTTTATATCTACCTCACCTTACTCAATCTGCATTACTACTACCACTTCTGGTTGCACCACCTGCCGCAGCGTTACGCCGAACTGCATTGCATCAGTTTCGCCATGGCCTGGTTGGAATTGAAACCGTTGTTCGAGCGCAACGCAGGCACGCTCAACTGGTATTGCCTGGACTTCTGGAGCGCCGAGCTGAAGCTGTCGGTGCGCGACCTGAAGCGGGAAATCGCCCACATGATTGCGCTGCGTCCGGACGCAGAGACCTTTCTGGCGGCGATCAAACAGGCAGGCAAGCGGGTGATCATGATCACCAATGCCCACCGCGATTCGCTGTCGTTGAAGATGGAGCGGATTGAACTGGCGCCCTACTTCGAGCGG
>NZ_UTHA01000233.1 GCF_900582195.1 Pseudomonas viridiflava
GACATACCCTCATGTGCTGGCGTTTCCGTTGCAGATGCAGTTGATGACTTCCAAGGACTTTCCGTTCCCCCTGATGGGGCTTGTCCACATCGCCAACCGGATCAGCATGCATCGGCCGCTCGGCGGCATCAACCAACTGTACGTCAGCGTGCAGGCCACCGACCTGCGTCCGCACCGCAAAGGCGTGACCTTCACGCTGGTGACGCATATCGAAGACAGCGTCGGTCTGCTCTGGGAAGAAGACAGCACCATGCTGTGCACAGGGGTCAGACTTGACGGGGAGACGGACGAACACATCGAGCCGGCTTATCTGCCTGTGATCGAACACACCACGTGGCAGGCCTCGTCGCACATCGGGCGGGATTATGCGCGGG
>NZ_UTHA01000226.1 GCF_900582195.1 Pseudomonas viridiflava
CGTCTGCATCGCACTCATCCCTGTTTGCGCCATGTCCTTGCCCTTCTCCAACATGTCCCAACTCTTGCTCGGTAACACCTGTGCGACCATCGCCTGCACCTGACTCGGCACCTCTTCAGGTCCCGGCGGATTCAACGGCCACTCTGGTTTACCGATGTAACTGCCATCGCTCCAGGTGTCCGCCGGATCCTTGCCGAACAACACGCGCGCCGGTCCCGGTGCAGCACCGGCGACGCTGGCGAAACCCTTGCCGTCGAGCTTGCCTTTGATGCTTTTGCCCAGCGCATCGATAACTTCGTAATCGCCTTCCTTGATGCCTTGACGCCCGGCGTATTGGTTGAACAGTTCGAGGTTGCCCTTGCCCGGTTTCGGTGGTTCCGGGAATACCCCGGCCAAAGATTTCGCCCCGGTGTAGGCGAAGTTCGCCGCGTGCGCGGTGTAAGGGCCGCTGGTGGCGTGGGTGATGCCGCCGGCGTTGTAGGTGGTGGCGCTGCCACCGCCCTGAATCACCAGTTCGGTTTTCGCGGTGATGGTGATGCGGTCGGCGTTGGCGGTGATGTTGAGCTTGGCCAGCAGGTTGATGCTGTCCTTCAGCGCCCGCACGTCGATATCGCCGGACGCTGCGACCAGCCGCCAACCCATGCTTTGCACGAACAGGCGCATGCCTCGGCTGGCGCTGGCGAGCAGGCGTTTGCCGATGGAGAGACTGGTGTGGCCGGTGCTGCTCAGGGCCAGGTGTTCGCCGGTGGCGATGTGGCTGGAGCGCGGCGTGGTCAGGGCGATACCGGCCGGGCTGGCGAGGACCAGATGCGGTTCGGTGAATTCGGGGAATTCGTTGGCGGTGAGGTTCGCTGGACCGCTGCCGAGTACGCCTTGATGCTGGGCGTGCAGCGCTTTGGCGACGTCGTCCTGATCGCCGGCTTCCTGGGCCTGAAGCTCTTTGGCTTGCACGGCAAAACCGTCCTGCTGGTCGCTCGCGGTGGCGAGGCGTTCAGCGGTTTCCGGCAGATCCTTGTGGTGCTTGGATTCGTTTGGACGCGGCTCGGTGGTGATGAGCAGGCCGGCAGCCGCACGCACCGCACCGTGGCGGTCGGTTCTTAATTCAAAACCTTCACCGCGCGGCTGACCACCGCTCGGGCGCGGATGGGTCAGGTAACCGAGGTTGATCGCACTCGCACCGTGATCACTGCGCAGCGCGATGCTGATCTCGCTGGTGGTGTCGTCGATGCGCAGTTCGTTGGCACGGCTGCCTTTGTATTCCTTGCTCTTGACCGTGGCCAGGGTCTTGAAATCCGGCAGCTTGTACGGCGGCAGATTCGCGCCGTGGTACAGGCAACCGGTGATCAGCGGCTGATCGGGATCGCCTTCGAGGAAGGTGATCAACACCTCCATGCCGACCCGTGGAATGTTGATCGAACCGAAGGTTTCCGCGGCCCAGCTCGACGCGACACGCATCCAGCAACTGGTCATGTCGTCGTGCTTGCCTTCGCGATCCCAGAAGAACTGCACCTTCACCCGGCCGTACTGGTCGCAGTAAATCTCTTCGCCTTCCGGGCCGCAGACCACCGCGCTCTGAGTGCCGAGGACTTTCGGTTTCGGGTGATCAAGCGGCGGACGGTACGGCACGTCCCACGGGATCGCACTGAAGCGGTTGCGGTAGCCCTGGTGGAAATCGTCCTTGAGGTCGGTGGTGTCGCTGGTCACCGACTCTTCGAGCACCTGCGGCTGTTTGCCTTCGTGGAAGATTTCGGTGAGCAGCCACAGGTCATTCCACGTCGGGTTGGCGTGGTCGGTCAGGGCGAGGAAATGCCCGCTGACGAGGATCGGCTGATCGCTGTTGCCTTCGGCCAGACGATAGTCGCTGCGATGACGTTCCAGCGCGCGATTGGCCAAGTGTTTGCCACGCTCGCGGTCAACGAAACGGCCCGGGTAATCGTAGTCCTCAAGGTCCGGTTGCGCGCTGCTTTTGGCGTCGCTTTCCAGCTCGATTTTCGGTTTGACGAAGTCGTAATCGCGGCGCGTGGTGCGACTGGTGCGCGTGGCCAGACGCAGGCCGAAGCGCTTGACCACTGGTTTGTCGGCGACCAGTCCGGAGTCCTGCTGATAGGCCACCGGCGCCAGTTTCGGGAACACCGTCTGGTCATCGCCGAAGGTCAGTTTGTGGCCGCTGGACGTGTGCTGGAAGTGATAGTGAATCCCCTCCTCCTCGCACAGGCGCTGGATGAAATCCAGGTCCGACTCGTCGTACTGCACGCAGTAAATGCGTTCGGGATAAATCGCGCTGAGCTGGAAGTGGTAATCGCTGGCAAGGATGCCGTGTTCTTCCAGGACCATGCTGATGATCTGTTGCACGGTCATCTGCTGGAAGATGCGCTGATTGACCCGGTGCGCGAGGTACGCCAGTTGTGGGCGCAGCGAAATTTTGTAGCGGGTCAGGCGTTTGCCCGCCTCGCCCTGAGCAATGCTGTAGACCAGCCCGTGAATGCCAGTGCCGCTCGGCGACAGCTGAAGAAATGCCAGTTTGTGCAGCACGCTTTCGAGGTTGATCGAAGCCTTTTCGCTGACCAGTTCCAGCTCGAATTCGAACGGCGTGTTGAGGGCCTCACGACCGGTGAACGACAGCACTTGAAAATCGCTGTCGATGCCATCGACGGTTAGATTGAAATGAGGCTGGTTGGCCGGTGAGAACATTCCCTTGTCCCTCGCGCAGTGCTGCAACGCGCCTCGGATGGTAAGAACCCGCGGCGAAAAATTCCTTGATCGAGTGGTGAGTTCGACCAGCAACGCTGGTCGAGTCGGTACAACCTTCAGCCGTAATTAAACGACTGGAGCACGCCAGTCATCGGAACCCGAAGTACCGGAGACTTCGTGGGTCCAGGTGATTTTGCGGTAGGTGAACTGCACTTCTTCCAGGTGGGTGAAGTGCGCGTTGCCTGGGTCCTGGCAGTTGTGCATTTTGTTGTTGATGGCGACGATGATCGCGTCTTCCAGTTTGGTGGTGTAGTAGTGCTCTTGGGTGCCTTGCGCCGAAGTGCGGTACCACTGGATAACGATTTCGCTCATGCGCTCGCCGGAAGTCAGCGCCGCTTGCAGCAGTGGCGAAGCCTTGTCGTAGACCTTGGTGATGACCACTGGCTTGTGCACGCGCTGACCGGTTGGCTGACCGGATTGCGGGTCACGCGGGATGATCACGTCGTGGGTGAAAGCCTGCACCATGACCTGGTCTTCATGGCCTTCCTGAAAGGTGTTGCCAACGGAGTCGGCGGTGAATGCGCCGGCAGTGATCAGGCCTTGTTTTTCGCCAGTAACCGACATGTACGCTGGTGTTGCCATGGGGTGCTCTCCTTGCTTGAAAGACATACCTCTCAGGCACCATTGCCTGAAAGGATGGCTATGCGCCATCAAAGTTCATGCCAGCTTTTGTGCAACCCATACAGATCAAGGCCTTGAGCGCATCAGCTCGTTCTTTCCTGTCGCTAAGCCAATGAAAAACAAGGGAAAGTGCGCAACTTCTTGCGCAGTGGTGTGCAAGAAGTTGCGCACTTGGCTGCAGGCCACGAGCTACGCGGCCTGCAGAGGCCTACCCTGGTGAAAACAGGCAAAGCACTGCGCAACTTCTTGCGCACCTGTACGAGTAGATGAAGGAACCCCTGAGCTATCCTGCTGCCCACTAAAAGGTATCGACACATTCAGCAAGGAGGTTTGCATGCGTACCCTCGAACTGGCCGGCGTCCAGGTTCCGATCATTGGCCAGGGCACCTGGCGCATGGGCGAAGACCGCTCGGCGCACAAGCGTGAAGTGGCAGCGCTGCGCTCGGGTATCGAGTTGGGCATGACTCTGATCGACAGCGCCGAAATGTACGCCGAGGGCGGCGCCGAATCAGTTGTTGGCGAAGCCATTGCCGGCCTGCGCGATCAGGTGTTTCTGGTGAGCAAGGTCTACCCGCACAACGCCAGCCGCAAAGGCATCCCGCAAGCTTGCGAGCGCAGTCTGCGGCGGCTCGACACCGATTACATCGACCTCTATCTGTTGCATTGGCGCGGCCAGTATCCGCTGGAAGAAACCGTCGAAGCCTTCGAACGTCTGCGCGAGGAAGGCAAGATCGGTCGTTGGGGCGTGTCGAATTTCGATGTCGACGATCTCGAAGAACTCTCCAGTTCCGTCTGCGCGACCAATCAGGTGCTCTACAACCTGGAAGAGCGCGGCATCGAATTCGACTTGTTGCCATGGTGCCAACACCAGCGCATGCCGCTGATGGCTTACTGTCCGATCGGCCAGGGCGGCGCGATGCTCGCCGAGCCGGTGTTGAAAGACATTGCCGCTCGTCATGGCGTAACCCCGGCACAGGTTTCGCTGGCGTGGATTCTGCGTCAGGATGGTGTGATTGCGATTCCCAAGGCTGTGCGACCGGAACACGTGCAACTCAATGCACAAGCCGCGCAACTGCAACTGGAGGCCGGGGATCTGGCGGCGCTGGACCAGGCGTTTCAAGCGCCACAACGCAAGCAGCGGCTGGCCATGGTCTGAGCCAGCGGCTGGCGAGGGCTTCGCGATGAGAAGCACTGATCAGTACGACCCGTTCAACCTGCAACGCTTTGTCCAGGCCCAGGACCCGGTGTTCGAGCGCGTGCAACGCGAACTCGACGAGGGCCGCAAACGCAGCCACTGGATGTGGTTTGTCTTCCCGCAGTTCGCCGGTCTGGGCGGCAGTGAAATGTCCCGGCGCTACGCCATCGGTTCGGCCGAGGAAGCCCGGGCTTATCTGGCTCACGAACTTCTCGGCGCACGGCTGCGTACTTGCACGCAGCTAGTGCTGAAGGTGCAACAGCGCTCGATCGCGGAGATTTTCGGCCATCCCGATGACTTGAAATTTCATTCTTCGATGACCCTGTTTGCCCAATTTGCCGCTGAAGACAGCGTGTTCACCCAAGCGCTGGAGCGCTACTTCCACGGCATCCTCGATGAATGGACGCTGCAGTTGCTCGACTCAAAACAGGCCCAGTTGCCCACCGATCAGGGTTGAGAAATCGTCGTCGACAAACGGCAGAATCGCATCCGCCACCGGTTGCAGTTGCCGGGTGATGTAGTGATCGTAGTCGATCGCCGCGCGGCGCACTTCCAGCGGCTCGGGACCTGCCAGGGTGATGACGTAGCTGATCCAGCCGCCATTCTGGTATTGCCGCGGCCGGCCGTGTTGCGCGTTGTAGTCGTCGGCCAGCCGTGCGGCGCGCACGTGGGGCGGTACGTTGCGTTCGTAATCGTCGAGTGTGCGGCGCAGGCGTTTGCGGTAGACCAGTCGATCATCGAACTCACCGGCAAGGGTTTTGCGCACGTAGTCGCGCACGTAATCCTGATACGGCTTGCGCTGGAAAATCCGCTCGTAGAGTTCCTGCTGAAACTGCCGGGCCAGCAGCGACCAGTCGGTGCGCACGGTTTCCAGGCCTTTGTAGACCATTTCATCGCTGCCGTCGGCGCGGGTGACCAGACCGGCGTAGCGCTTCTTGCTGCCCTCCTCCGCGCCGCGAATGGTCGGCATCAGAAAGCGTTTGTAGTGAATTTCGAATTGCAGTTCGAGGGCGCTTTCCAGGCCATATTCATCACGCACATGCGCGCGCCACCAGTCGTTGACGTGCTTGACCAGCGCATGACCGATGCTCGCCGCTTCTTCCTGCCCGTGCGGGCGGCGCAGCCAGACGAAAGTCGAGTCGGTGTCGCCGTAGATTACCGCGTGGCCTTGTTCTTCAATCAGCTTGCGCGTGCGCAGCATGATTTCGTGGCCACGCAGGGTGATCGATGAGGCCAGCCGCGTATCGAAGAAGCGGCAGCCACTGGAGCCGAGCACGCCGTAGAAGGCGTTCATGATGATCTTCAGTGCCTGCGACAGCGGTGCGTTGTGTTCTCGTTTGGCAGTCTCCCGACCTTCGGCCACCCGCGAGACGATCGACGGCAGGCAATGGCGGGTGCGCGAGAATCGGGCGCCACGGAAACCCGGCACGGAGTCGGCGTCGTCCGGGTGTTGCAAGCCTTCGATCAGGCCGACCGGGTCGATCAGAAAGGTGCGAATGATCGACGGGTAAAGACTCTTGTAATCGAGTACCAGCACCGATTCGTACAAGCCCGGTTGCGAGTCCATGACGAAGCCACCGGGGCTGGCCTGTGGCGGATTGGTGCCGAGGTTCGGCGCGACAAAACCCTGGCGGTGCATCAACGGCATATACAGATGCGTGAACGCCGCCACCGAGCCACCGCTGCGATCGGCCGGTAAACCGGTGACGCTGGCGCGTTCGAGCAAGAACGTCAGCAATTGGGTCTTGGCGAAGATCCGCGTGACCAGTTCGCAGTCCTTGAGGTTGTACTTGGCCAGCGCCGGTTTGTCCTCGGCGAACATGCGGTTGATCTCGTCCATGCGCTGGTACGGGTTGTCGATGGCCTTGCCTTCGCCGAGCAGGGTCTGCGCGACATTCTCAAGACTGAACGACGGGAAACTCCAGGTTGCCGAACGCAGGGATTCGATGCCATCGATGATCAGCCGCCCCGCCGCCGAGGCGAAGTAGTGATTGCGGCTGCCGTGTTCACGCCATTGCATCTCTTCACCGCCACGGCCGATCTTCAGCGGCACACCAAGGCGCCGTGCGTGTTCGTGGAGGATGCGCAAATCGAATTGCACGACGTTCCAGCCGATGATCGCATCGGGGTCGTGGCGGGCGAACCAGTCGTTGAGTTTCTTCAGAATGACGGTGCGCGAGTCGCAGTATTCAAGGTCGAAGTCGACGATGCTGGCGTCGCCGTTGGGCGCGCCGAGCATGTACACCTGACGTTCGCCGCAACCTTCGAGGGCGATCGAATACAACTCGCCGGTTTCGGTGGTTTCGATGTCGAGCGAGACCAGGCGCAGCTTCGGTCGATAATCGGGGTCAGGTTTGAGCTGGGCGTTGAGCAATACGCCGTCGGCATCAGGCGTGCCGCTGAACCGCACCGGCGCGGTGATAAAACGCTCCATCAGATAGCGCTCGGGCGGGCGTACGTCGGCTTCGAAGACGTCGACCCCGTTACGGTTGAGCGCGGTTTCCAGGCGCATCAACTGGCCGTGTTGCTGGCAATACAGACCCAGCACCGGGCGATGCTCGAAATCCTGCAGGGCCAATGGCCGCAGTTCGACATTCTTTTCGTCGTGCAGCAGGCGTTCGGCCGCTTCACGCTGCTCGGCGGGGATAAACGCCACCGACGGCTGATGCGGCAGGCGCACACGGCGCGGCCCGGCGTCGGTCGCCAGCCAGAACTCGACTTCGGTGCCGGCCGGGGTATCGCGCCAATGCCGGGTCAGGACGAAGCCCTGCGGTAAATCCACCACTGCAACCTCAGAATTGAAACAGAGGGGCATTCTACGCGGCATTGCCTGGGATGACTCTGACGATAAATCGCCGCCAGCTACGGAAAAATTCGGCAAATGACGTTTTTTGCGTGTTATCTGCCGCTTTGCCACCTTGCCCTGCGCGCTTGCGTCTACGATGCTTGAATAACAACGACAACACCTGAGTAACCGCCATGAAGACCGTCGCCCAACTGCTCAAGCTCAAAGATCAGAAAAATCAGGAAGTGCACCAGATCAAACCTGATCACATGGTGCTCGAAGCGCTGATGAAGATGGCCGAGAAAAACGTCGGTGCCTTGCTGGTGGTCGAAGACGAAAAAGTGGTCGGCATCATCAGCGAACGCGACTACGCGCGCAAACTGGTGCTGCATGGCCGCTCATCCGTGGGCACGCCGGTGCGCGACATCATGGTGGCGAACGTGATCACCGTCGACACCCATCAAACCGTCGACACCTGCCTGGGGATCATGTCGGACAAACGCCTGCGCCACTTGCCGGTGGTGGAGAACGGCAAGCTGATCGGTTTGCTGTCGATCGGTGACCTGGTCAAGGAAGCGATTGCCGAACAGGCGGAACTGATCAAGCAACTGGAGCAGTACATCCGCGGGGAATAACTTTTCAGGATCATCCCCTACCCCTGTGGGAGCGAGCTTGCTCGCGAAGGCGGAGTATCAGTCGACGCTTGTTTTTCTGACCCACCGCTTTCGCGAGCAAGCTCGCTCCCACAGGGTTCTTTGGTGCTCAGGCAGGCCAATGCCGGGCAAACACCGGCGCCAGCACCGGATGCCGATCGATCCGCTGCAACCACGCATAAAACCCCGGTCGCGTCTGGCGTAAATGCTCGCGACTGCCCGCCCAACGTGTCACCACCGCCGCCAGCACATCCAGTGCCCCCGGCGTTTCGTCATCCAGATACAACTCGGCAGAAAACTGGTCGGCAAACACCTCCCAACTCCAGTGCAAACGCTCACGCGCGCCGGCGATCAGATTCTGCCGCGAGGCTTCATCGGGCATCAGCAGCCAGCGCTCCGGATAATCGATAACGCCGATCGCCGCGTAACAGTTGCTGACGATGTAGACCAGGCCGCGAATCGCCTGATCGCGATCCTCCGCCTTGGCAGGCAGCAGGCCGGACTTGGGGAACGTCAGACCCAGATGAATCAGGATCGCCGCGCTCTCGGTGATAGCGCTGCCGTCCGGCAGTTGCAAGGTCGGTATCTGCTTGAGTGGATTGAGCTGAGCCAACGCCTCGGCGGCTTCGGTGCTGGCTTCGATATCAATGAAACGGTAGGCGATCTGGCACAGTTCCAGCGCCGCTTCGATGGCGGCTGCGCCTGAATTTCTGTGCCCGTAGAGCTGGTACATATCCAATCCCCCCGAAAAGACCATTGCCACAGGGTAGATGGCTGTAGCGTGGCTGTAGAAAAATTCTGCCTGTGTATCGGTTTTGGCACGGTTTTCCCATGCACTCGCGACTTGCGAATTCAATCCTCGCAAAACAGCGCTGGCGGTGCCCATCCCGCACCAAGAGCAATCATCGAACGCTATCCGCGTTCTTGTAAGGTGCGATACCGAACCAAAAGTTCGCGTATCCGAGCTGGCAACAAGGAGTTCACCGCGTGAATCTTCAAACGCTTTGCCGCATCACAACCTCTTTGCATTTATCCGTTCGCCGCCGAGTTCACTCGAACAGTACCGGCTGCCTTCACACTTACTTTATTACTTGAGACCTCGACAGCGCACTGCGTTCGGCGATGAGTCATTGGCCGAAGGCAGCGTGCTATTTATTTTTTAAATAAGACTCGGGCAGTTATTGCACAAATGCAGCGTGCATTGAACGACAGCAGGATTGTCGAACAATAACTTTCAGCGCCATTGCAAGCGCACCAAAACTGCTCCACGGGTTTGAACTATTCAATACTTCAAAAAGCGATTTCATTTAAACAACAACAAGGAACATGCTCCGTGAGCCGCTAAAACATTGACCCGCACCAATTCAGTCCGCCGCGCACCAGCAAGTGCCCCGGCCGCCAGCTGCGCAGCCGCTCTATCCCGCCAACCCGCGTGATACGGCGCACAGCCTGACTCGCCTGTGAAAAAGCTCCCTCAACCGGAGTAACGGCAATCTGCGCGCCATGGAAAAACCACGACAAGGGTAAAACTTATATAAATGCGACATGGGTAACACTCATGAAATACGCACTCTACATTTCAGCAATATGTGGCACAGCGGTTGCTATGTGTAACAAGCATGAGACACCGACCGTTGTCTTGCGCAATAGAAGAACAACCAGGGAATGGCTAATGAACACTCGAAGTCGATAGCGCCAAGCCAGTGAGTTTGCACAAGCCTTTAACCGGATAGTTCAACTATCGGCTTCTGCTCACCTTGAAGAAAGTTGCACCCACCCACTCGAACATCTCCCGGATGTTCGGACGGCACCTTATTGCCCTTCATCAACCCGAGGGAGCTTTAATGAACGACGCGGTAAAGCACAGAACCCTGCCGGGGCCGTTACGGGAAGCGCCGATCCCGCCGGTTTCGGGCGGGCCGGCCTTTAAAGCCAATACCTCACAACCCGGCGGGCTGAATAAACAGCAGATGGTGTTGCTGGTGGCGGTGTCGGCACTGATACATGGTGGCGCCTGGTGGTTTCTCCAGCAGTCGCGTACCCAGCCGCTGCCAACGCCGCCGCAGATTCCGGAAATGACCGTCGAGCTGACCAGCCCCACGCCACCGGCACCGCCCACCCCGGAACCACCCCCGCCGCCTCCGCCACCACCGCCTCCTGAACCGGAGCAGCCAGTGGAAGACGAAGACGCGGTCAAGCCACCGCCAAAACCGGTGGAGAAACCCAAGCCGATTGAAAAACCGAAACCGGTCGAGAAGCCGAAACCGGTGAAAAAGGTCGAGCCGCCGAAAGCCCCACCCGCTCCGGCACAACCGGCGGCTCCTGCTGCCCCGGCCACCCCGAGCGCGCCACCGGCCCCTGCCGCCGCGCCGGGTCCGGTCAAGGAATCGGCAGCGATTTCCGGCCTCGCCAGCCTCGGCAACCCACCACCGGAATACCCGTCGCTGGCCCTGCGACGCAACTGGGAAGGCAGCGTGGTCCTGCGCATTCAGGTGCTGGCCAACGGTCGCGCCGGCTCAGTGACGGTGACCAAGTCCAGCGGCAAGCCGCAACTGGATGACGCCGCTGTCGCCGCGGTGAAGAACTGGAAATTCATTCCGGCCAAACGCGGTGACACGCCGATCGACGGCTTCGCCACCCAGACCATCGATTTCAAATTGCCGCAATAACCGAACGCTCAATCAACGCACAACCGAATAACGCAAGCGAGGTATCACCATGAACGATTTGTCTTCGATGATTGTCCCCGGCGTGCTCTGGGGTCTGGTGCTGTTTTCCGTGGTCAGCTGGGCGATCCTGCTGGTCAAGTCGGCGCAGTACCTGCGGCAGAAAGCGCAGAACAAACAGTTCACCAAAGCCTTCTGGGGCGCGCCGGATCTGCTCACCGCCGCCGAGCACGCCAGCCAGTATCCGGGCTCACTGGCGCGCATCGCCAGCAGCGGTTTCGAAGCACTGCTGGTGGAAGACTCGCCACGCACCACGCAACAACTGGCGCACACCATCAACCGCTCGGATCGCCTGGAACGCAACCTGCGCCAGCAGATCCAGAAGGAACGTCGCTCGCTGGAAAACGGTCAGGCGATCCTCGCCAGTATCGGCAGCACCGCGCCGTTCATTGGTTTGTTCGGCACCGTGTGGGGCATCATGGAAGCGCTGAAAAGCATCGGCGAAACCGGTTCCGCCAGCCTTGAAGCGGTGGCCGGACCCATCGGCCACGCGCTGATCGCCACTGGCGTAGGGATCGCCGTCGCGGTGCCGGCGGTACTGATTTACAACTTCTTCCTGCGTCGCTTGAAGCTCGCCTCGGCGGACATGGATGACTTCGCCCACGACTTCGACGCCCTCGCCTCGCGCAGTGCGTTTTCCATCAGCCGTCAGGCCATCGCCAGCAAAACCACAGCCGCCGTACGGGAGGCCAGCTGATGTCTTTTTCTACTCAGGACAGCGATGAAGTGCTCAGCGAAATGAACGTCACGCCGCTGGTCGACGTGATGCTGGTGCTGCTGGTGGTGTTCATCGTCACCGCGCCGCTGATGACCAACGCAATCAAAGTGAACCTGCCGAAAACCGACGCCGTCGCCCCCGCCGAGAAAAAGGACCCGGTGGTGGTCAGCGTCGATCAGGACGGCAAGTTTTATCTGGCCAAGACCGAACTGGCCCCGGAATCCCTGGAGGCCAGCCTCAAGGAGGTCAAGGCCAAGGACAGCGAAGTGCGCGTGCAGCTGCAGGCCGACTCCGCCGTCAATTACGGCCAGGTGGCGAAAGCCATGGCGTCAATCGAACGCTCGGGCATCACCAAAATATCGGTGATGACCACCCACTGAGTTCGGTGGCGGACGCGCCTGAGAGACGCGCCCGCCACCGCTCGCTGAATCCTGTCGCAATCAGCCGACCGAAAAACGCCACGCGTCTTCGGAGGGGATCGGCTTGCTTGAAGAAAGTGGTTTTCCGCACGCGGTATCACCGATAGCGGAGCAATGAGGGGCTCACAAGGCCAATTCGATAACGTCTAAAAAGTCGGAAATAACCATGCTGATGAACACTCCACGCTTCACGCTCAAACCCTTGGTGGCCACGATTTCTCGCCACCGTTTTGTTCCGTTGTATCTGGTGGCCATGGGGATGGGCGCCGGGACTGTGCAGGCGGCCGAGGACGACAACAACAGCGTCCCGGCGGCTGCAGCGGTGGTTGCGCCGACCACGCAACTGCAACGGGTGGAAGTGACCGGTTCGGCGATTCGCCGGGTCGATGCGGAAACGGCGGTGCCGATCACCATTCTCAAGGCCGATGAGCTGCGCAAACAGGGCGTGACCACCACCGCCGAACTGGTGCAGCGCATCACCGGCAGCCAGTCGATCAACAACAGCGCAGGCTCAGTCGGCGCAGCCACTGGCGGCGCCTCGTTCGCCGACATGCGCGGCATCGGCGCGAACAAGACGCTGGTGCTGCTCAACGGTCGACGCCTGGCCAACAACGCCTTGTCCGGGACCAACTCGGCCGGCGGTGCGGTGGATCTGAACATGATCCCGTTTGCCGCCATCGAGCGCGTCGAAGTGCTGCGTGACGGCGCCTCGGCCCTGTACGGCACCGACGCCATCGGCGGTGTGATCAACTTCATCACCAAGAAGTCCCTCACCGACGGCCAGTTGACCCTCGGCGGCGAAACCCCGACCCACAGCGGCGGCGGCCAAACCAAAGACATGAGCGCCAGTTGGGGCTACGGCGATCTGGAAGAAGACCACTTCAACGTGCTCGGCGTGTTTAACTACAACAAGCAGCAGAACCTCGACGCCAACGACCGCTCCTTTGCCACCGATTACGCGCCCGGTCGTGGTCTCGATCAGACCTCCGGCACGGCGTTCCCCGGCAACTACAGCCAGAACGGCAACGCCACCAACCCGCTGGCCAACAGCAATTGCAACGGCCCCAACCTGATCGCCCGCGACGGCTTGTGCCGCTTCAGCACCCGCGAATACATCGATCTGGTGCCGCAAACCGAAAAGACCTCGTTCTTCGGCAAGACCACCGGCAAGCTTGGCGACGATCACAACGTCAATCTCGAATACTTCTGGTCGCGCAACAACAACGCTACGGCGATCGGCCCGGCGCCACTGACCGGCCTGAGCCTCGATTCCTCTTCACCGTACTACCCTGGCAACGGCATCACCCCGGCGCCGACCGATTTCGCCCTCGACCCGACACAACCGGTCGATGTGAACTGGCGCGAAACTGCTGCCGGCCCGCGTGAATCGAAAGACCAGAACACCAGCCAGCGCTTCCTGCTCAGTTTCGATGGTCTGGTTGGCGGCTGGGATTACAACGTCGGCGCCTCGTACAACCAGAATAAAATCGTCTCCAGCGTCACCAGCGGTTTTGTCAGCGATCAGGCGATGATCAATGGTCTGGCCAGCGGTTTGCTCAACCCGTTCGGCCCGCAATCTGCCGCCGGTCAGCAGTACATCGACGACGCGGCGTACCACGGTGCCTACTCCACTGCCGTTGGCCGTGTCGCCGGTTTCGACGGCCGAATCAGCCGCGAAATCGGTGACTGGTTCGGCGCCGGTCCGTCCGGCCTGGCGCTGGGTGGTGAGTACCGCAAAGAGAAATTCCACCAGGACTTCGAGTCATTCGCCGGCGACATCCAGAGCCTCGGCATCGACCCGGCCGGCAGTGTCGAGGGCGACCGTAGCGTCAAAGCCGCCTACGCGGAAATCAACGTGCCGGTGCTCGACAGCCTCGAATTGTCCGCCGCCGTGCGTCACGACAAATACAGCGACTTCGGCAGCACCACCAACCCGAAATACTCGTTCCGTTATCAGCCGTTGAAAGAGCTGGTGGTGCGTGGCGCCTATAGCGAAGGTTTCCGTGCGCCGTCGCTGTACGAGCTGTATTCGCCGCGCAGCATCACGTTCACTCAGGGCTACTACAACGACCCGGTGCTGTGTACTGGCGGCGTGGTGCAACCGGGCGGCAACGGCGGCCGCGATTGCGGTCAGCAGTTCCTCAACCAGATTGGCGGCAACGAAGATCTGGCCCCGGAGAAGGCGCGTAACGTGACGCTGGGCTTCGTCTATCAGCCGATCAACAACCTCTCGGTGGGTCTGGATTTCTGGTGGATTCACATCTCCAACCAGATCCAGCCGTTCCCGGAATCCACCGTGTTTGATCAGGCCGGCTCCTACCCGGACCGCTTCGTGCGCAACGCCGACGGCACGCTCAACTACATCGTCACCGGCAACGCCAACCTTGGCATCGTCGAAACCAACGGTGTCGACGTCTCGCTGGACTACCGCTTCCCGAACACGCCGTACGGTCAGTTCGGTCTGGGCCTGCAAGGCACCTATGTTGACGAGTACGACTTCCAGAGCACCATCAAAGGCCCGTTCACCGACAAGGTCGGCGACTTTCAGGGTGACGGCGTGATCGCCCGCTGGAAGCACAACCTCACCGGCAGCTGGACCTTCGGCGCGGCGCGCGCAGCACTGACCAACCGCTTCACCACCGGTTACAACGATTACGACCGCGATACCCACGCACGCGTGGCGTCGTATTCGGTGTGGGACCTGTCGGCCGGCTACACCTTCAACAAGGTGCTGGATGTCGATGCCGGGATGAAGAACGTGTTCGACCGCAACCCGCCGTTCTCCAACCAGGCCTACAACTTCCAGAGCGGCTATGACCCGCGCTACACCGACCCGCTGGGCCGCACGTTGTTTGCGCGCATGACTTACCACTTCTAACCAAGAGCACCGCAAACCCAATGGGGAGCGAGCTTGCTCGCGAAGGCGCCGTATCAGTCAACACATCCTTCACTGATACACCGCATTCGCGAGCAAGCTCGCTCCCACAGGGGGGGCCGGGTTCCTTCAGGGATTTTCAGGAGTGACTTCATGAGTTTTTTGCGCAACATGGCGGGCCTGTTACTCGGCAGTGCGCTGCTGTGCACCGGCACTTCGGCGCTGGCCGCTGGCAGTTATGCGCTGACGGTGTATGGCGAGGCGCCGAAGTATCCGCCGGGCTTCCAGCATTTCGATTTCGTCGATCCCAAGGCGCCCAAGGGTGGTTCGCTCAGTCGCGCGTCGATGGAAATCGGTCAGTACAACTACATCACCCCGTATGCCGATCAGGGCATTTCCGTGGTGCAGGTCAATGACTGGGTGTACTCGCCGCTGGCGTTCCGTTCGCTCGACGAGCCCTACACCGTTTACGCACTGGTCGCGCAACAGATCGAGCGCGATCCCGAAGGTATGTGGGTGCGCTTCACCCTCAATCCGAAAGCACGCTTCGCCGACGGCACGCCGATCACTGCCGAAGACGTGCGCTACACCTTCAACCTGCTGATGACCAAGGGCAGCCTGAGTTATCGCCAGCAATACGCCGACGTCCAGGACGTGCAAATCGAAGGCCCGCGACAGGTACGCTTCACCTTCAAGAACAACCTCAACCGCACCCTGGCGCTGGACCTGGCGACGATGCGCGTGGTCCCCGAGCACTGGTGGCAAACCCGCGATTTCGCCAATGGCGGCGGTTTCGAGCCCCCGCTGGGCAGCGGCCCGTACCGGGTGACCAAGGTCGACGCCGGGCGCAGCATCAGTTTCCAGCGCGATCCGGACTGGTGGGGCAAGGACCTGCCGGTCAGTCGCGGCATGTACAACTTCGACACCCTCACGGTGAATTTCTACGGCGACACCGACGTCGCCCGCCAACTGCTGCAGGCCGGCGCGTTCGACTACAACCGCGAGTTCTCCTCGTCCGGTTACGTGGTCGGCTACGACAGCCCGGCACTGCGTGATGGTCGCTTGCAACAGTCGATCCTCGCCCCGGACAAACCCACCGCCGCTCAGGGCTTCGTGTTCAACCTGCAGAACCCGTTCTTCAAGGATCGCCGCGTGCGTCAGGCGATCAGCCTGCTGTGGGATTTCGAGTGGACCAACAAGCAGATGATGCGCGGCTTCTACGTGCGTCAGAACAGCTTCTGGCCGAAGAGTGAGATGGCTGCCACCGCCCTGCCCGACGCCGAAGAGTTGAAGATCCTCGAACCGCTGCGTGGACAGATCCCCGACGAGGTCTTCACCACGGTGTATGAAGCGCCGAAAACCGATGGCAGCGGCTACATCCGCGACAAGCAACTGCAAGCGCTGAAGCTGCTCGCCGAGGCCGGTTGGACGCCGCAACACAATCGCTTGGTCAACGCTGCTGGCGAGCCGTTGGAGTTCACCTTTCTCGACGGTCAGGGCGGCTTCGACCGCATGCTGCTGCCGTTCAAACGCACCCTCGCGCAGATCGGCATCACCCTCAATTTGCGCCGGATCGATTCGGCGCAATACATCAACCGCCTCAACGCCCGTGACTACGACATGATCGTCGTCGCTTTCCCGCGCAGCGGCGATCCGATCGTCTCCCCTGGCCGCGAGTTGTACAGCCTGTACGCCTCGCAAAGTGCCACACAAATCGGCAGCTCGAACTCGATGGTGCTGGCCAACCCGGCGGTCGATCAACTGATCGACGGACTGGTCCAGGCCAACACCCGCGAGGCCATGGTGCATTACGCCCGCGCCCTCGACCGGGTGCTGCAATGGGGTTACTACATGATTCCCAACTACTACTCCAAAGGCACGCCGACGGTGTACCAGAATCGCTTCGGCATGCCGCCCGTGCAACCGGCGTACGACGAAGGCCTCAACACCTGGTGGGAGGTGTCGGCCAAGGCGCTGACCACGCAACAGATGCACACTCAGCTTGCGGGGGGCCAGTGACATGCTGCGTTATCTGAGTCGACGCTTGCTGCTGATCATCCCCACGCTGCTGTGCATTCTGGTGGTCAATTTCCTTATCGTGCAGGCCGCACCGGGCGGGCCGGTGGAGCAAGCCATCGCCCGCTTGCAGGGCTTCGGCGCCCACAGCATGGGCGGCGGTGGCGAGGTCGCGGCGGTTGGCGGTGCAGGCCGCAGCAGCCGTGGCCTCGACCCGGCGCTTATCGAAGAAATCAAGCACCACTACGGCTTCGACAAACCGATGCACGAACGCCTTTGGCTGATGCTGAAAAACTACGCGCAACTGGATCTGGGCAGCAGTTTCTTTCGCGGTGCAAAGGTCACCGATCTGATCGTGCAGAAATTGCCGGTGTCACTGTCGCTGGGCTTGTGGGCGACGTTGATCACTTACCTGATTTCGATCCCGTTGGGCATTCGCAAAGCGATCAGGAACGGCAGCGCCTTCGATGTCTGGAGCAGCACGGCGATCATCATTGGCTACGCGATGCCAGCGTTCCTCTTCGCGATTCTGTTGATCGTGGTGTTTGCCGGTGGCAGCTACGTCAACTGGTTTCCAGTGCAGGGGCTGGTGTCGGATAACTTCGACAGCCTCAGCGCGCTGGGCAAGGTCGGCGACTATCTCTGGCATTTGGTGTTGCCAGTGACGGCGCTGGTGATCGGCGGTTTCGCCACGCTGACGATCCTGACCAAAAACAGCTTCCTCAACGAAATCAGCCGCCAGTATGTGATCACTGCGCGGGCCAAGGGCCTGACCGAGCGCCGCGTGCTCTACGGCCATGTATGCCGCAACGCGATGTTGTTGGTGGTGGCCGGTGTGCCGTCGGCGCTGATCGAGGTGTTTTTCGCCGGCTCCCTGCTGATCGAAACCATCTTCAACCTCGACGGCCTCGGGCGCATGAGCTACGAAGCGGCGGTGTCGCGGGATTACCCGGTGGTATTCGGTGCGCTGTTCCTGTTCACCCTGTTCGGCTTGCTGATCAAGCTGATCGGTGACCTCTGCTACACCCTGCTTGACCCGCGCATCGACTTCTCGGCGAGGACTGCCTGATGTTCACTCCTTCTCCCCTTGGTCAACGTCGCGTTGCGCAGTTCAAGGCCAATCGGCGCGGGCGCTGGTCGCTGTGGCTGTTTATCGGCCTGTGCCTGATTTGTCTCGGCGGTGAGCTGATCGCCAACGACAAGCCGCTGGTGATCCGCTACCACGATGCTTTTTACTTCCCGATCCTCAGTGATTATCTGGAAACCGATTTCGGCGGCGAGCTACCGTTTCAACCGGATTACGCCAGCAATTACGTGCACAAGCTGATCGAGGATCAGGGCGGCTGGATGCTGTTTCCGCCGATCCCGTTCAGTTACGACACGGTCAATTACGACCTCAGCGAACCGGCGCCGAGCCCGCCGTCATCGAGTAACTGGCTGGGCACCGATGATCAGGCGCGCGACGTGTTGGCGCGGGTGATTTTCGGCACGCGGATTTCGATTCTGTTTGCGCTGATCCTCACCGCTGTCAGTGCGTTTATCGGCATCGTTGCCGGGGCATTGCAGGGTTATTACGGCGGTTGGGTGGACTTGCTCGGGCAGCGCGTGCTGGAGATCTGGTCGGGGTTGCCGGTGCTGTACCTGCTGATCATTTTGTCCGGTTTCGTCTCGCCGAGTTTCTGGTGGTTGCTGGGGATCATGGCGCTGTTTTCCTGGCTGGCGCTGGTCGATGTGGTGCGCGCCGAGTTTCTGCGGGGGCGCAATCTGGAATACGTCAAAGCCGCGCGGGCGCTGGGTCTGACCGACAACGAGCTGATGTGCCGGCACATCCTGCCCAACGCGATGACCTCCACCCTCACCTACCTGCCGTTCATTCTCACCGGCGCTATCGCCACCCTGACTGCGCTGGACTTTCTCGGCTTCGGCATGCCCGCCGGCACCGCGTCGCTGGGCGAACTGATCGGTCAAGCCAAGCGCAACCTGCAAGCGCCGTGGCTGGGGCTGACGGCGTTTTTCGCGTTGGCACTGATTCTTTCGTTGTTGGTTTTCATCGGTGAAGCCTGCCGAGATGCGTTTGATCCGAGGAGCTGAGATGCACGACAACCTGATTGAAATTCGCGATCTGCGCGTGGCCTTCGCCGGGCAGGCAGTGGTGCACGGTCTGAACCTGGATATTCGTCGTGGCGAATGCCTGGCGCTGGTCGGTGAATCCGGCTCGGGCAAGTCGGTGACGGCGCATTCGATTCTGCGTTTGTTGCCGGGCAAGAACGTCAGCAGCAGCGGCGCGATCCGCTACAACGGCGTGGATTTATTGCACGCCAGCGAGCAGCAGATGCGCGGTTTGCGCGGCAACCGCATTGCGATGATTTTTCAGGAGCCGATGACTTCGCTGAATCCCCTGCACACCGTGGAAAAGCAGGTCAGCGAAGTGCTGGAAATTCACAAAGGCCTGAAGGGCCGCGCGGCACGTGAGCGCACGTTGGAGTTGCTGGAACTGGTCGGCATTCACCAGCCTTTGCAGCGCTTGAAAGCCTATCCGCATCAGCTTTCGGGCGGTCAGCGGCAACGGGTGATGATTGCCATGGCGCTGGCTAACGAACCTGAGTTGTTGATCGCTGACGAGCCGACTACAGCGCTGGATGTCACGGTGCAGCAGAAGATTCTTGAGTTGCTGATCGAGCTGCAGCAGCGGCTGGGCATGTCGCTGTTGCTGATCAGCCATGACCTCAATCTGGTCCGGCGCATTGCGCAGCGAGTGTGCGTAATGCGTCAGGGCGAGATCGTTGAGCAGGCGGATTGCGAAGCGTTGTTTCGCGCACCGCAGCATCCTTACAGTCGCTTGTTGATCGAGGCTGAACCGAGCGGCGGGCCGGTGCCGAGTGAGTACGATCACAACCTGCTCGAAGTCGATGATTTGAAGGTCTGGTTTCCGTTGCCCAAAGCGCTGTTCAGTCGCCAGCAGGATTACATCAAAGCCGTGGACGGCGTGAGTTTCACCCTCCAGCGCGGCAAGACTTTGGGAATTGTCGGTGAGTCAGGTTCGGGCAAGTCGACGTTGGGCCAGGCGATCCTGCGGCTGGTCGAGTCCGAGGGCAATATCCGCTTCGGCAACAAGCAACTGAGCCTGCTCAATCAACGCTTGATGCGGCCCTTGCGGCGACAGATTCAAGTGGTGTTCCAGGATCCGTTCGGCAGCCTCAGCCCACGGATGTCGGTGCAGCAGATCATTGCCGAGGGCTTGCTGACTCACGGTATCGGTAACGAAGCCGAGCGTGAGGCGGCGGTGATCCGGGTGCTGGAGGAAGTCGGCCTCGATGCGCAGAGCCGTCATCGTTATCCCCACGAGTTTTCCGGCGGCCAGCGCCAGCGAATCTCCATCGCCCGCGCACTGGTGCTGGAACCGGCGCTGATTCTGCTGGATGAGCCGACCTCGGCGCTGGATCGTACGGTGCAGAAACAGGTGGTGGAGTTGTTGCGGCAGCTGCAGATCAAGCATGGGCTGACCTATTTGTTCATCAGCCATGATCTGGCGGTGGTGCATGCGTTGGCGCATGACTTGATGGTGATCAAGGATGGCAAGGTGGTTGAGCAGGGTTCGTCGCGCGAGATTTTTGCGGCACCGCAACATCCGTACACCCAGGAACTGCTGAAAGCCTCCGGCCTGAAGCCCGCTGAAGAACCCTGTGGGAGCGAGCTTGCTCGCGAAGGCGGTGGTTCAGATATAAATGGGTCGACTGACACTACGCATTCGCGAGCAAGCTCGCTCCCACAGTTTTGATTTGCAGTGATCTAAAAAATATTTGTTCGGCACTGCATCCAAACGCCTCCGTCACGGGTAGTCCCTGTAACAGCCCTCTTCGGCTGTCAGCGGTCTACCCTTTTCGGAGATAACACTGATGAACATCACTCGACTGATTGGCCTCACCGGTTTGCTCGCCCTGTCCTCGACAACCTTCGCGCAAACCAGTTACCCCGACGCAATCAAAGTCCCGGACGGCCACAAGATCGCGATGGAAACCACCGGCGTTGGCGAGATCACCTACGAGTGCCGCGACAAGCCCAACGCGGCCGGGCAGACCGAGTGGACCTTCGTCGGCCCGAAAGCGGTGCTCAATGATCGCAGCGGCAAGCAGGTCGGCACTTACTTCGGCCCACCCGCCACCTGGCAGGCCAAGGACGGTTCGAAAGTCACCGGCACGCAGTTGGCCGTGGCGCCGTCAAGTCCGGGCAACCTGCCTTATCAACTGGTCAAGGCCAATCCTGCCGAAGGCAAAGGCGCGATGAGCGGTGTGAGTTACATCCAGCGGGTCGCGCTCAAGGGCGGCGTGGCACCGGGCAGCGAGTGCACCACGGCGAACAAGGGCAAGCAGGAAGTGGTCAAGTACCAGGCCGATTACATTTTCTGGGCGGCGAACTGACTTCTGGCACCACTGATAAACCCTGTGGGAGCGAGCTTGCTCGCGAAGGCGGAGTGTCAGTCAACACAGTCTTCTCTGACCGGCCGCCTTCGCGAGCAGGCTCGCTCCCACAGTGGACAATGCGTTCTGGATGTTTGCGGAATGTGAGCTAGATTGCACGACATGCCTTTAGCCGAATCCACATTCGATTACGAAGCCCGTCTCGCTGCCTGTGCCCGTGGCGAGCGGTCGGCCCTGCGCGATTTGTATGTGCAGGAAGGCCCGCGTCTGCTCGGCGTGGCCAAGCGGCTGGTGCGCGATACGGCGCTGGCGGAGGACATTGTTCATGAGGCGTTCATCAAGATCTGGAACGGCGCGGCGGGGTTTGACCCGGCGCGCGGTTCGGCGCGTGGCTGGATGTTCAGTGTGACCCGGCATCTGGCGCTGAATCTGCTGCGCGATCACGGCCGGGAAACGCCTTTCGACGAAGCTCACGAGGTGGCGGCGGACGATGACGGCTTCGACGCCCACGCGCATTCGGCGCGCATCCACCGTTGCCTGGAACAACTGGAGCCGCAACGCCGCGACTGCATCCTGCATGCGTATATCGACGGCTACAGCCACGCGCAGATTGCCGCGCGCCTCGACACGCCGCTGGGCACCGTCAAAGCGTGGATCAAACGCAGCCTCAACGCCTTGCGGGAGTGCATGGGATGACCAGCGAATCAGCGCAAGACCGCGATGAACTGGCCGGCGAATATGTGCTCGGCACGCTTTCTTTTGAACAGCGAATCGAGGTGCAACGACGCTTGCCCAACGACCCCGAACTGCGTGCAGCGGTGGATGCCTGGGAGCGGCGTCTGCTGGAGCTGACCGATCTGGCGCCCGCGCAACAACCCTCGGCGCAGTTGTGGCCGCGTATCGAACGCAGCCTGAACCGGCTCACGGCAAAAGCGCCGTCGACTTCATGGTGGAACCTGCTGCCACTCTGGCGCGGGTTGAGTGCTATCGGACTGGCCGCCACATTGATTTTAGGCTCGATCCTGTTGACCCAGACCACGCCGAGACCAAGCTTTCTGGTGGTGCTGGTTGCGCCCCAGGACAAGGCGCCGGGCTGGGTGATTCAGGCAAGCGATTCGCGGGAGATTCAGTTGATTCCGTTGGGCGTGGTTGAGGTGCCGGCGGACAAGGCACTGGAATTCTGGACCAAGGCTGACGGCTGGCAAGGGCCGGTTTCGCTGGGACTGGTCAAACCCGGGCAGGCCTTGTCGGTGCCGCTGGACAAGTTGCCGCCGCTGCAACCCAATCAGTTGTTCGAGCTGACACTTGAGGGTGCCAATGGCTCGCCGATTGGCAAACCGACCGGGCCGATTCAAGCGATCGGGCGTGCGGTGAAGGTGCTGTGAGGCTCTGGTCTGCGGGTTCTGGCAACCATCATCGGCATCGATGTTCACCATCACGGCAATGAAGTTCTCATAAAAAATCTCCGGCGTAACATCTGCTCCATACCAACCAACAACACCCCGGAGCACACCATCATGAAACGCCAGACTCTTCTCAGCATCGCTTTCTCGGTTTTCGCAGTTAACGCTTTCGCCGCGACCCCGGCCCACACAATGATCGCCGCCGACGGCTCGGATCGTCTGTACCAGAACGCTGTTGCGGCGGATGGTTCTGACCGTCTGCAAGGCAACACTGTCGCCGCTGATGGCTCTGACCGTCTGCAAGGCAACACTGTCGCCGCTGATGGCTCTGACCGCCTGCAAGGCAACACCGTCGCCGCTGATGGCTCTGACCGCCTGCAAGGCAACACTGTCGCCGCTGATGGTTCTGATCGTCTGCAAGGCAACACCGTCGCCGCTGATGGCTCTGACCGCCTGCAAGGCAACACTGTCGCCGCTGATGGTTCTGATCGTCTGCAAGGCAACACTGTCGCCGCTGATGGCTCTGATCGCCTGCACGGCAACACTGTCGCCGCTGATGGCTCTGATCGTCTGCACGGCAACACTGTCGCCGCTGATGGTTCTGATCGCCTGCAAGGCAACACTGTCGCCGAAGGTGGCGCAGATCGTTTGAACGAACTTCGCAACGCTTGAATGAAGTGGAACACCGCAACACCCCAGAAAAACCCGGCTCACGTCAGCCGGGTTTTTTATGCCTGGGTGTTTTATCCGGCCTTGGCCATGCAGCGCTTGTAGCGCTCGTCCACGCGTTTGGCGAACCACGCTGTAGTGAGCTTGCGGGTGATCTTCGGACTCTGCAGCACGATCCCCGGCAACACCGCACGCGGCAGCTTCTTCCCCTCCGCTTGCTCCGCCAGTTCGAATACCCGTTGATAGAGCTTGGTCTCTTCGAATTCCAGGGTTTTGCCCTTCTCCAGTTGATCGCGAATGGTCGGGTTGCGCATGCCCAAGGACTTGCCGAGGGTGCGTACCGCCAGTTCCGTGCCACCGGGCATGATCGAGTCGTAGCGGATCAGGTCGCCATCCAGCGCCAGTGGAATGCCTGAAGCGCGGCTCACCGCATTCTGAAATGCCGCATTGCGGCTGGCGTACCAGCCGGCGTTGAAATCAGCAAACCGGTACAACGGCTCGCGGTAACTCACCGGATAACCGAGCAAATGCGCGATACCGAAATACATGCCACCACGGCGACTGAACACTTCACGGCGGATGGTGCCGTCCACCGGGTACGGATAATCCTTGGCGTGCTGTTCGGCAAATTCAATGCTGACCTGCATCGGCCCGCCGGTGTGCACCGGGTTGAAGCCGCCGAACAACGTGCGGCCCATCGGCACCCTGCCAATGAAGTCGTCGAAAATGCCACTGAGTTCTTTTTCACTGCGCGCCGCATTCAGGCGTTCGCTGTAGGTTTTGCCGTTGGTTGAACGCACTTGCAATGCGCCGCTGACCAACAGGCTAGGGATGTGCACTTTGGCGGCGCGACGGTCGATTTCGTCGCGGGCGATCTTGCCCAGGCCGGGTACGGTCGGGTCAGCTTGAAAAGTGGATTCCTGTTCGGCAACGGCCAGCACCGAGCAGAGGTTTTGCGTGGTCGGGCTGATGTTCTGCGCGGCAAACGCGGCGTAGATGTCGGTGGCCCAGCCTTGCCGATCAGCCGTCTTGGCCGGCATCAGCCGCACGATCTCGGCTTTCACTTCAGCTGGCGCACGGGGCAGCGGTTCCTGGCTGCGCTGCCCCGCGCAACCGGCGAGCACCAGCAATGCGGCGAGGGTGATCGGTAATCGAAAGTTTTGCATGAAGCTTTATCCAGTCCGTTAAGCCCGAACCACCATACACAATCCGTGCAGGAGCTGCCGCAGGCTCCTGCACAGGAATACGGGGATTGAAGGGGTGATGACAAACTGATTGCAAAACGTTACTGAGAAAACCTATCATTTGTGCTTGGAGTCGCATTTGCGCAAGGAGTTCCGCGCCGCCCATACTTTTTCCAACCGGCCGCGCGCCTCCAGGTCCCTACATGCCCGCTTCAGCTCGACTCGCCGTCCCGTTTCGCCCGACGCTTCTCGCCCTGCTGTGCTCCCTGACTGTCACCGCCCACGCCGCTGAAGGCGATACCAAAGCGCTGGTGCTGGACGACGTCAACGTCAATGCCCAGGCCCCGACGCCGAACGCCCTGCCCCCGGTTTACTCGGGTGGCCAAGTGGCCCGTGGCGGTCAGCTCGGCGTGCTGGGCAATCAGGACATGATGGACGTGCCGTTCAGCGCCGCCTCCTATACCGAACAACTGATTCAGGATCAGCAGGCTGAAGATGTCGCCGATGTGCTGCTCAACGATTCGTCAGTACGTCAGGCCTCCGGTTACGGCAACCAGGCGCAGGTCTTCATGATTCGCGGCCTGCCGCTGAACGGCGACGATATTTCCTATAACGGCCTGTACGGCGTGCTGCCCCGGCAGATCATTTCCACCGATGCGCTGGAACGCGTGGAAGTGTTCAAAGGCCCGAACGCCTTTATCAACGGCGTGACCCCGACCGGCTCCGGCATCGGCGGCGGCGTCAACCTGCAACCGAAACGCGCCGGTGACGTGCCGCTGCGTCGTTACACCACCGACATCAATAGCGAAGGCCGCATCGGTCATCACTTCGACATCGGCCAGCGCTTCGGTGAAGACAACCGCTTCGGCGCACGGATCAACCTGTCCCAGCGTGAAGGCGACACCGGCATCGATCACGAGAACCAGCGCTCGAAACTGTTCGCCATCGGCCTCGATTATCGCGGCGACGCCCTGCGCATCTCCGGCGACTTCGCCTATCAGAAAGAGCGCGTCAACGGTGGTCGCAACTCGGTCAACCTCGGCACCGCCACGCACATTCCGGACGCGCCATCGGCCGACACCAACTACGCGCCGAAGTGGGGCTACACCGAGATTGAAGACACTTTCGGCATGCTCCGCGCCGAGTACGACCTGAACGACAACTGGACCGCCTATGCTGCTGGTGGCGCCAAGCACACCCGGGAAGTCGGACGCTACAACTCGACCACCCTGGTCGGTAACAACGGCGCGTCGTTCACCACCGGCTCGTTCATTCCCCATGACGAAGACAACACCAGCGTGATGGCCGGCCTTAACGGTAAATTCAATACCGGCCCGGTCAGCCATCAGCTCAACTTCGGTCTGACCGGCATCTGGGCCGAACAGCGCAGCGCCTATGATTTCGACCTGACCAAGTACGCCAACAACATCTACCACCCGGTGCAAACGCCATCGCCGGTGGGCAACTTTGCCGGCGGTGATGTGAATGATCCAGGCATCGTCGGCAAGACCTTCAACCGCAGCCTGGCGATTTCCGACACCCTCGGTTTCTTCGATGATCGCCTGCTGGTCACCGCCGGCCTGCGTCGCCAGCAACTGGTGGTGCAAGGCTACAACTACGCCAGTTGGGGCAGCGGCGACCGCAAATCGAGCTACGACGAATCGATCACCACACCGGTGTACGGCGTGGTGTTCAAGCCGTGGGAACATGTGTCGTTCTACGCCAACCACATCGAAGGCCTGGCCCAGGGCCCGACTTCGCCGACCAGTTCCGGCGGTTTCCGTGTGACCAACGGCAACGAGGTTTATGCGCCAAAACGCTCCAAGCAGACCGAAGTCGGGGTGAAAGTCGACATGGGCACTTACGGCGCGAGCCTGGGTGTCTATCGCATCGAACAGCCGAGCGATGGTTACTGCGAAATCAACAGCGCCACCACCTGCACCTACGTACGTGAAGGCGAGCAGATCAACAAAGGCGTGGAAATGAACGTGTTTGGCGAGCCGATCCAGGGCCTGCGCCTGATCAGCGGCCTGACCCTGATGGACACCGAACTGAAGAACACCCTCAACGGCGCCAACGACGGCAACCGTGCGATCGGTGTGCCGACCTTCCAGTTCAACGCTGGTGCGGATTGGGATGTACCCGGCCTGCAAGGCGTCGCACTGAATGCGCGGATGCTGCGCACCGGCGGCCAATACGCTGACGCGGCGAACAACCTCAGCCTGCCGACCTGGAACCGTTTCGATGCCGGCGCGCGTTATGCGTTCAAGGTCTCGGAGAAAGACGTGACCGTGCGTCTGGGCGTGGAAAACCTGGCGAACAAGAAGTATTGGGAATCGGCTCAGGGTGGGTATCTGACTCAGGGTGAGCCACGGGTTGCCAAGTTGTCCGGGACTATTGATTTCTAAGGTTCAAAAGCCCCTCACCCTAGCCCTCTCCCGGAGGGAGAGGGGACTGACCGAGGTGTTCTTTCGAGTTACGCCGACCTGAACCATCGAGTCGAACTCAGGTTTTGAAAAGCCCCCCAATCGGCTCCCTCTCCCTCGGGAGAGGGCTGGGGTGAGGGGCCCGGATCTACGCCACGCAACAGCCCCCCAGCCGACCACCTGAACATGGCCTCGCAGCCTCACCACTGCGGGGCCTTTTTCCGTCTGGCCGATCAACTGGCCACCCTCTCCTCCTGATCCATACTTGCTCCACGGCAATCGGAGGACAGGCCCATGAACCGCAGCGACGTCCTGATCATCGGCGCCGGCCCGACCGGGCTGGTGCTGGCCCTGTGGCTGAGCAAACTCGGCGTGCGCGTACGCATCATCGATAAAACCTCCGCGCCCGGCACCACTTCGCGAGCGCTGGCAGTGCAGGCGCGCACCCTTGAGTTATATCGCCAACTGGACCTGGCCGACACCGTAGTGCGCAACGGCCATCGGGTGGCGGCGGCGAATTTCTGGGTCAACGGCAAACCGGTCGCGCAATTGCCACTGAATCGCATCGGCGAAGGCCTGACACCCTACGCGTTCGTCGAAATCTTCCCGCAGGATCACCACGAACGGCTGCTGATCGAGCGCCTCGAAGACTACGGCGTCACGGTCGAACGCAACACCACACTGGAAAGCTTCGAAGAAACCGGCGACGGCCTCACCGCGCATTTGCGCCTGCCCGATGGTGAGCAGGAAATCTGCCAGGCCTGTTATCTGGCGGGGTGTGATGGCGCCCGTTCAGTGGTGCGCAAAACCCTCGACACCGGTTTCCCCGGCGGCACCTATCAGCAGATTTTCTACGTCGCCGACGTCAAAGCCAGCGGCCCTGCGATGAACGGCGAGCTGCACCTGGACCTGGATGAAGCGGACTTCCTCGCCGTGTTTCCACTGGCCGGCGAAGGCCGCGCAAGGCTGATCGGCACCGTGCGTGACGAGCGCGCGGATCGCGCCGAAACCCTGGAATTTTCCGATGTCAGCAGCCGCGCCATCGAACACCTGAAAGTGCATATCGAAGATGTCCATTGGTTCTCGACCTACCGCGTGCATCACCGCGTGGCCGAGCACTTTCGCAGTGGCCGCGCGTTTCTGCTCGGCGATGCCGCGCATGTGCATAGCCCGGCGGGCGGTCAGGGCATGAACACGGGGATTGGCGACGCGATCAATCTGGCATGGAAACTTGCCGCCGTGCTCAGCGGCGCCGCTGAACCAAGCCTGCTCGACAGCTACGAAACCGAACGCATTGCCTTCGCTCGTCGACTGGTGTCAACCACCGACAAAGTTTTCAGCTTCGTCACCGCTGAAGGACGCATGGCTGATCTACTGCGCATGCGCGTGGCGCCGTTCCTGATCCCGAAAATGGCTTCGTTCGAGGCCAGCCGCGAGTTCCTTTTTCGCACCGTGTCGCAAGTCACCCTCAACTATCGCGGCATGCCGCTAAGCCAGGGCGCAGCCGGCCACGTCCACGGCGGGGATCGCTTGCCGTGGGCCCATGATGGTGAAGGAGATAATTACGAACCGCTACGCCAGCCGAGCTGGCAAGTGCATGTCTATGGTGATACCAGCGACGAAATGATTGCCTGGTGCAATGAACATCACCTGCCGCTGCACGTGTTCGACTGGCGCCCAGCGTTCGAAACGGCGGGGTTGGGGCGTAACGGCTTTTATCTGCTGCGTCCGGATACGTATGTGGCGATTGCCGAGAACAATGCCGACCCGAAAGTCATCGAACGCTACTTCCGCGATCACGGCATCAGGCCATTCTTCAACTGCCCCTGACACACCACAAATCAAATGTGGGAGCGAGCCTGCTCGCTCCCACAGGGGCAATTCGGTGGTCGTCAGATACCGGCCAGGGCCAGATCCATCGCAAAGTAAGTGAAGATCAGATCCGCGCCCGCACGCTTGATCGCACCCAGACTCTCACGCACCACACGATCCTCATCGATCGCCCCGGCCTGCGCGCCGAACTTGATCATCGCGTACTCGCCGCTGACCTGATACGCCGCCAGCGGCAGGTTCGAGGCTTCGCGAATATCGCGGATGATGTCGAGGTAAGCGCCGGCCGGTTTGACCATCAGCGCATCGGCGCCTTCCTGCTCGTCGAGCAGCGATTCGCGCAGGGCTTCGCGGCGGTTCATCGGGTTCATCTGATAGCTTTTGCGGTCGCCCTTCAGCGCGCTGCCACCGGCCTCGCGGAACGGGCCGTACAGCGCCGAGGCAAATTTGGTCGAGTAGGCCATGATCGGGATCTGGGTGAAGCCGGCCGCGTCCAGGGCTTGGCGGATCGCCCGCACCTGCCCGTCCATCGCTGCCGACGGCGCGATCACATCCGCACCGGCGCGGGCCGCTGCCACGGCTTGTCTGCCGAGATTGATCAGGGTCTGGTCGTTGTCGACTTCATGGTTGTGCAGCACGCCGCAGTGGCCGTGATCGGTGTATTCGCAGAAGCAGGTGTCGGACATGACGATCATTTCCGGCACGGCATCTTTGGCAATGCGCGACATGCGCGAAACCAGACCGTCTTCGCGCCAGGTGTCGCTACCGTTGCTGTCCAGATGATGGGACACGCCGAAGGTCATCACCGACTTGATGCCGGCGCGGGCATAGCGCTCGATTTCGCTGGCCAGTTTGCGCTCAGGAATGCGCATCACCCCAGGCATGCTGGTGATCGGCACGAAGTCGTCGATTTCTTCTTCGACGAAAATCGGCAGCACCAGATCATTCAGGCTGAACTCGGTTTCCTGGAACAGGCTGCGCAGGCTCGCATTGCGGCGCAGACGGCGGGGACGTGCTTCGGGGAACTGACTGGACATGGGGCCTTTCCTGAAAACGGCAGATGAGACGAAAGTCGTAGGGGGCGAAGCTTATGCCTTGCGGGGGTTGGGGTACAAACCTGGATCAATCAAGAGTGCGTTACCGGGGGTGTAATAATCCCTGTGACACAACAAATCCCCTGTGGGAGCGAGCTTGCTCGCGAAGACGGTGTATCAGCAATGGAAATGCTGGCTGACACGACGCCTTCGCGAGCAAGCTCGCTCCCACAGGGGTTATGCGTGGTGTCAGGAAGGAATGGTCAGGCCTCGAACCACGGCCGGACGCGCGAGGAAACGCTCCAGCACGCGGGTGACATTCGGGAAGTTGCTGATGCCGACCAGATCACCGGCTTCATAAAACCCGATCAGATTGCGCACCCACGGAAACGTGGCGATGTCAGCGATGGTGTATCGCTCGCCCATGATCCAGTCACGGCCTTCGAGCCGGCCGTCGAGCACCTTGAGCAGACGTTTGCTTTCATCGACATAACGATCACGCGGACGCTTGTCCTCGTAATCCTTGCCGGCAAACTTGTTGAAAAACCCGAGCTGGCCGAACATCGGGCCGATACCGCCCATCTGGAACATCAACCATTGAATGGTTTCGTAACGCAGCGCGCCTTCCTGGGCCAGCAACTGGCCGCTTTTGTCGGCCAGATAAATCAGGATCGCACCGGATTCGAACAGCGGCAGCGGCTGATCATCAGGACCGTGTGGGTCGAGGATCGCCGGGATCTTGTTGTTCGGGTTCAGCGACAGGAACTCGGCGGACAACTGATCGTTGCTGTCGAAAGCGACCTTGTGCGGCTCGTACGGCAGGCCGATCTCTTCGAGCATGATCGAGACTTTGACACCATTGGGCGTCGGCAAGGAATAGAGCTGAATCCAGTCAGGGTACTGCGCCGGCCATTTCTGGGTGATCGGGAACGCGGACAGATCGGTCATGGGAAGCATCCAGTCACAATTTAAAACCAGATCATAATTCAGAGCCGCCGCAGGCTGTGATCTTTTGGCCGATGCCCGCCCGCATCAATCATCGATAAGGCTATCAAGCCGCACGTATTCGATTTTGCTGCGATACCACGCTTGCAGGCTTTTGGCCGCAAAAAAAATGCTGTCGGCATTGTTCGCGGCCATGTGCGCGCGCAGTTGCGAATTGGCATTGAACAGCCCAACCGCCTCATCAAGCTCCACATCGTCGACAATTCCCAGATAATCGCTGACACCGAACAGGAAGCTGTCGTGATAGTCACTGGTGGCTTTCATGTAATCGACCGTCAACCCACCGCGCATGATCGCGTCGGAAACGCTACGTTCCGAGACGTCGTAGACAATCCTTGAGTCCGAATCCAGCAAAGTCTGCAGATTATCGTGCAGATAGAAAAAATCGGCAGCGTTCGGCCCGATGGCCTTGAATCGATCGACTCTGTTGGTGTGCAACATTTCATGGCCCAGCGACACACTCAACATACCGCGCTTCATGAACTTGCGATTGATGAAGAACCGACCATGAAAATCCTTTTTGTACATCCATGCCGAACTCTGGTTGTCCACATCGACGCCGATGAATTTATCCCCGCCCCAAGTACCTTGATACTCCCTGGAAAGCGCCAGGCCGCGCGCGACTGAATCAGCGAATTGCGCGGCAATGGTTCGGTGGTCAGCACCAAAAAAGTTTTCGTAAACCGAATCGGCGTCTGGCAGCTTCATGCCGATGACCTGGCTGGCATCAGAGAACACGCTTTCGACCACGCGCAACTCCGAGCGAATGAGTTCGGCCTGTCTGGGCGGAAACTGAGTCAAGCCACGGGCAACCAGAGTGACAGCCATTAACGTCTCGCGCTCGATCGAGTCGTCATTACCATCATGAGCCCGTTTTTTTTGCCGCGAATCAGTACTGAAACCGCGAATCAGCTCATCAATATCGATATCGAAATCAATGACGTCGCCCTTGTCAGGGGACGAATACACGTCTTGAAGCTTCCATATCCGGTTATGCGGATCATAGGCCAGCGCCGGCCCCGAAGCGGTCAACTCAGAGGTCAATGTCGCCCGATACTCGCCGGTTATCCCGGTTTGCCGAACCAGAACGATCTCCCCCGGGGCGATATCTGCGTACAGGCGATCCTTGATGACCCTCAAGCCCTGTGCATTGGCCACAGGCAAGCCATCGGGCGCTCTCAGGCGATAGTTTTCAAGCGACTGGACCACGGAACGAATCGGCAAAACCTCGGTAGACTTCAATGGAGAAAGCCTGACTCGGGCAAGCGATCGTTCCGGTTGATTGGCAGCAGGCTCCTGCATTTGATTGCCACCAAGGAGAGAAGTCTTGCTCGCGGGCTCGTCACCGGGGGGCACGCCGTGACCTCTTTTACGGCCCGTGCTTGCGTCTACCGATCCGAGGTCGGGCGACGGAGAGGTGGCGGTTTTACGAACGATGACCATGAAAATCCCTATTCAAGAAAGTTGCCAAACCAAAAGCCAGGCAAACGTCGCAATAGACGCTTATGCACATGCGCCATTGCAGCCAATTACAAGTCACCAGGTGCGGTACATAGGTATTGCACCTGCGTGGTCGTTTTATGCGTACTTGTGGAGGGATCAAACGGTCGTCTACAGCCGCTTCGAACCGTAACATCCTGTCGCTAACCTGTGCCCAAGCCATGGAAGTTTGCCGCTAAAGTGCCACGCACCCGGATGGATCGAACCAAATCGGCCTCAGGGGACTCTGAGCTATGCCTTTATTGCAAAGGAAGCCGTTCATGACAGGGAAAACGCCCGGTGCTGGGAGCCCGCGGTGTAAAGGTTTGTCAGCCTTAACTGAATCAGCTGAAGACTCTTTTATTTCATGACGAACCTTATGCGTTTCGCCAAACGTTTCAAACACCGCGCGTACGTGGCCCTGCCTTCCCTGCTGGCCGTCAGTGCGCTGTTCCTGTCGCTTGAGTCGAGCGAGAGCCGCGCGCAACCGGCGGACGGCACCCAGACCCTGGTGTTCCTGCGCCACGCGGAGAAGCCCGAGGGCGGTCTCGGCCAGCTCAACTGCCAGGGGCTGAACCGCGCCATCGACCTGTCGACACTGCTGCCGGAAAAATTCGGCAAGGCCGATTACGTGTTCGCCGCCAATCCGACGCGCAATGTCGAGGAAGGTGAGCTGGACAACTCCTACAGCTACATCCGCCCGCTGATGACCATCAGCCCAGCGGCGATCAAGCTCGGTCTGCCGGTGAACATCGAGTTTTCGGCCAATGACACCAGCGATCTGGCCCGCGAACTGCTGGAAGACAAGTATCACAACTCGACGATCTACACCGCCTGGTCCCACGGCTATCTGCCGGAGCTGATCAACAAGGTGGCGGGCAAAGCGGTCGGCGAGAAACAGAACATCACCGAGGACTGGGCGGGCAACGATTTTGACTCGCTGTATGTACTGACGCTGACCTGGCACAACGGCAAGGCCAGTCTGCAGAGCCACAGTTACAAGCAGGGGCTGGATAACGGCAAAGACACCTGCCCGACCTGAGTGTTGTGTGACCTGACCCGGCCCCTTCGCGAGCAGGCTCGCTCCCACAGGGGATTTGTATTTCACGCAGATCCAATGTGGGAGCGAGCTTGCTCGCGAAGAGGCCAGCCGCTACAACCTCAACCTTTCTGACTCAGCCGCTCACGCAGATACTCAAGCACCGCCCCCCGCTCCCCGGCAAACTCGATCCGCCCGCCCTTCTTCTCGCGCTGAAACACATACATCGGGTCGTAATACTCCCGCAGCAACCCTTCGATCCAGCCACGATGCAAGTCCACCGCGCCGCTGCGTCCCTGCTCCGCCAACGCGTCTTCCATCAAAATCAGCATGCGTCGATGGCGCTCGCCACCCAGGCGCTTCTGCACGTTGTTCAGACTTTCCAACAGGCGTTCAGCGAACAGCGTAAAGCCTTCCTCGCCATGCACCGAAGAGAACTCCGCCGACAGATCTACCACATAGTCCCGCAGAATCCGCTCGACACGATCGTCAAAACGGTCTTCCAGCCATACCATCGGGTACTGCTGCATGCCCTGATACAGTGGCAGCGGCAAGGCACAGCTACCGACCACCCGGCTCTCGTCTTCCAGCACAAACTGCGCGAAACCCGCGTCACGTTTCTTGAGGATGTCGATGGCCAGGCGGTTTTCAAAATCAATGTTCGACGGCTGCCCGGTCGCCCGTTTGCCGAAGCTGGAGCCGCGATGATTGGCGTGCCCTTCCAGGTCCAGGCCATTGCGCAACTGCACCAGCACTTCGGTCTTGCCGGTGCCGGTCATGCCGCCCAGCAAGACGAAATCACATTGCGCGATGGCCTGCTCAAGGGTGTCGATGAGGAAGTTGCGCATCGCCTTGTAACCACCGCCGACGCGCGGATAGTCGATGCCGGCCTCGTCACGCAGCCATTGCTGAGTGATCTGCGAACGCAGGCCGCCGCGTAAACAATAGAGATAACCGTCAGGATGGGCACGGGCAAAATCGACCCAGTTCTGAATGCGCTCGGCTTTCACCGCGCCTGACACCAGTTGATGACCCAATTCGATAGCGGCCTGCTGACCGTGCTGTTTGTAGCAGGTGCCAATCTTCTGCCGCTCGACATCGTTCATCAGCGGCAGATTGACCACGCCGGGGAACGCACCGTGGGAAAATTCAACCGGCGCACGGGCGTCCATCATTGGCCGGTCGTTGAGAAAAATGTCACGGTAGTCAGTGCAGTCGCGGAGCATCAAATCACCTCGACTGCGTTCGTCTGTCGCTCAACCAGTTCGCCGATTGGCTCAAGGCTCAGGCCCAGTTCGGCGGCGACGGCGAGGAACTCTTCATTGCCTTCAGGCGTGACGGCGATCAGCAGACCACCGCTGGTTTGCGGGTCGCAGAGCACACGTTTGTGCAGCTCCTGCACGCGGCCAACCTTGCTCGCGTAGCTGTCGAAGTTGCGCAACGTGCCGCCGGGCACACAACCCTGATCGAGGTAATACTCGACGCTGTCCAGACGCGGTACGCGGTCATAAGCAATGCGTGCGGTGAGCTGGCTGCCATCCGCCATTTCCACCAGATGCCCGAGCAGACCAAAACCGGTGACGTCGGTCATGGCGGTAACGCCGGCGAGTTTGCCGAAACGGCTGCCGGGTTTGTTCAGGGTGCACATCCAGTCGCGGGCCACGCCGACATCGGCGACGCGCAATTTGCCCTTCTTTTCGGCGGTGGTGAGGATGCCGATGCCCAGCGGTTTGGTCAGGTACAGCAGGCAACCGGCGGTCGCAGTGTCGTTGCGCTTCATGTGGCGCTTTTCTACCAGACCGGTGACGGCGAGGCCGAAGATCGGCTCCGGTGCATCGATCGAATGCCCGCCTGCCAGTGGAATACCCGCCGCGTCGCAAACGGCACGGCCACCGCGAATCACTTCGCGCGCCACTTCCGGCGCCAGCACATTGACCGGCCAGCCGAGAATGGCGATCGCCATCAACGGATCGCCACCCATCGCATAGATGTCGCTGATCGCATTGGTCGCGGCAATCCGGCCGAAGTCGAACGGATCATCGACGATCGGCATGAAAAAGTCCGTGGTCGAGACCACGCCGCGCTCGGCATCGATCTCATACACCGCCGCATCATCGCGCGAGGCATTGCCGACCCACAGTTTCGGATCGAGGTTCTGTGCGCCGCTGCCGGCCAGAATCACTTCCAGCACCTGCGGAGAAATCTTGCAGCCGCAACCGGCGCCGTGGCTGTATTGGGTCAGACGAATCGGCTCGCTCATGGGGGAGTCTCAGGCTGTTGATGGGGGCGATTCTAGCAGAGCGCGAGGCAGCAGTTTTTTGATCGTTCCCACGCTCCGCGTGGGAATGCAGACCGGGACGCTCCCACGCAGAGCGTGGGAACGAGCAGCTTGAGGCAAGGCAAAAAAAAACCGCCCTTACGGGCGGCTCAAAGTGCTTCGACCCTGAATCAGAAGCCAAGGCTGAAGCTAATGGTCATCGCATGGTCGTTGCTGTCGTTCGACAGTTGCCCCGAGTAGCCGACCCCGAGTTTTCCAGTCGGGCTGATCTGGAAGTCGACCCCCGCTTCAACGATGGCACTGTCCTTGGCGATCGGCACACCTTGGGTACTGAACGACGCGCCGCCGTCGATAAAGGTCAGATCAGCGTCAGGCTTGGTATCACCGAAGGCATGGCGCCAGCCGAGCGCCGCGCGCGGGGTGAATTGCCCGCCGTTGGCCAGGGTGATGACTTTGCCTGCGCGCACGCCGAGGGTCGAGAAGGTGATGTCTTGATCGGCATCGGCCTCCAGGCGCCCTACCCCGCCTTTCTCCTTGGCCTTGTCGGTGTCGTAGTTGACGTACGCCAGTCCGGCGAACGGCTCGAGGGCGATGCCGCCGGCTTCAATCGTGTAACCGACTTCACCGAACACCTGCGCGCTGCGCGCATCGTAGTTGGCCTTCAGACGGTCGTTGTAGCTGCCGACGCTGACGTTGCGCTTGGTCTCGATGTCGTGCCAGCTATAAGCCGCGCCGAGGCGCACTGCCAGGGCATCGAACTGCGAGTTGAGGTACGCCGCCAGGTGGTAGCTTTCGACGGTGGCATCCGAACGGCGATCATGCGCATCGAGGTCGCTGCGGGTGTAACCGGCGGCCATGCCCACGCGCCACTGGTCATCGAGTTGCTTGTCGGTGCCGAGCATGAAGCCGCTGAGGTTACGGTCGAGTTTCGCCGCGTTGCTGTCGCCATCCGACTCACCCCAGGCACCCAGTGCCCGCGCCCAGCCAACCATTTCGCCGTGGCAACCGTTGCTGCTCAGTTGGTTGCCACTTGGCGCCAGGGCACGGCGTGGATCATCCGCCGCGCTGCATGACGGTTGGCGCATGCGATCGTTGACCGCGTCACGCACGTAGCGCGAATCCTCGAGGATGGCACTGGCAGTGCTGGCGTGGATCTCACCGGACAGACTGTCAAAGGCATTACGCGCACCGGCGACGCTGAGGTTGACGATCTCGTTCTGCAACGCCGCACCGGCCGGGCCGTTGTTCGACAGCGCGGTGGCGGTCCGGAACTGGTTGCCAGTGGCAGCGACGTCGGCGAACGAGTTGCCGTTGCGGCTGACCACCAGGTTCACTGCGTTGGCGTCATACACCAGTGCCGTGTTGAGGAACGCGTATTGCGGCAGGTCCGCAGCGCTGAAGGTACCATTCACGCCGCCGCCCGCCGTGATCAGCGAGTACGTGGTGTTGCCGGTGAACGGCGCCAGCGAGTTCACTTGCAAAGCGCCGCCCAGCGTTGCGGTGCCGCCGATTGCCAGTGGCGTCGCGGTTGGCGAGCTGACCGTCAGCGCCAGCACACCGTCAGATGCGTTGGTCAGGTTACCGGCCACGCTCAGGGTTCCGGCTTCAGCGCCGGAAGCCACCACACCATGGTTGACCACCGAACCGACGCTACCGTTACCGCTCAGTCCGGCACCGTTGGCCACGGTGACTTGCCCGCCCAGCGAAGCCCGCGCCGCACGACTACCGACTTGCAGCACGCCTTGATCGACCGCAACCGTACCGCTGAACGGATTATCACCGGTCAACAGCAAGGTGCCGGTGCCGCGTTTGAGCATCGCGCCAAGTCCGCGCAGCGATCCATTGAACTGACCATTGAAGTTCTGCAAGAAGAGCAACGATGCGTTGTTAAGGATGTTGCCCTGCAGGCTGGTGGTGTTACCGACCAGCGTACCGCCGCTGACCGTGGTGCCTCCGCTGTAGCTGTTGGCGCCGCTCAATACCAGCGTGCCGGAATCAAGCTTCTCGATGCCGCCCGTGCCCACCAGCGGCGCGGAGATTTCTGCGCTCCCTCCGGCATTGACCCGCACCGGTGCGAGGCTGCCATCCGCGCCGTTGACCGGGGTCAGCGTACCGCCAGCCCCCGGAACCAGGCTGTAGCCGCCGGAGAGGAATTGCAGGCCGGTGAAGTTCTGATTGCCCTGCACGGTGACCGTACCCGCCTGGCCGCCAAACACGGCGAACTGACCATTTGCAGCCAGGGCCTGAGTACCGCTCGGATCGGTCCAGTTGGTGCCTGGGCCCCATACACCACTGCCGCCACCGATGCTGCCGTCCGGATTGGTAGTGCCACCGTTCCAGAACTGCACCTCACCCGGCGTGCCTTGCACCAGCAGGTTGATCTGATTGGCGATGGCGGTTTGCAGGGTCAGATTGGCCGCTGAAACCGGCAGGCTGCCATACACCAGACCGTTGTCGGTCAGGCTGCCGCCGTAGCTGAACAGTTGATAAACCCCGGTGCCGAAACCGCCGGCGTTGCTGATGTTCAGCGTACCGTCGAGGGTCAGGTTGCCGGCGACATTGACCACCGTGGTCGAACTGGCCGCCGAGCCGAGGCTGAAATCCAGATTGGTTCCCGACGACAGTGCCAGCGAACCGACTGACAACGGCGTCGCCGTGCCGCCACCGGCCAGCGTCGCACCGTCGGCCAATTGCACAGCGCCGCCGAGCTGGCCGCCACCGCCGATGCCTGCGCCGCTGGCGACATTGACGCTCGCGCTGTTGAGCACACCGTTGACGATCAGGTTGCCCGCCTGCACCGAGGTGTTGCCGGTGAAGGTGTTGTTGCCAGTCAGCACCAACTCTCCAGCCCCGGTTTTGTTCAGCGTGCCGGTACCGGTAAGGTTACCGGTGTAGCTGCCGTCGGCGTTTTGTTCGAAAGTCAGCGTTGCGTTGTTGACGATCGCACCTTGCAGGCTGCTGGTGTCACCCCGCGTCGTGCCACCGTTCAAGGTGGTGCCGCCGCTGTAGGTGTTGGCGCCGCTGAGCACAAGATCACCGCCACCGTTTTTCAGCAGACTGCCGGTGCCGGTCACAGCACCGATCAGCGTGGTGTTCTGATTGCCGGCCAGGGTCAGTTGCGCGCCAAGGTTGATGGCGTTGGCCAGTTGCAGCGCCGAAGTACTGTCGAGCGTGCCGTCACCGGTTACGTTAAGCGCACCGCTGCTGATCGCACTGTTGTTGCCTAGGATCAGCGTACCGCCGGCGAGTTGAGTACCACCCGTGTAAGTGTTGCTGCCGTTGAGGGTCAGGCTCGATGCGCCGGCCTTGATCAGGCTGCCGCTGCCGCTGACCACGCCGCCGAGGGTCAAGGCGTTGGAACCGGCAACGGTCAAACCACCGTTGAGCAGCACATCATTGCTCAGACTGACGGCTGCGTTACTGTCCAGCGCGGTGCCGTCAGCAGCGGTCAACACACCTGTGCCAAGCGCCGCATTATTACCGACCACGATCTTGCCGCCATTGAGCGCGGTGCCGCCGGTGTAGCCGTTGGCCGCGTTGAGCACCAGCGTACCCGTGTCGTATTTGCCCAGCGTGCCGCTGCCATTGAGCGCGACACCGATGGTTGCCGTGGCGTTCGGGTCAACCCGCACCGTGGCATTGCCCAGCGAACCGTTAACCAGATTCAGCGAGCCCGCCGTGCCATTCACCAGGCTGTAGCCGTCAGTGACGAACTGCATGCCAGTGATGGTTTGTGCGCCATTGACGGTGACCGTGCCGGCCGCGCCCTGGAACACTGCGAAACTGTTGGTCCAGGCCTGATTGGTGGTGCCATTGACGTCGGTCCAGTTGGTGGTGCCGGTGCCCCAGGTGCCGCTGCCGCCTTCGACTGAACCGTTGGCCACCAGTTGATTGCCATCCCAGAACTGCACGGTGACGCCCGGTGCGGTGACCAGCAGGTTGATCTGATTGGCCAGTGCGGTTTGCAGTTGCAGATCGCCCGGGCTGACGCTGCCCGGCAGTGTGCCGAAGAGCATGCCGTTGTCGGTCAGGCCGCCGGTGTAGTCGATCAGGCGATAAACGCCGCTGCCAAAACCACCGATGTCGCTGACGTTGAGGGTGCCGTCGAGGGTCAGGTTACCGCCGACGCTGACCAGCGCATTGCCGCCACCGGACACCGGTGTACCGAGGCCGACGTCGAAGTTGGAGTTACCGTTGAACACCAGCGAACTCACGTTCAGCGTACTGCCGGTGACGCCCGCCAGATGACCGCCATCGGCCACCGTCACGGCACCGGTCAGGGTGCCGCTGCCGCCGAGGGTGCCGCCGTTGTTGACCAGCACGTTGCCGCTGGCCAGTGAGCCGTTGACCTGCAGAGTACCTGCGTTGACGTTGGTGTCACCGGTCAGATCGCTGATGCCGCTGAGGGTCAGGGTGCCGCTGCCGAGTTTGCTCAGGCTGCCGTCACCGCTGAGGATGCCGGCGAAGGTGCCGCTGACGTTGTTGCCACCGAGGCTCAACGTATTGCCAGTGCCGATCAGCGCAGTGCCGCTGCCAGTGAGGCTGGCAAGGCTGCCCGAAGCACCGAGATTGAGCGCCGCGCCGCCCGCGAGATTGACCGTGGCGTTGTTGCCCAGCGCCGCGCCGCTCAGCGTGGTCAGGCTGCCGGACGCAACATCAAAGGTGCCGCTGAAGGTGTTGTTGCCGCTCAATGTCACGTCGGCCAGGCCGTTCTTGGTCAACGTGCCGGCGCCGGCAATGATGCCGCCGAGGGTCAGGTTGTTGTTACCGGCCAGGGCCAGATTGGCATTGACGTTGAGGTTGTTGGCCAGCACCAGTGGCGCGGAATTGTCGAGGGTGGAAGCACCGGCAACGGTCAGCGCGCCGCTGCCCAGAGACGCGCCCGTACCGAGGGTCAGCGTGCCGGCATTCAGCGTGGTACCGCCGGTGAAGGTGTTAATGCCGTTGAGTGTCAGGTTCGATGCGCCGTCCTTGATCAAGCCACCCGCGCCGCTGACCACACCCGCGAGGGTCAGATTGTTGCTGCCGGTGTTGCTCAGGTTGGCGTTGAGCACGACGTTGTTGCCCAGGCTCAGCGCACTGTTGCTGTCCAGCGCCGATGCGCCCGCCACGGTCAGGTTGCCCAGGCCCAGCGCCGAATTGCTGCCGGCGGTCAGGGTGCCGGCGTTCAGGGTTGTGCCGCCGAGGAAGTTGTTATTGCCGCTGAGGGTCAAATTGGCCGCGCCGTTTTTGCTCAGGCTCCCGGCGCCGTTGACCGTGCCGGCCAGAGTCAGATCCGCCGTGCCGACGATGCCAAGATTGCCCGCGAGGTTGACCGCGTTGTTCAGCGAAACTGCAGTGCTCGCATCCAGCGTGGTGCCGCCCGCCGCGTTCAACGTGCCCGAACCCAACGCCGAGTTCGACGCCAGAATCAGTCCGCCGGCATTCAAGGCTACCGGGCCGAGGAAGGCGTTGTTGCCGCCGAGGGTCAGGTTGGCGGTACCGGTTTTGATCAGGCCACCGGTACCGCCAATCACGCCGTTGAGGGTCAGCGCATTGCTGCCGACCACGGTGAGGTTGCCGTTGAGCGTCGCCGCGTTGGCCAGTGTCACCGCCGCGTTGCTGTCCAGCTGCGTACCGGCATTCGCCGTCAGCGTGCCAGTGCCAAGCGCGGTGTTGCTGCCGACGATGATCTTGCCGCCGTCCAGTTGCGTGCCGCCGGTATAAGTGTTGGCACCGCCGAGCACCAGGGTGCCGGCGTCGAGTTTATTGAGGATGCCGCTGCCATCGATATTGGCATTGATGGTCGCGGTCACGCCCGGATCGACGCGCAACGACGTGGTGCCGCCGGTGCCGTTGACCGCTGTGAGTTGCCCCGCAGCACCGTTGACCACGTTGTAGCCGTCGGTGAGGAACTGCATGCCGGTGAACGCTTGCGTGCCGTTCACCGTGACCGTGCCGGCAGTGCCCTGGAACACCGCGAAGTCGCCGGCCCAAGGCTGGTTGACCAGACCGTTGGCGTCGGTCCAGTTGGTGCCGACCGCGTTCCACGTGCCGCTGCCGCCATCGACGACGCCGTTGGCGATGGTCTGGCTGCCGTCCCAGTAACGGATATTGACGTTCGGCGCGGAGACTTGAATGTTGATCTGATTGGCCACCCCGGTTTGCACCAGCAGATCACCGAGGCCGTAACCGACCGGCACGCTGGCGACATCCAGACCGAGATTGGTCAGAGCGCCGGTGTAGTTGAACAGGCGATACACACCAACGCCGAAACCACCGGCGTCGGTGACGTTGAGATTGCCGTCGAGGGTAAGGTTGCCGCCGACGTTCATCAGCGACGCGGTCGACGGCGTGCCCAGTGCCACATCGACGTTGCTGCCGGCGCCGAGCGTCAGAGCACTTGCCGACAAGGTGTTGCCCGACGCCAACGCCAGATGCCCACCGTTGTTGATGTTGACCGCGCCGAGCGCCGAGCCGGTACCGGTCAGCGTGCCGCCGGTATTGACGTTGACTTGCGCACTGCCCAGCGAACCACTGAGATTCACAATACCGCCATCGATCGCGGTATTGCCGGTAATGCCGTTGATACCGGTGAGGTTCAAGGTGCCGGTGCCGACTTTGACCAGGCCGCCGCTGCCGCTGAGATCGCCGTCGAAGGTACTGGTGACGTTGCCGCTGCCGACGGTCAGCAGGTTGCTGCCGGTCAGTTGCACACTGCCGCTGCCGGTCAGCGCACCAAGGCTGGCGTTGCTGCCCAGGTTCAGCCCTGCGCCGGCGCTGATGTTGACGCCGGAGGTGTTGCCCAGCGCATTGCTGTTGAGGGTGGTGACGCTGCCGGAGACGATATTCAGTGCACCGGTAAAGGTGTTGTTGCCGGCCAGAGTCAGGTCGGACAAACCGTTTTTGGTCAGGCTGCCAGCACCGTCGATGATGCCGTTCAAGCTCAAATCGTTATTGCCGGCGACGGTCAGCCCGGCATTCAAAGTGATCGCGTTGCCGATGCCGAACGAGGCGCTGTTATCCAGCGTCGCTGCACCGCCGACGATCAATCCACCACTGCCCAGACCGTTGACATTGCCCAAGGTGAGCGTACCGGCATTGAGCGTGGTGCCGCCGCTGAAGGTATTGTTGCCGTTGAGGGTCAGGTTGGCGGCGCCGTCCTTGATCAACTGGCCAGTGCCACTGGTCACGCCGCCGAGGGTGAGGTTTTGCGTGCCCCCAACGGTCAGCGCCGCATTGAGGGCGACATTGTTGTTGAGGCTGACCAGCGGCGAATTGCTGTCCAGCGTCGCGGCGCCAGCGACGGTCAATGCACCGGAACCCAGCGCCGAACTGTTGCCAACGGTCAGGGTGCCGGCATTCAGCGTGGTGCCACCGAGGTAGTTGTTGGCGGCGTTGAGAATCAGATTGGCCGCGCCGTCTTTCACCAGGCTGCCGGCGCCGCTGACCAGACCGGTCAGGGTCATGTTCGCCGTGCCGCCGATGTTCAAGGCTCCGGCGAGTGCCACGGCATTGTTCAGGCTAACGGCCGTGTTGGCGTCCAGCGTGGTGTTGGCCGCCGCGTTCAACGTCCCGGACCCCAGCGCGGTGTTGCTGCCGACGGTCAGTTTGCCGGTGTTCAACACGGTGTTGCCAAAATAAGTGTTGGCGCCGTTGAGGGTCAGGTCGGCAGCGCCGTTCTTGGTCAGTCCACCGATACCGGCGACTACGCCGCCCAAGGTCAGCGCATTGGTCCCGCCCACAGTCAGCGTGCCGGCGAGGTTGACGTTATTGGCCAGCGTCGCGGCGGTGCTGGCATCCAGGGTGGTGCCGTTCGAAGCGTTGAGTGTGCCGGTGCCGAGTGCGGTGCTGGAACCGACAATCAGTGATCCGGCATTCAGCGCCGTGGTGCCGGTGTAAGTGTTGTTGCCGTTGAGGGTCAGGCTGGATGCGCCGGTCTTGATTAAACCATTACCGCCACTGATCACCCCGCCAAGGGTCAGCGCATTGGCGCCGCCGGCGGTAAGGTTGGCGTTGAGGGTGATTGCGTTGTTCAGGGTCACCGCCGTGCTGCTGTTGAGGGTACTGGCCCCGGCGACAGTCAGGGCGCCAGTGCCCAGCGCCGCGGCGTTACCGACAGTCAAGCTGCCGGCGTTCAACGTGGTCCCGCCAGCGAACGTGTTTACCCCAGCGAGGGTCAGGTTGGCGGCGCCGTTCTTGATCAGTTGACCGGCGCCGTTGATGACACCGGAGAGGGTCAGACCGCTGCTGCCGCCGAGGCTCAGGGTACTGCTGTTGAGGTTGATGTTGTTGCTCAGGTTGACAGCGGTGTTGCTGTCCAGCGCTGAGACATCGATGACGTTCAATGCACCGCTGCCCAACGCGGCCGCGTTGCCCACAGTGAGCGTGCCGGCGGCCAGCGTGGTACCGCCGAGATAAGTGTTGGCACCGTTGAGAGTCAGGTTGGCAAAACCGCGCTTGGTCAACCCGCCACTGCCGCTGATCACTCCACCGAGGGTCAGGTCAGCGCTGCCACGCACTTCCAGATCACCGCCGAGGGTCACCGCATTGGTCAACGCGGCCGTGGTGCTAGCGTCGAGTTTGGTGCCTGCCGCTGTGGTCAGGGCACCGGTACCCAGCGCCGTATTGGAACCGACAATCAGCGTACCGGCATTGAGCGCAGTGCCGCCGGAGAACGTGTTGTTGCCGCTGAGGGTCAGATCCGCCGTGCCATTCTTGATCAAACTGCCGACGCCGCTGACAACGCCGCTCAGGCCCAATGCCTGAGTGCCGCCGATGGTGACCCCGCCCGCCAGCGCAACGGCGTTGGCCAATGTCACTGCGGCAGTCGCATCCAGAGTGGTGCCCGCCGCCGCATTCAGCGCGCCAGTCCCCAGCGCGGTGTTGCTGCCGACGAACAGGCTGCCGGCATTGAGCAGCGTGTTGCCGCTGTTAGTGTTGTTGCCGCTCAGGGTCAGGCTAGCGCTGCCGGATTTGGTAATCGCGCCAGTGCCAGACAACACGCCGCCGAGGGTCAGGGCATTGCTGCCGAGCACGTTGAGGGCGCCGGTCATGCCGATGTTATTGGCCAGGGTGACGTTGGCGGTGCTGTCGAGGTTGGTGCCGGCGGCGGTGTTGAGCGCGCCGCTGCCCAGCGAGTTGTTGTTGGTCACCAGCAGGCTGCCGGCGCTCAACGTGGTGGTGCCGGTGAAACCGGTATTGGCACCGCTGACGGTCAGGCTACCCGTGCCGGTTTTGGTCAGGCCGCTGCTGCCGCTGATCAAACCGCCGAGGGTCAGTGCGCCGGTGCCGCCAGCCGTCAAGGTGCCGCCGAGGCTGATGGCGTTGTTCAGGCTGATCGTGCCCGGTGCGCTCAATGTTGTCGCGCCGGTGACGTTGAGGGTGCCGGTACTGAATGCCTGATTGTTGCTGATCTGCACGGTGCCGCCATTGAGCGTGGTGTTGCCGAGATAGGTGTTGGCAGCGCTGAGGCTCAGTTGCCCGGAACCGACTTTGCTCAGACCGCCACTACCGGAAATCACCCCGCTCAGAGTGGTGGCATTAGTGCCTTGCACCGTCACGCCGCCAGCGCCGAGGGAGATCAGGTTGCTGATGTTCAACCCGGCATTGCTGGCCTGCAGAATCCCGCCGTTGGAGGTGAGTACACCGCTGCCGAACGTGGCGTTGTTGTTGAACTGGGCGACCCCGCCGTTGAGCGTAGTCGCGCCGCTGACCAAGGGCCCCTGCAAGGTCCAGGTGCCGCTGTTGAGGGTCAGGTTGTTGAAGTTGACGTAGGTCGCGCTCGATGCCGTGCCAGTCCCGGTGATACCGCCACCGACACCGCTAGGGTTTTGCAGGATCAGGCTGTTGGTGCCGCCCGCACCACCATCCACCGTACCGGTCGGGGCGAAGGTCAGGTTGATGCCGATCAAACCGCCGAGGCCGACGCTGATCTGTACACCGTCACCGACGTTGACGCTGGAACCGGTCACCGCGGTGAAGGTGTTGGTGCTCGCCGCGCCCATCGACACGCCGCCGGTAATCGCACCGGCGTTGGTGAACGTGTTGCCCGCCGCCGAGGTTTCGAAAGCGATCCGGCCGTTGATCACACCGGTGCTGCTGTTGGTCATGTTGACCTGCGAGCCACCGTAGACACCGACCACCGGGGTGTCGGCCAGGGTAATGCCGCCGATCGAGAGGCCCGTCGAGGTGATGGTGCCGTTGTTGGTGATGCTGGTGGTGCCGGCCGCGGCGTTGTTCACGCCGATTGCCAGGCCGTCGATGCTGGTCAGATTCAGCCCGAGCAGCATCCCCGTGCCGCGCATGATCCCGCTGGCGTTGTTGAGCACGCTGACCGTGCTCGTCGCACCGGTGCCGATGAACGCACCGCCGCTCAACACCGAGACCAGGCCCAATAGCGCCGGATCAATAGTGCCCGAGTTGTTCAGCGAGATATTCACCCCGGTCAGGTCCATCACATGGCCGCCGAGGGTCGCGTTCATCTGCGCCCCGCTGTTGACGTTGACCGTCAGGCCACTGGTGGCGCTGGAAAAATTATTCAGAAACAGCGGCAGACTCGGCACGCCGGTACAGGTCACCGTGGACCCCGCCGTGGAGCACGTGGCCAGCGCAGGTGCGCTGACGCCGCCGAACAACAGTCCGGCAACGCTCAGGTGCACAGCAAGGGAAAGAGGGGAAAAGCGCGAAACGAGGGCGACACCAAACCTTGCTTCCACGGGCTACTCCTTGTCGTGGCCAATTTCTTCCTTGAGGGCGCGCAGAGCCGTGCTTATTCCACACGCGAATCAAGACTGCGACGGTCATCACAAAACCGCGTTATTGGGGACAAAGCTAGTAGACGCCCGGCAATGGGGCACGGATTAAATGGCATTAATACTTTAATACTAGAGGGGTCTGGAATAAGCCTTTCAGCCCGCAGTCATTGGCTGTGAACCGATTAAAAACTGTGGGAGCGAGCTTGCTCGCGAATGCGTTGTGTCAGCTTGCGGATATTTTTCTGATATCCCGCCTTCGCGAGCAGGCTCGCTCCCACAGGGGACCGCAGGGTCTGCAAACCCGCGCCTGACCGTTTCATCAGGAAATACTGGAAAAGAACAGATTTTTCAGACCATTGAAAATCTTGGTACGCCTTGTGCAAACGTTTGCGTAACGTCAATACCAGCGTTTTCGTCACCCAACCGTACAAGCCCACGGAACACGGGCCTTGATCTGCAAAAAAGGACTTTGAATGCCCATCGCATGCCCTTTTCGCGCACCTTTCTCGTGCACGTTTGCCGTTTCCCTGCTACTGACCGGCGTTACCGGACTTCTCAGCCATAGCGCTCTGGCGCAACCGGCAAGCGAAGAAGAATCCGCCCAAGGCGAAGCGCTCAGCCCCGAAGCCAGCCCGCCAAAAAAAGGCGCCTATCTGTCGGACTGGTACAACCAGGACTTGATGCTGATTGGCAGCAAAGACATCAGCTTCGGTCCGCAACCGGCCGACGACATCTATCTGGAATACGAGTACTTCGGCCGCAAAGGTCCGTTCGAACTGTACGGCTATGTCGACATTCCAAAGATCTTCAACATCGGCAACAGCCACGACAAAGGCGTGTGGGATCACGGCTCGCCAGTGTTCATGGAGCACGAACCGCGCATCTCCATCGACTACCTCGCCGGCCGCAGCCTGGCCATCGGTCCGTTCAAGGAATGGTATGTGGCGTTCGACTGGATCTACGACCACGGCAGCCGCAAAGAGAACCGCGCCAACACGCTGTACAGCGGTTTCGGCACCGACATCGACACCCATTCGCGGGTCAATCTGTCGGCCAACCTTTACGGTCGCTATCAGTGGGAAAACTACGGCGCCAGCAACGAATATTCCTGGGACGGCTACCGCGCGCAGCTCAAGTACATCGTGCCGATCGATAAATTCAGCAACGGCGCCTCGCTGACCTATATCGGTTTCACCAACTTTGATTTCGGCTCGGACATCCACAAGGACAACCCCGCGCGCACCGCCAATGCGACGGTGGCGACCAACGTGTTGCTCTACTCGTTCACCCACTTGCGCTTCACCCTGGTCGGCCGTTATTTCCACAACGGCGGCAACTGGGAGGACGGCAGCGAGCTGAATTTTGGCGACGGTAATTTCCGCGCACGTTCCAACGGCTGGGGTTACTACGCCGGTGTCGGTTATCAGTTCTGAATCAAGGAGTTTTCCATGCAAGCAATGATGCGTTTGACCTTGGCCGGTGCGGCCCTGCTCTCCTCCACCGCGTGGGCCGCCGAGGCCCCGATTCAACCGAAAGTCGTGCTGATCACCATGTTCGCCCCCGAGGCGCAGCACTGGATCGACCGTCTTGAGCTGAAACAGGAAATCCGCGTGCCGGGCCTGTCCGCCGAATACCCGAGCATCCGCTGCAACGCGCAGCAGGTCTGCCTGTTGACCACCGGCATGGGCCAGACCAACGCCGCCGCCTCAACGCTGGCATTGGCCTTGTCGCCGAAGTTCGACCTGCGCAAAAGCTACTTCCTGATCGCCGGGATTGCCGGGATCAGCCCGAAACACGGGACCATCGGTACGGCCGCGTGGGCACATTATCTGTTGGAGTTCGGCACGCAATGGGAGATCGATTCGCGGGATGCACCGTCGACCTGGCCGACCGGCTACCTGGGCATCAACACCAAGGGGCCGAACGAAAAACCGCCGCTGGACTACAAAACCGAAGTCTTTGAACTCAACCCGAAGCTGCAGGCCAAGGCCTTCACCCTGAGCCACAAGGTCGAGCTGAGCGAAAGCAAGGAGTCCGCCGCGTGGCGCCTGAAATATCCGGCGGCGCCGGCCAATCAACCACCGGTGGTGACGCGCTGCGACACACTGGCGGGCAACACCTGGTTCTCCGGCACGCGCCTGAGCGAACGGGCCGAGGTCTGGACCAAATTACTGACCGACAACAAGGGCGAATACTGTACGACGCAGCAGGAAGACAACTCCACCTATGAGGCTTTGCTGCGCGCCAGTCGCGAAGGTCTGGTCGACGTGCAACGCCTTGCCGTGGTGCGCGCCGGCTCCGACTTCGACCGCCCGGAACCAGGCGGCAGTGAAGTGGACAACCTGCTCAAGTACGCCGATCAGGGCGGCTTCGTGCCGGCATTGGAAAACCTCTATCGCACGGGTAATCCGCTGGTGCAGGACATCCTGAAAAACTGGTCGGCGTGGGAAAACGGCGTCCCGCAATCCTGAGCCCTACACAGTAAAAAATGTGGGAGCGAGCTTGCTCGCGAATGGGCTGTGTCAGCCGATTGAAATGTTGGCTGAAAGACCGCTTTCGCGAGCAAGCTCGCTCCCACAGGGTTTCGCGGTGGGTCAGGGGATAAGGATGATCTTGTCGCCGCTGCCCTGATTGACGTCGGAGTAGCGAGCGAGGCCTTCGGCCAACGGCGCCTCGACCAACCCTTGCGGCAACGGCAACAACCCTTCATCAAAGAACCGCCCGAACTGCTCGAGCATCGCCGCACAGGCTTCAACGCCATACAACAGCGAGTTGATCCCGACCACCGAACCGCCCTTGCGATACAGCGCCAGTGCCGGCAGTTGCACATGCCCGTCCACCGGCGCGGCGATGATCGCGATCCGTCCGAACGTGGCCAACGCTGCCACCGACGCCGGCAGCCAGAAGCCGGTGGTGTCGAAGATCACATCGGCGCCGCCGCGATACACCGCGTTGACCTGTGCACCGAGGTCTTCCGGCTTGTCCAGCTGAATCGTCTGATACCCCTGCGCTTGCAGCTCCGCGACCTGCTGCGGGCGCCGCGCCGCTGCCAGCAATTGCGCGCCACGCACCTTCGCCAGCGCCAATGCTGCGGTCGCTACTGCCCCGCCGCCGATCACCAGCAAACGGGTGTCGGCCGTTACGAGACTACGTTCCAACGCATCCCACGCCGTGGTGTACGGCACGCCGAGGCTGGCGGCCTGGGCGAAACTCAGGTGCGAAGGTTTGTGCGCTATGCCATTGGCTGGCAGTTTGACGAACTCTGCGTGAGAACCATCGGCGAAAAAGCCCAGTTCACGCCCGGTGCCCCAGACTTCCTGACCGATCAAGGCCTGCGGGCCTTCGACGACGACACCGGCAAAATCCCGGCCGGGAATCCGTGGCAGCGTGGTGTAGGGAAAACGCCCGAGCACGTTCTTCACGTCGCTGGGATTCAGACCTGCCGCTTTGATCTGCACCCGCACTTCGTCAGCGCCGGGTACCGGGGTCGGCACCTCAACGTAACGCAGGGAAGACAGGTCGCCGGTTTTATCGAATTGCAGAGCTTTCATGGGGACTTCCACCGAAGAAAAAAACATTCAGGACAGCCAGCCCGCGACCAATTGCCGGCCCATTGGCCACAATTGCTCACCCGCAAGCATGCCGAGCAAACCGACCAGAGCGATGGCCGGTGGCGCCGGAGAACGGAAATCCAGAGCGCCGTAAAGCAGGCCGACGCCTAGACCAATGGCCAGCGAAATCAGGTAATTCATGAAGAGCAACTCCGCCCGTGGAAAGGAATGGGCAAAGTTTAGGGAACCGGCGGGGATGGCATCGGCCAAGGACTTCTGAATTTCGGACAAGTATCGAATGCACACCACTGAACCCTGTGGGAGCGAGCTTGCTCGCGAAAGCGGTGTGTCAGTCAACTCTCCACTCACTGGTACACCGCATTCGCGAGCAAGCTCGCTCCCACATTGGATTTATGCAGGTTTGGTTAATCGTGTTCGACAGCAAATTGCGAGGGGGCGACGCCCAATTCGCGGCGGAACATGTCACTGAAACTGCTGGGCGAGTAGCCGAGCTCCCACGCAATCACACTCACCGCCACCCCCTGAATCAACTCCGCCACTGCCGTCGCCAGTTGCACCTGCCGCCGCCACTCGGCAAAGCCCATGCCGAGGCTGTCCTTGAACAACCGCGCCAGCGTGCGCACGCTGGCGCCGGCATTTTCTGCATGCTGTTCGAATGGAATTTCCAGCGACGGCGCCGCCATCACGGCCTGACACAAGTTCATCAGGCGCCGGTCGGAATCATCCGGCATGGGGATCTTCAACTGCGAACGCCTTGCGCGTTTCAGTTCCAGCAAGGCCAGCCCGACCAGCGCCTCGTAATAAGCCGGTTCTCCGCTGTCACCCTGCTCCACCAGCCCGACGATCAACTCGCGCAGCAAACCACCGACCTCGATCACCTGCACCGACGTATCCAGCGTCGCCGCCAACGCCGGGCGCAGATAGATATTGCGCATCTGCAGATCCGACACCACGCGAATCCCGTGCGGCACACCCGGCGGCAACCACACCGCGCGCTGTGGCGGCACCACCAGCGCTTCGTGCGGGGTTTCGACCCACATCACGCCGCTCATCGCATACAGCAGTTGCCCCCAGACATGCTCGTGCGGTTCGATGAACAGCCCACGCGGATACGTGCGTGCCAGCGGTTGCACGGGCACATCGGTATCGCTGAGATCGGGCGGTGCAGCAAGGGCCATGGCGAGCATTCATTGGGCTTGGTGGAAACGCCATGGTAACCAGTGCCAAACGGTGTCGCCAACGATAGATACCGTCGGACAATCCGAGTGAATTTTCCCGGTGCGCCGCGATCCCTCTATTACCACAGGGAGGAATACGGGCTTTATGAACAACGCAAAACTCTATGTCATCGAATACACCCTTCACGGCACGCCCAAGTCGTTCATTATCCGCTCGGACAAAATGGACAACGCCGAGGCGTGGCACTGGGCGAGCTGCGATGCCGGGGTCGGCCGCATCCCGCGCTTTGGCCGAGAAAAGGTACAGAAGACCAGCAAACCGATGGCGGAAAAATTCGGCGTGGAAAACGTCGTGTGGCGACCGACCAGCTAAGCTCAGCTGGCGATCGGCATCATTCGGGGGGAAAGCACCATGACTAATATCAGCAGCCCGGCGCATCTGGACTACGGCCTCGATACCCTGTTCGGGCGTATCACCAAAAGCGTGGACTGCCGCGTTGGGCTGGAGGCGGTCGCGGATGATCCGTTTCGCTTTGCCCTGCGTGTGCCGGCACCGCTGCCGGAAGACCTCGACCAGGCGAAGACGGTCGTGGTTCGGGTGGAAGGCCGGCGACTGCAAGGTACGGTGCGGCTTACAGAGCGACTGGATGATGAGAGCCTGAAACTGGAAGTGGAGCCTGATTAGGCTCCACTTTTTTATGCGTCGTTCGTCATCCGTGGGCGCATTTACAGCCTTTGGTTGAACACTCTTCGCCACTCTTGTGGTGGTGAGCGCAGGCTTCACAGCAATAGTGTTTGCCGTGCACAGCGTAGGAATGGTCGCCTTCCTTGATCGTGCACTTGCAGTTGGGGCAGTCGCATTTTCTATCGGGCATGGGGGCAGACTCCTTTGGTGGTGGTTGTCTGGGGCTTGAAGGGCAAGCCGTGATAACCAGTGTAGAAGCTGTCGGAGAGATGAACACCTTCGCTCGGCCTGCCGAAGGGGGCAAAGGATCAAAAGCCGAAGCAAGATCAAAAGCCCCTCACCCTAGCCCTCTCCCAGAGGGAGAGGGGACTGACCGAGGTGTTTGGAAGGGCTACGCCGACGTGCAATACCGCGTTGAACTCAGATTTTGAAATGCCCAAAAATTCGGCTCCCTCTCCCTCGGGAGAGGGTTACCGCAGCAACGGATATGTACTCAAAATCAAATCACCCAGCCCGACGCGAACTCCGATACATAAACACCAAAGCCAACCCCAAACACACCATCGCCAAAATCCGACTCGAAGAAAGCTCAATCGCCGGATTCCCCAACCAGCCAAAATTATCAATCAACATCCCCATCCCCAACTGCCCGACAATCACCGCCACCGTCGCCACAGCCGTCCCCACCACCGGCACCGCCCCGACCATCACCATCATGTACACCACGCCAAACAGCGCCCCGGTCAACTGCCACTTCGGCACCTGCAAAAGGCTCACCGCATGCGCCGGCTCAAAAAACAAAATCAACAGCCCGGTCGACACCGCACCCACAACAAACGTCAGCAAACTACTGCGCAACACCCCGACGCTCTCGCCCAGACGCCCATTGATCGCCGCCTGCACACTCAATACCGCACCGGCCAACACCACCACCGCCAACAAAATAACCAGACCCATCACTCACCCCCGCGCAATCAAAACAAGTGCCACCACAATCAACCCCAATGCCAGCCAACGCTCGGCGTTGACCTTCTTGCGCGTCGCGCCGAACCAGCCGAAATGGTCAATCAACACACTCTTGCCGACTTGCCCGGACAGAATCGCGATCATGGTCATGGCAATGCCGATATGCGGCGTCGCCAGGGTCAACACCACCACGTACATCGGCCCCAAAAAACCGCCAATCAATTGCCAGCGCGGCAGATCAGTCAGCGCCGGACCTTTTTGCGGGCCAGCGAACAACAGCAGCAAAAACAGAATCGCCGAGCCCACACCAAAGATGCTCAACGTCGCCCACAGATGTCCGACCTGCACACCCAACGGCCCGAGCAATCCGGCCTCCACCGACAAACCCATGCCGGCAAGAATCACCAGCGGCAGCAACAACAAGCGCAATCCCGATTTCGCCGGTGCGCTGACACTCACCTCATCCAACGTCTGCATAAACAGCTTTCCACCCGAGTAAACGATGGCGCGGATTATCGGCTGGCGCAGCTATGCAATAAATGGGAGCATCCGGACAACACTTTTGCGTAATCCGCACAGCAGGACAAACGATGCAGGGGCTAAATGAACTCGGATTCAAGGCGTTAAGGCTATTTGTGGCCGTACTCGACCACGGCAGCTTCTCCGAAGTGGCCCGCCGCGAAGGCGTGGCGCCCTCTTCGATTTCCCGGCAGATCCAGTTGATGGAGCAAGCGCTGAACCAGCAATTGCTCTATCGCCACACCCGCGCCGTGACGCCGACAGAAGCCGGGCGCATGCTCGGTCACCATGCGCGGCTGGTGCTGGTGCAACTGGAAGAAGCCGAACAGGCGCTGCAGGAGCAGCAAAGCGAACCCACCGGTCTGGTGCGCATCAACGCCCCGGTGGTGTTCGGCCAACGGCATCTGACGCCGTGGCTGGGTCAATTGTGCGCGCGCTATCCGAAGCTGCAACTGGATATCCAGCAGACCGACCATTACGTTGACCCGTTGCAGGAAGGCGCGGATTTGCTGTTCCGCATCGGTGCATTGCACGACTCGAGCATGCAGGCGCGGATTCTGGCCCCGCATCGCTTTCAGGTCGCGGCCAGTCCTGCTTACTTGAAGCGTCACGGTACGCCGCAAAAACCCGACGATCTGGCACAACACCAATGCCTGGCCTACAAAGGCGCGGCCGGTCAGCAGCGCTGGTTTTTCCGCCGCGATGGCGAGGACTGGACGCCCTACTCGGTCAAAGGCCCGATCACCGGGAACCACGCCGACACCCTCACCCAAGCCGCCGAACAGGGTTTGGGGCTGGTGATGTTTCCGTCGTGGCTGATTGGTGAGGCAGTGCGCGAAGGCACGCTGGTGCCGGTGCTGGGGCAATATCAGGTGTCGAACAGCCTCGAACCGCAGCAGATTGCGGTGTTGTGGCCGGGGAGCCGCAGGTTATCGGTGAAGGTGCGGACGGTGATTGATTTCTTTGTCGAGTGTTTTGGTGAAGTGCCGTACTGGGATCGTCCCTGAAAGCTGAAAATCAAAAGCCCCTCACCCTAGCCCTCTCCCGGAGGGAGAGGGGACTGACCGTGGTGTCTCGGGTCATCCATCGACCTGAAAGATTCAGTCGATTATGGATTCGGTAAAGCTGTTTCAGGTCGGCGTAGCTCCATAGCATCCCCCAATCAGTCCCCTCTCCCTCTGGGAGAGGGCTAGGGTGAGGGGCTTTTCAGGCTGTCAGATACGGAACTGGCCGACCAGTTTGCCCAATCGCTGCCCCAGCTCCGCCAGACTACGCGACGTCTGCGCCCCCAACTGCGTCTCATCGGCCACGCTATCCACCGCCACCGCAATCTGATGCACGCTGCGGTTGATCTCTTCCGCCACCGCCGTCTGCTCTTCCGCCGCACTGGCAATCTGCGCGTTCATCGAGTTGATCGTCGCGATCAGCTCGGCCATGGCATCCAGCGAAGCCCCGGCCTGATTGGCCTGCTGCGAAGTGCCGTCACCCGCCTCACTGGAACGGCGCATCGCCTCGACCGCCGATTGCGTACCGGCCTGCAAGCGATCGATCATCCCCTGAATTTCCTGGGTGCTGATCTGCGTGCGACTGGCCAACGCCCGCACCTCATCCGCCACCACGGCAAAGCCACGCCCGGCCTCACCGGCGCGCGCCGCTTCAATCGCTGCGTTCAGTGCCAGCAGGTTGGTCTGCTCGGCAATCGAACGGATCACCCCGAGTACGCCGACAATCGAGGTCACGTCTTGTTGCAGGCTGTCGAGCGACACGCCGCTGCTGCGGATGTCATCGACCAGCGCATGGATCTGTTTGATGCTGCCGGCCACCACACGCTTGGCGCTCTGGCCTTCTTCATCGGTCTGTTGCGCGGCGACGGCGGCGTTCTGCGCGCTCTTCGCCACTTCTTGTGCTGCGGCGGACATTTCATTGATCGCTGTGGCGACCTGATCAGTCTCGTGGCGCTGACGCTCCATCGCCTGATCGGAACGCTGGGCCTGATCCGACACCTGCGTCACCAGACCGGTGAGTTGCGTGGTCATTTCGGTGATCTGCCGCACCAGACCATGGATCTTGTCGACGAAGCGGTTGAACGAGCCGGCCAGTTCGCCGAGTTCGTCCTGACTGGTGATGTTCAGGCGGCGCGTGAGATCGCCCTCACCCGCTGCAATGTCATCGAGGTTGGCCTTCATCAGGGTCAGCGGACGCAAAATGGTATTGGCCAGCAGCATCCCCGCCGCCGCGATCACCAACAGCACCACCACCGCCACGCCGACGATGCTCAGCACCACGCCTTGCATGCGTTCCTGCACCTGCGCTTCAACCAGTGCTACTTGCGCTTCGATGCCGTCGAGGTTGACCGACGTACCGACGGCCATGTCCCACTTGGCCAGGTATTCGGTGTAACCGAGCTTCGGCACCAGCACCTTGGCATTACCCGGCAACGGCGAGCTGTACTGCAGATAGTGCGTGCCGTCCTTCGCCACGCTCACCAGGCCGCGGTTGACGTAGACGCCATTCGGGTCGCGATTGTCCTTGAAGCTTTTGCCCACGCCTTCGGGGTCGTTGGCTTTGAACAGGCGCACGGTTTCGGAGTCGTAGCCGAAGAAGTAGCCGTCCTTGCCGTAGCGAATACCGGAGAGCAGTTTGATCGCCTGGGCGCGTGCCTCGTTGTCACCCGGCGCGGCCGCGTCGTACAGCGGTTTGATCGTGGTCATGGCCACGGCGACGTAACTTTGCAGGGTGGCTTTGGCATCGCCGAGCAGGCGTTCACGGGTCTGTTCGACCTCTTTGTGCGCCTGTTCCTGGAGGATGAACAGCGTGGTCAGGCTGATGACCAGCGCAAACAGCAACACCGGAAGAACGGCGAGGGAGAGGACTTTAGCCTTGAGGCTCAGGCGCATTGTGGGAGCTCACTCTTTTGATTTTATTGGCGTGGTTAAAGGCTTTAACGGCACGCCATCACAAAAGTTGAGCAGAGGGATTACCCCATTCCCCTGTGGGAGCGAGCTTGCTCGCGAAGGCGTCGTGTCAGTCAACCATTAAGTCGCTGATACACCGCTTTCGCGAGCAAGCTCGCTCCCACAGGAGATCGGTGGAGTTCAGAGAACCATCGCGGCCACCCAGCCGAACGCCAGCAGCGGCAGGTTGTAGTGCAGGAACGTCGGCACCACGGTGTCCCAGATGTGGTGATGCTGGCCGTCGATGTTCAGGCCGGAGGTCGGCCCGAGGGTCGAGTCCGAGGCCGGCGAACCGGCATCGCCCAACGCACCAGCGGTGCCGACGATGCAGACAATCGCAATCGGACTGAAGCCCAGTTGCACGCACAGCGGCACGAAAATCGCCGCCAGAATCGGCACAGTGGAAAACGACGAGCCGATGCCCATGGTCACCAGCAACCCGACCAGCAGCATCAACAGCGCGCCGATGCCCTTGCTGTGATTGATCCACGATGCCGACGACTCGACCAGGGTCTGTACCTCACCGGTGGCCTTCATCACCTCGGCAAACCCGGAGGCAGCGATCATGATGAAACCGATCATCGCCATCATTTTCATGCCCTCGGTGAAGAGGTCATCGGTCTCGCGCCATTTCACAATGCCCGACACCGAGAAAATCAGGAAACCGACCAGCGCCCCGATAATCATCGAGTCCAGCAGCAGTTGCACGATGAACGCTGCGGCAATCGCCACGAGGGCAATCATCAGGCTCAACGGGTTGTACTGCACCGCCACTTGCTCGACCTGCTCGATTTTCGCCAAGTCGTACACGCGCCGTTTGCGATACGTGATGAACGCCATTGCCAGGCCGAAGACCATGCCCAGCGCCGGAATGCCCATGGCATGGGTGACGTTGATGCCACTGATGTCGACGCCGCTGCGCGCAACATTCGCCAACAGGATCTCATTAAGGAAGATGTTGCCGAAGCCTACCGGCAGGAACATGTACGGCGTGATCAGACCGAACGTCATCACGCAGGCGATCAAGCGACGGTCGAGTTGCAACTTGGTCAGTACATAAAGAAGCGGCGGCACCAGCAACGGAATAAACGCGATGTGGATCGGCAGGATGTTCTGCGAGGCAATCGCCACCACCCACAGCAGACCGATCAGCAGCCATTTGACGCTGCCACCGCCGGTCGCATGTTGACGGTCGACCATGGCCAGAGCCTTGTCAGCCAGCGCATGGGCCAGGCCAGACTTGGCAATCGCCACGGCGAAAGCGCCGAGCAACGCGTAGGACAAAGCCACGGTCGCCCCACCGCCCAGGCCGCTGTTGAAGGCCTTGAGCGTGGCATCGATGCCCAGGCCACCGGTGAGGCCGCCGACCAGCGCGCCAACGATCAAGGCGATCACTACGTGCACGCGGGACAGGCTGAGGATCAGCATGACGCCGACTGCCGCTATGACTGCATTCATTTCACTACCTCGAAAAACACTGCGGTGGAAAACCGACCGCCAGACAGAATGAGTCCGCCAACGCTTTACCGGCGGATTTGCAAAGAGGGTCTTATTAGAAGGGCGCGCACTGTGCCGCAGAGTGGCGGCGGTGTCAAAGCGAGCGCTCCCGGATGCGTCAATCCGCCCTATTGTGTTTCAGGGATAAAGAAAGCCGAAACACGGCCGTTACAGTGCAAAGTCTCAGATATTTATCGAATAAGGACGTTTCCATGTCGCTCAGACAACTTTCCATCCAATGGAAAATCACCCTGCTCGCCGGCCTGTGCCTGGCCGGTATCGTGACCCTGTTGGTGGGTCTTTCGCTGTATCGCATGGAGCACAGTTCCGAACTGGTGAAAGCTTCGAGCATGGAAATGCTCACCGAGTCGGCGCAAGCGCGCATCGAGTCGCAAGGTGAAGTGCAGGCCGCCGGCATTCGCCAGCAGTTCATGGACGCCTATCAGTACGGCCACGGTTTCTCGCGGCAGGTGCTGTTCCTGCGCGAACAGGCCGAGAAGCGCTTCCTCGATGCCTTCGATCTGCGCGAAGACATGACCCGCCAGGTCAAATCGGCGCTGCAAGCCAACCCGGACCTGCTCGGCCTGTCGCTGGTGTTCGAAGCCAACGCACTGGACGGCAAGGACGAACTGTTCGCCGGCCAGGCTGAACTGGGCAGCAATGACAAGGGCCGTTTCGCCCTGTACTGGTCGCAACCGACCCCGGGCAAAGTCACCTCGATGGCCCTGCCGGAAAGCGACATGGCCGACACCAGCACCGGCCCCAGCGGTCAAGCGGCCAACGCCTGGTTCACCTGCCCACGCGCTACGCTCAAGCCGTGCGTGATCGAGCCGTATTTCTATGTGATCGACGGACAAAACGTGCTGATGACCAGCATCGTCTTCCCGCTGATGGTCAACGGCAAAGTCATCGCCTCGCTGTCGGTCGACATCAACCTCAACAGTCTGCAAGCCATCAGCCAGGACGCGAGCAAGAAGCTCTATGACGGCCAGACCGCCGTGAGCATCATCAGCCCCGCCGGCCTGCTCGCCGGTTACAGCCCGGATGCCGGCAAGCTCAGCCAGCGTCTGGACGCGGTGGACAAAACCAGCGGCGCCGAACTGCTGAGCAAACTCGCTTCCAGCACCCATGTGAGCAGCCTGCACAGCAACGGTCAGTTGAAAGTGCTGTCGCCGTTCCAGCCGATTCCGGGTGGTCCGGCGTGGGGCGTGTTGCTCGATGTGCCGGAGAAAGTCCTGGTCAGCCGCGCCGAAGCGCTCAAGCAGCAACTGGATGCCAGCAACACTTCTGGCACGCTGATCGAACTGAGCCTTGGCGTGCTGGCGGCGTTGATCGGCCTGCTCCTGGTGTGGCTGATGGCGCGCAGCGTGACCAAACCGATCCTCGGCGTGGCGCACATGCTTGAAGACATCGCCAGCGGCGAAGGCGATCTGACCCGCCGCCTGGCCTACGACAAACAGGACGAACTCGGTCAGTTGGCCGGTTGGTTCAACAAGTTCCTCGACAAGTTGCAGCCGATCATCGCCGAAGTGAAACGCTCGGTGCAGGACGCACGCAACACCGCCGACCAGTCTTCGGCCATCGCCACCCAGACCAGCGCCGGCATGGAGCAGCAGTACCGTCAGGTCGATCAGGTCGCCACCGCGTCCCATGAAATGAGCGCCACCGCGCAAGACGTCGCCCGCAGCGCCGCCCAGGCTGCCGAAGCCGCCAAGGACGCCGATCGTGCGACCCGTCAGGGCCTGACCGTGATCGATCGCACCACGGCGAGCATTGATACCCTCGCTGCCGACATGAGCGCCGCGATGGTGCAGGTCGAAGGACTGGCCGCCAACAGCGAGAAAATCGGCGCAGTGCTGGAAACCATTCGTGCCATCGCCGAACAGACCAACCTGCTGGCGCTCAACGCCGCCATCGAAGCGGCGCGTGCCGGTGAGGCCGGACGTGGTTTTGCCGTGGTCGCCGATGAAGTCCGCAACCTTGCTCGCCGCACGCAAGAGTCGGTGGAAGAAACCCGTCAAGTCATAGAGCAACTGCAAACCGGCACGCAGGATGTGGTCGGTTCGATGGGCAACAGCCATCGTCAGGCTCAGGGCAGTGTCGAACAAGTTGGCCAGGCAGTCACCGCGCTGCGCCAGATCGGCGATGCGGTGACGGTGATCAGCGACATGAACCTGCAGATTGCCAGTGCCGCTGAAGAGCAGAGTGCGGTGGCCGAGGAGATCAATAACAACGTGGCGACGATCCGTGATGTAACGGAGTCGTTGTCCGGGCAGGCGAACGAGTCGGCGCGGGTGAGCCAGTCGCTCAATAGCCTGGCGAATCAGCAGCAGAGTTTGATGGATCAGTTTCGGGTTTGATTCGCAGGTTGCGGGGTGTCAGTGGGATTCCCCCCTCACCCCAGCCCTCTCCCCCCAAGGGGGGCGAGGGGGAAAGGGAGCCGATCTCCATGTCATTCAAAACCTGAGTTCGACTCGGTGTTTCAGGTCGGTGTAACTCGAACAGACACCTCGGTCAGTCCCCTCTCCCTCTGGGAGAGGGTTAGGGTGAGGGGCTTTTAGAAGGCTCACCGCCGAGGCAACTCGATCACCACTTTCAACCCGCCCCACTCACTCTCGCCCAACACCAGCAACCCGCCCCACGTGTCGACGATGTCGCGGACAATCCCCAGCCCCAACCCATGCCCGTGAGTCTGCTCATCCAGCCGCGTACCACGACTGAACACCTCAGTGCGTTGCTCTTCGGGAATGCCCGGGCCGTCATCTTCCACGCTCAGGGCAAAGCCGTCCGTACGCTCGATCACGCTCAGGCGCACCTCGGCGTCCGCCCACTTGCAGGCGTTGTCCAAAAGATTGCCGAGCAACTCGAGCAAATCCTCACGATCCCACGGCAGTTGCAACCCCGCCGGGGCTACATAACTCAAGGCCAGATGCTCGCCGTGAATCATGTTCAACGTCGCCAGCAACCCCGGCAGTTCCGCATCGCAATCAAACAGCGCACCCGGCAGCGCATCGCCGGACAGCCGTGCACGGTTCAATTCGCGATTGAGCCGCTGCTGGACCTGCTCAAGCTGTTCCTTGAGCACCTTGCGCAGTTCGGGATGCGCATCGAGTTTTTCGCTGGACGCCAGGCTTAAAAGCACCGCCAACGGGGTTTTCAAGGCGTGCCCGAGATTGCCCAAGGCATTGCGCGAACGCTTGAGGCTGTCTTCGGTGTGCGCGAGCAAATGGTTGATCTGCGCCACCAGCGGTTCCAGCTCGACCGGCACCTGATCATCGAGTTGCGAACGCTGGCCCTGCTGCAATTGCGCGATCTGCTCGCGGGCCCTTTCCAGCGGTTTCAATGCACGGCGCACGGTCAATCGCTGCAAGAACAGAATCAACAACAACGCCGCCAGACCGAGACCCAGCCCGATCTGCCGCATGCGCTGAAAACTCTCGCGCACTGGCGTGTAATCCTGGGCGACGCTGATCGAAATCGACTGGCCCAGCCGCCGATAGTCCGAGCGCAGCACCAGCAACTGCTGACCGTCCGGGCCCAGTTGCAGGTTGCTGTGCAGGCCGGGATGGTCGAGCAGCGGCAGATCCTGATCCCACAATGAGCGTGAACGCCAGTGGCTTTCGGCAAAATCGATACGGAAGTAGTGCCCGGAAAATGGCCGCTGATAGGCCGGCGACAGGTGCCGCTCATCCAGCTGCAAGCCTCGCGGGCCGCGGACCAACGCGACCAACAGGCTCTCGCTGTCGTTGCGCAGACCCGCTTCGAGGTAGCGCTGCAACCCCACTTCGAACAACCACAGACTGGTTTGCGCCAGCACCACACCGACGATCACCATGACGCTGATCAGACCCAGGCTCAAGCGGCGCTGGATCGACCTCACGAAGCTTGTCCGCCGAACAGGTAACCCTGGCCGCGACGGGTTTCGATCACGCTTTTGCCGAGCTTGCGCCGCAGGTGATTGACGTGCACTTCGAGAACGTTGGAATCACGCTCGGTTTCACCGTCGTAGAGGTGTTCGGCGAGGTGACTTTTGGAGAGGATCTGCTCCGGGTGCAGCATGAAATAGCGCAGCAGGCGGAACTCGGCGGCGGTCAGTTGAATATCGGAGCCGTCGCGCACCACGCACTGGCGGCCCTCGTCCAGATGCAGTCCGGCAGCCTGCAAGGTCGGTTGATTGGCCTGGCCTTTGGAGCGGCGCAACAGCGATTGAATGCGCAGTTGCAGCTCTTCGGGATGGAACGGTTTGGTCAGATAATCGTCAGCGCCGGCCTTCAGACCTTCGATGCGCTCGGCCCAGGAATCGCGCGCCGTGAGGATCAGCACTGGAATCGCCAGACCGCCAGCACGCCACTGCGCCAGTACCTCGAGCCCCGGCACGCCGGGTAGGCCGAGGTCGAGAATGATCAGGTCATACGGCTCGCTGCTGCCCTGATACAGCGCATCGCGGCCATCCGCCAGCCAATCCACCGCGTAACCTTGCCGTTGCAAGCCAGCGAGCAATTCGTCGGCCAGCGGTACGTGGTCTTCCACCAAAAGCAAACGCATGGATCAATCTTCCTTGTCTTTCACAAGTTCACCGGTATCGGCCTTCAAGTGCAGCTCACGGGCGACACCTTCGACGGTGAGCAACTCGACTTCATAAATGTAGACGTCGTGTTTTTCTTCCAGCTCGACTTCCAGCAGTTTTGCGCCGGGATAGCGGTCCATTGCCTGCTGCAGCACTTGCTCCAGCGGCAGGATCACGCCCTGCTTGCGCAGATCAAGCGCCTCGTCCGGACCGAGGTCGCGAGCCATCGCCGTCGAGCAACACATCACCAGCGCCAACGCCGTACGGCGGGTGGCGCGAACATTAACCTTCATTACGTATCCTGATGATCCTTGAGAACCTGCCCAGTCACCGCGTCTAATTCCAGATCCCACTCCAGCCCCTGCGGATCACGCATTTCGATCTGGTAGATATACTTGCCGTACTGCTCTTCCAGCTCGGTATCGGTGATCGTCGAACCCGGGTGTTTGGCCAACGCGGTGGCGTTGAGCTTCTCGAAGGAGACGATAGTACCAGCGTCGCGCAGACGCAGGGCTTCGTCAGGACCGAGATCGCGGGCATGGGCGAGGCTGGCAGTGAAACCGATAATCGAGGCAATGGACAGGGCAGTCAGGGTTTTCATGGTGTCTCCATATTTTTATGTGTTGCATACGGTGGGCACCTTAGCGGGATGAACTTAACTGAAACTGAATTGCCATCATTGCTCCAGCTCAACACATAGCCCCTTGTAGGAGTGAGCCTGCAAGGTTTTGTCACATGTGCTTATAATTGTTCGCTTGCTAACGATCGAGACCGGTATGACCGCCATCCACATCAAATTCCCCGCCCTCACCCTCAAGGCCGGCCCGCGTGCCATGGCGCGCATTCGTGCGCAAGGCCTGAACGCTTCCGACGTCGGCACCCTGCCCGGCGCCGCCGGGGGGCCGAAGGCGCTGGGGATTCAGGGGCTGGACCTGGCGTTGTTCGGCGAATGGCTGCCGAGCGCACCGCGTGAGCGCTCGCTGATCGGCGCTTCGGTCGGTTCCTGGCGCTTCGCCAGTGCCTGTCTGCCGGACGCCGCCGAAGGTATCCGCCGTCTCGGCCATCTGTACGCCGAGCAGAACTTCAACAAAGGCGTGACCATGGCCGAGATCAGTCAGAGCTCGCAGCGCATGCTCAACGACCTGCTCGACGGGCGCGATGCGAGCATCCTCGACAACGCCCACTACCGCCTGAACATCATGGTGGTGAAAAGTCAGGGCCGTCTGGCTGATGACCATCGCGGTCGTCTCGGTCTGGCGCTGGGTTCGGTGATTGCCGACAACCTGCGCGGTCGCGCGCGGCTGTCGCGGCACTTCGAACGGCTGATCATCCACGACCCGCGCCTCGCCCCGCCGGTGAATGCGCTGAACGATTTCCCCTCACGCTTCGTCGCCCTGAATGCCGATAATCTGCGTCAGGCCCTGCTCGCATCGGGTTCGATCCCGATGGTCATGCAAGGCGTGCGCGACCTGCCCGGCGCCGGCGCTGGCACCTTCCGCGATGGCGGTCTGCTCGACTATCACCTCGACCTGCCCTACAGCGGCGACGGCATCGTGCTCTATCCGCACTTCACTGATCGAGTGATTCCCGGCTGGTTCGACAAGACCCTGCCATGGCGCAAGGCTTCGGTGGAGCGCTTGCAGGACGTGCTGTTACTCGCGCCGTCGAAGGAATATCTGGCGCGCCTGCCCTACGGCAAATTGCCTGACCGCAACGACTTCAAACGCTTTATGGGCGATGCGCCGGGCCGGCAGAAATACTGGCACGCAGCGATGGACGAGAGCCGTCGCCTCGGCGATGAGTTCCTTGAACTGACTGCCAATGGTCGCCTCGCCGAGCGCTTGCTGACCCTTTAGTCAGCACGGCCAAACACAAGCTGGTAAACTCGCCGCCTGCCCGAATCGCTGCGGCGAACGCCATCTGAACAGAGCTGAAAATACCGTGGAAATCTTCAAAGAGTTTACTTTCGAATCCGCCCACCGCCTGCCGCACGTCCCGGACGGCCACAAGTGCGGGCGTCTGCACGGTCACTCGTTCAAAGTGGCGCTTCACCTCAGCGGCGACCTCGATCCGCACACTGGCTGGATCCGCGATTTCTCAGAAATCAAAGATAAATTCAAGCCGTTGTACAACCGTCTGGATCACAACTACCTGAACGATATTCCCGGCCTGGAAAACCCGACCAGTGAAGTGCTGGCCAAATACATCTGGAATGAAATGAAGCCGTTGTTGCCGGAACTGAGCGCGATCCGTATTCACGAGACCTGCACCAGCGGTTGCATCTATCGCGGTGAGTAATCCGATCCAGAAATCACTGCATAACCCTGTGGGAGCGAGCTTGCTCGCGAATGCGGTTTGCCAGTGAAATAAATATTGACTGACACAATGCCTTCGCGAGCAAGCTCGCTCCCACAGGGATAGGCGGCGTGTCAGTGAATGAATAAACAGCCTTCACGGCTGTTTTTTTACGCCTATGCTTTTTGGCTCCCACCCGCCAAGAGGACAGGCCGATGACAGACTGGCCGCTGGATCAGGTCTTTGACTTCAACGGGCACCACATTCGTTACGCCGTACACGGCGACGGCCCGCCGCTTGTGTTCGTGCATGGCACGCCGTTTTCGTCATATGTGTGGCACCGAATCGCGCCGCACTTTTTCGCCACGCATCGTGTGCATTACTTCGATCTGCTGGGTTATGGCCGCTCCGGGCAACCGGACGCCGATGTCTCCCTCGGTGTGCAGAACCAACTGCTGGCGCAACTGCTCGATCACTGGAATCTAAAGTGCCCTGACGTCGTCGCCCACGACTTCGGCGGCGCCACCGTGCTGCGTGCACATCTGCTCAACGGCAAGGATTACCGCAGCCTGACCCTGATCGATCCGGTGGCATTGTCGCCCTGGGGCTCGCCCTTCGTACAACATGTGCGTCAACATGAAGCGGCCTTCAGCGGCCTGCCCGACTACATCCAGCGCGCCATCGTGCCGACCTATATTCGCGGGGCGATTCACCGCGAGATTACCGACGAGGAACTGGCGCCCTACGTGCAACCGTGGCTCGGCGACCCCAGGCAAGCGGCGTTCTATCGGCAGATTGCGCAGATGGACGAGCGCTATACCCGTGAAGCAGAAAGCCTGTACCCGACGATCCGCTGTCCGGTGCAGATTCTCTGGGGCGAAGACGATCAGTGGATTCCCATCGAACGTGGCCATGCGTTACATCAGATGATCCCGGGATCACAATTCCACCCGATTCCCAACGCTGGCCACCTCGTCCAGGAAGACGCCCCCGAAGCCATCGTCGCCGCCCTGCTGCGCTTTCTCTGACAGATCCTAAATGCCCTTGACACCGATCGTTCCCACGCTCTGCGTGGGAATGCCTCAACGGACGCTCCGCGTTCGGCTTTGGAGTGGGACGCGGAGCGTCCCGGGCTGCATTCCCACGCACAGCGTGGGAACGATCTACACAGAACGCCTTCGCGAGCAGGCTCGCTCCCACATTGGGCTTGGGTGTATTCAGGTGCACCGCTTTCGCGCCAACCTACACGGCTCGTCTATATATAACCCGCGCCATCCAGCATTTGGCACGACCACTGCAACCCTCCTCGCGTCTCCTCCATTCCTGCAAGGACCGCCCCATGACGCAGAACGATCCCGGCAATGATTACCCCCTCAGCGAAGTCCCGATGCATGCGCGTAAAGGCCTGGCCTCGACGGCCATGGTGTTACTGGGCTTCACGTTTTTCACCGCGACCATGTTCGCCGGCGGCAAGCTCGGTGTGGCGTTCAGCTTCGGCGAGATGATGGCGGTGATCATCATCGGCAATCTGCTGCTCGGTCTGTATGCGGCGGGCCTCGGCTATATCGCCTTCAAAAGCGGCCTCAATTCGGTGTTGATGGGCCGCTTCTGCTTCGGCGAAGTCGGCAGCAAGCTCAGCGACCTGATTCTCGGTTTCACCCAGATCGGCTGGTACGCCTGGGGCACCGCGACCGCTGCCGTGGTAATCGGCAAATACTTCAATCTCGACGAAGGCACGGTGCTTGGCCTGATGGTGTTGTTCGGTCTGCTGTTCTGCGCCACGGCCTACGTCGGTTATCGCGGGCTGGAAATCCTCTCCTACATCGCCGTGCCAGCGATGATGTTGCTGCTGATGCTGTCGATGTGGGTGGCGACGGTGAAAGTCGGCGGTTTGGAAGGCTTGCTCAGCGTCGTGCCGACGGGTTCGCTGGACTGGTCGACGGCGATCACTCTGGTGTTCGGCACCTTCGTCAGTGGCGCAACGCAAGCGACCAACTGGACGCGCTTCTCGCGCTCGGCGCGGGTGGCGGTGCTGGCCAGCCTGATCGGTTTCTTCATCGGCAATGGCCTGATGGTATTGATCGGCGCGTACGGCGCCATCGTTTATCAACAGCCGGACGTGGTTGAAGTGCTGCTGTTGCAAGGTTTCGCAATGGCCGCGATGGCGATGTTGTTGCTGAATATCTGGAGTACTCAGGACAACACCATCTACAACTTCGCCGTCGCCGGATGCAATTTGCTGCGCACCGGTCGACGCAAAACCGTGACCCTCGCTGGTGCGGTGATTGGCACCCTGCTCGCCCTGCTGGGCATGTACGACATGCTGGTGCCGTATCTGATTCTGCTCGGCACGGTGATTCCGCCGATTGGCGGGGTGATCATGGCGGACTTTTTCTTCCGTTGGCGCGGGCGTTACCCGCGTCTGGCCGACGCACGGTTGCCGGCGTTCAACTGGCCGGGACTCGGGGCTTATGCGGTCGGCACCATCGCCGCGTTCAGCTCGCCATGGGTCGCGCCGCTGGTAGGCATCGCCGCTGCCGCGTTAACGTATGTCATCGTCACCGGCGCGCTCGGCGCTCGCAGCGCGACCGCGCCACTACAAGACCTATAAAAAAGGATTCGCCTGATGCACATCATCAATGCCCGTTTGCGCAACCAGGAAGGTTTGCACGAATTGCACCTCGAAGACGGCCTGATCCGCAGCATCGCCCGGCAGACCGAAGCGCCGACCCTCGGCCCGGATGACCTCGACGCCGGCGGCAATCTGGTGGTGCCGCCCTTCGTCGAGCCACACATTCACCTCGACGCCACCCTCACCGCCGGCGAGCCGCGCTGGAACATGAGCGGCACGCTGTTCGAAGGCATCGAATGCTGGGGCGAGCGCAAGGTCACCATCACCGAAGAAGACACCAAGACCCGCGCCAAGAAAACCATTCAGGCCCTGGCGGCGCACGGCATTCAACACGTGCGCACCCACGTCGACGTCACCGACCCGCAACTCACGGCACTCAAAGCCATGCTCGAAGTGCGCGAGGAAAGCCGTCACCTGATCGATCTGCAAATCGTCGCGTTTCCGCAGGAAGGCATCGAGTCATTCCGCAATGGCCGCGAGCTGATGGAAGAAGCGATCCGCATGGGCGCCGATGTTGTTGGCGGGATTCCGCATTTCGAGTACACCCGCGATCAGGGCGTCAGTTCGGTGAAGTTCCTGATGGACCTGGCCGAGCGCACCGGTTGCCTCGTCGACGTGCATTGCGACGAGACCGACGATCCGCATTCACGCTTCCTCGAAGTGCTCGCCGAAGAAGCGCGCAGCCGCGACATGGGCGCCCTCGTCACCGCTAGCCACACCACGGCGATGGGTTCGTACGACAACGCCTACTGCGCGAAACTGTTCCGCTTGCTCGGTCATTCCGGAATCAGTTTTGTCTCCTGCCCTACCGAAAGCATTCACCTGCAAGGGCGCTTCGACAACTTCCCGAAACGCCGTGGCGTGACTCGTGTAAATGAATTGCTCGAAGCCGGGATGAACGTGTGTTTCGGCCAGGATTCGATCGTCGATCCGTGGTATCCGCTGGGCAACGGCAACATCCTCCGAGTGCTCGAAGCCGGGCTGCACATCTGCCACATGCTCGGTTACCGCAACCTGCAAAGTGCGCTGGATCTGGTCACCGACAACAGCGCCAAAGCCATGCACCTGGGTGAGCGATATGGCCTGGAACAAGGGCGTCCGGCGAATCTGTTGATTCTGTCGGCGGACAGCGATTACGAGGTGATCCGCAGTCAGGGCTTGCCGTTGTATTCGATTCGCGGCGGCAGGGTGTTGATGAAGCGGCAGATGCCGGTGGTGGAGTTCAGTACCGCGCTGAGCTGAGAGGCGCACCGTCAATTCAATGTGGGAGCGAGCCTGCTCGCGAAGAGGTTGGCACATCCGGCATCATCGCCTCAGACATACCGCTTTCGCGAGCAGGCTCGCTCCCACAGGTTCGGTGTTTGAACATGATATTTGTGTACACACAAAACCCTTGGGAGCCTGGCTTGCCAGCGATGACGCCAGCGAATTCAGCCCATCAACCGTGCCGTACCGAACAATCTGACCCTCAGCAATTCACCGCCTGCTTCTTCCAGCCAAATCGGCGCCGTGCCGCCGGGCATGACCACCTGCACTTCTCCCGCCACAACCCAACCCACTCGCCACGCCGCCGATGCCACTGCACTGGCGCTGGTGCCGGAAGATGCGGTCGGCCCTTCACCGCGCTCGAACACTCGGGCAAGGATTCTGTGCGGTGACTCCAGCACCGCCCATTGCAGATTCACCCCCGCCGGGCAGGGTTCTCCCGCGCCGGTCGGCATGGCGTAGGCAATTTCGGTCAGGCCTTTGTTCAGTGGCGATTCGCGCATCTGTTCATTGCCAGGCAAAGCCGCACTGTCACTCAGCAAGGTCACGCAATGCGGATTGCCGATGCGCACAAACTGGCTGTGTGACCATGCCGGATCGAGTGTCGCCAGTGGTTTTACCTGACTCACGTCATGTCCGTTGAAGTCGACGCTTTCCACGTTCTGCGCAGCCACTGCGCGAGGCCCGAAATCGGGTTGCCCCAGGTCAAGCCAGAAACCTTGAACGCCTTCGACTTCAGCCGGTTTCACCGAGGTCTCGACGGCGTCACCCTTGTCGTGATGCACGCGCAGCAACGCACCTTCGTCGGGCATCAAGCCTTGCTCGGTCAGCGCCTGCGAGAAAATCGTCAGGCCATTGCCACTGCGCTCGGCTAGTGTGCCGTCGGTGTTGACGATCAATACGTCAAACGGCGGCGACGTCTGGAACGGGCCGATCAGCAGGCCGTCGCTACGGTGGGTTTTGCTGTTCACCGGACGTTGGTCTTCGGGCCAGTCACAGCAAAGTTTGATTGCTGCTTCGCTCCACGACTGACGCGAAGAGGCGCATTCGGTGGCGCTGGCGGGCAAGGCAATGCCCGCGTCGCGCAGTGCCTGCGGCGCAGTCACCCCGTAAATATTGCCCCTTGCATCGTAAAACTGCGTCATCAGTGTTTGTCCCTGTTGCCGAAGAAGGCCACTGTAAAACGCAATCCCTTGTGGGAGCGAGCTTGCTCGCGAATGCAGTGTGTCAGCCGATATTTTCTTTATCTGCCACACCGCCTTCGCGAGCAAGCTCGCTCCCACAGGAATCGGTGCATGACCGCTGATTAGTAAGCCCACTCCTTTCAATGTGGGAGCGAGCTTGCTCGCGAAAGCGGTGGGTCAGTCGATATATTTTGAACTGACACTGCGCCTTCGCGAGCAGGCGCGCTCCCACAGGGTAGGATGTCGGCTGTACTGCCTCGAATGATGGGCGATCGAACCTCGTCGCCGTATCACTGTCCTTCGGGGACGCGAAGTTTTTTGCCAAGGATCGATATGACCAGCCTCAACCCCCAAGACACTTTCGTCCCCGGACGCCTGCAACAGATGTCCACGCGCATCGCCTTTTTCATCGCCGGACTCGGCATCGCCGCGTGGGCGCCTTTGGTGCCGTACGCCAAGGCACGCGCCGGGCTGGATGAGGGCACGTTGGGGTTGTTGCTGTTGTGCCTCGGCGTCGGTTCGATTCTGGCGATGCCGCTGGCGGGGATTCTGGCCACACGCTTCGGCTGCCGGCGTGTCGCCACCGGTGGCACACTGTTGATCTGCGCGGCGCTGCCATTGCTGGCCACGGTGTCGTCGATACCGGCGCTGATCGCCACGCTGTTCATGTTCGGCGCCGGCCTGGGCACGGTGGATTCGACGGTGAACCTGCAAGCGGTGATTGTCGAACGCGCCAGCGGCAAGAACATGATGTCGGGCTTTCACGGTTTGTTCAGTCTGGGCGGGATCGTCGGCGCAGCGGGTGTCAGCGCCCTGCTCGGCCTTGGTTTGACGCCACTGGCCGCGATGCTGGTGGTGGTCGTCGTGTTGATCGCGGCATTGTTCAAATGCGTGCCGCACATGTTGCCCTACGGCAGTGAAAGCTCGGGACCGGCATTCGCCATCCCCCACGGCATCGTGCTGTTTATCGGCGGCATGTGCTTCATCGTCTTTCTCACCGAAGGCGCGGCGCTGGACTGGAGTGCGGTGTTTCTGGCGCAGGAACGCGGGATCGACACGGCGTACGCAGGGCTGGGTTATGCGGCGTTTGCATTGACCATGACGGCCGGACGTTTGATGGGTGACCGGATTGTTCGGACTGTCGGTGCAACCCGGATCATTTTGTTTGGTGGTCTGTTGGCAGCTGCTGGCCTGTTTCTGGCGACATTCGCGCCGAGCTGGGAAGCGGCATTGGTCGGTTACGCACTGGTCGGTGCGGGTTGTTCGAACATCGTGCCAGTGCTGTACACGGCAGTGGGCAAGCAGACGGTGATGCCGGAGAGCATCGCCGTGCCGGCGATTACCACGCTCGGTTATGCAGGGATTCTGGCGGGACCGGCGGTGATCGGCTTTGTCGCCCATGCCAGCAGTTTGAGTTTTGCCTTTGGCTTGATGGCGGTGCTGCTGGTTGCAGTAGCCATCGGCGGTAAAGTCCTGAAGGTATGAGATCGTTCCCACGCTCTGCGTGGGAATGCCTCAATGGACGCTTCGCGGGGACGCAGAGCGTCCCGGGCTGCATTCCCACGCAGAGCGTGGGAACGATCAGTTAAAACCCAACGCTGGCCTGCACAAAGAACGTCCGTGGCGCGCCGACATACATGCCCGAGTTGTTGTCGCTGGAGCGGGTGAAGTACTGCTTGTCGAAGATGTTTTTCACCCCGGCGCCCAGCTTCAGGTTCGACACCTGCGGCCCGAAGTCATAGCCACCGCGCACGTTCCAGGTCACGTAACCCGGAATGTCGCCGTACTGCCCGTCCGCCGTGCCGTCGGTGATGTAGTTGCCGTTGAAACTGCCATCGGCATTCACACCGGTACCCGGCGAACGCTGTTTCGATTGAGCGAAACCGTCAAGGTTGTAGGTCCAGCGGTTGATGTCGTAACGCAAACCGACGGTTGCCACCTGCCGCGAATAGAACGGCAGATCACGGCCCTTGAAGCCCGGAATCTCGCCTTCATACGTGGCGCGGGTGTAAGTGAAACCGGCGTTGGCGGTCAAGCCGTCGAGGCGCGGATCCAGCGCCGCCATGTCGTAATGCACCGAGGCTTCGATACCTTGGTGCTTGGTCGCGCCGAGGTTCGTCCAGCCAACATCGTTGCTGATGTATTGCAGCTCGTCGTCGAAGTCGATGTAGAACAGCGTCACTTCCCCGCCCCACACATCGTCGTTGTAGCGCGTGCCGATCTCGTAGGTCTTGGCTTTTTCCGGCTCCAGGCCATTGGCGGTCTGATCACCCGAGCCGCCTTGACCGAGCTGGAAATACTGCAGGCTGCCGAACGAAGTTTCGTAGTTCGCGAACAGTTTCCACGCGTCCGACAGGTGATACATCACGCTCAGCGCCGGCAGCGGTTCATTGCTCTCGATGCTGCGATTTTTCGCCTGCACCGGTTTGCCGGCTGTGTCGAGCACCGCACGGTCATGCCAGTCGGTGCTGATGTGTTCGAAGCGAATGCCAGGAGTAATGGTCCAGTTGCCGACATCGATCTTGTTGTCGAGGTAGACCGAGTTGGCCTCGGTGCCGCCGGTGCGGTCCTGGAATACATGGCCATCGGAGGTCGGCGTGAGCACCGGCTGGTTGTTGACCAGCGCCACCCGGCTTGACGATTCGTGCATGGCCTCTTTCAGGTAGCGATAACCGACGCTGACTTCCTGGGTGGTCGGGCCGACATCGAAGACCCGCGACACCCGTGGCTCGATGCCCAGCGTGTAATACGAACGCGGGTAGGAGCTGAGGGTTTTCTGGTCACGCGCAGCGATGGTGCTGCCACGGAAACTGTCGGTGTAGTAGGTCAGGATTTCCGCTTGCGTGCGTTCGTCGATCTGACGGATCCACTTGAACGACACGTCTTTGCGCCGACCGGTGAATTGGTCGTAATCCCGCACCGAGTCGTACGGCTTGTCATCGTATTGTTTCTGCGTCAGACCGCCGGGCATGTCAGCCGTGGCGTCGTAGTAATGGAAATTGAGGCTGAAATCGTCCTGATCGGTCGGCGCCCAGTGGGTCTTGAGCAACACGTCGTCGATGTCGTTGCCATTGTTGCGCTCACGGTAGCCGTTACCGTTGACGCCGGAATACAGCAACGCCACGCCCATGCCGTTGTCGGCGGTGCCACCGAGGAACGCGGTGTCAATGTGTTTCCAGCCACCGTACCGGGTGGTTTCCAGGGTGGTGCCGATTTCGCCGGTGGCTTTTTCCGGGATCGCGCGGGTGACGAAGTTGATCACCCCGCCGACGTTCTGCGGCCCATAACGCACGGAACCGGCGCCACGCACCACGTCAATGCTGTCGAGGTTGCCCGAGGAGATCGGCGCCATCGACAGTTGTGGCTGACCATACGGAGCAAAAGCTGCCGGTACACCGTCGATCAACACGGTGGAGCGCGGTGACAGGCGCGAAGTCAGACCACGCACGCCAACGTTCAGGGAGATGTCACTGCCGCCGGTGCCGTTGGAGTCCTGCACCTGCACGCCGGGTACGCGCTTGAGTACATCGCTGACGTTCATCGCGCCCTGCTCGACCATGGCTTCGCGGCGGATCACCGTGCGCGCGCCGGGGTGATTCTGCACCACGGCGGCATTGGCGTCACCGAGCCAGTCACCGACCACCTTGATGTCGGTCACGCCCAATTCCAATGGGCCATTGCTGGCAGAACTCGCGGCTGGCGACAGCGTTACCGAACCCTCGTTGATCTGATAATCCAGGCCGCTGCCCTGCAGTAATTGGCGCAACGCCTGCTCCGGCGAGATATCACCGTCGACTGCCGGGGCCTGTTTGCCGGCGACCAGGTCCGGGCTGAAAAACACTTGCAGCGATGTCTGCTGGCCCAGTTCGCTGAGGGCCTGGCCCAGCGGCTGCGCGCGGATATGAATGGCTTCGCCGGCAAACGCCAGCGGCATCGCCGCATTGACCGTCAGCGCGAGGGCCAGCGGTAACCAAGGGGATTTTTTGTTGTTGGCAGGGGTGTTTTTCACGTCGTACGGAGTCCTGTGGATCGCAAGAGTGTGCGGCTGTTAATGCAAACCAGTTGCAGTTGAACAGGAAGACGATGAACTCGAAAAAAACCTGAATTTTATTTTGCGATTATTTCCTGACTGCCATCCGCGAGGGTGCGAACGGCCACCGGGAGTATGCTCGGCAAGGCTTTGAGCAAGGCGTCGGTGTTGTCGGATTTGAACACGCTGGTCAGGCGCAGGCTGGCCACGGCGGGGTTGGCAACGGTCAGCGGTTTATCGCGATAACGCGACACTTCAGCGGCGACTTCGCTGAGGCTGGCGTTGTTGAACACCAGTTTGCCGCTGCGCCACGCCGTCAGTTGCGCCGGGTTGACTGCATAGGCTGCGGCGACTTTGCCTTGCGCATCGACGTGAGTGCCGAGGCCCGCTGTCAGGCTGATGAACTGATCATCCGCTGCATCACGCCCCTGGACCTTCACCGTGCCCTGCTCCACCGCCACGCGGGTTTGCGTAACATCGCGGCGCACATCGAAACGGGTGCCGGTGACCGTGACCTTGCCATTGCCGGTCTCGACCACGAACGGTCGCGAGGTATCGTGCGCGACGCTGAACAACGCTTCGCCTTCCGCCAGTTCGATGACCCGGCGATCCTGTTCAAAGCGCACCTGCAAGCGGCTGCGGCTGTTCAGATCGATCACCGAACCGTCCGGCAGCGCCACGTGTTTGCGCTCGCCCAGCGCCGTGGCGAACTCGGCGCGGTAGCCGCCCGGATGATTAAAACCGCTGAACAAGCCCAGGCCAAGTGCTACTGCCAACACACTGGCAGCCACGGCATAACGCAACAGCGGACGGCGCTTTGGCGGGGTTTCAAGCAAGGCTTTGAGGCGTGGCGCCGGGAGCAAATCGGCCGCCGACCACAAGCCCTGCAGCAACTGGAATTCGTCACGATGCTGCGGATGTCGATTCAGCCACGCGTCGAATCGCTGCTGCTCGTCGGCATCGATGGCCGGCTCCTGCAAACGCACAAACCAGCGAGCCGCGTCATCGCGCACCGTTGTTTGCCCGCACGCGCAATCACGCGTCTCCATCATGGAATGTCCTGTTGGGCTGGGGATGAAAGGGGGCAGCGGCTCATGACTGCGACCCATCGAGGCGATCACGCAGATGGCGCAGGGTGCGGATCATATACTTTTCGACCATGTTCTTGGACAACCCCAGACGTTCAGCGATTTCGGCCTGGGTCAGGCCTTCAATCTTCTGCCAGACGAAAATTTTCCGGCAGTTGATCGGCAATTCAGCAAGCGCCCGCTCGATGGAGTCGGCCAACTGGATCGCATGCATGTAATGCTCCGGATCACCGGACGATGACGCACTGTGATCGATGGCCTGCAACTCCATGGCGCCGCGCCGATCCTCCCGCCGATAGCCGTCGACCGCGATATTGCGCGCGGTCTGATGCAAATACGCCCGTGGCTGCTGCACCGCCGCCGAATCGGATTCGAGCACGCGCACAAAGGTGTCGTGCGCCAGATCCTCGGCCTGCGCACGATTGCGCAGGCGACGAGTCCAGGTGCCGATCAACTCTTCGTAGTGCTCGAAAAAGCCGGGTCTGCGGGGACGCATGGGGGTATGGGCGGCGTGCTGAGGAAAGGGGCGTGAATAGTAATGGTTACCATTAAGCCGAAGCAATGGATTCCTCGACCGACCGTCCGGGTCGCCTCGCTAGCTCAGTTTTTTTTTGCAATCACACCACTCATGTATTCATGCAGATCGCGAAAATCCTTAACGCTCCAGGCGTGCGGCGGTATTTTCACCCCGTTCTCCTGCAACGTTTTCGGAATCAGGTTGCCGTTCGGACGAAGAATGATCGACGACACAATCACGCCCGGATATTCATTCAGGCGTTTTTTGAACGCGGACGTTGTCAGGTCAGGTGTTGGCGGATTGCTTTTATGCGCCAGCGGTCCGGTGCCCTTTATATCGGCGCCATGGCACACGGCGCATCGCTGCACATAGAGATTTTTGCCATTGCTGTTGTCCGCGAAGGACACGGATGGTTGGGCGATCAACAAAGCCCCGAGTACAGCGACGAATGCCGTTTTCATTGTTTGCCTCCCTGGCGTATTCAAGGTCGCGCATGATGCGCGAGATTTAACGCCTGGCGCAAAACAATGCGGGAGCGAGCCTGCTCGCGAAGGCGGTCCGCCAGTCACTTAATGCATTGACTGAACGGACGCCTTCGCGAGCAAGCTCGCTCCCACAAGGTTCGGTGGTGGATGGCAGATCTGGCATCCAATACCGTTGGTTTTAGCCTTTCTCGTCGATCCCGGCGTGCAGGGTCTGGGTGTCCAGATGCCCGCTCAGGGTGACCGGACCGACTTTCAGGTTGCCGTTTTCCAGGGAAACCTTCGGTGCGTTTTCCTCGGCTTTATGCGGCAGATCGAGGCCCGCTTTCACGCCGTAGTCACGGTTGCTCAGTTCAGCCCTGCTGACCTTCGAGCCACCCAGATCAACCTTCCCTTGTGCTGCCGAAATCCGCGCACCGGTCAGTTGCGTGCCGCCGCCCACCGCTAGATTCACGCTTTGGCTGGCACTGATCCCGGAAGCCTGCGCAACGCTGTCCTTATGCGCGTATTCGCCCTGCGCTTTCAGCGTCGGCTTGTAGTCAGTGCCGGCAAGCTTCTCTTTGTCACTCGGTGGGTTTTTCTTCGCGGTCAGGCCCAGATCGACATCGACCTTGGCGTGGTTGCTCGAGTCCTCACGGCTCTCCACGCTCAGATCACCCGCGACCTTACCGCTGACAGTTTTAGCATCGATCCGCGCCCCCGAAAGCTGTGCATCACCGGCACTGTTCAGCACGACGCCGTCAGCCTTGATCTGACTGTTCTGCTGGGTGCTGCCTTGCAGGTAATCCACGCCTACTTTGGCCCCGGCGTTGAAACCGTGATCGCTGCTGGCCTTTTCATCGGCTGCCGTTGGGGTTTTGCTGCTCAGGTTGCCGCCGGCATTCAGCGCGACATTCCAGTTATTGCGGTGGTCGGTGGACTGCGCCGACTCCTGCACATAACCGCCCTTCTGCGCGTCGATGCTGACGTTCGGTGCGCTGACTTGCGTGCCTTGCAGGTGAATCGAATCACCGCTCAACGCGATGCCGTTCTGGCTGTTGAGCTGGCCACCGCTGAGGGTTTTCGAATCCTCGTTGACCCGACCGATATTGAAGTTGCCACTCAGATTGCCGCCCTGATCACGGCTCTTCTCGCTGCTGGTTTTGCTGCCACCGCCCTTCAAGCCGCCGCCGAGATTACTGCCGGTGGCGGTGTGAGTGTCGGTAGCTGCTTGCAGATCGAGCTTGCCGGCAGCGTGCAGATCGATGGCGCCGGCGCTGTCGATCTTGCTGCCTTGCTGGACTTGATTGCCGCTGCTGCTGAGTTGCACCGGGCCGTTGCCGCTGATGCTCGCCACATGGGCCTGCGTGTCAGTGCTTTGCTTGCCGGTGTGATCGAGCTGGAACCCGGCGCCGAGATCGACGTTGGTGCCATCGGTGCCCGGCAAGGTGCCGACCGTCAGCGAGCCATTGCCGCGCAGGCTGCTGTCATTGCTGCTCTGGCGGTCGTTGGCCTGATTCAGCGCCAGATCACCGCCAGTCTTGATGCTCACACCGCCCTGCCCGCCCTCGAAGCGGCTGCCTTCGAACTGCGCATCGCCGCCGACCTGGATGTTCACGCCTTGGCTGCCGGCGTAACCGCCAACCACGGCGCTGGCGTTGTCCTTGCTCGACGCACTGCTGCCACCCGCGCCGCTACCGGCGACGTTCACGTCTTCGCCGGTCTTGGTGTAGACGCGCACATCGACCTTGGCATCCACCGCGTTCGCGCTGCTGTTGTGCGTGTTGCTCGCGGCATCGGCAAGCAGTTTGTCAGCGCTGAGATTCACTGCGCCGACGCTGGCGTTGTATTGCGTGCCTTGATCGTGCAGCGTGCCCGTGGTTTTCACATCGACAGTGCCGCCGTCAAAACGGCTGACCACGGCGTTGTTGTTTTGCTCGGTTTTGCTGGCGCTGGCGTGACCGACCGCAACGTCGATTCCGACATTTGGCTGACCGAGACTGGCCAGTGCGTCCTTGTCCGGCACCTTGCCGTTGAGCACGTCCTTGACCGCGCCCGCGATCGGCCGGGCGATGTCCTTGTACTCGACGTTGGCACCGATGTCCGCCGACCAGTTGCTGTCGTTGTGCGTGCTGCTTTCGCTGTTGCTGGCCGCGCGATTGTCGATCTCGTTGGCGGCAACATTCAAATCGTTGCCAGCCTTGAGTTGTGCGCCTTCGGTGGCGAGTTTGTCGGCATTGATGGTCAAGCCGCCGCTGCTCTGTACGCTGCTGGTTTGCGCGGTGGTTTTGCTGGTCGAATCCTGCGCCGTGCTGTGGGCGAAATCGACGCCGCTGCCGGCTCGGTCGAGGCCGCCGGTGTAGTAGAAACCGCCGCCGGTGCTGGAGGTGTCGGTGGAGGTTTCGTGACTGTCAGCTCCGGCCAGCAACGAGACGTTTTTGCCGCTCAACGTCGTGTCGCCTGCAGTGGATTTCACTTGCGCGCCTTTGAGCGTGACGTCACCGCCCGCCTTCACCTGCACACTGCCGCCGCTAAGGCTGGAGCCTTGCTGGGTGACGTCGTTGCTAGTGACGGTTTGCTGTTTGTCTTCGTAGTGAATCCCGGCGCGATACTGCTCTGGCGTTTGCTCTTTGGCGTACGCATCGAAGCCACGGGTTTGCGTGGTGTCAGTGCTGTCGTGAGTGTTCTGCGCCGAATGCACATTGACGTCACCCGCCGCGTCGGCCGTCAGCGCCCCGTCAGCCTTGACCGTCGAGCCGGCCACTGCAATGTCCTTGGCGCTCTTGAGCTTGAGGTTGCTGTCCGACACCAGTTCGCTACGCACGGTGCTGCTGTCTTTGCTGTTCTGCCGCGACTCATCCTTGGTGATGCCGAAGAACTTGCTGTCCTTGTCGTGATTGTTGCTGTGCGAGGTGTCCTGCACGCCATCGATGACCAGCGAACCTTTATCGCTGATCACGCTGGCGTCAGTGCCGCCACGTACTTGACTGCCGCTGATGCGCACATCGTCAGCCTTGACGATCAACTTGCCGCTGGCGTTGATTTTGCTGCCCTGATGCTGGGTTTTGCCCTTGTCGGCATCGCCAGTCTTGCCGAAGAAACCACCGCCAACCAGGTCACCTGAATAGCTGTTGTCGCTGCTGCGATTGGTCCGCGTGGCCGTGGTGATTTCCACCTGTTTACCGGCCAGTTGTACGTCGCCGGCGCTGCTCAATTCGGCGCCTTCGGAGCGCAACAACGCGGCGGTTTGCAGGGCGATGTTACCGGCCTTCAACTGGCTGGTGACGCTGCGCTGCTCTTCGCTGCTGCTGTTCCAGTCGGCTTTCCACAGGTGTTTACGGTGGTTGCCTTGATCGGTTTGCGTGTGGCTTTCAGTGGCGGCGGTCAGGCGCAAGTCGCCGCCGCTTTGCACGTCGAGACTCTTCGCGGCTTCGACTTTGGCGGCTTTCAGCTCGGTGTCTTTACCGGACGACAACTTGGCGTCGCGACTGGCGATAATCTGGCTGCCGTGCTGACGCGATTCACTGTCGGTCTGGGTGCGGTCGTAGGTTTCCCAGGTGATGCCGATGATGCTGTTGTTCCAGTTTTCGCGCTTTTCCTGAAGCTTGCGGCTTTCGACCGTGGACAGGGTCAGGTTGCGTTTGGCGTCGAGCGTGACGTCGCGAGCGCTGACATCAGTCGCGGCCAACGTCAGATCCTTGCCGCTGTGCAAACCAACATCGCCCTGACTGCTGCGAATACCGGCGCGGGTCACGTCGAGGCTGTTGGCCACCGCTTCACCGCTGACACTCAAGTCACCGGCGGAACGAATCTGCACGCCGTCACGCCCGGCCACCTGCACCGCGCCCACCCGCACGCCTGCACCTTCGGCGGTGCTGACAATATTGATGCGCCCGGCCTGCATTGCGCCGAACAGGCTGGCGTCGATGCGTTGATCTGCGGTGTTGCCCGCCGGATCCACGGTTTTCACCTGGCCGCTGGCGTAATCGACCTGATTGCGCCCGACCGTGAGATTCAACTGATCGCGCGCAGTGATCGCGCCCTGACTGTCGATACGCGGCGCGATCAGGTTGATCGAGCCCTCGCCATTGCGCAGGCCACCGTTTTGAATCTGCAACTGACCGCTGGCGTCACGGCTGTTCAGGCTTTGCAGTTTGCCGTCATTCAATTCCGGACGACCGACCACCAGATTGGCGTTCGGCGTGTTGATGAAACTGCCGCCATTCACCGAGATGCCGTTGGGGTTGGCCAGCACGTAATCGGCTGCGCGGCCGAAGATTTCCTGCGCGCCGTTGATGGCGGACGGGTTGCGACTGATCACTTCGTTGAGGATCACGCTCGCGGCCTGGCCTTGCAGTTGCGGGTTGGCCGCCAGTTGCCCGGCCAGTTGCGACTGCCCGGCCTGCAGGGCGTTGTTCAGCACCAGGCCTTGGCGGTCGACGTTGTAATCGAGGAATTGGTTGTGCGACAGGCCCGAACCGTTGGGCGCAACGATGTTGACGATGGGCACACCGCCCTGGGTCTGCAATTGCGCGGTGCCGCCGGGTCCCGGGGCGACCACGACGCCACCGGCGAGCGCGCTCGGCAGGTGCACGGCGAAGAACAGGCTGGCAATCGCCCAGCGCAATTTGCCCCGAGGGGAAAGATGAAATGCAAAGGTGTGTGCTGGCATAAAAACGTCTCCATGTGAGTACGGCATCACGTCGCGCGTTTAGTCTTTGGCCGTGGCTGACGCGCTCAGGTCCGACGGCTGTTTGTTCACTGCGTTGTTCAGATTTGCAGGCCGACTCGCATCAGCCAGGTTTCAGGCTCGTGCTGCAGACCGTTCGGGATGTTGAGGGCGCGCTGGTAATCGACGTCCACTTGCAGGTTCTTCCAGCCCAGATTCAGGCCGACACTGGCGCCACTCAGGCGTTGGCCCTGAGCACCGTGATCGGCTTTGATCCAGCCGTGGTCGAGGCCCACGCGCGGGGTGATCTGCAGCGGCCATTCGCGACGCAGCGGCAGGCGCAAGGTATTACGCCAGATCGCGCCGCTGGCGCCGGAGGCACTGCTGACCCGATAGCCGCGCACCGCCGAATCGTCGGTGCCGAGCAATTGTTCGATGGCCGGCAGCGGGTCCGGGCTGTACTGCAAATTAAGCTGGCTCTGCCATTGCCACACCTGCGCGCCGAACTGACCGTTGCGCCATTGGCTGAGGCCGGCGCGGTACTTGCGAAACTGCGCCTTGGGCAGGTTGTTGATCTGCTGCTGCGAGTCATCGTCGGCGCCGAACCAGCGCAGGCCCTGGGCGTAGTTGACGTCGAGGTTCCACACCGCGCGGTCGAGCCAGAACAGATTGAGTCCGGCCTCGGCCACGGTCAGGGTCGGACTTTGAATACCGAGGCGAACGTCTTGCAGGTAGCTGTCGACATCCTTGTGCGCCAGTTGCAGGTTGGCACTGAGCTGACGGCTCTGGTCGCGCCACAACACACGGTCGGCACGCAGACTGACCTGGTCGGTGATGCCGGTATTGTGAAAGGTCACGCTTGGCAGTTTGAATGGCGCGCGATATTCGGCGTGGCTGGCGAACACGCTGTAGGTCCAGTAGCCGTAAGGGATCGCGTAATACAGGCTGGCGTTGCGGCTGTAACGGTCGCCCTGATTGAGGGTGTCGCTGGCGCTGAGGCTCAACAAGTCGTTGAGTTGCAGCGGGCTGTCGAGGCTCAGGCTGACGCTGTCGCGGTCACGTCCGGTACTGGCGCTGCCAAGGTTATCGATCCCGGCATTCAAGGCCCAGCGCGAATGCGCGGAGTTGCGCGAACGCAGGATGATCCGCGAGGCGCCGGGCTGGCTGCCGGGAGCGATGTCGGCGGTGAGATCGATCGAGCGCAGGCGATTCAATTGATCGAGGCCCTGCTCCAGATCGCGCAGGTTCAGGGGCTCGCCGAGCATTCCCGGGAACGCGCCGCCCAACGAAACAGGCAGACTCTGATCGGCCAGTTCGATGGACTCGATGTAGCCTTCGTCAACGCGGATATCCAGCGACTGCCCGGCTGCCGGTGCGCTGAGCAGATACGGACGGCTGGCGATGTAACCCTTGTCGACGTAGCTCGCGGTGATGGTCGCCAGCAGATGATTGATCTGGCCGACGCCCATGCACGGCGCCAGCAGCGGTTTGATCCGCGCATTGAGCTTGTCGCTGTCGATCAGCGTGACGCCGCCGATGCGCGCACCGCTCAATGGCCAGCAACGTTCATCGGCGGTGACGGTTGGCGGGATGGCCGGAGTGACCGGCGCGGAACCAAACGCGCCGCGCTCCAGTTGCCGTTTTCTTTGCTCAAGTTGCAGTTGTTGCAGATCGCGCTGTTGCTGTTGTTGCTGGCGCAGCACTTCCTGGCCCGGCGCGACAGGTTCGGCGGCTACAATCGAGGAGGCACACACACTCAACACAAAGGCCGACAACAGCGGGCAAAGCGGGGAACGACGGCGAAAAACAGCGCGAAACGGAAACGGCACGCAACATCCTTGCGATCATCAAATGGCGTAATGCCATGTCATCAATGATCGTGATAGTCGGAGCCATCCCACACAAAAGCAAGACGCTTCCTACAGCGCTTACATTTCTTAAACAATTGCTTTGCCTGGCTTTATTGTCAGCAGCAAGGCCACGGCGCTGCACGTTATCAGGGTTTCCCCGAGGGCCTGAAACCAGCCGGCGAGCATCAGCCCGGCGCCGATCAGCAGGTAATACATCAAGCCCAACAATGCCCCGGCGGTGCCCAGCCGATCAGCGTAATGCGCTAACGCCGAACCGAGCACGTTCGGAATAGCCAGGCCAAACGCCAACACCACCAGTAGCATCGGCAGGACGAACGCAAAACTGTTCTGCAGCGACCACACGCCGATACCCCCGAGCAACGCGGTGCCGCCCGCGAGGCGAATCAACTGCAGCGGGTTGAATCCGGCCGTCAATAAACGCCGGTTGAGCCATGCGCCAAAACCTGAGCCCAGCGCGAGGATCACGCCGCTGTAACCGAACCCGCTGGCACTGACGCCCAATCGCTGAAAAATGAACGGCGCGAGGCTGTAATAGCTGAACAGCGCGACGTTGAACGAGGCGATCCACAGCGCCGAACGCCAGATACCCAGGTCACGCAGCATACGCCCGAGGGTTTCGAACAAACCTACATGCTGGGTTTTCGGTGGCCGGGTTTCCGCCAGGGTGTACCAACTCCACATCCACAACAACGCTGCCAGCACCAGCAACGCAGCCAGCACACCGCGATAACCGCAGGCCTGAACCAGACTGGCGCCAGTGAACAAACCAATCGCCGGACTGGCCGCCAGCGCGATGCCCACCAGGGAAAACACCTGCGCCAGTTCTGTGCCTTTGAAACGGTCGCGCAGCACCGTTTGTGTGACCACCGAGCCCACCGCCGCACCAAAGGCCGCCAGCATCTGCGCCAACAACAAGCCGTTGAAACTGTTGACCCGCAAGCCGAACAGCGTGGCAGCGGCATAGATCGCCAGGCCCGCGAGCATCGCCGGGCGCCGACCGATGCGATCACACAAACGCCCCCACACCACCACCCCGACGGCAAACGCGAGGAAATACACCGACAATGTCTGCGCCGCCGCTTGCGGGCCGACATTAAACACCCGCCCGATATCACCGAGCGCCGGGCTGTAGAGGGTTTGTGCGATCTGCGGAAACATCAGCAGCGCAATCGCCAGCAGCAAGAAATTTCTGTTGTGCATCCTTCATCACTCCTCTCATGAGTCGCCGAGGAGTTTAAGAATCGGTGAGTGGCGTATTATCCAAACCCTGCCAATTTATCGCTGAAATCGGACAACCATGGCCTGGCTCGATACCCACGCAACCTTTGACGCAGATCGCTTGCCTGCGCCGGTGATTGGTATCGCCTCGACCCTGGGCGATCACGATTCCGGCCTGCACCGCCATCAACGCGGGCAACTGCTGTACACGCGACAGGGCTGCACGCGGATTACCCTGGCGCAACAATTGTGTCTGCTGCCGCCGTCGCGGGCGGCGTGGATTCCGCCGGGTGTCAGCCATCGCGCGGTGATGCAGCAGAGTGTCGATTACCGCTCCATCTACTTGATCCCCGAGCTGTGCGCCAAGCTACCGCAACAAGTCTGCGTGATTGAAGTCAGCCCTTTGTTACGCGCCGTGCTCGAACCGATGGCACTGGCGGATTTCGCCACCGACTGGCAGCAAGGCAAATTCGCCCACCTGCTCGGTCTGTGCCTGAGCGAAATCGCTGAAGCGGCGCAGCAACCGGTGCTGTTACCGTTACCTCAGGACAAGCGCCTTACGCCCCTGCTGAAAACGCCCGGACGCCTGCCGCCGGAGCTGCAAGTGCTGGAGCAGCAGATCGGCGCCAGCAGTCGCACCATCGGGCGGATCTTCCAGCGAGAAACCGGCATGAGTTATCAGCAATGGCGCCAGCAGTGGCGGCTGATGCGCGCGATGGAATTGCTCGCTACCCGGCGCAGCCTGAGTTACTGCGCGTTCGAATCGGGTTTTGCCAGCGACAGCGCCTTTATCGCCTTCTTCAAATCCATGACCGGCAGCACGCCCGGACAATGGCTCAAGTGAGCAACTGACGATCGGCGTCAAAAATCATTTGAGACCAAATATTACCTGCGTCATATTACAGCCGTAATAACGACCCGCTTACCCAGGTAATCCGCCATGACCAGCATGCCCACCCTCGAACCTGTTGTGGTGAAAACCAAGCCGCCCCTGCTTAAACGCTTGCTGCTTCCCGGCGCCGGAGTGCTCGCGCTGATCTTCGCCGGGGTCTACGCCGTGCATTGGTGGGGCGCCGGGCGTTTTCTCGAAGAAACCGACGATGCCTACATTGGTGGCGATGTCACGGTGATCGGGCCGAAAGTCGCCGGTTACATCGACGAAGTGCTGGTCGCCGACAACCAGCATGTGAGGGCCGGCGATGTGTTGATCCGTCTCGACGCTCGCGACTATCGCGCCAACCTCGCCAAAGCCGAAGGCGCGGTCGCCGCCGAAGAAGCGTTGCTGGCCAACCTCGATGCCACCGAACAACTGCAACAAGCGGTGATCGGCCAGGCCCGCGCCGGCATCGATGCCGCCGGCGCGGAAACCGCACGTTCACGGGATGACAACGCGCGCTACAAGCGCCTGGTGACCACCAATGCCGTGTCCGTGGAAAGCGCACAACGCGCCGACGCCACCTTCAAAACCGCGCAAGCCCTGAGCGCCCGCGCCCAGGCCGAACTGCTCGCCGCGCAACGCCAACTGGCGGTGATCGACACCCAGAAACAACAGGCTCGCGCCGCCCTCCAGCAAGCCCGCGCCGAACGTGATCTGGCGCAATTGAACCTCGGCTACACCGAACTGCGTGCGCCGTTCGATGGTGTGATCGGCAATCGCCGCGCACGGGTTGGCGCCTATGCCCAGGCAGGTTCGCAACAGTTGTCGGTGGTACCGGCCAGCGGCTTGTGGGTCGACGCCAATTTCAAGGAAGACCAATTGGCGCGGATGAAACCCGGGCAACGCGTGAGCATCCGTGCCGACGTGCTCTCCGGTCAGGAATTCCACGGTCGCCTCGACAGCCTCGCCCCCGCGACCGGCTCGCAGTTCAGTGTGCTGCCGCCGGAAAACGCCACCGGCAACTTCACCAAAATCGTCCAGCGAGTGCCGGTGCGCATCCTCCTCGACCCGGCTGACGGCGTACTCGGTCACTTGCGTCCGGGCCTGTCGGTGACAGCAGAAGTCGACACCCGCGCGCAGCCCGAAAACAGCGCCGTAGCCGTCGCGCCATGAGCACCGCCCTCGCCGCCCCGGCGCAACCGTTCAACGCGGCGGACATGGCGACCGCGACCAAAGTGTTCGCCTTCGCGACCATGTGCATCGGCATGTTCATCGCGCTGCTGGATATCCAGATTGTTTCGGCGTCGCTGCGCGATATCGGCGGCGGGCTGTCCGCCGGCACCGATGAAACCGCGTGGGTGCAGACCAGCTACCTGATCGCCGAAATCATCGTGATTCCGCTGTCGGGCTGGCTGTCGCGGGTGTTTTCCACACGCTGGTTGTTCTGCGCGTCGGCGGTCGGCTTCACCCTCGCCAGCCTGCTCTGTGGCGTGGCCTGGAACATCCAGAGCATGATTGCCTTTCGGGCACTGCAAGGGTTTCTGGGCGGCTCGATGATTCCGCTGGTGTTCACCACCGCGTTCTTTTTCTTCACCGGCAAACAACGGGTAATCGCCGCCGCGACCATCGGTGCGGTCGCGTCACTGGCGCCGACATTGGGGCCGGTGATCGGCGGCTGGATTACTGATATTTCCTCATGGCACTGGCTGTTCTATATCAACCTGGTACCGGGAATTTTCGTAGCCGTGGCGGTGCCGATGCTGGTGAAAATCGACCAGCCGGAATTGTCCCTGCTCAAGGGCGCGGATTATCTGAGCATGGTGTTTCTCGCGCTGTTCCTTGGTTGCCTGGAATACACCCTCGAAGAAGGCCCGCGCTGGAACTGGTTCAGCGACCAGACCATTCTGACTACCGCATGGATCAGCGGCCTCGCCGGCCTGGCCTTCATCGGCCGCACCTTGCATGTGGCCAATCCGATCGTTGATCTGCGTGCGTTGAAGGATCGCAATTTCGCCCTCGGTTGCTTCTTTTCGTTCGTCACCGGCATCGGCCTGTTCGCGACGATTTACCTGACGCCGCTGTTCCTCGGCCGGGTACGCGGCTACAGCGCTTTGGACATTGGTCTGGCGGTTTTCTCCACCGGCGTATTCCAGATCATGGCGATTCCGCTGTATGCCTTTCTGGCCAATCGCGTCGATCTGCGCTGGATCATGATGATCGGTCTGGGGTTGTTTGCAGTGTCGATGTGGGAGTTCAGCCCGATCACTCACGACTGGGGTGCCGGCGAGTTGATGCTGCCGCAAGCGTTGCGCGGGATTGCCCAGCAACTGGCGGTGCCGCCAGCAGTGACATTGACCTTGGGAGGACTGGCGCCGGCACGTTTGAAGCATGCCTCGGGGTTGTTCAATCTGATGCGCAATCTCGGCGGTGCGATTGGTATTGCCGCCTGCGCGACCATTCTCAATGACCGCACCAACCTGCACTTCACGCGGTTGGCCGAACACTTGAACAGCAGCAACGAGGCGATGAATCAATGGCTGGCGCAGGTCGGCGGCAACCTCGCGAGTCTGGGCCAGAGCGGCGACGTCGGTGTCACCGCCAGCCTGCGCCAGTTGTGGCTGCTGACTTACCGCGAGGCGCAGACACAAACCTACGGCGACACCTTTTTGATGATCGGTGCGTGCTTCGTCATCGCCACGGCGATGGTGCCCTTGATGCGCAAGGTGCAACCACCGGCCGCGCCGAGTGCGGATGGGCATTGATGCCTATTCTGAAACTATCCACCGCCCCCTGTGGGAGCGAGCAAGCTCGCTCCCACAGGGGGTATGCGTTGTGGCTTAAGCCTGTGGGGTTTTGTGGAAACCTACGGCCAAACGGTTCCAGCTGTTGATGGTGTTGATCGCCACGGTCAGGTCGACCATTTCTTTCGGGGTGAACTGCGCCGCGACCACGTCGTAATCTTCGTCCGGGGCGTGGGTCAGGCTCAGTTGCGTGAGCGATTCGGTCCACAACAGCGCGGCACGTTCGCGGTCGCTGAAGAACGGCGCTTCACGCCATGCGGTGACCGCGAACAGCCGACGCGGGGTTTCGCCGCCCTTGATCGCATCGGTGGTGTGCATGTCGATGCAGAACGCGCAGCCGTTGATTTGCGAGGCGCGCAGCTTGACCAGTTCGATCAGGGTCTTTTCCAGCGGCAGTCTGGACACAGCCGTTTCCAGAGCCATCATCGCTTTCAAGGCGTCTGGGGAGGCGGTGTAGAAATCGGTACGAGGTTGCATGGCAGCTCCGGGTAGCAAGTGAATGTGTGGCTACGTTAGCCCTCACACCCGGCTCGACAAATAGCCAATATTCCAGAAGATCAGTAGACCACTCGGTTTCACCGCTGACCGCTCGTCAGTCACTCGGCACCAAGGGTTCTGCGCGTCAGACCAATATCAGGTACATGCCCTTTCTGGAGACGGATCATGATCACGCGCAAACTTACCTCGTTAATACTCGCCGGCCTGCTGGCCAGCGCCTCGGCCGCCAGCTTCGCCGCCAACGACGGCGCTGACGCCACCGGCACCAAATCCGGCGCTACGAGCGGTTCGACCATGCCACCGGATAACACGCCGGGCGCGCCTTCGGGCGGTAATGGCTCCGACGGTGCCGGTGCCGGTTCCGGTACCGGCACCAACGGCGGCGCCAGCGGTTCGGGTTCGGGGGCTGGCGGCGGCACGGGTTCGGCAGGTGGCGGGACTGGCGGTGCGGGCGGTGGCACGGGCGGCTGAACGAACAAGAGCCACCCGTGGTGAAGACCCTTGATTGTTTGGGTATTCACATAACCTTGGCCTGATGAAAATCCCTGTGGGAGCGAGCTTGCTCGCGAAGGCGGTAGATCAGCCAACATTTTCATCGCCTGACACTGCGCTTTCGCGAGCAAGCTCGCTCCCACAGGGGTTGTGTCAAACTTTTGAATCAGCGATCGGAGCGCATCAACTCGGCCAGGCCGCTGTCCAGCGACAACACCGCCGCGCGATTGCGTCCGGCATTTTTTGCCTGATACAACGCCGCATCCGCGCGCTGGATAAACACTTCCAGGCTGTCATTGCCGCTTGGGATAAACGAATAACAACCCAGACTCACCGTCAGGTAACCGGTCGGTGAACCGCTGTGGATGATGTGCTTGTCGATCACACTGCGGCGGATCTGTCCGGCAATCGCCAGCGCGCCGTTGATGTCAGTGTCCGGCAACAGCACCGCAAACTCCTCGCCACCATAACGTACTGCCAGATCCGACTTGCGTTGGCAGCACGTCTGCAGCACTTGGGCGACCTGAGTCAGACAATGATCCCCGGCGACATGACCGTAGGCATCGTTGTAGCGCTTGAAGAAATCGATATCGAGCATGATCAGGCTGACCGGGCTGACCTGCCGCGCGCCGCGGGCGAACTCGATCTCCAGCGAACGCTCGAACAGACGTCGATTGGCCAATCCGGTCAGGCTGTCGTGGGTCGCAATCTGCTCCAGCGTGCGCTGGGCCTTGCGCAGGTTTTTCTCGATCCGTTCGCCGTCGCGCACCTGGTGAATGAACACCCAGCCAAACAGACCGACGCCGAGAATCACCAGGGCAACAATCACACTCGACTGGAATGCGCGGGCGTACCAACCTTCGAGAATCGTGTCGCGCGAGGTTGCCGCCGACACCACCAACGGATACGCCGACAGGCGCCGATAGCCGTACAACCGCACCACGCCATCGACCACCGAATCGATCATTGCCGTGCCGGCCGCCGCCTCCGGCAGCAATGCGCGATAAATCCGCCCTTGCGCCAGCGACGTGCCGATCAGGCTTTCATCAAACGGACGGCGGGCAAGCAAGGTGCCGTCGCTCAAGCCAAGGAACATGATGCCTTGGTCATCGAAGCTGAAGCTTTCGAAGAAGCGGTCGAAGTACGACATCTTGATCCCGGCCATTAGCACTCCCTGAAAATTGCCGGCGTGATCATTGACGCGTTTGGAAATCGGGATGATCCACTCACCGTTCTCGCGGCTGCGGATCGCCGGGCCGATGTGCGCCACTGTCGAGGCGTTCTGCTGGTGGAATTTGAAGTACTCGCGGTCGGCCACGCCATTGCCACGGGGCAGATCGGTGAATGAAGTAATCACCCACTGGCCCTGCGTGTCGAAGAGGAAAATGCCGTGCAACTGATCCAGTTGCTGCACGCGCCGGGCGAAGGTTTTCTGCAGACGCGGCTTCTGTGCTGTGCCGTAACCGTCATCCTGAATCCAGTCGACCAGGCTGGTCATTACCAGATCGGCAGCCAGGAAGGTGTCTTCGGCCTGCTGGGCCATCGCCCGGGTCAGGTTGCTCGACGCCATTTTCGCCACGGCCAGATCCTGCCGTCGCGACTGCTCCAGTTGCAGATAAAGCAAACCGGACAGGCACAACCCCACCGCAACGATAAACAGCACCGCTGCTTTGCGCAGCGGCAGGCGTTTAAGGGTGCCTCCGGTGGCCTGATGCGGATCGTGAATGGGGATAGGCAAAAGCAAGTCCTGGGCAGGTACGACAAGGGCGCCAGCGAGTAAACCCTAATGTTTGTGAGCGTAGCCCACCGGAATCTACGGGGCAAACACCCCGGTCCCGACCAGGTATATCGGCGCGCAGCGAATTTGGATGATCGCTGTTCGCAGATTTATTTTCGATTGCCTCTTTACGGTTAGTCAGTTGTGAAGGCCAGGCGCCGCATCGCGCTGTGCAGATGCGCCCGCGCACTTTGCGCATCGCCCTCGCGCATCTGCTCGTAGGCCCGTTGCGCAATGGCATGGGGCACCGGTTTCAGCTCGCGTTGCGTGGCCATCGCCAGCAGTTGCACCTGGGCGGCGCGCTCCAGGTAATAGAGGTCGTCCCAGGCTTCGGCGATGGATGGCGCGGCAACGATCACGCCGTGGTTTTTCAGGAACAGAATGTCGGCGTCGCCCATGACCCGGGCGATGCGGTCGCCTTCGGACGCGTCCAGCGCCAGACCGTTGTAATCCTCGTCTACCGCCGTGCGCCCATAGAACTTCAGCGCGGTCTGCCCCAGCCACAACAACGGCGGCCCTTGCAGCAGGCACAGCGCCGTGGCGTGAGGCATGTGGGTGTGGAACGCGACTTTCACTCGCGGCAGCTGTTGGTGCAGGCGCGCGTGGATGTAAAACGCCGTGGCTTCCGGCTGGCCTTCGCCTTCAAGCACATTGCCGTCGAAGTCGCAGACCAGCAGATTTTGCGCGGTCACCTCGGCAAACGCAAAACCGTAGGGATTGACCAGAAACAGATCGTCATGCCCCGGCAGCATCGCCGAAAAGTGATTGCAGATGCCCTCCTCCAACCCATGTAGCGCGGCCAGTTGAAAGCACGCCGCCAGTTCGTTGCGCGCGGTGATGATCGCCTCTGTATCGAGGTTCAGCGCTGTCGGGCGAGCAGTCCGCGCACTGGCGGTCAGGGTGTGAGCCATGACGATTCTCCGTTACCAACCAAGGGATTTGAACAGCGGCAGCACTTGATCGAGGCGGTTGAGAATCGCGTCAGGGCGATAGTCCGGCAGCAACTGGCGACCGGTGCCGCGATCGATCCACACACAGCGAAAGCCCATGTCCCGCGCGGCCGTGTGGTCGAGCATCGGGCTGGCACAGATGTGCACCACCTCTGCGCGGCTGACGCCCAACTGCTCATGAGCGTAGTCGAACAGACGCGGCGCCGGCTTGTAGGCGCCGGCCTGTTGCGCGGTGATCACCCGGTCAATGTAGCCACCGAGTTGCGCGACGTTGCCGACAATGATGTCGTCGTCGGTGTTGGAGACGATGCACAGTTTGAAACCCATGTTTTTCAATGCACGGAGGGTCTCGATCACCTCGGCAAACGGCGGCATTTTAGGGATCGCGGCGGCCAGACGCTGGCTGTCTTCGGGCAGGCTGGGCAGGCCCAATTCTTCCAGGGCCAGTTGCAGACCGAGGGTGCTTAGCTCGCGGAACGAACGGTGCGGCGGGGTCTGTTCGAGGCGATGTTCGTGGCGGTCATAGACGTCGATCAGCTGCCCGACATCAACCTGATGCTCGCCCTTCTCGCTGAGCATTTCCCCAACGACGGCTTTGAGGCCTTCGTCCCATTGAATCAACGTGCCGTAGCAATCGAAGGTCAGCCATTGCGGGCGCGGGGTGTGAGTCAGTGTCATTGGTCGAATCCTCCGTGGTGAGGACTTCAGCTTATGAGCGCCCGGTGATAGTGTGAAATTAAATAAATAGTCAGCCGTCAGTTGAATAACCAATATCGAGAGCACCGCCATGCTGGATCTGGAACTGCTGAAAACCTTTGTCTGCGTGGTCGACGAAGGCAGCTTCACCCGCGCCGCCGAGCGCGTGCACCGCACCCAGTCGACGGTCAGCCAGCAGGTGCGCAAACTCGAAGAGCTGGTCGGCCACGCCCTGCTGCTGCGCGACCGAACCGGACTGAATGTCGCCGTCACCGAACACGGCGAACTGCTGATCCACTACGCGCGCCGTTTACTGGCGCTGTCCGCCGAAGCCACCGAGGCGCTGGCCAGCGATCTAGACCTGGAAATCCTCCGCATCGGCATGCCGGAAGACTTCGACGCGCGACGCATGGCGCTGATCCTTGCCGGCTTCACCCGCAGCCATCCGCAAGCACGCCTGGAAACCCTCAGCGGCATGAGCCTTGATCTGCGCCAGCGCCTGGATGCCGGCGACATCGACATTGCCCTGATCAAACGCGAACCCGACAGCGGCCCGGCGTGGGCGACCTGGCCGGAGCGACTGGTGTGGGTCAAAGGTGTGGAGTTTGATTCGTCCACTGGCGTGTTGCCGCTGGCGTTGTTTCCGCAAGGCTGCCTGTATCGGCAGCGGGCCATTCGTTTGCTCGATGTTGCCCAGCGACCGTGGCGGGTAGCGTTTGGCAGCCACAGTCTGACCGGGATTCAAGCAGCGGTGGCCTCAGGGTTGGGAGTGTCGGTGCTGCCGGTGTCGGCGGTGTTGCCTGAGCATCAGGTGTGCACGGATTTACCGGAGCTGGCGCCGACGGAATTGGCGTTGGTTAGTCGTGAGGGTGTGTTGAGCGGGTTGCAGCGTGGGTTGGTGGAGTTTTTGCGTGGGGAGTTGGGGGTGGATGCGGGGGGATTTGCCTGAAACTCCCCCGTTTTTATCATTGGGGTTTGTTGATTTCCCGCAGCAGATCCGCGACGGGTATGTTCATGGTGTTTGAGTAGTAGGGTTTGTAGCCGTAGGCGGTGACGACGACTTTGCAGGGGATCTGTGGTTTGTTGGAGAGGAGGTGGTTCAGTTCTGACGCTGACAAGTCTCGCTGCGAACCCCCACCGTTTGAAAGTTCACTCATGAATGTACGGGTCAAGTAGGAGAACCCCATTTTACTGCTGACGTCTTTTTCGGGTTGTATTACACCAAATGCAGTAAATCGCATAAATTTCTTAATAGAAAAATCTTGGTCATCCGACAAAGCGCACTCGAGCATGCCTGAAGCCATACCCACCCTTTCTCCTCGATCAAAAAGATTAAGGACATCGACATCCGACTGATACCGAATGACATACAGAAGCGAACTATCATCCCTCTCAATAGAACGGAAGACCAAGTTCGCAGGAGGTTTTATATGGTCTTTAGCACAACCGGAACAAATACATAGAAATACGCAAAGTAAGAACCTACTCACCCGAAAACTCCTTCATGATGGATTCGAACAAGAAGTCGCTCGCCGATTTCCTGCCTGCTATGGGCGCATTGAATAGCCCGAATGCGTTGGCATGGTTCGTATCGACACTGACATTCACCGAGGGACCGCATGAAACAAGCCATTTCTCGCCAAATTCAGCCACCCCATCTGACGGGTCTCTCTGGGTGGGTGCAGCCTTGATATTTATCCAGTCATTGGTGATTGGCTCAGGTCGCTCGCGATGAATATCCGACCCCAGCCAAACCAAAGCCCCCTCTCCTACCGGGTCAAGAGTGATCAGCATCTGAACTCGGTAACCCCATTCCGACATGATTTTTGTCAGATGAGCGCCATTCCATCCGCCGAGGCTGTGTCCGACGATATAAACAGGACAACTTTTGTAAGGAATAAGGCTCAAGACATGACGCTGAATATCCTGTTTTCCTCTGACCTCGTTGTAGCCTAACCAATCTGACTTGTACCTACCCTGCTTTTGCAACTTTCGGGTGCGGTCATCAAATGTCACCCATGCCTCTCGGATATTTTTATACGGTCCGGAAAAGTAATATCTCTCTTTGTCGCCAGCCCCACCAATAAATAAAACAATCGCCTTGGTACTCTCCACCGGCACAGGCTTGTCACTGACATCCTTCTTGTCCGTCAGCGCATGTTCCTTGTGCAGCTTGTAATTGTTGCCCTTCGCGCACGTTACCGTTTCAGCAGTCATGCCTCACTCCTCCAAAAACAACTTGATGGTTTCAGGCAGATGCGAACTGACTTGGTGAGTAAATCCGTTGGCGTCAGACACCCCATGTTCCAGACGCCCGTCTGCGCGCTGAATAATGTAAGGATGATCAGGCATGGGCTCACCGGTCACGTCATTGACCAGTTTCAACCGGTCAGTGAAATGCACCGGCATCGGCAACAAACCACTGAAGGGAGCCGATGTCACCGTGTCACCGATGATGACCGTGCCTGAACCGCCGATGACGACATTGCCGTGACCACCGGTGCTGTCCAGTGTCGCGGCGTTCAAACCGTTGATGAACACCGTCGACGCAACAGCGCCGGTAATCGGGCTACCGCAGGCGGATTTGTCAGTCATCCGCGCAGCTGCCAGACCGTCGAAATTGACATTCGGAGAGCCACTGACAATGGGATTGGTGCCATGTCCCGGCAATGGGCAGGCGGTTGGATCGGTGACGCGGGCGGCGGGTTTTCCGCTCATGAACAGCTCCTTGCAATGTTGCGGGTCATCCTTTTGGGGGCGCAAGCATGCGGGAATTTTCCAGGCGCTTCAAACCTTCAGGCGAAAAAAAGACGCCCGATCGGGCGCCTTTTTTATACGTGGAAACCGCTCAGCTTAGCGCGACGGCGGCACCCGAATATCCCCCGCCCGGCACTGGGTCTTCACACCCTTGCCACAGGCGCCGAACTGCAAATCCTTGCCCATGCACACGCGCACTTCCGACAGTTCCGGGCCGCTGCAAATGACCGCGATGCCATCGGCCGGGATCCCCGGGTTGGCCTTGCGGAACAGGTCAGCAATTTCCTGGGCTTCGAAGTAATAGGAACTGCTGAACGGTTGCAGTTCCTGCGGGATTTTCACCACCGCCACCGCTTTGTCCGCTTCATCCAGATAGCCCATCGCGCCGAGACCGCTGCAGGTGCCGTGTTTGGACCATTCGTGGTCGAGCAGTTTTTGGGTCGGGAACAGCGTCAGGCCTTTGCTGGTTTGCGCCGCATTCAGCATAGTCAACGGCGGGCAGGACTCCGGCCAGCCGCCCTTGGCGTATTGCGGCCACAAGCCGTGCAACACAAAGCCGTAGCCCTTGCCCGTGCACTGCGAGTCATCTTTGTGGGTCAAACAAAAGGTCGGCGACCAGGACAACGCCAGCAGGTAGTAATCGAACACCCCCGCCACCGATTCCGCTTGCGCCTTGCTCGACTGTGATTGGCGCGCCGAACTCAACCCGATGCTACCGGCCGTCAGCGCAATCACCGCCAAAATTGTAAACAGCTTTTTCATCTACCCGCTCCTTGGGACGCCTGCGTCCGTGGTTTTCGATCCTGACCAGACTTGGCCAGCGCTGATTTCGACACGCTTGTGTTGCAGGCGCATGACGCAAGGCAACGCCGTACGCCGTTGAAAGGTCTACGATTAACAGGCAGACATCAAACCAAGGGATCCGAAATGAGTAAAGCAGACGAACTCGCCGCCAAACTCAAGCAAACCCGGCACACCCACGCGGATGCCGCGCTGGAGATCGATTGCTGGCCGGCGCAGGTGTACGACTTGTACCACCGCATCGAGGCGTGGCTGCAACCGGTCACCGAGGTCGGTTTGAAGATTCGGCGCAATCCTACGCACGTTTGCGAAACTTCACCGGATGGTGAAGCGCATGACTACGCGATTGATCAACTGGTGATCGAGGCCAATCATCAAAGCCTGACATTTGATCCCATTGCGCGGTTTACCGAAGATGGCGCCGGGCGCGTGCAGATCAGCCCGTCAGCTACGGACACCTACCTGCTGCGTACCGTGGATGAGCATGGTGAAAGCCATTGGTGGATGCAGTCGATGGAAACAGGCCAGCAGCTGGATGCCATCGCGCTGACGGAAAACAATCTGTTGCTGGCGGTGCAGGAAGGTCTTGGCCTGTAGGGCAAACGATCAAACTGACAAAACTGTAATCCCCGCCTCAGCCAACTGAAAGCCGGCGCTGGTTAGCCTCCCCGTCATGAGTCAAACGGGGATTCCAGCGCATGCCTTCCAACCCATCACGACGCACCTTCGTCAAAGGCCTCGCCGCCGGCAGCCTGCTCGGTGGCCTCGGCCTGTGGCGCACGCCGGTCTGGGCGCTGAATGCGCCCGGTCAATTGCCTGAACTGAGCGGCAGCGACTTCGAGTTGTTCATCGGCGAAACTCCGGTCAACTTCACCGGCAACCCACGCACGGCGATGACCATCAACGGCAGCCTGCCCGGCCCCCTGCTGCGTTGGCGCGAGGGCGACACGGTGACGCTGCGGGTGCGCAACCGGCTCAGCGCCAGCACCTCGATTCACTGGCACGGCATTCTGCTGCCGGCGAACATGGACGGCGTGCCGGGCCTGAGCTTTCACGGCATCGAACCGGGCGGCGTGTACGTCTATCAATTCAAGGTGCGGCAGAACGGCACCTATTGGTATCACAGCCATTCCGGGTTGCAGGAACAGGCCGGCGTCTACGGCCCGCTGGTGATCGACGCCAAGGAACCGGAGCCGTTCCAGTACGACCGCGAGTTCGTTGTGATGCTCAGCGACTGGAGCGACGAAGACCCGGCCAGCCTGATGAAGACCCTGAAAAAACAGTCCGACTACTACAACTTCGACAAACGCACCGTCGGCGATTTCATTAACGACGTCAGCGAAAAAGGCTGGGGCGCCACCGTTGCCGATCGCAAGATGTGGGCAGAAATGAACATGAATCCCACCGACATCGCCGACGTCAGTGGCGCCACCTACACCTTCCTCATGAATGGCCACGCGCCGGACAACAACTGGACTGGCCTGTTTCGCCCCGGGGAAAAACTGCGCCTGCGCCTGATCAATGGCTCGGCCATGACCTACTTCGACGTGCGCATTCCCGGGTTGAAAATGACCGTGGTCGCGGCGGACGGCTTGCACGTCAAACCGGTCAGCGTCGATGAACTGCGCATCGCCGTGGCCGAGACTTACGACGTCATCGTTGAGCCGGACGCCGAGGCGTACACCCTGTTTGCCCAGGCCATGGATCGTACCGGTTTTGCCCGTGGCACCCTCGCCACTCGCGCCGGGTTATCTGCGCCCGTACCGGGTCTGGACCCGCGCCCACTGGTGACCATGGATGACATGGGCATGGGCGGCATGGATCACGGCTCGATGGACATGACTGCCATGGATCACTCGGCGATGGGCCCGATGCAATCCCATCCCGACAGCGAAAAAGACAATCCGCTGGTCGACATGCAAGCCATGACCACCGCACCCAAACTCAACGACCCCGGCCTCGGCCTGCGCAACAACGGCCGTCGCGTGCTGACCTACGCCGACCTGCGCAGCACCTTCGAAGATCCGGATGGCCGCGATCCGAGCCGCACAATCGAACTGCACCTGACCGGCCACATGGAAAAATTCGCCTGGTCGTTCAACGGCATCAAATTCTCCGACGCCGAACCGCTGCATCTGAAGTACGGCGAGCGCATTCGCCTGGTGCTGGTCAACGACACGATGATGACCCACCCGATTCACCTGCACGGCATGTGGAGCGATCTGGAAGACGAAAACGGCGACTTCCAGGTACGCAAACACACCATCGACATGCCGCCCGGCACGCGCCGCACCTACCGCGTCACCGCCGACGCACTTGGCCGCTGGGCCTATCACTGCCATCTCCTGTACCACATGGAAATGGGCATGTTCCGCGAAGTGCGGGTGGAAGAATGAAGGGGCCGCTGATGACTCGATTTACTGCGTTTTCCTTGCTGCTGATCGGCAGTTCGGCGATGGCCGCCGGCGACATGCCGGGCATGGACCACAGCCAGATGTCCGGCATGGATCATTCCGCGATGCAAAGCATGGACGACGGCATGATGCAGCCCGCCGCGCCGACCGAAAGCCGCACGCCGATCCCGCCACTGACCGACGCCGACCGTGCAGCCGTATTCACCAGCCCCGGCGGCCATCAAGTCCACGACAGCGCGATCAACACGTACTTCCTCGCCGACAAACTCGAATGGCAGGACGCCGATGACGGCAGCGCGTTGGCCTGGGATCTCTCCGGCTGGATCGGTGGCGACATCGATCGCCTGTGGCTGCGCTCCGAAGGTGAACGCAGCAACGGCAAGACCGAAGACGCCGAGATTCAAGCACTCTGGGGCCATGCCATATCGCCGTGGTGGGACGTGGTCAGCGGCGTGCGTCAGGACTTCAAACCCGGCGCGCCGCAGACCTGGGCCGCGTTCGGCCTGCAGGGCATGGCCCTGTACAACTTCGAAGCCGAGGCCACCGCGTTTGTCGGTGAAGGTGGCCAGAGCGCGCTGCGGTTCGAGGGTGACTACGACATCCTGCTGACCAATCGCCTGATCCTGCAGCCCACCGCCGAACTCAATGTTTACGGTAAAAACGATCCACAACGCGGCATCGGTTCCGGACTTTCCAATACCGAAGCCGGCCTGCGTTTGCGCTATGAAGTCCGCCGCGAATTTGCGCCCTACATCGGCGTGACGTGGAACCGCACCTACGGCAAAACCGCCGATTACGCCCGCGAAGAAGGCGAGGATCGCAGCGAAGTGCGCCTCGTCCTCGGCGTGCGGATGTGGTTCTGAATCCCCTAAAAAAACAACCCGGAGCTCTTGCATGCGCACCTTGAAAATCACCCTTGTACTCGCCAGCGGCTTGCTCCTCAGCAGCCTCGCTCAAGCCCACCCGAAACTGCTCTCGTCGACCCCCGCCGAAGGTGCCGACGGCGCCGCGCCCGGCAAGATCGAACTGCATTTTTCCGAGAACCTGCTGACAAAATTCTCCGGCGCCAAACTGGTGATGACCGAAATGCCCGGCATGGCCCATTCGCCGATGCCGATGAAAGCCAAAGTCAGCGCCGGCAGCGACCCGAAAAGCATGCTGATCACCCCGCTCGCGCCGCTGCCCGCCGGCACCTACCAAGTCCAATGGCGCGCGGTGTCTTCCGACACGCACCCGATCACCGGCAACGTCACGTTCAAAGTGAAGTGAGCGATGGCTGAACTGATCAACATCATCCTGCGGTTTGCGTTGTATGTGGATTTGCTGCTGGTGTTCGGGCTGGCGCTTTTTGCGCTGTACAGCGCTGGGACGCTGCTGCGGTTGCGGCCAATGCTGCGCGGGATGGCATTGATCGGGGTGTTGTTATCAGTGGCGGGATTGGTGCTGATGACCCGCGCCATGAGTGGCGAAACCGCGCTCGCGGCTCTGTGGCCGCACCTGCAAATGATGCTGCTGGAAACTGAAGTAGGGCTGGCGTGGGCAGTGCGGATGATCGCGCTGATCGTGGTGTTGATCAGGCCGGGGGGATGGATTGCATCGATGGCCGGCGCTGTCGCCCTCGCCTCTCTCGCCTGGAGCGGGCACGGGGCGATGGACGAGGGCGCGCTGCGCTTTTGGCATTTTCTCAGCGACATTCTGCACCTGCTCGCGGCGGGCGCGTGGCTGGGTGCGATGCTGGCGCTGGTGTTGATGGCGCGGGGGGCGGCCGATGAAGCTCGCATTCGTTCGCTGGCGTTTGCGGTTCGGCGCTTTGAGTGGATCGGTGCAGCGATTGTACTGACGCTGTCGATCAGCGGCGTGGTGAATTATCTGTTCATCGTCGGCCCGAGGCTGGATGAAGTCTTGCTCGGCACTTACGGGGTGCTGCTCGCGATCAAGGTTTTACTGTTTGCCGGGATGTTGGTGTTGGCGGCGTTGAACCGCTTTCATCTTGGCCCGGCGTTGGCGCAAGCGTTGCGCAATGAACAATACGTCATCGCGGCAAATGCGCTAAGACGCAGCGTTGTCGTTGAACTGGCAATCGCATTGCTGATCGTGGCACTGGTGGCGTGGCTAGGCACGTTAAGCCCGGAAGCAGGGTGACACCCGGGAAAGCCTTTCACTACACTGGGCCACCGTCCTTCTCAGAAGCCCCGATCGCAATGACAATTCTAAAAAGCACGATGATCTTCTGCGGCGCGCTCACATTGGCCGCTACTGTTCAGGCGCAGGAAACCCCTTCGCACCTCGACAGCATCCAGCAACAAGGCCAGTTGCGCGTCTGCACCACCGGCGATTACAAGCCCTACACTTTCAAACGCACTGACGGCGATTTCGAAGGCATCGACATCGCCATGGCGCGCTCGCTGGCCGACAGCCTCGGCGTCAAAGTGCAATGGGTGCAAACCACCTGGAAAACCCTGATGCCGGACATGCAGGCCGGCAAATGCGACATCGGCATGGGCGGTATTTCTGTGACGCTTGAGCGGCAGAAAAAAGCCTACTTCAGCAACACCCTCGACACCGACGGCAAGATCCCGCTGGTGCGCTGCGCCGATGTCAGCAAGTACCAGACAGTCGAACAGATCAACCAGCCCGGCGTGCGCCTGGTCGAACCCGCCGGCGGCACCAACGAAGCCTTCGTCCACGCCTTCCTGCCCAAGGCGCAACTGGCCCTGCACGACAACGTGACGATCTTCCAGCAACTGCTCGACAACAAGGCCGACGTGATGATCACCGACGCCTCGGAAGCGCTGTATCAGCAGAAACTCAAACCGGGCTTGTGTGCGGTGAATCCGCATCAGTACATGCAGTATGGCGAGAAGGCTTATCTGCTGCCGCGTGATGACATCAGCTGGAAACTGTACGTCGATCAGTGGCTGCACTTGAGCAAAGTCACCGGCAAGTATCAGCAAACCCTGAGCGAATGGATTGCCGTACCTGCCGCGCAGTAATCCTCAATCGTCATGCAACATCCCGGAGCTGTACTGATTGAGACTGCTGCCGATACTGTTGCCGCCGAACTTCAACGTATTGGCGTTGCGCCCCTCCGGCGACTGACAGTCGCTGGAGAAACAACGGGTAGTGGTCAAACCACCCGCGCCGGAACAGGCACTCAACACCGATACTGCAGCAGCAATCAACAGCACTTTGACGACATTAAGGCGCATGGCACGATTCCCCTCGGATGAACAGCGACGATCTTGTCTGACAGACTAGGCCTGCGCCGCACGCGGCAAGATGAAACTTTGCTGATCGACAGCGCGCGTTCAGAATCGACTAACCACCAGACAAGAACCGCCACGTGCAATCGGATCAGCGCAATTCAACGCCAGGAGGCCCAAGCTTGAGACGAGAACTGAGCCACGCCGATCTATACAAAATCCGCGCAGCCCTCTCCGATATTTTCGTCGACACCGGCGTCGATTACCCCTACATCGCCCGGCAAATCGAAGGCTATGATCCGGAACAGGTTAAAGACATTCTGTATGCCGAAGTTGCCGTCGTCTGCGCCTGGAACCTGGAATGTGTACTCCCGCCGGTCTGGACAGGTTTCGAACCCGATGCGTTGAACAGGGACATCGAGCAAATGCTGCTCGCAAACACGAACAGCTGGATTCGGCGGCAACTTCACAAGATCCACACCGCATGGTTGCGGTTTAGTTATCGGGAAGTCTGGGCAGAGATTACCGCTCACTGCAAAGGCTGGAGTTGATACAACCCACCTTGGCAAAGGCCCACACACTCGCCAATTTTTCGCCCGGACCCATTTAGACAGGAAGTCAAAGTGGCATCGGTGTGCCATACGAATCTCGAGACTGTGATCATGATGATTGGGTCTGCGCTCAACCTGGAGCAATTGGAAGCTGACATCGCAGAAACATTGAAGGCTCGAGATCGAAGCCGTATCAGACGTCAGCTAGACAAACTGCTGATTCGCTGGCTTGAGTTTCGATACAAATACATATGGAAAGAGATATCCAGGCATTACCGAAAATCAGCGCCGCCGTGCTCGATAGCCCCCATTACCACCGAGATCGCTTTCGATCACAACGCTACCAGCCCCACCGTGGCGGCGGTTAAGCCGCTCACCACAGTGGGATAGGATTTAAGCTTTAACCTCAACGTTATCCAACGCCTGATTCACCGCCAACTCACCCAACATCACCACCTGCGCAATGCCCAACGCGGTTTTGCGGTGTGAGGGTTCGAGCGCTGCGGCGAAATTGTTGAGCATTTCCGAGGCGGAACTCAGCGTTTCACTGGCATTGGCCAGCAGGGACTCCGAGTCGTACTTCGGATTGGCGAGGTACATGCGCTCGGGCTCGTTGACGCTGGCCATGATGTGCCCGGCGGGAAGAAGGTAGTGATCGAGCGCGCGCTCGGCGGCTTCGTGGAGTTTTTTGGAGTTGAGGGATTCGTAGGGGGATGCGGGATCGGTTTCTGGTGGGTTGGGCGTTACTTTGAACATAGATGGAACCTCTAGCGCGATTACTAAAAGGAGCCATCACCCACGCTACCAAACGATGGGTGGCGGCCATACGCGGGTTGGTAGACCGGTCGCACTAGAACCCGGCGCCCACGAATGGGCCCCACGCATGACCACCATGAAATCCGAGTCCTGGGAAAGCGACTGAATTTGGTGATGCGATGCATCTAGACACGAAGCGGGCTACCAAACCCGATCACTGGTTTTCAGTGATGTGGGGACGATAGAACCTGCGGGCTAGACGCACAAGCCGGGGGATTCTGTCTTAGGTGTAGGGGGAGGCGCAAGGTGGTGTAGGCTGAGGACTGCAGGAACAGGCTTCATTTAAACAGACACGTTTTTTCCGTTTGGAAGGCTTTTCTGGCACGCTGATTGATCCAAATACTGTGCAACAGCACAGAGAGTATCGCGATCCTTTTTCAAGAGCTGTCCGTCGCTCCCATGATGGATTGGACTGATCAACAGCCAAAAGCCTAGATGCAAAGGCTCATACTAAAATCAAAAAACTCTCGTACCAGTTCTGTGCTACTGATGTTGCTTAAGCAAGCTTTTCGCTGTGGCTAGCTGCGATTGCAGTTAGTTGATGGAAAGGAGTTGTTGGTGGATGCATAGATAGCAAATAGACATTATTATGGTTGAGTCTGATGCAGGGACCGATCTCGCGGAATTAGCTTTTCGTTCCGTGTCGTGAACCCTTTCCTGCGGCTCATTTCGCGGTCACGGAGCCCGATCCAGACATCAGCATGTGAGAGATGGTACAGACGAAAGCTGCGAATTCGTTTCCACGCTAATTACTGCCTATTTACTTTTTCTGGAATACAAAATTACATACCATGATAACCACACTAGAGATCATTGATACTGCTGTAAAAGTAGGACTAGGGGCAATAATAAGCGGAATTACAGTTTATTACTCAGCATCCAAAACAAATGAGCACGAAAGGAGAAGCGAATTAACCTTATTTAAGCGAAACAAGCTAGTTGAAATTACTGAGAAGATTCAATTATCAGCCGACCTATCAAACAAAATAATATTCAAGGTCAGCACAGAGCCTAAAGCTCGCGACTCAATAACTAGTAAAAACATCTCACACACACAAGAGCTCACAGTTGAAATTTGCAATCTTGCAAGCTCTGCCTACCGACTTTCCTCACTGATAAATGATCGCGAACTTGTAGAACTACTAAAAGATTACTGGAGAAATCGCAACTCACTGCACGTGCTACTACTTAATAATGATTTGAACTCTGCAGATGAGTATAATCTTTTAAAAAATCAGGCAGACGAAATTCGCTTGAAACTATATAATCACTACGGTTTAGCATTAGAAAAAATCCACTCTTAACAATCAATTCGGCCAACTTCTTCTAGTGGCGTAATGTAGTTAGGGCATAAGACTATATGAATGCAATTCGACTCGACATAAGCTCTACAATCGCGGCAGCGCAGAAAAACCTCGTGGGTGCAGAGCCCTGGCTGATCGACTACTCCGACAAGCAGGATCTAAAGAACAACCAGCTTCCATCTTCGCTGAGGACTAATCCCATTAACATTTACGCCCTATGGAAGCGGGAATCGGGCGAAGCTTGGCAACTGATGTACATCGGCGAGAGGAAATTCGAATCGGGATGGTCCCGCATTGAGCAGCACCTCTTCTCGACACCTAAAAGTACTCAATCTAAATTGCTCGAAGTCAAAGCTGTAATCGAATCCGGAGCGGAAATCGGCATTACTGCGATTTTGGTCGAGCCGGACTCTATGCGTCTCACCATCGAAGAAGAGTTGATTAAGCGTAATTCGATGTCCGCGGAGCACCTGATTTGGAATCGAAAGGGAAGAGCCAAGCTTCCAAAAATAGGAATCAGGCCTAATGCCGACTTACATGTCGGTCCACGAGGGCATTAGGTCGGCATCCTCTAGCCGGGCTTTCACCGGTTACCATCTCTGCTTCAGCCAGATTTTCCTATCCGAAAAATTTAAGCCTCGCGAAGACCGACGTCGGCAATTCGTCGGTTACTGCCGGTGACAAAACCGGGGATCCCTCAGGCCACGACAAAGGGGACAGATTTATTTAAGGGGCAAATGGGGCCAGACCACTATTCAATCGCTACGCCACGCCTCATCCGCAAGCAAGAGCACGTAGTAACGACGCGTAAGCCTCCGTACTATCCCAATCCTGATAAACTCTCCCACCTTCGCCCCTCTGATCCAGATTTTCCCAATGTATCTACGACCCGCCGCACTCTCTCGCCGCCTCTCCGTCGCCCCAATGATGGATCGAACTGATCCTTCTTTTACCTCCCGCAAATAAAGGCCCAAACGCCTCGCCACCAACCCGCGTACCAGTTGCGTACCAGCTCTGTTCCTCTCACTCCTCGTACCATCCCTGCTGCTGACTGCGTTAGAAAATTTTAAGCAGCGGTTCTCGGCTCCAATCCTGGCACTGTCTATCGTCGGCTCAGGCGAGCTTTTATGAGAGTTAAAACCGCGCGCATGAAAGGCCAGCGAATCGCCCCGTCTGTGCTTCACTCCGTTTTCAGGTTAACCCCTGGGAAAAAGGTAATTTTGGTAACTTTCTTATTTAAATCCATAAAAACCCAATAAATTCAGCAGGTTAGATGGATTTAGCAAAGGTAATAATAGGGTAATAGGAGGGTTAGAAAATTATCCTTAGTCGTAGTAATTTCACCCACCTACGAAACCCTTTAAAATTAGGCACTTGGTGAAATATTACCTCCAGCCTTACCAAATATTACCTTCAAAGGTAATACCTAAAAGCCACGGTCTATAAGGGCTGCAGCCAATTTTTTGTATCGACTTACCAAAATTACTTTTTTCCCAGCCTCGAACTGAAATATCCCGCTCCGGTGCCCTGCTATGCTTGCCAATTTCCGAACGGAGTCGAATGCATGGCCAGCGAATATTCCCTTACCGTCGTCCTCGAAAAAATCTATGAAAACCAGTTGGGACTTGAGGCAACAATAATGGAGTTGACGCTACTCGTAGAGCAGCAGGGTTTTGGTGAAGTTGGTGAAAATGTCCGTGGCTCACTGGAGCCAATTGGAAATAATGCAGGCTTTATCAAACAAGGCTTAGCACGCCTCAAAGCGAATGAATAAAGGTGGTAGGCTGGCAGAGCCACCTAAAAACTAGACTCTATTGCTACCAAAACCAAAGAGCCTAATTGCATAAACTCCAGAACAGCAAAATAAAAGACCTATTATAATTTCACACAATATACTCTACGAGCAACGAAAATGGCTTTAGATAAAATTTGGTCAACCGACATAAAAAACTATGAAACAGATTATAACGAACAAAAACACCTTAAACTAAAGAAGCTAAACCTACTCATCGGCCCAAACAATAGTGGTAAAAGTCGACTGCTACGATATTTATTCGCAACGCCTAATAACAATCTAAAAACTGCATGCGGGGCAGCATTTAGAGAAGCTTGCGACAACATTCCAGAAATTTTTGAAGTCATTAAGTGCCGAAAACAAATTCTGGGATTTGACTGTAATGCCTTCATGGAAATTTACGATGGCAATTGCGTAAGTACCGATGAAATAAAAGTTGCTATTGAGAATCTCATAAAGCTACTAGTTGATGCTGCAAACACTAACCTGTCTTATGGCGGGGGTGACAACATCCATCTATACTACGAAATTCAAAGAATAGTAAGAAGAGAATTCCCTACAAGCGAGCTTAGTACGATTAGAAATTCCTACAATGAGGCCATTGAGCCTAAAAGACAATACATTCCTATCCTACGAGGAATGAGACCTTTAGGGGGTGACAAGTCGGATCTTTATTTAGACCGCACGCTTAAGGACTACTTCTCTATTGAGAAAAAACAAGCTTTAACCATCACCACAGGCTTTGACCTCTACGAATTGCTAGTTCGCTTCTTATTGGGCCAACCCGAACAGCGTGAGCGCATCAAGGAATATGAACGGATACTAGGGAACGAGTTTTTTGGCGGCAGCGATATTACATTAATCCCTGAATATGACAAAGACACAGTTTCAGTAAAAATCGGATCCGACGATCAATTCTCAATTTTTAATTTAGGCGACGGACTACAGCAGGTCATCATTATTACTTCCGCCGCATATTTACAGCCCGAACCCTCTCTATTTTTTATTGAGGAACCTGAAGCATGCCTGCATCCCGGCCTACTTAGAAAGCTCGCACTTTTTTTATTAAACCATACAAATCATCAATATCTAGCTACAACTCACTCAAATCATTTACTTGACCTCGCGGAAACCATAAAAGACGTAATTATCCATAAGATCTGCAAGATTAAAGGTGAGGACGGACCAAGCTTTCGTATACAAGAGTGTACTAGAGATAGAGAATTATTAGCAGACCTTGGAGTACTTGCCTCCTCAGTATATCTGGCCAACTCGACTATCTGGGTTGAAGGCATAACAGATCGGCTTTACCTTAAAGTAATAATGAAAAAATATTTAGAAAACTTGCCAGAGTCAGTTTTCAAAATAAAGCTTGAGGGACTATTAGAAAATTTCCATTATGCTTTCGTTGAATATCAAGGCGGAACGCTTGGCCATTGGGGCTTTGATGATGGAGACACTACAGAAAGACTGAATGCATCAAAGCTTTGCGCTTCGGCATTCCTTATAGCGGATGGGGACATTATAGGAAAAGGAGATAGGTGCGAAATACTAACTGGCGAACTAATGGAAAGATTCCATACATTGCCAGGCAAGGAAATCGAGAATCTACTACCACTAAACATCATAGAAGAAACAGCTAGAAAAATATTTGATAGAAAAAAAGGCAAAACAACTGACGGCCTGGATGTTTCCGACCTTAAAAAAGTACTCCGCCGTGAAATATCCTCGTCACCTTACGGCATTGGATATCATTTAGATCAGTGCCTTGGTTTAAAAGGGCGCGGAAAACAAAACACTCGAGTCTTCGCAGATGAAAGTGGGACAATCAAAGATAAAGTTAAATTTTGTCGCGAGGCAATAGAGGTAATGGACACAGTTGAATGGGTGCTCCCAGAGTCGCTTCAAGAGCTATGCGCCAAAATATATTCTCATATTCTAACGTTCAACGAATAACTTCTGGTATTTTTTGAGTCGCGTATGACTCAAGTCCGAATTACGATCATATTTATTGATCGTAAAAATATGCAAAAGTGCTCTCCACTGCGGTTACTTTGGAAATACACAAAACCACCCTGAACTCTCGGTCGCCCGAGGGTTCAGCAGACGATTTTTCATGAACCTCATCGTGCCTTGAATGGTTGCAAGATGAGCTGTTCAAAACCAAAAAACGCGGCAAACCGTCTTTTTTTAAGAGTCTCCCTTTAAACAAAGGCTCCTAAATCGTCTTAGCTTAGGAGGCATCGTTGATTCTTATTGCAGTGCAACGCTTCTGCATTTCTTTGCAAGTCCTTTCACATCGTGCAATCGCGAAACACGTCGTAGATCCTGCGAAAAGCCTGAGCGAAGTCGTTGTTTGCACCACAACAAGCTTTTCAAAAAAAAGGACGTGAAGCCGGTCGGCGGGAGGGGGATAAGTGCTTTCCGGCAGATTTTTTCTTACCGGGAACGTTATGCACAGCTAGCATGCACCCAAAATAATCAGGTAAGGATTAGCTAATGGAAGCAATCACGATATGGGGTTACAACGTCAAGTTCAGCGATGCGATAGCATTCCTGGCGCTTATCGTAGCCGGAATTGCGGTGTGGGTTTCGTGGCTGGCATACCGCGTGAACAGGAATTCCCTTGGCTTGTACGAAGGTGGGGATTATTTAGGGACGGTTTTATACGTCACAAACAATAGCCCTCACGCCGTGACTGTTTCGAATCTCGGCTATGTTGGTCCCGACGGACGACCATTTAGTCTGCTGGGAGAGCAAGGGTTAAGAGTCCGTATTGACCCTAGGGACGAGGCAAGCATTAGGCTTGACGATGACATGGCCGCTACCGTGAGACGTGGTAAAGGTACCTACTCACGTCATTGTCTATTCGTGGCACTCGCCACTGGTCATAAGTTCTACAACGTCAATTTGTCGCGAAGGGTATGGTGGAAGGTCCGGGGGTTTTTCGACGGTAGCCGCAGACAGCGAAATCGAAAATCCCAGTTGTGACTTCCTTCCTTTGATTGAGCATTCGTGTCACCCGTGGCGCGCTTGTTGAATTGCTGACCAGCGGAACGGTGCTAATCTGGCGTGATCAACTGACTCCCTATGAGATTAGGTGCAAATGCCAGATTACCTTTATAGATTCCGTTCGGTAGAAAAGCTGCTTGGTAAAGATGAACTTGAAGGAGAGCTTGCAGGTACCTATATATATTTTGCGTCACCAGATCAGCTAAATGACCCATTCGAAGGCTATCGTGAATTGTTCTTTTCGGGCGATTCTATTGTGTGGCGCCAGCTTTTCAAGCGATATATTGCTTGCCTAATATATAGAAACTATCAATATCTATCCGGATTTGAGCTTAATCAAAAAGACTTTCCAGATGTGTACGATCTCAGCATGCTGCCACCTGAGGTAAGCGAGCCTGGAAAAGAGACAATCTCCAATTTTCTTTCGAACAGCAATATCCAGCGACACATCGAGTTTCTGGCGCGAGGAGAGCGAAAGGTTACAAAAGAAGAACTGACCGTGCACCTAAACAGCATTCAGGTGTATGCAATGAAATTAGTCGCCGGACTTTACATTCAAATAGGCGTGAAGCCCGTAAACACCAAATTGAAGGAAATGAATGAAGCTCGTAGTCTTGAGTCGTCATCTGCATTGCTTTCAGTATGTGGAGAAGGTGAGGAAGGAGAGATTAGTGCAGCCGACGCTATAGGGTATACCGTAGCCTTGTACATGGCGGAAACTGAACTTTTCATATCGAACTACAATTCCTATAAGGAGGAGTCAAAAAACATTAAATGGCGCAGACTTGTTCATAGTTTTATCGCGCAATTTGTAGAGAGCTTGAAGAGATTAAGTCATAGGGAGTGGTACACCGCGTGCTTTATGGAAAGTTGCAGCAACTCATCCATATGGGGAACCTACGGTGATAACCACAAAGGCGTGTGTTTAAAATTCAAGACTGACAAGGCTGGGGGCAAAGCGCAGTTATCTTTCCATATGGCTGTCGCATTATCATCCAGTGGGTCATTGTGGGATCATGCAAAGCTTACGTTTGAGAAAGTAAATTACGTGACCGAAATAAGTGATCTTGATTTTTTTAGATCTATCGGAATTTATCCAAAAAACACGCTGTTAAAAAACTGGTACTTGAACGATGCCGGTGATCGGAGTGCATGCTATTCAGCTCTTGATAATCAGGAGGAGTGGATAGAGAACTACTGGAAAAGCCGACAACTGAGCATTACTAGTAAAATGCGGGACTGGGAAAATGAAAGTGAATATCGTTTAATTTTGCAAAACGGAATGCCAGATTACGAAGAATTCAAAAATCGGTGCTTAAAATATGATTTTGAATCGCTTGAAGGCATAATTTTCGGAATTCGCACACCGGAAGTTGAGAAATATAAGATCATTCAAGTTGTCGAAGCGCTTTGTGATAAATACAAAAGATCCGAATTCAATATATATCAAGCCCATCATAACCCATCAACAAAAGAGATTAGTTATCGCTCTCTTGTAAAGGTTAGCTGCGACAACCCCACTTAGGGACTAACTTAAAGAGTGATTTTTTTAACTGACATCGAGGCCGCTTTAGATTGCGCGGCGCATTGCTCGAAATTCGTCGCATTAGCAGGCACTGGTGTAGGCCCGTGCGTATGAATGGCGATTTCTAAGTTCATTTGTTGCAGTAGGTCGAGAATATCCCCGACAACTTTGAACAAATTGACTTCTCCGGAGCCAATCCAGTTTTTCAGTGCCTGAAATCGCTGGCTGATTACTGCAACGCTGCGGCGTAAGCCTTCTATCCGCTTCTGCATATCGCCACCCACCGTGGCGTTGTGCTTCTGACCCACAACCAGATTCAGATCCCGGCCGGTGGCTTGATGCAGGTCATCCACCGCCGCCAGGCTCGCGGATCCGCCCGACATCAGTTTGAGCGCGCCCAGCACCTCGATCTTTTTCACCCCCCCCCCCCAGAGTCTCGGTCGAGTGGTCATCAATCGTCTGCGTGTGGCTCTGGAACTGCTCGCGGTTGTCCAGGGCTTCGACTTCTTGCTCGATCGCCTGATCACGGATCTTGCCATCGGTCTGGCTTAGCCAGTTGCCGTCGGCATCGACGCGCTGCTGGGCGGCAGCGCTGTGTTGCCACACCTGATCACTTTTCGGCACCTTCTGCATGCTCAGGCCGTGCGGCAAAATCGATTGGATGTAGGGCTTGTTCGGCAGGCCGTAGGCGAAGCACACCACTACCCGCGTGCCCTCCTCCGGAAAGGCGTAGATGCCCATTTCCTCGCCACCGGTGGGCAGCGGTAAAGGAACGCCAGTGAGCGCCGGCATGGCCGGATCTGGCTCGTCATCCGGGCCGAGTACGACAATGTCCACCGCGTAGCGCGGGCGGAAGTCGTCGCACAGTCCGGCGTCCGCCGGCGCGTCGGCTACGGCGGTAACCTGGGCAAATCGCGGCAGGTGATAGCCACCGCTGAGTTCGGGGAATTGGCGCTCTACAGCGCGGCGGATTGCGTCGTCCATCGGATGGCAATCTGGTCATTGGTGAGTGCAACAGTGGTAATGCGCTCGCCGTTGTTGATCGTTGCACCTGGTCTCAACCCGGGGAGGGCGGCGACCATGGCGCTCTGGTTGCCCTGGTAGCCGTCGAACAGCTCCGTGGGAATCTGCAGCGGCGCACGTGCGCCGAAAAAGCTGTCGGCCCAACTGCCGGCGAACACTTCGCCGTTGCCCAGCTGGTGCCAGGTGAAGTCGGGAATGCTGAACACCCGGGCCAAACTGTCCATCGCCTGGTAGCCGGCGGCGAGGCAGTAGAAATACGACGCCTTCACGCTGGCGTAAGGCCGGTCGGGAACACGAAAGCGCAGCCGGTCTGTTCGCTGATCTCGGCCAGCACCGCACGCAGATCCACATGACGCAGGTTCAACGGCAACGGGTTGGCCAGCACGGCGGCCAGCTCACGGCAGAACAGCACCTGTTCGACCGCGTTGGCGGTCGTGCGGCGCTCGATGTAGCCGATATCCAGTGTCACCAGACCTTTCAACAGCAACGCGGATTGAACAGTGAAATTCGCCCAACCGGGACTGGTGGCGTCCAGCCGAACGTCTTCCTTGATCATCCGGATCAATCGTCATTGATGCCGAATGGTGCGGCTTCACGCCTGCTCACTCCCACCAAACCATGTATCCATCACCCGATCATTTTTTCAAAATCAGATAACGCCGGACTGTCGCCGGTTGGGTCACAATAGTCGGTTTCAACGACCAGCGTGTCTGGGGCCCACAGATCAGTCGGGCAATCAACTCTGGGGCAAAGCACTAACTTATATGACCTTAAACACCGCCTATCATCGACCGGGCACACATGAATCCCAGTGTGTAAAGCTCTGCCCAGCTCATTCCTGATAAACTCACCCACCTTCGCCCCTCTGATCCAGATTCCCCCAATGTCTCTACAACCCGCCCCACTCTCCCGCCGCTTCTCCGTCGCACCCATGATGGATTGGACTGACCGCCATTGCCGTTTCTTCCTACGCCTCCTGTCGAAGAACGCCCTGCTCTACACCGAAATGGTCACCACCGGCGCACTGCTCAATGGCGATCACGAACGTTTCCTTCGTCACAACGAAGCCGAGCACCCTCTCGCCTTACAGTTGGGCGGTAGCGTTCCGTTGGATCTGGCTGCCTGCGCACGCATGGCTCAGGAACACGGTTACGACGAAGTAAACCTGAACGTCGGCTGCCCAAGCGATCGGGTGCAAAACAACATGATCGGCGCGTGCCTGATGGGTCACCCACGGTTAGTGGCGGATTGTGTGAAGGCGATGCAAGACGCAGTGACAATCCCGGTGACGGTAAAGCACCGCATCGGCATCAACGGTCGGGACAGTTACGCGGAGTTGTGTGATTTCGTCGGCACCGTCCGCGATGCCGGGTGCACGAGTTTTACCGTGCATGCGCGGATTGCGATTCTGGAGGGGTTGTCGCCAAAGGAGAATCGTGACATTCCGCCGTTGCGTTATGACGTGGCGGCGCAGCTGAAGGCGGATTTTCCGGAGTTGGAGATTGTGCTAAATGGCGGGATCAAGACGATGGAGGCTTGCCATGAGCATTTGCAGACGTTTGACGGTGTGATGTTGGGGCGTGAGGCTTATCACAATCCGTATTTGCTGGCGGAGGTGGATCAGCAGTTGTTTGGCAGTTCGGCGCCGGTGATCAGTCGGGCTGAGGCGTTGGCGCAGTTGCGTCCTTATATAGCCGAGCATTTGCTGGCCGGTGGGGCGATGCATCACATCACGCGGCATGTGTTGGGTCTGGGCACGGGGTTCCCGGGGGCGCGGAAATTCCGTCAGTTGTTGTCGGTGGATATCCACAAGGCCAAGGATCCGTTGGCGTTGCTGGATCAGGCAGCTGAGTTGCTTGAAGGTCGTTGATTGATGGTTTGAGTGTGCGGGCGACGCATGAGCGTTGCCCGCTGTTTTGTTGTACTGACAGGATGTCTTTTGTTTATGCCCGCGTTTAGTTTTTCCGGTTTCAAGCGTTACGCCTTTCTTGCCTTGTTCAGCTTCACTTCCGACGTTTATGCGCACTGCGATGGCTTTTGCATGGGCCGTACCGATACGCCGTGGGAAGTGACGCAGTTCTCTGGCCTGTCAATCATGGTGCTGCTGCTGACGCCCTTCTCTGCCACCAATAACACCACGGAAAGCTTTAAACGTGTTTACTCCGCCGAGGAGCAAGAAGACGCGCGACTCTATCTGGCCAGCGACGGCATGCTGCAGGCCGCGTATTTCACCTCGGCCTTGCAGCGCTATCGCCAGGAGTCGCCGGATTCGGCGTTAAACGATCTCGCCGTTGCGGCGTTGATCAGCGCCCAGTGATCAGGCGGCCGCTGCGGCGGTCCAGTTGACCCAGCCAAACAACCACGTTGCCAGAATCAACAAGCCAAACGCGATCCGATACCAAGCGAACGCGGCGTAGCTGTGGTTGGCAATAAACTTGAGCAGGCCGCGTACGGCGATCATCGCGAAGATGAATGCGGTGACGAAGCCGAGGGCGAAGACTGGCAGGTCGTTGGGCTGGAAGAGGTCGCGGTATTTGTAGCCAGAGTAAACGGCGGCGCCGACCATGGTCGGCATGGCGAGGAAGAACGAGAACTCGGTGGCGGCTTTGCGCGACAGGCCGAAGAGCAAACCGCCGATGATGGTCGAGCCGGAGCGTGAGGTGCCGGGAATCATCGCCAGGCATTGTATGAATCCGACTTTCAGTGCGTGAGACCAGCGCATGTCGTCGACGTGTTCGACGCTGATCACATGGCTGCGCTGTTCGGCCCACAGCATGATGATGCCGCCGACGACCAGTGCCACGGCGACGGTGATCGGGTTAAACAGGTATTCGTGGATCGCGTCGGCGAACAATACGCCCAGGACCACGGCGGGCAGAAAGGCGATCAGCAAGTTGACGGTGAAGCGTTGTGCATTACGTTCGGTGGGCAGGCCTTTGACGATTTCGAAGATCTTCGGTCGAAACTCCCAGACGACGGCAAGAATGGCACCCAGTTGAATAATGATGTTGAACGCCATGGCGCGTTCGCCGCCGAATTCCAGCAAGTCGGCGACGATGATCTGGTGGCCGGTACTCGAGATCGGCAAGAACTCGGTCAGGCCTTCTACTGCACCTAATATCAACACCTGGAAAAGGGTCCAGAAATCCATTAATCCTCCGTCAGAGCGCCCTTGATGAGCGACCGGGTAATAACACTCAGGGGTTGAGTATCTGCAGTGAGACCATTGACATACATAAACGCAAAAGTTCATCAGCCACAAAGATTACGTCTTATTAAAAGACACACTCAAGCCATGTTAGTAATCGTCGGCCGACGAACTACGCAGAAAATATTTAGGCCATTTTGCAGAAAAAAGTTGCTTGGACAATAAAGTGTGATCAATATCACATTATCCTGAGATGGCCAGACAGTGGCAATTGGACATAGACAAAGCTATCGCATTCACCTCAAAATAGTGGCACCATTGCATATCGCCACCATCTAAGCGGTAGTTCACCCCTCCGAGAAAATCAACTAAAAGCTTGAAAAGCTTAATTATTGTTAGAAAACTCGCGAGACACGTCTAAAATCCGCGCAAATGTTACCAATTGTCAGTCACAGATGAGAACCGGTGCTTTAACATCCCGATGTCAGCACTTAATTCGAGTCAATGCATGATGCTCTCAGGGAACTTAGCGACTAGAAGTCCGCGCCCGACAAACGACGAACCTGGTGTTCTTACTCTGGGTCGTACCCGTGGCGTGGCTGAACATTTCAAAGCGCTAGTCGCCCAGCATTTACGCACTGATATGGCGCTCGAAGCCGATGCGTACACTAGTTCATATCAGTTGAATGAACAGTCTGGTTCGTATCGAGCGATATTCCTGGTTATCGACAGCCCACAGGCCCTCGAAGACAATCTGGCGCTGATCGAGAACCTGCGCAGCGACAACTTGAAGCCGATCATTTGCGCCGTCATCACCGGTCGCGGCGCCTTCAACAAGATCAAATACTATCTGGCTGGCGCGGATGTTTGTATCAAGCTCAATACCCTTTCCGACGATAGCGCCGAGTTGCTGGGCGAGTTCTTCAACAGCGAAGAATGGCAACGCGATATCAATCTGACGCTTGATCCGACGCGGATCTGCCTGATGGACGCCAGCAAGAAACTCGACATCTCGTTTGCCGAAATGAAGATCCTCGAAGCCTTCGCGCAAACCGGTAATCACATTCTGAGCCACGATGAAATTGCTAGCATCATGGGCCTCAATACCAATTTCTACGACCCTCGCGCACTGGAAAAATCAATCAGTCGCTTGCGTGGAAAAATCAAGGACATGTATGGTACAAACGCGATTCAGAGCATTCGCGGCTATGGCTATCGCCTGCTGCGGGGTCTGATATCGACTGCCTGACTCTCGGGCAGCCTTCCCTTTTGCATACGTACGAAGGATCGTCTGATGCAACCATATAGCTCCCGTTCTGCTTCACGCCTGTTTGAAATCAAGCAATTGAATGAGCGCGACAACACGACCCATAACAATAAAACTCCATAACATAGCAGCAGATCGAGTGGAATTTATCGAGGGCCAATCTTGGGCCCAGACCCTGCCTATCGATTACTTCCGAGGAAGTCATTGCTCGCCTGCCGATTTTTCTTTTAGCCAATTTTGGTGTGTATTTAGGAGAGAGACATGGAAACTAGTACAACCCTCCCAAGGAAATATTTTGTTGTCGTGACTCACAGTACAACGTCGCAACGCGAACTGGAGAGCATGCTGTCCAGTGAACGTTTCAATTCGTTTGAAGGGGTTGATTCGCCCTCTTCCGCTCCAATGGTGATGGAGTTCACATATCCAAGCATCAGTCGAAAGAATGTCGCGCGCAGTATTGAACACGATACTCAGCGAATATTGGCCACACTTGAGTCCGAATGGCGGGCAGCGCAATCGGCTAATCCCTTCCAGAAAGTCCCGGCGATAAGCGCGGAAATCCGCAATATGCCGCCCGCCATTGAAGGTGATATGCCTGGCAATGAAACCTGGCATCTCCACCCTGATCAGGGTGCACTGGTCAAAGAAGGTGTTGAAATCAGCTTGACTGGCCTGGAAACAGCATTGGTCAGGAAAATGCTCAGCCATGAAGAGCGTGTTGTCAGTCGTGACGAGCTGATTCTCAGCATCGGTCGAGAACCGGAACAATATCGCGGCCTGGAAATGTGCCTGAGTCGCCTGCAAGACAAATTCAAAAGCGCCAGTAATGGTGAGCGACTGTTTCGTGCCGTCAGAAACCGCGGTTATTGCCTGATTCAGGAAGTCGTCGCGTAACCCGCAAGACCTCCACGAACAGAACAAACAGAAAAAGTGCGATTACAAAAACAACAAGAGCACTCTGTTTGGCTTCATCTTCCTCCTTGAATTAAAAATCCCTGCCTCCACCCCTCCAACAGTAACAAAGACAACATCATTTATTCACCCCCTCCTCTACGACCTTTTCTAACACCGTTCTATTTAAATATTAAAAAGTTGGCACTATGCCATCTTGTTAGAACTCGTCAGACACCATTCCAGCCAATAACTTAGTCTATTGACTGACGACAGTTCGGCATATCGATGTTGTTACCTCAGGACACTCGCTAGAACAAAAACAATAAGTCTGCATAACAACTCGGTTTTCAACTGTTGAAACCTGAATGGACGTCTTTTGGGGATACCGTATGGATCTTTCTTTAAGTATCAATCGAAGCACAGGCCTCAAGGGACTGACCTTTTGGGGCCAATGGGCGCTGGCACAAGGCTTTGTCGTGACGCTGTTGTTCATACTCGCCGAGCAGCACACCGGGACGGTCGCGTTCTACTACCGGATGTGTGCAACGCTGGCGGTACTGGCGTCGGTGCCGGCTTATACGTTTAGCGGTGTTTATCGCAAGCGCGACAACTATCTGACCGGCCTGGGCCGGCTGTTCATGGGTTGGTCGATGACCATGGCGGCGCTGGCGTGCATCGCCTTTGTCTGCCAGGCCGATGAGCTGTTTTCGCGGCAGGTGATTCTGAGCTGGGCGGTGTATGGCTTCCTCGGTCAGGCGTTTCTTTACGCTCCGCTGCATGCGTTTTCCAAGTACTACCAGCGCTCGCGGAAAAGCGAGCACAAGACGCTGATCGTCGGCACCGGCGAACTGGCGTTGGGTCTGGCGAAGAAGCTCAGCCAACTGGAAAACCTGCCGTTGGTAGGCTTGGTCAGCAATGGCGATGTGTCTGCGCTGGGTCCGGATGCACCGCGCGTTGTCGGCGATCAGGAACAGTTGCTGAAGCTGATCGAGGCGCATGACATCCGTCGCTTGTACATCACCTTGCCGTTGTGTGAAGCCGCGAAAATCGAGGCGATTTATGGCGATTTGCTCGGTGCCAACGTCGACGTGGTGTGGGTGCCAGACTTGAACAGTCTGACCCTGCTCAATCACTCGGTGAAGGTTGTGGACGGTCTGCCGGCGATCTACTTGAACGAGAGTCCGCTGACCAGCCGCCCTACCGCTGCTTTGAGCAAGAGCCTGGTTGAGAAAACCGTGGCGTTTCTGGCGATCATCGCGCTAAGCCCGATTCTGCTGATCATTGCGCTGGCGGTGAAGATCAACTCGCCCGGCCCGGTGTTTTTCAAACAGGATCGCCATGGCTGGAACGGTAAGGTGATCAAGGTCTGGAAGTTCCGCTCGATGCGTGTTCACGATGACCGTGACGTGAAGCAGGCCAGCCGTAATGATTCGCGCATTACCGCAGTCGGCCGCTTTATCCGCCGCACTTCGCTGGATGAGTTGCCGCAACTGTTCAACGTGTTGCAGGGGCATATGGCATTGGTCGGACCACGTCCGCATGCCGTCGCGCACAACAACTACTACTCGGGGAAAATCCTCGCGTACATGGCGCGTCACCGGATTAAACCGGGGATCACCGGGTTGGCCCAGATCAGCGGCTGCCGTGGTGAGACGGACACCATCGACAAGATGCAGAGGCGTGTGGAGATTGACCTGCAGTACATCAACAGCTGGTCGTTGTGGCTGGATCTGAAGATCCTGGTGAAGACGCCGTTTACGTTGTTGTCGAAGGACATTTACTGAGGTTCGAAGCTGCATACCGCAAGGGGACGAAAGTCCCCTTTTTTGTGCCTGGGATTTGGGAGCGGAGCTGGATTGTGGATGGATGCAAAAACTGTGGGAGCGAGCTTGCTCGCGAAAGCGCTGGGTCAGGCAACGAGGATGCTGACTGTGCTGACGCCTTCGCGAGCAAGCTCGCTCCCACAGGGATTTGTGGTTGGCTCGGGATTTTTGGTGTGACAGAAAGCCAATGTGGGAATGAGCCTGCTTGCGAAAGCGGTGGGTCAGGCAACAGGGATGTCGACTGTGCTGACGCTTTCGCGAGCAAGCTCGCTCCCACAGGGATTTGGGATTGGCTTGGGATCTGTGGTGTGACAGAAAGCCAATGTGGGAATGAGCCTGCTTGCGAAAGCGGTGGGTCAGGCAACGAGGATGCTGACTGGGTTGACGTCTTCGCGAGCAAGCTCGCTCCCACAGGGATTTGTGGTTGGCTCGGGATTTTTGGTGTGACAGAAAGCCAATGTGGGAGCGAGCTTGCTCGCGAAAGCGCTGGGTCAGGCAACGATGATGCTGGCTGTGCCGACGCCTTCGCGAGCAGGCTCGCTCCCACAGGGATTTGTGGTTGGCTCGGGATTTTTGGTGTGACAGATAGCCAATGTGGGAGCGAGCCTGCTCGCGAAAGCGCTGGGTCAGGCAACAGGGATGTCGACTGTGCTGACGCCTTCGCGAGCAAGCTCGCTCCCACGGGGATTTGTGGATGGCTTGGGATTTTTGGTGTGACAGATAGCCAATGTGGGAGCGAGCCTGCTCGCGAAAGCGGTGGGTCAGGCAATTATAA
>NZ_UTHA01000107.1 GCF_900582195.1 Pseudomonas viridiflava
GAGTAGCAGGAGCAGCGCGAGCCCTGCAAGCCAGACGTTACGCCGACTCATGCCCTGGCCCCCGAACCGAACAGGCGACGCCAGCCGTCGCACAATTCCTGTTGCGACCGGGCAGGTGGCAGCCGATGGCCATAAGCAAGGTTCTGCCAATGGGTGGTCAGCGTCCGGCTGAATCCATCCAGTTTGGGTTGTTCGAGTTGTGCGACGTGCTCCAGCACCTGTCCCTCGGTGTCGGCGTTTTTCAATGGCAGGCGGTAATCGGTCAGCAGGCGATTGAGCAGGGCCCGATACAACAGACCCAATGCTTCGCGTGGCGAGTCCGCCCAAAGCCGTTCTGCACTGGTGCGACATCGTCGGGCATGCTTTCTGCGTTCACCTGCAGGCCGAACAACTGTTCTGGCGCTTCCCGTTGCAGCGATGTAGGGCGCGGCGTGCGAG
>NZ_UTHA01000279.1 GCF_900582195.1 Pseudomonas viridiflava
TTCCAGGGCCAGAATGCGTCCGCTCAACCAGTTCTGCACGCTGCTGGCAGTCAGTTGTCCGGCCTGCCCCACTGAGGATTCGAGGTTCTGATTGATGGTCGCGCGTTGCAGATAATCGTTGTAAAGCGTGAACAGAACGAACGCCAGAACGACAACGCCCGATGCCGCCAGCAGGATTTTATGACGAAACTTCAAAGTCATTTCAAAGCATCTCTAAGATATAGGCAGGTCCGAAGACTCGGATAAGGGGCCATACAAAGTTGTTTTCCATGAACACTCCATGTGTTCAAACTTCCACAGCCTTTTCACGGTGCGAGCACAGGCAGCATT
>NZ_UTHA01000020.1 GCF_900582195.1 Pseudomonas viridiflava
CACAATCGCTGCAACCTCCTCTGCATGCTTGCCATTCAAGTGCATACGGAGCTGAAAGACATGAGCCTGATCCAAGAAAAATTTACCTCCCTGTTCTCCAACTTCGACGTCACCACTGCGCCACGCCCCGATGGCGGGATCCTGCTGACCCTGCGCAGCAGCGACGGCAAAGTGTTTAAACGCGCACTGACCTACCAGCAACTGCATGCCGGCGATCAACTGTCGTGGGCGATCAGTGCGATTCGTCGTGACCTGGCGGAACAGGCCAGTGAGCTGCCGCAAATTGCCATGCTGCAGAGCCAGCAGCGTTTTGCCCTGCCGACGTATCACTCGCTGTAATTTTTAAAACGCTTTAAACAAAACAGGCCGTGGAGCTTTCGCTTCACGGCCTGTTTTTTTTGTACCTGACGCCAATACCCTGTGGGAGCGAGCTTGCTCGCGAAAGCGGTGTGTCAGGGATAAATTTTTATCTGATATTCCGCCTTCGCGAGCAAGCTCGCTCCCACATTTGATGTGTGTGGATCAGAAAGCTTCGGGTTCGATGCCGGTGAACGTGTCGACGGTGATGTGGGTTCCCAGCTCCCCGCCTTCACGGGCCAGGCCACAGGTTTGCAGGCCTGCCGCTTGCGCGGCGTCGAGTTCTTCGACGATGTCCGAGAGGAACAGAATCTCCCCCGCTTCAACGCCAATGGCTTGCTGGATGTTGGTGTACGACTGCGCCTCACGCTTGGGCCCCGACGTGGTGTCGAAGTAACCGCTGAACAGCGGCGTCAGATCCCCTGCCTCCGAGCAGCCGAAAATCAGCTTCTGCGCCTGAATCGAACCCGACGAGTACACAAAAAGTTGATAACCCGCCGCATGCCAGCGCTTTAGCGCTTCAACGGCATCCGGGTAAACATGCCCTTTCAACTGTCCGGCGTGATAACCCTGGGCCCAGACCATGCCTTGCAAGGCCTTGAGCGGCGTGGCTTTGCGATCTTCCTCGATCCAGCTCAAGAGAATTTCAACAACCCGTTCAACATCGGCCTGCGGCGCATTGCTGTCCCGGCGCACGGCGTCGAGTTGCTCGGCCACATCGGCGCGTTCGGCGTTCTGGCGGACGAAATCCGGCAGGTGTTTGGCTGCATACGGAAACAGCACGTCGAAGACGAAACTCACCGCGCTGGTGGTGCCTTCGATGTCAGTGACAATGGCTTTGATCGACATCGAATCAGTCCTCCAGACGCGGGAAACGGCCGGCGATGTCTTCGCCGGTGAAGTTGGCAACCCAGCCTTCCGGGTTGTTGAACAGGCGGATCGCCACGAAGTGCGGATGCTCGCCCATGTCGAACCAGTGTTTAGTGCCGGCCGGCACCGAGATCAGGTCGTTTTTTTCGCAGAGTACGGCGTAGACGTAATCGTCGATGTGCAGGGTAAACAGCCCACGGCCGGCGACGAAAAATCGTACTTCGTCTTCGCCATGGCGGTGTTCTTCGAGGAACTTGGCACGCAATTCGGCTTTTTGCGGGTGGTCGCTGTTCAGGCTGATGACATCGACGGTGATGTAACCGCGCTCGGTCATCAGTTTGTCGATCTGTTCTTTATAAGCGCTGATCACTTCTTCCTGGGTGGCGCCGGGCTGAATCTTCGCAGCCGCTTGCCAGCGGTCGAAGCGCACGCCCTGCTCGGCCAGGGTCGAGGCGATGTCTTCAAAGTGAGTCAGCACTTTGTTGGGAATCTCGGGGCTTGAGACGTGATAGACGGACAGGCTGCTCATTGGGGCAATTCCTCGGTATCGGCCTTGCCGTCCGGTTCTTGCAGACCGGTCGGGCAGAGCATTTCATCAGGCAAATGGGCTGCTTTCGGTGAAGTCAGCCTTGGCGGTTCATGACGCTGCGGGTTTTCAACTCACATTCAAACAGAAATTCAAAGGCCTCGATCTGCCGCAGCGCGTCGTTCATCTGCGCGCCCCAGGTGTAGAGGCCGTGGCCGCGAATCAGATAACCGACGCAATCGGGATGGGCGTCGAGCCAAGGCTGCACCTTGGCGGCGAGGCGCGCAATGTCCTGATCATTGTCGAAAATCGGCACGCGCACCCGCGATTCATGGGTCGAGATGCCGCTAAAGGCTTTTTGCAGTTCGTAGTCTTCGAACTCGATAAAGTCTTCCGGGGTCAAGCGCGACAGCACTGTGGCATTCACCGAATGAGTGTGCAGCACCGCGCCGATTTCCGAGCGCCAGCTGTAGAGCTGGGTGTGCAGCAAGGTTTCGGCGGACGGCTTTTTGCCCGGTTCCAGGCTGTTGCCGGAAAGGTCGGTGGCGAGCACATCGTCCAGCCCCAACTGGCCTTTGTGTTTACCGGACACGGTCAGCAGCGCTTCGCTCGGCGACAGGCGCGTCGAATAGTTGCTGCTGGTGGCCGGCGACCAGCCGCGACCATATAGAAAGCGCCCGGCATCGACGATTTGCTGGGCGAGTTGTTCACGCGTAAGGCTCATGGCCTGTCCTCTTGCATACGTGTGGCAATGATAACGGCAGCAGCGAGCGCCGCGAGACTGGCAATACTAAAGGTCAATGTCGCGCCAAGGGCATTCCAGCTGTAACCGGAATACAACGCGCCCAGCGCACCGCCGGTACCGGCCAGTGCCGCGTACAGTGCCTGGCCCTGCCCTTGCTGACGCGCGCCGAAACTACGTTGCACGAACGCGATGGCAGCGGCGTGAAAACTGCCGAAGGTCGCCGCGTGCAACACCTGCGCGAACAGCAACACCCACAGAAACTCGGCGAAGGAACCTAACAGCAACCAGCGCAGCGCCGCCAGCAGAAAACTCGCCATCAGCACCCGGCGCAGGGAAAACCGCGCAAGAATCCGGCTCATCGCCATGAACATCAGCACTTCGGCGACTACACCCACGGCCCAGAGCATGCCGATGGTGCCGCGTGTGTAGCCAAGTCGTTCAAGGTGCAGGGTCAGAAAGGTGTAATACGGGCCGTGGCTCATTTGCATCAGCGCCACGCAGCCGTAAAACGCCAGCACGCCGGGATTGCGCAGCTGTTTGAGAAAGCCCTCGCCGTTCGGCCGATTGCCTTGCGGCGGTTGTGCGTTCGGCACCCACAGACTGCTGAGCACGATGCCGGCCATGATCAGCACCAGCGCCGCAGGGTAGATGTCGAGGCTGAGCCATTCGAACAGCCGGCCCAGTACAACCACGGTGATGATGAAACCGATCGAGCCCCACAGGCGAATCTGGCTGTAACGCGAGGTCTGCCCTTGCAAATGCGCCAGCGTAATCACTTCAAATTGCGGCAGCACCGCATGCCAGAAGAACGCGTGCAGCGCCATGACCATCGCCAGCCAGGCGTAGGTCTTGCTGACGAAAATCAACGAGAAGGTCAGCAACGTGCACACCGCGCCGAAACGCACGATGGCCAGGCGTTTGCCGGTGTAATCGCCAAGCCAGCCCCAGATGTTCGGCGCCACGCAGCGCATCAGCATCGGGATCGCCACCAGTTCACCGATCCGCGCCGGACTGAAGCCGAGGTGGTCGAAGTACAGCGCCAGAAACGGCGCTGTCGAACCGAGCAAGGCGAAATAGAACAGATAGAAACTGGAGAGCCGCCAGTAAGGGAGCGCCGCCACGCCGGTTATGCCGCGACGGCTTTGAGGCCTGCCATCAAAGCTGACCCAGCACCGGGGTGCTCACGCGCACATCGGCGTTCTGGCCACGGTGACGCAGCAGGTGATCCATCAGCACGATGGCCATCATCGCTTCGGCAATCGGCGTGGCGCGGATGCCGACGCACGGATCGTGACGGCCCTTGGTGATCACATCGACCGGGTTGCCGTGGATGTCGATCGAACGGCCCGGGGTGGTGATGCTCGATGTTGGCTTCAGCGCCAGATGGGCAACGATCGGCTGCCCGGAGGAGATACCGCCGAGGATGCCACCCGCGTTGTTGCTGAGGAAACCTTCCGGGGTCATCTCATCGCGGTGCTCAGTGCCGCGCTGGGCGACCGAGGCAAAACCGGCGCCGATTTCCACGCCTTTGACCGCGTTGATGCTCATCAGCGCATGAGCCAGCTCAGCGTCGAGACGATCGAAAATCGGCTCGCCCAGACCCGGCATCACCCCTTCGGCAACGACAGTGATCTTCGCCCCGACCGAGTCCTGATCGCGGCGCAATTGGTCCATGTAGGCTTCCAGCTCAGGGACTTTGTCCGGATCCGGGCTGAAGAAGGCGTTCTCTTCCACCGAATCCCAGGTCTTGAACGGGATCTCGATCGGGCCGAGCTGGCTCATGTAGCCACGAATGACGATGCCTTGGCTGGCCAGGTATTTCTTGGCGATTGCACCGGCGGCCACGCGCATCGCGGTTTCGCGCGCCGAGCTGCGGCCACCGCCACGGTAGTCGCGCTCACCGTATTTGTGATGGTAGGTGTAGTCGGCGTGGGCCGGGCGGAACAGATCCTTGATTGCCGAGTAGTCCTTGGACTTCTGGTCGGTGTTGCGGATCAGCAGGCCGATCGAGCAACCGGTGGTGCGCCCTTCGAACACGCCGGAGAGAATTTCGACTTCGTCGGCTTCCTGACGCTGGGTGGTGTGGCGGCTGGTGCCCGGCTTGCGACGATCGAGGTCGCGCTGCAGGTCTTCGAGGGAGATCTCCAGGCCCGGCGGGCAGCCGTCGACAATGGCGACCAACGCCGGACCATGGCTTTCGCCAGCGGTGGTGACAGTGAACAACTTGCCGTAGGTATTGCCGGACATGCAGGACGCTCCGTGAAATCAAACCCGAATTCGTGATGCGCGCCAGTATACGCAGGCTAACCGAGTAGTTCATCCTCGAACCTTAGTGGTGCTGGCGAGTCCAACCGGCACCTTGGCGAATGATGGCGTGATGATGCTGCGAGTTTTGATCTTGAGTCTTACCCTATTCACGGGCTTTGCCCAAGCGACGGTCCTACAACGCCCGGTAACTTTGGATACCGGTACCGGTGAGCTTTTCGGCTCGTTGTTGCTGCCTAAATCCGACAGTCCGGTGCCGGTTGTCCTGATCATTTCTGGCTCAGGTCCTACGGATCGCGACGGAAACAACCCCGACGGCGGACGCAACGACAGCCTCAAGCGCCTTGCTTGGGTGCTGGCCAAACACAACATTGCCAGCGTGCGTTACGACAAACGCGGGGTGGCCGCGAGCCTGGCGGCGACGCCGGATGAGCGCAATTTGTCAGTGGAGGCCTATGCAGCGGACGCGGTGGCGTGGGGGCAGAAGCTCAAGGCCGATCCGCGTTTCGGCCAGCTGATCCTGCTGGGCCACAGTGAAGGCGCGCTGATTGCCAGCCTCGCCGCGCCGAAAGTGGATGCGGCGGCGGTGATTTCCTTGTCCGGCAGCGCCCGCCCGGTCGATCAGGTGATCCGCGAGCAACTGGCCCGCAGCCTGCCACCGCCGCTGATGCTGCGCAGCAATGAATTGCTCGACAGCCTCAAGGCTGGCCACACCGATGACAATGTGCCGCAGCCGTTGCAGGTAATTTTCCGCCCGAGCGTGCAGCCGTATCTGATTTCGCTGTTCCGTCAGGATCCGGCAAAAGCCTTCGCACAATTGAAGATGCCGGCGCTGATTGTTCAGGGCAGCAATGACATGCAGGTCGGCGTTGGCGATGCGCAGGCGCTGAAAGCCGCCAAACCCGACGCCCAACTGGTGGTGATCGAAGGCATGAACCATGTCATGCGCATCGTTCACAACGATATGAAGCGCCAATTGGCGTCCTACAAGGATCCGAATTTGCCATTGGCGGCGGAACTGGGCAGCCAAATCATCGAATTTATTGACGGACTTCGCACCCGTTAACCGTAGTTTGCCCTCTAGTCTTGCAGGAAACGGCCGATAAGCCTTTGTCGCCAGCGCAACAGCTGGCGACAAGCAGGGCTTGGACAGGATCTCGCCGTTATGACTGATACCCCGACTTCACCCGACACCACCGCTGAAAAAGACGCACCGCCAGCGGCCGAGCTGCCGTGGGCGGATGTCCACGTCGAGCACCACAAGATGCTCCGCCTGGCCCCGCTGCAAACCGACCGCAACACCGGCGGGCGGCCTCTGCGCTTTGTCGAATTCGGTTACGCCGAGCGCAACAGCAAAGAAAAAAGCCTGATGCGCATGGCGATCAAACTGCCGAACCAGCGCGTTCGCAAAGAGCAGAATCATCTCGACGTGTGGGTCGATCACGCCACCAAGCGGGTGAGTTTCGGCCCGGACAGCGGCTTGCAGATCGAACCGTTGAACCGTGGCATCGGTCGTTTCATGGCCGCGCAAGGTATCAACTGGGCAAAAAAACGTTGGCCCGCCTACACCGTCGACGGCATGGACTTGAACAACAAGGACGCGCTGAACGAAGACACGCGTCTGCGTCGCGATCATTTCCTGCGGGTGCACGGCTTTGATGTGGTTTACGCCGATGCCCAGCATTTGAAGGGCAGCATCAAGGATGTTCAGGTCGGTGATCTGCTCGGCGACTGGAACAGCGAAAAGCTGCAGATCGTCGAGATTCTCGAGGCCGCGCAGATGCTCCAGCAGGCTGAGCAGAATCTGGCCGAGCAGGAAGTGAGGCTGAAGAAGCAGGAAGAGAAGGTCAGCAAGTTCAAGCGTGAGGACGCGGGGTTGCGTTTCACCATTACCTGTCTGGTGGCGTTTGCGGTGTTTCAGGCGGGGTTGTTGATCTGGATTGCGACGCACCGCTGATCGCTTGAAACCGCGTCGCGGCCATTCGCGAGCAAGCTCGCTCCCACCCTGGAATGCATTTCCCTGTGGGAGCGAGCTTGCTCGCGAAGCTTTTAGCCTTTAGACGCGGGAAGCGAACAAGGCCTGATGATCGCGGCACTGCTCGGCGGTCAACATGAATACGCCATGTCCGCCACGCTCGAACTCGAGCCAGGCAAAATCGACTTCCGGGTACAACGCGTCAACGTGCACCTGGCTGTTACCCACCTCGACAATCAGCAAGCCCTTCTCGGTCAGGTGATCCGCCGCTTCAGCGAGCATGCGTCGAACCAGATTCAGCCCATCATCGCCACAGGCCAGACCCAGTTCCGGTTCATGCTGATACTCGTCCGGCATATCGGCGAAATCTTCCGCATCCACGTAAGGCGGGTTCGACACGATCAGGTCGAAACGCTGACCCGGCAAACCATCGAAGCCATCGCCCTGCACGGTGTACACGCGCTCATCGACGCCATGCCGCTCGATGTTCTGGTTGGCCACTTCCAGCGCTTCGAACGACAGATCGGCAAGTACGACCTCGGCGTTCTGGAACTCGTAGGCGCAGGCGATACCGATGCATCCGGAACCGGTGCACAGGTCGAGAATGCGCGCAGGTTCGGTGCCGATCCACGGCGCGAAGCGGTTTTCGATCAGTTCGCCAATCGGTGAACGCGGGATCAACACACGCTCATCGACGATAAACGACATGCCGCAGAACCACGCCTCACCCAACAGGTAAGCGGTCGGAATGCGCTCTTCGATGCGGCGCTTGAGCAGGCGTTGCAGGTTGACCAGTTCGTCGTCTTCCAGCGCGCAATCGAGGTAGCTGTCGGCGATTTCCCACGGCAGGTGCAACGCACCGAGTACCAGTTGCCGGGCTTCGTCCCAGGCATTGTCGGTGCCATGACCGAAAAACAGATCCTCCCCATGGAAGCGGCTGACGGCCCAACGGATATGGTCACGCAGGGTACGAAGGCGGGAAGTGATCACGGCGCAGAACTCCAGAAAAAACGACTGGCGATTCTAGCAGCCAAAACGCGCGACGACGACGCAGGAAAAACATCGCGGCGACGGTAGGAGCTTTCTGTTTTTTGCATCGGCTATTGAACAGAACGTGTAACTTGACAAGGCTGCAGGCCAATAACGACGGTGCCTACGATGGTAGCGATTCACAGAACCGCTCAGCCAGAGGACAATGTCGCAAAAGCCCCACCCCAAGGAGCCCCAGAATGTCCGTTCCAAAAACGATGTTTCAACTCAGCGGTCGCGGTTACGCAGCGGCCACACTGAGCCATGCCACCGTGGTCATCATCGATGCCCAGAAAGAATATCTCAGTGGCCCGCTGGCCCTGAGCGGCATGGACGCGGCCGTCGCGAACATCAAACAAGTGGTTGCCGCAGCCCGTGCAGCCGGTCGGCCGATCGTGCACGTGCGTCATCTCGGCACCGTTGGTGGCCTGTTCGACCCACAGGGCGAACGCGGCGAATTCATCCCAGGCCTCGAGCCACAAGGTGATGAAACCATTATCGGCAAACTGCTGCCGAGCGCGTTCCATGGCACCGAACTGCTGGACCGTTTGCAAAACCTTGGCTCGCTGGACCTGATCGTCTGCGGTTTCATGAGTCATTCCAGCGTCAGTACCACCGTACGTGCGGCAAAAAATCTGGGATTCCGCTGCACGCTGGTGGAAGACGCCTGCGCCACCCGCGATCTGCCATTCAAGGGCCGCGTGCTCAGCGCCGCCGTGGTGCAGGAAGCCGAAATGGCGATCATGGCGGACAATTTCGCCACGCTCGCACTGACTCAAGACCTGATCTGATCCGCGCATCCCCAGTTCAGATGAGCGGCTCATGGCGCCGCTCATCTGCAAAGTCCTCTCATTTGCCGCAAATGCCATAGCCTCAGGAACAACCCGGTCAACTCCCGGTCGAAGGGCCGATACCCATTGAGGAAGGTCGGAATGAAGTTATCCGATGGATTTGACGCACGCCGCTTGCGGCCCAAAGGCCAAAGCAACTGGCGTTTTCGATTCGGCGCGGCGATCGCGGCCATTCTGGCAACGTTCGGCGTGCTGCTGGCGATGGCCGGGGCGGCCAGCCTGCTCGGGCGCCCGCCGGCGCTCGGTGATTTGAACGCTACACCGATGGGTTCGGCGATCATTCTGGCGGTCGGTTTGCTGTTTCTGTATTTCGGTGTCGCCCTGTGGCGCCGCTGCCGCCGTCGCGCACGGCAATCGCGGGAACTGAACATGTCCCCGCACCTGATGAAAAAACACGACTGAATCACCGGCCTGGCTTTTTGCCGGGCCGTTTTGTTTCGACTTGGGTAAACTGGCCGCCCTTCGCGGAGGCTGACATGCAAGACGACGATTTTTCCCTGTTCAAAAGTGCGATCCAAGGCGTCAAGCCGATCAAGCACGACCGCGCCGACACCGGCAAACCCAAGGCTGACCGCGCACAGATTGCCAAGCTGCGCCAGTCCGCCACCGTGCGCACCGACACCGCTACCGTGGATGGTCTGTCCGATCAGTTCGTGATCGATGTCGGCCCGGAAGACGAGCTGATGTGGGCCCGTGACGGCGTGCAGGAAAGTCAGATGCGCAAGCTCAAGGTCGGCCAGATCCCGTTCGAAGGCAGCCTCGACCTGCACGGCATGAGCGTGGAAAAGGCCCGCGAAACCCTCTGGGCATTTCTTGCCGAAGCGACCAGATTCGAAATCCGCTGCGTGCGCGTCACCCACGGCAAGGCTGTGCGTCTGGACGGCAAGCGGCCGATGATCAAAAGCCACGTCAACACCTGGCTACGCCAGCATGCCCAAGTGCTCGGGTTCTGCTCGTGCCAGGCGAAACACGGCGGTGCCGGCGCGGTTTACGTGATGCTCAAACGCACCATGATGGAAGGCCGCGACGAATAATCGCGTTACACCGAACTTGCAGGGTTGTGTCCGCCACCGTACCCTTGCCCTTTGCGAAAATCCCCACAGGTAGTTTCATGTCCCTGGAACAGAATTACACCGCGATTCTCGGCCAATTGGGCGAGGACGTGTCCCGCGAGGGCCTGCTCGACACGCCAAAGCGTGCCGCCAAAGCCATGCAGTACCTCTGCCGCGGTTATGAACAGACGCTCGAAGAGGTCACCAACGGTGCCCTGTTCAGCTCCGACAACAGCGAAATGGTGCTGGTCAAGGACATCGAGTTGTACTCGTTGTGCGAACATCACCTGCTGCCGTTCATCGGCAAGGCACACGTCGCGTATATCCCGAGCGGCAAAGTGCTGGGCCTGTCGAAGGTCGCGCGGATCGTCGACATGTACGCCCGTCGCCTGCAGATCCAGGAAAACCTCAGCCGTCAGATCGCCGATGCAGTGATGCAAGTCACTGGTGCGCTGGGCGTGGCCGTGGTGATCGAGGCCAAGCACATGTGCATGATGATGCGCGGTGTCGAGAAACAGAATTCCTCGATGATCACTTCGGTGATGCTCGGTGAGTTCCGTGAAAACGCGGCGACCCGCAGCGAGTTTCTCAGCCTGATCAAGTAATTTGCTGTACGAAAAAAACCGGCATTCATCGCCGGTTTTTTTTCGCCCGGGAAAAATCGGGTAAGCTGCGCGCCTTTCTCAATTTGCACCGTGAGGCTTCAACGTGTTCGTCAAAGCGCTTCGTGTCGGCCTCGGCCAACTGGTTATCTTCATCGACTTCATCACCCGCCCGGGCAAGAAACAGCGTCCTGCCGAAGCCCAGGCGCAGGTCAACGCTGCCGCGAAAGGCCTGACCCTGTATCAGTTCCACGCCTGCCCGTTCTGCGTGAAAACCCGCCGCACCTTGCGTCGTTTGAATGTGCCAGTGGCGCTGAAGGATGCGAAGAACAACGAGCAGGATCGTCAGACGCTGCTGGATCAGGGCGGCCGGATCAAGGTGCCTTGCCTGCGCATTGAAGAGAATGGGCAGACGACGTGGATGTATGAGTCGAAGGTAATTATTGATTATCTGGATAAGCGGTTTGCGGCGGTCTGATGATTATGGGGTGGGTTGATTGACGCCTGCTCGCGAAGAGGCCTCTCGGCCACTGCAGATCCCAGACAAAAATAAACCGGCCCATAAGCCGGTTTATTTGTTTTCAGGCCGCTTTATCTAGCTGCGCGTGCCGCACCACCGCCGCCAGTCGCTTCAAACCTTCCTCCAGCCGCGCCGGATCGATGTGGCTGAAGTTCAAACGCAAATGCCCGTGATGCTTATCCGGATCCGGGAAAAACGGCTCCCCCGGCATAAACGCTACATCATGGGCCAACGCATCATTCAACAGCGTTCGCGTATCCAGCGGCTGCTTCAACGTCAGCCAGAAAAACAGCCCGCCTTGCGGCACGTTCCAATCGGCCAAATCAGCAAAATGCCTTTCCAGCGCTGCCTGAAACGCATCGCGCCGCTGCCGGTAGAACCCACGCAATTCACTCAAGTGCTGCTGGTACTTCTCCGTGCCGATCCATTGCAGCGCCTGCCACTGGCCGATGCGGTTGGTGTGCAGATCCGCCGATTGCTTGAGCTTGAGCAGGTGCGGGAACAGATCGGGGCTGGCAATCAGGTAGCCAACACGCAAACCAGGCAGCAGGGTTTTCGACACGGTGCCGGTGTAGATCCAGCTCGCCTTCTTCAGACGCCCGGCAATCGGCTTGGCGCTGCCGCCATCGAAAGTCAGCTCACGGTAGGGTTCATCTTCGATCAGGGTGACACCGAATTCATCGAGCAATGCAGCGACGGCAGCACGCTTGGCCTCGCTGTAGCGGACAGCGGACGGGTTCTGGAATGTAGGAATCAGATAGATGAACGCCGGACGGTGCTGCTCCAGACGCTCGCGCAATTGCGCCAGATTCGGGCCGTCGGCCTCTTGTGGCACGGTCAGGCAATCGGCGCCGAAAAGCTGGAAAATTTGCAGCGCGGCGAGATAGGTCGGCGCTTCGAGCAGAATTTCCGTGCCCTGGTCGATGTACAGCTTGGCCGCCAGATCGAGGGTTTGCTGGGAACCACTGACCACCAGCACCTGACTCGCCTGACATTCCAGCCCAAGCGCCCTCGCCTCCGCGGCCAAGGCTTCGCGCAATGCCGGTTCGCCTTCGCTCATGCCGTATTGGCCGAGCGACAATGGCATGTCGGCCCATTCGACTTTCGGCAGCATGGCTTCGGCGGGCAAGCCGCCAGCGAACGACATGACCTCCGGACGCTGGGCGGCGGCGAGGATTTCACGGATCAAAGAACTTTTAAGGCGCGAGACACGTTCGGAAAAAGCCATGGCGGTCACCGGTAGCAAGGGATGCGAAAAATGAGTCAAACTGGTTGACTGAAATTACGACAGCTTGAGCGAGTACGTCAACATGCTTGACCTTAAAAACCCTGCAAGCCAACAACAGGCGATGGAAGCGTTTTTCTTCGGCTATCAGGCCTTCACCGCCAAGGCTGATGAAATGCTCGAGCGCCGTGGCCTGTCGCGGGTGCATCAGCGCATTGTGTTTTTCATCGCCCGCTACCCGAATTTGAGCGTGAAGGAATTGCTGGGATTGCTCGGGGTGAGCAAGCAGGCGCTGAATATGCCGTTGCGGCAGTTGCAGGAAATGCATCTGGTCGAGAGCGTGGCGTCGGAGGCTGACAAGCGCAAGCGACTGTTGGAGCTGACGGCGGAAGGCGCGAAGTTTGAACAGGCGCTGCGGCGTGAACAGGTGAAATTGCTGGAGCGGGTG
>NZ_UTHA01000102.1 GCF_900582195.1 Pseudomonas viridiflava
CTTCGGGGGCTGCTCGCCAGCGTTGAGCACGGTATCAACCGCGTGTTGCGTCTGGACAGCACGGCGCTGCCGCGTCTGGCGCGGTTGTCCGGCCATGTGATCAAGATCGATTGCCGCGATCCGTCCCTGAAAATCTACATTCTGCCCAGCGACGAGGGCCTGCTGCTGGCCCCTGAATGGGCCGCCGATGCTGACTGCACCCTTCGTGCTCCGGCGTCGAGCCTGCTGCGGCTGGCCCTGAGCAAGGACAAGACGGCCGTGCTGCACGGTCCTGAAGTCGAGCTGGATGGCGACAGTGGTGTACTGCTGGAACTGGTCGGGATCCTTCAGGACCTTGAGCTGGACTGGGAACACGAGCTGTCCCGCTGGCTGTGTCCTGTGGCCAGCCAACTGCTCAGCGGCCATTTAC
>NZ_UTHA01000144.1 GCF_900582195.1 Pseudomonas viridiflava
GTTCACGCCTCGAACGGTCAGTTGCAGCCGTCGTCGTCACAGATGCGCTCTGAGCCTGCGATCCTGGCCGGTATCGCCAACGCCACGCTGGGCAAGCAGCCTGTCGACTGGCTGTGGCTGGTCGAAGACTACAGCCGCATTCGTGACCTGATTGCCGACGCCATTCCGGGCTTCAAGGACTTCAACGAGCGCATCAAGAACCCGGGCGGCTTCTATCTGGGCAACGCGGCGGGTGCACGTCGCTGGAACACGCCATCGACCCGCGCCAACTCCAAACCCAACAAG
>NZ_UTHA01000028.1 GCF_900582195.1 Pseudomonas viridiflava
GCCTGAAGGATGTGAAAAGCGCCGCAGGTGACACGCGGGTCGATAACTTTGCCGACCGTCTCGCAGCATTGAGTCAGGCTGCACAGCCCGCCAGGGTCGCGGCAACGCCAACTGCAGCGCCTCTGATGAGTCAGCCTCTGGCGATGCATCAGAGTGGCTGGACCGAAGGTGTGGTGGACCGGGTCATGTACCTGTCGAGTCAGAACCTGAAGTCGGCCGAAATCAAGCTGGAACCGGCGGAGCTGGGGCGTCTCGATATCCGCGTCAATATGGCGCCGGATCAGCAGACCCAAGTGACGTTCATGAGCGCCCACGTGGGAGTGCGTGAAGCGCTCGAAAGCCAGATGTCCCGCC
>NZ_UTHA01000308.1 GCF_900582195.1 Pseudomonas viridiflava
GCTGGATTATCAGCCTCTCTCCTGGCGCGGGTGCCATCGCCTCGGTGTCCTGCGGCCTGCAATACGGTTTCCTGCGCGGCTACTGGAATGCCTTGGGGCTGCAGATAGCGCTGGTGGCGCAGATCGCGATTGTCGCGGCCGGGCTTGGCGCGGTATTGGCAGCTTCCGAGATGGCCTTCACGCTGATCAAGTGGTTCGGCGTGGCGTATCTGGTCTACCTGGCATCAAGCAATGGCGAGCGCTGCCCATGGACCTCTCCGACGGGCCAACGGCTCGTCCCGTCGGCAGTATCTGGAGGCTGGTGCTGCGTGGCTTTCTGGTCAACATCAGTAACCCCAAGGCACTGGTGTTCATGCTGGCGATCCTGCCGCAGTTCGTTGATCCGGCCGCACCGATGCTGATCCAGTACGTGATCATCGCAGCCACCATGGTGGTCGTGGATCTGATCGTGATGGCGGGCTACACCGGGC
>NZ_UTHA01000188.1 GCF_900582195.1 Pseudomonas viridiflava
CGTCCACAGTTCTACTTCCGTACTACTGACGTGACTGGTAACTGCGAGCTGCCAGAAGGCGTTGAAATGGTAATGCCAGGTGACAACATTCAGATGACTGTTACCCTGATCAAAACCATCGCGATGGAAGATGGTCTGCGTTTCGCTATCCGTGAAGGCGGTCGTACCGTCGGCGCTGGCGTCGTAGCTAAAATCATCGAGTAAGTAGTTGTAATGTATTTTTCGGGCCGGCATAATGGTCGGCCTGATTTTGTTTTAGGTCAGTAGCTCAATTGGCAGAGCGACGGTCTCCAAAACCGTAGGTTGGGGGTTCGATTCCCTCCTGACCTGCCAGATTCACTCGGTGTGTCTGGCTTTCTTTTCACAGGATCTTCATAGATGACTCCTAAAGCTGAAGCTCAAGGCTCTCGCTTCGATCTGCTCAAGTGGCTTGTAGTTGTCGCTTTGGTGGTTGTTGGCGTTGTTGGCAATCAGTATTACTCTGCTTCGCCGATCCTGTACCGTGTACTCGCATTGCTTGCCATTGCTGCTGTAGCTGCCTTTGTAGGCCTGCAGACTGCGAAGGGCAAGTCTTTCTTTGTACTGGTTAAGGAAGCTCGCACCGAGATTCGTAAAGTCGTGTGGCCAACTCGCCAAGAAACCACGCAGACCACCCTGATTGTGGTGGCTGTTGTTCTGGTTATGGCGTTGCTGTTGTGGGGTCTTGATTCCCTGCTCGGTTGGCTTGTTTCCTTGATTGTCGGCTAAGGGTGTCCCGTGGCTAAGCGTTGGTATGTTGTGCATGCTTACTCGGGTTACGAGAAGCATGTGATGCGCTCGCTGGTCGAGCGCGTAAAGCTGGCTGGCATGGAAGATGGCTTCGGCGAGATTCTGGTTCCCACTGAAGAAGTGGTTGAAATGCGTAATGGCCAGAAGCGCAAAAGCGAACGGAAGTTCTTTCCAGGCTATGTGCTGGTTCAGATGGATATGAATGAGGGTACTTGGCACTTGGTCAAGGATACTCCTCGGGTGATGGGCTTCATTGGCGGTACTGCCGATAAGCCAGCGCCAATCACCGATAAAGAAGCAGAAGCAATTCTGCGTCGTGTTGCTGATGGTAGCGACAAGCCTAAGCCGAAGACTCTCTTCGAGCCAGGTGAAACGGTGCGAGTCAACGACGGTCCATTCGCAGATTTTAATGGTGTTGTTGAAGAAGTTAACTACGAAAAGAGCCGGATCCAAGTGGCAGTGCTCATTTTCGGTCGCTCTACTCCGGTAGAGTTGGAGTTCAGTCAGGTCGAAAAGGTCTAGCTGAGCAAGCATCCCAACCCCGCAGCCATAGGCTGTGGGGTTTTGTCGTCACTGGGATATACGCGCAAGTAACCGGGGAGCCTTTCGAGGCGTTCGAACCCGTAATTGGAGTGCCTCATGGCCAAGAAGATTACCGCTTACATCAAGCTGCAAGTGAAGGCCGCTCAGGCTAACCCAAGTCCACCGGTTGGTCCTGCTCTGGGTCAGCACGGCGTGAACATCATGGAATTCTGCAAGGCTTTCAACGCCCGTACTCAGGGTCTTGAAGCAGGTCTGCCGACTCCAGTGATCATCACTGTCTACAGCGACCGTAGCTTCACTTTCGAAACCAAATCCACCCCTGCTTCGGTTCTGCTGAAGAAGGCGGCCGGTCTGACCAGCGGTTCCGCTCGTCCGAACACCGTTAAGGTTGGCACTGTTACCCGTGCTCAGCTGGAAGAAATCGCGAAAACCAAAAACGCGGATCTGACTGCAGCTGATATGGATGCAGCCGTGCGTACTATCGCCGGTTCTGCTCGTAGCATGGGCCTTAACGTGGAGGGTGTGTAATGGCTAAGCTGACCAAGCGTCAAAAGGCTATCGCCGGCAAAATCGAAGCAGGCAAGGCCTACAACATTGTAGACGCTGCTGCTCTGCTGGCTGAGCTGTCGACTGTCAAGTTCAGCGAGTCGTTCGACGTTGCTGTAAACCTGGGTGTAGACCCGCGTAAATCCGACCAGGTTGTTCGTAGCGCTACTGTGCTGCCGCACGGCACTGGCAAGACTGTTCGCGTTGCTGTGTTCACCCAGGGTCCAGCTGCTGAGGCCGCTCTGGCTGCGGGCGCTGACCGTGTAGGTATGGATGACCTGGCTGCCGAAATGAAAGGCGGCGACCTGAACTATGACGTCGTGATCGCATCCCCGGATGCCATGCGCGTTGTAGGTCAACTGGGTCAGATCCTCGGCCCACGTGGTCTGATGCCTAACCCTAAGGTTGGTACCGTAACTCCAGACGTAGCTACCGCGGTTAAGAACGCCAAAGCTGGTCAGGTTCGTTATCGCACCGACAAAAACGGCATCATCCACACTTCCGTTGGCAAGATGGGCTTCGACGCCGTCAAGCTGAAGGAAAACGTTGAAGCCCTGATCGCGGATCTGAAGCGTATCAAGCCAGCTTCTTCGAAAGGTATCTACGTCAAGCGCGTTACCCTGAGCACCACTATGGGCCCAGGTCTGGTCATCGACCAAAGCTCGCTGGACGCGTAAGACAAAGGTTGGCGCGATGGTTCGCGCCAATTGAAAGATTGGGGTCCCTGCCTGGCGGGGGCTATCCAAGACCGTAGGCGACGCAAGTCTTAAACCATAAGCCTACGCAGATGGTGCTCCCGGTTCCTTACCGAATCAGACACCAAAACGACATTCGGTTCCGATCGAATGAAACGGTAACAAGCAGGAGTTAAACCCGTGGCAATTAATCTCGAAGACAAGAAGGCCATCGTCGCTGAAGTCAACGAGGCTGCCAAAGTCGCTCTGTCCGCTGTCGTGGTTGATGCACGTGGCGTAACAGTAGGCGCAATGACCGGACTCCGTAAAGAGGCTCGTGAAGCTGGCGTTTACGTACGTGTTGTACGTAACACCCTGCTCAAGCGCGCTGTTGCTGACACTCAATACAGTGTCCTCAACGACGTGTTCACCGGCCCGACCCTGATTGCATTCTCGAACGAACATCCGGGCGCTGCTGCCCGTATCTTCAAAGAGTTTGCCAAGGGTCAGGACAAGTTCGAGATCAAGGCAGCTGCGTTCGAGGGCAAGTTCCTCGCAGCTAATCAGATCGACGTACTGGCAACTCTGCCGACCCGTGACGAAGCAATTTCTCAGCTGATGAGCGTGATTCAAGGCGCTACCAGCAAATTGGCTCGTACTCTGGCGGCAATTCGCGACCAGAAAGAAGCTGCCGCAGCCTAAGGCTCGTCAACTTCTCGCGTTTTTTGTTTATTTCGATGGTCGCGTAGGCCGTCCCCCAATTCAGGAATTGAGTCATGTCTCTGACTAACGAACAAATCATCGAAGCAATCGGCCAGAAATCCGTAGTGGAAATCGTTGAGCTGATCAAAGCGATGGAAGAAACTTTCGGCGTTACCGCTGCTGCTGCTTCGGCTGGTCCAGCTGCTGCTGCCGCTGTTGTTGAAGAGCAAACCGAGTTCAACGTTGTTCTGCTGGAAGCTGGCGAGAAGAAGGTTAACGTGATCAAGGCAGTTCGTGAACTGACCGGTCTGGGCCTGAAAGAAGCCAAAGAGAAAGTAGACGGCGCTCCTCAGGTTGTAGCTGAAGGCGTTTCGAAAGAAGCTGCTGAAGACGCCAAGAAGAAGCTGGAAGAAGCAGGCGCTAAAGTCGAGCTGAAATAAGCATCGACTTTGCTCCTCCAGCCCGAGCGTCAAGCGACAGGCTGATGGCTGGTGGCTCTTGCCACCGGCCTTTTTCCGTTATTGGCAGCCGACTGGGTCGGTGCTGATAAAGGTGCTGTAACCACCCGATGCGGTGGAGCAAACCATGGGGTTTGCACGATTTTCTGGCTGCTCCCGTCGGGAGGGGCCAAACAAGCAGGTGACCAAGCTGGGGAACGCTGATGGCTTACTCATATACTGAGAAAAAACGTATCCGCAAGGACTTTAGCAAGTTGCCGGACGTCATGGATGTGCCTTACCTCCTGGCCATCCAGCTGGATTCGTATCGTGAATTCTTGCAAGCGGGAGCGACTAAAGATCAGTTCCGCGACGTGGGCCTGCATGCGGCCTTCAAATCCGTTTTCCCGATCATCAGCTACTCCGGCAATGCTGCGCTGGAGTACGTCGGTTATCGCCTGGGCGAACCGGCATTTGATGTCAAAGAATGCGTATTGCGCGGTGTAACTTTCGCCGTACCTTTGCGGGTAAAAGTGCGCCTGATCATTTTCGACAAAGAATCGTCGAACAAAGCGATCAAGGACATCAAAGAGCAAGAAGTCTACATGGGTGAAATTCCCCTGATGACTGAGAACGGTACCTTCGTAATCAACGGTACCGAGCGTGTAATCGTTTCCCAGCTGCACCGTTCCCCGGGCGTGTTCTTTGACCACGACCGCGGCAAGACGCATAGCTCCGGCAAACTGCTGTACTCCGCGCGCATCATTCCTTACCGCGGTTCGTGGCTGGACTTCGAGTTCGACCCGAAAGACTGCGTATTCGTGCGTATCGACCGTCGTCGCAAGCTGCCGGCATCGGTACTGCTGCGCGCGCTCGGCTATACCACTGAAGAAGTGCTGGACGCGTTCTACACCACCAACGTCTTCCACCTGAGCGGCGAAACCCTCAGCCTGGAACTGATTGCTTCGCGTCTGCGTGGTGAAATTGCGGTTCTGGACATTCAGGACGAGAAGGGCAAGGTCATTGTTGAAGCGGGCCGCCGTATTACCGCGCGCCACATCAACCAGATCGAAAAAGCCGGCATCAAGACTCTGGAAGTACCTCTGGACTACGTCCTGGGCCGTACTACCGCCAAGGTCATCGTGCACCCGGCTACCGGCGAAATCCTGGCAGAGTGCAACACCGAGCTGAACACTGAAGTCCTGGCAAAAATTGCCAAGGCTGGCGTTGTTCGCATCGAAACTCTGTACACCAACGATATCGACTGCGGTCCGTTCGTCTCCGACACGCTGAAGATCGACTCCACCAGCAACCAACTGGAAGCGCTGGTCGAGATCTATCGCATGATGCGTCCAGGCGAGCCGCCAACCAAAGACGCTGCCGAAACCCTGTTCAACAACCTGTTCTTCAGCCCTGAGCGCTATGACCTGTCTGCGGTCGGCCGGATGAAGTTCAACCGTCGTATCGGTCGTACCGAGATCGAAGGTTCGGGCGTGCTGTGCAAGGAAGACATCGTCGCGGTACTGAAGACTCTGGTCGACATCCGTAACGGTAAAGGCATCGTCGATGACATCGACCACCTGGGTAACCGTCGTGTTCGCTGCGTAGGCGAAATGGCCGAGAACCAGTTCCGCGTTGGCCTGGTACGTGTTGAGCGTGCGGTCAAAGAGCGCCTGTCGATGGCTGAAAGCGAAGGCCTGATGCCGCAAGACCTGATCAACGCCAAGCCAGTGGCTGCAGCGGTGAAAGAGTTCTTCGGTTCCAGCCAGCTCTCGCAGTTCATGGACCAGAACAACCCGCTGTCCGAGATCACCCACAAGCGTCGTGTCTCTGCACTCGGCCCTGGCGGTCTGACTCGTGAGCGCGCAGGCTTTGAAGTCCGTGACGTACACCCGACTCACTACGGTCGTGTATGCCCGATTGAAACGCCGGAAGGTCCGAACATCGGTCTGATCAACTCCTTGGCTGCTTACGCTCGCACCAACCAGTACGGCTTCCTGGAAAGCCCGTACCGCGTGGTGAAAGAAGGTGTGGTCACCGACGAGATCGTGTTCCTGTCCGCTATTGAAGAAGCCGATCACGTGATCGCGCAGGCTTCGGCGACCATGAACGACCAGAAAGTCCTGATCGACGAACTGGTAGCCGTACGTCACCTGAACGAATTCACCGTCAAGGCGCCTGAAGAAGTCACCTTGATGGACGTTTCGCCGAAGCAGGTAGTTTCGGTTGCAGCGTCGCTGATTCCGTTCCTCGAGCACGACGACGCCAACCGTGCGTTGATGGGTTCGAACATGCAGCGTCAAGCTGTACCAACCCTGCGCGCTGACAAGCCGCTGGTAGGTACCGGCATGGAGCGTAACGTAGCTCGTGACTCCGGCGTTTGCGTCGTGGCTCGTCGTGGCGGCGTCATCGATTCCGTCGACGCCAGCCGTATCGTGGTTCGTGTTGCTGATGATGAAGTTGAAACCGGCGAAGCTGGTGTCGACATCTACAACCTGACCAAATACACCCGCTCGAACCAGAACACCTGTATCAACCAGCGTCCGCTGGTGAGCAAGGGTGATCGCGTTCAGCGTAGCGACATCATGGCCGACGGCCCGTCCACCGACATGGGTGAACTGGCGCTGGGTCAGAACATGCGCATCGCGTTCATGGCGTGGAACGGCTTCAACTTCGAAGACTCCATCTGCCTGTCCGAGCGTGTAGTTCAGGAAGACCGTTTCACCACGATCCACATTCAGGAACTGACCTGTGTGGCCCGTGACACCAAGCTTGGCCCAGAGGAAATCACTGCGGACATCCCTAACGTGGGTGAAGCTGCACTGAACAAGCTGGACGAAGCCGGTATCGTTTACGTAGGTGCTGAGGTTGGCGCAGGCGACATCCTGGTAGGTAAGGTCACTCCGAAAGGCGAGACCCAACTGACTCCGGAAGAAAAACTGCTGCGTGCAATCTTCGGTGAAAAAGCCAGCGACGTTAAAGACACCTCCCTGCGCGTGCCAACCGGCACCAAAGGTACTGTCATCGACGTGCAGGTCTTCACCCGCGACGGCGTTGAGCGTGATGCTCGTGCACTGTCGATCGAGAAGTCCCAGCTGGACGAGATCCGCAAGGATCTGAACGAAGAGTTCCGTATCGTTGAAGGCGCGACTTTCGAACGTCTGCGTTCCGCTCTGGTAGGCCACAAGGCTGAAGGCGGCGCAGGTCTGAAGAAAGGTCAGGACATCACCGACGAAGTTCTCGACGGTCTTGAGCATGGTCAGTGGTTCAAACTGCGCATGGCTGAAGATGCTCTGAACGAGCAGCTCGAGAAGGCTCAGGCCTACATCGTTGATCGCCGTCGTCTGCTGGACGACAAGTTCGAAGACAAGAAGCGCAAACTGCAGCAGGGCGATGACCTGGCTCCAGGCGTGCTGAAAATCGTCAAGGTTTACCTGGCAATCCGTCGTCGCATCCAGCCGGGCGACAAGATGGCCGGTCGTCACGGTAACAAGGGTGTGGTCTCCGTGATCATGCCGGTTGAAGACATGCCGCACGATGCCAATGGCACCCCGGTCGACGTGGTCCTCAACCCGCTGGGCGTACCTTCGCGTATGAACGTTGGTCAGATCCTTGAAACCCACTTGGGCCTCGCGGCCAAAGGTCTGGGCGAGAAGATCAACCGGATGGTCGAAGAGCAGCGTAAAGTCGCTGAACTGCGCACCTTCCTGGACGAGATCTACAACCAGATCGGCGGTCGTAACGAAGATCTGGACAGCTTCTCCGATCAGGAAATCCTGGATCTGGCGAAGAACCTGCGTGGCGGTGTTCCAATGGCCACCCCGGTGTTCGACGGCGCCAAGGAAAGCGAAATCAAGGCCATGCTGAAACTGGCAGACCTGCCGGAAAGCGGCCAGATGCAGCTGACTGACGGCCGTACCGGCAACAAGTTCGAGCGTCCAGTTACCGTTGGCTACATGTACATGCTGAAGCTGAACCACTTGGTAGACGACAAGATGCACGCGCGTTCTACCGGTTCGTACAGCCTGGTTACCCAGCAGCCGCTGGGTGGTAAGGCGCAGTTCGGTGGTCAGCGTTTCGGGGAGATGGAGGTCTGGGCACTGGAAGCATACGGTGCTGCTTACACTCTGCAAGAAATGCTCACAGTGAAGTCGGACGATGTGAACGGCCGTACCAAGATGTACAAAAACATCGTGGATGGCGATCACCGTATGGAGCCGGGCATGCCCGAGTCCTTCAACGTGTTGATCAAGGAAATTCGTTCCCTCGGCATCGATATCGATCTGGAAACCGAATAACACGTGACGCGAATCGAGAGCGGGGCAGGATTGCCCGCTCTCTGCTCCGCCAGGAGGAAAGGCCTTGAAAGACCTACTGAATTTGCTGAAAAACCAGGGTCAAGTCGAAGAGTTCGACGCCATCCGTATCGGATTGGCCTCGCCTGAGATGATCCGCTCGTGGTCGTTCGGTGAAGTTAAAAAGCCGGAAACCATTAACTACCGTACGTTCAAACCTGAGCGTGACGGTCTGTTCTGCGCCAAGATCTTTGGCCCGGTAAAGGATTACGAGTGCCTGTGCGGTAAGTACAAGCGCTTGAAACACCGTGGTGTGATCTGCGAGAAGTGTGGCGTTGAAGTCGCACTGGCCAAGGTTCGTCGTGAGCGCATGGCGCACATCGAACTGGCTTCGCCGGTTGCCCACATCTGGTTCCTGAAATCGCTGCCGTCCCGTATCGGCTTGCTGATGGACATGACCCTGCGTGATATCGAACGCGTTCTCTACTTCGAGAGCTATGTCGTTATCGACCCAGGCATGACCACCCTTGAAAAAGGTCAGCTGCTGAACGATGAGCAGTACTTCGAAGCGCTGGAAGAGTTCGGTGATGACTTCGACGCCCGCATGGGTGCTGAAGCTGTCCGAGAACTGCTGCACGCTATCGACCTGGAGCACGAGATTGGCCGTCTGCGTGAAGAAATTCCGCAAACCAACTCCGAAACCAAGATCAAGAAGCTGTCCAAGCGTCTGAAGTTGATGGAAGCCTTCCAGGGTTCCGGCAACCTGCCAGAGTGGATGGTGCTGACCGTTCTGCCGGTTCTGCCGCCAGATCTGCGTCCGCTGGTCCCGCTGGATGGCGGTCGTTTCGCGACTTCCGACCTCAACGATCTGTATCGTCGAGTGATCAACCGTAACAACCGTTTGAAGCGCCTGCTGGATCTGTCCGCTCCGGACATCATCGTGCGCAACGAAAAGCGTATGTTGCAGGAAGCTGTCGATGCTCTGCTCGACAACGGTCGTCGTGGCCGCGCTATCACCGGTTCGAACAAGCGTCCTCTGAAATCCCTGGCTGACATGATCAAGGGTAAGCAAGGTCGTTTCCGTCAGAACTTGCTCGGTAAGCGTGTTGACTACTCCGGTCGTTCGGTAATTACCGTAGGTCCGACCCTGCGTCTGCACCAGTGCGGTCTGCCGAAGAAGATGGCTCTCGAGCTGTTCAAACCGTTCATTTTCGGCAAGCTGGAAATGCGTGGTCTCGCGACCACCATCAAAGCGGCCAAGAAAATGGTCGAGCGCGAACTGCCAGAGGTTTGGGACGTTCTCGCTGAAGTGATTCGCGAACACCCGGTTCTTCTCAACCGTGCACCGACCCTTCACCGTCTGGGGATCCAGGCGTTTGAACCGGTACTGATCGAAGGTAAGGCTATCCAGCTGCACCCTCTGGTCTGCGCCGCGTACAACGCCGACTTCGACGGCGACCAAATGGCCGTGCACGTACCGCTGACGCTGGAAGCCCAGTTGGAAGCGCGTGCGTTGATGATGTCGACCAACAACATTCTGTCGCCAGCCAACGGTGAGCCAATCATCGTTCCGTCGCAGGACGTTGTATTGGGTCTGTACTACATGACTCGTGAAGCGATCAACGCCAAAGGCGAAGGTCGTGTGTTCGCGGATCTGCAGGAAGTTGACCGTGTGTTCCGTGCCGGCGAAGCCGCACTGCACGCCAAGGTCAAAGTACGTATCAACGAAACCGTCAACGACCGTGACGGCAACAGCGTGAGCGGTACCCGTATCGTCGACACCACTGTCGGCCGTGCGCTGCTGTTCCAGGTTGTGCCAAAAGGTCTGTCGTACGACGTCGTCAACCTGCCGATGAAGAAAAAGGCGATCTCCAAGCTGATCAACCAGTGCTACCGCGTGGTTGGTTTGAAAGAGACCGTGATCTTCGCTGACCAGTTGATGTACACCGGTTTCGCTTACTCGACCATCTCCGGCGTTTCCATCGGTGTTAACGACTTCGTTATCCCTGACGAGAAAGCCCGCATCATCGGTGCTGCCACCGACGAAGTGAAAGAGATCGAGAGCCAGTACGCCTCCGGCCTGGTAACCCAGGGCGAGAAGTACAACAAAGTGATCGACCTTTGGTCGAAAGCGAACGACGAAGTTTCCAAGGCGATGATGGCCAACCTCTCGAAAGAGAAGGTTATCGACCGTCATGGCGTTGAAGTCGATCAAGAGTCTTTCAACTCGATGTACATGATGGCTGACTCGGGTGCGCGGGGTTCCGCAGCACAGATTCGTCAGCTGGCCGGTATGCGTGGTCTGATGGCCAAGCCGGACGGTTCCATCATTGAAACGCCGATTACTGCGAACTTCCGTGAAGGTTTGAGCGTACTTCAGTACTTCATCTCCACTCACGGTGCTCGTAAAGGTCTGGCGGATACCGCGTTGAAAACTGCGAACTCCGGTTACCTGACTCGTCGTCTGGTAGACGTGGCGCAGGATCTGGTTGTAACCGAGATCGATTGCGGCACCGAACACGGTCTGCTGATGACTCCGCACATTGAAGGCGGTGACGTTGTAGAGCCGTTGGGTGAGCGCGTATTGGGTCGTGTTATTGCCCGTGACGTATTCAAACCAGGCACCGAGGACGTTATCGTTCCGGCCGGTACTCTGGTTGACGAGAAGTGGGTTGAGTTCATCGAGCTGAACAGCATCGACGAAGTGATCGTGCGTTCGCCGATCAGCTGCGAAACCCGCTATGGCATTTGCGCCAAGTGCTATGGCCGTGATCTGGCTCGTGGTCACCAGGTGAACATCGGTGAAGCGGTCGGCGTTATCGCTGCCCAGTCCATCGGTGAGCCGGGTACCCAGCTGACGATGCGTACGTTCCACATCGGTGGTGCGGCAAGCCGTACTTCCGCAGCCGACAGCGTTCAGGTGAAGAATGGCGGTACCGTCCGTCTGCACAACCTGAAACATGTTGAGCGAGTGGATGGTCACCTGGTTGCTGTGTCCCGTTCCGGTGAGCTGGCCATCGCTGATGACTTCGGTCGTGAGCGCGAGCGTTACAAGCTGCCGTACGGTGCTGTGATTTCGGTTAAAGAAGGTGACAAGGTCGACGCTGGCGCAATCGTGGCCAAGTGGGATCCGCACACTCACCCGATCGTTACCGAAATGAAAGGTACCGTGACCTACGTGGGCATGGAAGAAGGCATCACGATCAAACGTCAGACTGACGAATTGACCGGTATGACCAACATTGAAGTACTCGACGCGAAAGATCGTCCAGCTGCCGGTAAAGAAATCCGCCCAGCAGTGAAGATGGTCGACGACAACGGCAAGGATCTGTTGCTGCCAGGCACTGACGTTATCGCTCAGTACTTCCTGCCAGCCAACGCCCTGGTCGGTGTGGCGGACGGTGCGAAGATCGCGATCGGTGATGTTATCGCGCGTATCCCGCAAGAAACTTCGAAGACTCGCGACATCACCGGTGGTCTGCCGCGTGTTGCCGACTTGTTCGAAGCTCGTCGTCCGAAAGAAGCTTCGATTCTGGCTGAAGTCAGCGGCACCATCGCGTTCGGTAAAGAAACCAAAGGCAAGCGCCGTCTGGTCATTACCCCGAACGACGGTAGCGATCCGTACGAAGAGCTGATTCCGAAGTGGCGTCACCTGAACGTGTTCGAAGGCGAACAGGTAAACCGCGGCGAAGTCATCTCTGACGGCCCAAGCGATCCGCACGACATCCTGCGTCTGTTGGGTGTGAGCGCGCTGGCCAAGTACATCGTGAACGAGATCCAGGACGTTTACCGTCTGCAAGGCGTGAAGATCAACGACAAGCACATCGAGACCATCCTGCGTCAGATGTTGCGTAAAGTTGAGATCTCCGAGTCCGGCGATTCCAGCTTCATCAAGGGCGACCAGATGGAACTGACTCACGTGCTGGTAGAGAACGAGCGTCTGGGCGCGGAAGACAAGTTCGTTTCCAAGTTCACTCGCGTTCTGCTGGGTATCACCAAGGCGTCGTTGTCCACCGAATCGTTCATCTCGGCGGCTTCCTTCCAGGAAACCACTCGCGTACTGACCGAAGCGGCAGTCACCGGCAAGCGCGATTACCTGCGCGGCCTGAAAGAAAACGTGGTCGTGGGTCGTCTGATCCCGGCTGGTACCGGTCTGGCGTATCACAGCGAGCGTAAGCGTCGTCGTGATGCTGACAAGCCGTTGCGCGTAAGCGCCAGTGAAGTGGAAGCTGCACTGACCGAAGCGCTGAACTCGAGCGGTAACTGAGTTCTGCGATAAATGAGCGTAAGGCCCTGATCGCTCCGTTCATCGAATCGAGACATTTTGTCGAGGTTCGAGGGGCGGGGAGGTCGGGGCCTTGCCTTGACTGGGGGCAAGATCCTCTTTAGACTCTTGATCCCCTAAATTTGGCGGGAATTCGTTCCTGCCATTTTGCTTTTCTTGCAAGACAATAGCGTCGCAAGACAACAGTGGAGCTAGTAGATGGCAACTATCAACCAGCTGGTACGTCAGCCGCGTAAGCGTATCGTCGAGAAATCCGACGTGCCTGCGCTGCAGAACTGCCCGCAACGTCGTGGCGTGTGCACCCGTGTGTACACCACCACGCCGAAAAAACCTAACTCGGCACTGCGTAAAGTATGCCGTGTGCGCCTGACCAACGGTTTCGAGGTTTCCTCGTACATCGGTGGTGAAGGTCACAACCTGCAAGAGCACAGCGTGGTACTGATCCGCGGCGGTCGTGTAAAAGACTTGCCAGGTGTTCGTTACCACACCGTTCGCGGCTCCTTGGATACTTCCGGCGTTAAAGGCCGTAACCAGGGTCGTTCGAAGTACGGTACCAAGCGTCCGAAGTAATCGGCCGTTTTGCAGATTTTCATTTTATTGAGTCGATAAGAGTAAGGTCGGGCACGCATCCATTGGATCTGTCCCGAGCTAACCTGAAGACCGCTTGAGGGCTTATCATGCCAAGACGTCGCGTAGCAGCAAAGCGTGAGATTCTGGACGATCCGAAATACGGAAGCCAGATCCTCGCCAAATTCATGAACCACGTTATGGAAAGCGGCAAGAAAGCCGTTGCCGAGCGTATCGTTTATGGTGCCCTGGAAACCGTTGCGACCCGTAAGGCTGGCACCGATCCCCTGGAACTCTTCGAAAAAGCACTCGACGCCATCGCTCCGCTGGTCGAAGTGAAGTCGCGCCGCGTTGGTGGTGCTACTTACCAGGTTCCGGTCGAGGTTCGTCCTTCCCGTCGTAACGCTCTGGCAATGCGCTGGTTGGTAGACTTCGCCCGTAAGCGTGGCGAGAAGTCTATGGCTCTGCGTTTGGCTGGCGAACTGCTGGATGCTGCTGAAGGTAAAGGTGCTGCTGTTAAGAAGCGTGAAGACGTGCACCGTATGGCTGAAGCCAACAAAGCTTTCTCGCACTACCGCTTCTAATTTTAGCTTCACTAATTTTGCGAGGGCTTTATGGCTCGTACTACTCCGATTAGCCGCTACCGTAACATCGGTATCGTCGCTCACGTGGATGCTGGTAAAACCACCACCACCGAGCGCGTCCTTTTTTACACCGGCAAAAGTCACAAAATGGGCGAGGTGCATGATGGCGCCGCGACCACAGACTGGATGGTGCAGGAGCAGGAGCGTGGTATTACCATTACTTCTGCTGCCATCACCGCTTTCTGGAAAGGTTCCGAGAAGCAGTACAAGGACGAGCACCGCTTCAACGTAATCGATACCCCGGGCCACGTTGACTTCACTATTGAAGTTGAGCGTTCCCTGCGCGTACTCGACGGCGCTGTCGTTGTGTTCTGCGGTACTTCGGGTGTTGAGCCACAGTCGGAAACCGTATGGCGTCAAGCCAACAAATACGGTGTTCCACGTCTTGTTTACGTAAACAAGATGGACCGTGCTGGTGCCAACTTCCTGCGCGTGATCGGTCAGATCAAGCAGCGTCTGGGTCACACTCCGGTGCCGATCCAGTTGGCCATCGGTTCCGAAGACAACTTCCAGGGTCAGATCGATCTGATCAACATGCAAGCTGTCTACTGGAATGACTCTGACAAAGGTATGGTCCCTGTTCGCAAGGACATTCCTGCTGAGCTCCAAGAGCTGGCTGAAGAGTGGCGCAACAACATGGTTGAAGCTGCTGCTGAAGCCAACGAAGAGCTGATGAACAAGTACCTGGAAGGCGAAGAGCTGTCGATCGAAGAGATCAAAGCTGCTTTGCGTCAGCGTACTATCGCCGGCGAAATCGTTCTGGCTGTTTGCGGTTCTTCGTTCAAGAACAAGGGTGTTCCCCTGGTTCTCGACGCCGTTATCGACTTCCTGCCTGCACCGACCGACATTCCTGCGATCAAGGGTACCGACCCTGATAACGAGGAAATCGAGCTGGAGCGTCATGCAGACGATGCGGAGCCGTTCTCGGCTCTGGCGTTCAAGATCGCTACCGACCCATTCGTGGGTACCTTGACCTTCGTCCGTGTTTACTCGGGCGTGTTGAACTCCGGCGACGGCGTGATCAACTCGGTTAAAGGTAAAAAAGAGCGCGTGGGCCGTATGGTGCAAATGCACGCAAACGCCCGTGAAGAGATCAAGGAAGTACGCGCTGGTGACATCGCGGCCCTGATCGGCATGAAGGACGTCACCACTGGTGAAACCCTCTGCAACGCTGACAAGCCAATCATCCTGGTTCGCATGGACTTCCCGGAGCCGGTTATTTCGGTTGCCGTAGAGCCTAAGACCAAGGATGACCAGGAAAAAATGGGCATCGCTCTGGGTAAACTTGCTCAGGAAGACCCGTCTTTCCGCGTTAAAACTGATGAAGAGACTGGTCAAACGATCATCTCCGGCATGGGCGAGCTGCACCTGGACATCCTGGTTGACCGGATGCGCCGTGAGTTCAACGTCGAAGCCAACATCGGCAAGCCTCAGGTTTCGTATCGTGAGCGCATCACGAAGAACTGTGAAATCGAAGGCAAGTTCGTTCGTCAGTCCGGCGGTCGTGGTCAGTTCGGCCACTGCTGGATCCGTTTTGCTCCTGCTGACGAAGGTCAGGAAGGTCTGCAATTCGTGAACGAAGTTGTAGGTGGTGTGGTTCCTAAGGAATACATCCCGGCTATCCAGAAGGGTATCGAAGAGCAGATGAAGAACGGCGTTGTTGCCGGCTATCCGCTGATCGGCCTGAAGGCTACCGTGTTCGATGGTTCTTACCACGACGTCGACTCCAACGAGATGGCGTTTAAAGTGGCTGCCTCCATGGCGACCAAGCAACTGGCCCAGAAGGGCGGTGGTGAGTTGCTTGAGCCGATCATGGCTGTAGAAGTTGTTACGCCTGAAGACTATATGGGTGATGTGATGGGCGACCTTAACCGTCGTCGCGGCATGATCCAGGGTATGGAAGACACAGTGTCCGGCAAGGTTATCCGTGCCGAAGTTCCACTGGGTGAGATGTTCGGTTATGCGACCGACGTTCGTTCCATGTCCCAGGGTCGCGCAAGCTACTCTATGGAATTCAAAAAATACGATACGGCTCCGTCGCACATCGTCGAATCCGTAACCAAAAAACAAGGCTGATTCAGCCCCTTTAGGCTAGGAGTTAATTGTCGTGGCTAAAGAAAAATTTGATCGTTCCCTACCGCACGTCAACGTTGGCACTATTGGTCACGTTGACCACGGTAAAACCACTCTGACCGCTGCTCTGACTCGCGTCTGCTCCGAAGTTTTCGGTTCGGCCGTAGTTGAATTCGACAAGATCGACAGCGCTCCAGAAGAAAAAGCTCGCGGTATCACCATCAACACCGCGCACGTTGAGTACAACTCGCTGATCCGTCACTACGCTCACGTTGACTGCCCAGGTCACGCTGACTATGTGAAGAACATGATCACTGGTGCTGCTCAAATGGACGGCGCTATCCTGGTTTGCTCGGCCGCTGATGGTCCGATGCCACAAACCCGTGAGCACATCCTGCTGTCCCGCCAGGTAGGCGTTCCGTACATCGTGGTTTTCCTGAACAAGGCTGACCTGGTAGACGACGCTGAGCTGCTGGAACTGGTTGAGATGGAAGTTCGCGACCTGCTGTCCACCTACGACTTCCCGGGCGATGACACTCCAATCATCATCGGTTCGGCTCGTATGGCGCTGGAAGGCAAAGACGACAACGAGATGGGCACCACTGCCGTCAAAAAGCTGGTTGAAACTCTGGACAGCTACATCCCAGAACCAGTTCGTATGATCGACAAGCCGTTCCTGATGCCAATCGAAGACGTATTCTCGATCTCGGGTCGCGGTACTGTTGTGACTGGTCGTATCGAGCGCGGTATCGTTCGCGTTCAGGATCCGCTGGAAATCGTTGGTCTGCGTGACACTACCGTTTCCACCTGCACCGGTGTTGAAATGTTCCGCAAGCTGCTCGACGAAGGTCGTGCTGGTGAGAACTGCGGCGTTCTGCTGCGTGGTACCAAGCGTGACGACGTTGAGCGTGGTCAGGTTCTGGTTAAGCCGGGTTCGGTTAAGCCGCACACCAAGTTCACCGCAGAAGTTTACGTTCTGAGCAAGGAAGAAGGCGGTCGTCACACTCCGTTCTTCAAAGGCTACCGTCCACAGTTCTACTTCCGTACTACTGACGTGACTGGTAACTGCGAGCTGCCAGAAGGCGTTGAAATGGTAATGCCAGGTGACAACATTCAGATGACTGTTACCCTGATCAAAACCATCGCAATGGAAGATGGTCTGCGTTTCGCTATCCGTGAAGGCGGTCGTACCGTCGGCGCTGGCGTCGTAGCCAAAATCATCGAGTAATTCTCTTTTTAGAATTTGCTTGATGCTTTGAAAAAGCCCCCGCTCAGCGGGGGCTTTTTTATTGGGTTGACACCTATCTGGGGCGTCTATAGAATTGCGCCTCCTTTTAACGGGCGTATTGCGCTCGGTGGGAATAGCAGCCGGAGTCTGAAATCCAATGCAAAATCAGCAAATCCGTATCAGGTTGAAGGCTTTCGACCATCGCCTGATCGACCAATCAACCCAGGAAATCGTGGAAACCGCGAAACGTACTGGTGCTCAAGTGCGTGGTCCAATTCCACTGCCTACCCGTAAAGAGCGGTTCACCGTTCTGGTTTCTCCGCACGTCAACAAAGACGCGCGCGACCAGTACGAAATCCGCACTCATAAGCGTGTTCTGGACATCGTCCAGCCAACGGATAAAACCGTTGATGCTCTTATGAAGCTTGATCTTGCGGCCGGTGTGGAAGTGCAGATCAGCCTCGGCTAAGACTCGGTCTTAGTCGTGTAACGCTCTGAAATGGGCGGCCATAGCGGGTGAAAGCCCCGTACACTCATGAGGTTTACAACATGACTATTGGTGTAGTCGGTCGTAAATGCGGTATGACCCGTATTTTCACCGAAGAAGGTGTCTCCATTCCGGTCACGGTCATTGAGATCGAGCCGAATCGCGTCACCCAGTTCAAAACTGAAGAGACCGATGGCTATCGTGCAGTGCAAGTCACTGTCGGCGAGCGTCGTGCTTCGCGTGTAACAGCAGCTCAGGCTGGCCACTTCGCTAAAGCGAACGTTGCCGCTGGTCGCACTACCATGGAATTCCGTCTTGAAGAAGGCGAGTACCAGGCTGGCGATCTGATCAACGCTGAAATCTTCGCCGCTGGTCAACTGGTTGATGTAACCGGTCAGTCCAAGGGTAAAGGCTTCCAGGGTACGATCAAGCGTTGGAATTTCCGCGGGCAAGATAACACCCACGGTAACTCCGTATCCCACCGCGTCCCAGGCTCTATCGGCCAGTGCCAGACTCCTGGTCGTGTATTCAAGGGCAAGAAAATGTCCGGTCATATGGGCGCTGAGCGCGTGACCGTGCAGTCCCTGGAAGTAGTGCGCGTGGACGCTGAACGCAATCTGTTGTTGGTCAAGGGTGCTGTTCCTGGCGCTACTGGCGGCAACCTGGTTGTACGTCCAGCAGCCAAGGCTCGCGGTTAAGGGGAAGCTGACATGCAATTAAATGTAAATGACGCTCAAGCGATCGAAGTTTCCGAACTGACATTTGGCGGCGAGTTCAACGAGACGCTGGTTCACCAAGCAGTCGTGGCCTACATGGCCGGCGGCCGTCAAGGTACCAAGCAGCAAAAGACCCGTTCCGACGTTCGTGGTGGCGGTAAGCGCCCATGGCGTCAGAAAGGTACTGGCCGTGCTCGTGCCGGTACTATCCGTAGCCCAATCTGGCGTGGCGGCGGTACCACTTTTGCAGCGCGTCCACAGGATCACTCCCAGAAGCTGAACAAGAAGATGTATCGCGCAGCAATGCGTTCCATCCTTGCTGAGCTGGTGCGTACTGATCGTCTGGTCGTGGTTCAGGATTTCGCTGTTGAAACTCCGAAAACCAAAGATCTGCTGGGCAAGCTGAACAACATGAGCCTGACCGACGTTTTGATCGTGTCGGACGCTGTTGATCAGAACCTGTACCTGGCTGCTCGTAACCTGCCGCACGTAGATGTACGTGACGTTCAAGGTTCCGATCCAGTTAGTCTGATCGCATACGACAAGGTGTTGATCACCGTGTCGGCCGTGAAGAAATTCGAGGAGCTGCTGGGATGAACCAGGAACGCGTATTTAAAGTTCTGCTTGGCCCGCACGTTTCCGAGAAGGCTACGGTTCTGGCAGACAAGAAAGGCCAGTTCGTTTTCAAGGTTGCTACTGATGCAACCAAGCTGGAAATCAAGAAGGCCGTCGAAAGCCTGTTCAGCGTGAAAGTAGAGCGCGTCACTACCCTGAATGTTCTGGGTAAGAGCAAGCGCACTGCTCGCGGTCTGGGCAAGCGTAATGACTGGAAGAAGGCAGTTATCTCCCTTCAGCCAGGCCAAGATCTCGATTTCAGCAGCAGTGCTGAGTAAGGAAGGGGTGCATCATGGCAATCGTTAAATGCAAACCGACTTCCCCTGGCCGCCGTTTTGTGGTCAAGGTGGTCAACCAGGAGCTGCATAAAGGCGCTCCTCACGCACCGCTGCTCGAGAAAAAATCGAAGACTGGTGGTCGTAACAACAATGGCCGTATTACCACTCGTCACATCGGTGGTGGTCACAAGCAGCATTACCGTATGGTCGATTTCCGTCGCAACGACAAAGATGGCATCGTCGCCACTGTCGAGCGTATCGAATACGATCCAAACCGTACTGCTCACATCGCACTGCTCTGCTACGCAGACGGCGAGCGCCGCTACATCATCGCCCCTAAAGGCGTGAGTGCTGGCGACCAGCTGATCGCAGGCGCTCTGGCTCCAATCAAGCCAGGCAACGCTCTGCAACTGCGCAACATTCCAGTCGGTTCTACCGTACACGGCATCGAACTGAAGCCAGGTAAAGGTGCACAGATCGCTCGTTCCGCTGGTGCTTCGGCTCAGCTGATCGCTCGTGAAGGTGTCTACGTGACCCTGCGTCTGCGTTCCGGTGAAATGCGTAAAGTCCTGGCTGAATGCCGTGCGACCCTGGGCGAAGTCTCGAATTCCGAGCACAGCCTGCGTTCGCTGGGTAAAGCTGGTGCCAAGCGCTGGCGTGGCGTTCGCCCAACCGTTCGTGGTGTAGCCATGAACCCGGTTGACCACCCACATGGTGGTGGTGAAGGTCGTACCTCTGGTGGTCGTCATCCGGTATCGCCATGGGGCTTCCCGACTAAGGGCGCGAAGACTCGTGGTAATAAGCGTACCGACAAAATGATCGTCCGTCGTCGCAAGTAAATAGAGGGATACGACAGTGCCACGTTCTCTGAAAAAAGGTCCTTTTATTGATCTTCACCTACTGAAGAAGATCGAAGTGGCGGCGGAAAAGAACGATCGCAAACCAATTAAGACTTGGTCGCGTCGTTCGATGATCCTGCCACAAATGGTCGGTCTGACCATCGCAGTACACAACGGTCGTCAGCACGTCCCAGTTCTCGTTAACGAAGACATGGTCGGCCACAAACTGGGCGAGTTCGCCGGTACCCGCAACTATCGCGGGCACGTGGCTGACAAGAAAGCCAAGCGTTAAGGGGTTAGGAAATGGAAGTAGCCGCTAAGTTGTCGGGCGCTCGAATCTCCGCCCAGAAAGCCCGCTTGGTCGCCGACCAGATCCGCGGGAAGAAGGTGGGCGAAGCGCTCAACTTGTTGGCTTTCAGCAGTAAGAAAGCCGCCGAGATCATGAAGAAAGTGCTGGAGTCGGCCGTAGCCAACGCCGAGCATAACGAAGGCGCAGACGTTGATGACCTGAAGGTCAGCACCGTTTTCGTCAACGAAGGGCGTTCGCTGAAGCGCATCATGCCACGTGCCAAAGGCCGTGCTGATCGCATCGTCAAGCGGTCTTGCCATATCACTGTCAAGGTTGCTGACAAGTAACGGAGTCGAAGAGATGGGTCAGAAAGTACATCCCATTGGCATTCGCCTGGGAATCGTCAAGGAGCACACCTCCGTCTGGTACGCAGACGGTCGGACTTATGCGGACTACTTGTTCGCAGATCTGAAAGTGCGTGAGTATCTCCAAGACAAACTAAAAAGCGCGTCCGTAAGCCGTATCGATATCCATCGTCCGGCCCAAACTGCACGTATCACCATCCACACCGCTCGTCCAGGTATCGTTATCGGGAAGAAAGGTGAAGATGTTGAGAAGCTGCGTCAGGACCTGACCAAGCAAATGGGTGTGCCTGTGCACATCAATATCGAAGAGATCCGCAAGCCGGAACTCGACGGTATGCTGGTTGCGCAGAGCGTAGCTCAGCAGCTGGAGCGTCGTGTAATGTTCCGTCGCGCTATGAAGCGCGCAGTTCAGAACGCCATGCGCATTGGTGCCAAAGGCATCAAAATCCAAGTGAGCGGTCGTCTCGGCGGTGCTGAAATCGCACGTACTGAATGGTATCGCGAAGGTCGTGTGCCATTGCACACCCTGCGTGCCGACATCGACTATGCCAACTACGAAGCTCACACCACTTACGGTGTGATCGGTGTAAAGGTTTGGATCTTCAAAGGCGAAGTAATTGGTGGTCGCCAAGAAGAGCTGAAGCCACAAGCACCAGCGCCTCGTAAAAAAGCTGCTAAGTAAGGGGTACGCCAAATGTTGCAACCTAAGCGTACGAAGTTCCGCAAGCAGATGACAGGCCACAACCGTGGTCTGGCTCAGCGCGGTAGCAAAGTCAGCTTCGGCGAGTTCGCGCTGAAGTCTGTAGCTCGTGGTCGTCTCACCGCTCGTCAGATCGAGTCAGCACGTCGTGCTCTGACCCGTCACGTTAAACGTGGCGGCAAGATCTGGATCCGTGTATTCCCGGACAAGCCTATTTCCAAAAAGCCCCTCGAAGTTCGTATGGGTAAAGGTAAGGGTAGTGTGGAGTACTGGGTTGCCCAGATTCAGCCAGGCAAAGTCCTGTATGAAATCGAGGGTGTTTCTGAAGAGCTGGCGCGTGAGGCTTTTGCCCTGGCTGCTGCAAAGCTGCCGCTCGCCACCGCCTTTGTTAAACGGACGGTGATGTGATGAAAGCGAATGAACTTCGTGAAAAATCCGCACAGCAGCTGAACGAGCAACTGCTCGGCTTGCTGCGCGACCAGTTCAATCTGCGTATGCAGAAAGCAACTGGCCAGTTGGGGCAGTCTCATCTGCTCTCGCAAGTTAAACGTGACATCGCTCGCGTGAAGACTGTGCTCAACCAGCAGGCAGGTAAGTGATCATGGCTGAAGCCGAAAAAACTGTCCGTACGCTGACTGGCCGTGTTGTCAGCGACAAGATGGACAAAACCATCACCGTACTGATCGAGCGTCGCGTAAAGCACCCGATCTACGGTAAATACGTTAAGCGTTCGACTAAGCTGCACGCGCACGACGAAACCAACCAGTGCCACATCGGCGACAAAGTCACTATTCGTGAAACTCGTCCTATGGCCAAGACCAAGTCTTGGGCGCTGGTTGATGTTCTCGAACGCGCTGTGGAAGTCTAAGGACTAGGGGTCGGAGAAATTATATGATTCAGACTCAATCCATGCTCGATGTGGCCGATAACAGCGGCGCTCGCCGTGTTATGTGCATCAAGGTGCTGGGTGGCTCCCATCGTCGTTACGCTGGTATCGGTGACATCATCAAAGTTACCGTGAAGGAAGCAATTCCTCGCGGTAAAGTGAAAAAAGGCCAAGTGATGACTGCTGTTGTAGTCCGCACTCGTCACGGCGTACGTCGTGCTGATGGCTCCATTATCCGCTTTGATGGCAACGCTGCTGTTCTTCTGAACAACAAGCAAGAGCCGATCGGCACCCGTATCTTTGGGCCAGTGACCCGTGAACTTCGTACTGAGAAGTTCATGAAGATCGTCTCGCTCGCCCCAGAAGTGCTGTAAGGAGATCCGACATGCAAAAGATTCGTCGTGACGACGAGATCATCGTGATCGCCGGCAAAGACAAAGGTAAGCGCGGTAAGGTGCTTAAGGTTCTTGCTAATAACCGTCTGGTTATCAGTGGTCTGAACCTGGTAAAGCGTCATACCAAGCCTAACCCGATGTCGGGCGTGCAAGGCGGTATCGTCGAAAAAGAAGCTCCACTGGACGCTTCTAACGTCGCCATTTTCAACGGCGAAACCAACAAGGCTGACCGCGTTGGTTTCAAAGTAGAAGACGGCAAGAAAATTCGTGTCTTCAAGTCGACCCAAAAAGCGGTTGATGCTTGAACACTGCTAGGTAGAAGACCATGGCACGACTAAAAGAGATTTACTGGAAGGAAATCGCACCGAAGCTTAAGGAAGAACTTAAGCTTTCGAACGTGATGGAAGTTCCACGCGTTACAAAGATCACCCTGAACATGGGTCTGGGCGAAGCTGTTGGTGACAAAAAAGTCATCGAGCATGCTGTTGCTGACCTGGAAAAGATCACCGGCCAAAAAGTCGTTGTGACCTACGCTCGTAAATCCATCGCTGGCTTCAAAGTCCGCGAAGGATGGCCGATCGGCGTCAAAGTGACGCTGCGCCGTGAGCGTATGTACGAGTTCCTGGATCGTCTGCTGTCGATCTCCCTGCCTCGGGTTCGCGACTTCCGCGGCCTGAATGCCAAGTCCTTCGATGGTCGTGGCAACTACAGCATGGGCGTGAAAGAGCAGATCATTTTCCCGGAAATCGACTACGACAAGATCGATGCTCTCCGCGGTCTGGACATTACCCTGACCACCACTGCCAAGAACGATGATGAAGGCCGCGCTCTGCTGCGTGCTTTCAAATTCCCGTTCCGCAACTGATTGGAGTAGGAAAATGGCCAAGAAGAGCATGAAAAACCGTGAGCTGAAGCGTCAGCTTACCGTTGCCAAGTACGCCACCAAGCGTGCAGCGCTGAAAGCTATCATCGTTGATCTGAACGCAAGTCCAGAAGCACGTTGGGAAGCTACCGTAGCTCTGCAGAAGCAACCACGTGACGCAAGCGCTTCGCGCATGCGTAACCGTTGCCGCCTGACTGGTCGTCCGCACGGCGTTTACCGCAAGTTCGGCCTTGGCCGTAACAAGCTGCGTGAAGCTGCAATGCGTGGTGACGTACCAGGTCTGGTTAAAGCCAGCTGGTAATTGCTGTCAAAGTCTCGATGTTCGGGTTCGCAAGAACCTGACCATCGGTGGCCTTGAATCTGAATCAAGCCCCTTTTGGGGCTTGATTCATTTCTGGGGTGTGTCTAGAATGACCGGCTCGCCTGAGCCCGTGTTTTTCATGCCCGGAAGTTCTCGGCGACAAGTAGTAGCCGCAAGGCTAATTTTTCTGTATTAGGAGCGTCTAGCCCATGAGTATGCAGGACCCGTTAGCGGACATGCTAACTCGAATCCGTAATGCCCAGATGGCTGAAAAGTCTGTCGTAAGCATGCCGTCTTCCACGTTGAAGGTGGCTGTAGCAAAAGTCCTGAAGGACGAAGGTTACATCGCGGATTTTCAGATCACCACCGACGCTAAGCCGTCGTTGTCCATCGAGCTGAAGTACTTCGAAGGCCGTCCGGTTATCGAAGAAGTGAAGCGCGTTAGTCGTCCAGGCCTGCGTCAGTACAAGTCCGTTGAAGATCTGCCGAAAGTTCGTGGCGGTCTTGGCGTGTCTATCGTCTCCACCAACAAAGGTGTGATGACGGATCGTGCTGCGCGCGCTGCCGGTGTCGGCGGCGAAGTTCTTTGCACTGTGTTCTAAGGGGGGATAAGCATGTCTCGCGTCGCTAAGAACCCCGTTAAGCTGCCAGCCGGTGTCGAAGTAAAATTCGCAGGCCAACAGCTTTCGGTGAAGGGTGCCAAGGGTACTCTTGAACTGAACATCCATTCGTCCGTTGAGATCGTTGAAGAAGCTGGTGAGCTGCGTTTCGCTGCTCGCAATGGCGATCAACAAACTCGCGCAATGGCCGGTACCACGCGTGCGTTGGTAAACAACATGGTCCAAGGCGTAAGCCAAGGCTTCGAGCGCAAGCTCCAGCTGGTCGGTGTTGGTTACAAGGCGCAAGCAAAAGGCACGGTTCTGAACCTGGCCCTTGGCTTCTCGCACCCAGTGGATTACGAACTGCCGGAAGGCATCACCGCTGAGACTCCTAGCCAGACCGATATCCTGATCAAGGGCATCGACAAGCAGCTGGTAGGTCAAGTGGCCGCTGAGATCCGCGACTTCCGTCCACCAGAGCCGTACAAAGGCAAAGGTGTGCGCTACGCGGACGAAGTCGTCCGTCGTAAAGAAGCCAAGAAGAAGTAGGGCATAGCAAATGACCGACAAAAAAGTTACTCGACTGCGTCGCGCTCGCAAAGCACGCCTGAAAATGCACGAACTCGAAGTCGTGCGTCTCTGCGTGTTCCGCTCGTCGCAGCACATCTACGCCCAGGTCATCTCGGCCGACGGCAACAAGGTCCTGGCAAGCGCCTCGACTTTGGATAAAGAACTGCGTGATGGTGCCACTGGCAACATCGACGCGGCCACAAAGGTTGGCCAGCTGGTCGCTACGCGTGCTAAGGCCGCTGGCGTCTCGCAAGTGGCTTTCGACCGCTCTGGCTTCAAGTACCACGGCCGCGTTAAAGCGCTGGCTGATGCTGCTCGTGAAGCTGGGCTGGAGTTCTAAGTTATGTCAAATAACGACCAAAAGCGCGACGAAGGCTACATTGAGAAGCTGGTTCAAGTTAACCGCGTAGCCAAAACCGTTAAAGGCGGCCGTATCTTCACTTTCACCGCGTTGACCGTGGTTGGTGATGGTAAAGGGCGTGTTGGCTTCGGCCGTGGCAAGTCGCGTGAAGTGCCTGCTGCGATCCAGAAGGCAATGGAAGCTGCTCGCCGCAACATGATCCAGGTTGATCTGAACGGCACCACTCTGCAGTACGCAATGAAGTCCGCTCACGGCGCTTCGAAGGTGTACATGCAGCCTGCTTCTGAAGGTACCGGTATCATCGCTGGCGGCGCTATGCGTGCTGTCCTCGAAGTTGCTGGTGTTCAGAACGTTCTGGCCAAGTGCTACGGCTCGACTAACCCGGTAAACGTGGTTCACGCCACTTTCAAAGGTTTGAAAGCTATGCAGTCTCCTGAATCCATTGCCGCCAAGCGTGGCAAAAGCGTCAAGGAGATCTTCTGATCATGGCTACCGTTAAAGTAACGCTGATCAAAAGCATGACCGGCCGCATCCCTAACCACAAACTGTGTGTTAAGGGTCTGGGTCTGCGTCGCATCGGTCACACTGTAGAAGTCCAGGATACTCCCGAGAATCGCGGGATGATCAACAAGGCTTACTACATGCTGCGTGTCGAGGGTTAATCGATGAAACTCAATGATCTGAGTCCAGCGCCGGGTTCCCGTCGCGAAAAGCATCGTCCGGGCCGTGGTATCGGTAGTGGTTTGGGTAAGACTGGTGGCCGTGGTCACAAAGGTCAGACCTCCCGCTCCGGTGGCACCATTGCTCCAGGCTTTGAAGGCGGTCAACAGCCGCTGCATCGTCGCCTGCCGAAGTTCGGTTTCGTTTCCCTGAAAGCCATGGACCGCGCAGAAGTGCGTCTGTCCGAGCTGGCAAAAGTGGAAGGCGACATCGTCACCGTGCAGTCCCTGAAAGATGCCAACGTGATCAACGTCAACGTACAGCGTGTGAAAATCATGCTGTCCGGTGAAGTGACTCGCGCTGTCACTATCGGCAAGGGAATCGGCGCCACCAAAGGTGCGCGTGCGGCTATCGAAGCAGCTGGCGGCAAGTTCGAGGAATAAATGGCTAAGCAAGGTGCTCTCTCTGCGCTCGGCAAAGGCGGTATGTCTGAACTCTGGGCTCGTCTGCGTTTTCTGTTCCTGGCGATTATCGTCTACCGAATAGGCGCACACATCCCGGTTCCAGGTATCAACCCGGACCGACTCGCAGACCTGTTTCGACAGAATGAGGGGACCATTCTTAGCTTGTTCAACATGTTCTCCGGCGGCGCGCTGGAACGGATGAGCATCTTTGCACTGGGGATCATGCCGTACATTTCGGCATCGATCATCATGCAACTGATGACCGCCGTCAGCCCGCAGCTGGAGCAGTTGAAGAAGGAAGGTGAAGCTGGCCGTCGCAAGATCAGCCAGTACACCCGCTACGGCACCGTCGTCCTCGCTCTCGTTCAGGCTATTGGCATGTCCATTGGTCTGGCGGGGCAGGGCGTTGCGTTCACTGGTGACTTTGGCTTCCATTTCGTCGCGGTATCCACTTTTGTGGCTGGTGCGATGTTCATGATGTGGCTGGGTGAGCAGATTACTGAGCGTGGTGTAGGCAACGGTATCTCGATGTTGATTTTTTCGGGTATCGTCGCCGGTCTTCCGAGAGCAATCGGGCAGTCTTTCGAGTCTGCGCGTCAGGGTGATATCAACATCTTCGCCTTGGTTGCCATCGGTTTGCTGGCAGTAGCGATTATCGGTTTCGTGGTGTTCATTGAGCGTGGTCAGCGTCGTATTGCTGTTCACTACGCCAAGCGTCAGCAGGGCCGCAAGGTTTTTGCTGCGCAGACAAGCCACTTGCCGCTTAAGGTGAACATGGCCGGTGTTATTCCGGCTATTTTCGCGAGCAGCATTTTGCTGTTCCCGGCTTCGTTGGGTGCCTGGTTCGGTCAGTCTGAAGGTATGGGCTGGTTGCAGGACATCTCGCAGTCGATCGCTCCTGGTCAGCCGTTGAATATTCTGCTGTTTAGTGCAGGGATTATTTTCTTCTGCTTCTTCTATACGGCGTTGATGTTCAATCCGAAAGACGTAGCGGAAAACCTGAAGAAGTCCGGTGCCTTTATTCCGGGCATCCGTCCAGGTGAGCAGTCTGCGCGCTACATTGATGGCGTTCTGACTCGCTTGACCATGTTCGGTGCTCTTTACATGACGGCCGTGTGTCTGTTGCCCCAGTTCCTGGTGGTTGCAGCAAACGTTCCGTTCTACCTTGGCGGGACCTCGTTGCTGATCGTGGTCGTGGTTGTGATGGACTTCATGTCCCAAGTACAATCGCACCTCGTTTCGCACCAGTACGAATCCCTGATGAAGAAAGCCAACCTGAAGGGTTACGGCAGCGGCATGTTGCGCTGAGTACCCATAAGGTTCGAGGAGTTGGTGATGAAAGTTCGTGCATCGGTGAAAAAGCTGTGCCGTAACTGCAAGATTATTCGCCGCGAAGGTGTTGTTCGAGTAATTTGCAGCGCGGAACCGCGTCACAAACAGCGCCAAGGCTGAGTGTGATTGTGCTTCAAGCCCGGTAGCTAGTGCGCTACCGGGTTGATTATTTGTTATTACAGCGATATTATCTCGCGCCCTATTTCTTGGCTTCCGGGGCGTAGGTAGCTGTCAATTGGAGTCCCACTGAATGGCCCGTATTGCAGGCGTTAACATTCCAGATAACAAGCATACTGTTATCTCGCTGACCTACATCTATGGTGTTGGTCGCACTACTGCACAGAAGATCTGTGCAGTGACTGGGGTAAACCCAGCAGCAAAGATCAAAGATCTGAGCGACGAGCAAATTGAACAGCTGCGTGGCGAAGTGGCGAAGTTCACCACTGAAGGTGACCTGCGTCGCGAAATCAACATGAAAATCAAGCGCTTGATGGACCTCGGTTGCTATCGCGGTCTGCGTCATCGTCGTGGTCTGCCAGTACGCGGTCAGCGTACCAAGACCAACGCGCGTACCCGTAAAGGTCCGCGTAAGCCGATCCGCAAGTAATCGCCCCAGCGAATCGACAGGAATTTAATCATGGCAAAACCTGCTGCTCGTCCTCGTAAAAAAGTTAAAAAGACAGTGGTTGATGGCATCGCCCACATCCATGCATCTTTTAACAACACCATCGTGACCATTACCGACCGTCAAGGTAACGCTCTTTCCTGGGCTACCTCCGGTGGTTCGGGTTTCCGCGGTTCCCGCAAGTCCACCCCGTTCGCTGCTCAAGTAGCTGCTGAACGTGCTGGTCAAGCTGCGCTGGAATACGGCCTGAAAAACCTCGACGTTAACGTCAAGGGTCCAGGTCCAGGTCGTGAATCCGCAGTCCGCGCTTTGAACGGCTGTGGCTACAAGATCGCCAGCATCACCGACGTGACGCCAATCCCGCACAACGGGTGCCGTCCGCCGAAGAAGCGCCGCGTGTAATCCAGGAGATTGTAAAGAATGGCTCGTTACATTGGTCCAAAATGCAAACTCGCTCGTCGCGAAGGCACCGATCTCTTCCTGAAGAGCGGCGTGCGCGCGATCGAATCGAAGTGCAACATTGAAGCAGCACCTGGTATCCACGGCCAACGCCGCGGTCGCCAGTCCGATTACGGCACCCAACTGCGTGAAAAGCAGAAGGTCCGTCGTATCTACGGCGTTCTCGAGCGTCAATTCAGCGGCTACTACAAAGAAGCAGCTGGCAAGAAAGGTGCAACCGGTGAAAACCTGCTGCAACTGCTCGAATGCCGTCTGGACAACGTTGTATACCGTATGGGCTTTGGTTCGACTCGTGCCGAATCCCGTCAGCTGGTATCGCACAAGTCGATCAGCGTTAACGGTCAGACCGTAAACGTTCCGTCGTATCAGGTTCGTGCTGGTGACGTGGTTGCAGTTCGCGAGAAAGCAAAAAACCAACTTCGCATTGTCCAAGCTCTCGATCTGTGTGCCCAACGTGGCCGCGTAGAATGGGTAGAAGTAGACACTGAGAAGAAGTCGGGCGTTTTCAAGAACGTTCCTGCTCGCAGTGATCTGTCCGCCGACATCAACGAAAGCCTGATTGTCGAGCTCTACTCCAAGTAAGGGCTAGAAAATAGGTGCATCCATGCAGATTTCGGTAAATGAGTTCCTGACACCCCGCCACATTGATGTGCAGGTTGTCAGTCCAACCCGCGCCAAGATCACTCTCGAGCCTCTCGAGCGTGGTTTTGGCCACACCCTGGGCAACGCGCTGCGACGCATCCTGTTGTCCTCAATGCCCGGCTGCGCAGTAGTCGAGGCCGAGATTGACGGTGTGCTCCACGAGTACAGCGCCATCGAAGGTGTACAGGAAGACGTAATTGAAATCCTGTTGAACCTTAAAGGTCTGGCCATCAAGCTGCACGGTCGTGACGAAGTTACGCTGACCTTGTCGAAGAAGGGTTCGGGGGTGGTTACCGCTGCCGATATTCAGCTGGATCATGATGTCGAGATCGTTAATCCCGATCACGTAATCGCTAACCTGGCGTCTAACGGCGCCCTGAACATGAAGCTCACCGTAGCTCGTGGTCGTGGTTATGAACCAGCCGACTCGCGTCAGAGCGATGAAGATGAAAGCCGCAGCATCGGTCGCTTGCAGCTTGACTCTTCGTTCAGCCCGGTTCGCCGTATCGCATACGTGGTGGAAAACGCCCGTGTCGAGCAGCGTACCAACCTGGACAAGCTGGTTATTGATCTGGAAACCAACGGTACTCTGGATCCTGAAGAGGCAATCCGCCGCGCTGCAACCATCCTGCAACAGCAGTTGGCTGCGTTCGTCGACCTCAAAGGTGACAGTGAGCCAGTGGTTGTCGAGCAGGAAGACGAGATCGATCCGATCCTGCTTCGCCCGGTTGACGATCTGGAACTGACTGTACGTTCGGCTAACTGCCTTAAGGCGGAAAACATCTACTACATCGGTGACCTGATCCAGCGTACCGAAGTAGAGCTGTTGAAGACTCCGAACCTGGGCAAGAAATCCTTGACTGAAATCAAGGACGTTCTGGCCTCCCGCGGTCTGTCCCTCGGCATGCGCCTCGACAACTGGCCGCCTGCAAGTCTTAAGAAGGACGACAAGGCGACTGCCTGATCGTCGTAATCACCGAACGTAGTGTTTGGTAAGGAATGAACCATGCGTCATCGTAAAAGTGGTCGTCACCTGAGCCGCACCAGCTCGCACCGCAAGGCCATGTTCCAAAACATGGCGGTGTCGCTGTTCGAGCACGAGCTGATCAAAACTACTCTGCCAAAAGCCAAAGAACTGCGCCGCGTTGCCGAGCCGCTGATTACTCTGGCCAAGACAGACAGCCTGGCTAACCGCCGTCTGGCTTTCGACCGTACTCGTTCGAAAGCTATCGTTGGTAAGCTCTTCAACGACCTGGGCAAGCGTTACGCTACCCGTGAGGGTGGCTACCTGCGCATCCTCAAGTGCGGTTTCCGCGCTGGCGACAACGCGCCTATGGCGTACGTCGAGTTGGTTGATCGTGCTACTGCTGGCGAAGCTGTATCCGCCGAGTAAGACGTCAGTCTGAAACAAGGAACCGGGCCTAGCGCCCGGTTTTTTGTGTCTGCAAGAAAATGCGCTGTTTGTACAAGCTTCTGACACCTTTCTGTTGGCACTATGTACTGGGGAACATAATTAGTAATTATCTATCGATGCTTGCAAGTTAATGAATTTGTAGGTGTCACATGGATGATCGATACTTCCCAGCAAGCCGATTAGCCGGCAGTTTCAAGACTGACAGAGGAAGAAGACCGTATGAGCCAGATCAAAACGCTTACGACCGCCAGTGGCGCACCTGTCGCTGATAACCAGAATTCTCGCTCCGCCGGCCCGCGTGGCCCGTTGCTGCTCGACGATTTTCACCTGATCGAGAAGCTCGCCCACTTCAATCGTGAAAACATCCCTGAGCGTCGTGTACACGCCAAAGGCTCAGGTGCTTATGGCACGTTTACTGTGACTCGTGACATCACCGAGTACACCAGCGCCAAGCTGTTCGAATCTGTCGGCAAACAAACTCCGACCTTTCTACGCTTCTCCACTGTCGGTGGGGAGCGCGGTTCGGCCGACACCGAGCGCGATCCTCGCGGTTTCGCTCTGAAGTTATACACCGAAGAAGGCAACTGGGACATTGTTGGCAACAACACGCCGGTGTTCTTCATTCGTGACCCACTGAAATTCCCTGATTTCATTCACACCCAAAAACGCCTGCCGCAGAGCAACCTGAAGAGCGCGCAGATGATGTGGGACTTCTGGTCGCACTCACCTGAAGCGTTGCACCAGGTCACCATCCTGTTTTCCGATCGTGGCATTCCTGACGGTTACCGGCACATGCACGGCTTCGGCAGTCATACCTACAGCCTGATCAATGCGAAAGGTGAGCGCCATTGGGTGAAATGGCACTACAAAACCCAGCAAGGCATCAAGAATCTGGCTCCGGCCGATGCTGCGCGATTGGCGGGCACTGATCCTGACTACGCTCAGCGCGATCTGTTTGAAGCCATTGAGCGCGGTGACTTTCCGAAATGGCGAGTGTGCATCCAGATCATGACCGAGGCTCAGGCAGCGGCGCACTATGAGAACCCTTTCGACGTCACCAAAACCTGGTCACAGAAAGAATTCCCGCTGATCGAAGTGGGCGAACTGGAGCTGAACCGCAACCCGCAGAACTACTTCGCTGAGGTCGAGCAAGCGGCGTTTGGCCCAAGCAACATGGTGCCGGGTGTCGGTCTTTCGCCGGATCGCATGCTGCAAGGTCGCGTGTTCGCTTACGCAGATGCTCACCGTTATCGCGTCGGTACCAATCACCAGCAACTGCCAGTGAATGCTTCGCGCAGCCCGGTTAATACCTACCAGCGTGATGGCTCGATGGCGTTCGGCAGCAACGGTGGTGCAGCGCCAAACTACGAACCGAACAGCTACACCGAGGCGCCGAAACAAGCTCCGCGTTACGCAGAACCTGCACTGGCTTTGAGCGGTGCTGCCGATCGCTACGATCACCGTGAAGATACCGATTACTACAGCCACGCCGGTGCGCTGTTCCGACTGATGAGTGACGAGCAAAAAGCATTGCTGGTCAGCAACATCGCCGGTGCCATGTCGGGTGTTTCCAGTGATGTGGTCGACCGTCAGTTGCAGCATTTCTACAAAGCTGACCCGGCGTATGGAGAAGCAATCGCAAAGCTGCTCAACGTACAGCTTAACGAAGTCTAAACGAGAAGCAGAACCGCCCTCATTTGGGCGGTTTTTGCGTTATTTAGGCTGGTTTTCTCAGAATATCTTCGCTTTTATTGCGCGAAGCGGGTGACCTTCCAGTCAGGTTGGTTCAAACTACAGACTTTCAAGTAGGGAGATGTAGGGCGATGCAAGGCCACCCAGACGTAATCGATTACCTCAACACGTTGCTAACCGGCGAACTGGCCGCGCGCGATCAATATTTCGTTCATTCGCGGATGTATGAGGACTGGGGGTTCACCAAGCTCTACGAGCGAATCAACCACGAGATGGAAGAAGAAGCCGGTCACGCTGATGCGTTGATGCGTCGGATTCTGATGCTCGAAGGCACGCCGCGCATGCGTCCGGATGATCTGGATGTCGGCACCACCGTGCCGGAGATGCTCGAAGCGGATCTGCGCCTTGAGTACAAAGTCCGCGCCGCGCTGTGCAAAGGCATTGAACTCTGCGAGCAGCACAAAGACTATGTCAGCCGCGAGATCCTGCGGGTTCAACTCAACGATACCGAGGAAGATCACACTTACTGGCTGGAAAAGCAGTTGGGCCTGATCAAGCTGATCGGTCTCGAGAACTACCTGCAATCCCACGCGTCCTGATTGCAGAAGATATAAAAAAGCCCCTGGCACTGATGAGGTGACAGGGGCTTTTTCATGCCTGGCGTTTAAGCCCGATCGCGAATCAGCAATGGCTTGAGGTAATGGCCAGTGTGAGATTGCTTCATCTCGGCCACTTGCTCCGGCGTGCCGGTGGCGATGATCTGGCCACCCTTTGAGCCACCTTCCGGGCCGAGGTCGACCAGCCAGTCTGCGGTTTTGATCACGTCGAGGTTGTGTTCGATCACCACCACTGTGTTGCCGTGGTCGCGCAGACGATGCAGCACGTCGAGCAATTGCTGGATATCCGCGAAGTGCAAACCGGTGGTCGGCTCATCGAGGATGTACAGGGTCTTGCCGGTGTCACGCTTGGACAGCTCTCGCGACAACTTGACCCGCTGCGCCTCACCACCAGACAGCGTGGTTGCCGACTGCCCGAGCTTGATGTACGACAGACCGACATCCATCAACGTTTGCAGTTTGCGCGCCAGCGCCGGCACCGCGTCGAAGAACACCCGGGCTTCCTCGATGGTCATTTCGAGGGTTTCGTGGATGCTCTTGCCCTTGTATTTGATCTCAAGGGTTTCGCGGTTGTAGCGCTTGCTCTTGCACACATCGCACGGCACGTAGATGTCTGGCAGGAAGTGCATCTCAACCTTGATCAGACCATCGCCCTGACAAGCTTCGCAGCGACCGCCCTTGACGTTGAAGGAGAAACGTCCCGGACCGTAACCACGGGAACGTGACTCAGGTACGCCGGCGAACAACTCGCGGATAGGCGTGAAAAGCCCGGTATACGTCGCCGGGTTGGAGCGCGGCGTACGACCGATCGGGCTCTGGTCGATATCGACGACTTTGTCGAGATGCTCCAGGCCTTTGATGCTGTCGTGCGCAGCGGCTTCCAGGGTGGTCGCGCCATTGAGTGCGGTAGCGCTCAGCGGGAACAGCGTGTTGTTGATCAGCGTCGATTTGCCTGAACCGGACACACCGGTTACGCAAGTCAGCAAGCCGATCGGGATTTCCAGGTCGACATTGCGCAGATTGTTGCCGCGGGCGCCCTTGAGCGACAGGGTCAGTTTCTTGTTGCGCGGCGTGCGCTTGGCCGGCACTTCGATCTTCACGCGACCCGACAGGTACTTGCCGGTCAGGGAGTCCGGGTGTGCCATGACTTCGGCTGGCGTACCTTCGGCGACGATCTGCCCGCCATGCACACCGGCACCCGGGCCGATATCCACCACGTAATCCGCCAGGCGAATCGCGTCTTCGTCGTGCTCGACCACGATCACCGTGTTGCCGATGTCGCGCAAATGCTTGAGCGTGCCAAGGAGTCGATCGTTGTCACGCTGGTGCAAGCCAATGGACGGTTCGTCGAGGATATACAAAACCCCCACCAGGCCTGCGCCGATCTGGCTGGCCAGACGAATCCGTTGCGCCTCGCCACCGGACAGGGTGTCTGCACTGCGATCCAGCGACAGATAGTCGAGACCGACGTTGACGAGGAACTGCAGGCGCTCGCGAATTTCCTTGAGGATCTTGTCAGCGATCTCGCCACGGCGGCCGGTCATCTTCAGCTCGCCGAAGTATTCGCACGCATCGCCGATCGGCAGATTGGTGACCGCTGGCAGCGTTTTCTCGCCAACCCACACGTGCCGCGCTTCACGACGCAAGCGGGTGCCACGGCAATCCGGGCAGGATTGGGTGCTGAGGAACTTGGCCAGCTCTTCGCGCACGCTCGCTGATTCGGTCTCGCGGTAGCGACGCTCGAGGTTCGGCACGATGCCTTCGAACGGGTGCGAACGTTTGACGATATCGCCACGGTCGTTGAGGTATTTGAAGTCGACGTTCTGCGAGCCGCTGCCGTGCAGGATGGATTTCTGCTGATCGGCCGGCAATTCGTTGAATGGCACTTCCAGGCTAAAGCCGTAATGCGAGGCCAATGAGCCGAGCATCTGGAAGTAATAGACGTTGCGCCGGTCCCAACCGCGAATCGCGCCTTCGGCCAGCGTCAGCTCACCGTTGACCAGTCGCTTGATGTCGAAGAACTGCTTGACCCCCAGACCATCGCAAGTCGGGCAGGCGCCGGCCGGGTTGTTGAAGGAAAACAGCTTGGGCTCCAGCTCGCTGATCGCATGGCCACAGATCGGGCAGGCAAAGCGCGCGGAGAAGATCATCTCTTCACCCGGCTCATCGTCCATCGGCGCGACCAGTGCAATGCCGTCCGCCAGTTTCAGCGCAGTCTCGAAGGACTCGGCCAGGCGTTGCTGCAAATCGGCGCGCACCTTGAAGCGGTCGACGATCACGTCAATCGAATGCTTCTTCTGTTTATCCAGTTTCGGCAGCTCGTCGAGTTCGCAGATGCGGCCGTTGACCCGGGCGCGAACAAAACCTTGCGCGCGCAGCTCTTCGAAAACCGACAGGTGTTCACCTTTACGCTCGCGGATCACCGGCGCCAGCAACATCAGTTTGCTGCCTTCCGGTTGCGCCAGCACCAGATCGACCATCTGGCTGACGGTTTGCGCTTCCAGCGGAATATCGTGATCCGGGCAGCGTGGCGTGCCGACGCGGGCATAGAGCAGACGCAGGTAGTCGTAGATTTCGGTGATGGTGCCGACCGTGGAGCGGGGGTTGTGCGAGGTCGACTTCTGTTCGATGGAGATCGCCGGAGACAGACCTTCGATGGTGTCGACGTCGGGTTTTTCCATCATCGACAGAAACTGTCGGGCATAGGCCGACAGCGATTCGACATAGCGGCGCTGACCTTCGGCGTAAAGCGTGTCGAAAGCCAGGGACGACTTGCCGGAGCCGGACAGGCCGGTGATGACGATCAGTTTGTCCCGTGGCAGGGTCAGGTCGATGTTCTTCAGGTTGTGGGTACGGGCCCCACGTATCAGGATCTTGTCCAAAGTGGCCTCGCTCGGCGGGCGTCGAAAACGTAGGAGTATACGGGCAAATACTGGATGGATGCACACTATCAACCGAACGGTTTTTTGCCTTGGATGAAGAGAGTTTCATCTATACGCGTCATAGCGTCGCGATATACCCCGTCTTTCGATGGGACTGGTAGAATCGCCGCCGGTTCACACGAGGTTTTTCCATGCACGATCCCCACAGCGAACGCATGAGTGGCAGCGAGACCCGCGCGGCGAGCGGTCTGGCCCTGGTGTTCGCCTTCCGTATGCTTGGCATGTTCATGGTGTTGCCGGTACTGGCGACCTACGGCATGGACCTGGCAGGCGCGACCCCGGCCCTGATCGGGTTGGCGATTGGCGCTTACGGCCTGACCCAAGCGATTTTCCAGATTCCGTTCGGGATCATTTCCGACCGCATTGGCCGTCGTCCGGTGATCTATCTCGGGCTGATCGTCTTTGCCCTCGGCAGTGTGCTGGCATCTCAGGCCGACTCGATCTGGGGCGTGATCGCCGGGCGAATCCTGCAGGGCGCCGGGGCGATTTCCGCTGCGGTCATGGCGCTGCTCTCCGACCTGACCCGCGAACAACACCGCACCAAGGCGATGGCCATGATCGGCATGACCATTGGTTTGTCGTTCGCTGTGGCCATGGTGGTCGGGCCGCTGTTGACCCGTGCTTTCGGTCTTTCTGGATTGTTTCTCGCCACGGGCGGCATGGCGCTGGTGGGGATTCTGATCATCATGTTCATGGTGCCGCGTTCCACCGGGCCGTTGCAGCATCGTGAATCCGGCGTGGCGCGTCAGGCGTTGATGCCGACGCTCAAGCATCCAGACTTGCTGCGCCTGGATTTAGGTATCTTTGTATTACATGCGATGCTGATGTCGAGCTTCGTCGCCTTGCCCTTGGCGCTGGTGGAAAAAGCCGGTTTGCCCAAGGAGCAGCACTGGTGGGTCTACCTCACCGCGCTGTTGATTTCGTTCTTCGCCATGATCCCGTTCATTATCTATGGCGAGAAGAAACGCAAAATGAAACGAGTTTTGCTTGGCGCCGTCCTGACGCTGATGCTGACTGAGCTATTCTTCTGGCAGTTCGGCGACAGCCTGCGGGCTCTGGTGATTGGTACGGTGGTGTTCTTCACCGCGTTCAATCTGCTGGAGGCTTCATTGCCATCGCTGATCAGCAAGGTTTCACCGGCGGGCGGGAAGGGCACGGCCATGGGCGTGTATTCCACCAGCCAGTTCCTCGGTTCGGCACTCGGCGGGATCCTCGGCGGCTGGCTGTTTCAGCATGGCGGTCTGTCGGTTGTGTTCCTTGGATGTGCCGGGCTGGCTGCACTTTGGTTGGCCTTTGCTGTTACCATGCGTGAACCTCCCTACGTGACGAGCCTGCGCTTGCCGTTGTCGCCCGAGGCGATCCGCGAAGCGGGTCTGGTCGAGCGCCTCAAGGCCCTCGTAGGGGTAACCGATGCAGTGATAGTTGCTGACGAGGCGGCTGTTTACATCAAACTGGACAAAGAATTAGTGGATCGCGACACCCTCGAACGCCTGGTGAACAACCCGGCCGGGGCTGCTTGCGAAGCCTAGGAGAACGTTATGGCCCGTGGGGTTAACAAAGTCATATTGGTCGGCACTTGCGGCCAGGATCCCGAAGTTCGCTACCTGCCTAACGGTAACGCCGTGACCAACCTGAGTCTGGCCACCAGCGAACAATGGACCGACAAGCAAACCGGTCAGAAGGTCGAGAAGACCGAATGGCACCGCGTTTCGATGTTCGGCAAGGTTGCCGAAATCGCCGGCGAATACCTGCGCAAAGGTTCGCAGGTGTACATCGAAGGCAAGCTGCAGACCCGCGAGTGGGAAAAAGACGGTATCAAGCGTTACACCACCGAAATCGTGGTCGACATGCAAGGCACCATGCAACTGCTCGGGGGCCGTCCACAACAGGGCGACCAACAAGGCGGTGGCAACAACTACCAGCAGTCCGCCCCGGCTCCACGCCAGCAGGCTCCGCGCCCGCAGCAGTCGGCGCCACAGCAGCGTTCGGCCCCGGCTCCCCAGCAGGCCGCACCGCAACCGGCTCCGGATTTCGACAGCTTTGATGACGATATCCCGTTCTGATTTGTCCCTGAACCGACATCTGGTTTAGGTTCGAAGCCCCCGCATTGCGGGGGCTTTGTCGTTTTGGCGAAACATAAAACCAAACTTCGCGCCGCAGTGTGTGCCGGAAAGTTTGCCGAAGGCTCTTGAACGCTATCGCAAGCCATTCCATGATCGGCGCCGGCGGCTGGAGAACCGGCCGGTCTTCTCAAGAACAGATCGTGCAACGACAAGTACCTGTTCACCCACAAAAACAAGAGAAACCGATGAGCAGTAGTAAAAACAAGGAAATTGAGTTTCTGCGAGGGGTGGCCATTTTGATGACCCTCTTTGCCCATCTCCCACAGTTGCTGCCGTTTTTCGGTCTGTACCTGTTGAAGGTGTTCAATGTGTATGCGCCATGGACCGGCGTTGATCTGTTCTTCTGTATCTCCGGTTTCGTCGTCAGCAAGGCGTATCTCGACTATTTCGATAAAAACCGTGAGCAGAATCGCTTTGGTCTTGCGGCAACGTCCTTCTGGATCCGGCGCGCCTACCGTCTGCTGCCGACAGCCTGGTTATGGGTGTTGATACCGCTGGCGTTTTCGATCTTTTTCAACCAGTCGAATGCGTTTCAGTCCTGGTACGAGAACCTGCGCAGTTTCACCGCGGTGGCGACGTTTTCCGGCAACCTGGCGAATCAATACGGTGTGTTGTTGGGGCCGAACTCCGTGTATTGGAGCCTGGCGCTAGAGGAGCAGTTCTACTTCATCTTTCCGTTGTTTCTGTTGCTGGTGACGTCGACTCGCTGGCGCGTGCTGATTCTGATCTTGCTGATCGCGGCGCAATTTCCGTTCAATCGCGATACTTTCGCAGCCCCTCCCGCGCCGATGCTTTTCTCGTTCCGCCTTGACGCCATGATGTGGGGGATTCTGCTTTGCCTGTTCACCCGCACCTCGTTGTACAAGGATATTGAGCCTGTCGGGCTTGGCGGCAGCAGGTTCAAGCGTTTGGCCGTCACGTTGTTCCTTTTGTACATGATGGGCGCCATCGCCGGTCAGATGATCATGGCGCCGATTGCAGTCGGTCTGATCGCGATCACGGCGCTGATCATTGTCTGGCTCGCCAGCTATCAGAAGGGCTACATCTACTTTCCGGCGCTGCTCAATGGTCTTTTCCAGTGGCTCGGTTCGCGCTCTTACGCGTTATACGTCGTGCACATCTTTGCCTACCATCTGAGCACCGAGATCTGGACGCGCATTGCCGCCAGCAGAGACATGGAGCTGGGGGCTGCCTTCACGGTTGAGCTGCTGCTGACCTCGCTGGTGATCATGGTCGTGTGCAGTGAACTCAATTTCCGCTTTGTCGAAACGCCGTTGCGGCGCCGTGGTGCAGAGATCGCCCGGCGCAGAATGGCCGGCGCTGGCGTGGCTGAAACGGCCAAGGAAAAATCACCTGTGGAAACACCGGTCCGCTCGGTGGATATTGCCTGACCCGGCACAGCAACGAAAAAACCCGCAGCGCGCAAACGCTGCGGGTTTTTTAGTGTCGGGCAGACCTCTGCCGCGCAAGTCAGTCGAGGATCAGATGCGGCAAGAACCGGCTCGAATCCTTGGTGATCAAACTGTTGTCTTCCCGCACACCAATCCCCGCAGCCTGATCGCCAATCACCCAGGAACCGATCAGCGTGTAGCTGTCGCCAAACTTCGGCAGCGGCGCAAACTCCTGCAGGATAAATGGCGCATCCGTGTAGGGCCCGTCCTCTTTGACGATCAGACCGTCAGCCGTTTGCAACTCAATGTTCGCGCCTTCGCGGGAAAAGTACGGTTTGCGTACCCAGCCCTTGGGCACGGCGCTGGCCGGATTCGGGTCGAGATGCGCCGCCAGCAGATTCGGATGGCCCTTGTGCATCTCCCACAACAGCGGCAACGCCCCCTTGTTCGACAGAATCGCCTTCCACGCCGGTTCGAAAAACTGCGTATCGCTCTCGGCAATCGCCGCACCGAACGGCTCGTGGAAGATGAACTCCCAGGCATGCAGCTTGAACAGATGCGGGATCCAGCGATCTTGCAGGTCGACGAAACGTCCTTCAGCCGTCAAGCCGATATCTTCGATGTCGATGTGCCGCGATTCGATGCCGACCTTCTCGGCGATCAAGCGCAGGTAATCCGTGGTGCCCTTGTCTTCGACCGAGTCTTTCATCGAGGCGAAGTAGAACGGTCGCTTTAGCTGTAATTCGGCGAAGGCTCGATGCAGCTGGGTGTCGATGCTGTTGAACTGGTCGGCATGACGCGGCAGCGTGCCGCGCTCGATGCATTGTTCCAGCCAGCCCCATTGGAACGCCGCCGCTTCGTAAAGACTGGTCGGTGTGTCGTAGTTAAGCTCCAGCAGCTTCGCCGGGCCGTTACCGCTGTAGGAAAAGTCCATGCGCCCGTACAGATGCGGATGACCTTCCCGCCAGGAGGTGTGGATCATGTCGTAGTACGGCGCCGGGATGCTCAGGCGATCCAGCAGTTCCTCGCTATGCACCACGCGGTCGACCAGGTCCATGCACATCTCATGCAGTTCGGTGGTCGGGTCCTCAAGATCGTTTTCGATTTGCGCGAGCGTAAACTGGTAGTACGCGCTTTCGTCCCAGTACGGCTCGTCATCGATGGTGTGGAACATGAAGCCGAGGCTTTCGGCAGTCTGCTTCCAGTCGGGCCGCTCGGCGCAGAAGATCTTCTTCATCGTCAGCTGCTCGAACGACCAGAACCAGAACTGCTGCCCCAGCCACCCCAACCGCTACGGGCGCTGGACTGGCTGCCGAAGCCGCCGCGAGACGTCGACGAGGCAACGTTGACCGGTTTGCTTTTGCTGCTTTCGTAATCCGTTTGGCTGCGCGTCGTGGTTTCGGCTTTGCGGTACTGCGTCGAAGTGTTGTACGGCTGGCGCGTTTCGCGATCGCGGTAAACCGTGCGTTCGGCGTTGTTGCTCATGGCGTTGCCGATCAGCCAACCGGTCAGCCAGCCGTTGCCGCCACCGCCACCGCCACCGCCACTGGAGACGTGCGAAGTGCTTTGCACATTCTGCGTCGTTACATTACCCGCAGGCATTTGGGCATTGGCGAGGGCGTCGAGGTTCTGCGCCGGCTCACCTTCCAGCGGCACTTTGAAGCCGCCGAGTTTCGGCACGAAGCGGCCATCGGAGTTCTTCTGGCACCAGTCAGCGGCAAAGTCCGCGTCGCATTTGGCCTTGTCGTTGTACGCTGGGGCGATGCGCCGGTGTTCGGTCAGGGCGGCGACGTAGGCTGTGGAGCAGACATCGGCGGCCACTTCGGCGTCGACACACTGTTCCATATTCTGGAAATGGCGGGGTTGATCCGCGGCTGTCGCCTGGCCGGAAATGGCCATGGCCACCGAGGCAGCGAGGGACAACTGAACGTATTTGCTGCGTTTCATCTAAGGCTTCCTGCCGATCAGTTGGACGGTGTCATGCATGCGGCGTTGAGCATGCCGACGCTGATCGCGACCGCAGCAACATAGATACCCGAGGCCACTTCGCCGTTGGCGATGCGCTGGGAGGTGCCTTTTAGCACCAGGCCCGTGGCGAGGAATGACAGCAGTTGCACCACCGCGGCAATCACTGCCCAGAGCACGAAGTCGAGGACATTGACCGAAAACGCAATCACGTTACTGGCCGGAATCGCGAAGCCGATAATCGCGCCGGACAGGGCGATGGCAGCGGCAACGTTGCCGGAGCGGATCAGCTCGAATTCCTTGTGCGGCGTGATGCGCGTGTAGACGAATTGAAACAGCATGAACAGCAGCACGGCGCCGATGAGGTAGACGACGAAACCGACCAGTGCGGTTTTGTTCAGGGAAACGGCCAGCACTTCCAGCATGAAAAACTTCCTTATTTAAATGGTGCTCAGATCTGTCGTGTACAGCGAAATGCCCAGCGAGGTGCTCAGGCTGACGGTGCCTTCTTCGTCCTGTTCGACGGAGAACAGCAGCAATTCGCGGCGATCGGTCAGGCCGGTCTCGCGCGCATAAAGCATAGAGTGGTGTTCGATGGTGTAGCTCTCGTCCGGATTGACCACCTGTTCGGTCATCGGCACCAATTCGGTCTGGCCTTGTTCGGTGCCCCACTCACGGCTGTATTCGACACCGTCGTGGCTGTAGGCGGGCAGTCCGATCAAGCTGTTGGGGCCGGCCAGGCGCTGCAGTTCGGCGTCACTGTTGACCGTCACGTAACTGAGATAATTGAACAGCGTGACGGATTCGATCTGGTCTTCACCGGTGACGTGAATCTGTAGCCAGAAATCCTCGTCGTTCATGTAATAGCGGTGCAGTTTGTTGGACTGGCCGAGGTCAACCCAGCCATGGCTCCAGATCGCCTGATCGAAGGGCACGCGCACCGTGGTCGAGCCATCGAGCAACAGTGACAGGGTCGTATCGAACCTGACAGCCTTGCCTTGCGCCATGCCAAGTGGGCCACTGGCAACGGTCGGTGTTGGCGCAGCGGCCTGCCAGTTGCTGGTGCCCAGCAAGTCTTTAAACCATCCCATGGGTACGTTCCTTGAAGCGGGTGGAGGTGTTCGTCGGCGAAAAAGCGTGGCTAGTGTACCGGGCGAACCGGTGAACGAGCAGAAGGATTTTTACGCCGCAAAACCATGTGGGAGCGAGCTTGCTCGCGAAGAGGGCATACCAGTCAATATTGATGTCGACTGATACGACGCTTTCGCGAGCAGGCTCGCTCCCTCAGGTTTTTTGCCCTGCGTTACTGCGAGGACTTTTGCTTCAGACGCTCAAGAATCGCATTGGCGCTGCCTTCGTTCGGCGTGATGCCGGCGTCGCGCAGTTTGCGTTCCAGGTCATTGCCGGTCGAGGCGTCAGCCAGCTCGTCCGCAGCGCTGAGTTCAGCCGCGCGCTGCTGCTGCTTGGCTTGCAGACGGTTCAATGTGCCGACGGCGGTTTCCAGTTTGCCATTGGCGCCGCCGCTGGCGATGGAAGCGCTGACCTGGGCTTTCTGCACGCTTTCACGGGCCTTGGCCATGTCCACTTGCTGGCGCAGGCTCTTGATCCGCGACTCGGCCTTGCTGATGTCTTTGCGCATGTTTTCGGCATAGGTGCCGAATTCTTCGCTCTGCTTTTTCTCGACATCCAGCTCGTTGGTCAGGGTCGAAATCGCTTCGGCCACTTCCAGCGCCAGGTCTTCACGACCGGCGTTCAGGGCCGAAACAGCCTTGGCTTCGAGATCCTTGATCTTGGCGTCGTACTCGCTTACGCGGTCGGCAGCCAGTTTGTGTTTGGCCATGATGGTGACCAGTTCGCGACGAGCGTTCGACAGCGCGCTGTCGGCATCGCGGATTTCCTGGTCGAGAATGCGCAGGGCCTGTTGGTCAGCGATCGCTTCGCCGACTTCATTGGCGCCGCCGCGCAATGCGGTGAACAACTTGCTCCAGATGGACTGAGTCATTGGATATTCCCTGTTGATTACTTGAAAAAGTGTTCGAAGGCTTCGCTCGCGCGCTGCACGTTGTCGACCAGGGTTTTCACCTCGGTGACGACGTTGGTCAGGCTCGAGTCGGCGCTGAGGGCGCCAAACATGTTGTAAACGGTCTGCCCGTTCGGCATCGACTCGATCCCGATCGACGACAGCGGGAACATTTCCCGGCTGCGCAATACGGCTTCGTTGAAGGCCGCTACGTTCGAGATCGAATCGATGTCCACCAGCACGGTGTCGACGATGATCTGCTGGCCGGCCAGGGCGATGTGAATCGGCAGACCGCCGAATTCGTTCATTTCCAGCTTGATGCTGGGTTCGGAGCTCTGGATCAGCGACAGCGTGATCTCTTGCGAAGCCACCTCGTCCAGGGCCTTGAGGGCGTTTAAGAGGCTATCGATGGTCCAGTTGTTGCCTGCGCTCATGTAATTCTCCGACATGAAAGAGCCAGCCAGAATCGGTTGGCGTAGCTGTTGCTCCATTTGCTTGAGCAAGCTTCGGTTTTCGGGAAGCACCCAAGCTTCGTGTTTCACATAACCGGCAGCGGCCAGGCCCGCGCGCATCTGCTTCATATAAAAGCTTGACGGTTTTTTCGTGGACGCTTTCGCACGCTCTCCCTTGGGGCTCTCTGATTTCGCGGTGGGGGAACGGCTTTTCATGGCAATGGCTCGGTTATGGACATCTCACGCGTGAGCCACACTACAACCAATTCAAAGTGCCATCAATGGCTCACGCGTGAGATTTTTATGACAGGCGAAAAAAGGCCCGCTACAAGGCGGGCCCGGTGTTTTTGCAAAATTGCTTAGCGCTGGGCGGCGAGGAATTCGTCAGTGGATACCACGCTGGCGTAGGCGAAACCGAGCGCCGACATGAACGCAGCATGAACGTGGGCGGCCGGCACCGTCAGGCCATTGAACTCCAGGTCACGGCTGGCGCAGGCGTCGTGAATCACCGTCACGCCATAACCCAGATCCGCCGCAGCCCGGGTAATGCCGTCAACGCACATGTGGCTCATGCTGCCGACCACCACCAGTTCCTTGATGCCTTGTTCGTCGAGGATGGCTTGCAGTTCGGTTTCGCGGAACGAGTTGACGAAGTGCTTGAGCACCACCGGTTCATCGGCGCGGTTGAGCACTTTCGGATGCAGTCTGGCGCCGTCCGAGCCCGGGGTGAAAAACGGCGCGTCTGCTGAGGTGAATTCGTGGCGAATGTGGACGACCGAATCGCCGGCATCGCGGAACGCAGCGATAAGCCGGGCAGCATTGTCGGCAGCGGCGTCGGCACCGGCCAGCGGCCACTTGCCTTGGGGGAAGTAGTCGTTCTGGATATCGACTACGATGAGCGCTTGCTTGGCCATGGGTGTGTCCTCGAAGTGTTGGCTGGAAGTGGCTTCAGTATTGGCCTTGTTCAGCGCTTCGAGGATTGGCCGCACCGACAATAGACAGGGGAAAACTGACAATGGGCGCAGAAAGGGCCGCCATTGCTGAACTGGGCGTACTGATCTATCCCGGCGCGCAAATGGCAGCGGTGCACGGTCTGACCGATCTGTTTGCGGTGGCCAACCGGATTGCCGCCGAACATCAGGCGGCGCAGCTACCGTTGCTGCGGGTGAGTCACTGGCAGGTCGAAGGTGATCAGCCGCCGACGCGGATTTACACCAGTCATTCCGGCGACGACAGCGCTTTGCTGGCTGTGCTTATCCCGCCATCGATCGGCGGATTTTCGGCAGCGCAAGCGCCGGCCAGCCTGATGCAATGGTTACGTGATCAGCATGCCCACGGTGCGACGCTGGGCGGGGTCTGTGTAGGCTCGCTGATGCTGGCCGAAAGCGGTCTGCTCGACGGCCGCAGTGCGACCACTCACTGGACGTCGGCTAAAGCTTTTGCCGAGCGATATCCGCAGATCAGACTCAAGGCCGACACGCCGATCGTCGATGACGGCGACCTGATCACCACCGCTGGCTTGATGGCGTGGTCGGAACTGGGATTACGTCTGGTCGACCGCTTGCTCGGGCCGAGCATCGCCACCAATACAGCGCGGTTTCTGGTAGTGGAACACAGCGACAGTGCCAGCGAGTGCGGCAGTAACTTCGCGCCGATTCTCGGGCATGGTGATGCCGCGATTCTCAAGGTTCAGCACTGGCTGCAAAGCACCGGCGCGACCGATGTCTCGTTGACGGTAATGGCTGAGCGGGCAGGCCTGGAGGAGCGCACGTTTCTGCGCCGGTTCCGCGCGGCGACAGGGTTGAAACCGACCGAGTACTGTCAGCATCTGCGGGTCGGCAAGGCGCGGGAAATGCTCGAATTCAGCAATGGCACGATCGATCACATTGCGTGGACGGTGGGCTATCAGGATCCGGGCGCGTTTCGCGCGATCTTCAAGAAAATTACCGGGCTGGCGCCGAGTGATTATCGGGCGCGGTTTGGGGTGACCCCAAACCTGAAAGCATCCATTACCTAATGTGGGAGCGAGCTTGCTCGCGAAAGCGGTGGGGCAGTAAGTCAGATGTCGACTGACACGACGCCTTCGCGAGCAAGCTCGCTCCCACATTGAACTCCATAGGACGATAGATCGTGCAATTTGCCGGGGTTTTGTGCGCGGTCGTGCAGATTGAAACAGGCGTGATGCCAGTACGTTTTCGGCAAGTTTCTGATTGGACTAGGATTTTTGTAGAGCGGCCGTTGGCCTGATCTCTGCACCTCTCATCGTTACAGTCATCGAACCGATGGAAGGGGGACGCATGACCCCGAAACTTCGCAGAAAAATCGTTGTTGCCCACTCGGTGCGCGCTGACGCGCCGCAACATGAAGTACAAACCAACAAGGCCTTGGCGCGATGGCTGGCGCAGATTCTCGGATGCAAGTTCGGTGGCAGTTACGACCCGGACAAACACCGCGGCCGTGACCTGTATCTGCTGCCGACGCAAACCATTGTCGGCGCTGCCCAAGCCCATGCGCTGGGCATCAATGGTCCGGAAGATCTGTGGGGCGGCTTTGTCGAACATGACTTCATTTGCACCAAAGCCATCAGCCACGGTTTACGCAGCCATTTGGCCACAGCGCCACAAGGTTGGTCACCGCTGTTCAGCGAACGCACGCGCAGTGTGGTGCTCGACGGCCTCAGCGTGTTTGCGCTGGACGATGCGCGGCCTGCTGCCGAGCACTTGCTGTACAGCGGTCCGATCCGCCTGAAGCCGGTTCACGCCTGCGCAGGTCGCGGGCAGGAAGTGATCAAAAGTCTCGACGCCTTCGACGAAATCCTTGCCCGCCCGGACATTGAAAAACAATTCAGCGAGGGCGTGGTGCTGGAACAGGACTTGAGCGATGTCGTCACTCACAGCGTCGGCCAGTCATTCATCGGCGACAAAGTGCTGAGCTACTGCGGGGATCAATACTTGACCAAGGATGCCCATGGTGAGGACGTGTACGGCGGCTCGAACCTGCGGGTGGTGCAGGGGGGCTATGACGAACTATTGAAGCTGAACCTGCCCGACGATGTGCGTCTGGCCATTGAGCAGGCGCAGGTTTTCGACAGTGCGGCGAACGAAGCCTATCCGCGTTTTTACGCTTCGCGACGCAATTACGACATCGCCCAAGGCCTGGACAGCAACGGTAAGTCCCGCAGCGGCGTGCTCGAACAATCCTGGCGCATGGGTGGCGCCAGCAGTGCTGAAGTGGCGGCGCTGCAAAGCTTCGTCAACGATCCAGGAATGCGCGCGATTCGTGTGTCTTCGGTAGAAACCTACATCGATCAGCCGCTGCCGGCGGACGCCATCGAGGTGTATCGCGGCCCGGCCGAGAACAGCGAATTTCTCCTCAAATACGTAACGGTCAAATCTTATGACGGCTAGAAGCGAAAGCATTCAAATCGACATTGATGATGAACAGATGAGCGGGACCTTTCTCAGTCCCAAATCGAAAGTCCCGGGGGTGTTGTTTGTTCACGGTTGGGGCGGTAGTCAGGAGCGCGACCTCGAGCGCGCCAAAGGCATTGCCGGTCTCGGTTGCGTGTGTCTGACCTTCGACTTGCGCGGGCATACCGGCGGCACCGGGATCCCGCTGACCCGCGTTACTCGCGAAGACAATCTGCGGGATCTGCTCGCAGCGTATGACCGCTTGCTCGCGCATCCGGCGCTCGACACCTCGGCGATCGCCGTGGTCGGCACCAGTTATGGCGGTTATCTGGCGGCGATCCTTACCTCGTTACGTCCGGTGCGCTGGCTGGCGTTGCGGGTGCCGGCGCTGTACCGCGACGAGCAGTGGCACACGCCCAAGCGTGAGCTGGACAAGGCCGATCTGCGCGATTACCGCAGCACGCTGGTGCGGGCGGACACCAATCGGGCGTTGCATGCCTGTTCGCAATTCACTGGCGATGTGTTGCTGGTGGAGTCTGAAACCGATGACTACGTGCCTCACGCGGCGATCATGAGTTACCGCGCAGCGTGCCAGCAGACTCATTCGTTGACTCACCGGATTATCGATGGCGCCGATCATGCGTTGAGCGAACCGGTATCGCAGCAGGCGTACACCTCGATTCTGGTGGACTGGATTACCGAGATGGTCGTGGGCGAGCGGTTGAGCATTATTCAATCAGCATGATCTTTTAGTGTTCTTTCGGACGCCTTCGCGAGCAAGCTCGCTCCCACAGGGGATCGCGTTTCAAATGTGGGAGCGAGCTTGCTCGCGAAGAGACCATCAACTTCACCCAAAAAATCAGGAGGGTTTCTTCTCTATTCGCAGCGCCTTAGCCTTTGCCTCCACCACCAGATACATCACCACCGTGATCAACAACGGCAACAGAAAATAAATCGCCCGATATGCCAGCAATCCCGCCACTAGACTGCCGCGCGAAGCCTCGTGTTGCAGCAACGCGACAAACACCGCTTCCAACACTCCGAGACCCGCCGGAATATGCGTGATGACCCCGGCAATCGCGCTGATCAGCAGCACCCCCAGCACCAGCGGATAATCCAGCTTGCCCGGCAGCAAAGTGAAAATCACCGCCGCCATCAGCGACCAGTTCAACGCGCCAAGCAGCAGTTGCAGGACCGCCATGCGCAACGACGGCAGGTTGATCTCTACCCCGCGAATCGACCACTCGCGGCGCCTGGAAAACTGGCACGCCGCGAGATAGCCAGCGCTCGCCAGCAGCAGCAACACACCGATGCCTTGCAACGCAGCACTGCTGACTTTCCAGCCCGGCGGCATGCTCACCAGCCCGCTGCTGAACACGGCACCGGCGATGGTCATGTAGCCGAACCAGTTGGTCGCCAGGCTCAGACCGAGAATCTTGGCGATGTTGCTTTTGCTCACGCCAAGACGCGAATACAGGCGATAGCGCATCGCGATGCCACCGACCCACGCACTCAGATTCAAGTTGAACGCATAGCTGATGATCCCCACCGGCAGAATCTGTTTCCAGGTCAGGTCCTGACGAATGTAAGTGCGGCCGATCAGGTCGAAACTGGCGTACACCAGAAAGCTCAGCAGGGTCAGGCTGGCGGCGATGATCAGCGTGCGCACTTTGAAGTCGGCCAGGGTTTGCAGCACCTCCGCCCATTCGATGCGCGTAGCGAACAGCGTCAGCAACACAATCAGGGCGAGGAAAAACAGCAGGGTCAACGGGCGTTTCCAGCGGCTCCATTTCGAATGGGTCGCTGGCGCTGCATGGCTGCTTGAATGCACGTCGGAATGGCTCATGGCGTGTTCCCTCGAAATGGCTTGAGCCGTGGTTTATGCGCTGGCAACCATCCGGCCATCGCCGGGAAATGCCGCAGAAAGTGGAACACCAGAAACCCCACGGTCATGTGCCAGATGCGCCCTCGCGGCGACTTGCTGGGGTCCATGGCTTTGCAGTGGTTCTGGCTGAGGTCTTCGAGGCGTTCGAACAGATGCTGATTGAACGCGCGGTCGCGGATCAGCACGTTGGCTTCCAGGTTCAGCGACAGACTCAGCGGGTCGAGATTGCTTGAGCCGACCGTGCTCCACTCTTCGTCGACCAGCGCGACTTTGCCGTGCAGCGGGCGCTGGCAATATTCGTGAATCTGCACGCCGGCCTTGAGCAGGTAATCGTAGGTCATGCGTGCCGCGAGTTTGGCCACCAGCATGTCCGGTTGGCCTTGCAGAATCAGGCGTACCTCGACCCCGCGGCGCGCCGCGTTACGGATCTCACGCAGCAAACGGTAACCGGGAAAGAAGTAGGCGTTGGCGATCACGACCCGGCGTTTGGCGCGGCGCAGTACCTGCAGATACACCTCTTCGATATCGGAGTGGTGCTGGTCGTTATCGCGGAACACCAGGCGCACCTGACCGTCGTGGTCATCGAAAGCCATCTCCGCGCGACGTTGGCGCCGACGTTGCCACCAGAAGCGCGCACGGCCCGGCCGACCACTTTGCAACAGGGCGAAATGATGGATGTCGGCGACTGCCGGCCCTTGGACCTGCACCGAATAATCCTGCTTGGCTTCAGGGCCGAAATCAGCGAGGTGATCGCCGGAAAAGTTGATCCCGCCAATAAACGCGATCAGGCCGTCGACCACCACGATCTTGCGATGCAAACGACGGAACCAGTTGGTGCGAATGCCCAGACGTTTCGGTGCCGGATCGAAGATTTGCAGATGCACGCCAGCCTCGCTCAGCGCGGTCAGATAACCGGTGCTCAACTCGCCGCAACCGAAGCCGTCGAGGCTGACCGTGGTGCGCACGCCACGCCGGGCGGCGTCGATCAGAATCTCCTGTAACTCGGCACCGACCTTGTCTTCGAAAACGATAAAGGTCTCGAGGAGGATTTCACTCTTCGCCGCGCGCATCGCTTCGAACACACGGGGAAAATATTCCTCGCCGTTTTCCAACAATTGCACATGGTTGTTGCCCTGCCAGTGGTACTCGACATCAACCTGGCCGGGCTCGCGGATCGGCGGGGTGATGGCGACCGGTTCCACGGCGGATTTCTCCAGCGGCGCACTACTCATAGTTCGATCTCTACCGATAAAGGAACGTGGTCGGAAAGGTGCGACCAGGGCCGGTTCGCCAGGACTTTCGGCTGGCTGGCCTTGAGGTTGCGCACGTAAATACGATCAAGGCGCAGTGTTGGCAGGCGCGCGGGAAAGCTGCGCGCCGGTTTGCCCTGGTGCTCGGCGAACACTTCGCGCAGGCCGCACGGTTTGAGCTGCGCATCGGCGCGCTGGCGCCAGTCGTTGAAATCGCCAGCGACGATCACCGGTGCGTCGTCGGGCAGTTGCGCCAAGCGTTGCATGAGCAAATCCAGCTGGGCATTGCGATGACTTTCACGCAGGCCCAGATGCACGCAGATCGCATGCACTTCGGTGCCGTCACCCGGCAGCCGCAGCACGCAATGCAGCAGACCGCGGTTCTCGTGGCCGTTGATCGACACGTCAAGGTTGTCGTGTCGGATGATCTGGAATTTCGACAGCAACGCGTTGCCGTGGTCGCCCTCCGGGTAGACCGCATTGCGCCCATAGGCGAACTGCGGCCAGAGACTGTCGGCGAGAAATTCGTATTGCGGCATCGTCGGCCAATTGTTGTAGCGCTTGGGATGGTGCTCGTGGGTGCCGTGGACTTCCTGCAGGAACACCACGTCGGCGGCGACGCTGCGCACCGCTTCGCGCAGTTCCGGCAGGATGAAGCGCCGATTCAGTGCGGTAAAACCCTTGTGGGTATTGACCGTCAGTACGGTGAACGTCCGCACGGACGGCGCAACGACCGTGCCCTCATCAGTGAAGCCAACCGGTTCTGGAATACTCATGCCAACACTCCTTCGCCAGCGGGTTCGCCGGGTGTGGTGGCGAGGTCTTTATCCAGTTCGAAACGATGCAGCAGATCACGGGCGTCGTACGGCGCGCGGACTTTGATGTCGTTATCGAAATAGCAGAACACTTCGCGGGATTTGCGTGCGCGCGGCTTCAAGCGCGGAGCGATCAGATGAGCGTCTTTTGGTTGCTCGCCGTGGTGCCAGGCGTCGATGCGCTCGGCCCAGCGTTTGAGGGCTGGCGCAGTGTAGCCGCTGGCGTAGAGCTCTTCGGCGCCGTGCAGGCGCAGGTAGACGAAGTCGCTGGTGAGGTCTTCGCGGTACGGCCATTTATTGGCGGTGTCGGCGATCACCAGTGCGGTGTTATAGCGCTTCAACAGCCGCACAAAATCGGGGTCGAGGAAGCTGTCGTTGCGGATTTCCACAGCGTGGCGCAGCGGTTTTTTACGCCAGGCTTTCATGCTCGCGTGGCCGTGCAGGTGCGCATCGTGTTGATGGGCGAGGGCAGCCGCAGCTTCGGTGTCGTGGGGCAGTAGCGCGAGGAAATGTTCAAAGCGCTCGGGCTCGAATTTGAAGTTTGGCGGGAATTGCCAAAGGATCGGCCCGAGCTTTTCCTTGAGCTCCAGCACCCCGGAGGCGAAGAAATTGGCCAACGGTTTTTCGATCTCGCGCAAGCGGCGGATGTGGGTGATGAAGCGCGGCGCCTTAACGCTGAAAACGAAATCGTCGGGGGTTTCCGCATACCACTGGGCGTAACGCTCGGGCCGTTGCAGGGCATAGAACGATCCATTGATTTCGATGCTGTTGACCGCTCTCGACGCGAACTGCAATTCGCGCTTTTGCGCCAGTCCCTTGGGATAGAAATCCCCGCGCCACGGTTCGTAGCGCCAGCCGGAAATACCGATGTGAATCGTTGCCATGCCGCCCTCCCGTAGAAAATCCTCGTGTTGCCGGTATCTTTTGATGACTGCTGGCGGTTGGGGAAAGTTTCGACGGTATTACGGACGGTCACGTCCAAGGCGAAGATCAAAAGCATTCCCCCTCACCCCAACCCTCTCCCCAAGGGGGCGAGGGTGAAGGGAGCTGATCTTCGCGGTTTTGAAGGCCTGAGTTCGACTGTAGACTTTCAGGTCGGTGTAACAAGATCAGGCGACTCGGTCGGCTCCCTCTCCCTACGGGCGGTCCGACGTTTCGGGAGGGCTGGGGTGAGGGGACTCTTGAACTTGCCGCACAAATTTCGATCAGTTCCTTACAGGTTCAGCCACGGGAGATCGGAGTTTTGGTCAAGTTCAGGATCGCCATTCTGCTGGGAGCATTGCTGTTTCTCGGTGCCAGTGAAATCGACGCCGCCGCGCTGCCGGGCGTCCCGGCCGCCACCGAAGAAGCGGCCAAACCTGAACCGATTGTGCAGGGCGGTCTGCTCGGAGCGATCAGTTCGAGCATCGATGATGTACAAGACAAGCTCGATCTCAACGAACATCTGGTCGATGCCTGGCGCCTGCGTGCCGACCGTGCAGCTGATGAAGTCGACAAACTGGTCAACCAGCCGTCGAACCGCTCGGGCTGGAGCGTCGCCGGTGATTTTCTCTCGTTGTCCGGCACCTGGCTCGGCAGCTTTGCGTTGTTGACCGTGCTCGGCAGCCTGTTGGCCAAGCGTCTGCGTGAAGGTCGCTGGTTACGCACCCGTCAGCGCAGTCAGGATCTGATTGGATATTTGCTGCCTTACACCATTCCAGCGCTGATCTGCCTGCCGCTGACCCTCTACGTCAGCCATTTTCTGCAAGCCTCGGTGGGGCGCGCGCTGGCGCTGTGTCTGGCCTACGCCACCAGCAGCGGTATCTTTTCCACTTCGATGTTGTTGTGCGTGGTGGTGATGTTCAACGTCGGCCACAAACGCCCGGCGGCGCGGATCATTCGTGATTATTGCCCGCGTCCGCTGTTCCTGATCGGCTTCCTCGCGGCCCTCAGCGATGCGCTGACCAGCCCGCAGATCGCCCGCCAACTGGGCGGCAATATCACCAGCAGCGTCGCGGTATTCACCGGGCTGATCGCCTCGATCATTTTCGGCTTGCTGGTGATTCGCCTGCGTCGTCCGGTGGCGCATCTGATCCGCAATCGTTCGCTGAGCCAGCGCTTGAAACAACCTTCGTTGCAGGAGTCGCTGCGGATCTTTTCCGGGCTGTGGTACTGGCCAATCGTGCTGATGGTGCTGGTCTCGGCGGTCAATCTGATCGGCATCGGCGAGGACAATCAGAAAGCCCTGCGCTGCGCGCTGTTCACCACGGTTTTGTTAATCGGCACGGTATTCCTCAGCACGATCCTGCAGCACTTGTTCAAGTCACGAAAGGCCGAAGCGATCCAGCGCAGCAGCGCCTACAAGGAACGTTTCCTCAGCCTTTTGCATGCCTTGCTGCGGATCGTCATCGCTATCGCCTTTATCGATATCCTCGGGCGGATCTGGGGCGTTTCGCTGCTTGATTTCGCCCAGAGCAGCACGGTCGGCCGGGCGATCAGCAACGCGCTGAGCAGCATTGGCCTGATCTTCCTGGTGACTTGGCTGTTGTGGGTGGTGCTCGACACGGCGATTCAGGAGGCGCTGAAACCGCCGGTCAGCAAGCGCGGTGCACGCCAGCCCAGTACACGGGTGAAAACCATCCTGCCGCTGCTGCGTAACGCGATCAAAATCATCCTTGTGGTGATCTGCGCAATCACCACCATGGCCAATCTTGGGATCAACGTCGCGCCGCTGCTGGCCGGTGCCGGTGTGGTCGGTCTGGCCATCGGTTTCGGTTCACAGCAACTGGTGCAGGACGTGATCACCGGGCTGTTCATCATCATCGAAGACACCCTGTCGATTGGTGATTGGGTGGTGCTCGATTCCGGACACGCCGGCACCGTCGAAGGTCTGACCATTCGCACGCTGCGACTGCGCGACGGCAAAGGGTTTGTGCACTCGGTGCCGTTCGGCCAGATCAAGGCGGTGACTAACCAATCGCGGCAGTTTGCCTTTGCGTTTTTCTCGGTGCAGTTCACCTATGACACCGACGTGGATAAAGCCATTGAACTGATTCGCGAGACTGGTGATTCGATCCGCGAAGACCCGTTCCTCAAGTACAACCTGCAAGGACCGCTGGATGTGTTTGGCGTGGACAAGATGGATTTGAACGGCGTGGTGCTGACGGCGCAGTTCCGTACGGTGTCGGGCGGGCAGTATGCGGTGAGCCGGGCGTTCAACCAGCGCTTGAAGAAGCTTGTGGATAACAGCCCTGTGGTGCATTTCGCGCAGACTTATCCACAGCAGGTTTTGTTGCCGAAGCGGCAGCACGAGGGAGAGATGGTGGCGAGCGAGGTGACGCAGCAATCGCGGACTTAATGCAGGATTTTGTGGGGCTGTGCCGGCCTCTTCGCGAGCAAGCCCGCTCCCACATTGGATTTGTGTATGCCGAAAAACCCTGTGGGAGCGAGCTTGCTCGCGAAGGGGCCAGTGAGGACGATATCAATGCCGGATCAATTTGCCGCGCACCTGCTCCATCGCGATCGGATCCAGCTCCAGCCAGAATTGCTGCTTGCCGGCAATCTCCGCCGCCGCTGGAATCCCATCCCGATACACCAGCCGATTACTTACCAACGCCGGCACTTTTATCCCCGGCAGCAACGTCCCGGCCAGGTTCAGCGGATCAACCCCGCACACCGCAACCAGACTGCCGTCATGCGGCCGTCGCCGAACTTCGCGCAACAATGGAATCGCCTCGGGCAAGGCAAACTGTTCCCCCGCCAAACCACTGACGAACCGCCCACCGCGAATCTCGCCGCGTGCTTCCAGCCGATGAAACGTGCGCAGCATTTCACGCCAACTTGGCAACCAGTCCGCCTCGCGTTCCAGCAGACGCCAGAACACCACGCCGTAACGGCGCAATAACGTCATGGCGACATGTTCCAGCATCTCGTTGTTATCCACTACTGCCCGGCGCCGCAGCAGTGCCCAGCGTCCGGCATCATCCATACCGCCGACAAACGCGCCGCGCCCGCGACGACTGCTGCGCTGCTGGCGTTTGCTCGCCGGGGTGATCAGCGCGCGCAGGCCGGCGAAGCTGTCGGCGTTTACCAGGCCCGCGCCGACCAGTTCCTGCAAGGCGATTTCCAGCTCGGTGCGCAGCAGGTGCGCTTCATGAGTCAACTCATCGAAAAACAGCGCGCCATGCTGACTCAGGGCTTCAAATACCTTCTGGGTTTTTGGCGAGAGTTCGCTCACTGGCGTCTGCTCGGCCAGCGCACTCCACAGGCCGACCTGACTGCGCGGCAACAACACAATCGGCGTGCTGCGCAATGCCGTACCGCTGACTTTCTGTCGGGCACTGAGGCGCGTCCATACCAGTTTGCCGTTGCGGCACAAGTCATCCAGCCAACTCGGTGAGTAGTCCTTCAGCCGCGCCGCAAGAATGTCGCTGTCCCACGCCGAAGCCGCCGCTGCGTAGCCTTCGAACTGGCCGACAATCGCCGGCAACACGGCGCTGCCCTGACCGCGAGTAGAAGGCGACAGATGCTGCCAGTCGAACAGAAACCGCATGAAATCCTGCAGCGCTACCGGTTCGACTTCGCGGCGCAGGCGCTTGACCGTGTAGCGATGAATGCGCGCGAGCAGATGCCGTTCGCACCATTCTTCTACCACCAATCCCGGCGTGAATTGGCCACGCAGTACATAACCTTCGCGTTCCAGTTGCGCGAGGGCTTGATGGACTTCAGTGGTCGGCAGCGCGAGCGGTTCGGCAATCGCGGATAACGGCAGCGGGCCGAAGGCACCGAGGCGCGCGCGGATCACTTCGATCAGCGCTTCATCGAACGTCCAGGCTTCATCGAACCCCGGTAACGCCTCCAGTTCGTCTTGCAATTTGGCCTGTGGATAAAGCGCTTGCAGACAGGTCAGGCGTTCGCGGGCCAGCCACAAGCCATGCTCGGAGTCGATCTGCAAACGGCAGGCGCGCCCGCTGCGGGCCAGGGTTTCCAGCCATGCACGCCAGCCGTCGTTCGCTTGCACTTCCTCATCGCTGATACACGCCAGGCTCATCAGCGCCTCATGCATTTCATCCACAGCGTTCGGCGTCGGCCAGGCTTCTTCGCGCACCGCGTTAATGGCGTCCGCATCCAGCGCACCGAGGTCATCGGTCGATTGCGGATCACTCCAACGCCGGTTGATCACTGCCTGAGTGCGACGTTCTTCCAGCGGCGCATCGTCGAGAAAAGTGTACGGCCGCGCGCTGAGAATTTCTGCCGCGAGCGGCGATGGCGCCGGCAGATCGCGACTGATCAAACGCACCTCGCCACGCTCCATGCGTCGCAGCAGATTCAGCCAGCCTTCGCTGTCCATCGCCTCGTGGAGGCAATCGTCGAGGGTCTGCTCGATCAGCGGATGCTCGGGAATCTCCCGTTCGCCGGCGAGGTTTTCCAGGCAGGCAATCTGATCGGGAAACACGCTGGCGATCAGGTCTTCGCTTTTCATCCGCTGCAACTGCGGCGCAACTTTGCGTCCACCGGTAAAACGCGGCAGCGCCAACGCGACCCCGGCATTCCAGCGCCAGCGCACGCCGAACAACGGCGCATCGAGCACCGCTTGAATCAGGATCTGTTCAGCACTGTTGCTGTGCAGGTAACGCCAGATGTCATCCAGTTCAAAACTGTGGCTGGTGGACAGCGACAGCACGATCGCATCTTCGCTGGCAGCAGCCTGCAATTCGAAGTTGAACGTACGGCAGAAACGCTTGCGCAGGGCCAAACCCCAGGCGCGGTTGATGCGGCTGCCGAACGGTGAATGGATGATCAGTTGGGTGCCGCCGGATTCGTCGAAAAAGCGCTCCATCAGCAGCGTGTCCTGCGAGGGCAGGGCGCCGAGGGTCTGGCGGGCGCGGGCGAGGTACTCGACCAGTTGTTCGGCGCTGGCAAGGTTGAGGCCGAGGGTGTGCGTCAGCCAGTCGAGTGCCGGTTGCAGATCGCCGGGGCTGGCGCCGAGCAGTTCGTCGAGCTGTGCTTGCAGACGTGCGACAGCCGATGACAGTTCATCGCTGCGCCCCGGCGCTTCGCCGAGCCAGAACGGAATGGTCGGCGGCTGGCCGTGGGCATCCTCGACGCGCACCTTGCCGCTCTCCACGCGGAGGATTCGGTAGGAGGTATTGCCGAGCTGGAACACATCGCCGGCAATACTCTCCACGGCGAAGTCTTCGTTGACACTGCCGATGTTCAGGCCTTGCGGCTCAAGCATGACGCTGTAGTCGGCGTTGTCGGGAATGGTGCCGCCGCTGGTCACGGCGGTCAGTTGCGCGCCACGGCGGCCACGCAAGGTGCGGCTGACGGCGTCGCGGTGCAGGTAGGCGCTGCGGATGCCCTGGCGACCGTTGTAGCCTTCGGCGAGCATGCTCAACAGAGCCTGATAGTGTTTTTCGTCGAGATCGCGGTAGGGCGAGGCTTGGCGGAACATCGCCAGCAAGGCGTCTTCCGGCCATTCCTGACAACTGACCTCGGCGATGATTTGCTGGGCGAGCACATCCAGCGGCGCGATCGGAATGTGCAGGGTATCGAGTTCGCCACGGCGCACGCAGTCGAGCAGGGCGGCGCATTCGATCAGGTCGTCGCGGGTAGTGGCGAACAGCCGACCTTTGGGCGTGCCACCCACTTGGTGACCGGAACGGCCGACCCGTTGCAGAAACCCGGCGATGGAGCGCGGCGAGGCGATCTGGCAGACCAGATCGACTTCGCCGATATCAATGCCCAGTTCCAGTGAGGCGGTGGCGATCAGCACTTGCAGTTCACCGCGTTTGAGCCGTTGTTCGGCGTCGAGGCGAAATTCCTTGGCCAGACTACCGTGGTGCGCCGCCACGGCGTGCTTGCCGAGGCGTTCGCTGAGGTGTCGGCTCAGGCGTTCGGCAAGACGCCGGGTGTTGACGAAAATCAGCGTGGTGCGGTGCTCGCTGGCGAGTACCGCGAGGCGGTCGTAAACCCGTTCCCAGACATCATTGGCCATGACTGCCGATAGCGGCACTGGTGGCACTTCGACGCCCAGGTCCCGTGGCCGGGCGTGGCCGATGTCGATGATTTCGCAGGGGCGGTCATGGCCGACGAGAAATTGCGCCACGGCTTCGACCGGTTTCTGCGTGGCGGACAGGCCGATGCGGGTCAGCGGTTCGGCGCACAGTGCTTGCAGGCGTTCAAGGCTCAGGGCCAGATGACTGCCGCGTTTGCCGGCGGCCATTGCGTGAATTTCGTCGATGATCACGGTGCGCGTGGTCCCGAGCATTTTTCGCCCCGACACCGAGCCGAGCAGGACGTAGAGCGATTCCGGGGTGGTTACCAGAATGTGCGGCGCGGCCTTGCGCATGGCTGCGCGGTCTTTTTGCGGGGTGTCGCCGGTGCGCACGGCGGTGGTGATTGGCAGCTCGGGCAGGTTCATCTGCCGCAGTTGCCCGGTAATCCCGGTCAGCGGGTTTTGCAGGTTGATGCGAATGTCGTTGGACAGCGCCTTCAGCGGCGAGACGTAGACCACCAGGGTTTCGTCGGGCAAACCTTGAGGATTTTCCAGGCCTCGGTGGACGAGGTCATCGAGCACAGCGAGAAATGCCGTGAGGGTTTTGCCCGAGCCGGTGGGCGCGGCGATCAGTGTCGAGCGGCGCTGGCGGATCAACGGCCATGCGCGGGCCTGAGCGGCGGTGACCGTCGGGAAAGTCGTGCTGAACCAGGCGCTGACGGCGGGGTGAAAGCCTGCCAGGGCCGCGTCCGTGGAGATGGGCAGATTCATGGCTCAAGTTATGCGGGCGCGGGTGGGAAGATGCAAGTACCGCTGGGATCTTCAGCGTCTAGGCGGGCCTCTTCGCGAGCAGGCTCGCTTCCACATGGGATTTTGCGGTGCACAAAAATCCCCTGTGGGAGCGAGCCTGCTCGCGAAGGGGCCAGTTGCCACGACACAAATCCCGGCGATCTACACTTTACGGATGACGGTTGCGCACTAAACCCGCAAAATGCAACGATTCCGGCAATTATCGACGACGGTTTCACAAGAGCCGTCGCTAAAGCCATCGTTCCAATCAGACTGGGCCTGCTGACTCTATGCGAATGCGCCTTATGTTACTGGGCGGCGGAAATGCCCTTGGGCAGGCGCTGATTCGCCTCGGTGCAGAGGAAGACATCGGTTTCCTCGCCCCCCGCCCGCCAGAAGACGGCTGGGATGCCGCGAGCCTGACCCAATTGCTCGACGACACCCGTCCCGATGCGTTGATCAACCTCGCCTACTATTTCGACTGGTTTCAGGCCGAGGCCGTCAGCGAAAGCCGTATGGCCGGGCAGGAACGCGCCATCGAACGTCTGGCCGAACTGTGCCAGCACCACAACATCGTTCTCGTCCAGCCGTCCAGTTATCGAGTGTTCGATGGCTCGCGCGCCACTGCATACAGCGAAAAAGACGAACCGGTACCGCTCGGCCTGCGTGGTCAGGCCTTGTGGCGAATTGAGCAAAGTGTACGCGCCACGTGCCCGCAACACGTTTTGCTACGATTTGGCTGGTTGCTCGATGACAGCCCGGACGGCACCCTCGGACGGTTTCTCGCTCGCGCCGAGCAACCGGAAGAATTGCTCCTGGCCGATGATCGCCGCGGCAATCCGACACCGGTTGATGACGCCGCACGGGTGATCATCTCGGTGCTCAAGCAACTTGATTGCGCTGCGCCGCTGTGGGGCACGTATCATTACGCCGGCCACGAAGCGACCACGCCGCTGGCGCTGGGGCAGGCCATCCTCACCGAAGCACGCAGCCTGCACGCCCTGGCCATTGAAGCTCCAACCGCCCAGGCTCACGCCGCGCGACCGGACGCGGCCGAGGAGCCGCAACACGCGGTACTGGCCTGCAAGAAAATTCTGCACACTTTCGGGATCAAACCGCGCGCCTGGCGCGCGGCACTCCCGGGCTTACTGGATAGGTTCTACCGTCATGGCTAAAGGGACTGTATTAATCACTGGCGGAGCCGGTTTCATTGGCTCGCACCTGACCGATGCGTTGCTCGCTGCCGGGCATTCGGTGCGCATCCTCGACGACCTGTCGACCGGCAAGCGCAGCAATCTGCCACTGGATAATCCGCAGGTTGAGCTGATGGTTGGCGATGTTGCCGATGCGGCGCTGGTAGCCAAGGCCATGCACGGCTGCAGCGCGGTCGCTCACCTGGCAGCGGTGGCGTCGGTGCAGGCGTCGGTGGATGATCCGGTAAAAACTCACCAGAGTAACTTCATCGGCACCCTGAACGTTTGTGAAGCCATGCGCCTGGCCGGGGTCAAGCGTGTGGTGTATGCCTCCAGTGCGGCGGTGTACGGCAACAACGGTGAGGGCGAATCGATTGATGAAGACACGCCCAAAGCGCCGCTGACGCCTTACGCCTCGGACAAGTTGGCGGGCGAACACTATTTCGATTTCTATCGCCGCCAGCATGCGCTGGAGCCGGTGATTTTCCGCTTCTTCAACATCTTCGGCCCGCGTCAGGATCCGTCCTCGCCGTACTCCGGGGTGATCAGCATTTTCAGCGAACGCGCGCAGAAAGGCTTACCGATTACCGTGTTCGGCGATGGTGAACAGACGCGCGATTTCCTTTATGTCGAAGATCTGGTCGATCTGCTGGTGCAGGCGATCGAAAAGCCTGAGGTGGAGGTCGGCCCGGTGAACGTCGGCTGGAACCAGTCGATGAGCCTCAAGCAGATGCTTGAAGCCCTGCAAGCGGTGGTCGGTGAACTGCCGCCGATCAGCTATGGCCCGGCGCGTTCCGGCGACATCCGCCATTCGCGGGCGAACAATGCGCGCTTGCTGGAGCGGTTCAAGCTGCCGCAACAGACGCCGATGAGCGTGGGGTTGGCGCGGTTGTTGGGGCGGTCCTGAAAAGAGCCCCTCACCCTAGCCCTCTCCCAGAGGGAGAGGGGACTGACCGTAGCGTTTGTGAGAAATGCGCCGACGTGAGATACCGAGCTGAGCTCAGATTTTGAAGAGCACACAAATCGGCTCCCTTTCCCCCTCTCCCTGAGGGAGAAGGGTGGGGTGAGGGGGATGGATCTCAAACTCATCACGCATTCCAGGCAGGCATGAAAAAGGCGCCCTTTGACAGGCGCCTTTTTCACGGCCGGAATATGTCGCTACTCCTGTGGCAAGGGGATGTTATCCCCCGATCAACTGCGTACGGTCGTCGTCAGTTCTATGCCTGCTCGCCACCAAGCCTCATCCACCACCACGTGAACGTTCGGTATTTCGACTTAGAACTTATAGCCCAAACCGACCATGTAGATGAACGGATCCACATCTACGTTAACGCGTGCACGAGTGCCCGGCGCAACCGCGTTGTTCTCGACGGTGGCGCGGGTATCGATGTCGATGTAACGCACTTGGGCGTTGAGCATGATGTTGTCGGTCAGCATGTAGTCTGCGCCGACCTGCCAGGCCAGACCCCAGGAGTTTTTTGCCTTGAAGTTGCTGAACCCGTTGGCGCTGGCTTCGCTGCCGACGTGCTCGTCATAGATCCAGGTGTAGTTGATGCCACCGCCGACGTAAGGCTGGAACGGCGACTTCGAATCCAGTGGGTAGTACACAACGCTGAGAGTCGGCGGCAAGTGTTTCAGGGTGCCGAGCTTGCCATTGGCCGCTGGCAGGGCAGTGCCCTTGAGCTTGACGTCATGCTCGAACGGCGTGGCCGCGAGCAATTCGAGGCCGACGTGATCGGTGAGCATGTAAGCGAAGTTGAGACCCAGTTGAGTGTCGCTGCTCATGGTCGCCTTGCCGCCCAGATTGGTGCCACTCAGCGGACCCTGATCGACCTTGACGCTGGAGCTGTCGGCCTTCGGGTTGACGGTGATCGCACCGGCGCGGATGAGGATGTCACCGGCTTCGTGGGCGTGGGCGAGCGGTGCTGCGAGCGCTAGGGCAAACAGCGAGGCGCTGAGCAAGGACTTGTTCATGGGGGCTCCGAAAGGACGTTAGAAATGTCTGATGTCCTATGGTACGAAGCCAACTGATACGGTCTTTTGACTCAGCTCAATGAAACAGTGAAGGGGCAGATTTCTGTGGAACCTTTGCGGGCCCCTTCGCGAGCAAGCTCGCTCCCACACTAATCGAGTCGACCACAAAATTTATGCTCCCACCGAAACCTGTGGGAGCGAGCTTGCTCGCGAAGGGGGCATTGCAAACAGCACAAAATTACCGAGAATTACTCCGGCAGCTCATACACATAAATCTTGTCGGCCTCCATCTGATACCCGGCATCCGCCAGTTCACTGCTCGATGCCTTGACCTGCAACGGTCCCTCGACCCAGTACGGCTGATACAACTCATCGAGCTTCACGCCCAACTCGCTTTTGACATGCACAATCTGGTTCGACGGCGGTGGCGGCACGTGGATGCACGCGCCGAAATACGGCACCAGCAAAAAGTCCGTGGTGCGCCCTTCTTCATTGACTTCCAGCGGCACGATATAACCCGGCAAACGAATGTTCTGGCCGTCGAGTGACTTCACCACCGGCGCGTTCGGCAGGTCCTGTTTCGCTGCTGGCGCCGACTCGGCAGACAACGCATCACCCATCTTCGACAGGTCATGCAGCGGGGTCATGTTCGGCACTTCCGGCGCGGCGTCCGGCGGAATCATTTCCGACCACGTCAGGTCTTTCGGCGCGGCTGCCCACACGGGCAGGGCGACCAGCAACAGCAGCGCGAGTGCGGCGCGGGGCATGGTGAACATCCTCATAAACGGATCGACAGGCCATCGGCCAGGGATTGGCGATAAGCGCGCCAGGCCGGCACGCTGCCCATCAGCAGCGCGGCCGCCAGAATGCCACCGAGCAGCGTCCATTCATACTCGCTCGGCCACGCCAGCGGCAGATACAGACCGTAATTGGCCTGCACGTAACCCTGCGCGGCGGCGATGCCGATGTACAGCAACGCCAATCCTGCGATGACGCCGGTCAGCGCCAATGCAAAAGCTTCGAGCACCAACAGGCTCGCGATGTGCCATGGCCGCGCCCCGACCGAACGCAGAATCGCCATCTCGCGGCGACGTTCGTTGAGGCTGGTGAGGATCGCCGTGAGCATGCCGATCAACCCGGTCAGCACCACGAACAGAGAAACCACGAACAAGGCTTTTTCAGCGGTGCTCATCAGGCTCCACAACTCCTGTAACGCCACGCCCGGCAGAATCGCCAGCATCGGCTCGCCACGGAATTCATTGATCTCGCGTTGCAAGGCGAACGTGGAAATCTTGCTGTTGAGGCCGAGCATGAACGCGGTGATCGCTTGCGGCGTCAGGTCCATGTTGCGCGCCTGATCCGCCGTGATCCGGCCGTTACCTCGCGCCGGCACGCCGTTGTGCCAGTCGATGTGAATCGCCTCCATGCCGCCAAGGCTGATGTGCAATGTGCGGTCCACCGGGGTACCGGTGCGCTTGAGAATGCCGACCACGGTAAACGGTTTGTCGTCGTGCTTGACCAGACTGATCGCGGCCACGCCATGGGCCAGCACCAGCTTGTCACCGAGCTTGTAATGCAGCGCATCCGCGACCTCGGCACCCAGCACCACTTCAAACGGATCCGTTGCAAACGCACGACCGTCGGCCAATTGCAGGTGTTGCTGGCGACCGTACTGGTAATGCTCGAAATACGCCTCAGTGGTGCCCATCACCCGGTAGCCGCGATGGGAGTCGCCGAGGGACATCGGGATCGCCCACTTCACTTTCGGGTTGCTGGCGAAGTGTTCGAAGCTGTCCCAGCGGATGTTGTTGGTGGCATTGCCGATGCGGAACACCGAGTACAGCAGCAGATTCACCGAACCGGAGCGGGCGCCGACGATCAGGTCGGTGCCGCTGATGGTGCTGGCGAAACTGGCTTTGGCTTCGGTGCGTACCCGCTCGACGGCGAGCAGCAAACAGACCGACAGAGCGATCGCAAATGCGGTGAGCAGAGCAGTAAAGCGGCGGTTGGCCAGGCTGGCCATGGCCAGACGAAACAGATACATCTCAGACCTCGGCGGACGTGGCGGCGCGATTGAGTTCGGCCAGGGACAGGTGACGGTCGAACAGCGGCGCCAGGCTCTGGTCGTGGCTGACGAACAGCAGACTCGACCCGGCTTCGCGGCATTCGGCGAACAGCAGGCGAATGAAGTTTTCCCGAGCGTCGTAATCCAGTGCCGAGGTCGGTTCGTCGGCGATCACCAACTCAGGCTGACCAATCAATGCGCGGGCGGCAGCAACGCGCTGCTGTTGGCCGATCGATAGTGAGTCAGCGCGGCGGCTGAGGATGCTTTCGTCTTTCAAACCCAAGTGCGCCAGCAGGGTAGCGGCGGCCTGATCGACGCTGCCGTGGCGTTGTTTCGCCCGCTGAGCACGCAGTTTCGAGAAGTGGCACGGCAGCTCAACATTCTCGCGTACCGAGAGGAATGGCAGCAGGTTGAACTGCTGGAAAATGTAGCCGGTGTGATCGACACGGAAGGTGTCGCGAGCGCCGGCGGAGAGTTCGGTCAGTTCCTGGCCAAGCAGACGAATGCTGCCGCGACCGGGTTTCTGCACACCGCCGAGCAGGCCAAGCAGGGTGGTCTTGCCGCTGCCGCTGGGGCCTTTGAGGAACAGGGTTTCGCCGGCTTCCAGACGGAACGCCGGGATGTCCAGCAACGGCGGGTGACCTGGCCAGTTGAAGCCCAGGTCGGAAAGTTCGATGAGTGCTTGGGTCATGGCACCAGTTTCATGGTTGGACACTGAACCCTTGTGGGAGCGAGCCTGCTCGCGAATGCAATCGGACAGTCGACATCGATGTTGACTGATGCACCGCTTTCGCGAGCAGGCTCGCTCCCACAGGGGATTTTCGGTGTGATCAGAATTTCAGCGCGGCAGCCTTGGCCGTCACTTCAGTGCCTTGCTGGCCGCTGGCGCTGATCAGTTGTACCTGAATTTTCTGCGTCGCCGGGAAGGTATTGAAGACGTTGGCCAGATCGAGCGTCTTCAACGCACCCGGTGTGGCGCAGTTGAATTGGTAATGCGCGTGGATTTCGCTGTGGTCGTGGTGATGCTCGTGACCGTCCTTGTCCGCTTCGTCGTCGTCATGGTCGTCGGCATCCGGTTTGTCGCCGAACAACGGGCTTTCCAGTTCCTGGCTGACCACTTTGCAACCGGCAGCAGTGGGCAGGCTGAACAGGGTCAGCGGCTTTTCCAGTTGCGCACGGGCGGCAGCGACTTTGGCCTTGTCGGCGTCCGTGGTTGCAACGTGTTCGAAGCCGACGAGGTTCATCGCCGGGCTTTCCAGCTCAAGCTCCAGGGTCTGGCCATCAAGCGCGGCATTCAGACGGCCGACGCCATGTTCATGTGCGCCGAGGCTGCCGTGTTCATGGTCGTGATCGTGGTCATGCTCATCAGCCGCGTGGGCGATGGCCAGCGGCAACAGGGCAAACGGCAAAGCGAGCAGCAGACGACGCATGGCGGTCTCCGGGACGTAAAGTGAAGAGTTTGTTATGTAATCTTATAACGAAAGTGCTCAGAGTTTGCCCGTGCGCTCCGCTTTGCGCAAGACATGACTGAGCACCGCCCAAGGTAGATTCCGGGGCGGTGCTTAGATTGGAAGTCACACTTTTAGAGTCAGAAGCCTGCGCCGGGATAGTCGAACCAGTAATGGCCCGATAGCACATAATTGATCAGATTTGCATCAAGTACGCTCGGGGCATCGCGAGTGAAGCGCTGGCGCCATGCTGGCAGCCACCAGTAATTGATGGCTGTTCCGCGTGGACGTATCACCACTTTCATGACCTCCTGATCTATTTTGCCCTCTGCATAGAGTTGATGGGTACGATCCATGAAGGCCATGTATTGGCCTATCGGCAACTGGAACATCAACGCAGTGGTGAAGATTTTTTCACTCTGACTGAACGCCGGGCTTTGTAGTATCTGCAGTGCTTCGCAGGTGTACGGCTCTGGTTGGCCAGCGATTTTTTGGCCTTCTGGAGTAGAAAGTATGTCGAAACGGTCGTCCATATCCCGCCAGTCGATGCGGCTATTGCCCTCAAAGTAATTGCTGACCACAGCGGTCAGCGGACCCGGCGCTATGTCGTTGTAGGTACAGGCTGAAAGGTTGGCGGGCGACAAAAATCGCCATGCCACAATCAGTAAAAGTGAAGCAGTCAGGATTATCCAGAAAAGACGTTTCATTGTGGTTTGCTGTATTTGTAGCGTCGGAAGATGGAGAAGTCGTGGTCATCGCGAGCGGCATTGCCCGATGCGATTCGAAAACCGACATCGTTGACTTCTATTTTGTCCCAGCCTGCAGAAATGCAGACACCTTGGGTCAGAACAAAACCTACGTGGCCGCTGGCATCAGTGTAATTGACAGCATACGCACCGACGTCTCCGGGAAGCGGTGATTTCTCGGCGTTCCAGCTATTAAGCAAGCGGGTTTCGTCTGCCCATTCTCCTGCGGTCGGCGGACTCACTTTGGAATAACCCGGAACATACTTTGAAGAGCCATGTTCGATCATCGCCACATTGACACCGATTGCGGTCAATACGTCATAGACGAACACATTGCACTTGTTTGATTCCGCCCGGAATTCCACGCTTTTCTTAAGTGTTGGATGCGGTAAAGAGTGTTTAACTTTGTTACCGGCCCATACGGTCGAACCTCGGTGTGAAAGCGCCTCCATCAATATTCGGCGCTGCATATCCTGGATGACCACTTTCACGGTACGGGTCTCATTTTTGCGTTTGACCCCGTACTCCACTTCGTAAAAGGTGTCATTGGAAACAGCACCGCTTGTGGACAATGGCACCTTCACCCACGGTGAGACAGCGACGATCGACAGTGATTTGCCTTCGGTCAGCGTTGCTGTGTGCATCGCCTTTGTCGCTCCCGATGAGCCGACGATCTGAACAGTAACTTCGTGGCTATCGCGGGTTTTTACCGAGGGCAATGTCTTTGAGCCCGAGAGGGTGATGCCGGTTTGCCCCTTGTCAGAGATAAGCGAGTAAATGCGCGGTTTGTCATCGTTCTGAATAATGTTGTCGTCGATGACCGATCCATCCACCAGCATCTGAAACTTGATGCCTTTTGGTGGCTGCATCAGAAAGTCTTTAAAGATCAGTTTGATTTCCGATTTCATGACAGATCCTGTTGCAACGGTTCTTCGTAGGCATAAAACGTCCACTCGGAATCTTCACCGACCAACAGAGTGTCGTAATCCGCGTGGTTTTCTACTTTGTGTTCGCAGCCTTCACCCGTGGCGCTGCAAGTGCTGTCTTGCAAGACAGCCACCTTTTTTTTGTCCTTGAGTTTGTAGGACAGTCCAGGCTTTTCGACGTCGTCCAAGCGTTCGATGATTACCTGCAGGTAACGATACGAAGTTAGCGCACCAATCGGTGGCCCCATGTCGATAGGGGCGGGGCGGCCTATTCCGGCAAAACCACTGTGTTGTTGAGGCAGCAGTTTGTTGGACATGGGCGGGCAGCCGCAGGCGACATAATCATCTACTAAAGCAGCGGGGCCAGCAGGCAATATCAGCGTTCTTTCGCCCACCGCCACGATCGGACCTTTACCGGGACCGCAAACCGGACAACTGGCGAGTTGTCCGATGGAGGCGATTATTTTTCCTTCGATATTGAGGTTTTCATTTCCCTCAAGTACCACACCACCCGTAGAGGTCGGGCCTCCCTTTGAGGCCAGTTTTCGTCCTGAAGACATTGGGATCCTTCCCGCGAAAAAGAGAACAATGTAGTCGATTACCCAAGAATTACCAGATACGTTTGGCGCCTTTACTTGGCGTTGCACAAGTCCCGTGGGAGCATGCAGGTCAGAAAAGTGGGGGAGCGAACTCAATGTTGCGGATACGCGGAACCGTCGGCGACGTGCCGGTGGACTTGACGGTGGAACTGGATGACGGCGATTGGGCGAAGCTCGGTTCAGCGCTGAATGGGCAGGCGCCGGTCGCTCAATCTGAGGCGGTCGCATCAGCCCCTGCGGCGAAACCGCTGAATCAGGACGATGCCTTGTGGCAGATGGCCAAAGACCTGTTGCGCAAGGCCGGGCAGCTCACCGGGCCGGATCTGCTTGATCAACTGGAAGGGTTGACCGGCAGTGCGGCGGCGGGCAAGCGCTTGCTGGTGCGCTTGCGCCATAGCTCGGACGTGAAAGTGGTGAGCGGCGGGGATACGCCGCTCTACAGCTGGATCGAATGAAGGCTTAGTACAGCGCCGCAAACATCTTGCGGCGGTACACCGACACCAGCGGATGATCATTGCCCAGCAACTCGAACACCTGCAGCAAGGTTTTGTGCGGCAGCCCTTCGCTGTAGCTGCGGTTGCGGATGAACAGTTTCAGGAGTGCATCCAGCGCCGCTTCGTACTGCTGACGCGCCAGTTGCTGGATCGCCAGTTGATACACCGCTTCATCGTCCAGCGGATCTTTCGCCAAACGCGCTTTCAGGTCAGCAGCATCCGGCAGGTCACGCGCCAGGCCGAGGAACTTGATCTGCGCCTTGGCGCCGGCCAGTGCAGCCTTGTGCTCATCGCTTTTGACCGCATCGAGTACGGTTTGCGCTTCGTCCAGCTCGCCGCGTTCAGTCAGGCAGCGCGCGTAGAGGATCAGTGCTTTGGCATTGCTATTGTCCTCGGTGAGCATCACCACCAGCGCCGCTTCGGCGTCGGCGTAACGGCCGTCATCGAACAATGCCTGAGCCTGTTCGAACGGATCGGCGGCGGCCGGTGGTGGCATCTGCACGTGCGGTTCAAGCAGGGCGCGCACGGCGGATTCCGGTTGTGCACCGGCGAAGCCGTCGACCGGTTGACCGTCCTTGAACAGCACCACGGTGGGCAGGCTGCGAATGCCGAAGCGAGCGACGATGTCCTGCTCGATGTCGCAATTGACCTTGGCCAGCAGCAATTCGCCCTGATAGCTCTCGGCAATGCCTTGCAGCATCGGCATCAGCGCCTTGCAAGGCGCACACCATTCTGCCCAGAAATCCACCAGCACCGGTTTGTTGAAAGAGGCCTCGATCACCGACTGGTCGAAATCGGCCGTCGTGGCGTCGAAGATGTACGGCGTTTGCTCACTCATGGGGGATCTCGTAGAAGCGTGGATGGGGCAACTATACGGCTTGGTGGGGTGTGGCCGGAAGCGGTCAGCTTTTGAGAGGTGTGTTGCATGTGCGGACGCCTTCGCGAGCAAGCTCGCTCCCACATTGGATCTGTGTCGTTCACAAACCCCCTGTGGGAGCGAGCTTGCTCGCGAAGCTTTTAGTCACGCCGCGCGTGGTAAAGGCTGACATGCCTGAACTCTTCCGGCTCAGCCAGATCCGGCAAGGTCATCGCCTCAAGCATTTCAATCCGCTCATACAACGGATGGCGAAAATCCCGAACCCGCGAATCCGCCACCAACGCCTCTCGCCCACGGCTTAAAAACGCATCGAGCAACGGCAGATTCGCCCGGTCATACAACACGTCCGCTACCAGAATCAGATCAAACCGATTCGCCTCGGCAAAGAAATCCGTCGAGTAGCTCATCTGCACATCATTAAGCTCGGCATTCGCCCGGCACGCGGCAATCGCCAGCGGATCGAGATCGCACGCCATGACTTCAAGCGCGCCGGCCTTCACCGCCGCGATCCCGGCAATCCCGGAACCAGCACCGAAATCCAGCACACGCTTGCCGCGCACCCACTCGGGAAACTCTGCCAGATAGCGCGCCACCGCCAGACCACTGGCCCAGCAGAAACCCCAATACGGTGGCTCATGCAAAATTCGCTGAATTTCTTCCTGGCTGAATTCGCGATCCATGTTGTCGCCATCGATCAGCCATAGCTGTAAATCAGTGTCCGGCAACGCACAGACCTTGAGTCTGGCGTCGCCGAGCAGTTCACCTAACGCCTGTTGCAGGTCGAGCGGTGCATTCATGGTGCTTTGACGAATTGCAGTTGGCCCAACGCCTGGGTGGTCGGCTGGCTGATGGTCTGCGACGGCAGATGCAGGATCAACTGGCCGGACTGACTCGCGCGACCGCGCAACTCAACCCGCGCACCGGCAGGGAAGGCGTCCGGGTTGAAGCGCAGGCGAAACGGCAGAACCTGGTTGTTGCCGATCAGGCTGGAACTGGCGAGTAATTGTTGCGGGCGATCCTTCTCGTCGATCACCAGCAGCGCCAGTTCGACTTCGGCGCCGGCCGGCACACCTTGCAGGCTGCCGCTCAGCTCGCGTTGATAGGCCGGCAGCGGGCCAAGGTCGGCGGCTTCCTTGGCTTTTTTCTGTACCTGTTGCGGCGCAGGGCCCGGTGTTGGCGGCTGGGGCTTGGGTGCATCGCTGCCACAGGCCACCAGCAGGCTGAAAAGACTGAGCAAAACGAGCGGACGTAACGGCATTGGATGCTCCGGCAAAATGAAATCCATGGATCAAACGATCATGCCGTTCTGTATACCGCAAAGCCTATGGCTTGTCTTGCCACCGGGATGCGCTACCATGGCCCTCCCTTTTTTTGTTGCCAGCCACCATGCACTGTCCCTTCTGCGGTGCCAACGACACCAAGGTCATCGACTCGCGTCTGGTCGCCGAGGGCGAACAGGTGCGCCGCCGGCGTGAATGCCTGGCCTGCGGCGAACGTTTCACGACGTTCGAGACGGCCGAACTGGTGTTGCCGCGCCTGATCAAAACCGACGGCAGCCGCCAACCGTTCGACGAAGAAAAACTCCGCGCCGGCATGCAACGCGCCCTGGAGAAACGTCCGGTGAGCGTCGAGCGCCTTGAATCCTCTCTGGTCCACATCAAGCACAAGCTGCGCGCCACCGGCGAACGCGAGGTCAAATCCCTCGTGGTTGGCGAACTGGTCATGGCTGAATTGCAAAAGCTTGATGAAGTCGCCTACATCCGTTTCGCTTCGGTGTACAAGCGCTTTCAGGACCTCAACGAATTCCGCGAAGAGATCGACCGCCTCGCCCGCGAACCGGTGAAAGAATGACCACCGTCGCCGAGCAGGCCATCCTCGACGCCCACTTCATGGCGCGTGCGCTGGAACTGGCGCGCAAAGGTCACTACACCACGCACCCCAATCCTCGGGTTGGCTGTGTGGTGGTGCGTGACGGCCAGATCGTAGGCGAGGGCTGGCACGAACGCGCCGGCGAACCGCACGCCGAAGTCCATGCCCTGCGCGCCGCCGGTGAACTGGCCCGTGGCGCCACCGCGTATGTGACTCTCGAACCGTGCAGCCACCATGGCCGCACGCCGCCGTGTGCCGATGCGCTGGTGAATGCCGGCGTCAGTCGTGTGGTGGCAGCGATGCGTGATCCCAATCCGCAAGTCGCTGGACGTGGTTTGCAGCGTCTGGCCGATGCCGGTATCGCCACGGAAAGCGGTGTGCTCGAAGCTGAAGCGCGCAAGCTTAATCAAGGCTTTCTGAAGCGCATGGAACACGGCTTGCCGTTCGTGCGGGTCAAGTTGGCCATGAGCCTCGATGGTCGCACAGCGATGGAAAGCGGCGAGAGCCAGTGGATCACCGGTCCCGCCGCGCGTTCGGCTGTTCAGCGTTTGCGCGCTCAGGCCGCCGTGGTGCTGACCGGCGCAGACACCGTTCTCGCCGACGGGGCGCGTTTGACTGTTCGCGCTGACGAACTCGGTCTGGACAGCGAGCAAACCGCGCTGGTCATGAGCCGACCGCCGCTGCGCGTGTTGATCGACGGGCGCCTTCGGGTGCCGCTGGATGCGCCGTTCTTCAAGGCCGGCCCGGCGTTGGTCGCCACCTGCGTCGCGATCGAAGAGCAATACGCTCACGGCCCTGAATGCCTGATCGTGCCGGGTGACGACGGTCAGGTCGATCTGCATCAATTGCTGATCGAGCTGGCCAATCGTGGCACCAACGAAGTGCTGGTCGAGGCTGGCCCACGCTTGGCCGGCGCCTTTGCTCAGCTCGGTCTGGTCGACGAGTTCGTGATCTTCATCGCCGGCAGGTTCCTCGGCTCCACGGCGCGTCCATTGCTGGACTGGCCGCTGGCCCACATGAAGGATGCGCCGGAGCTGAAAATCACTGAAATTCGCGCGGTGGGCGATGACTGGCGAGTCACTGCCATCCCTGTCCTTTCGGCGAGCGTATAATTCCCGGCCATCGTTATTACGCTGGCTTAGTTCTCAAGGAGAACCCCATGTTTACCGGCATCATCGAATCCATCGGCAGTATCCGCGCACTGACCCCAAAGGGCGGTGATGTGCGGGTCCACGTCGCCACCGGCAAGCTCGACCTGAGCGACGTCAAACTCGGCGACAGCATCGCGGTCAACGGCGTCTGCCTGACCGCCGTTGAGCTGCCGGGCGACGGCTTTGCCGCCGACGTCAGCCGTGAAACCCTCGACTGCACTGCCATGAATGACCTGAAAAGCGGCAGCCCGGTCAATCTGGAAAAAGCCCTGACCCCGACCACCCGTCTCGGCGGGCACTTGGTCAGCGGTCACGTCGACGGTGTCGGCGAAATCGTCTCGCGCAGCGACAATGCCCGCGCTGTGGAATTTCGCATTCGCGCGCCGAAAGAACTGGCCAAGTACATCGCCCATAAAGGCTCGATCACCGTCGACGGCACCAGCCTGACCGTGAACGCCGTCGATGGCGCCGAGTTCATGCTGACGATCATTCCGCACACCCTGAGCGAAACCATCATGGCGTCGTACACGCCAGGTCGCCGGGTGAATCTGGAGGTCGATCTGCTGGCGCGCTATCTGGAGCGTCTGCTGCTTGGCGACAAGGCTGCTGAGCCAAGCGCTGGCGGTATTACTGAAAGCTTTCTGGCCGCCAACGGCTACCTCAAATCCTGACTGAAGGGGGTGCCTTGTGGCGCTCAATAGCATCGAAGAACTGGTTGAAGACATCCGCCAAGGCAAGATGGTCATCCTCATGGATGACGAAGACCGCGAGAACGAAGGCGACCTGATCATGGCCGCCGAATGCTGCCAGGCCGAACACATCAACTTCATGGCCAAGCACGCCCGCGGCCTGATCTGCATGCCGATGAGCCGCGAGCGCTGTGAACTGTTGAAGCTGCCGCTGATGGCACCGCGCAACGGGTCCGGTTTCGGCACCAAGTTCACCGTTTCGATCGAAGCCGCCGAAGGCGTGACCACCGGCATCTCCGCCGCTGACCGTGCGCGCACCGTGCAAGCGGCTGCCGCCAAGGATGCCAAGGCTGAAGACATCGTCAGCCCGGGCCACATCTTCCCGCTGATGGCTCAGGCCGGCGGCACCCTCGCTCGCGCTGGCCACACCGAAGCCGCTTGCGATCTGGCGCGCATGGCCGGTTTCGAGCCAAGTGGCGTGATCTGCGAAGTGATGAACGACGACGGCACCATGTCTCGTCGTGCCGAACTCGAAGCGTTTGCCGCTGAACACAACATCAAGATCGGCACCATCGCCGACCTGATTCACTACCGAATGATCCACGAACGTACCGTTCAGCGGATTGCCGAGCAGCCACTGGACAGCGAACTGGGCCAATTCAACCTGGTGACCTATCGTGACTCCGTGGAAGGCGACGTGCACATGGCCCTGACCCTGGGCACTGTTTGTGCCGAAGAACCAACGCTGGTTCGCGTGCACAACATGGACCCGCTGCGCGACCTGTTGATGGTCAAGCAACCGGGCCGCTGGAGCCTGCGCGCCGCCATGGCTGCGGTTGCCGAGGCGGGCAGCGGTGTGGTGCTGTTGCTCGGTCACCCGCTCGATGGGGACGTATTGCTGGCGCATATCCGTGAAACCGGTGATCAGGCCGCGCCGAAAAAACCGACGACTTACAGCATCGTCGGTGCCGGTTCGCAGATCCTGCGTGACCTCGGTGTGCGCAAAATGCGCCTGATGTCTGCGCCAATGAAATTTAATGCGATATCCGGTTTCGATCTGGAAGTTGTAGAATACGTGCCCTCCGAATAATGACCGGTTGTTTCCGGACTCCGATTCGCGGCAAATAAATCACTGAGGGACGCGTAGCAGACGCGTCCCGGCTCTTTAAGAGAACTGACGAATGACCCTGAAGACCATCGAAGGTACCTTCATCGCCCCTAAAGGCCGCTACGCTTTGGTAGTGGGCCGCTTCAACAGCTTCGTGGTTGAAAGCCTGGTCAGCGGTGCAGTTGATGCCCTGGTTCGCCACGGCGTGAGCGAAAGCGACATCACCATCATCCGCGCACCTGGCGCCTTCGAAATCCCGCTGGTTGCGCAGAAAGTCGCCCAGAAAGGTGAATTCGCAGCCATCATCGCCCTCGGCGCAGTCATTCGTGGCGGCACTCCGCACTTCGAATACGTGGCAGGCGAGTGCACCAAGGGTCTGGCCCAAGTGTCCATGGAGTTCGGCGTGCCGGTCGCTTTCGGCGTCCTGACCGTTGATTCCATCGAGCAAGCCATCGAACGTTCCGGCACCAAGGCCGGTAACAAAGGTGCCGAAGCTGCCCTGTCCGCTCTGGAAATGGTCAGCCTGCTGGCGCAGTTGGAGGCCAAGTGATTAGCGACGAAAGCGATCGTTTCAACCCGCGCGATCCGAAACCTGCGGATGCCGGCAAGCCCTCGAAAAGCGTCAAGCGTCGCGAAGCCCGTCAGCTCGCGACCCAGGCGCTGTACCAGTGGCACATGGCCAAGCAATCGCTGAACGAGATCGAAGCGCAGTTTCGCGTTGATAACGATTTCACCGATGTCGACGGTGCTTACTTCCGCGAAATCCTCCATGGGGTTCCGCAGTTCAAGACTGAAATCGACACCGCCCTGACGCCTTGCCTGGATCTGGCGATCGAAGAGCTGGACCCGGTTGAACTGGCCGTTCTGCGCCTGTCGACCTGGGAACTGCTTAAGCGCGTCGACGTGCCGTACCGCGTGGTGATCAACGAAGGTATCGAGCTGGCGAAAGTCTTCGGTTCGACCGACGGCCACAAGTTCGTCAACGGCGTGCTCGACAAGCTGGCCCCGCGCCTGCGCGAAGCTGAAGTGAAGGCGTTCAAGCGCTGAAACGCGCTTGAAACCTCAATGGGCGAGTTCGAGCTGATCCGCAATTTCTTCGCCGCCGCGCCTTGTGCGCAGGGCGGCGAAGGCGTTGCTCTGGGGATCGGCGATGACTGCGCCTTGCTCGCTGTTCCCCCCGGGGAACAGTTGGCGATCTCCACCGATACGCTGGTGGCCGGTGTGCATTTCGCCGACCCCTGCGATCCGTTTCTGCTCGGTCAGCGCTCGCTGGCCGTCGCGGTCAGCGATCTGGCCGCCATGGGCGCCACGCCCGTTGCCTTTACCCTTGCCCTGACTGTACCGACGGTGACCGCCGATTGGCTGCAAGCCTATGCCGGCGGTTTGAACCGTTTGGCGCAGAGCTGCGGCGTTGCGCTGGTCGGCGGTGATACCACACGCGGGCCGTTGAGTCTGACAGTAACCGTGTTTGGTCGCGTGCCTGCGGGTCAGGCATTGACCCGTAGCGGTGCGCAGCCGGGCGATCTGCTCTGTATCGGCGGTGAGCTGGGCAATGCGGCCGGCGCTTTGCCGCTTGTGCTGGGGCAGCGTGACGCTGAAGCGCATATCGCCCAACCGCTGCTCGATCATTACTGGTCGCCACAACCGCAACTGGCCCTCGGTCAGGCCCTGCGTGGCAAAGCCACCTCGGCGCTGGATATCTCCGATGGGCTGCTTGCCGACTGCGGCCACATCGCCCTGGCCTCAAAGGTGCGGCTTGAGATTGAACGCGAGCGCGTACCGCTGTCGGATGCATTAGTAGCGTTTCTCGGTCAGCGCGGCGCCGAGCGTGCCGCGCTGAGCGGTGGCGATGATTACGTGCTGGCGTTTACGCTACCGTCCTTCGAGTTGCCAGCGCTGCTGGCCAATGGCTGGCCGATCCATGTGATCGGTCGCGTGTCAGAAGGTCAGGGCGTGGTTCTGCTGGACCGCGCAGGGCACGACATCACCCCGCAAACCCGGGGTTATCAACATTTTCAGGAGACACCGTGACAGATCACCCGAAACAGGTTCCGGCCGAATTCGTTCCGCCGTCTGTCTGGCGCAATCCCTGGCATTTCCTCGCGTTCGGCTTTGGTTCCGGTACCCTGCCGAAAGCCCCGGGCACGTGGGGCTCGTTGGTTGCACTACCCTTTATCCCGTTGTGGCAGATGTTGCCCGACTGGGGTTACTGGCTGATGCTCGGGCTCACCATGCTGTTCGGCTTCTGGCTGTGCGGCAAAGTCGCCGACGATCTGCGGGTTCACGACCACGAAGGCATCGTCTGGGACGAAATGGTCGGCATGTGGATCACCCTGTGGCTGGTACCGGAAGGCTGGTACTGGTTGCTCGCGGGTTTTCTGGTGTTCCGCTTCTTCGACATTCTCAAGCCGTGGCCGATTCGCTGGATCGACCGGCATGTGCATGGCGGCGTCGGCATCATGCTCGACGACGTGCTGGCCGGGGTGTTTGCCTGGCTGGCGATGCAGGGTCTGGTGTGGGTTTTCGCCTGATCCGGCGCTTTCAGGGTTAGTGAGGGACTAAGGATGGCTCGACGTTGGTTGGCGGTGGTGGTTTTTGCGTTGCTTGGCACGGTGGCCAGTGCGCAGGAAGCTGCGCCGACGCCTGCGGTCATCCATTTGGCCAGCGAAGACTGGGAAGACTACACCGCCGCCGACGGCCATGGTCTGGGCTGGGACGTGTTGCGCAAGGTGTTCGAACCGGTCGGAGTCGCGCTGGATATCCGCAGCGTGCCCTACACCCGTTCGGTCGGCCTGGTGCAGTTGAAGGAAGTCGACGCGCTGGTTGGCTCCTACCGCGACGAAGCCGAGCAGGTCTTGTATCCGCACTGGAATTTCGATTCCGACCACATCTACGCGTTGGGTCTGGCGAGCAATCCATCGCCGACCCAGGCGACGCTGGGCAAGTATCGCCTGGCCTGGGTGCGCGGTTATCGCTACGAAAACTACCTGCCGAACATCAAGCGTTACAACCAGATCGAACGCCGTACCGGGATTCTGTCGATGCTCAAGCAGGGGCGGGCGGATTATTACATCGATGCGCTGACCGAGATTGAAGCGGTGGTGAAAACCGCAGCGGATCCGGCGCTGTATCGCTATTCACATCTGATCGAGCTGCCGTTGTTCCTCGGCTTTGCCGACACGCCACAGGCGCGGACGCTGATGACGCTGTTCGACCAGCGTATGGAGCAACTGGTGAAGAGCGGTGAGCTAAAGCCGATCTTCGAGAAGTGGAAGCAGCCGTATCCGTTCACCTCGAATTGACCACAAGGACCTACGCTAGTCAGTAGTTATCAAACTTTTTGATCGTTATGCCCGATAATTCAGCCTAAGCGTGTGTAGGAACCTGCTGTTACAATGCCGGCCTGCGAATTTTCAGACTCTTTAGATCAGGAGCACACCGGTGCCTGTCGTCTTTGTCGCCGCTTCCAAGCTGCCAACGCCTTTTGCGCAATTCACCATGCACGGTTTTCTCGATGAAGCCACCGGCCGCGAGCACGTCGTGCTGAGCCTGGGTGAAATTGCCGACGGTGCCCCGGTTCTCGGCCGTTTGCACTCCGAATGCCTGACCGGCGACGCCTTGTTCAGCCAGCGTTGCGACTGCGGTTCGCAGTTGGAAGGCGCGCTCAAAGCCATCGCCCGTGAAGGCCGTGGCGTATTGCTTTACCTGCGTCAGGAAGGTCGCGGTATTGGTCTGCTGAACAAGATCCGCGCCTACGAATTGCAGGACGGCGGCGCCGACACCGTTGAGGCCAACGAGCGTCTGGGCTTTGCCGCCGATCAGCGTGACTACGCCATGTGTCTGCCAATGCTCGAACATCTGGGCGTGAAATCCCTGCGCCTGATGACCAACAACCCACGCAAGGTCAAAGCCTTGACCGATATGGGCATCACCGTCGCCGAGCGCGTGCCGTTGCACACCGGCCACAACCCGCACAACAAGCTCTACCTGGCAACCAAGGCCAGCAAGCTCGACCACATGATGGGCAACGAGCATCAGGGCGAGGTCGACCGCGCGTGACTCGCGGTCAGGTGCGGCGCCGATTGTCGGTCGACTGGTGGAAATACCTCGCACTGGCGCTGCTGCCGCTGTTCGTGCTCAACGCTTTGTTCGGGCAGGGCGAAGGACTTCTGCCCGTACTGGCGATGCCAATGTTCATTGCTGGCGTGGCGTCGATGTTTGTCAGTCTGAAGTTTTTCGGCCGATACAAGCACGCACTGATCGCCACACAAAAAGCCCTCGATACTCCAGATGAACCGGCAGCGTGGATCGCCCTCGCGGCGCGCCGTCGCACTGCGTTTCTGGCGGCAGCTTTGCCGGCGTGGATGGGCGCACTGGCGGTGTTTGTCGGTCTCGAAGCCGTACCGTTGATGTTGTTGGCGCTGTCCACGGCAGTGCTGTTTTATCTCTACCGTATTCCGCGTCAACTCGGCTGATGCGCGGTCTGTGGCTGGCGGTTTTGCTGCTGGCCGTCAGTGGCCCTGCGCTGGCGCAACTGCGGGTGGTCAGCCTCGCGCCGTCGCTTTCTGAAATTGTCGTTGAGCTGGATTCGGCTGACCTGCTGGTCGGCGTGCTCGATGCCGGGGAGCGGCCTGCTGAAATTGCCAACGTCCCCTCTGTCGGCCGCTATGGCCAACTCGACATGGAACAACTGCTGAGCCTCCAGCCTGATTTGTTGTTGCTGTGGCCCGGCAGTGTCGGCCCTGCGCAGCGTGATCAGCTCAAGCGCCTGGGCATCCCGACCTTCGTCGCCGAACCGCATTCTTTAGAACAACTCACCACTCAGATAGAGGCCATTGCCGTGCAATTGGGGCGACCTCAACGTGGGGTGAAACGGGCTTCGGAGTTGCGCCAACAACTCGCAGAACTTCGCCAGCGTTATCGCCGCGATGTACCGTTGCGGGTGTTTTATCAGGTGTGGGACAAGCCGCTGTACACCGTCGGTGGCGGGCAGATCATCAGCGATGCGCTGGAAGTGTGCGGGGCGCGGAATGTGTTCGCTGATCTGAGCCTGCCGGCGCCGCAGGTGAGTATTGAGGCGGTGTTGCAGCGCGATCCGGAAGTGATTCTGGCGGGGGATCAGGCGCAACTCGATGCGTGGAAAACCTGGCCGCAGGTAGCCGCAGTGAAGCAGGGGAAACTGCTGTTGGTTACTGATAAAGGCCTTGAACGCCCCAGCGGCCAAATGATCGACGCCACCGCCAAGCTCTGCCAGTTGATCGCGCCTGACCGGTGAAACCGGGGTGGCTTCTTCGCGAGCAAGCTCGCTCCCACAGGGGATTGCGTTTCAAATGTGGGAGCGAGCTTGCTCGCGAAGGGGCCGGTCAAATCAGCGAAGATTCAAATCAAAGCTGAGGAGTCCAGGTGATACCAAACATCCACCCCCGACCTTCCTCGCGATAACCATACTGACTGCCGTCGTAGCTGTAGTTCGCCCGGCTGTAGCCCTTGTCGAAAACGTTATCGACCTTCAGATCCAGCTTGATCTCGCGGTTCAACGCCCAGCTGCTACGCAACCCGAACAAGGCATAGCCACCCAGCGCCTGTTTATTGTCCTTGTCGTCATAACTGGTGCTCACCGCCTGCCAACTGGCGCCGAGGCTGATTTGATCAAACTGGCGATCGAGATCCCAGCTCAACGTGCGCCGCGCACGCCGGGCTAACGTGTGCCCGGTATCACGATCACGCGGATCAATGAACGACACGCCAAGGTTGCTCTGCCAGCCGAACAGTTCCTGCTTTAATGCCGCTTCAAAACCGTTGATCCGCGCCGACGCGACATTCTCCGGACGTGAATTGCTGCCGAAGATAATTGCGTCTTCCAGATCCGTTCGGTAAATCGAGGCTTCCAGACGGCTGCTATCAGTCAACTGACTGCGCCACTGCAGCTCATAGCTTTTCGAGGTTTCCGGCTTCAGATCAGGATTACTGAAATCAGGGTAGTACAGATCGTTGAAGGTCGGTGCGCGGAAGCCTTCGCTGTAGCTCAGCAACAAATCATTGTCCGGGTTCAGCGGCAGGGTGAGCGTGCCGCTCCAGGTGTTCTGGCTGCCGAACTGCTGGTTGTCGTCATGACGCAGACCGAGTTCGGTGGAGAAGCTGTCGGCCTGATAGCGATGCTGAATGAACGCCGCACGATTCCAGCGACTGTCTTCGTCGAAAACGGTGCTGCTGTTGACCCGGTCTTCGTACCAGTCGCCGCCGAGGATCAGGCTGTTGCGTGCGTCCAGTGTCAGGTCGTTCTGCCAGTTCACCGAGTCGCGGTAGGTGTTGAATACGGTGCGCTCGTCGCTGAGCTTGTCGAGGGTCTTCTCGCGGTTTTCGGTGTGGCCGAACTCGACGCGGGTTTTCCAGGTTTCGTTGAGCCGCGCATCGATGTAACTGCTGACGCTACTGACGTTGAAATCGCTGTACGGTTGCTGTTGCACAGACTCGAATGTGGTCATGTCGAAGCGGCCGAACGGGTTGTCGAACTCGCCCTTGCCACGGTTATCCAGCAGATTGGCGCCGACTTCGATGTCATCGGTCAGCGCATGGCTGAGGCTCAGGCTGACGGATTTATTGCGGTAGGCGTCATGATCGCCATCACTTGGATACGACTCGTGAGTGCGATCAATTCCGGCGGTTTCATCAAGGCTGGCGCCGAGGTTGAAACGGGTTTTGTCATCGCCGCCGGACAAGCCGAGGCTGCGCTCCCACGTTTGGTTACTGCCGAAACCAACGTGCAGGCGTGGCTGCAGACCTTGCTCAGTGCCGCGTCGGGTGAAGATCTGAATCACCCCGCCAATCGCATCGCTGCCGTAAATCACTGAACGCGAACCGCGCAGCACTTCCACCCGCTCGATCTGCTCGATGTTCAGGTGTTGCAGATTGCTGTCGCCGGACGTCGAACTGCCGATGCGCTGGCCGTCGACCAACACCAGACTTTGCGCCGACTGCGTGCCGCGAATGTAAATGCCCGGCAGACTGCCGCGCCCACCGGTCTGCGCCACTTGCACGCCGGGCACGCGCCGCAGCAGGTCCGGCACGTCGCTCGGTTGCAGGCGGTCGATGTCTTCACGGGTGAAGACAGTGTTGGCAGCGCTGCTGTCGTTGCGGGCTTCGACCTGGCGGTTGGCGGAGATCAGCATGTCCGGCAGCTTCAATGCTTGATCACGTTCGAAGGTGTCGGCGAGGGCGTTGGCGGTCGGCAGCAGGAAGAAGGGCAGGGCGAGGCGCGAGAGGTTCATCGGGCATTCCGTTGACGCGTAGGGCGATTAAATTTTGTGAGTTACACAAACCACTGTGGGAGCGAGCTTGCTCGCGAATACGGTGTGTCAGTCAAAAATGAGTCGACTGACAGTCCGCTTTCGCGAGCAAGCTCGCTCCCACAGGTTTTTGCACTGGATTGCGATTACTTGTTGAGCAATTCCAGACGCTGACGAATCGACGCTTCGATCCCGGCCTCATCCAGTCCGCACTCGGCCAGCATCTGCGCAGGCTTGGCATGCTCGACGTAGATATCCGGCAAGCCTAGATGCAGCATCGACTTGAGGATGTTCTCCCGCGCCAGGAACTCGCTGACCGCACCACCGGCGCCGCCCATGATCGCGTTTTCTTCGATGGTCACCAGCAACTCGTGGTTGTCGGCAATCTCGCGCACCAGTTCTTCGTCGAGCGGTTTGACGAAACGCATGTCGACCACGGTCGCATCCAGCTTCTCGGCAACTTTCAGCGCTTCGGTCAGTTGCACACCGAACACCAACAAGGCGACTTTGCTGCCCTGACGACGGACGATGCCCTTGCCGATTTCGATCGGCTCGAGGTCTTTCTCAATGGTCGCATTCGGGCCATTGCCACGCGGGTAACGCACCGCCGCCGGGCCGTTGTAGAGGTGGCCGGTGGTAAGCATCTTGCGCAGTTCGTTTTCATCGCTCGGCGTCATGATGACCATGCCCGGGATGCAACGCAGGTACGACAGATCGAAGCTGCCGGCGTGGGTCGGGCCGTCTTCGCCGACCAGACCGGCACGGTCGATGGCAAACAGCACGTCGAGGTTCTGCACCGCGACGTCATGGACGAGTTGGTCATAGCCGCGCTGGAGGAACGTCGAGTAGATCGCCACAACAGGCTTGGCGCCTTCGCAGGCCATACCTGCGGCGAACGTCACGGCGTGCTGCTCGGCAATCGCCACGTCGAAGTAACGCAGCGGGAAGCGTTCGCTGAACGCCACCAGGTCCGAACCTTCCTTCATCGCCGGGGTAATCCCGACCAGGCGTGGATCGGACGCGGCCATGTCGCACAGCCACTCGCCAAACACCGCTGAGTATTTCGGCCCGCTGGCCTTTTTCGGCGCGGCGGCCGGAGCGTCCAGTGGTTCGAGTTTGGTGATGGCGTGGTAACCGATCGGGTCGACTTCCGCCGGGGCGAAGCCTTTGCCTTTCTTGGTGACGATGTGCAGGAACTGCGGGCCTTTCAGATCGCGCATGTTGCGCAGCGTGGCGATCAGGGTCGGCAGGTCGTGGCCGTCGATCGGGCCGATGTAGTTCCAGCCCAGCTCTTCGAACAGCGTGCCGGGGACCAGCATGCCTTTGGCGTATTCTTCGGTACGGCGGGCGATTTCCCAGGCGCCGGGCAGGCGTGACAGGACTTTCTTGCTGCCTTCACGCATGCTCGCGTAGGTGCGGCTGGAAAGGATCTTCGCCAGATAATTCGACAGACCGCCGACATTGCGCGAGATCGACATGTCGTTGTCGTTGAGGATCACCAGCATGTTGGCGTTCACTTCTGGCGCATGGTTCAGCGCCTCGAAGGCCATGCCGGCGGTCAAGGCACCGTCGCCGATCACCGCAATCGCCTTGCGATCACTGTCCTGCAGGCGGGCGGCAATGGCCATGCCCAGTGCAGCGCTGATCGAGGTGCTGGAGTGGCCGACGCCGAAGGTGTCGTACTCGCTCTCGGCGCGACGCGGGAAGGCTGCAATGCCGTCCTTCTGGCGCAGTGATTCCATGCGCTCACGGCGACCGGTAAGGATCTTGTGCGGATACGCCTGATGACCCACGTCCCACACCAACCGGTCGTCCGGCGTGTCGAAGACGTAATGCAACGCGATGGTCAGCTCGATCACGCCCAGGCCGGCACCGAAATGCCCACCGGTCTGACCGACCGTGTAGAGCAGTTCCAGGCGCAACTCATCGGCCAGGGTTTCCAGCTCGGCTTCGCCTAACCGGCGCAGGCCGTCCGGCGTATTCGCGCGGTCGAGCAGGGGCGTGGTCGGGCGCTTGCGGGGAATCTCATGAAACGTCGTGGGCATCAGGCGAATCGTTATAGGTATAAAAGATGCCGCAGTTTACCTGATGCATCGCCCCCTGCCCACGCGTTGGTCTTTTTTGGCGGATACGCCGTCAGTTGCGCCGCTCGACGATATACCGGGCCAGCTCGCGCAAGGGCTCGGCGGCCGCGTCAAACGGTCGCAGGGCGTGCAGGGCCTGATCGCGCAGTTCCAGCGCGTAAGCCTTGGCAGCGTCGAGACCGAGCAGGGCCGGGTAGGTCGGCTTGTCGCGGGCGATGTCGGCGCCCTGGCGTTTGCCGAGGGTTTCGGTATCGCTTTCGACGTCGAGGATGTCGTCCTGCACCTGGAAAGCCAAGCCGATGGCCTGTGCATAAGTCTGCAGGGCGCGGAGTTCATCCTGCTCGGCACGGCCGCTGGCCAGAGCGCCGAGTTTGACGCTGACTTCGATCAGCGCGCCAGTCTTGTGCCGGTGCATCTGTTCGAGGGCTGTCTGATCGAGTTTCAGGCCAACCGAGCCGAGGTCGATGGCTTGACCGCCGACCATGCCTGCCGGGCCTGCGGCGTTAGCCAGCGCGGTGACCATTTGCAGGCGGATGTCGCTGCTGCAATCGCTCAGGCGCGGGTCGAGCAGGGCGCTGAACGCCAGACTCTGCAAACCGTCACCGGCGAGAATCGCGCAGGCTTCATCGAATTTCTTGTGAGTGGTCGGCTGGCCGCGACGCAGATCGTCGTCGTCCATCGCCGGCAAATCATCGTGAACCAGCGAGTAGGCGTGGATCAGCTCAACCGCGCAGGCCGCACCGTTGGCTTGCTCAGCCTTGCCACCGAGCGCTTCGCACGCCGCGTAGGCCAGCAGCGGTCGCACGCGTTTGCCGCCGTTCATCACGCTGTAGCGCATGGCTTCGTAAAGCCGCGCCAGCTCCGGCAGCGGCGCATTGAACAGGGTTTCCAGCGCTGCGTTGACCCGGGTCTGGCTGCTCGCCGTATACGCCGCAATCATTCTGGCTGTTCCGCGTCGAAGGGTTCCTCGGCGAGTTCGCCATCGCGCTCCAGCAGCACTTGCACCTTCTGCTCGGCTTGCGCCAGCGCTGCCTGGCAGTCACGGGTCAGACCGATGCCCTGCTCGAAAGCGGTCAGCGAGTCTTCCAGCGACAATTCACCGTTCTCCAGACGCTCGACCAATGTTTGCAGGTCGGCGAGGGACTGTTCGAAATCCAGTGCAGCTTTTTTGCGGGCCATGGCGGCAGTTTCCGGTTGACGTTAAACCGGCGCGACACTAGCAGATAGGGGGTTTATGGGCAAATGAGCGGGGCCTTTGCGAGCCCTCGTCACACGGGCAGCGGTTCAATTCGAGGAATTGTCCGGGTAATTGATTTTGTATCGCGTGCTCCGTCCGCCTCCGGGCATACGCCGCAGGCAACCCTTTTCCAGCAGCTCCGCCAGATGTCGCGTCGCCGTGGCTTTGGAAACCTTGGCCACCGCCTGATACTGCGCCGCGCTGATACCGTGTTCGAACCCGCGCTCTCCACCGTCGAGCAAACGATTGAGCACTTTACTCTGCTCCACCGAAAGCTCGGATTCACGGTGTGCCTGCCAGAAACGTGTTTTGCCCAGCACGCTTTCGATCCGCGCAATGGCTTGCTGCAGACTGCGTAAAAGAGTCTGCAGAAACCAAGTGAGCCATTGGGTAACGTCCAGCGTGGCCTTTTGACTGGCCTCGAGCACTCGATAGTAGCCGTTACGGTCATCGAGAATGCTGGCCGACATTGCGTAAAACCGGATGGCCTGCGCTTCACCTTGCGCCAGCGCCAGATCGGTAAGGGTGCGAGTAAGGCGACCATTGCCGTCATCAAACGGATGCAGCGTGACAAACCAGAAATGCGCGATGCCAGCACGTAGCAATGGATCCAGCGCTGTTTGATGCTGGCTGGCCTCGAACCAAGCGAGAAATTTATCCACCTGCCGCTCCAGACCCTGGCGCGGCGGGGCCTCGAAATGCACAGTTGGGCGGTCGAGACGACCGGAAACTACCTGCATCGGCTCGTCACCGCGAAGTGCACCGACATGCATCGACCTCGCGGTGAAGTCGCTTTCCTGATCCGGAAACAGCCAACGATGCCATTCCAGTAAACGATCCAGCGTCAGTGGTTCGGCGAAGCGCCGGGTGGCGTCGAACATCAGTTGTGCCAGTCCTTCGCTACGTTGACTGACGTTATCGCTATCGGGCAATTCCAGCCCCAGGCGTCGAGCCAATGACGAACGCACCGAGCCGACATTCAACTGCTCACCCTCAATCGCCGAAGAGGTCACGATGTTTTGCAGCAGTGCGTCGAGTTCGGTTTGAGCCGTCAGCGAATTGCCGACGGATACGGCCATGCCCATCAATTGGCCTTGTGCCTGTACGCATTCGCGCAACAGTGGTGCCAGATGTTCTGCCTGCCAGTTGAAATCGGGCCAATCCGGCTGCTGCCAGATCCATTGAGTCGTCATCGGTTATTGCCTGTAATAGGGGCGTGAGCCGAATAGAAATGCTATTCGGCTCATTTAGTGAGCCGAATATGACGGCTATTCGGCTCACCGTCCACCAAGAAGACGTGATTCCCGCCGCAAATGCATATGTATCCGATTGTTAAAAAACCGCCGAATCGCTAATCTTCGCGCCTTCTACGACCCCATAGTCACGGGTCTTTCAGACGAAACGCAGTTTTCACCGCTGTGAAGTACCGAGGATCGGGTGCAAGGTTTCGTTCAGGCATGGCAGGAGGCATTACATGCGTTCATTTTTTTTGCTGCCGATCGGCCTGGCCTGCGCGCCCGCGCTGCTGGCCGCGCCGACGGCCGAGGTGTCGGAGCCGGTGGGCGGCTGGCGTTATCACGGCTTGCTTGATCGTACGGAAAACCCGCAAGTCGCCTACCCGACGCCGCCAATCGATCGCGGCATCCAGCGCAATCGCACGATGATCCAGGGCCAGCTCAAGGCCATCGGACACATGCGTCCGCCGCACAGTCTCGCCGTGAACGGCAATCCACTGAATCTGTACACCGACGACCAGGGTCGTTTCGCTCGTCCGTACGCGTTCGGCGCGGGCTCAAACAGCGTCGAGGTGATCAGTGCCGAGGGCCAGTCGCTCAAGCGCGTGCAATTTTATGAAGCAAACAATTTGCGCACGCCGGCGCGAATTCGTCTTGTCTTGGGCTGGGACGATCCAAAAGCCGAACTCGATCTGCACATTGTCACGCCCGACGGTCAGCATGCGTTCTGGGCGCGGCCGGCGTTGAGCAATGGCGGCGGTCTGGACCCGGATGGCGTCGATGGCCCCGGCCCGGAAATGTTCACCATGACCGCGCCGCTGCATGGCACCTATCTGGTTTACGTCAACTATTGGGGCAACTTCGGCAACGGCGGCTATAACTTCGAGGAGACCAGCAACCAGAACGAGGTGATCACCTCGCAAATCACGCTGGTGCTCAACGAAAACACCGTCGATGAAAAACGCGAGAGCTTCATCGTGCCCCTGCGGGCAATCGGTGATCTGCTGCTGGTCAAGACTTTCAACTATTAAGCATCCCGTCACGGATGAAACTGGGTTTGTGAAGATGAGCGATAACACTGTTACTTCGGCTGCCGATACGCCATCGGCCAAATCTCCGCGCAAATGGCCTTTGCTGCTGGCCGGACTGTGCCTGGTGGCCGGGGTGGCGGGTGGTTTTGGCTGGCTGCTGCTCAAGCCCAAGGCGCCGGCGGCGGAATTGGCCAGTGACAAGCTCGGCCTCAGTCGTCCTGACGCGTTGCTGGAGACCCGCTCGCTGAGCCAGTTGCCCAAGGACTTGCTGACGGTGCCGTTCCTCAAGGCCACGCTGACCGAAGATTTCGTCTTCTATTACGAGACCCATGCTGATCGCCTTGGCTTGATCGGCAGCCTGCGCCGGATCATCTACGAGCATGATCTGAAGTTGCAGGACAGCCTGATCGAGCAGCTTTTCGATCAGCCGGCCGATGTCGCGTTGTGGCGTGGCGCGGATGGGCGCTTGAAGGATTTCCTGTTGGTGATGGACCGCGGCGGTCTGGCGAAACTGCTCGAGCCGCTGGCGAAAGTCGCGCTGGATGACACGCAGCTCAGTCAGATGGGCGAACTCAAGGTCGGCGGCGATTCTGTGCCGCTGTATCAGTTGACCTACAACGCCAGCAAAGCCCTGTTGTTCGCCTCCCATGGCGACAAACTGGTGGTGTTGTCCAATCCGGCCAAGTATTACGACCCGGAAAGTGGCGTCTCCGAAGAGTCGGGCCACGTCTCGCCACAAGCGCTGGCGGCATTGCTCAACGGTGAAAAACTCTTCCCGGAAGCGTTCGGTCTGCCGGCGAAAACTGCGGAAACCAAACAGCGCCTGTCGGTCAACTCCAGCGTTCTCGCGATGGGCTATCAGCGATTCATCCCGAACTTCGCCGGGCTGCGCTTCGACATGGACGACAAGGGCTGGCACAGCTACCTCGCCATGGACGAACTGGAAAACCAGCCCGACTTCGATTTCAAACCGGTCTGGCAAGCGATGCCGCTCGGCGCCAGTGCCTGCGTAACCCTGCCGGTCGCGGCCGAACCGCAAAAACCATTGCTGGTGAAACTCGGCGCCGAAGAAGCGGTAGCGCAGACCCTCACCGAACACGTGGCCGGCGCGGCGGGCCTTTGCTGGTACGCCGATTCGCGTCTGTACACGCCGTTGCTGGTGGCCAGTCTGAAAGACGAGGACAGCAGCAAGCTTGATGGCGACCTCGGCAAACTGTTCGGCTCGATGGTCGGTGCGTTCGAAGCCAGCGTTGAAGAAAACGTTTTCCCCGTGGTCGAGAAACAACAAGGCCAGAACCACGTCTGGCAGCGTCAGGTCAGTTCCAACTTCGGCCCTTACGCGGCGAAGACTGCCGAAAACCCGGACGCGATTTCCGGCAAGGCCTTCATGAAAGTCAGCCTCGCTCGCCACGGTTCGACGTTGCTGTTCTCTCTTGATGACAAACTGGTCGACAAGGCCCTCGGCACCCTCGACAAACGCTTCCCGCCAATGGCCGACGTGCTGCCCAAAGATGTGCTGATGCCGATCTATTTCGGCCCGGATTCGATGGCGCAACTGATGCAGCAGGAAACCCTCGACAGCCTGCCGCAGGACATGGAACCGGTGTTTTACAACGCCGCACAAACCTACCTGATTCCGAAACTGCGCACCCTTGGCGGCTACGGCAAATATGCCCTGACCTTGCCCGAAGGCAGCGAACCCGATGGCCACTGGCAGTGGCTGCCGCTGGAATGGAAAGCGCTGTGACGACACTGATCCGCAGCCTCGGCCTGCTCGCGTTGTTGCTCAGTGCGGGCGCCCGAGCCGTTGAAGCGCCGGCGCTAGACCCCGCGCAATCCCAGGTGTTTCGTGCCTGGTTTGTGCGCATCGCCCAAGAGCAACTGAGCCAGGGTCCGAGCCCGCGCTGGTATCAGCAGGACTGTGCCGGGCTGGTGCGTTTTGCCGCCAACGAAGCATTGAAAGTCCACGATGACAAGTGGCTGCGCAGCAATGGCCTGTCCAACCGTTATCTGCCGCCGGAACTGTCGCTCAGCGATGACCAGCGCAAGCTCGCTCAACAATGGCAGCAGGGCGGCGGCAAGGTCGGGCCGTACGTCAACGCGATCAAACTGATTCAGTTCAACAGCCATCTGGTCAGCCGCGACGTGTCGCAGGCGCGGCCCGGTGATCTGATGTTTTTCGATCAGGGCGACGACCAGCACCTGATGATCTGGATGGGCCGCTACATCGCCTATCACACCGGCACCACCACCCCCACTGACAACGGCATGCGTTCGGCAAGCCTGCAGCAACTCATGACATGGAAGGACACCCGATGGATACCCGACGCAGCCAACCCCAACTTCATCGGCGTCTATCGACTGAACTTTCTCTCCCAATGACCGGTGCCCGCATGTTGCGACTCTGCTTCCGAATTCCTTTGCTGCTGGCGCTGTTGCTGCCAGTGGCCACCGTCAGCGCCGAAGATTCGGTTGAGCCGAGCGGCTACACGCCGGTCTCCGGTGAAAGCTTCTTTCTGCTCGCCGATAGCAGCTTCGCTGCCGATGAACAGGCAATGGTGCGCCTCGAAGCACCGGGTCGTGATTACCGTCGTTTCCGCATGGAACCCTACGGCGGCGCGGACATTCGCGTGTATCGCATCGACAAACCGCTGGATTTCCTCAAGCGTCAGAAGAATCTGCATCGCGTCGTCAGTGACGGCCAGTTCAAGGGCGAAGGCCTGTCCAACACCCTCGCTTACTTGTGGGACAACTGGTACCGCAAATCCCGGCGGGTGATGCAGCGCGCGTTCTCCTATGAATCGCGCAAACAGGTCACCGAAGAAGTGCCGGAACTGAAGATGGGCAACGCCATGGTCGCGCCGACTCCGTACGATGCGCAGCCGCAATTTGCGCTGATCCCGGGTTTGCCGGTGGTTAGCCAGTTCCGTTATCCGCTGTGGCAGGCCAAGCCGATTCAGCCGCCGGAAGGGGTGAATCTGGCGGGTTCATCCAGTGATTTCGTTAGCGTCGCACCCGGCAACGTTTACATTCCGTTGGGCAACCTGAAGCCGGGTCTGTATCTGGTCGAAGCGCTGATCGGCAAGTACCGCGCGACCACCATGGTGTTCGTCTCCAACACCGTCGCGGTGAGCAAGATTGCCGGCGATGAATTGCTGGTCTGGGCCGCACGCAAACACGAAGGCAGCTCGGTACCGAAGGTCAATGTGCTGTGGACTGACGGCCTCGGCGTGATGAGCAGCGGCGTCACCGATACTGACGGTTTGCTGCGCCTGAAACATGTCAGCCCGGAGCGTTCGTTCGTCATCGGCGAGGACGAAGAGGGCGGGGTGTTCGTCTCCGAGAACTTCTATTACGACAGCGAAATCTACGACACCAAACTGTATGCCTTCACCGACCGGCCGCTGTATCGCCCGGGTGATTGGGTGTCGCTGAAGATCGTCGGCCGCGAATTCAAGAACGCGCGGGATTCGGTGTCGCCGGTGGCGGCGGACGTCGCGGTCAGCGTGCTCGATGCGACCGGCACCGAGTTGCAGCATCTCGACCTGAAGCTTGATTCGAAGGCTGGCACTCAGGGCCGCTTCCAGTTACCGGACAACGCGGTAGCGGGCGGTTATGAGATTCGTTTCAACTACAAGGATCAGGCTTACAGCAGCGCCTTCCGTGTAGCCGAGTACATCAAGCCGCACTTCGAGATTTCGCTGAATCTGGCCAAGCAGGATTACCGCACCGGCGAACCGGTGAAGGGCAGTCTGGTGCTGCTCTACCCGGACGGCAAACCGGTGGCCAACGCCAAGCTGACCCTGAGCCTGCGTGCCCAGCAACTGTCGATGGTCGATAACGAGCTGCAATACCTCGGGCAATTCCCGGTGGAGCTGACCAGCACCGAACTGACCACCGACAGCAAAGGCAACGCGACCCTCGATCTGCCTGCCGCCGACAAACCGAGCCGCTACATGCTCACCGTGTTCGCCAGCGATGGCGCGGCGTATCGGGTCAAGACCACCAAGGAAATCCTCATCGACCGTGGCGCCGCGAGCTTCCGCTTGAGCGCGCCGCAACGCTTCAGCGCGGTCGGTGACAAGGTCGCGTTCAGCTACGCCAACGAGGGCGGCAGCGAGCAAAGCAAATCGGTGACGCCGAGCATCTATGGCTGGGTGCGTCTGGAAGACCAGAGCACGGGCGAAGGCAAACTTGCGGCGACGGATAAAGGCTTCAGTCTGGCTTTCGAACGTCCAGGTACCTACAACCTGACCCTGAAAGATCAACACGGTCGCGTGCTCGGTGCCACCGGGCATTCGGTCACTGGCGATGGCGTCAAAGCAGTGCCGGGCACTGTGGAAATCGTCCTCGACAAGCCTGAGTACAAGGCTGGCGATGAAGCGCTGGCGCTGATCACCTTCCCGGAACCGGTCAGCGATGCCCTGCTGTCGCTGGAGCGCGACAAGGTCGAAGCCACCGCGCTATTGGCCAAGGGCGGCGACTGGCTGAAACTGGAAAAACTCAGCGATACCCAATATCGCGCACGCATCCCGGTGAAGGATAACTTCGCGCCAAATCTGACCTTCTCCGTGCTCTACACCAAGGGCGGTCAGTACAGCTTCCAGAACGCCGGGATCAAAGTGGTCGCGCCGCAGATCGACGTGGCGATCAGCACCGACAAAGCGGTGTATCTACCGGGCGACACCGTCACGGTTGACCTGACCACGCAGTTCGCCGGCAAAGCGGTTCCGGCGCATCTGACCGTTAGCGTCGTCGACGAAATGGTCTACGCGCTGCAACCGGAAGTCGCGCCGACCATCGACCAGTTCTTCTACCACCCGCGCCGCAACAACGTGCGCACCAGTGCCAGCCTGTCGTTCATCAGTTACGACGTTGCATTGCCGGGCAGCCCCGGCGCACCGGGCAAAGCCAACCGCAGCGAACGCGGGGTGAAAGTGCTGGAGCGGCCGCGTCGTGAAGACGTCGATACTGCCGCGTGGCAACCGGAGTTGTTGACCGGCGCCGACGGCAAAACCCGATTCACCTTCAAGATGCCGGACTCGCTGACCCGCTGGCGCATCACTGCCCGCGCTATCGCCGATGACGGTCAGGTCGGGCAGAAGAAGCAGTTCGTCCGCTCGGAAAAACCGCTGTACCTGAAGTGGAGCGGGCCGAGCAAATTCCGTAAGGGCGATCAGCCGCAGCTCGGTGTGTTCGCTTTCAGTCAGGCCGATAAGCCGGTCAAGGCTGAACTGGTCACTCACTACGCAGGCGCTGAACAGCGTGTCCCGGTGACCCTCAACAACGGCATCAATTACCTGCCGCTGCCGGCATTCGCCTTGGCTTCCGGTGATTGGACGGCTGAACTGGTGCAGGACGGTAAAATCGCCGACTCTCTCGCCGTGCGCCTGAGTGCGACCGGTGACGGCTGGCAAGTGACGCAGACGCAAAGCCTTGATATCGCCAGTGGCGACACGCCGTTGAGTCTGCCGGCCGACGCCACGGATATTCGCTTGCGTCTGGATGACAGTCCACAAGCGCTGTTCCGTTCGGCTCTCGATGATCTGCTCAGCTATCCGTACGGTGGTGTCGAGCAGACGGCCAGTCGTTTGCTGCCGCTGAGCATTGCTTATCCGTCGCTGGCATCGAACCCGCAGATTCGCGATCGCTTGCGTCTGATCATGCAGAACAGCCGTCTGCGTCTGGTGCAAATGGCCGGGCCGTCGGCGAGCTTCACTTGGTGGGGCTACGACGGTGAGCCGGATGCGTTCCTCACCGCTTACGCCTATTACGCCGACTTTAACGCCAGCCAAGTGCTGGAGTTGACCTTGCCGCCGGAGCACTGGCAGCGAGTGCTGGAGGTGTACGCCAAGCAAGCGCCAAACACGCCATTGCTGCAACGGGCGCTGATTCTGTCGTTCGCCAAGCAGATGCATTTGCCGGTGAACACGCTGCTCAGCGGCTTAATGGACGATCTGGCCAAGGCGGGTGATGGTCATGCTGAAACCATGCTCGACGATGGCGAAGACAGTCTGGTGATGAGCGATCCGGATTCGGCGCTCGGTCTGGCGGCGGCGCGGGTGTTGACCGCTGCGTTGGCTACCCAGTCGAAGGTTGCCTTGCCGGAAGCGTTCAATCGTCAGGTCGGCGCGGCGCAACAGCGTCTGGCGGTCAGCTCGCAGCCGTTTGTCGAGGCGCTGAACCTGTCGCTGCAAGCGTTCGATCAGGCGCGTGCGCAAGTATTGTTGCAACGACTGCTGCCACAGCAATCGACCCTCGAACGTGCGCTGGCGCTGACGTGGTTGCAGCGCAGCATCGCCCAGGCGTCGCCGACCATTGCGCTGACGCCGGGTGAAGGCTGGAAGAAAAACTACGGTGCAACCGGTGAGATGTACTGGACTTGGCAAGGCGCCACCCCGGTGCCGAGCGTGTTGACAGTGTCCGGCACGCAAGAGCGCCCATTGCGCGCGGCGCTGAGCTTCCAGACCCAGCAACCGCCAGTCGATCCAATGGCCGTGACCATCACCCGCCGCCTGTCGCGACTGGTGCCGGGCGACGAAGCCTTCACCTTCAAACTGGAGCCGATCGGCACCAAGCCGCTGTCCAGCGACAGCCTGTATCTGGACGAAGTGATCCTCACCAGCAAAGCGCCGAAACCACTGCGCTACGGCATGCTCGAGGTGCCGCTGCCACCGGGTGCTGATGTCGAACGCACGACGTGGGGCATCAAGTTGCAGGGCAAGGACGGCACCGAGCCGACCGCGCTGGAGAAGGCGCGTTTCGAACCGGGCCAGTTGGCCTACGCGGTGCCGGTCGATGCGCTGAGCGGCGAATTGCGCCTGCGCCATCTGGTGCGCTTCTCGCAAAAGGGCCAGTTCAACCTGCCGCCGGTGCGCTTCAAGCAGGTCTACGCGCCGCAGTATCAGGCCCAAGAAGCGAAAGCCGCCCTCGGACAGGTCACGGTCAACTGACATGACCCGGCCGCTGCTGTGGCTGTTGATGTGTGTGATACCTGCGCTGGCGACGGCGCAGGATGAGCCGCTGCGCGTGGCGTATAAGGGCGAGTTGTTGTCGTTGAGTCAGACGCAACTGATCAAGCGGGAACCGTTGCCGTCATCGCTGGATACGCCGCTGGGCAGTCTGTGGAAATTGTTCGTATACGCATGGCTGGTCGATACCGGTGCTCGCGAGCCGGCATATGAATGTCGCGGCCAGTCGAAGGACGAGGTTTATTGCTGCTCGACGGGCGGCAGGATCGAGCGCGATCAGGCGTTGGTGAAATCCTGCGGGTTGTATTTTGAGCCAGCGCGGTTGGGCATTTCTTCTGCCGATTGGCGGACGTATTGGCAGGCGCGACAGGCGCCGTCGTGGTTGCTGGACTTGCCGTCGGTGCAGCCGGCTCAACGGGTTTCCGTGGTTGATTTGCTGAAGGTCCTGGCCTCGCTACCGGCGCAGGATCAGGCGCGCCGAGTGCTGCTCGATGTGGTGCTGAATGCGGCGGACGGCAATGTCGTTGGCGAACTGGGCGGGCGTTTGCGGGTGAAAACCTGGAGCTGGCTCGGTGATCAGGACCCGCAGTCACGGCAGGGTGGGTTTGCTGGCTGGACAGCTGATGGCTCGCCGGTCTGGGCAGGGGGACGCGGCACCAGTCAGATGGTTTTGCGGCATTACGGCCAGGCATTGGCGACCGTGTTGCCGACAGCCTGGCCGGCGGAGGCGGGGCGTTGTGTCGAAGTCAGTCTGTTTTCGAAGTACCCGGTTTCGAAGGTCTTAGCAGGTGTTCGCGTCGCGACATCCGGCCCGTTGCAGGGCGACTACCGCGTCGAATTCGCTAACGGCAACGCGCTGGATATCCACAGCGACGGCGAACTGTTTCTGCTCAACGACAAACTCGTCGCAAGGCTTGATCGCGAAGAATACGTCGCCCGCGTGCTGGAGCGCGAAGCCAAACCGCAACCTGCCGAAGCGGCCAAGGCGTTGGCCGTAGCGATCCGCACGTATCTGCTGCAAAACGCTACACGTAACGGCGACTGCCTGAGTATCGACGACAGCAGCAATCGCCAGCGTGTCGCCCCGCGTCCAGCCTCGGCCGAAGCACGCAACATCGCCGCCTGGACGGCGGATCTGGTGTTGGCTGGTAGCACTGTCACCTATCACTCCGATCAACCCGGCCCGGACAAACTCGCCTGGCAACAAGCCGTCGAGCAGGCCAATGTCGGCCAGCGCTATGACGCGATTCTGCTGCACGCCTATCCGCGCGCCAGCCTCAGTCGCTGGGACAATCCGGTCGCCTCCTGCGAGGCACTGCCCGCTGCCCAAGACTGGCTGCAAAAACAGCGACGCGGCTGGCGCCCGAAGCTGGAAAGCGAAACCGGCTACAACGAAGTCAGCACTTTCGCCGTGTGCAAACTCGCTTTCGGTCGCCCCTTTGTTGATCGCGAACGCCAACGCATTTACGTGCGCGGCGTGCTGACCCTGCAGGATCGTCTCGACCTGACCCACGAATATCTGCACCTGGCCTTTGAGGCACACCCCAACGGCCAGGATGAAACCTACATCGAAGGGCTTGCCCGTCATCTTTTGCTGGAATAGACCATGACACTCCGTTATCCACAGGTCTTGCTGCTGCTTTGCACATTGACCGCGCTATCGCCGGCCATCGCCGCTGACAGCGTCAAACTCGACACCCCGGTCGGCGGCTGGCGCAGCGGCGCACCCGAAGGCGAGGGCGAAAGCTTCCGCCAGACCGTCAACTACCCGGCCTCATCGGTCAACACCCCGGTGGGCCAGGCCAACACTGCACGCATCAGCGGCGAGATCAAAGCTGCGCAGAAGGGCAACGAACCCGGCCGTCTGATCGTCAATGGCGTGAGCATGCCGCTGAAAATCGACGACAGCGGCCACTTCGACCGCCCGTTCTCCTTCCCCAACGGCAGCAATAGCGTGGAAGTGCGCAGTCCCGATGGCCAGCAACGCCACCGCACACAATTCCTCAACACCAGCGGCGGCGCCACCCCGGCCAAGCTGCGCGTGCTGCTGGCGTGGGACAGTGACGGCACCGACCTCGACCTGCACCTCGTCACCCCCGACGGCGCACACATCTGGTACGGCAACCGCACCGCCGCCAACGGCGGCGCCCTCGACGTCGACGTCACCACCGGCTACGGCCCGGAAATCTTCGCCATGCCGGCGCCAATCAAAGGCCAGTATCTGGTGTATGTGAATTACTACGGCGGTGGGTATCGTGGGGATGACGAGGGCGGGGAAGAGGCGGTGCAGGCGCTGACGACGGCGCAGGTGACGGTGATTACTGAAGAAGGGACGCCTAGCGAGAAGATGGAGACGTTTTTGATCCCGATGCGCGCGGTGGGTGAGCTGACGTTGGTGAAGTCGTTCAGTTATCCGTGAGGGGGCAACGTGTTCTGAACAAATGAACAGGTCAGCGGGTTGCTGACCTGTTTCAGAGAGTTTCAATCATTGAGTTGATTCAACTTTGGGATGACAGTCGGTCTTGCGCAACCTCGTAAGCAGCCTCTCGCTCTCTCTTCCCGATAGCGACTACGAACACCACGATCTCCTGATCAAGCACCTGATAGATCAATCGAAAGCCAGCGCTTTTCAACTTCACTTTGTAGCAGTCCGGCAGCTCGCGAAGTCGATTGGCTTCTATTCGAGGGTTCTTCATTATCTCAACTAGCTTCTTCTTGAACTGTTGGCGAACCGTATCGCCCAGTTTGTTCCACTCCTTTAACGCCCGACGATCAAATTCAAGGTTATAGGTCATCCAGACTTACCTTGACTCGCTGAGGAGCGGCGAGACGTTCGGTGACTACGGCGATGAGGGCTTCATCTTCCTCGCTGATCAATGCCGCTTTGAACGGCAGCTTGCCCCGCTCGGCGACATATTGAAGTGTCTGGCGCAGAAGCTCTGACGGAGTTACGCCGAGCTTTTCGAGCTCGGCGAAGGAGCGTTGTTTCAGCTCATCGTCGATGCGAATATTGATGGAGGCCATGATGGGGCACCTGTAATGACGTTTGTCGTTACGGTAGCAAGAGGCTTTCATATTCGACAAGCGCGAATTTACGTTTCTGACGGCAGGTTAGGTTTCTTTCAGGCATTAAAAAGCCGGCTTGTGGCCGGCTTCTCGGGGACTGGCTTGGTTTATTTTTGGTAAACCGCGCCAGCCTTCAAAACGTACATCCGGATCTGCGTCCGGCTGTGGGACTTGGTCAGACGTTGGTCTGCCGCGTCGGGCGCTCTCTGAGCCGCGGGGCGGGTCGATGCGCAAATGTGGGGCGCAGGATACTGAGTTTTGCTTGGGATTCCCAGTCTGAAGTGCGCTTTAGAGCGACTGCCGTCGAACAAATCCGGGATTTGTACCGATTGTCCGGGCCTCTTCGCGAGCAGGCTCGCTCCCACAGGGTTCAGTGCCGACTCGAAAAACCGCATCAAGTCAAAGAAACGGCACCACCGGCCGCCGCTTGCTCACCGTCGACCACCAGAACACCCAGCCCAATATGTGAATCCGCTGTTCTTCAATCTGCGCCGGGCGGAACACTTCGTCCGGGTATTCGGCGTTGTTGTGGCTGCGCAGGCGCAGGCCGTTGCCGGGCATTCGGTGCAGATATTTGATGCGCAGCATGCCGTCGTGTTCGATGGCGTAGATCTCGCCGTCCACCACTTGAGTCAGGCCGCGATCGATAGCGACGACGGAGCCGTCTTCGATGCGTTCGGCCATGCTGTTACCGATCATATGTGCGCAGATGGCGTCGGCAGGGCGGATTTCCAGCTGATCCAGCTGTGCACGTAGCAGGCGGATGGACAGCTCCGGGTCCTGGATGACGTGGTTTTTGTCGGAGCCGTTGGTCAGGGGTGTTTCTTTGAAGAAGGCCAGTTCGATGTCATTGGGATGGATGAATCGGTAGGCGCCCTGTGGATCGTGGGCGTCAAAGCTGTCGCCGTTGCTGGCAGGCGGAGTCAGGCTTGGCAGCTCTTTTGTGCCTTGGCCGGTTTTCAGCCATTCGCTGTTGACGGACAGCAGGCGTGAGACTTCTTCCATGCGATACGCCGGGACGCCCCGGGTGTACCAGTTGTGGACATTTTGGGCTTCCGTGCCCCAGAACTTTGCGAAACCCGTCGTCGAGATGTTCGCAGCTTCCAGGAGTGCCTTGAATCTTGGACCGCTAGTGTTCTTTCTCATAAACACGGAGTCTACGGCCGTGCCAGAGCGGTTTGAATAAACCGGACGTTCAAAAACGGGCTGAATTTTGCGACGGGATGTAAGACGGTCTTGTGGGAAATTACACAGGCTAAAACTTTTCTGTAGTCCGCTATAAACACTCTGTTTAAGACGGCTTTTGCCGAGCACAAAAAACCCCGGATCAACCGGGGTTTTGTTCAAGCATCACGCGCAGCGCAGGTGCTTAGCCTTTGTAGGCGGCAACCGACTTGGTGATCGCTTCGCGGGCGGCGTCAGCACCGGCCCAGCCTTCGATCTTGACCCATTTGCCTTTTTCGAGATCTTTGTAGTTCGCAAAGAAGTGCTCGATCTGCTGGATCAGCAGTGGCGGCAGGTCGGTGTATTCCTTCACATCGACGTACAGCTGGGACAGCTTGTCGTGTGGCACTGCGATGACTTTTGCATCGCCGCCGCCGTCGTCGGTCATGTTCAGGATGCCGACTGGACGGGCGCGGATCACCGAGCCTGGCGCAACCGGGTAAGGGGTCACAACCAGCACGTCGAGGGGATCACCGTCGTCAGCCAGGGTGTTCGGGATGTAACCGTAGTTGGCCGGGTAGAACATTGGGGTGGCCATGAAACGGTCAACGAACAGGCAATCGCTGTCTTTGTCGATTTCGTATTTGATCGGCGCGTGGTTGGCCGGGATCTCGATCGCGACGTAGATGTCGTTCGGCAGGTCTTTGCCAGCCGGAATCTTGCTGTAGCTCATTGGGCGTTGCCCCCGTAGTTGACCAAAAACACTTGGCCGGATTGACCAAAAAGTGGCGGCGATTATAGGCATATTCTGCCGTCGACGCCATGTACCGAAAGTCGTGCAGCGCTTAGTCGTGTGGCTGATAGACCGGGTCTGAGGCCTGAAGTTGCCGCAACCGGCTCAACGGATCCTGGCGGTAGAAAAGCTGCAACTGCGCATAGACCTGTGGATAGGCCTCATGCAGCAAATCCGGGGCGCTGAAGAAGTATTCGCTGGTGACCGCAAAGAATTCCGCCGGGTTCTCGGCGGCGTAGGGATCGATAACAGTTTCGGCGTCGGGATTGCGGTCGAGCTGGCGATTGAGATCGTCGTAGGCGTGTTGCATCACTTCGGCCCAGTCGCTGACGCGCATATCGGCATGCAGCGGTGGCAGGCCATTGGCGTCGCCGTTGAGCATGTCGAGTTTGTGCGCCAGTTCGTGAATCACCAGGTTGTAGCCTTCCCAGCCGCCGCTGGCCATCACGCCGGGCCAGGCGAGGATGATCGGCCCTTGCTGCCAGGCTTCGCCACTGTGTTCACCGTCCCATTCGTGCTCGACGCCGCTGGCGTCGCGATGACGTTGCGGGCTGAGGAAGTCGTCCGGGTAGAGGACGATTTCGTGGAAGCCCTGATACCAGTTCAAATCACCCAGATGCAGCAGCGGCAATTGCGCCTGGGCGGCGAGCAACAGGCGTTGTTCCTGATGCAGTTCGACGCCGGGCAGGGCGCTCAGGTGTTTGTCTTCGAGGAACAGCACGCAGGCTTCGCGCAGCCACTGGTCTTCGGCAGCGCTGATGCCATCAAGAAAACTCAGGTGATGGCGCACCCGTTGCCACATCTCGTCGGCAATCGGGTGCTTCGCCAGTATGCGCCGGCGACGCCAGGCGCTCAGCGACCACATCGGCTTAGTGCGATTGCGCTTTGGTGCCGCCGAAACGGCTGCGAACCACACCAAGGATCATTGGCACCAGCGACAGCAGAATGATCGCCACCACCAGCAACGACAGGTTTTTCTTGATGAACGGTACGTTGCCGAAGAAGTAGCCCAGCGTCACCAGGCCGCCGACCCAGAGAATGGTGCCCAGCACGCTGAAACCGAAGAAGCGCGGGTATGGCATCTTCGCTACGCCGGCGACGAACGGCGCAAAGGTCCGAATGATCGGCAGAAAGCGCGCCAGGGTCACGGTCTTGCCGCCATGCTTGTCGTAGAAGTCGTGGGTTTTCTGCAGGTAATCGCGACGGAAGATTTTCGAGTTCGGGTTGCTGAACAGCTTCTCGCCGGCCGTTCGTCCGATCACGTAGTTGGTGCTGTCGCCAAGGATGGCCGCGAGCATCAGCAAGCCGCCCAACAGCACCGGGTCCATGCCACCACCGGCCGCAACGGCACCGGCAATGAACAGCAACGAATCACCCGGCAGGAAGGGCATCACCACCAGACCGGTTTCACAGAAGATCACCAGAAACAGGATGGCGTAGATCCATGGCCCATAGTTGGTCACCAGCAAATCGAGATACACGTCGAGATGCAGGATAAGGTCGAGCGGGTTGAAATCCATGGGGGCACCTGTTTGACGGCCCGACTCGGCAGGCCTGTGCGGATGACTTCGTGTAAGCCTACAGCGGGGTGTAGTTTTTCTTACAAGCCGGAAAGATCGGGATTATACGGTCTGAAGGATGAAAAGCGCGTTGGTTTTGTCGCGGGGGATGTCGGGTGTGAACAATTGTCAGGATGCGGCCAGCGTGCCTGAGGGAGCGGGCCCCCTCATCACACGTTGCCTGTGCAGTCAGAGCTCTTCGCTGATCGGCAACACATAGTTCTTGAACTCGGTGTCTTCCTTGAACCCGATGGATTCGTAGGTTTTCTGCGCGACTTCATTGTTGCTGCTGGTGGAAACACGCATACGCACGGCCTGGGTTTCCTTGGCCATTTTTTTCGCGGTGCGGATCAGGTTGTCGGCAACCAATTGCCGGCGGGCATCTTCGGCGACATAGATGTCGTTGAGGATCCACACGCGTTTGAGCGACAACGATGAAAAGCTCGGATAGAGCTGACAAAAGCCCATCAGCTTCTTGTCGTCATCATCGGCCAGGGCGAGGTAGATGACCGATTCCTTGCGACGCAGGCGCTTTTCAAGGAAGGCCCGGGAGGAATCCGGGTAAGGAAGGGAACCGTAGAACTCGCGATATTTGACGAACAACGGAGTCAGCAAATCCAGATGTTCGAGGGTCGCTTGAATAATCCGCATGATAGGTCTCGTCTTCAAGTGGCTGTCTTCAACTGCTCTGACGGCGATGGGAAACCCGGGCGGCCGTGCGTCGATCCTGCCTTAAACCGGCGCAGAAACGCAATGCGGAAACGGTTCAGGTTGGGGGCGGGCCGAGTAGGAAGTTTCCTTTCATGTCCGCAGCGGTGTCCGACTCCAGCGTCTGCACCTGCGCTTCGTCCTTCAGATTCACGCCTGACAGCTGTCTGCGACAAGCTTCGCGCATCAAGTACAGCAAGCGGTGCGCCGCCATGCCGTAGCTCAAACCCTCAAGCCGTACATTGGAGATGCAGTTACGGTAGGCGTCGGTCAGGCCGATCTTTGGATTGTAGGTGAAATATAAACCAAGGCTGTCCGGCGAACTGAGGCCCGGGCGTTCGCCGATCAGCATTACGACCATTTTTGCGCCGAGCAACTCGCCGATTTCGTCGCCGACGGCAACGCGACCCTGTTCCACGAGTACAACGGGGGCCATCGACCAGCCGTCAGCGCTCATTTGCTCATCCAGACGGTTGAGAAACGGCAGCGTATGCCGATGCACCGCCAACGCCGACAGGCCATCGGCGACAACAATCGCCAGATCGACACCGCCGGGATGTGCCGCCGCGTATTCGCGCAAGGCCTGCGCCGATTCATCGCTGAGCTTGCGCCCCAGATCCGGGCGTTGCAGATAACTGTTGCGATCCGCAGCGGCGCTGTGCAGCAACAGGCTTTCGCACCCGCGCTCAGTCAGTTGCGCAATGAGGCCGGCGTGATCGAACGGCAAATGCACGGCATCGCGCGCTTGCGCGTGGGCAAACTGGAAATCCAGTTGCGCAGTGGTCGGCAGGCTTGTGCCAGTGCGGCCGAGGGCGATCCGCGCCGGGGTCAGGCGGCGCAGTTCCAGCCAGGGGTTTTGCGGATCCACGGGCGGTTTTTCCATGTGACTCATCCCAGTTGCGCCAGCGCCTGGCGGAAGGCCGGCGGTAAGCTATTACCGAAGCGAACCTTGCCGTCCGCCTGAGTGAAGATGCCCATGTTCGCCAGCCATTGCTCGAACTCCGGCGCCGGTTTCAACCCCAGCGTCTGCCGCGCATAGAGCGCGTCATGGAACGAGGTGGTCTGGTAATTGAGCATGATGTCGTCGGAGCCGGGGATGCCCATGATGAAGTTGATCCCGGCCACACCCAAGAGCGTCAGCAAAGTGTCCATGTCGTCCTGATCGGCTTCGGCGTGGTTGGTGTAGCAGATGTCGCAACCCATCGGCACGCCGAGCAGCTTGCCGCAGAAATGGTCTTCGAGGCCGGCGCGGATGATCTGTTTGCCGTTGTAGAGGTATTCCGGGCCGATAAATCCTACGACGGTGTTCACCAGAAACGGCTTGAAATGTCGTGCTACGGCGTAGGCCCGGGTCTCGCAGGTCTGTTGGTCGACGCCGTGGTGGGCGTTGGCCGACAGTGCGCTGCCCTGACCGGTTTCGAAATACATCAGGTTCTGCCCGAGAGTGCCGCGGTTCAGGCTCAGACCGGCGTCGTAGCCTTCCTGCAACACGTTGAGGTTGATGCCGAAACTGGCGTTGGCAGCTTCCGTGCCGGCGATGGACTGGAACACCAGATCCAGCGGCACGCCACGGTTGATCGCCTCGATGGAAGTGGTGACGTGGGTCAGCACGCAGGCCTGGGTCGGGATGTCGTAGCGTTGAATGATCGCGTCGAGCATTTCCAGCATCGCGCAGATCGAGGCGATGCTGTCGGTGGCCGGGTTGATGCCGATCATCGCGTCGCCATTGCCGTAGAGCAGACCGTCGAGAATGCTCGCGGCGATACCGGACGGTTCGTCGGTCGGGTGATTGGGTTGCAGGCGCGTCGACAGGCGCCCGCGCAGGCCGAGAGTGCCGCGAAATTTGGTCACCACGCGAATCTTTTGCGCCACCAGCACCAGATCCTGCACGCGCATGATCTTCGACACGGCCGCGACCATTTCCGGGGTCAGGCCGGGTGCGAGGTTGCGCAGGCTGGTTTCGTCGGCGGCGTCGCTGAGTAGCCAGTCGCGGAAGCCGCCGACGGTTAGGTGGCTGACCACGGCGAAGGCTTGTTCATTGTGGGTGTCGATGATCAGTCGGGTGACTTCATCGGACTCATAAGGAATCAGCGCTTCCTGCAGGAAATGCGTGAGCGGAATGTCGGCCAGCGCCATTTGCGCAGCCACGCGCTCGCCATCATTGAGCGCAGCAACGCCGGCGAGGAAGTCCCCAGAACGCGCCGGGCTGGCCTTGGCCATGACATCCTTGAGGCTGTCGAAGCGATAGGTCTGGGCGCCGACCGTGTGAGCGAAACTGGCCATACACAATTCTCCGTGACGGCGCAGACCGAGCCTGCGCCGGGATTGTCGGCACTCAGTGCAAGGCTTGCTCAGCCTTCTGGATTGCCGCGAATTCTTCTTCCGGCGTGCCTGCTACCAAGTGATGTCGACTGTAGAACGCAAAGTAAGCAATTAACACTCCATAGATGACGGCGGCACCGATGACCACCCGTGGATCTACCAGGAAGCCCGCGACCACGGCGATGCACGCCAGCACCAAGGCCACGCCGGAGGTGAAGATGCCGCCCGGTGTGCGGTATGGCCGGTCCATTTTGGGGCGGCGAATACGCAAGGTGATGTGCGCGGCCATCATCAGCACGTAGGAAATGGTTGCGCCGAACACCGCCACCAGAATCAGCAGATCGCCCTGGCCGGTCAGCGACAGGCCGAAACCGATGATGCCGGGAATCACCAGCGCCAGGACCGGTGCCTTGCTTTTATTGGTTTCGGACAGTTTGCGTGGCAGGTAGCCGGCCCGTGACAGTGCGAAAATCTGCCGCGAGTACGCGTAGATGATCGAGAAGAAACTCGCGATCAGTCCGGCCAGCCCCACAAGGTTGACGAAACTGCCCATCCAGGTCGAGCCGCCATAGGCTTTGCTCAACGCTTCGACCAACGGGTTACCGGAGGTCAGCAGCGAGTTGGCGCCCGCACCGCCGGGGCCGACGATCAGAATCAACAGAGCAAACATGAGCAGCACCAACATAGCGCCGATCAAGCCGCGCGGCAGGTCACGTTTGGGGTTCTTGGTTTCCTCGGCGGCCAGCGGCACGCCTTCAACGGCAAGGAAGAACCAGATCGCATAGGGAATCGCTGCCCAGACGCCGACATAGCCGAATGGCAGAAACGGACTGGCGCCCGCCGCAGCAGTGACCGGAATGTCGAGCAGATTGGCGACGTCGAAGTGCGGCACCATCGCCACCAGAAACACCCCCAGCGCCAACGCGGCGACGGCGGTGATGACAAACATCAGCTTGAGCGCTTCGCCGACCCCGAATATGTGGATGGCAATGAAAATGATGTAGAAGGCCAGATAGATCATCCAGCCGCCGATGCCGAACAGCGATTCGCAGTAGGCACCGATGAACACCGCGATAGCCGCAGGGGCAATGGCGTATTCGATGAGGATCGCGGTGCCGGTGAGAAACCCGCCCCACGGTCCGAATGCACTGCGGGCAAAACCGTAGCCACCGCCGGCGGTGGGGATCATCGAAGACAACTCGGCCAGAGAAAAGCACATGCACAGGTACATGGTGGCCATCAGCAGCGTCGCCAGGAACATGCCGCCCCAGCCACCCTGAGCGAGGCCGAAGTTCCAGCCGGCATAGTCACCGGAAATCACGTAGGCAACGCCCAGACCCACCAGCAGTACCCAGCCGGCGGCACCTTTTTTCAGTTCGCGTTGTTGAAAGTAATCCGATCCGACTTTTTCAAAGTCGACGGAGGCGCCGGTCGCCGGAGCGCCAGCCGGGGATTCGCTAGGCATAGGTTTCACCGTTCTTATTGTTTTATTGGCCCGGCTTTTTTGCCGGTGGGTAGCATGATCGTCCCCACGCTCTGCGTGGGGATGCCTCAACGGACGCTCTGCGTTCGGCTTTGGTGGGACGCGGAGCGTCCCGGGCGGCATTCCCACGCAGAGCGTGGGAACGATCAGTGCTGCAGGTTTAGAAGAAACCCAACGGATTGATGTCGTAGCTCACCAGCAGGTTTTTCGTCTGCTGATAGTGATCGAGCATCATCTTGTGGGTTTCACGCCCCACACCCGACTTCTTGTAGCCGCCAAACGCGGCATGCGCTGGGTACAGGTGATAGCAGTTGGTCCACACGCGACCGGCCTTGATCGCGCGACCCATGCGGTAGGCGCGGTTGATGTCGCGGGTCCACAGACCGGCGCCGAGGCCGAACTCGGTGTCGTTGGCAATCGCCAGGGCTTCGGCTTCGTCCTTGAACGTGGTGATGCTCACCACCGGGCCGAAGATTTCTTCCTGGAACACGCGCATCTTATTAGTGCCCTTGAGCAGGGTCGGCTGGATGTAATAGCCGGTCGACAGATTGCCTTCGAGTTTTTCCACTTTGCCACCGGTCAGCAGCTCGGCGCCTTCGCCCTTGGCGATTTCCAGGTACGAAAGAATCTTGTCGAATTGCTGCTCGGACGCCTGGGCGCCAACCATGGTGTCGGTGTCCAGTGGATCGCCACGTTTGATTTGCAGGACTTTCTTCATGACCACGGCCATGAACTCGTCGTAGATCGATTCCTGCACCAGTGCGCGGGATGGACAGGTGCAGACTTCGCCTTGGTTGAAGAACGCCAGCACCAAGCCTTCAGCGGCTTTTTCAATGAAGGTCGGCTCGGCCTGCATGATGTCTTCGAAGAAGATGTTCGGCGATTTGCCGCCCAGTTCCACGGTGGACGGAATGATGTTTTCGGCCGCGCATTTCATGATGTGCGAGCCAACCGGGGTCGAGCCCGTGAAAGCGATCTTGGCGATGCGTTTGCTGGTGGCCAGCGCTTCGCCAGCTTCTTTGCCGTAGCCCTGAACAATGTTCAGCACGCCCGGTGGCAGCAGATCGCCGATCAGTTCCAGCAATACGGTAATGCCCAGCGGCGTTTGTTCGGCCGGTTTGAGCACGACGCAGTTACCCGCCGCCAGGGCCGGCGCAAGTTTCCAGGCGGCCATCAGGATCGGGAAGTTCCACGGGATGATCTGGCCGACCACGCCCAGCGGCTCATGAATGTGGTACGCCACGGTGTTGCCGTCGATTTCGGCAGCGCTGCCTTCCTGGGCGCGCAGGCAGCCAGCGAAGTAGCGGAAATGGTCGGCGGCCAGCGGGATGTCGGCGTTAAGGGTTTCGCGGATGGCTTTGCCGTTGTCCCAGGTTTCGGTGATTGCCAGCAGTTCGAGGTTCGCTTCGATGCGGTCGGCGATTTTCAGCAGGATCAACGAGCGCGCCTGCACGGAGGTCGCGCCCCACGCATCGGCTGCGGCGTGGGCGGCGTCCAGTGCCTTGTCGATGTCTTCGGCAGTGGAGCGAGGGAATTCGGCAATTGGCTGGCCATTCACTGGCGAGGTGTTGGTGAAGTACTGACCTTTGACAGGCGCGACGAACTCGCCGCCGATGTAGTTACCGTACTTGGCTTTGAACGAGACTTTGGCGCCTTCAGTACCGGGGTGAGCGTAACGCATGATGATGTTCTCCTTGGCTTTGTACTTATTAGAGAAACGCGCAAGTGCGCTTGCTATAAGCGTAGAGCAAAGGTCGGGCCACTGCCGTGCAGGGCAGGCCAATCAAGGACTTGGCAGGTTTTTGTCGGACGGGTGGATTGCCCCTGTGACGGTTTCGGTACAGGTCGGATGACAGTTTGTATCGTTTTCGGCACAGCAGATGACGGGGCAGTCTTGCCAGCATTGCAATGCGTCGGTGGCTGGAGGATGCTGGGCATCACCTCAAGCATTGGGCCGTCGAGCCTCGGGGAGAACAATAAGAAATGCACGACAACCATTTGAGTCGCCATGCCCAACAGGTTCTCACTGCTACGCAGGGCAAACCGCACCTGCACGGGCCCGGTGCCGATCCGTCGATTGCCCGTTCGTGGCTGCGCTGTCTGGAGGACTATCACCTCGACCCCGCGCTGAGCATGGCGCCGACGGTGCTCGAACACGGCCGGGTACTGGAAAGCCGCGAACGTTTGCAACAGGTATTGCAGATCGCCGGCAATGAAATGAGCAGCCTGCATCAACAACTCTCCGGCGCCGGCCATGCGGTACTGCTGACCGACGCGCGCGGGGTGATCCTCAACTGCGTCACCGCGCCGGCCGAACGCAAGATCTTCGAACGTGCCGGCCTCTGGCTGGGGGCCGACTGGAGCGAGGCCTGCGAAGGCACCAACGGCATCGGCACCTGCCTGGTCGAGCGCCAGGCGCTGACGATTCATCAGGACGAACACTTTCGCGGTCGCCACACTGGCCTGACCTGCTCGGCGAGCCCGGTGTTCGACCCGCACGGCGAACTGCTCGCGGTGCTCGACGTCTCTTCGGCGCGCCACGATGTCTCGCGGCAGAGCCAGTTTCACACCATGGCGCTGGTCAATCTGTCGGCGAAGATGATCGAGAGCTGCTACTTCCTGCGTTGTTTCGATAACCAATGGTTACTGCGGTTTCATCTGCAGGCCGAATCGGTCGGGTTGTTCAGCGAAGGTTTGCTGGCGTTTGACGGCGAAGGGCGGATCAGTGCGGTCAACCAGAGTGCTCTGAATCTGCTCGGGCATATTCGTGGTGGCTTGCTGGGTAAGCCCGTGGAAGCTTTTTTCGATTGTTCGCTGGATGAGTTGCTTGGCCGCGCCAGTGCGAATGCCAGTGCCAGTTGGCCGCTGCGTACCCGTGACGGTCGGCATCTGTTTGCTGTGCTGCGTGGTGAGTCGCGCAAGCCGACACCGATCATGCCCGCGCCAGTTGTGGTTCAGGCTCCGCGCCTGTCGGGCATCTGCCTCGGTGATGAGGCGTTGCAGGCAGACTTCCGCAAAGCCCTGCGCGTATTCGAGCGGGATGTGCCCTTGTTGATCAATGGCGAAACCGGTTCGGGCAAGGAGGCCTTCGCCAAGGCTGTGCATCAGGCCAGCCAGCGTTCGAACAAAGCCTTCGTCGCGCTCAATTGCGCGGCAATCCCCGAGAGCCTGATCGAGAGCGAACTGTTCGGCTATCGCGGCGGCAGCTTCACCGGTGCGCGCAAGGACGGCATGCGCGGCAAGTTGCAGCAGGCCGATGGCGGCACGTTGTTCCTCGATGAAATCGGTGACATGCCGCTGGCCTTGCAGACCCGCTTGTTGCGCGTGCTTGAGGACCGGCAGGTAGTGCCGATTGGTGGCGAGCCGGAATCGGTCAATGTGCGGATCATCAGCGCTACCCACCGCAATTTGCTGGAGCGTGTTGCGGACGGCAGCTTTCGCGAGGATTTGTATTACCGGCTCAATGGGCTGGAGGTGGGGTTGCCGGCATTACGCGCGCGCAGTGATAAGTCGCAGCTGCTGGATTTTCTGCTGGCCGAGGAGGCGGGCGGTGAAGCGATAGTGATCGACGAGGCGGCGCGTCAGGCTTTGCTGGCGTTCAATTGGCCGGGCAATGTGCGGCAGTTGCGCAATGTACTGCGCACGTTGGCGGCGTTGTGTGATGAGGGGCGGATCGGAGTGGAGGATTTGCCGGTGATGATTCGGCAGGGGCGTCCAGTCCTTGCGCCAGCGGAGTCTGGCGAACACCCACTGGCAGACGCCGAGCGGATTGCCTTGCTTAAAACTTTGGAGCAGACGCGGTGGCATATGACGCATACGGCTGAGCAGCTTGGGGTTAGCCGCAACACTCTTTATAGAAAGCTGCGTAAGCATGGGATTGAGCGGCGAGTCAGTTAGAAGGCCCTCACCCTAGCCCTCTCCCAGAGGGAGAGGGGACTGACCGCGGTGTTCTGGAGATCTACGCCGACCTGAAATATCGAGCCGAACTCAGGATTTGAAAGCAACGTAGATCGGCTCCCTCTCCCTCTCCCTCGGGAGAGGGCTGGGGTGAGGGGCGACAATCTTCAGTCGAGCCAAATGCCATGCCCGACCAGCCCCACCCGATCACCTAAAGAGTGCGATTTCCCCCTCCCTACGCTAACCTGCGGCCATGTTTTACGAGGTCGACTATGCACATTCATATTCTGGGTATCTGCGGGACTTTCATGGGGTCGATGGCGGTGTTGGCCAAAGAGCTGGGCCATCACGTGACCGGCTCCGACGCCAATGTCTATCCACCGATGAGCACACAGCTTGAAGCCCAAGGCATTCAACTGACGCAGGGCTATGACCCGGCGCAGCTCGATCCGGCACCGGATCTGGTGGTGATCGGCAACGCCATGTCCCGCGGCAATCCGGCGGTGGAATATGTGCTGAACAAAGGCCTGCCCTACGTCTCCGGCCCGCAATGGCTGGCGGACCATGTGCTGCAAGGGCGCTGGGTGCTGGCGGTTGCCGGCACGCATGGCAAAACCACCACCAGCAGCATGCTCGCCTGGGTCCTGGAACACGCGGGCATGAGCCCGGGCTTCCTGATTGGCGGTGTGCCGCAGAACTTCTCGGTATCGGCACGTCTGGGCGGCACGCCGTTCTTTGTGATCGAGGCCGACGAATACGACAGCGCCTTCTTCGACAAACGTTCGAAATTCGTTCACTACCGTCCGCGCACCGCGATCCTCAATAACCTTGAGTTCGATCACGCCGACATCTTCCCGGATCTGCCGGCGATCGAGCGGCAGTTCCATCACTTGGTGCGCACCATCCCGAGTGAAGGCCTGGTCATCCATCCGACTACCGAGCCGGCCTTGCAGCGGGTGATCGAAATGGGTTGCTGGACTCCCGTGCAAACCACCGGTGCCGGCGGTCAGTGGCAGGTCAAACTGCTCAGCGAAGATGGTTCAGCGTTCGAAGTGATGTTCGAAGGCGTGTCGCAAGGCACCGTCGAATGGGAGCTGACCGGTCAGCACAACGTCGCTAACGCCTTGGCGGCGCTGGCGGCGGCAAGGCATGTTGGCGTGGTGCCGTCGATGGGCATCGCTGGTCTGAGCGCATTCAAGAACGTCAAACGCCGCATGGAGAAAGTCGCCGAAGTGCGCGGCATCACCATCTATGACGACTTCGCCCACCACCCGACGGCGATTGCCACGACCCTCGATGGCCTGCGCAAACGCATCGGCGATGCTCCGTTGATCGCGATCATCGAACCGCGCTCCAACTCGATGAAGCTCGGCGCGCACCGTGACGGTTTGCCGGACAGCGTGGTCGATGCCGACCAGGTGATCTGGTACGCCCCGGCCAACCTCGGTTGGGACCTGGCCGGCACTGCCGCGCTGTGCACGGTGCCGTCGATTGTCAGCGATTCGCTGGAAGGCATCATCGAGCGCGTGAAAAGCCAGGCGCAGCCCGGTACTCACGTAGTGATCATGAGCAACGGCGGCTTCGGCGGCCTGCACGGCAAACTCGCCGAGGCGCTGATATGAACAATGGCCCGGAACGCATCACGCTGGCGATGACCGGCGCGTCCGGCGCGCAGTATGGTTTGCGTCTGCTCGATTGTCTGGTGCGGGAAGATCGTGAAGTACACTTCCTGATCTCCAAGGCTGCGCAACTGGTGATGGCTACCGAGACCGATGTCACGCTGCCGCCGAAACCGCAAATGATGCAGGCCTTCCTGACTGAATACACTGGAGCGGCCGCCGGGCAGATCCGCGTGTATGGCAAGGAAGACTGGATGTCGCCGGTGGCCTCGGGATCTGGCGCTCCAGCGGCAATGGTCGTAGTGCCATGCTCGACGGGCACGCTGTCGGCGATTGCCACGGGCGCCTGCAACAACCTGATCGAACGCGCCGCCGATGTCACTTTGAAAGAGCGCCGCCAGTTGATTCTGGTGCCGCGTGAAGCGCCGTATTCAAGTATTCATCTGGAGCACATGCTCAAGCTGTCGAACATGGGCGTGACGATCCTGCCGGCCTCGCCGGGGTTCTATCACCAGCCGCAGACTATCGACGACCTGATCGATTTCGTGGTGGCGCGGATTCTCAATTTGCTGGGTATTCCGCAGGACATGCTGCCGCGTTGGGGTGAGCATCATCTGAGCAGCGATGAATAAGCTGCTGGCGATCGGGCTGGTGTTGTTGCTGACCGGATGCGCCACGGCGCGCACGCTGGATGCGGCGAAACCGGGCGCGCCGGTGGTGTATTCCGGGACGCGGCTGGATTTGTATGCATTGAATGGCGGGTGTTGCGCGATGGATCGGTTCGGGGCTGAGGCGCCGAGTTATCCGGGGGTGGATCTGCCGGCGAGCGCGTTGCTCGATACGCTGTTGTTGCCGTTGTCGCTTCTTACCGTGATCGGCGTGAGCTTTCAGGCAACAGGCGGATTGTAGTTAGACAGATTGTTCCCACGCTCCGCGTGGTAACGCCTCCGGTGACGCTCTGCGTCACGCTTTGGGACGCAGAGCGTCCGTGGCTGCATTCCCACGCAGAGCGTGGGAACGATCATGCGGCGGAAGATTATTTGCCGAGCTTGCGCAGATCATCCGACTCGATCACCCGTACACCATCCTGCTCTTCCAGCGCCAACCGCCACATCGCCCGCGCCAGCTGGCACGCCTCGATCCCATGGTATTTGCCGGGAATCAGCTTCGACAACGGCCCGGCCAGTTGCTCGGCAAGACGCGGTTCAGTCCGCTCACCCAGCAACAGCGAAGGCCGGCAAATGGTCAGTTGCGGCCAGTCCTGCGCGCGCAATGCCTGCTCCATTTCGCCCTTGACCCGATTGTAGAAAACCGACGATTTCGGATCGGCGCCAATCGCGCTGATCACAATCAAATGCCGCGCGCCCATTTCCCGCGCACGTTTGGCGAACGCCACCACCATGTCCAGATCCACCGCGCGAAACGCCGCTTCCGAGCCTGCCTGCTTGATCGTGGTGCCAAGGCAGCAATAGGCGATATCGACGCGGCCGCTGAGCTGCGGCAGAAACGCCTGCGGATCACCCACGGGGTTTTCCAGGTGCGGATGTTCGGCCAAGGGGCGACGGGAAGGGGCGAGCACGCGAGAAATCGTTGGCTCGTTGAGCAAACGGTCGAGTAGATGTTCACCGGTCAGGCCGGTGGCTCCGGCAAGCAATACGTGCTGAGGCGTCAAGTACATAGTGTCTCTCCCTTGATACTGTTCAGCTTAGTTGCTCTTTATCGCTCCGTCGTTCAATGCAGCACTTTGCAAAGCTTTTCTGGCTTGCTGTTTGCGCAGCAGTTGCCAGTGCGCCAGCACGGTTTTCGGCGCCCAGATCTGCGGCTCCGAGGCTTCGAAATTGTCCGCCAGTTCACGCTCGGCGACGGTGGCCTTGGCGAGTTTGAAGGCTTGCTCCAGATCATCGGTCTGGTTCAGCGCCTGGGCGAACAGCGCGTCGCCGAAGTAGGTGAAGTTGGCCTCTTCCGAGCAGCCGAACGACACCCGGTCAGCGCGTGAAGCGGTCATGATCAGCGTGCGCTCGTCTTTCAGCGCCGGGATGAAACCGCCGGAGTAGCACGAGGAAATCACGATGATTTTGTCGCGGTTTTTCAGCGGTGCCAGCACGGCAGCGAGTTCGTCGGCGGGCAGGTCGGCCAGCTCCATGCGTGGCTGGTCGAGCACCAGCTCGTGCTCGGCGGTGCCGTGGCTGGTCAGGTAGATGAACAGCAGGTCTTCCGGGCCGCTGCGTTCGGCGAGGGTTTGCGCAGCGCGGCGCAGGTTTTCGCGCGTGGCCATTGGCCGGTCGCCGAGGTGGTCGCGGTGGTTGACCAGACGGATCTGGCCGTAGGCGCCGAAGCGTGTGTTGAGCATGTTGGCGACGTAGTCTGATTCGCGCAGAAATACGCTTTGCTTGCCGTCGCCACCGAGTGTCAGAGTGTACAGCTCGACCGCCGGGGTCGACGCGGGGATGGCGGCCAAGGCGTCATCGAGCAGACGGCCCTGAGCGAGCAGACCGAGTTCGAGCGTATCGGGCAATAACTTGCCGTCGGCGTCACGCACGCGCTGGCCATTGATCCAGGTGCCACTCATCACGCTGCCATCGGTGAGCACCAGGGTGCCGCGTCCGGCGTAGCTGTCGTTGTCGAAGCCGCCGATGTAGAAGCTGCCATCAGGCAGGTTCAAACGGCCCTGACCGCTGAAGCGCCAGTCGCTGAATGTGCCGGTGTAGTGGCTGCCGTCGGCGCCGATCAACTCGCCCTTGCCGGTCAGCGCGCCTTCCTTGAACTGGCCGAGCCAGACGTCGCCGTCGGCATTCTCGTAGCGACCTTTACCGTGCAGTTGATTGTTCTTGAAGCCGCCGACGTAGATATCGCCGTCCGCGCTGTTGAAGGTGCCGTTGCCTTCCAGCTGACCGTTGACGAAATGCCCGCTGAACGTGTTGCCGCTGGAATCGCCACGCTGGCCTTCACCGTTGGGTTTGCCGTGGGCGAACTGGCCTTGGTAGGAACTGCCGTCGTCCATCTCCAGACGGCCGAGCCCGGAATACTGGTCAGCCTTGAATTCGCCACGATAGGTCATGGCGTTTTCTTTCAAGGTGCCTTCACCTTCGCGGCGGCCCTGCTTGAAGCCGCCGGTGTAACTGCTGGCATTGGTGGTCAGACTGCCCTGACCGTCGAACAGACCTTGCTGGAACTGGCCGCGATAGACCTCGCCATTGCTGCCGTGCCATTCGCCCTGACCATGCCACTGACCTTTGTCGAACTGGCCGGCATACCAGCTGCCGTTGGGGTAGTCGACACGGCCCTGACCTTGCAGCAAGCCATCGACCAGTTCACCGCGATAGCGTCCGCCGTCCGGCAGGCGCGCATCTGGCGGCAACAGCGATTCGCCGTCGCCGCAAGCGGTGAGCATCAGGGTCAAGGCAAGGGGTGCAAGACGTGCAAGTGAGCGCATAGCGGGATCCGGGCAATTAGGCGACCGAGTATGCCGCAGCTATGCGTGGCATATATAGAGACGTGACGCGAAACAGCGTGCGCTGCTTCGCATCCGGAACGTTTACACGAAGCAGAGCGACAGTGGCTCGGCGATATAGGCCGGTTTGTCCGAACCTTCTATCTCCAGTGTCGCGGTGGCTTTGAGCAGCCACTGCCCGGGTTTTTTCTCGGTGACTTCCCCCAGATCGACCTTCAGGCGAACTTTGGAATTGACCTTCACTGGCTGGATGAAACGCACGCTGTCCAGACCGTAGTTGACGACCATCTTCACGCCTTGCGGCAGGATCAGGATGTCTTCCATCAATTTCGGGATCAGCGACAACGACAGGAAACCGTGGGCAATGGTGCTGCCAAATGGCGTTTGCGCGGCTTTGGCCGGGTCGACGTGAATGAACTGATAATCACCGGTGGCTTCGGCGAACAGGTTGATGCGTTCCTGATCGATGGTGAGCCATTCGGAACGTCCGAGTTCCTTGCCGACATAATCTTTGAGCTCTGCAACGGGAACATAGGGCATTGAGACTCTCCTTGGGTTCATCGGTTTTATAGTTTTTCAGGTGGGGGGATTTGACCTCCCTGCGAACCACTGTAGATCATCATGGCGATTTGCTCCGGTCAACCGACCATGCTTTTGGCGAATGCCGATCCATAGCGCAGGCGTGCTTATAATGCGGGCGACTTGCACAGTGGAAAGTAAGACGGAGATGTCAGATGTTGCTACGTGGCCTGACCATGCTGGTGTTGTTCCAATTGCTCGGTACGGCGCTCAATCATTTGCTGTTGCCGGTGCTGCCGGGGCCGATCATCGGCTTGCTGTTGTTGCTGGTCTTTCTGATCCTTCGCGGTGAAGTCGGCGAACCGCTGAACCTCGCGGCCGGCAGTCTGCTGCGTTATCTGCCATTGCTGCTGGTGCCGCCGGCGGTGGGCGTGATGGTTTATGCCACAGCGATTGCCGCGGATTTCTGGGCGATTGTCGGTGCGCTGGTGCTGTCGCTGATCCTGTCGATGGCTTTTGCCGGCGTGCTGATGCAACGCCTGGTCAAACATCACGCGCCTGCGTCGGAGGAGTCCTGATGCTTTTCGACTGGCAGGGCGCCTGGGCTTCGGTCATTCATCACCCGTTGTTCGGCATTGGCATTACCCTCGGTGCCTATCAACTGGTGCTGGCGGCGTTCGAGAAAACCCGCTGGATCTTTCTGCAGCCGGTGCTGGTCTCCATGCTGTTGGTGATTGGCGTACTGGTCGGCTGTGGCCTGACTTACGCCGAATACCGCAAGAGCACCGAGATCCTCAGCATTCTGTTGGGCCCGGCGACCGTCGCGCTGGCGGTGCCGCTGTATCTCAACCTGCGGCGTATTCGCCAATTGTTCTGGCCGATTTTTACTACGCTGGTGATAGGCGGGGTGGTGGCAACGGGCATGGGCGTGTTGCTGGGCTGGTGGTTCGGTGCCGAGCACATGATCCTGATGACCATGGCGCCGAAGTCAGTGACCTCGCCGATTGCGATGCTGGTGGCTGAACAGATTGGCGGCGTTGCGGCGCTGGCGGCGGTGTTCGTGCTGATCACCGGGGTGATCGGTGCGATCTTCGGCCCGGCACTGCTGACTCGTCTCGGTGTGCACAGCCCCGAAGCGCGCGGCATGGCGCTGGGCATGACCGCTCACGCGGTCGGCACGGCGGTGGCCATGCAGGAAAGTGATGAATGCGGCGCCTTCGCGGCGCTGGCGATGAGTCTGATGGGCGTGGCCACGGCGGTGTTCCTGCCGTTGGCGGTGTCGATGGTGGTGTAAGGAAATGTCTATGAGTCTGCCGCTTTTCCCGCTGAACACAGTGCTGTTTCCCGGCTGCAATCTCGACCTGCAGATCTTCGAGGCGCGCTATCTGGACATGATCGGCCGCTGCATGAAACAGGGCGGTGGTTTCGGCGTGGTGTGCATCCTTGACGGCCACGAAGTCGGCGTCGCGCCAGAAGGGTTTGCCCTGGTTGGCTGCGAAGCACGCATCACCGATTTCCAGCAGCAAGACAACGGTTTGTTGGGCATACGTGTGCAGGGCGGACGCCGGTTTACCGTGTTGCGAACCGAGGTGCAGCGCGACCAGTTGCTTCTCGCCGATGTCGAGTGGCTGGATGACGAGCCCGAGCAACCGTTGCAGGACGAAGACGCTGATCTGGTGGCGTTGCTCAAGGCACTGGCCGAGCACCCGATGGTGGAAGCGTTGGACATGGGCACCGAAGCGCTGGGTCAGCAATCGCTGGCCAATCAGTTGGCCTATCTGCTGCCGTTCGCCGAAGAAGACAAGATCGATTTGCTGCAACTCGACGATCCCCAACAACGACTGGATGCGATCCAGGCACTGCTCGACGAGCTGCAGGGTGAGCTGTTTGCCTAGTTGTATTTTGAATTAACTCATGTCGCCTGCCAGCATTGTTTTGCTTTTGTCTTTGTCTTAGTTTCAAGTTGCCCGCAGGAAGCGGGTAACTTGAATAAAAATAAGGATGAAATCATGACGGTATATGAAGACGAGTGGGAATTTTGGGATGATATTGCCGGCAAATATATTCTGAAGCATGCCGAAACGGATCATAACGTTAGCCACGTTATTGAAGCAGCCTCCAATTATGCGGACCGCATGGTAATGGCCCGGCGTAAACGCAAATCTGAAAAAATCCCTGCTGGCGACGTCCCTCGGATGTCTGCTACAGCCAAAGCCGTAGTGGCCGCAACCGCCATTTGATTCTCTCTTTTTTCAGCGAGGCCTGCCGTTGCCGTTCCAGCACGGCAGGGCGCTTGCAAGTGGGCAACTTTATGTCTTTAGAAAAAACAAACAACCCGACATTCACGGCACATCTTTATCTTGATGGCCGGCCAGTGGTGCTTAATCAACAACGTCTGCAACAGGCTCTGCGCGAGCCGCGGATAACCAATGCCGAGAAACTGGACGCCGAGGTAGGGCTGGCAGATTCGCGTGTGTCCAGTTTCATCACGCTGGCTGACCATGAGGATGATGAGCCGCTGCTGTTGAAGTTCGTACCTGAAGGTAATGAGTATGTAATCAGCCTTGAGCTTGCGGGAACGTTTAAAGGTGCGCGGTTATTTGTAGAGAACAAGACGCATAACCTGTTGGTCAGTACCAGTGCTCCGGTGCAGTACTTTTCGATCAGTACATATGGGGCCTCGAAAGCCTCCTTCAGCAATATCGAATCCGGACCTGCTTATCTCGAGTTGATCAGCGAGCCAGCCAACAGGCCCTTGTATCGTCATGTAAGCAGCGGAATGAGCACATTCGTCGACGCCGATCCTAACAGGACCGGGCATAACGCTTTCAATAACAAACCGGCAACATTCGTGATCAAGGTGATCAAATAGCGTTCAACCGCTGTTTAATAGAAAGGCGCCATCATTTTTAATGAATGGCGCCTTTTCTCAGGCTCGGTAATGTTCGGCCACTGGCCAGTTCACATCGTTAGAGTAGGTGCTTTCGCCTTTTGGCAACTTCAGCACAACACCGCCGGAGTTGGCTATTTGATCTATCAGTTTGTCGTAAGCAGTGACTCCATGATAGAGGACATCGTTCCCGTCGGTACCTGCCCATGTGGCTTTCTCGATAGCCTCAGCGTTGTCACCGGCCTGCCGCAAGATATCCTCGACTCTGGCCGCCTGGCTCAGGTCTGATCTCACCAGCCAGATTCTTTCTGCACTGATACCACGCGTCGGCATTGATATCCGGCCTTCCAATGGATCGCCGTCAAAATCCATGTCGTTCAGGTAAATGTTTTCGTCTCGGGGGACCACTTCGATACCGCGGGTGTCGATGACGTAACGGAAGCCAAGAAGCTGTTTGCGCCGCAGCAATGGATAGTCGCGCGATTCGTCCATTTCAAACGATGTCTCAGAATCGCTAGCCGAACTGTGACGATTCCCGCCCGACGAATCGCTGTCAGAAAAATGCCCCGGATAACGGTTAGCCTGGCTGTTGTAATGCCGTGGGTTGGAGTAGTAATCAAAAAACATGTAGTCCGAGAGCTTGGCCATGGAAAATGTCGCGCTGAAGGCCGATTTGTTCGTGGAGTCGGAAGGGTTGCCCCTCAATTTCACCAGTCGTTTGTCCCGCGCCAGTTCGAAAGGCGTGCGCAAATCGGCGCGGAACATGGCCGGGATGTCCGTTCTGAAAAGGTAGCCATGCCTGGTGAGCTGGTAGCCGGCATGTTCCAGATAACTTTTCAGAAAACTTTGTTCATAGCGTTGTTCAACCGGATGTGCGTCGAAATCAGGCCTCTCGCCTTCTTGTCTTATTCTTAGAATCAGTGGCTGCATTTCTTCTTCAATCTGATCGAAGCGGCGTTCGTCCAGCGTGTTCTGAGTCAATCGTTTGTGCTGTTCGGCCCATTCGGGAAAGCCCTTATCCATATCCGGGAGCAAGCGTTTTTGCTGGGCGATGGTCAAGTTGTAGCTGCGCAGAAGTTCGGCGCATTCGCTTCGGGATTTCTGCGGGTGGGACCATTTCATGGCGTTCATGAGGGATTTGTGATGATCGTCATTATCGGTGCGTCTTGCCCAGTCCGGCGCTCTGCCGCTGGCTTGGGCTTCGGCTCGAAAAGCCACAACTTCGGCACCGTGGATGTTGTACACGTCCCATATTTCGCGATCGGTCCAGTGCGCAAGCTTCAAGGGTACGGATGCATCTCCGCGAGCCTCGCTCGGGTCGACTTTAACCAGACGGCCGTATCGCTCCTTGAAGGCAAAGCCGACATTACTGCGCATGACAAAGTCCCCGTGATCCGGCACATGTTTCCACTCGTGTACCGCGTAATAGCCTTGTGCATCTGGCACATTACTAAAATGAGCATTGCGCCTGTCATGCACGGTGTAGCGGTCAGAAGGGTAGTACTCAATGGGCTTTTTCAAGCTCCAGACGTTGCTGTCGGCCACTCGATAAAGCGGAGGACCGGAGGGCACCCGCTCACTCGGCAACCCGGCCCGGTAGGCTTTCATCAAATCGTGGAACGCCACCATCACCGTCAGCCCGGCGGCTGATCCATCGTCGCGGGCAATGTCCGCGAACTTGCGACCCTTGTGATTCCTCAGCCCGTCTGCATCGTGGCCCAAAGCCTCGTCGACGCTCTGCAGATAAGGCTCCAGGGGGGACGTCGCTGTACGAGGCCGGGGTGTCTGCGTGTCGGGCATCTGCGTAATCATTATGCCGGGCTCGACTGTTGCGATGCTGCTGTGGGGGCCGTCGGTGTCAGCGCCCGGTGACTGGGTTGTGCCGTCGGGTCTGATGCGACCACGCAGAACGGGATCCAGATCGGCTGGATGATCAAAGGGCGCAGGACGGGTTGGCGAGGTACCGGGTGTCTCGGTCGTTGGCGACGGGCGCAGCGGCCCGGGTTTTTGGCGCATAAAAGTCACTCCATGTGGTTGAATCAGCCTGTCCGTAGGCTGAGATGAGCAGGTGCCAGTGTGGACGTCAGAACCACACTGGCACGTCGATGAAACCGGGCCGCGCAGGGTCAGGCCTTGTTGCTTGAAAAAACCAGATCTTCGGGTTTGAGTCGCGCGTGTGGATCGCTAGCCAGCCCCCAGTACTTCCTCACAGAGTTATAAACCACCGTGCCGCTGGTTCCGGCCTTTACAGCGATGTGGGTGACATGAACCCTGGCCGCCAGTTCGTTTCGCTGCTGATGCGCAGTGATCTCGGCCAACAGCGCTTCGATGCTGGCGTAGCCACGCGCATCGATGACGTAAAGCTGCAGCACTTCAAACAGCAGGGAAACTTCATAAATATTGCCGGCCGACGTCGCCACGTTGATGGACTCCACCGGAGCGTCGTCTTCGACATCGGGCAATTCAATCGTGACACTGGCGATGTGCAAGCGGTTGCCGTCCAGCTGTATGTCATCACGTGTGACGGTTTCTTTGAGCGCGTGGGTATACAGCGTCCAGCTCGAAGCATTGGCGATTCTGGCCGTAGCGCCTGGTGTCGAAAGGCGAATGATGGTGTTGCTGGCAAGATAGACATCGTAAGTCGAACTCTGGCCTTCGAGCACATAAATGCCGGTGTGCGCCCCCGCGTCGATCGTAATGCGGCTGGGTTCTGCCGTTATCAGCGGTTTCACGCTGGCCAGCGGCCTGACAAAGCGATAATTGCCATTTCGTCGCCTGAGGCAACGGCGAGTGCTGCATACGCGCAGGCCTGGGTTTTTCGCATCGTCTTCATAGTCCATCCGGGGAATTCGAAGCCGGTATGAAACCTGGTCCTGCATGATCAGGACAACGTTCTGTTGCAGGCGTGGGGTGGTGACTTTCAGGCTGTTTCTGCCGCTATAACCGGTGGCTGCGGCGCTAGGCTGGATGATGCCTTTGAACATCACGACTTTCGACGGCAGGCTGACCGACAGGGTGAAGTCCTTGTAGTACAAGTGGGTGTTGCCCGAGACGCCTTTGCGCACCTGCACGTCGTAGCTGAGTTGTACGTCGATGATTTCAGCGCTGTCGAACTCCAGATAAACGCTACGGGACGTTTCGGCGGTGTTGCGCTGGGCAACGAATTCCACCGGGCGGTCGTTACGGGAAACAAAGTGTCGCTTCAAGCCTTGTTCGGCAATCTCGACCGTGCCGCCGTTGACAATTTGCGGCGCGGCTGCCGGTTGGCCAATGACGACCACGGTGGGCCTGATATCCAGACTGGGTGCCTCACCTGGCTGCTGGGGTAACTGGAGCAGCAGCTCGTAACCGTCCTGGGTCTTGAATCGGCATCGATCATTTTTCAGCTGACGTTGGCCATCGATCCACTGGTAGACATTTTCCAGCGTGAGCACATGCTCGGGGTCGTCGCCATCTTCACCGCGCAATGAGCTGACCACCAGCGAGGTGCCGACGATCTGCCAGCGCTGGATGACGTCCGCCGGCCAGCCGAACTCGATCAGACTCGACTCTGCACCGTCCTCGATGATGGTCGTTCGAGCGTTGCTGCTGGCGATGTAAAAACGATCCGCGCCACTGCCGCCCTCAACCCGACAGTCCAGTCCGTAGAGCGCAATCGTATCGTCGCCTCCGCCGGCATTGATGCGGTCGTAGCCATTGGCGGCAATCTGGTTGGCCGCTTCGTTGCCGCTGACGCGGCTGGTGCCTTTGCGCAACGTCGAGACGTTTTCGATTGAAGTGAGCTGTGCGACCTCTACCGCATCAACCGCGGGATCAAGTCCTCGCAGCGCGACTCTGCCGCTGTGCAGATCGATGTCGTGACCAATATGGCGGGTATCGCTGAGCGGGCGGCTGCCTTCGAAGGCCAGTGTGTCGGAACCTGAGCCGCCATCCAGCACATGGAGGTGCGCCGGTTTGTCGGTCCGGTTCAATTCCTGCTCGGTGATGTCCTGATAAAACGCATCGTTGCGGTCACCCCCGGTCAGTGCCTTGTGATCAGCGCGATAAGTGAACAGGTTGGGCTTGTCCCGGACGCCGATGACCCGGTCATTGCCGTCACCCAGGCGCCAGAATATGCCTTTGTCTTCACCGGCACTGCCCGATACCTTGCCTTTGAGGTTGGCGGGCAGGCCGTTGCCGGCATCGATCACATCGTCGCCACCAATGACAATGGCCTGGCTGTCGAGCTTGAACGGCTGTTGGCCGGCGCTTTCGTCCCACTGGTAGCGCCAGGTTTCAACCGGCTTCAATTCAATCTGGAAGGCGCCATTGATCACGTGTTCGATGGAGTGTTTGTACGCACCTTCCAGCATGTCCTTGGCCGACAGTTCGAGCTGCTGCTGATGGTCTCGATAGCCCTTGGAGTGCTTGAAACGATCGAGTACGTCTTGGTCGAGCTCCTTGTTGGTGAAGGCGAACCAGCCGGAGCGCAGGCGTTCTTCAAAGGTCAGTTCGATGCAATCATCGATGTCATCCACGACGCGGGCGGCCTGGTAGATCATCGAGGCAGCGATGAGCAGTCCGGCGGCCACCAGCCCGACCGGCCCGGCGACGCTACCAAAACCGGCCAGCGCGGCAATGCCCAGCACCAGGCTGATACTGGCTCCCGCGACACTCAGACCGCCGCTGACGTAGTGGTCCTGGGCCTCTTTGCCTTGCGCCGCTGCAGCGGCATTGAAAGATTTGATCGCGTCGGTGATGTCGAAGGGCAGGGTGATTGCACTGGCGAACATTCCGGCACCGCGGCTCATGTATTTGCCTACCGACGTCAGCGGAAAATACTTCAGCGCGGTTCCGCCATTCCTGAGCATGGCTTCGCCGGTCTTGGTCAGCCCCCGTTCGATGATCAACGAGCCGAACTCGGCGGCGATCGAGCCACCCTGGAAAACCGCTTCCAGGGTGTCGCCCTGTTTGATTGCATCGATCATGGCCTTGTAGCCGCTATAGATGCCGAATGCCTGCATGCCGACGCCGGCGCCGCTCATCAGATAGCTTTTGTTTTTGCTGATCCAGCCCGGCGCATTCTCCAGCGCTTCGGCGCGATGGATATCCAGTTTTTGCGCAGCCTTGCCCAACTGATTCAGACGATCCACTGCACTGCCAGAGGCGATGGCTGCATCGGCGACGAACAGCGACCCGGCGTCGACCGAACGGATGCAAGCGATTTCATAGAACAGCATCGCCGCCACATTGCTGTCGGCGGTGTCCACGGACATCAAGCGCGCCTGCACCTGGTCTGCGTCGAAATTGAGCCCGTCGAGAAAGCTTTGATCCACGTGCTGCATGCCGGCATTCGCCGGGCTGATGGGCTGACCATGCACGGTCGCGCCCAAGGCCTGGAACTCGACGCGGCTGGTGAGCATTTCGCCGATGCGCAGGGGGCCGAAATGTTCGTCGAGGGATTTCAGCGTGCTTCGATAGGGGGCGTCAGCATCGTCTGCCGGCGTCGTGCTGTTGAGCGTGCCCGCCTGCGGTGCATGGGGGTTGGCCGAAGCGCTGACGATACTGACCTGAATGGGGCTGAAGTCGGGTATTGGAGGGGGCGGATCGATAAGTTTTGACATGTCATTAGTCCGTTAATGAAAGTGCAGGACCGGTGTCCGTACCGGTGTGTTACTGATTCTGGGCCGTTGGCGTTGCAGGCTCGGGCCAACGGATGTCGTAGGCAAATTCGTCGCCGTTGCCCGACAGCCTGAGCACGGGTTTGCCCGCGGCCTCGGCTTTGTCGATCAACTGATCGTATGCGGATTTGTTCTGATGCCCGGCATGGGTGGCGGCTTCGATGCGTTCGGCGCTTGCGCCTGCCTGGGCTTTGATGTCGTTGATCTTTACCGCTTTGGTCAGTGCAGAATTCAGCAGCCAGATGCGATCGGCATGCAGTCCGCTGCGGCTGACCGAAATCAGCCCTTCGAAGTCATCGGTGGGAAACCAGGTGGAGGGTGTGTCACGAGCCGTTGAATTGAAACTCATGTTTTCTTCGTGAGGCACCACTTCCAGGTGACGGGTGTCGAGCACATACAGAAACACTTCCTGCTGGCGTGTTCGCGTTGATTCGTAGTGGCGATCGTGATCCCACGGCACGGGGCTTGCGGCATCGGACCATTCGGACGATGTGGTGCTTTCTGTGTCACTGGCATCACTGTCCGAGGTGCTGTCGTCAGGGGCCCGCCCCGGGTGTTTGTTGGTCTGGCTGTTAAAGCGCAAGTACTCAGGATCAGGCTCTCTCGCGTACATCTGCCCTTCTTTGAGACTGAAAGTGGCACTCATCGGTTTGTGAGTGGTTGCACCGGGTTCGTGGTGATAACGCGGCAGCATGAAGCCGTCATTGGCGAGTTCGAACGGTGTGCGTTCATCGCCACGGAACAACCCCGGAACGTCCGTGCGGTACAGGCAGTTGTTCTTGTTGCGCAGATAGCCGAGTTTGCTTAGCAGTGCTTCGCGCACTGGCGCGGTCATGCTGGTCTCGGGGCTGTACCAGTCATGCCGGGCATCGCGCTTGAGGTTGAGTTCCTTGATGGCGTCCTGGCTCATTTGCTCAAGGCGCTGTGGGTTGTCGATGTCGGCGATCAGGCGTTTGTGTGCTTGCGCCCATTGCGGCATGTTCAGTTCGGTCTTCAGGTCCTGATGCAAGCGGGTCAGTTGGCTGGGCAGCAGATTGTACGACTGCAGGAAGGCCTCGCGCTGGGTGAGGTTCATGGCCGGGTGCAGCCAGCGCAGGGTGTCGCGCAGTAAGTCACGATGCGGGTTGGTGACTTCGGGAACCGCCCACAGCGGACGCTTGCCGCTGGCCTGGGCATCGCTGCGAAAGCGCACGAGATCCTCGCCATGGATGCGATACGCCTGCCAGATCTCGTGATCGGTCCAGTGCTTCAAGCGCGTGGGCTGGGCGCCGAAACCGCCGGCCGGTGGATCGACCGGGACCCAGTTACCGAAGGAGTCCCGGAAGGCAAATTGCGTGATCGCTTTATTCAACCCGAATGACGGCTCCATTTCGTAATAGCCTTGGGCATCCGGCGAACGTGGTGACGGCTTGTATCGATTCCAGTCGAGAGGGGCGGACCGGAGCCGTTTCGCGACGGGGGCGATTGCGGGCTGATCGCTCGTGGGCGGCGCAGGTCGTTTTGTCGAGGCTATGGCAGGTGCCGGGTGCTCTGTCAGACGCCAGGTCAACTGGCCTTCATTTTTATAAAGTGCCGGTCCTGCGGCTATTCGCTTGTAGATCGACTTGCAGTGATAAACCCCGGCGACATCCTTGCCGACATGAGTGGTGCGCAAGCCTCCTTCATATTCGACGTCGACGAACTGTCGCCCGACGATCCAGCGAAAACCGTCATCGTCTGCCGGTTTCATTCCTCGCAGGAAATCGTCGTGCAGCCAGTAAGTGTCGGGCGAATTATCGCTTGCGAGGCGGGCAGGACTGGTCGCCGGCATGGTCTGGACGATCACGGCAGGCGGGGTGTTATCGATGATCGGGCGGCCGCCAGCGGGGTGGGCGGGGTCCTGGCCACTCGGCAAGCCCGGTAAGCGGAAAATGGGCGGCCCGCCTGCAGGGACGGGTGGGTCGGTTCGCTGAGGCCGGGATGTGTCTGGGTCAGGTTGTTGCGTAGAGGGCTGGTGCGGTTTGCGCGGTATCTTTGGACTCATGGAATACTCGAAATCAGTTTATGTATTGAAACCCTCGATTTGTAAGTTGAGTTGTTTGTCTGGCAGGCAGATAAGTGCCAGCAGGTTCACTGTATTGAACAAGTGTCGGCGGGTTTCAATGGAGGTGGATTTAATCTAACTGGTTTTTCAAGTTATGGAAGGCGTTGTTGTGCCGGTTTACAGGTGATGTGTAACTTCTATTGTTTTTATTTTTAAGTGTAGGAAGTTGCAGTTCTGGATATAAGAAGTTTTACCTTGGATGAGTAGTTCTTGATAAGGGGGAAGCGCTGCTCATGTCGGACATTTCCTAAAAGAGCAGCGCGAAGTGAATAAGGCTTGTCTATCGCCTCATTCAATAGGCGTAACGCAACAGCGTATGGGGCAGATGCCGCAAGACGAAAAAGCCAAACAGCGCCAACATGGCCGGCAGGACCAGCCACCAGATCTTGAACGGCATGGGGGTGAGCGGGGTATTGCGCTGACTCAGCCACAGGGTTGCTGCGCAGACACAGGTGGCGAGCATGGCACCGGCCAATACGTCGGTTGGCCAGTGAGCGCCCAGATAGACCCGCGAGAGCGCGATGGCGAGGGCTGGAATACAGGCGATCAGCAACCAGGTCAGACGCATGCGTGGTGGTTGGCCGCGACCCGCCAGCACGGCCAGGGTCAGAAACAGCGCGAACGAGCCTGAGGCATGGCCGCTGGGCATGCTGTAGGTGGTCAATGGATCGGTCAGCACTTCCGGGCGCACCCGGGCGAAGAAGTACTTCGTCCCGGTATTGGCCAGTGCGGTCACCAGCAGCGTGCCGCCGACGAAGATCGCCTGGCGCCACTGGCGGCACAGCAGCAACAGTCCGGTCAGCAGGACGCTGAACAGCAGCATGTTGCGGAATTCACCAATCAGGGTCAGCGTGACCGCAATTTCATCCAGCATTGGCTGGCGATGTTCCTGCACCAGCGTCATCACGCCTTGATCGAGCGCTGTCAGGTAGGGATAGCCGATGAACAGGCCAATCAGAATCAACAGGCTCATGCTGCTGATCCAGATCGTCGCGCGGCGGTGCCGGCGCAGGCTGCTGTTCACGCTGAGGCCGACCATTACGGCGATGCTGCCGGCGACAATGCCGGCCTCCAGCCAGAACCCTTCAGGCAAGGGCAGGCGGAAGGCTGCGCCGGTAGCCCAGCCCGGCAGCAGATAAGCCAGGCTCCAGCCGGCGGCGGCCAGCAGGCTGACAGCGGCGAATCGCGGGAAGGGCATGTCGCACATGCCGGCGACCATGGGCAGCATCGGCCGCAACGGCCCGATGAAGCGGCCGACCAGCAGGCTGGCAATGCCGTAGCGCTGGAAGTAGGACTCGGCGCCGGCCATCCACTCCGGATGATGGCGCAGTCCCGGCAGGCGGCGGATATTCTGGTGGAAATGGCGGCCGAGGAAATACGAAACGGCGTCGCCGAGAATCCCGCCGAGAAAACCCAGCAACAGGGTTTCGCTCAGCGACAGGGCGCCGCTGCCGGCCAGAACGGCGACGGCAAACAGCAGCACGGTGCCCGGCACGATCAAACCGGCAATCGCCAGGCATTCGACAAAGGCAACAATGAACACCGCAGCAGCCAGCCACTGTGGGTTGGCTGCCAGCCAGCCGGTCACGCTATCGAGCCATGGGCCCATACAGAAAAACTCCAAACCGTTGATGATCCCTGTGGAGGAACTGCCGAAGGCTGCGATCTTTTGATCTTGACCCCTAAAACAAAGTCAAAAATCGCAGCCATCGGCGGCTCCTGCACAGGTTTGTGTTTACAGCAGAAAATAATCCCGGCCTTCGACCTGACCGCGTCGCAGCGGGTTCCGCGTGCACCATTGCGCATAAGCTGAGTCGACAAAGCGGTACATCAGGTGCTCGTCACGGCCATGGGGAATGCCCAGGCGGGTAGTTTGAATAATGTGCGAAGGTGCCGGCCCGGTGTCTTCTACGAGCAGGACTTCATGATCGAAACGCTTGGCGTCCCACACTGGCACTTTCAGCCCCAGCGCTTTGCACAGCAGGGTTTGTCCGGCGCAGAGCTTTTGTGAAGGCCGCGCACGTCCCTGCGCATCGGGATTGTTCAGCAGCATCTGCGCCAGACTCGCCGGTCCGCTGATTTCATCGACCCACGGATAGGCGGATTTGATCAGTACCGCATTGCCCGGCCCTTGCGCGCTGAAATTCAACGAGTCACCGCCCCGGGCGTAATACATATAGATGTGGCCGCCATCCAGAAACAAAGCCTTACGTTTTTCTGTGTAGCCCAACGAGGCATGGCTGCCTTTTTCTGCGCAGTAATAGGCTTCGGTTTCGATGATTCGCGCGCTCAGCCACAGATCGCCGACCCGGTGACGAATGACTTTACCGAGCAGATCCCGCGCGAGTACTTGCGCGTCTCGGTCGAAAAAGGCGTCCGGCAGCCCCAGCGGCAGGCGTTCGGCGCGGTTGCGAACGATCAGGTTGGACATGGCAGGTGACGTTTATCCAGGCTCAGGAGGTCGTGATGATAACAACGCACGGCTTAATTGGGCCTGAACGCCGGCGAATCCGCGTTCATTTCGACCATCCGCCCGTCACCGCTGTTAGTCCCGGGACGCGACAGCTATAATCTGCCGCTTTCCTCTTTGCCAAGACCCCAGCAGACCATGACTGAGTCCGTTCTTGACTACATGACCCGATTGGGTCGCGCCGCCCGCGCAGCTTCCCGGGTCATCGGCCGTGCCAGCACCGCGCAGAAAAACCGCGCCTTGCAGGCGGCTGCCAATGCCCTCGACGCTGCGCGTGCCGAGCTGGCTGCAGCCAATGAACAGGACCTGGCCGTCGGTCGCGCCAACGGTCTGGAGCCGGCACTGCTGGAACGTCTGGAACTGACCCCGGCGCGCATCGACGGCATGATCGTCGGTCTGCGTCAGGTCGCCGCGCTGCCGGATCCGGTCGGTGCGATCCGTGACATGAGCTTCCGTCCGTCGGGCATCCAGGTCGGCAAGATGCGCGTGCCACTGGGCGTGATCGGGATCATCTACGAATCCCGGCCCAACGTGACCATCGATGCCGCCAGCCTGTGCCTGAAGTCCGGTAACGCGACGATCCTGCGCGGTGGTTCCGAGGCCATTCATTCCAACCGGGCGATTGCTGCGTGCATTCAGCGCGGTCTGGCCGAAGCCGAACTGCCGGCAGCGGTGGTGCAAGTGGTCGAAACCACTGACCGTGCCGCCGTGGGCGCGATGATCACCATGCCCGAATACGTCGATGTGATCGTGCCGCGCGGTGGCCGTGGCCTGATCGAGCGTATCAGTCGCGATGCCCGTGTGCCGGTGATCAAGCATCTGGACGGCATCTGCCACGTCTACGTCAGTGCCCACGCCGATCTGCCGAAAGCGCAACGCATTGCTTTCAATGCCAAGACTTATCGCTACGGTATTTGCGGTGCGATGGAGACGTTGTTGGTCGATCAGACGGTTGCCAATGATTTCCTGCCATCGATGGCTGCCCAGTTCCGCGAAAAAGGCGTCGAACTGCGCGGTTGCGAGCGCACCCGGGCAATCATCGACGCCGTTTCCGCCAGCGAAGAAGACTGGAACACCGAGTACCTGGCGCCGATCCTGTCGATCCGCGTGGTCGACGATCTGGATCAGGCCATCGAACACATCAACCATTACGGCTCCCATCACACCGACTCGATCGTCAGCGAAAACCTCGCCGACACCCGGCGCTTTGTGGCGGAAGTCGACTCGGCCTCGGTGATGATCAACACGCCGACGTGCTTCGCCGATGGATTTGAATACGGATTGGGTGCCGAGATCGGCATTTCTACTGATAAGCTGCACGCCCGTGGCCCGGTGGGCCTGGAAGGACTGACCTGCGAGAAGTACATCGTGGTCGGTGATGGCCAGTTGCGCGGCCAGGCGACGGTCTGACTTGACCGACCTCGACCTGACAGCGCCGCAAACCGGCAGCGATTCCCGCCCTCGTCGTATCGGCGTATTGGGCGGCACGTTCGACCCGGTGCACATCGGCCATTTGCGCGGGGGCCTTGAAGTCGCCGAAGCGCTGGCGCTCGACGAGTTGCGCCTGATGCCGAATGCGCGACCGCCCCATCGTGGTACGCCGCAGGTGTCGGCGCGGGATCGTTTGGCGATGGTCGAGTGCGCGGTGGCCGGAGTGCCGCCGCTGGTGGTAGACGCCCGCGAATTGCAGCGGGACAAGCCGTCTTACACCATTGATACCCTGGAGTCGATGCGCGCTGAAATGCCCGTCGAGACCCAGGTTTTTCTGCTTTTGGGCTGGGACGCATTTTGCGGCCTGCCCACTTGGCACCGCTGGGAAGAGTTGCTCCAGCATTGCCACATCCTGGTGCTACAGCGCCCGGACGCCGACAGCGAACCGCCGGATGCCTTGCGCAACCTGCTGGCAGCGCGTTCGGTGAGCGACCCGCTGGCCCTGAAAGGGCCGAGCGGACAGATTGCATTCGTCTGGCAGACACCGCTCGCGGTTTCCGCCACCCAGATCCGTCAACTGCTGGCCAGCGGTAAGTCGGTACGTTTCCTGGTGCCCGACGCGGTCCTGGCCTACATCGATGCGCACGGTCTTTATCGTGCGTCGAACTGAGCAAGGCGTGCTTCACTGATACGAATACACGTATCGCCAAGCCGCCGAATATATGAGCAAAACGAGTTTTATATGACTGACAAAGACCAAACCAAAGTAAAGCGCAAAGGCACATTCAAGAGCGCCCCGCTGCCTGAACCGGTCAACACCAACGAGCCGCTGAAGGGTGACGAGCTGGTCAAACTGGCCGTAGCAGCCCTGGAAGACGTCAAGGCGCAAGACATTCAGATCATCGATGTTCGCGACAAGCAGAGCATCACTGACTACATGATCATCGCCACCGGTACGTCCAACCGCCAGATCAACGCGATGCTCGACAAGGTTCGCGAAGAAGTCAAAAAGCAGGGCGCCAAGCCGCTGGGCGAAGAAGGCAAGGGCGACAGCGACTGGGTGCTGCTCGACCTGGACCTGGTGATCGTGCACATGATGACCGCCTCGGCACGTCAGTTCTACGATCTGGAGCGCCTGTGGGCCGGTGCCGAGCAGAGCCGTGCGGCCGACGCCAAGCACCACAGCCCGGAAAACACCCACGAGCATTTCACCAAGCTCAACAAAGACCAGCTGTAAGGGATTGCTGTGCGACTGCGCCTGATCGCCGTCGGTTCACGTATGCCCAAGTGGGTGGAAGAAGGCTGGCATGAATATGCCAAGCGTCTTCCGTCCGAGCTGGCGCTGGAACTGGTGGAAATACCGCTCAATACCCGTGGCAAGAATGCCGACGTGGCTCGTTTCATCCGCCAGGAAGGCGAAGCCATGCTGGCCAAGGTCGGGCCGAACGAGCGGATCGTCACGCTGGAAGTCCACGGCAAACCCTGGAGCACCGAGCAGCTGGCGGTCGAACTCGACCGCTGGCGGCTGGATTCGCGCACGGTCAATTTCATGGTCGGTGGCCCGGAAGGGCTGGCGCCGGAAGTCTGCGCCCGTGCCGATCAGCGCTGGTCGTTGTCGCCGCTGACGTTGCCGCACCCGCTGGTGCGGATCCTGATCGGCGAACAGTTGTATCGTGCCTGGACCGTGCTGTCCGGTCACCCTTACCACAAGTAATCCAGCCCTCATGTCTCAGCCGATCCGCATCAAGGACCACGAAAAGGACGCACGCCTGGTGCGTAGCCGCGTCGTGTTCGGGGCCATTGCGATCATGCTGTTGATCGGCGTGCTGATCGCGCGGCTGTATTACTTGCAGGTGATCCAGTACGAGTACCACTCGACACTGTCGGAAAACAACCGCGTCCATGTGCAGCCGATACCACCGACACGCGGGTTGATTTTCGACCGCAACGGCGTGGTGGTGGCGGACAACCGGCCAAGCTTCAGCCTGAGCATGACCCGCGAGCGCTCCGGCGACTGGCAGCAAGTGCTCGACGTGATCGTTGAAGTGCTGGAGCTGACGCCCGAGGACCGGGTGATCTTCGAGAAGCGCATGCGACAGGGGCGACGGCCGTTCGAGCCGGTGCCGATCCTGTTCGAGCTGAGTGAAGAGCAGATCGCCCGGATCGCGGTGAACCAGTTCCGTCTGCCCGGCGTGGAGGTGGTCGCGCAACTGGTTCGTCACTACCCGCAGGGCGCGCATTTTGCCCACTCGGTCGGTTACATGGGGCGGATCAACGAGAAAGAGTTGAAAACCCTCGATCCGGTCAATTACAGCGGCACTCACCACATCGGCAAAACCGGTATCGAGCGTTTCTACGAGCCGGAATTGCACGGTCAGGTCGGTTACGAAGAAGTCGAGACCAACGCCCGTGGCCGCGTGCTGCGCGTACTCAAGCGCACTGATCCGATTCCCGGCAAAGACATCGTGCTGAGCCTCGACATCAAGTTGCAGGAAGCCGCCGAAGCCGCATTGGGCGGGCGTCGTGGGGCGGTGGTGGCGCTGGATCCGAAGACCGGTGAAGTGCTGGCAATGGTCAGTCAGCCGAGTTTTGACCCGAACCTGTTCGTTACCGGGATCAGCTTCAAGGCCTATGCCGAGTTGCGCGATTCCATCGACCGGCCCTTGTTCAACCGCGTATTGCGCGGTCTGTACCCGCCAGGCTCGACGATCAAACCGGCGGTGGCAATTGCCGGTCTCGATTCCGGTGTTGTGACGGCGTCCAGTCGAGTGTTCGACCCGGGCTACTACATGCTGCCCAACTACGATCACAAGTATCGTAACTGGAACCGCACCGGTGACGGCTTCGTCGACCTCGATACGGCGATCATGCGTTCCAACGACACCTACTTCTATGACCTGGCGCACAAGCTCGGCATCGATCGGTTGTCGGCCTACATGAACAAGTTCGGCATCGGCCAGAAGGTCTCGCTGGACATGTTCGAAGAATCCCCCGGCCTGATGCCTTCCCGCGAATGGAAGCGGGCGACGCGCAAACAGGCGTGGTTCCCGGGCGAAACCCTGATTCTCGGGATCGGCCAGGGCTATATGCAATCGACCCCGCTGCAACTGGCGCAAGCCACGGCGCTGGTGGCCAACAAAGGCGTGTGGAACCGTCCGCACCTGGCTAAATCCCTTGAGGGGGTGAAGCCGGTCGACGAAAACCCGATGCCGGACATTGTCCTGCGTGATCCGTCGGACTGGAATAAGGTCAACCACGGCATGCAGCAAGTAATGCACGGCGCTCGAGGTACTGCGCGCAAAGCAGCGATCGGCGCGCAATACCGTATCGCCGGCAAGTCGGGTACTGCTCAGGTGGTAGCGATCAAGCAGGGTGAGAAGTACGACCGCTCCAAGGTTCAGGAGCGCCACCGCGACCATGCCTTGTTCGTCGGTTTTGCCCCGGCCGATGACCCGAAAATTGTTGTTTCGGTGATGGTCGAGAACGGCGAGTCCGGTTCCGGCGTAGCTGCGCCAGTTGTGCGGCAGGTCATGGACGCCTGGCTGCTCGATCAGGACGGACGTTTGAAGGCCGAATACGCCAGCCCAATCAGTGCGGAGGCTACGGCCCGTGATGAATAATTTTGATCGCATGCTCTCCAGTGAGGATGTGATGCGTCGCCGCGCGACGTTGCTGCAACGACTGCATATCGATGGCCCGTTGCTGATTCTGCTGCTGATCCTCGCCGCCGGCAGCCTGTTCGTACTCTATTCGGCCAGCGGCAAAAGCTGGGACCTGCTGGCCAAACAGGCCACTTCGTTCGGTATCGGTCTGGTCTCGATGATCATCATCGCCCAGTTTGAGCCGCGTTTCATGGCGCGCTGGGTGCCGCTTGGTTATGTGATTGGCGTGGTGCTGCTGTTGGTGGTGGACATCATGGGCCACAACGCCATGGGCGCCACCCGCTGGATCAACATCCCCGGGGTGATCCGCTTCCAGCCCTCGGAGTTCATGAAGATCCTGATGCCGGCGACCATTGCCTGGTACCTGTCCAAACGCACGTTGCCGCCGCAGCTCAAGCATGTCGGCATCAGCCTGATGCTGATCGGCGTGCCGTTCGCGCTGATCGTGCGCCAGCCCGACCTCGGTACTTCGCTGCTGATTCTCGCGGGGGGGGCGTTCGTATTGTTTATGGGCGGGCTGCGCTGGCGCTGGATTCTCAGCGTGCTGGCCGCAGCAATTCCGGTGTCGGTCGCCATGTGGTTTTTCATCATGCACGACTACCAGAAGCAGCGAATCCTGACCTTCCTCGACCCGGAAAGCGATCCGCTCGGCACTGGCTGGAACATCATTCAGTCGAAAGCCGCGATCGGTTCCGGCGGCGTGTTCGGCAAGGGCTGGCTGCTCGGCACCCAATCGCACCTGGACTTCCTGCCGGAAAGCCACACCGACTTCATCATTGCCGTACTCGGCGAGGAGTTCGGTCTGGTGGGCATCTGCGCGCTGCTGCTGATCTATCTGTTGCTGATTGGCCGAGGACTGGTGATTACCGCTCAGGCACAAACGCTGTTCGGCAAATTGCTCGCCGGTGCGTTGACCATGACGTTTTTTGTTTACGTTTTCGTCAACATCGGTATGGTCAGTGGCCTGTTGCCGGTCGTAGGGGTGCCGTTGCCGTTCATTAGCTACGGAGGAACTTCGCTGGTGACACTGCTGTCAGCGTTTGGGGTTTTGATGTCGATCCATACCCATCGCAAGTGGATCGCACAGGTTTGAATAAGGTGAAGAGTTCAATGCAAGTAATGCGTGGCTGGGCGACTCGATGCGCGCCGCTGGTTGGCCTGATGGGCCTGCTGGGGAGCGTGCAGGAAGCGCTGGCCGGCGAATACGAAGGCTCGCCGCAGGTGGCCGAATTCGTCGGTGAAATGACCCGCGACTATGGTTTTGCCGGTGAGCAGCTGATGGCGGTGTTCCGCGAGGCTCAGCGCAAGCAGGCGATTCTCGATGCCATTTCAAGGCCTGCCGAACGGGTCAAACAATGGAAAGAATACCGTCCGATGTTCATCACCGACGCGCGCATTGCCCGCGGTGTGGACTTCTGGCGCCAGCACGAGGCGACGCTGGCCCGTGCCGAGCAGGAATACGGCGTGCCGGCACAAGTCATCGTGTCGATCATCGGCGTTGAAACCTTTTTCGGACGTAATACCGGCAATTACCGGGTAATCGATGCCTTGTCGACGCTCGGTTTCGACTATCCTCCCCGTGCCGAATTTTTCCGCAAGGAATTGCGTGAGTTCCTCCTGCTGGCCCGCGAAGAACAGGTTGATCCATTGACCCTCAAAGGCTCGTACGCCGGGGCCATGGGCCTGCCGCAGTTCATGCCGAGCAGCTTCCGCGCTTACGCGGTGGATTTCGACGGTGACGGCCATATCAATATCTGGAACAACCCGGATGATGCGATCGGCAGCGTCGCCAGTTATTTCAAGCGTCACGGTTGGGTCGCGGGTGAGCCGGTGGTCAGCCGTGCCGATGTCCGCGGCGAGCAGGTCGATGAAGGCCTGACCACCGGCATCGAACCGACGAAAACGGTTGGAGAGTTGCGGGCGCTGGGCTGGTCAAGTCATGATGCGCTGCGCGATGATATGCCGGTTACTGCATTTCGCCTTGAAGGCGACAACGGCCCTGAATACTGGATGGGCCTGAAGAATTTCTACGCGATCACGCGTTATAACCGCAGCGTGATGTACGCCATGGCCGTACATCAACTGTCTGAGCAGCTGGTACAAGCACGGGGCGTCAAGTAATGCGGGCATTGCCTAACAATCAACCCCTGAAGCTGGTGGCTTTCGCTGCGTTGGCGTTGCTGGTCGCCAGTTGTTCGACCAGCCGTTCGCCGACTCAGAAAACCTCTTCGACCGCTGTGCGGGCGCAGCCGGGCCTGGACATCAACCGTGCGCACAAAGATGGCGCGCCGTGGTGGGATGTCGATGTGTCGCGCATCCCTGATGCCACGCCGACCCTGCACACCGGTCCTTACAAGGCCAACCCGTACACCGTACTGGGCAAAACCTATTTCCCGTTGCAGGAATCGAAGACCTACGTCGCTTCGGGTACGGCGTCCTGGTACGGCACCAAGTTTCACGGTCAGAACACCGCCAACGGCGAGGTCTACGACCTGTACGGCATGAGTGCCGCCCACAAGACTCTGCCACTGCCAAGTTACGTTCGGGTGACCAACCTGGACAACAACCGCACAGTGATCCTGCGGGTCAACGACCGTGGGCCGTTCTACTCCGATCGCATCATCGATTTGTCTTACGCGGCGGCGAAAAAACTCGGTTATGCCGAAACCGGCACGGCGCGGGTCAAGGTCGAAGGCATCGATCCTCAGCAATGGTGGGCCGCCAAGGGCCGTCCGGCGCCGTTGATGCTCAACGAGCCGCAGGTCGCGCAGAATAGCGCCCCGGTGATCACCGCCTCGGCCGGCACCGTCGAGCAATGGACGCCACCGCCGCAACAACACGCTGCGGCCGTGGTGCCAGTGCAGATCGATGCAAAAAAAAACGCTTCTGCAACAGCGTCTGGCCAGTATCTGCAGGTGGGCGCGTTCGCCAACCCGGACGCTGCAGAACTGCTGAGGTCGAAGCTCAGCGGGATGGTGAGCGCTCCGGTGTTCATCAGCTCGATCGTGCGCAATCAGCAGACCCTGCACAGGGTGCGCCTGGGGCCGATCGGTTCGCCGGGTGAGATCGCTCAGGTGCAGAACAGCGTGCGCCTGGCCAACCTTGGTTCGCCAAGTGTGGTCACCGAGTAATACGTAGGACTTGATTGACGATTCGCCAGCGATTGGGGGGCGAATCAGGTTGTTGGCTCGTCGAAGAACAAAAGCCCGGCAAAGGGTGACTGGAGTGAGCAACTGAACACGCGATGGCTCGTTAGAAAGTCATCTGATTAAATTTTGTCCGCAAGGACAGTTTCCATTAGCGATTTCGAGAGACGGATGAACATCACCACCTTTGCCAAACGCCTGTGTCTGCTAGTCCCGCTGCTCCTCTCGCCAGCCGCCTTCGCGGCCGAGATGATGCCGTCGCCACCGCAACTGGCCGCCAAAGCCTACGTTCTGATGGATGCCAGCAGCGGCAACGTGCTGGTCGAGAACAATGGCGATCAGCGTCTGCCACCGGCCAGCCTGACCAAGCTGATGACCGCGTACATCGCGACCCTGGAAATCCGTCGTGGCCAGATCGGTGAAAACGATCCGGTAACTGTCAGCGAAAACGCCTGGCGCACCGGCGGTTCGCGGATGTTCATCAAAGTCGGCTCGCAGGTGACAGTCAGCGACCTGCTGCATGGCATCATCATTCAGTCCGGCAACGACGCCAGCGTGGCGCTGTCCGAGCACATCGCCGGTAGCGAAGATGCATTCGCCGACCTGATGAACAAGACCGTGACTGATCTGGGCATGACCAACTCCCACTTCATGAACCCGACCGGTCTGCCAAACCCTGAGCACTACTCGTCGGCTCACGATATGGCGATTCTGGCTCGTGCGATCATCCACGAAGACCCGGCTCACTACGCGATCTACTCGCAGAAAGAGTTCTTCTGGAACGGCATCAAGCAGCCTAACCGCAACCTGCTGCTGTGGCGCGACAAGACCGTTGACGGTCTGAAAACCGGTCACACTGACGAAGCCGGCTACTGCATGGTGTCTTCGGCAGTACGTGATGGTCAGCGTCTGATCGCCGTGGTGTTCGGCACCAACAGCGAAGTGGCTCGCGCCGCTGAAACCCAGAAGCTGCTGACCTACGGTTTCCGCTTCTTCGAAACCCAGACCTTCTATCAGAAGGGCACCGAACTGGCTCAGGCCCCGGTGTGGAAAGGCACCACCAATCAAGTCAAGGCCGGCCTGGCTGAAGACCTGACCATGACCCTGCCAAAAGGCCAGCTGAAGAAGCTCGCTGCGAGCATGACCATGAACCCGCAACTGACCGCGCCAATCGCCAAGGGCGACGTGATCGGTAAAGTCGAAGTCAAACTGGAAGACAAGGTGGTGCACAGCGCTGACCTGATCGCTCTGGATGGCGTCGAGGAGGGTGGTATCTTCCGCCGCATGTGGGATAGCATCCGTCTATTCTTCTACGGCTTGTTCAACTGATTTGTGTTGACCTGCATGGCCCCGCCCCGATCCGGTGCGGGGCCATGTGCGTTATCACGGCTTGCGCTCAAGAGGCCGTTACGCCATGACCGATACCGAAGTACAGGCGCCAAAGATCGAATTCCCGCAGACTGATTATCCGATCAAGGTGATCAGCGATACGGGTGTTGGCAACAAAGACAAGATCATCGCGATCGTCCTGAAACACGCGAGCATCAATGATGAGCGCATCGACGAGCGTCAAAGCACCAACGGCAAATACACCACGATTCAGTTGCACATCGTCGCGACCGATCAGGATCAGCTGTACAACATCAACAGCGAACTGCGGGCGACCGGCTTCGTGCACATGGTGTTGTGATGTCTGGCACGCTGGGCTTTCGTGAGCTTGGCCAGATGGCTTACGAGCCGGTCTGGCATGCCATGCAACGCTTTACCAACGAACGCGGCAGCGATGCCGCCGACGAAATCTGGCTCGTCGAACACCCGCCGGTGTTCACTCAGGGCCAGGCTGGCAAGGCCGAACATCTGTTGCTGCCGGGTGATATCCCGGTAGTGCAGGTCGATCGCGGCGGGCAGGTGACTTATCATGGTCCCGGCCAGTTGGTGGCCTACCTGCTGCTGGACGTACGCAAGCTGGGTTTCGGCGTACGTGATCTGGTCAGCCGTATGGAGCTTTGCCTGATCGAACTGCTGGCCAGTTACGGCGTAACCGCCGTGGCCAAGCCAGACGCTCCCGGCGTGTACGTCGACGGGGCGAAAATTGCTTCTCTGGGTTTGCGGATTCGCCACGGTTGTTCCTTTCATGGCCTGGCCCTGAACGTGGATATGAACCTGGAACCGTTTCGACGGATTAATCCCTGCGGCTATGCCGGGCTGGCGATGACCCAGCTGAGCGATCACGCAGGATCGATTGAATTTGCCGAGGTAAGTGCCCGGCTGCGCGCGCAGCTCGTCAAACACCTCGACTATGCTGAGCAGACGACCCTGACGGGCGGAATCGACTGATATGACTACTGATGCAGTGCAAACCATGATCCCGACGCTCGACGTGACCGAGCGCCCGGCCCCGCGTCCCAAGGTTGAAGCCGGCGTCAAGCTGCGCGGCGCCGAGAAGGTTGCACGCATCCCGGTAAAGATCATTCCGACCACCGAACTGCCGAAGAAACCTGACTGGATTCGTGTGCGCATCCCGGTTTCGCCGGAAGTCGATCGCATCAAGAGCCTGCTGCGCAAACACAAGCTGCACAGCGTCTGCGAAGAAGCGTCCTGCCCGAACCTCGGCGAGTGCTTCTCCGGCGGCACCGCGACCTTCATGATCATGGGTGACATCTGCACCCGTCGCTGCCCGTTCTGCGACGTCGGCCATGGTCGTCCGAAGCCATTGGACGTCAACGAGCCGGAAAGCCTGGCCATCGCCATTGCCGACCTCAAGCTCAAGTATGTGGTGATCACTTCGGTTGACCGCGACGACCTGCGTGACGGCGGTGCCCAGCACTTTGCCGACTGCATCCGCGAAATCCGCAAACTGTCGCCGAACGTGCAGCTCGAGACCCTTGTCCCTGACTACCGTGGCCGCATGGATGTCGCCCTGGAAATCACCGCAGCCGAGCCGCCGGATGTGTTCAACCACAACCTGGAAACCGTGCCGCGCCTGTACAAGGCTGCGCGTCCGGGGTCGGATTACCAGTGGTCGCTGACCTTGCTGCAACGCTTCAAGCAGATGATGCCGCACATTCCGACCAAATCCGGCCTGATGCTGGGCCTGGGCGAGACCGACGAAGAAGTCATTGAAGTGATGAAGCGCATGCGCGAACACGACATCGACATGCTGACCCTCGGTCAGTACCTGCAACCGTCGCGCAGCCACTTGCCGGTGCAGCGTTTCGTGCACCCGGACACCTTCGCCTGGTTCGCCGAGGAAGGTTACAAGATGGGCTTCAAGAACGTTGCCTCGGGCCCGCTGGTACGTTCTTCGTACCACGCCGACGAACAAGCGAAGCTGGTCAAGGCTGAGCTGCTGGGTTCCTGAGCCCGCGCTGAATGAAAAATGCCCGCCGAGGCTTGAACGCCCGGCGGGCATTTTTTTGCCCGGATTACATTCGCGGCTGATTTTTCCTTCAACCCACGGCGTGGCCGACCCTCTTCTGTTTGCCGCCGTTCCTGACTACTGTGTGTGCATGACTTCACAGGGAGATCCAAGGATGACCGTTCGACCGACCCACACACTTTGCCCGCACAAAGCCGTGCCTGCGCTGCCCTCGGAAGGGCTGATCGGCGTCATTGCGCCTGCCGGCCCCGGTGCGCTGGACACCGATAAGGCGGTGCAATGGATGCGCGCCCGTGGCTATGGGTTGAAGGTGTTTCCCGGTGTCTACGAGAAGCACGGCTATTTGGCCGGCAGTGACGATGTGCGCCTGCGCGATCTGCACGCAGCGTTCGCTGATCCCGAGGTCGATGCCATCATTTGCCTGCGTGGTGGCTACGGTACGCCACGTTTGCTCGACCGCATCGACTACGATCTGCTCAGCCGCAACGCCAAACCATTCGTCGGCTACAGCGACATCACCGCGCTGCACCTGGCGATCAGTCGCTATGCCGGGTTCGTGACCTTCCACGGGCCGCTGCTCAACGCCGACCTGTTGGGTGACAAGGAGCCGCCGACCGTGACTTCGTTCTTCGCCATGCTACGCGGGCAATTGAAGGCGGGGAGTGTGTTGAGCCATCCGGTGGCGTATCCATTGACCACGGTCGAACCCGGCATCGCCCACGGGCGCTTGCTCGGCGGTAATCTGGCGATGATCGCCGCAACGTTGGGCACGCCTTACGAGATTGATGTCGAAGGGGTGATTCTGCTCATCGAAGATATCAACGAGCCGCTGTACCGCATTGATCGCTTGCTGACCCAGATGCGTCTGGCCGGCAAACTGGCCAAATTGCGTGGCGTATTAGTGGGGGACATAGCAGGCGTGGATGTCGCGGCATTGAACCGCTTGCTCAAGCAGACTTTCGAGCCGTTGCGGATTCCGGTGTTGTCGGGATGGCGGAGCGGGCATTGCGATCCGAACCTGACGCTGCCGATGGGCGCGCTGGTGCGGCTGGATGCCGGGAAGCAGGAATTGATGCTGGAGCAGGATGTGGTGATCAAGGCCTGAAGGTTTACTGCCTGATAGTCAGTCTTCGCGAGCAAGCTCGCGCCCACATTTGATCTGTGGCGTTCACAGAACCAGTGTGGGAGCGAGCTTGCTCGCGAAAGCGATATCAGCCATACGACAATTGTTCTATTGAGTACGCAGGCTTTCCAGCAACTTGTGCGTCGGATACCCATCCGCCGGCCAGCCTAGCGACTGCTGGGCACTGCGAATCGCTTTGCGCGTATTGGCGCCGATGATCCCGTCCGCTGTGCCGGCATCGTAATTGCGCGCGCTCAGCAGGGTCTGCAATTCCATGCGCTCGGTACGGCTGAGCGGCAAGTCATCTTTCGGCCAGCTGCCGTTGATCAAGCCGCCACCGTTGAAGCGCTCCGACAACAAACTGACCGCCAGTGCATACGACGAGGAGTTGTTGTACTTGAGGATAGCGCGGAAGTTGTCGAGGATCAGGAACGCCGGGCCGCGATAGCCGGCGGGCAGCAGCAGGGCGGCGGACAGTTGTTCTGAACCTGCCGGGACCTGTGCGCCGTTCGGCAGCATCACGCCCAGTTGACGCCATTCGGCAACGCTCTTGCGAATCGCGCCGTCGGCCAGCGTGTAATTGAAGCTGCTCGGCAGTTGTACTTCGAAGCCCCACGGCTGGCCACGTTGCCAGCCGGAGCTTTGCAGGTAATGCGCAGTCGAGGCCAATGCATCGGCCGGGCTGCCCCAGATATCGCGGCGGCCATCGCCGTCAAAATCCACAGCGTGGGTGTTGTAGGTGGTTGGAATGAACTGGGTCTGGCCCATGGCGCCGGCCCAGGAACCGAGCATCTTCTCCGGCGTGATGTCGCCCTGTTGCAGGATCTGCAGGGCGGCGATCAGCTGTGCATGAGCAAAGCCCGGGCGACGGCCTTCGTAGGCGAGGGTGGCCAGCGAGTTGATCACCGACTTGCTGCCCTGGAACTGGCCGAAATTGCTTTCCATGCCCCACACCGAGACCAGCGCCTGGCGGTCGACGCCATAACGCTGTTCGATGCTTTGCAGAATATCGGCGTACTGACTGATCAGTGCCTGCCCCTTGCGCACGCGCAGCGGCGACAGGGCGCCGTCGAGGTATTCCCACACTGGGCGGGAGAACTCCGGCTGACTGCGATCGGCCCGAATCACACTGGCGTCGAAGCTGACATTGGCGAAGGCACGATCGAACAGATCAGCGCGAATTCCGGCGGCCAGCGCATCTTTACGAAAGCCCGCTTGCCATTCGGCAAAGGTCTGGGTCGGCTGCAAATCGAGAGAGTCGGCGGACGGCACTACCGGCGGGATGATCGCCGGGGCCGTGGCGACGGGAGCGGCTTGAAGAGGTTGCGCATCGGCGGCGGTCGGTTTTTCCGCACAGGCGACAAGCAGAATGAAGCTGGAGGCAGCGATCAATTGGCGAACAGGCCAACGACGGGAAAGACTAAAGGGCATGCACGGTTCCAGAGGATACGAATCAGGTGCAGACCTTAACATGACCGAGGGGTACTGCGCTTTAAGCGGCCAGAAAGTAAGAAGCCTCCCAGCTGTCAGTCTGGAAGGCTTCGCGGCGGTAGCTGCCTTTGCCCTTGGCTGGTCGTTCCTGGCGACTGCGGAACAGGGGCTGGGCGACGATGGATTTGGCCTTGTTGGGGCCATGTTTCGATGGCTTTTTGCTCATGAGGATTCTCTTGAGTGAGTGAGTTTTGCGGGGGAAATAATCTGCTGATGTTGGGCGTCTGTCCAGTCCCTGATATGTAGGAATGTTCTGACGCTTTCGCAGGCAAGCTCGCTCCCACATTTGGAATGCATTTCAATGTGGGAGCGAGCTTGCTCGCGAATGGCCGTTATGCGGTAGAGCAGGTTATTCGGCGGGGAGTGTCAGACGCTGGCCAGACATCAATAACGCCAAGCGGCTCAGACTCATCCACGGCGAACCGGCCGCCTGACCTTTGATCTGCGCATCGATACGCTGCGCCTCAAGCAACAACTGCGCCCAGCGTTGCGCCGAGTAGCGTTGCAGGGCTTTGCTCATCAACGGTTTGCGCTTGTCCCAGACCGGCGGTTTCGCCTGGCTGAAACACTTGTCCAGCGGCGTGCCCTGGCTGTACTGCAACGAGATATTGGCCAGCAGCCGCAGCTCCCGCGCCAGTGCCCAGAGAATCACCGGTGGCTCGACACCCTCGCCACGCAAGCCTTCCAGCATGCGCAAGGCATGGGCCGGCTCGCCGTTGAGCACGGCGTCGGTCAAACCGAACACGTCAAAACGCGCACTGTCGGCCACAGCGGCCTGCACGGTTTCGACAGTGATCTGGCCACCTTCGGCCATCAACTTGAGTTTTTCGATTTCCTGCGCGGCAGCGAGCAGGTTGCCTTCGACACGTGCAGCAATCAATTCGACCGCGTCCTGGCTGGCCGACAACCCGGCCTGAGACAAGCGCTGACGAATCCAGCTCGGCAGCTGATTGGCATCCACCGGCCAGATCTGAATGAACTGGGTTTGCTGGCCTTCAACCAGGGCCTTGCCCCACTTGGTCTTCTGCGCACTGCCATCGAGTTTAGGCAGGCTGATCAGCAGCACAGTGTCTTCAGCCGGACGCGAGCAGTACTCAATGAGTGCAGCAGCGCCCTTGTCGCCAGGTTTGCCCGAAGGCAGGCGCAGTTCCAGCAGGCGTTTTTCAGCAAACAGCGACATGCTGGCGCCGGCCTGCAACAACGTGCCCCAATCGAAATTGGCGTCGGCAGCAAAGACCTGGCGTTCGTCAAAACCTTGTTGGCGCGCAGCACTGCGGATGGCGTCGGCGGCTTCCTGGCACAGCAGCGGGTCATCGCCACTGATGATGTAGACCGGGCCGAGAGCGCCTTGCAGGTGTTTGCCGAGTTGGGCGGGAGCGAGCTTCATAAGAAAGGTCGAACGGGGCGCCTGAGCGCCCCGAACGTCTTACTGCTGCGGGATTTCGAGCGGCGACTGACGCGGGGTTTCCGCTTCAGCCTTCTGCGCCGCATTCAGCGCGTCGGCTTCAGCCTTGGCGCGGTCGTTGGCGGCTTGCTGCAGTTGTTGCAGCTGGCCCGGCGTCAGTTGCTGCAGACGCAGCATCATGCGTTGAACCAGTTCGCGAGTGGTTTCGCGACGAGCGTCGTTGGCTTCCTGATCGGAGCCCACGAGGTTGTTACCGTCGTGGATAAACACTTTCTGAACTTCAAGTTTGTCGCTGAGCAGTTGCAGGTTCTTGTCGCCACGGATCTCATAGTTCAGAACAGTGTTGACCTGATACTCGCCCGTACGACCGGCACCGGCGTAGCTGAGGATGCGCTGGCTCTCCTGCTGGTCAGCCAGGTAAAGCTTGTATGGAGCACCGCTGTAAACCTTGACGCCGCTCGATTCCAGTACCTGGCGCAGTTGCGTGACCGTCTCGCCGTAGGCGTTGCGGGCGCTCAGATCAAGTTCCTTGATCGTCAGTTCATTGGTGCCGGTGCCGCGCAGCTGGAAACCGCAGGCGCTCAAGAGAACGGCGAGGCCCATCACCAGCAGATTGCGTTTGATCATTGTGTTGCTCCCCTTGAAACCAGGTAGGCCGACCGTGCGGCCCGAAAGGTTTTATCTGGCGTCAGGCGAGCCTGACGCTCAATCCAATTAGCTGGCGACGATATTGACCAGTTTCCCGGGCACTACGATCACTTTACGAATGGTCAGACCATCGACGAAACGCAGTACGTTTTCGTTGGCACGGGCTGCCGCTTCAACTTCCTCACGCGTTGCGCTGGCTGGCATGTCGATCTGACCGCGCAGCTTGCCGTTGACCTGGATCACCAGGGTCAGGCTGTCCTGCACCAAGGCGCTTTCGTCCACCGCTGGCCAACCGGCGTCGATCACTGCGTCGGCGTGACCGAGCTGATTCCACAGTTCGTGGCTGATATGCGGCGTGATCGGCGCCAGCAACAGCGTGACAGCTTCCAGACCTTCGTGAATCAGCGCACGGTCCTGTTCGGTGCCTTGTGCGGCTTTTTCCAGCACGTTCATCAGTGTCATCACTTGAGCGATGGCAGTGTTGAATTTGTGGTTCTGGCCGACGTCATGGCTGGCCTGTTTGATGGCCAGATGGATAGCACGGCGCACGGCCTTCTGCTCGTCGTTCAGGCTGGCGATGTCCAGTTTGCCCGGCAGACCCTGAGAAACGTGAGCTTGCGCCAGACGCCAGACGCGTTTGAGGAAACGGTGCGAACCTTCGACGCCGGAGTCGGACCACTCGGCGCTCATGTCTGGCGGCGAAGCGAACATCATGAACAGGCGGCAGGTGTCGGCGCCGAACTGATCGATCATCGATTGCGGGTCAACGCCGTTGTTCTTCGACTTGGCCATTTTCTCGGTGCCGCCGATTTCCACCGGCAGGCCGTCGGACTTCAGTTTGGCGCTGATGACCTTGGCTTTGCTGTCACGCTCGAGTTCTACGTCTGCCGGGTTGAACCAGGTATAGGCACCATTGGCTTCGCGACGGTAGTAAGTCTCGGCGATCACCATGCCTTGGGTCAGCAGGTTCTTGAACGGCTCGTTGGAGCTGACCAAACCTTCGTCACGCATCAGCTTGTGGAAGAAGCGCGCGTAGAGCAGGTGCAGAATCGCGTGTTCGATACCGCCAATGTACTGATCGACCGGCAGCCAGTGATCGGCGGCGGATTTTTCCACCAGGCCACCTTCAAAGTGCGGCGAGGCGTAACGGGCGTAGTACCACGACGACTCGACGAAGGTGTCCATGGTGTCGGTTTCACGCTTGGCAGGCTGGCCGCATTTCGGGCAACTGCATTCGTAAAACTCAGGCATGCGCGCCAGCGGCGAACCGGCGCCGTCCGGCACTACGTCTTCCGGCAGGACCACAGGCAATTGATCTTCCGGCACCGGCACGTCACCGCAGGCATCGCAGTGGATGATCGGGATCGGGCAGCCCCAGTAGCGCTGACGGCTGATGCCCCAATCGCGCAGGCGGAACTGGGTACGCGAGGCGCCCAGTTCTTTCTTGATCAGGGCCACTTCCATGGCGTCGAACGCGCCGGCGAAGTCGAGACCGTCAAATTCACCGGAGTTGATCAGCGTGCCGTGCTCGCCGTAGGCGTCTTGCCACGGGGCCGGGTTGGTATCGCCGGAGCTGGTACGCACCACCGATTTGACCGGCAGGTTGTACTTGTGGGCGAATTCGAAATCGCGCTCGTCGTGCGCCGGTACGGCCATTACAGCGCCGTCGCCGTAGTGCATCAGCACGTAGTTGGCGACCCACACCGGGAGTTTTTCACCGGTCAGCGGGTGCTCGACGAACAGGCCGGTCGGCAGGCCTTTCTTCTCTTGCGTGGCGACGTCGGCTTCGGCGACGCTGCCGCCCTTGCATTCAGCGATGAACGCTTGCAGCTCAGGATTGTTTTTCGCAGCCAGGGTCGCCAGCGGGTGCTCGGCAGCCACGGCGACGTAAGTCGCGCCCATCAGGGTGTCCGGACGGGTGGTGAAGACTTTGAGGGTGCCGGCTTCGCCGATCGAGTCGACGTTGTACGGGAACTGCACTTCCATGCCGCGGGATTTGCCGATCCAGTTACGCTGCATGGTCTTGACCTGTTCAGGCCAGCCCGTCAGCTCATCGAGGCTCTCCAGCAGCTCATCCGCGTAGGCGGTGATCTTGAAGTAGTACATCGGGATTTCGCGCTTTTCGATCAGCGCGCCGGAACGCCAGCCGCGACCGTCGATGACCTGTTCGTTAGCGAGAACGGTCTGGTCGATCGGGTCCCAGTTCACGGTGCCGTTTTTACGGTAGATCACGCCTTTTTCGAACAGGCGCGTGAACAGCCATTGTTCCCAGCGGTAGTAATCCGGCTTGCAGGTGGTGACTTCGCGCGACCAGTCGACCGCCAGACCCAGGCTGCGCAGCTGGGTTTTCATGTAGGCGATGTTTTCGTAGGTCCACTTGGCCGGTGCGACGTTGTTCTTCATCGCGGCGTTTTCCGCCGGCATGCCGAACGCGTCCCAACCCATCGGTTGCAGAACGTTCTTGCCGAGCATGCGCTGGTAGCGGGAGATCACGTCGCCGATGGTGTAGTTGCGCACGTGCCCCATGTGTAGCTTGCCGCTGGGGTAAGGGAACATCGACAGGCAGTAGTAGGTTTCCTTGCCTGGCTGTTCACTGACTTCAAAGGACTTTTGCTCGTCCCAGAACGACTGGGCGGCGGCTTCGATTTCACGGGGCTGATATTGTTCGTGCATGGCTACTTTTGTACTGGATAGGGGTGGCCTAATCCTCTTCAACGCAGGTTCCGGGGTTGGCCCGGACGAGCTGGAAGTGGAATTACAGGAAGCGCCGTAGCATACATGACCGCGCTTGGCCTAGGGAAACCCTGATTACAGCTGTTTTGTCCCGGCAATTGCGTGGCGAGGGCCGTTGGTCGCGGCGTGCAGCCGGTTTGTGCAGCGAAGCTAAGCTCTAACTGGGGAGTGAGTCTTATCTTCAATGAGGTGAGGGATGGTGGAGCAACGGCAAAAAAAAGTGACTAGACCCGAGTTGTACGAAAGGTTGATCGACCGTCTGGGTATGGCCCTGGACGCTGTAAAAACCGCTGACCGGCTGCGCGACGAGCGCCCCCTGGAACTGGAATTGCGTGGCTTGAGCCCCGCTGAGTTCAAACTGGTCAAGGCCTATCTGGATCGCAGTGAACGTGAATCGCACGGATGCCTGTCACAAGCAGTGAAGCAGCTCGATGCAGCACATTCGGCCAAGGTCATCTGGCTCAAGGACAAGGCGCCCGGCAGAGACACCGTCAAGGTTCGCTCTGTGCAGGCCAAGTAAGCGCATGGCAGGTCAAGAACCGGATCTTTTTCTACAGGATCCCACCTATTGGTTGTAACGCATTATTAACACTCTTAGGCTTCGGGCATCTGTGGAGATGCCCGATGCCTTTTCGTTATTTCATCAAACAACTTTTATTGCCGCCCGGCATTCTTTTGCTGTTGTTGCTTGCTGCGTGGTGGCTGCGCCGCTCTCGGCCGCGCCTGGCTGGCGTGTGCTTTGCGCTTGGACTTGGCGGATTGTGGCTGATGAGCCTGCCAGTGGTCGTGCAGTGGGGCGCGAAAGCGCTGGAACGCGAGCCTCCGTTGGCCCGTGTAGAGTGGGTGACGTTGGCGCAGCGGGCTGACGCGATTGTGGTGCTGGGTTCCGGGCGCGAGCGCGGTGATCTGGCGTGGGGCGAGGATCAGCCGACCGGGGTGGGGCTTGAGCGCCAGCGTTACGCCGCGCGGCTGGCGAAGGCATCCGGTTTGCCGATTCTGACCACGGGAGGCCTGCATTACGGTACGCCGCCGACTGAGGCGAAGCTGATGGCGGATTCGCTGCGCGACGACTTTGGCGTGGTGGTGCGCTGGCAGGAAGGTGAAAGCCGTACCACCTGGGAAAACGCTAAGTTCACCGCCGATATTCTCTTGCCGCAGGGGATCAAGCGCGTGGTTGTCGTCACCCAGGCCTGGCACATGCCGCGCTCGGTGTGGAGTTTTCAGCAGGCAGGGTTTGAAGTGGTGCCGGCGCCGGTCGGCTTTTTGGGCACGGATAACGCGAGGCCGTTTGGTGGCTGGTTGCCGGAATTCAAATCGATCTGGCAGAGCGGGCAGTTGCTGAATGAAGCGGTGGGCCAGGTGGGGTATTCACTGTTCTAGCGCTGATTCACTCAGGTGGATTGATCGTTCCCACGCGGAGCGTGGGAACGATCATTGTCGGGGGGGCTTTAAAGGGTTTTCGACATCCGGCTGGCCATCAGTGCCCAGCCAAACAACAGCACGCACAGGATGATCAACGGCCACGAACGCCATTGCAGGTATGGCGTCAGGTTATGCATCGGCACCACCTCACCGTACAAAACACCCTGTTCAAACTGTGGAATCTGCTCGGTGATCTGCCCAAACGGGTTGATCAAACCGGTCACACCGTTGTTGGTCGCGCGGATCATCCAGCGCCCGGCCTCAAGCGCACGCATCTGTGCCATCTGCAAATGCTGCAGTGGACCAATCGAGGTACCAAACCAGGTGTCATTACTGATCGTCAGTAGCAGGTCACTGCGCGCCGACAGACCAGCGGCAAACTCCGGATAAACCACTTCGTAGCAGATGAAGGGCGCGATCTGATAACCCTTGGCCTGCAACAACGCCTGATCGGCCGGGCCGCGGGCAAAATCGGACATCGGCAGATCGAAGAAGGCGATCAGCCCGCGCAATACATCCTGCAGCGGCACGTATTCACCGAATGGCACCAGTTTCTGCTTCAGGTAAGTGCCATCGCCTTCGCCGACCACGGTGATGCCGTTGAAGAAGCGTTTTTCATGACGAACGGTTTCGCGGATCGGCACGCCGGTGATCAGCGCCGATTTACGCTCGGCGGCGAAGGTGCCCATCATGTTCAGGTAGCCCTCGGCGGACTCCTTGAGTACCGGTACGGCGGTTTCCGGCCAGATCAACAGGTCAACCGGTTTCGAGCGGAAACTCAGATCGCGGTAAAGCGCCAACTGCGCGTTGAGTTCGGCCGGGTCCCATTTCATGCTTTGCGCGACGTTGCCCTGAATCGCGGCAACACTCAGCGGCGCACCGGACGGGCTGGTCCAGGCGTGGTTCTTGAGCGCAATGCCGGCCACCCATGGCCCCGCCAGCAACACCAGACCGGCAACGACAAAGGCCTTGCGCCCGCTTTGCAGCAAGCGCCGCGCGTTGTAGATCAGTGCTGCGGTCAATGCCAGAACGAACGACACCAGCCACATGCCACCGACCGGCGCAAGCCCGGCCAATGGACCGTCGAGCTGACTGTAACCCGAGTACAACCACGGAAAACCCGTGAGGAACCAGCCGCGAAACGCTTCCTGGCCCACCCACAGCGCGGCGAATGCCAAGGCATCGGCTACCGGAGCTTCATTGCGGCGCAACCAGCGCGCCCACAACCAGGCCGGCAGCGCAAAGAACCAGGCGATCGCTGCGGTAAACAGCAGCATCAGGAACCCGGCCAGCAGCACCGAAGCGCCGCCGAAATGGTGAATACTGTAATAGATCCAGCTGGTGCCGGCGCCGAACAGGCCGAAACCGAAGCACCAGCCACGGCCCAGCGCCTGACGCGGACTCAGCTCGCGCAAACCGGCATAGAACAAGCCGACCGCCAGCAAAGCCAGCGGCCAGATGTTGAATGGTGCCAGAGCGAAGGTGGTGATTGCACCGGCCGCCACGGCCAGCAGGTTACCGGGCCAGCCGGGGCGGGTTGTCCAGCGCATTTCAGTCCTTAGATTTACCGAGCGATAGGGGTCAGTCGCAGCAAATGAATCCGACGGCTGTCGGCGTTCAGAATGCGGAAACGATAGGCGCCGATTTCGGTGATTTCGTTGCGTTTTGGCAAGTGTCCGAACGCGCTCATCACCAGACCGCCGACCGTGTCGAACTCGTCATCGGAGAATTCGCTGTCGAAGAACTCGTTGAAGTTCTCGATCGGCGTCAGGGCCTTGATCAGGAAGTCACCACTGGGCAGCGGCTTGATGTAGCTGTCTTCTTCGACGTCGTGCTCGTCTTCGATATCGCCGACGATCTGTTCCAGCACGTCTTCAATCGTTACCAGGCCGGCCACGCCGCCGTATTCGTCGATGACGATGGCCATGTGGTTATGGTTGGCGCGGAATTCACGCAGCAACACGTTCAGGCGCTTGGACTCCGGCACGAACGTGGCCGGGCGCAGCAGGTCCTTGATGTTGAAGCTGTCGCCGTTTTCCTTGAGGATCAGCGGCAGCAGGTCCTTGGCCAGCAGCACGCCCATCACGTCGTCATGGCTTTCGCCGATGACCGGATAACGCGAGTGGGCCGAGTCGACCACGGCCGGGAGGAATTCACGGGGTGTCTGGGTCGCCTTGATGCTGATCATCTGCGAGCGCGGCACCATGATGTCGCGTACTTGCAGGTCAGCCACCTGAATGGCGCCTTCGACGATGGCCAGCGCTTCGCTGTCCAGCAGTTTGTTCTGATGTGCATCACGCAGCAGCTCTAGCAGCTCCTGACGGTTCTTCGGCTCGTGGGCAAAAGCCTGGGTCAGTTTACCCAGCCATGACTTCTGCCCGTTGCTCGATCGATCTTCGCTCATAGCGATTACTCTGAATCCTTTGTTGTAACGATAGGGGATGTGTCGGTTTCGTCGTCCGCGTACGGATCGGGATAACCCAGTTCGGCAAGCAACTCGCGTTCCAGTGCTTCCATTTCCTCGGCTTCTTCGTCATCTATATGGTCGTAACCGAGCAGATGCAAGCAGCCGTGAATGACCAGATGCGCCCAGTGGGCCTTTAGTTCCTTGCCTTGTTCGGCGGCTTCACGCTCGACCACCGCCACGCAGATCACCAGATCGCCCAGCAGCGGGATGTCGAGAAACTCGTCGGGTACTTCGGCCGGGAACGACAGGACGTTGGTCGCGTAATCCTTGTGGCGCCAGGTGTGGTTGAGCTCGCGGCCTTCTTCCTCGTCGACCAGACGAATGGTCATTTCCGAGTCGGCGGTACGCTGGCGCAGGGCCAGTTCGCACCACAGGCGGAAGTCGGCCTCGCTCGGCGCGTTCGCTTCAGTCGCGATTTGCAGGTCTAGCTCAAGCATCGCGCGAGGTTTCCTTGGGTGCTTCGTCACGGTTTTCGAAGCGCTCGTAGGCTTCGACGATCCGCTGCACCAAGGGATGGCGCACTACGTCTTTCGGCTGGAAGTGGGTGAAGCTGATGCCCGGCACGTCTTTGAGTACTTCGATCACATGATGCAGGCCGGACTTGGTGCCGCGCGGCAGGTCGACCTGGGTGATGTCACCGGTGATGACTGCGGTAGAGCCGAAGCCGATCCGGGTCAGGAACATCTTCATCTGTTCAACGGTGGTGTTCTGGCTTTCGTCGAGAATGATGAAGCTGTTGTTCAGCGTACGGCCGCGCATGTAGGCCAGCGGCGCAACTTCGATCACCTGACGTTCGATCAGCTTGGCCACGTATTCGAAGCCGAGCATCTCGTAGAGCGCGTCGTAGAGCGGGCGCAGATACGGGTCGATCTTCTGCGACAGGTCGCCGGGCAGGAAACCGAGTTTTTCACCCGCTTCAACCGCCGGACGCACCAGCAGGATGCGGCGGATCTGCTCACGCTCCAGTGCATCGACAGCGCAAGCAACGGCCAGATAGGTCTTGCCGGTACCGGCCGGGCCGATGCCGAAGTTGATGTCGTTGCCGAGGATTTCCTTCACGTAGCGCAGCTGATTCAAGCCGCGCGGGCGAATCATGCCTTTCTTGGTGCGCAGGGCGACGGAGGCTTCGGCGGGGGCGTGGTTATCCAGTTCGACGACGGCCGATTCCTGCAGGAACAGGTGAACCGTATCCGGCGACAGCTCTGAACCCTTGGTTTCCCGGTACAGGCGACGAATCAGATTTTCCGCAGACGTGGTGTGTTTGGGGTCGCCGATCAGCTCGAACTGGTTTCCGCGGTTGCGGATCTCGATCGTCAGGCGCTGTTCGATCAAGCGCAAATGCTCGTCGAATTGCCCGCACAGATTGGCGAAGCGGCGAGCCTCAAAGGGCTCGAGGATAAAACGATGTGGTTCTATGGGTGCGTTCAAGGTCGTATTTAGCCGCCCTGGGGCAATTAGGATGAAATCAAGGATAACGCCAGAGGCCTGGGTGCGAAAGCTCTTAAATCATCGCTGTTCCTGTGGGAGCGAGCCTGCTCGCGAAAGCGGTGTGTCAGACACATTGTTGTTGAATGTGTCGCCGCCTTCGCGAGCAGGCTCGCTCCCACAGTGCCCTGTGTTGATTATTGGATCAGCGAGCCACGCAGCGAGTGTGGTTGCGCCGCATCGATGTGCACGTCGGCGAACTGACCGATCAGGGTTGGATTGTCGCAGCGGAAGTTGACGATACGATTATTCTCGGTGCGGCCTTGCAGCTCGCCCGGGTCTTTCTTTGAATAATCGGTCACCAGAATGCGCTGGATCGAACCGACCATTTGTCGGCTGATCTCGAAGCCCTGCTGATTCAAACGATGTTGCAGCGCGTTCAGGCGCTCCTTCTTCAACTCTTCCGGGGTGTCGTCGGCCAGATCGGCAGCCGGGGTGCCCGGACGCTGGCTGTAAACGAAGGAATAAGAGAAGTCGAAGCCGACATCGGCAATCAGCTTCATCGTTTGTTCGAAGTCTTTCTCGGTCTCGCCGGGGAAGCCGACGATGAAGTCCGAGCTGATGCAGATGCCCGGCACGGCGGCGCGCAGTTTGCGCAGCTTGGATTTGTACTCCAGCGCGGTGTGGTTGCGTTTCATCGCCGCCAGAATCCGGTCGGAACCCGATTGCACTGGCAGGTGCAGATGCTTCACCAGTTCCGGCACATCGGCGTGGGCCTGGATCAGGCTGTCGGAGAACTCCAGCGGATGCGAAGTGGTGTAGCGGATGCGGTCGATGCCATCGATGGCGGCGACAACGCGAATCAGCTCGGCGAGATCGGCCAGGCGACCATCGTGAGTGGTGCCGCGATAGCCATTGACGTTCTGCCCCAGCAGCGTCACTTCACGCACGCCGTTTTCGGCGAGGTGGATGACTTCGGCGATCACGTCATCGAACGGTCGGCTGACTTCTTCACCACGGGTATAAGGCACCACGCAGAACGTGCAGTACTTGCTGCAGCCTTCCATCACCGACACATAGGCGCTCGGGCCATCGATGCGCGGCTCGGGCAAGTGGTCGAATTTTTCGATTTCCGGGAACGACACGTCGACCTGCGGCAGCTTGGTGATGCGCGCGGCGTCGATCATTTCCGGCAGGCGGTGCAGGGTCTGCGGGCCGAATACCACGTCGACGTACGGCGCGCGATCGCGGATCGCCGCGCCTTCCTGGCTGGCCACGCAACCGCCGACGGCGATCACCATCTCCGGGTTCGCCAGTTTCAGTTCGCGCCAGCGGCCAAGCTGCGAGTACACGCGATCTTGCGCGCGCTCGCGGATCGAGCAGGTGTTGAGCAGAATCACGTCGGCGTCTTCCGCACGGGCGGTGACTTCCAGGGCCTGATGTTCACCCAGCAGATCGACCATGCGCGAGCTGTCGTACTCGTTCATCTGGCAACCGTGGGTTTCGATGTAAAGCTTCTTGGCCATGGATTAGGGTCATCACGTGATTCAAAGAACCGCGCATTATAGGGAACAAGCCCGCAGGTTCCTACCGCTGCGCGTCCGGTGGCTATGCTATAGTTTGCGCCCTCATTTTTATCCCCGATGTTATCCCCCCGCCATGACCAAACGCGAAGCTCCAATCTATAAGGTGATTTTCCTCAACCAGGGCCAGGTGTTCGAAATGTACGCCAAACAGATCTATCAAAGTGATCTGTGGGGTTTTCTGGAAGTGGAAGAGTTCGTCTTTGGCGAGCGCACGCAAGTGGTCGTCGACCCGAGCGAAGAAAAGCTCAAGGCGCAGTTCGAAGGCGTGGTGCGCAGCTTTGTGCCGATGCACTCGATTGTGCGCATCGACGAAGTGGAACGTCTGGGCACCCCGAAAATCAGCGAAGCCCGCGGCGCGGTCGGCAATGTGATGCCGTTTCCGATGCCGATGCCTGAGAAGTAGGCCGTTCAGATGATCATTCCCACGCTCTGCGTGGGAATGCCGCCCTCGACGCTCTGCGTCGGTGACGCGTAGCGTCACGGGATGAATGCCCACGCAGAGCGTGGGAGCTATCGCTGATCAGGGAAGCGGCGAGAACGGCGTACGCCCATCGGCGCTCTGCAGTTCCATCAGGTATTTACGGAAAATTTGCCCGAGCACCTGAGTGGCAGTTTCAAGATCTTCGCGGGACATTTTTTCCGAGACTTCGTCGGCGGTGTCCAGCGCATCTTCGGCGCCGTTGACCGCGGCCATCTTCAGCACGATATATGCCTGAATGTTGTTGGCCTGCACGCCTTCACCGTGGAAGAACATGGTGCCAAGTTTGAACTGCGCCTGAGCGTGGCCTTGCAGCGAGGCCTTTTCGAAATAGCTCAGGGCTTGATTGAGATCGCGCGGCGCATTCTTGCCGTCGTAGTAGAACTCACCCAACTCGTATTGCGCTTGCGCATCCCCTTCGTCCGCCGCTTTCTGGCAGGCGGCCAGTGCCTGCGTGACGTCTTGCGGCTGAGTATTGAGGGTGCAACGACCCATCGCCGGGATCAACAACGAGTTGCCGCCTGCTTGTGCATGCGCGAGCAGGGGCTGAAGGAGCAACAGGCAGCCCAAGGCAAGGGTGCGGCCGGTGCGGTTCATGGGAATCGACTTACCTCTGAAGGGCACGCGGACCCATCGAGGGATCCAATAAGCGCGCATTATGAAATAAGCAGGGCCAACCTTACAAAGTCTTTACTCGTTTTTCTGCTGCGCGGGGAATATATCGCCCACTTTAGGGGAGATTTTTAGCAGGAGCATCGGAAAAACAGCGCGGATGTAGGTGAATGCTGACGCTGGCGATAGCCAACGTCAGCGGTGCGGCGATTACTTCAGTGCGGCGAAGGCGCGTTCGGCAGCGTCCAGGGTCAGTTTCAACTCGGCTTCACCATGGGCGATCGAGGTGAAACCGGCTTCGAAGGCGCTCGGTGCCAGGTACACGCCACCGTCCAGCATCAGGTGGAAGAAGCGACCGAACAGGGCAGCGTCGCTGGCCATCACGTCTTCAAAGGTGACGATATCGTCGGCGCCGCTGAAGTACAGACCGAACATGCCGCCAGCCTGGGTGGTCACGAACGGAATGCCAGCAGCATCGGCGCGCTGTTGCAGGCCGTCGAGCAGACGCGTGGTGTAGTCGGTCAGCTCGGCGTGGAAACCCGGACGGCTGATCAAACGCAGCGTGGTCAAACCGGCGGCCATCGCCAGCGGGTTACCCGACAGCGTGCCCGCCTGATACACCGGGCCCAGCGGCGCGATGCGCTCCATGATTTCACGCTTGCCGCCGAAGCAGCCGACCGGCATGCCGCCGCCGATGATCTTGCCGAACGTGGTCAGGTCAGGATTGACCCCGTAGTACGCCTGGGCACCACCGAGGGCAACGCGGAAACCGGTCATCACTTCGTCGAAAATCAGCACCACGCCATGCTTGTCGCACAGCGAACGCAGGCCTTCCAGGAAACCCGGGGCCGGAGGCACGCAGTTCATGTTGCCGGCAACGGGCTCGACGATGATGCACGCCACATCTTGACCAACTTCAGCGAGCATCTTTTCCACCGCGTCGATGTCGTTGAACGGCAGGGTCAGGGTGTGTTTGGCGAAGGCCGCCGGTACGCCGGCCGAGCTCGGCACGCCTTGGGTCAGTGCGCCGGAACCGGCCTTGACCAGCAGGCTGTCGGAGTGACCGTGGTAGCAGCCTTCGAACTTGATGATGCTGTCGCGGCCGGTGTAACCACGGGCCAGACGGATCGCGCTCATGGTCGCTTCGGTACCGGAGCTGACCATGCGCACCATGTCCATCGATGGCACCAGCGAGCAGACCAGATCGGCCATCTCGGTTTCCATCGCGGTCGGCGCGCCGTACGACAAGCCGTGTTGCAGTTGATTGCGCACCGCGTCCAGAACGTCCGGATGGCTGTGGCCGAGGATCATCGGGCCCCACGAACCGACGTAATCGACATAACGCTTGTCGTCTTCGTCAGTGACGTAGGCGCCTTCAGCGTGCTTGAAGAACAACGGCGTGCCGCCAACGCTCTTGAATGCACGAACGGGCGAGTTCACGCCACCGGGAATGTGTTTCTGGGCATTGGCAAACAGGGTTTCGGAACGAGACATGATCGGGCTCTCAAATCAGACTTTCAGTAATTCATTGAACGCGCGGGCGCGACGGGTCACTTCGGCGGTACTTTCGGCGCCGAACAGGCCGTGAACCACGGCGAGCAGGTCGACCCCGTGGGCCACCAGCGGTGCAGCGTTGTCGAGGGTGATGCCGCCAATCGCGCAGATTGGCAGGTGCAATGTGCGCTTGGCGTCGTCGAGCAGATCGAGGCTGCAGGTCGGCGCGCCGGGTTTGGTGTTGGAATTGAAGAAGCGACCGAAGGCGACGTAACTCGCGCCCTCTTTGGCTGCTTGTTCGGCCAGCGCGATTTGCGCGTGGCAGGTCGAACCGATAATTGCTTTGGAACCGAGCAGGGCGCGGGTCGGTGACAGCGGGCCGTCGGTCTGGCCCAGATGCACGCCAACGTTGAGGCGCGCCGCGAGTTCGGCGTCATCGTTGATGATCAGCTGCGTCTTGTAGCGCTCGCACAAATCGCGCAGCGCCTCGGCCTCGCGCAGACGGCGGGCCTCGTCGCTGCTCTTGTCGCGGTATTGCAGCAGGGTGACGCCGCCTTCCAGCGCCGCCTCCACGTAAGACAGAAACTTGCCCGCCAGCAATTGGCTGTCGGTAATGGCATACAGGCCACGTAGTTTCATCGGGCAGACCTCACGACGTTACGAGCAGAAATCCAGCGGCAGGCGACGCGGGACGAACTGGCCTTTGCCCAGTTGTTCGGCGTCGCGCAGGGTGCGCCAAGTGTAATCCAGAGCACTGCGTACAGCGCTGGCGAGGTGTTCGCCTTGCGCCAGGCGACCGGCCAAAGCACTGGCCAGCGTGCAGCCGGAGCCGTGATAGCTGCCTGGCAGACGCTGGCAGATAAAGGTTTCACGCAGACCGTCGCGACTGTACACGCGGTTGTGGATTTCAGTTTCGTCGCCGTGGCCGCCGGTGATCAGCAGGTTTTTGACAAACGGCAGGAGTTTTTCTGCGCACTCGTCCGCAGTGCCTTCGGGCAGTTCGGCGAGGATGCGGGCTTCAGGAAGGTTAGGGGTGGCAATGATCGACAGCGGCAGCAGACGCTCGCGCATCGCATAGCCGACCTCGTCCTTGCCCAGACGTCCGCCGCCGCCGGCGCGCAGCACCGGGTCGCAGACCACTGGCAAGTGCGGGTGCGCCGAGAGCAGTTCGACAACGGTGTCGACCATTTCCAGGGAACCAAGCATGCCCAGTTTGACCGCCGCGACTTCGGAGTCGTTGAGCACGGTATTGGCTTGAGCCAGCACCCACTCACGGTCGAGGACGCGGAAGTCAGTGACGTTGACGGTGTCTTGCACGGTCAGGGCGGTGACGGCCGGAGCCGCATGGCAACCCTGCGCGAGCAGGGCTTCGATATCTGCCTGCAAGCCGGCGCCACCACTGGGGTCGTGGCCGGAGAGACAGAGGACAACGGGGCGGGAGCTGTAGATATTCATGGTGCGCGAGCTTACCACCAAAGCTGATTTTCGGGTTCAGTGCTGTTGTGGCGGGCCGATAACCCGGCAAGAGATTGCGACCATGCTGTCACAAGCTGACCGACTCAACAGCTCTAGCCCGCTGCTTTGCTCTGAAACGCCCGTTCTAGAGCCTTTGCAGGAAAAATTTCGATGGTGCTCAATGGCCATCAACGGCTATGCTAGTCTGGATCCAAACCAATAACAGGTAATACCGGTTTTACGTCTACTCAAAGGGAATGGGGGGCTTCCTGACACAACCGGACGAGCCACGCTGGGGCTTCAATGCGCTATTTGCTGATGTTGCTGTTCTGCTTGCCCCTTATGGCGAGCGCCGTCGAATTCGACGAGTTTACCCAGAGCCTCCCTCTGGGCCGGTCGCTGCAAGTGTTCGAAGACCCGAGTGGTCAGGCGAGCATTGCCGATGTTCGTGCGCAGGCTGCCGCCGGCCATTTCAAAGCCCACGATAAAGCCACGCTCAATGCCGGTTATTCACGCTCGGCGTTCTGGCTGAAAATCGACCTGCATTACCGTCCGAGCAATCCCGCCGCCCAGCGCACGTGGTTGCTGGAACTGGCGTATCCGCCGCTCGATCATCTCGACCTCTATCTACCTGACACCAGTGGCGACTACCGTCTCGTCCGGCAGACCGGCGATGCCTTGCCGTTCGCCAGTCGCGAGATCCGCCAGAACAACTATTTGTTCGACCTTTCATTCAAACCCGATCAACAGCAAACCGTGTACCTGCGACTGGCCAGCGAAGGCTCGATTCAGGCACCGGTAACGTTGTGGTCGAGCACGGCGTACCTCGAAGATCAGCCGGTGCGCCTGTATGTGCTCGGCATCATTTATGGCGTGCTGCTGGGGATGCTGGTCTACAACCTGTTCATCTACCTGAGCGTGCGCGATACCAGTTACCTCTATTACATCTTCTACATTGCTTCGTTTGGTCTGTATCAACTGTCAGTGAACGGTGCGGCGGTCGAGTACTTCTGGCCGGATAACCCATGGTGGGCCAATGCCGCGACGCCATTCTTCATTGGCTGCGCCGGCCTGTTCGGCAGCCAGTTCGCCCGCAGCTTTCTGCAGACCAAAACCCACAGCCGCTGGCTTGATCGCTTGCTGATTGCACTGATCGCGTTCGGCGCGCTGGTGGTTGGTTTGTCGCTGATGACCAGTTACGCGTTGTCGCTGCGCCTGGCGACGATACTGGCGCTGACCTTCACCGTAGTGATTTTCGCCGCCGGGATTCTGGCCTGGTGGCGCGGCTTGCGCGTGGCGCGCTATTTCATCATTGCCTGGTCGGCGTTCCTGCTCGGCGGGATCGTCAACACGCTGATGGTGCTCGGCTTGCTGCCGAACGTGTTCCTGACCATGTACGCCAGCCAGATCGGTTCGGCCATCGAAGTGGCGCTGCTGTCGCTGGCACTGGCCGACCGCATCAACGCGATGCGCGAGCAACAGGCACAGACGCTGTTCGACGCCGGGCAGAAACTCGAAGTGCTCAACCAGCAACTGGCGCACAGCAACAAGCTCAAGGATGAATTCCTCGCGACCCTGACCCATGAACTGCGTACGCCAATGAACGGTGTGATCGGTTCGCTGGAACTGATGCAGACCGTCGAGCTGGACCCGGAGCTTGAGCAATATCAGCAGACCGCCGCCGGTTCCGCCCGGGACATGATGCGCATGGTCAATGGCATCCTCACCCTTACCGAATTGCAGGCCGGCAAGCTCAAGGCTGCGCCGGGCAGTTTCAGCCTGCGTGGCGTGGTCGAAGCGTTGCGCGTGCAATTCGACGGTAATGCGTCGAGCAAGTCGCTGGACTTCAAGGTCGATGTACTGCCGACCCTGCCGGATCGCTTGCATGGCGACAGTGCCAAACTGGCGCAATGCCTGGAATGCCTGCTGGATAACGCGATCAAGTTCACCCGGGTCGGTGGGCTGGCATTGCGTGTGACTGGCAAACCGTCGACGGGCAATCGTCTGGCGCTGTCGTTTGCGGTGATCGACACCGGCATCGGTTTTACCGACCTGGGCGAAGCGACGATGTATCAGCGCTTCTTCCAGCTCGACGGTTCGATGACCCGCGAATACGGTGGCCTGGGCGTTGGTCTGGCGATCTGCCGACAGTTGGTTGAGCTGCTCGGTGGCAAGCTTACCCATCGCTCCGAGCCAGGGCACGGCAGTCGCTTCCAGCTGGATGTCGAGTTCGAGTTGCCGGTGGTTGAGGCGGCATCGACGCCGACTCCTTCACACGATTGCGTGCGTGCACCGCAAGACTGCACGGTGTTGCTGGTGGACGACAACAGCGTCAACCAATTGGTGATGCGCGGCATGTTGCTCAAGCTCGGTTTTCGCGTGCGCACGGCCGACAACGGCGCGGCGGCGCTCGAATGCCTGCAACGTGAAACAGTCGATGCGGTGCTGATCGATTGCCAGTTGCCAAGCCACGAAGGCGCTTCGTTGTGCTGCCAGATTCATGCGCTGCCCGGCTGCGCCAATCTGCCGGTGTTCATGCTGGCGTTGCACGCTGATCGCGAGCTTTGCACAACGGGCGCGGCGATCGATTACCTGAACAAACCGGTGAAATTCGAAGACCTGCAATCTGCGCTGGAGCGGCGCGTGTTGTGCTACTGACAGGGTAAAAGCGCCGCAAATTCGGCTGATATGACACTTTGACCGCTTGCGGTGCGGTGCTTAACTGAGTTCCTTGGTTGCCCAAAGGAGCCCCGTCATGAACCTGCATCAGTTCGCCGAAACTCACGAAGTCACCAACCAGCCACCGTCGCTGGACGGCACCAACCTGTACCGCATCGACCTGCCGTTGCAGGAGTGGTCGCGGCGCTTTGGTGCTGGTTGGGCCGAGTCGCGGATCGATGCCTACGGTGCGCTCGCCGGCGGGCCGTTGATGGAGGCCGGTTTCCTTGCCAATCAGAACAAACCGGTGTTCGACAGCCATGACCGTTATGGCCATCGCATCGATCTGGTGGAATTTCACCCGGCCTATCACGAGCTGATGCGCACGGCGATCAAGCACGGACTGACGTCATTGCCATGGGCGCATCCACAGGATGGTGCCCATGTCGCCCGCGCCTCGATGACTTATCTGCACAGTCAGGCCGAGGCGGGCAGTGGTTGTCCACTGACCATGACCTTTGCCAGCGTGCCGGCCCTGCGCTTGCAGCCGAACATCGCTGAGCAATGGCTGCCGAAAGTCCTCGCCACTGAATACGATCCGCGCAACGTCGGCATGGCGCACAAGGCCGGCGTGACTATCGGCATGGCGATGACCGAGAAACAGGGCGGCACCGACGTGCGCGCCAACACCACCAAGGCTTACCCGGTCGGCGCCAGTGGCCCGGGCGAGGCGTATGAACTGGTCGGGCACAAGTGGTTCTGCTCGGCGCCGATGTGCGATGCCTTCCTGACGCTGGCGCAGACCGACAAAGGTTTGAGCTGCTTCCTGTTGCCACGGCATCGCCCGGACGACACGCGCAATCAGTTCTACATCCAGCGCCTGAAAAACAAACTCGGCAACCAGTCCAACGCCTCTAGCGAAGTGGAGTTTCGTGGTGCGCTGGCGTGGATGGTCGGTGAGGAAGGGCGCGGCGTGCCAACCATCATCGAGATGGTCGCGATGACCCGATTCGATTGCATGGTCGGTTCCAGTTCGCTGATGCGCCAGGCGCTGACCCAGGCCAGCCACCACTGCGCGCACCGCAAGGTCGGCGGCAAACTGCTCAGCGAACAGCCATTGATGCAAAACGTGCTGGCCGATCTGGCCCTGGAAAGCGAAGCGGCGCTGGCCCTGAGCTTACGCATGGGCAAGGCGCTGGATCATCTGGATGATCGCCACGAAGCGCAATTTGCGCGGCTGGTGACAGCGGTGGGCAAGTATTGGATCTGCAAGCGCGCGCCGGGAATGATCAACGAAGCGGCCGAGTGCATGGGCGGCGCCGGGTACGTCGAGGACAGCATCCTGCCGCGTCTGTACCGCGAGGCGCCGGTGAACTCGACGTGGGAAGGCTCGGGGAATGTGCAATGCCTGGACGTGCTGCGCGCGTTGTCGAAAGAGCCGGGTGTGCTGGATGTGTTGCTCAGCGAGTTGGGTGACGGGCATGGTGATAAACGGCTGGCTGCGCATATTCAGCAGTTGCAGGCGCAGTTCAAGGACACCAGTGATATTCAGTACCGGGCGCGGCAGTTGACTGAGGATATTGCGCTTGGGTTGCAGGCCAAGCTGTTGCTGGAAGCCGGTAACTCAGCGGTCAGCGATGCCTTCATTGCCAGCCGTCTGAGCGGTGGTGGCCGGGTTTACGGCGCCTTGCCGCGTGGGCTGGACGTCGAAGCCATCGTCGCCCGCTCAACTCCACATGGTTTCTGACCTCAATTTCCCAAACACCACAAACCCTGTGGGAACGAGCTTGCTCGCGAAAGCGGTACATCAGTCGACATCTATGTTGAGTGACAATCCGCATTCGCGAGCAGGCTCGCTCCCACAGGGGATCTCCATCAATGGGAGATTTGGGTACACCCACAACGCCACTGTTCCCGTGACGCCACGATGCAGGCAAGATGAAGCTCTGCAAGTCAGAACACAGGAAGCTGATCGTGACCGAAGCGTTTATTGTCGTTCAAACCGCCGAACAAGCCGTGGACCGTCTGGCCGAGCTGCATGAGCGGGCCACCACTGCGCTGAACTCGGCGCTCAAGCGTTACCTCAAGGATCGCGTCGAGCCCGACGCTGCGCAGCGTGCTCTGTTTCGTTATCCCGAACTGCGTCTGACCTATCACTGCCAAGGCGAAGTCCCGCAGACCACCCGCGCTTACGCCAAGGTACAACTGCCAGGCACTTACAGCGTCACCGTCACCCACCCGGCGGCGTTCCGCAAATACCTGCTCGAACAACTGACGCCATTGATGCACGACTTCACCGTGACCGTGGAAGTCGGCGTCAGCCAGCAAAACATTCCGTATCCGTATGTGGTCGAGCAGGGCGATGAACTGGCCGGCTCTGGCGTCACCGCTGCCGTGCTGGCGCGGGTATTTCCGAGTACCGACCTGTCCGCCGCCACCGATGGCATCGCCGACGGTCTCTATGACTGGGAAAACACCGATCCGCTGCCGCTGGCCTTGTTCGACGCCGCCCGCGTGGATTTCTCGCTGCGGCGTCTGGTGCATTACACCGGTAGCGACTGGCGACATGTGCAGCCGTGGATTCTGCTGACCAACTATCACCGCTACGTTGACCAGTTCATCGTCCATGGTCTGGAGCAATTGCGCAGTGACCCGCGTTTCGTGCGCATGGTGTTGCCGGGTAACGTGATCATCGAGAAGGGCATGGACCACGGCGAAGCCTCGGCGATTGCCGCCGGTGTGGTTTGGCACCGTTACCAGATGCCGGCCTATCACCTGATCGCCAGCGATGGCCACGGTGTGACCCTGGTCAACATCGGCGTCGGCCCGTCCAACGCCAAGAACATTACTGACCACCTGGCGGTGTTGCGTCCGCATTGCTGGCTGATGATCGGCCACTGCGGTGGCCTGCGTCAGTCGCAGACCATTGGCGACTATGTGCTGGCCCACGCTTACATGCGTCGCGACGGCATTCTCGACCGCGTGGTGCCGCCGAATATTCCGATCCCGGCACTGGCCGAAGTGCAAATGGCCCTGCAACAGGCTGCCGCCAATGTCACCGGCGAGAAGGGCGATGACCTGAAAAAACGCCTGCGCACTGGCACCGTGCTGACCTATGACGACCGTAACTGGGAACTGCGTTGGGCGCAGGAGCGGCCGTTGATCAACCTGTCCCGCGCCGTGGCGGTGGACATGGAAAGCGGCACGATTGCCGCGCAGGGTTATCGCTTGCGGGTGCCGTACGGCACGCTGCTCTGCGTTTCGGACAAACCGCTGCACAGCGAAATCAAGCTGCCGGGTTCGGCCAACGCCTTCTATGAGCGCGCGGTCAGCCAGCACTTGAAGATCGGCATCGAAGCGGTGGACCTGCTGCGCACCGAACTCAACTCGCTGCACTCGCGCAAACTGCGCAGCTTCGACGAACCGCCGTTCCGTTGATTTGTTGATGGTCATTTAACGGTCAGGCTACTAGCATTGGCAGCCCTGACCGTTAGATGTTCTTTTCGCCATGTCCCGTCCGCCCCGTCCACCTTCCCGCCGTCCTGGTGCGAAGCCTCCGTTTTCTTCCGCGCGCCGTGTTGCCAAGGCACCACCGGCCGAGCCGAAACTGATCCTGTTCAACAAGCCGTTCGATGTGCTGACGCAATTCAGCGACGGCGAAGGGCGGGTGACGCTCAAGGACTTCATCGATGTGCCCGGCATTTATCCGGCCGGACGCCTTGATCGTGACAGCGAAGGTTTGTTGCTGCTGACCAACGACGGCCAGTTGCAGGCGCGCATCGCCGATCCGAAACATAAACTGGCGAAGACCTATTGGGTGCAGGTCGAAGGCGTGCCGACGGCCGAGCAGTTGCAACGTCTGCGTGAAGGTGTCGAACTGAACGACGGCATGACTTTGCCTGCCGAAGCGCGGCAACTGGATGAGCCTGAACTGTGGCCGCGCAATCCGCCGGTGCGCTTTCGCGCGACCATACCGACTTCGTGGCTGGAACTGGTGATTCGCGAAGGGCGCAACCGTCAGGTGCGGCGGATGACTGCGGCGGTCGGGTTGCCGACGTTGCGGCTGGTGCGGGTGAGAATCGGTGACTGGACGATCGATGGCCTTGATCAGGGCCAGTGGAAGGAAGTGCCGGCGCGCTTATAGAGCGCCGGATTCGATCAGGCCGATCACCACGCTCTTGATGATGAACGCGGCCACGCCCAGGCCCAGTACGAAGAACAGAATGAACGAGCCAAAGCGCCCGGCCTTGGACTTCTTCGCCAGATCCCAGACGATGAAACCCATGAAAATGATCAGGATGCTGACCAGACCGGTCATCATCCATTCTTCTAATAAGGCTGGATCCATTGAGTTTCTCCGGCGCGCATGGGGCTAAAAGGGCGCGGCGAGTATACGCCAAGGAGTGTGGGGTGGCATTGATCTGGGTCTGATCCGAAGCCTTTAGCCCTCACCCTAGCCTTCTCCCAGAGGGAGAGGGGACTGACCGGGGGATGTTCAAGGAATACGCCGACCTGAACGTATGGTGTGAATCCATAATCGACTCAATCTTTCAGGTCGATGTATGACAGCAGACACCTCGGTCGGCCCCCTCTCCCTCCGGGAGAGGGTTGGGGTGAGGGGGCCTTTGATCAGCTACGCAAATGAGTCAGCGGCAGTTCGGTGCTGTTGAGCACCTGATTCAGCACAAAACTCGACCGAACGCTGGTCACCCCTTCAATCCGTGTCAAATGCCCCAGCAACAGCTTCTGATAGTGATCCATATCCGGCACCACCACTTTCAACTGGTAATCCGCATCCACCCCCGTCACCAGACTGCATTCCAACACCTGCGGCAACGTGCGAATCGCCGCCTCGAAGTTCTCGAAACGCTCCGGTGTATGCCGGTCCATGCCGATCAGCACATACGCCGTCAGACTCAGCCCGAGCATTTTGCGATCGAGCAATGCCACCTGACGCGAAATATACCCGTCGTCTTCCAGTTGCTTGACCCGGCGCGAGCAAGGGGAGGGCGACAGACCGATGCGCTCGGCCAACTCCTGGTTGGAGATGCGGGCGTCGCGCTGCAATTCCGCCAAAATGCTCAGGTCGTAACGGTCGAGTTTGCTCATCAATCTGTCCTTGGTTGTAACTATTGCGGCGGATTATCTATCCAGGGTTAAAAATTGCGCAAGTGGTGTTTATTTCAGCAATCTTCGCAATCATCTGTCGCGGCCTCAGGCCTATTCTTATCACCAGAATCACTGCTCGGTAACACAGTCCACGCGGCCCGCCCTATCCGGCCTGCCGCGGCCGCCACCCCCACCGGGGTTGTGCCGGCCCCCGAGCTGCACACTGTCCAGAAGACGGCGTGAGGTGAGCCGACGTCAAAAGCGTCGAGCCAGGACGAAGTTCTCTAGAAGGGAGGCCGACGGGTCTCCCTTTTTTCTTGCCTGCGATTTCATGCCGGGCGCTCAATAAATAAGTTGCGCGACTGATAACCTGTTGCAGAACCGGGCGTATGTATCCCCGGTCTTAGTGACAAGTCCTCTTACATTTGCAGGCCCCGCAGTGAGAAAAAGCATGAATTCACGCCTCTGGCGTCTGGCCGGTGTTGGTTTGCTGTGTGTGAGTGTCAGTGCGCAAGCGCTTGCCGATGAACCACAGAATCGTGGACCGGATGGCGGTGGCCACGGGCAGGACCATCAGGGTAACAATCAGGGGCATGGCGGCAATAATCAGCCGCGTCCGCAGAATAATCAGCCACAGCAGAATCAGCCGCGCCCGCAGAACAACGAGATCATTCGTGGCGACAATAGCCGCCAGTTCGAGCACAACGGCAACAACAATGGCCAGTGGCAGAACCGCGATCAGAATCGCCCGGCCTACAATCCCGACCCCGTCCGCCAACCGCCACCGCAGTTGCCGGCCAACAGCCTGCCGATCCAGCCACGGCCCGACACCGTGCGCCAGACTCAGGAGCCACGTCAGGGTTACTACCGTGACGAGCGTCCGCAGAACGGCTACCACAACCAACAATGGCAAACCGGTAATCGGCCCGATGACAACCGCTGGCCGGGCCGTCCGGACGGTCACGGCAACGGTTGGGGCCCAGGCCCGCAATACCGGCCAGGACATGTGATCGACCGTTTCCCGGATCGAGACTACCGCGTGCCGTATCGCGGTCAGGATTACTTCTATTCCGGCGGTTACTGGTATCGCCCGCAAGGCCCGCGCTACATCGTCGTGCAGCCTCCGCGCGGGATTCGCATTCAGTATTTGCCCGATTACGCCCGTGAAGTGTGGATCGGAGGTTCGCTGCTGTTCCTTGCTGCCGGTTCCTACTATGCCTATCAGGAAGCGACGCAGGATTACATCGTGGTCGAACCGCCGGTTCAGCAGCAGCCGCAACCGCAGTCTCAAGGCTATGACGTTGAAGCGTACCCGGCCAACGGCCAAACGCCGGAGCAGGTACAGCAGGACGGTTACCAGTGCTATCAGTACGCCGTGCAGCAAAGCGGTTTCGACCCGCGCACCGCGACTTACCAGCCTGCGCCCGAAGTGGTGCAGGCGTACCGTCAGGCGCAGGGCAATTGCCTGAGCAGTCGCGGTTATCAGGTCAATTACTGAAGCCGGGTTTGCGCCCGTTCTGACTTGACCACTTCCTGCGGGTCGGCGTGCACCAGCACTTCGGCTCGCGGGTAGGCTTTGTGAATGGCATCAGCGGCTTGGTCGCTGATGCCGTGCGCCACTGACAGGGTCAATTCCCCTGGCAATTCCAGGTGCAACTGCACAAACCAGTGGTTGCCGGAAATCCGCGTGCGCAAGTCATGCGCGCCCAACACCCCGGGCACACTGCACGCCAGTTCGAGCATGTGCTGACTGACATCCGTCGGCAGTTCTTCATCCATCAGCACCGAAAAACTTTCCCGGGCGATCTGGATCGCACTCCACAGAATGTAGGCGGCAATTCCCAGTCCGAACCAGGCATCTAGTTGATGCCAGCCGAACCCGGCCAACATCAGCGCCACCAGAATACTGCCGTTGAGTAACAGATCGGATCGGTAATGCAGTGAGTCGGCACGCACGGCATTGGAACCGGTCTGCTTGATCACTCGATGCTGCAGCAGCAGCAAGGCCACGGTCAGCAGCAATGAGAAAATGATCACGCCAATGCTGATCCACGGCGCGCCAAGCGGTTCCGGATGCTGGATGCGTTCATAGGCCTGAAACGCAATCAACACCGCACTGGCGCCGATGAACAGCGCCTGCGCCATGCCCGCCAGCGATTCCGCCTTGCCGTGACCATAACGGTGATCGTCGTCGGCCGGGCGCAGCGCGTAATGCACCGCCAGCAGATTGAGCATCGAGGTGACGCCATCCAGCGCCGAGTCGGTGAGGCCGGCGAGCATGCTCACCGAACCGCTCAGCCACCAGGCGATGGCTTTGGCGACGATCAGCGTGCACGCGACCACCACCGAGGCGCGGGTCGCCAGTCGCAGCAGGCGAGCATGTTCGGGGCTGGATGTCATTGAACGTCCTTTTTAAGCGGCGGGTTGCAGGCCGAACATCGCCAATTGTTGAGTGCTGCCCTTGTGTTGAATCAGGCGCGGATCGTCGAGAGGAAAGTCTCGGCCCAACTCACTTTCGAGAATAGCCTGCAACTTGTGATTATCGACCTGACCGTCCGGGCCGATGGCTTGCTTGAGTTTGGCCGGATCGATTTGCGCGGTATGGCCCGGTTCGAAATAGATCGCGCCGGTGGCGAAGTCGACGGCAAACGCGATCAGACCGGGGATGATGTAAAACAGCAGACCCACGGCGTCGAGCACGGCAATCGCCGGGTCGATCTTGCCGTCGATCTGACCGCGTCGGTCCGGATAGAAAATCGAACCGCACGCGGTGATTTGCGTGAGCAGGGTAGCGACCAGTACACCGCCGATCAGGCGAAAAGGTAAGCGCATGGAAAAATCTCCTGATTGATCTAAGAACGAAGCGTCGTCGTGTGAAGTTAAGACCCTGACGAACGCCCGCCAGTTCGCCGTTATACTCGCCGCTGGCAGGGCGTGCCCACAGTAAATTGCGGCCTCGTCTCACCCCTACCGAAATACGTTGAGGATTGAAGTTGTTTTCTCCAGATCGACACCGCGTGAAGGCCAACGAATCCTATCGGGGTTCGGCCCTCCGGGCTAAAGCTGTGAGCGCGCCATGCTGCGTTGCGGGACTTGGCAAGGAAACGACCCTTACCTGCTTCCCGCGCCTTGCCTGGCACGCTCACAGCTTTAACGCGACTCGCAATTTACTGTGGGCACGCCCTGGGGAGCCAGCATGAATTCTTTGCCAATCGATGAAGTTTTACCCGCCCTGCGTGAAGCCTTGGCGATGCGCCATGAAGCCGTGCTCGAAGCACCGCCCGGCGCCGGTAAAACCACCCGCGTGCCGTTGGCCTTGCTCAATGAAGCGTGGCTGGCCGGGCAGACCATTCTGATGCTCGAACCGCGCCGCCTCGCCGCGCGGGCAGCAGCGGAACGCCTGGCCAGCGAGCTGGGTGAGAAGGTCGGTGAAACCGTCGGTTATCGCATTCGCCTCGACAGCAAGGTTGGCCCCAATACGCGCATCGAGGTGGTCACCGAAGGCATTCTCACCCGGCGCTTGCAGGATGATCCGGCGCTGGAAGGCGTGGGTTTGCTGATCTTCGACGAATTCCACGAACGCAGTCTTGATGCCGATCTGGCGCTGGCCTTGAGTCTGAACGGTCGTGAGCTGTTTCGAGCTGAACAGCCGCTGAAGATTCTGCTGATGTCCGCAACGCTGGAAGGCGAACGTCTGGCCGGGTTGCTCGATGATGCGCCGATCCTGCGCAGCGAAGGCCGCATGTTTCCGGTGACGATGCGCTGGGGCCGACCGTTTCAGCCCGGCGAATACATCGATCAACGTGTCACGCAAATCGTGCTCGAAGCGCTGCACGATGAAACCGGCAGCCTGTTGGTGTTTCTGCCGGGGCAGGCGGAGATCCGTCGCGTGCATCAACAATTGGCAGACGCCATTGGTGAGCGCAGCGATGTGTTGCTCTGCCCTTTGCACGGTGAGCTCGACCTCAACGCACAACGTGCGGCAATTGATCCAGCGCCGGCCGGCCAGCGCAAAGTGGTGCTGGCGACCAACATTGCCGAGACCAGTCTGACCATCAACGGCGTGCGCGTGGTGATCGATGCCGGGTTGGCGCGGGTGCCGCGTTTCGATCCGGGCAGCGGCATGACGCGCCTCGATACCCAGCGGATTTCCAAGGCCAGCGCCACTCAGCGCGCGGGCCGGGCGGGGCGACTGGAGCCGGGTGTTTGTTATCGCTTGTGGTCGCAGGATCAGCACGAACAGCTCGCCGCTTATGGCAGTGCGGAAATTCTTTCGGCGGATCTCGCCAGTCTGGCGTTGCAACTGGGGCGTTGGGGCGTGACGCCGGGCGAACTGGTCTGGCTCGACGTTCCGCCCGCGGCGGCATATGCACAGGCGCAGGATTTGCTGCAACGGCTCGGCGCGCTGGACGGCGAGTCTCTGACCACGCACGGTCAGGCCATGGCTGAGTTGCCGGCGCATCCGCGCATCGGCCATTTGTTGCTGCGGGGTCAGGCGTTGGGTCTGGCGAACATGGCGTGCGACGTTGCCGCGTTGCTCGGCGAGCGCGATATCTTGCGTGGCGCCGGCGCGGATCTGCACAGTCGATTGGTGCTGCTTTGCGGCGAAGAACGCGCCGCCCGTAGTGCGCAGGGCGGGGTGCAGCGCGCTAAGCAATTAGCGCGACAATATCGTGGTTATCTGCGTGGCAAGGCGAGCGAGCCGGTCAGCGATCCCGATCACCCGCGCTGGCTCGGCGCCTTGCTGGCGCTGGCGTATCCGGATCGCGTCGCGCAACAGCGGCGAGCCGGTGGCGCTGAATATCGTCTGGCCAACGGTCGTGCGGCGCTGTTCGCCGAAGCTGACAGCCTGATGAAAGAGCCGTGGATCGTCATCGCTGATCTCGGCAGCCGTCAGGGCCAGCGCGAAGAACGGATTTACCTGGCAGCGGATTTCGATCCGGCGCTGTTCGATTCGGTGCTGGCCGAACAGGTGCGCAACGTCGATCAACTGGACTGGGACGAGCGCGAAGGCGTGCTGCGCGCCGAGCAGCAGCGCAAGGTCGGCGAGCTGATCCTCAGTCGTGAGCCGTTGACCGGCCTCGATGAAAATGCGCGCAGTCAGGCGCTGGTCAATCTGGTGCGGCGCAAAGGTCTGGAGCTGCTGCCGTGGACGCCGGAACTGCGTCAGTGGCAGGCGCGGGTGGCGCTGTTGCGGCAGTTGGAGTTGAGCAGTCAGGATGACAGTCAGTGGCCGGATGTCAGTGACGCGACGTTGCTGGACACCCTCGAAGACTGGCTGATGCCCTATCTGGGCAAGGTCTCGCGGCTCAGCCATTTTGCCAACCTGGATCTGTCGAGCATCGTGCGTAACCTGCTGCCGTGGCCATTGCCGCAGAAGCTCGATGAGCTGGCGCCGCATCATTTGAGCGTGCCATCGGGGTCGTCGATTCGTCTGGACTACAGCGAGTTTCCACCGATTCTCGCGGTGCGCTTGCAGGAGTTGTTCGGGCTGGTGGATACGCCGCGAATTGCCGGCGGGCGGCAGGTGGTCAAATTGCATCTGCTATCGCCTGCGCGGCGGCCGGTGCAGGTGACGCAGGATCTGGCCAGCTTCTGGCGCAGCACCTATGCCGAGGTGAAGAAGGATTTGAAGGGGCGCTATCCGAAGCATTATTGGCCGGATGATCCGTTGGTGGCCGAGGCGACTGCGCGGATCAAGCCGCGCAAGTAGAGCTACCGGCGCGACTTGATCGGTGGGGGCGCTCAATGGTTCAGGTTTCCCCGTAGAGGCCCTGCGCAGCAGTGCGCCGATGCTTGATGCCATGACAAAACCACATCAATCCGATCCACAGGGGAATCGCATACACCGCGATGCGAATGACGGGGTCGAGCAGCATGACGCCGAGGATGAAGGCCAGGAATGCAAGGCACACATAGTTACCGTAGGGGTACCAGAGTGCTTTGAATAACGGCTTGCGCCCGGCCCTGTTCAGATGTTGGCGAAACTTGAAGTGGGAAAGGCTGATCATCACCCAATTGATCACCAGCGTCGCAACCACCAGTGACAGCAGCAGCTCCAACGCATATTGCGGGATTACGTAGTTCATCAGCACGGCAAACAGGGTCACAGCGGCAGACGCAAGAATCGAGCGTACGGGGACGCCGCGCCGGTCGATCCTGGTCAGGCTTTGCGGAGCATCACCTTGCTCGGCCAGGCACAGTAACAGGCGGCTGTTGCAATAAGTACCGCTGTTATAGACCGACAGCGCAGCGGTCAGCACCACAAAATTGAGAATGTGCGCCGCGGTGGCGCTGTCGAGCATCGACGACACCATAACGAAAGGACTGGCGCTGTAGGTGTCTCCAGCTGCATTGAGTGAGATGACCAGACTGTCCCACGGCATCAGCGACAGCAGCACGACAAGTACGCCGACGTAGAAAATCAGAATGCGATAAATCACCTGGTTGATCGCTTTGGGAATCACGGTCTGCGGTTTATCGGCTTCGGCCGCGGTGAAACCAAGCATTTCCAGACCACCGAAGGACAGCATGATGACCGCCATGGACATCGCCAGTCCGCCGAGTCCATGTGGGAAAAATCCGCCGTGTTCCCACAGGTTGCTGACCTTGGCTTGCGGGCCACCGTGGCCGCTGACCAGCAGATAGCTGCCCATGGCGATCATGCCGATCACTGCCAGGACCTTGATGATGGCGAACCAGAATTCGGCCTCACCGAATATTTTCACGTTGATCAGGTTCAGGGCATTGATCAGTACAAAAAAGACTGCGGCCGACACCCAGGTCGGAATATCGGGCCACCAGTAATGTACATATTTGCCGACGGCAGTCAGTTCGGACATTCCCACCAGGGTGTACAACATCCAGCAATTCCATCCCGACAGAAATCCGGCGAATCCGCCCCAATACTTATGGGCGAAGTGGCTGAACGAGCCTGCGACGGGTTCTTCAACGATCATTTCGCCCAACTGCCGCATGATCAGGAAAGCGACGAAACCGCAAATCGCGTAACCGAGGATCATTGACGGACCAGCAGATTTGAGTGCGCCCGCCGAACCCAGAAACAGCCCGGTTCCCACAGCGCCACCCAGCGCGATCAATTGGATATGTCGATTTTTCAGGCCGCGTTTCAGTACGCCTGAGCGCGCTTCGGGTCCGCTCATTGGAATGAGCTCGCCTGAATTTTGCTGAGAAAACTTGCCGGGAGGCTTTCGCGGTTGAATGCGCCGCAGTGATGAAGCAGCTGCGCGCGCTGAAGGACTTCCTTTTCCGTGATCATTCGTGCATCTCGTCCTTGAAATTATTTCGTATGAATATCAATCGGTTGGCTTTTTTTCGCGGCTTTCAATCAGCGTGCTTGCGGGAAAAAGCGCATTAAATCTATTGGAAGAAACATATTTCTATCTGTTGAATTTGTAAATAGGGAGTGATATCTAATGCACCGCAGAAGGACATGCCGACGATTACAGGGACGTAAGGAGTGAGAAGGTGAAGGGCAGCAATTCAACAGCACCATTTGATTTCGTCACCAGCGGACACGCTGATCCGAAGCACTTTTTTTCGCAGGCCGCGGATGACATTCGTGCGCGGTTGCTCGATGACGGCGCAGTGCTCATTCGCTCCGCCAGGCAGTGCAGGGATCCCGGCGTGTTTGAGGCAGCCATCGCTGCACTTGGCTTTGAAACCCGTGATTACGTGGGTGGAAGCTCACCGCGCTCGACTATTCAGGGCAAGGTGATGGAAGCGACCCGCACACCGCCAGACTGGTCCGTCATCCTTCACCAGGAAATGGCCTACGTAAAAAGCCCTCCCGAGATCATCGCGTTCGTATGCGTTGAGCCTGCTGGAAAGGGCGGCGAGTCTGTCATCGGTGACATGCGCAAACTCGAACGTCTGGTGGATCCGGCCATGTTGCAACGACTGACGGAGCGCGGCCTGAAATTACGTAGAACGTTACCCAGTGAGGACCGGGTCGATCTCAAGCCCGGCGTGAAAAAGAGTTGGCAGGAAACGTTCTCGACCCACCGTCAGGCTGAAGCCGAGAGGCATTGCCGCGCCCGGGGATGGGACTTCGAGTGGAATGGCGCGGACCTGATCCTCTGGCAGGACTGTATTTCCCCGATGCGTGCACATCCCCTGACCCGCGCAAATATCTGGAGCAATCAAGCGCATTTCTGGGGGGCGGCAGCCATGATCGAGTGGGCGCTTATCGACGGTCGGGAGCAGGACGCCCGTGAATTGATGAAGGCGCAACGCGAAAACCCGCTGCTGCTGGAGGCCATGTGCTTCGGTGACGGTGAACCGCTCCCGGAAGATCTGACCCTGGCGCTTTTCCACGCCGTGCGCGGGCTGGAACAGGATATCGATTTGGGCGAGGGCGACATCCTTCTGCTCGATAATTTGCAATATGCGCACGGTCGACGCGCATTCTCGGGTAACCGAACCATCAACGTGATCATCGGCAATTGGGCCGGTGACCAGTCATACGCCGTTCAAGGATGAAAAAATGACAGTTCAGGAAAGGAATTTCGCCTCCGATAACACGTTTGTACTGACTCCCGGAGTCGACGTATGCCTCAAGGACCTGATCGCGTTTGCCCAACCGGGGAAAACCGTGGTCGCTTCGCAAGCCACGCGACAGCGCGTCCAGGCCTCGAGAGAGGCGCTGGAAAATCTGGTTGCGCAAGGGGCGGTCATTTACGGCGTCAACACCGGCATGGGCGGGTTCGTGGATCACCTTGTGCCGCTCGAGAAAGCCCATGAGCTGCAATCCAACCTTATTCAAGGTGTATCGACGAACGTTGGTGAGCGCTTCCCCGACAGCGTCGCCCGCGCCACGATGTTCGCGCGAATTGTTTCTTTGTCCCGTGGTAACTCGGCGATCTCGCTGGAGAACTTTGATCGATACATTGCCATTTACAACGCCGGGCTGATTCCTGAGATTCCCAGCAAAGGTTCCCTGGGCACCAGCGGTGATCTGGGACCGTTGGCGGCTGTTGCGCGGATGTTGACCGGTGACGGCTACGCTTACCTCCATGGCGTGCGCGTTCCGGCGGCGCAGGCGCTTGAACAATTGCAGCTGAAACCGTTGCACTTGAGCTACAAGGAAGGACTGGCGCTGATCAATGGCACGTCCTGCATGGTCGCTGTCGCGGCGATGAACGTGGTCGAGGCGCGTCAGCTTCTTGAGCAATACATCTCGATCTCGGCGTTCTCTTTCGAATCACTGCAGGCCCGAGTACGTCCATTTCACCCTGACGTCCACAAGTTGAAACCGCATCTGGGCCAGCAGAAAATCGCCGAGACCATCTGGAACGATCTGCAAGGTTCGGAACTGGCGATCGATGACATTGAACTCTCATCGCAGCTGAGTGCATTGCGCACCGACGCAGTTCGCCAGGAAGCCATGCCCATCGAGGATGCCTACTCGATTCGCTGCACACCGCAGATTCTGGGGCCGGTACTGGAAACCATCGAGTTCGTCGAGCGGATAGTGGCCAATGAACTGAACTCGTCCAACGATAATCCGCTGGTCACGCCGGAGAATGGCGAGGTGTTCCACAATGGCCATTTCCATGGGCAGTACATCGCTTCGGCCATGGATTATCTGACGATTTCGATGATCACGATGTGTAACCTTGCCGACCGTCGAATAGATCGTTTCCTGACGAAAGCCAACAGCAACGGTCTGCCGTCTTTCCTCTGTGCAGAAAATGGCGGTCTGCGTTTTGGCCTCATGGGCGGCCAATTCATGTCGGCATCCCTGACTGCAGAAAACCGTTCGCTGGCCACACCGGTTTCGATCCAGACGCTGACCACCACGGCTGACTTTCAGGACGTGGTTTCCTTCGGCCTTATTGCTGCGCGTCGTGTGGCTGAAGTGCTGCAGAACACACGCTATGTCATCGCCTTCGAACTGATCTGTGCAGCTCAGGCAGCAGACATTCGCGGTAGCGCCAAGCTGAGTCCGCGCGGACGTGCGTGGCATGCACAGGTGCGCGAGCTGATCCCTTATCTCGATCGAGATATCGCTTTGACCGGGTATCTGGAAAGTCTCGTAGCGCAGGTTCTCGGGGGGCATGGCCGATGAGTTCGCCGAGTGATAACCCTGTCTCGGCCGGGCAGGCTACGGTGCGCGCCGAGATGCCTGATGCTCGCTTGCATGCCAACGAAAATCCGCTGGGTGCATCGGCACTGGCGTTGCATCTGTGCACATCGATGCCTGCGCTTCTGAGCGAGTACCCGGAGGTGACGTACAAGTCGCTTCGCACGGCTATTGGCGAGCGATGGAATGTTGATCCTGCGCGAGTGATGCCAGGGGCGGGGTCTGACGAACTGATCGATATTGCACTGCGCAGTCTGTTGAAACCTGGCAGCCGCCTCGTGGCTCAGCAGCACAGTTTCAAAATGTACAAAATCAGGGCCGAACTCCTGGGCGCTGACTACAGTGAGATGGTTCCGGTTGCGGGTGAAGGTTACGAAGCTGCGCTGAGTACGGCCCTGCAACAAAAACCGGACGTCGTGGTGCTGGTGAATCCATCCAATCCGCTGGGGGACTATCTGCCGCCGGCTGAGCTGCTGAGGCTGGTTGCCACCATCCCGGAAAGTACGACGGTCATTATCGACGAAGCGTACGCAGAGTTCGCCCCGGACCGGGAAAACTCGCCAGGTGTGCAGGTCGTCAATATTCGCAACAACGCAATATGCCTGCGAACGTTTTCCAAGGCCTATGGGCTCGCGGGTTTACGGCTGGGATGGGCCTATGCCAGTGCTGATCTGATTGCAGTGCTGCAAGCGCGTCGTGCGCCCTACAACGTCAGCGCGTTTTCCGCCCGCGCTGGAGAGTACGCGCTGTGGGACACCGAGCATCTGGAAAAAACGGCGGCACATTGCGTCGCGTGGGGGCAAAAGATCGTCCGTCTGTTCAATGCCTGTGGCATTGCGGCTAGAAGCCAGTACGTCAACTTTGTATTTGTCGAGTTCAAAAATACGCAGGAGTGCCAGGCGTTGCATGCCTGTCTGGCGAGTGAAGGTTTCCTGACTGCGCCGTTGACCGATTATGGCCTTGATCACTGCCTCAGGATCTCGATTGGTAGCGACATGCAAATGACTGGATTGTGTGATGTGCTTCGAAAACAACTGCACACCGACAGTTCTCGACAGAATTGGGGCGGCTCGGAAATCCCAAGCGCTTCGCATCAGTTTGCAACACCCATGAAAGAGACCTGACTCGAGGTAAGAATGAGCGAAACACTGCCTTTGTTTCACGAAAACCCGTATCTGAAGCAGCTGGATTGTCGAGTCGATCTGCTTGAGCGCGACGACATGGGCCTGCCTTTTGCGCTCCTTGGCCAGACGGTCTTTTACCCGCAAGGAGGCGGTCAGCTCGGGGATCGAGGGGTGTTGAGCATTCCGGTCACGGAGGCAGGCTTCGCTTTGCCGGAACTCGAAATCGTCGCGACGAAGAAGCGCGACGATCAGATCCGGCATTACCTGAATATCAACGACGAAGCGTTTGCCTTGTTGAGCGCCCAGGCAGTTGGCCAGAAGGCGACTGCATCCCTTGATTGGCCATTGCGATATCATCAGATGCGGATTCATTCAGCCATGCATTTGATCCACTGCATGCTTGAAGAAACGCTGGGGCGCTCGATTCCACACCCTGTTCGTTCGCCGTTGAGTGACGCCGGGGGGGAAAATCAATACGAGTTTACCGAAGAGTTCGATGAAAACAGTTTGAGGCAGGCAACCGCTGCCCTGAACGCGTTTTGCTCTGCAAGTCATGAGATTCGTACGGAAGCGGATACGAGCAAGGGACATGGATTTCGTTGGTGGCAATGCGAAAACTGGTCAATTCCCTGTGGGGGAGTTCATGTGCGTAATACGCAGGAAATAGGCTTGGTAACTTCCAGTATGAAAATCAAGAAAAACACGACCCGGGTGATTATCACGCTGTCGGCAGAGGCTCAAGCGCTTGGAGAATAAACGAGCGTTTGGTGCGTTTTTGATGCAGCTGCGGATCGATGCCGGGCATCTGAAGATTTCGACGTTTCTCGAAGATGTCAATATTCCTTTCTCGGCTAATTACTACCGCGACGTAGAGGCAGGAAGAAAATACCTGAGCATCGATGCCGCCGTAGAGTTGCATGATCACTTGGGTATCGATGTCGACAGTAAAGCCAGCTTTGATTATTACTGGCACTACTTCAGAGATCTGTTGCCGGGCGATGTGCATGAAATGTTATTTGGCAAAGGTGTCGAGGTCACCGATCTTTCTTCGAGAATCGAACTCAGAGAGCATGATTCGAAGATATTGCGTCGGGCATTGAGCCTGAGCCGCTACGAGCGGGAGTTCATTATTACCGAAGAGGTGATCAAGGCATTCGAAGAGAACTTCGAACTGCTGCCATTGATGACCTACCTGTATATGGTGGACAGCGCTGGCGTTGCGGAAATGCAGCTGGTTTGCCAGCAGCTTGGCCTTGCTTATGATCAACGGACCGAAGCTTTTCTGAATCTTGTCTCCAAGGAGCGCGACGCCCCCCAAGAGCCGTTTGTCCGTCATGCGCCCACGCTGAGGATGCCAAGGTCTGTTGACGCATTGAAGTTGAAGGATATGTTCCTGCGCCATGAGGTGGAACGATCACTGCTCAAACCTGAAAAAAGTGAATACTTTGATGTTTCAGGTTCTTTCAAGTACAGCTCGATGGTGACCCTGAAAGACGCGGAAATAGAGCAGATTCAGGATCGTCTCGTCGATCTGTTTTCCTTGATTGAAGTGCATAACAAATCAGGTACTCAACTTGAGGATTCAGGTGCTCAGCCTTACTTCTTCGGCCTGATTGTTTCGGGCCGTCCCGAATACGACGGGCGTGCTGCCCGAACAGCGAAAGAAGATAAAGAGTAATTATGGAGAGGACGGTATGCACCGTCCTCCCTGTTGGATGAACTGCGTCAGTCGACTGCTCAAAGGAGTGCGCGGGATGGCGCAGCAATGCGACCGATAAAAACAAATCGGACAGTGATCAGTTAAAACAGGGACGAGAGTAATGAATACGCAGGTAATTGAAAAACTGTGTCAGCTGTTTGGCGAGCGCGTACGGCTTGAACACAGCATCCGGCAACAATTCTGCCAGGCGCCTCCCGGCGTCCAGTTGAGCCCGCCCGATGCCATCGTCACGGTTCGAAGCGAGCAGGAAATCGTTGAGGTTGTGTCGCTCTGCCACGAATACGGCGTGGCAGTCATTGCCGCGGGAGCGCGCTCATCCCTCGAGGGGCAAATCAACGCGCCGCAGGGCGGCGTCTGTATCGACTGTTCCGAGATGAACGCAATTGTCGGCATCAATACGACCGATATGACCGCCACGGTTCAGCCGGGTGTCACCCGCGAACAATTGAACAGTCACTTGCGCGACACGGGGCTGTTTTTTTCAGTCGATCCTGGTGCCAATGCTTCGATGGGCGGAATGGCTGCGACACGCGCCTCAGGGACCAACTCCGTGCGCTACGGGACGATGGCTGCCAATGTCAAAGCGGCACGCTGGGTAATGGCTGACGGAACGGTGGCGCAAATCGGCTCAAGAGCGCCCAAATCCGCCATGGGCCTGGATCTGCTGGCGATTGCCGTGGGTTCGGAAGGAACTCTTGGACTGTTCAGCGAGCTGGACGTCAGATTGCATCCGGTGCCGGAAGCGATTGTCGCTGGCGTCTGCTCGTTTGCCTCTGTCGATGATGCGGTGCAAACGGTGGCCAGTGCACTCGGCCAAGGCCTCTCGGTCGCACGCATCGAACTGTTGGATGTCACTGCCGTTCGCGCCTGCAACGCTTACTCTCCTTCGTTGAATTTGCCGGAAAATCCCCATCTGTTTCTTGAGTTCCACGGTGACACCTCAACCGTCGCCAGTAGCGTTGAAGGCTTTATCGACTGCGCGCATGAGTTTGGCGGCCAACTGAAAATTTCCCATCGGCTCGAAGAGCGCACGGCCCTGTGGAAGGCCCGGCATGACGCCTGGTGGGCATTTCATGCGTATTACAAAGGGCGCAAGGGGCTGGCCACGGACGTCTGTGTCCCGCTGTCATCCCTGAGTGCCTGCATCAGCGCTACCGTGGCAGACATCGCCGATTCCGGGCTGGATGCGCCGTTGATCGGCCACGTCGGCGACGGCAACTTTCACCTGTTGATCATGCTTCAGGAAGGTGAAGACGAAAGCGTGTCGATTCAAGCCTTCCTCAGTCGTTTGTCGAGTCGGGCATTGTCGTTCGGCGGAACCGTGAGCGGTGAGCATGGCGTCGGCGAGGGCAAAGTGAAATGGATGTCGGCCCAGCACGGCGCGGCGCTCGACTGCATGCGGGCGATCAAAGCGGCACTGGACCCAGCGAACATCCTCAACCCCGGCAAGATGTATCACCCACGCACTGTCGATGCTCAATAAGCATCTTTTTTTCATTTTTACGGACGGATATGAAAGATGCGCCATATTTTGATCGTTGGAATCAACAAGGTTTCCATCAAGTACGTTTGCGATGCGATCCGCAGCGTGGGTTTCGAGCCGATTCTGTCCGTTGACCCATCGGGTTTTCACGGCACGGCCAAATCTATATTCGAGGGCGTCACCTGCATTCCAGGATTCAGTGATGCAGACGCCTTGTCTTCCTACTTGAAGACTCATGCAGAATTGGCAGGTCGGATTCACAGCATTACAACCTTCTTTGATGAACTGTTTCCCGTGGTATCGGCGATTGCCGAAGAGTTTGGTTTCAATGCGCCGCCAGCCGTATTTGCCAAATTGTCGTCCAAGGAATTCGTCGGGCGTTTGGTACCTGAACATGTTCCGGCCGAGTCCTGCGTTTCGCTGGCCGATGCCACCCTCGACATTCCGTGGTTGACGCCGGGTGTGGGCAACGACGTGGTGCTGAAACCCTCGGTTGGTTCAGGTGCGGTGGCCACGATGCTGCTGACTATCGCGGCGGATGCCGATCCGGCCGAAGTGATCAGGTCAGCGATTCTGCAGAGCGGAATCGATCATCCTGAAAACATCACCTGGATTGTTCAGGCGCATTGCGTGGGCGATCTCGTCAGCATGGAAGGGTTTGCACAGAACGGGCAGGTGACGTTCCTTGGCGTGTCCAAACGTGATCGTGTCGGTTTCACCGAAGTGGCCAACCGGTTTCCAGCCAATGGGGTAATCGCTTCCTCCGTTCGTTCGAAAATGGAGACGGCCGTGCGCGACCTGATCAAGCGCTCGAAATTCGATAACGGTTTCTTTCATTGCGAGTTTATCGCCACCCCGGCCACGGCTTATCTGATCGACGCCAACATGGGACGTCTGGGCGGCGCAAGTATCGTCGAGCAAATTGCCTTGGCCTATGACCTGGCGCCGGCGACCGTGCTGCAACAGGTTGCGTTGCTGCCGTTGGGATTGCTGGAAGGCACGCTTCACTACTCACCTGTCGAACAGTGTCGACAGACCTTGAGTTACTGGTATTGCCTGGACCATGAGGCCGTCGTGCATGACTGGGAGATACCGCCGCTGGCGTCCATTCATACGCCAATCGCCAATGTCGGCAGCCTGATCGTACCGATCGGTACGTCCGACTACGCATGGATCGGCATGCTGACCGGCTACGCCGACGTGGTCGTGGACGAGATCGCTCAAGTGCGCGTTCTGACTGATCGCGGCCCTAGAAGCCCGGTATTCCAATGATCTATTTCGTGCGGTTTCTTTCGTCTGCAGCCTGGAGCTGTTTCTACCCGTTCATGGCCATCTGGCTCAACTCGACCGTGGGCTTGAGCACCAGTGCTGCCGGCGTTGTCGTCGGCTTCGCCATTGTTTCAAACCGCATTGGCGCATTGGCCTTTCAAGGGATGCTGGACAAGGTTGACCGACGGCGGGAAATTGCCCTTGCGTTGTTCTGTGTGGCGGTCGCCGCTTGCTGCATGTTGCTGACGGCAGCGCTGGGGATCACCCACACACTGCTGTGGATCGCACTGGTGGTAGTGTTCGGAGTCGCGAATTCGATTGCTACGATTTCCCAGATTTCCTACATCGTTCAGTACTTTGGTGAGGCCGAGCATGAACGTGTTCTGTCCTACGAAAATGTCGCTGCCAACGCTGGCGCTGGCGTTGCGCCCTTTGTTGCGTCGTTGATTCTGGCCGGCGCGGGTTACTGGTTTGTCGCCTTGCCATTACTGTTAGGCGTGATGGCAACCGCGTCCACCACGCTGATTCCTCATGTGGCCCGGTCAGCGGGATTGCAGCCAGCGGGTAATGCCTCCTTGGCCGGACTGCCCGAGGCTTCGCCCAAGGTTGTTGCCTTCATGGCCATCAACTTTTTGACGATGATGGGTTATGCACAGTTTTATTACGTGTTTCCTACCTACGCGACCGAACGCTTTTCCAGTGAGCTGGTGGGCATCCTGTTTCTGGTCGCCAGCGGCATCATCATTTTCAGCCAGGTTTACGTAACTGCGCTTTTTCAGCGGGTGTCGCGTTTGTCGCGGGTGATTGTCTCAAACCTGTTGATCGGCGCGGGTTGCCTGCTGTTGACCATTTCCTCGCAAGCTCAGGCGGTTCTGTTTCTGGTCGTGGTGTTCATCGTGATTGGCGAGATGATTTGTGGCCCGTTGTATCAGGCCCAAGCCGTGAAGATATGGCGCGGGCGCAGCTCTGTCGCGATGGCGGTGCAGACCTGTGTGTGGGGGGCCGCCGAAGCCACCGCTGCGGTTCTCGGACTTCTGGCCGTCGCGCAAGAACTCAGCTTTCTGTCCTTCCTGCTGGGATTTGCCGCCTGCGTCATCGCAGCCGTCGGCGCGTGGGTGTCGATGGCCATGAAGCGTCCGCTTATCGGCATTGAAATCGAGCAGAGGTCTGCCCAGACATCCTGAGGGTGGGGGATGCATTCAGTCGCCAGGTTTTGCTGTCGGTTGTTTTGCACGCAATCAGGAGAAAGCCCACTGAAACGTGCTCCCGTAGGAGCTGCCGAAGGCTGCTCCTGCACGGGATTATCTCGATTATGGGGCGGCGGGGAGCAGGAAGCGGGCGATCACCGGTAAATGATCAGAGATGCGCAAGGTATCGTCCTGCCGCACCATCGCCTCGACCCGTTTAATCTTCGGGCTGTAGAACAGATAGTCGACCGTACGATCCGGGCCATTCAGGCCTGGGTCGTTGGGGTAGTGGGTCAGCCATCGGGAACGGTCGATGCCGCCAGCTTCGTTGTTGGTCGGGATCATCGGGTACTTGTCCCACAGCAGGTGCAGTTCGCTGTCGGCGGAGTACGGCGTGCGTTGCTCGGCAGGCAAGCGACGATATTGACCCAGCGGCAGCAGATTGAAGTCGCCACCGATCAACCACGGCAGGCCCTGGCTTTCGTACTTGTCGAGCACTTTGGCCACGGCGCTCACTTGCGCCTGCAACGTGTCATCGGGTCGCCTGGCACGCTCCAGATGGGTATTGAACACGGTCAGTTGCCCACCATCGCTCAGGGGCAGCTTGGTTGCGAGCAGGGCATCTTTTGGCTGGAACTGACGGCTGATGAAGTTGGCTGAGGCGACCGGTAATTGCAGGCGCTCGGCGTGTTCGATGCGGTAGCGGCTCAGGGTCGCCAGTTGTCGGCCGACACTGCCGAAAATATGCGCGTCGGGGACGAATTCAGCTTTCCAGTCAAACGCGCTGGCGCTGCAGGGGTACAGGTCGGCAACGCGTTCCTGCAATAACTTGAGCTGATCCTGGTAGTCGCTGACCTTGGCACCGACATCCAGCTCCTGCAACAGCACCACATCAGGCTGCTCATCGCGGATTACCCGCGCCACTTCGTCTAGGCTGAAGGCCATGTCTTCCAGGGTCGGCGCTTCATCGTTGCCCTGGGCCAGATCATTCCAGAACACGTAACGCTTGCCGGCGAGGTACTGCACGTTCCAGGTCATGACTTTCAGCGCCTGGCCCGGCACCAGCGTCGGCGGCGTTCCCGTGCAACTGACCGGCAGGGTTTCGCGGGCGTCGGGGCGCCAGGTCAGACTGAAGATCAGCGCGCCGATCAGGACGAGGGCGAGCACGGCAAGTAACAGGGTGTAGCGCAGTAGACGGGTCATGGCTCGGCTTATAGCGTTACAGAAAGTGGCCTCGAGCATACCTGACGGCTGTCTCGAAGCCCAAGCGCAGTGCTGTCAGACCACTCTGTCACGTTTGTCAGGCAATTCGCTGATGAGCATGAACAGGCGGAACAACACCACGCTCGTGAACAGTTGCAGGAAGCTGTGAGCACTGTCGAGCAGAATCGCGATCACCGGATTTTGCGGCTCAGGGTAGACCGCCAGTGTCGCCTCTTTGAGTAACCACAGCGGCGTCATCACGCAGAGAATGCACAGCAGGATCCGCCAGAAATGCCCACGGGTCAGGCGCAGGCTTTCTTTCATCGCCTGCAATGGCCCCATGCCGCGCAGCACCAGCAGGTATTCGCCGAATGCGAGCATGACCATCAACATCAGGCCCGGCAGGAAATACAGCGACAGACCCAACAGGATCAACAAGGTATTGAGCGCCGTGAGCAGCGCGAAGCGCGGCCACAGGGTGGCGGCCATCGCCAGCAGATCACGGTTGCGCGGCGCCTCGCCACGGCTGCGTGCATCGAGGAAGAGAATCAGGGCGGCGGTGTACAGCGGATATACCAGCAGCCCGACGACGATACTGATCGCCGAGATGTTTTCCGGCCCGCTGGCGCGATCGACCACCTGCTGCAGGAACGCTTCGAATATCACCAGTGGCAGGCACAACTGCACGATGCTGCCCAAATGGCGTTTGAAAAAATACAGAGAGTCGCGCAGCACTTCGAGGGCATTCATCAGTCGGTATCGCAGGTCGAAAACAGTGGCTCACTTTAACCGATGATGGCTGGCGCGACACAAACGTAAACATTCGGTAAAGGTCATTGAAACGTTTTGTCACCGTCTCCATTACAGGAGAGCACCTCGGCCAATGTGGACGAGGGCAACGTTATCCCCGGCAATCTACGAGGTCGCCATGAACAGCGAAGAGCAAACCCTGATCGATGGACTGTTTTCCCGGCTGCAACAGGCCGAAACGGAGGCAGCCCCGCGCGATGCCCAGGCCGAGGCGCGGATCAAGGAACACCTGACACGCCAGCCAGCGGCAGGTTATTTCATGACCCAGGCGATTCTGGTGCAAGAGGCTGCGCTCAAGAGCCTCGACGAACAGAACAAGCAGCTGACTCAGCAAGTCCAGCGTTTGCAGGCTGAGTTGCAATCGGCGAAGGCCCAGAGTGCCGCGCCGGCGCCGAGCAGCGGTGGTGGTTTCCTGTCGAGCATCTTTGGTGGCAGCCCGCGTCCGGCGCCGACTCAGAGTGCCGCCCCGGCGTCGACCGGAGGCTGGCGTGACCCGGCACCGCAGCAGAATTACGGCGCACCCGCACCACAACAGAATTTCGGTGCAGCACCGCCTAATTACGCTCAGCAAGCGGCTCCCGCAGCAGGCAGCAGCTTCCTCGGCGGTGCCTTGAAAACCGCCGCCGGTGTGGCGGGTGGCGTGATGCTGGCGCAGGGCATCAGCAGCCTGTTCCATCACAATCAGCAGCCGGAAGAAATCGTTGAAGTGATCAAGGAAGAGCCGGCGCAGGTCGCCGACCAGAGCAACAACGGCTGGGGCGATGACCAGCGTGTGGCCGATAACGGCTTCTCTGGCAACGACCAGGGCGGGTTCACCGACACCGACTACGGCAACAACAATTCTTCCTTCTTTGATGACGACGATTCCTACGTCTGATTCACCATTCGTCCGGAGCCCCTGAGGGCTCCGGGCCGATTATTCGCGGAACCTTCCTTCGGACTGGCATACTGAGCGCCTTTTTCGGGCCTGGCGCCTGATCCCGCTTTGTGCGCTTGCGCGCCCACAGGAACTCCGGTGAAAAAAATCGCAGTGTTCGCCGACGTGCAGAACCTCTACTACACCGTGCGTCAGGCCTATGGTTGTCACTTCAACTACGCCGCCTTGTGGGCCGACATCAGCAAGGACGGGCAGATCGTCGAGGCCTACGCCTACGCGATCGACCGGGGCGACAGCAAGCAGCAGCAGTTCCAGCAGATCCTGCGCAATCTCGGCTTCACCGTGAAGCTCAAACCCTACATCCAGCGCAGCGACGGCTCGGCCAAGGGCGACTGGGACGTGGGCATCACCCTCGACATCATGGACGCCGCCGACCACGTCGACGAAATCGTCCTGGCCTCCGGTGACGGTGATTTCGACATGCTGCTTGAGCGCATCATCAGCAAACACGGCGTGCAAGCGGTCGCCTACGGCGTGCCCGGACTGACCGCCAACTCGCTGATCCGCGCCGCCAGCCGTTACGTGCCGATTGAAGGCGCACTGCTTTTAAAGAATTGATTTGACGGAGTACCACCCGGTTTGGAACGCATCGCAGTCATCGACTTTGAAACCACCGGCCTGTCGCCGAACAGCAACTGCCGCGCCACGGAAATCGCCGTGGTCATGCTGGAAAACGGCCGCATCGTCGAGCGCTACCAGAGCCTGATGAACGCCGGCGTGCGCGTCCCCGCGTTCATCGAACAACTGACCGGCATCAGCAACGCCATGCTGCGCACCGCACCGCCGGCGGAGCGGGTGATGGAAGAGGTCAATGAGTTTGTCGGCTGCACACCGCTGGTCGCGCATAACGCCTCGTTCGACCAGAAGTTCTGGGATTTTGAGTTGGGTCGGATCAAGCGCACGCGGTTGCAGAACTTTGCCTGTTCGCTGCTGCTTGCCCGGCGCTTGATGCCGGCGGCGCCGAATCACAAGCTCGGCACGCTGACCACGTTTGCGCGCTTGCCGCACACGGGGCAGGCTCACCGGGCCATGGCCGATGCCGAGATGGCGGCGAATCTGATGGCGCATCTGGCGAATGAGTTACGGCACAAGCACGGCGTCAGCGAGCTATCGCATGACCTGCTGTGCAAGTTGCAGAAAGTCCCCGCCGCGAAAGTCAGCGAACACCTCCAACGCTACCGCTGATGCCCAATTCAGCGCAAAACCCCTGTGGGAGCGAGCTTGCTCGCGAATGCGGTGTGTCATTCAACTTCGATGTGCCTGATCTACCGCTTTCGCGAGCAAGCTCGCTCCCACAGGGGGCATCATCGTTCTCAGGATTTGCCGTTGCTTTCTATGTGGCCTAACGGCACGCGCTTTTCGATGGCGCTCGACAACACAATCGAGGTCTTGCTGAAGCCAAACTTCGCTACCCGATTGATCAACTCCTCCAGCTCCGTCATCGATCCCACCGCAGCCTTCATCATCACGCACGGATCGCCTGTCACTCGAAAGCACTCAGTCAGTTGTGGAATTTTCACCAGTTCGTCGTAGACCTTCTTGCTGCCGTTCTGGTGCAGGCGCAGTTCGATTATGCACTGGATCGGCAGGCCGATTTTCGACAGGTCGATGTTCGCCTGATATCCGGTGATCACCCCTGCCGCCTCAAGCTTGGCCACACGCTCAGCCACCGCCGGAGCGGAGAGGTTCACTTTGCGCGCCAGATCGGCGTAGGACGCTCGGCCGTTTTCCAACAGGGCACTGAGCAGCATACGGTCGTATTTGTCCAAGGCCAGACTCCTGAAGTTGCCAGACTTTCGAAATCGCGGTTTATCCTGCCGATCTCCATTCTTTCCAAAGTGTACTGGCGCTATAAACAGGTTTTGTAACTTATTTTTGCTCGTCAGCCTTTCTAGAATAATCCATCCCCTGAGCCAGACTTTCGAGTTGCCCATGCCTGCCTTGCGCCGTTTTTCCTTGCCGCTGATCGCCGCGTTTTTTGCGTTGTATGTGATTTGGGGATCGACCTATCTGGTGATCCGCATTGGCGTCGAGTACTGGCCACCGTTGATGCTCGGCGGTGTGCGCTTTGTGATCGCGGGTAGTTTGATGTACGCCTTCCTGCGTTGGCGCGGGGCGCCGGCGCCGACCTGGGCGCAGTGGAAAGCGGCAGGGATCATCGGGATTTTGCTGCTCAGTTTTGGTAATGGCGCGGTGAGTGTGGCTGAACACACTGGCGTGGCTTCGGGCGTGGCGGCGTTGGCGGTGGCGACGGTGCCGCTGTTCACTTTGCTGTTTGGTTATTTCTGGGGGGCGCGCAATACGCGTCTGGAGTGGGCCGGGGTGGCGTTGGGGATTGTCGGTATTGCCATGCTCAACATGGGCTCCAACCTGCAATCGAGTCCGCTGGGCGCGGCGTTGCTGATTTTCGCGGCGGCAACCTGGGCGTTCGGTTCGGTGTGGAGCAGGCATTTGCCGTTGCCGCAGGGCGCGATGGCCAGTGCGGTGGAAATGCTCGTTGGCGGCGTGGTGTTGCTGATCGGCAGCGCCGTCAGTGGCGAGCATCTGCAAGCTGTGCCGCCGGTTGAAGGCTGGCTGGCGCTGGCGTACCTGATCTTCTTCGGCTCGATCATCGCCTTCAATTCCTACATGTACCTGCTCAAACACGTGCGTCCGGCGGCGGCGACCAGTTATGCCTACGTCAACCCGGCGGTGGCGGTGTTGCTGGGGATCGTGTTTGTTGGCGAAACCATCGGGATCGAGGAAGCGCTGGCAATGCTGGTGATCATCAGCGCCGTGGTGTTGATTGGCTTGCCGCAGTGGCGCCGGCCAGCACAGCCGCCAGTCATAGAGCCGACAGTCGTTCCCGCAGAAACGCGTACGAATTAGGGTAAACTGCGCGGCATTGCATGCCTGCGTTATTTTTTCCTACGGTACTTCCATGACTTTCGCCACCCTTGGCCTGATCGAACCCTTGCTGCGCTCCCTCGAGAAGCTCGGCTACCAGACCCCGACGCCGGTTCAGGCGCAAGCCATTCCGGCCGTGCTGGCCGGTCGTGACCTGATGGCTGCGGCGCAGACCGGCACCGGCAAAACCGCCGGATTCGCCTTGCCGCTGCTGCAGTTGCTGGCCATGGAAGGGCCGAAAGTCGCCGCCAACTCGGCGCGTGCGCTGATTCTGGTGCCGACCCGCGAGCTGGCCGAGCAGGTTCATGAGTCTGTGCGCCAGTACGCCGAAAACCTGCCGCTGCGCACTTATGCGGTTTACGGCGGTGTCAGCATCAACCCACAAATGATGAAGCTGCGCGGCGGCGTCGATGTATTGGTCGCCACGCCCGGTCGCCTGATCGACCTGTTCCGCCAGAACGCGCTGAAACTCGATCAGCTGCAAACCCTGGTGCTGGATGAAGCCGACCGTATGCTCGACCTGGGCTTCTCTGAAGAACTGGCGAACATTTATCGCATGCTGCCGAAGAAGCGTCAGACCCTGCTGTTCTCCGCGACCTTCTCCGATGACATCCGCCTGCTGGCCGGGCAGATGCTCAACGATCCGCTGAGCATTGAAGTCAGCCCGCGTAACGTCGCCGCCAATACGGTCAAGCAGTGGATCGTCACGGTGGACAAGAAGCGCAAGGCCGAACTGTTCGTGCACCTGATGCGCAAGAACAAGTGGAAGCAGGTGCTGGTGTTCGCCAAGACCCGCAACGGTGTCGATGCGCTGGTGGAAAAACTTCAGGGCCTGGGCGTGAATGCCGACGGTATCCACGGCGACAAACCGCAGGCCACCCGTCAGCGCGCGCTGGATCGTTTCAAACTCAGTGAAGTGCAGATTCTGGTCGCGACTGACGTGGCTGCCCGTGGTCTGGATATCGAAGATCTGCCGCTGGTGATCAACTTCGATCTGCCGATCGTGGCTGAGGATTACATTCACCGCATCGGCCGTACTGGCCGTGCTGGCGCGACCGGTGAGGCGATCTCGCTGGTGTGCGCGGATGAAGTGAACATGTTGTCGGCGATCGAGATGCTGACGCGGCAGACCTTGAAGCGTCAGAACGAGCCGGATTTCGAACCGGAGCACCGTGTGCCGGATACCGATGCCAGTGGTCAGGTGATCAAGAAGCCGAAGAAACCGAAGAAACCGAAAGCGTCGGGCGGTGGTGGCAAGCGCAATCTGGGCAAGTGGGTCGACAGCGGCGAGACGCAGGCGCCGGAGCCTTCGGTCAAGCCTGTGCGTAAAGTGCCGGTGTTCAATACCGGGCCGCGTAAGCGTAAGCCTTAAGGTCAAAAGCCCCTCACCCTAACCCTCTCCCGGGGGGAGAGGGGACTGATTGGGGGATGCTCGCGAAGTACGCCGACCTGATTCTTCTGTTGTGAATCCATAGTCGACAGAGCTTTCGCCAGACACCTCGGTCGATTGACCAAATCCATAATCGACTCGGTCTTTCAAGTCGATGGATGACGTCAGACATCTCGGTCGGCCCCCTCTCCCTCTGGGAGAGGGCTGGGGTGGGTAAAGACCGGGTACATCCTTTACGTTTGAGACCGGGGACATGGTTTACAGGTATTAATTATGGTCAGGAGGTGCTGACCATGCCCTGGAATCAAGAGTCCCCAATGGATCAACGAGTGAA
>NZ_UTHA01000079.1 GCF_900582195.1 Pseudomonas viridiflava
CATTGCGGTGAAGGCTGAGGTGACTTCATAGGTGCGCGTGTTGATCAGGCTGAAATCCGCCACCAGCGTCAGGCCCAGAATGGCCGAATGCGAGTTGGTATTGGCGATCTCACCGATATCCTGCTGGAAATCGATGTCCGAGACGGTGCCGAACAGCACGTAGTCCGCGCCCTTGAAGCTGCCGTTCTTGATGCGCTTGATGACGTCGTAAACGTCTTCCTTGGACCCGGCGGTGTACGGCGTGGCCTGCACCAGCTGGAACATCCCGGACTTGATGATCTCGCCCTTGATGTCGCCGCTGAATTTGCGCAGTTCGGTCTGCTCGATGTAGCTGG
>NZ_UTHA01000158.1 GCF_900582195.1 Pseudomonas viridiflava
TTTCATTTGAGCGACCTTACCGAATCAAAATTCACCTCATACACCTCTGAATTAGTTCGGCAAAAAGGGGACAGACCACGTTTTCGGAATGTTTTCTAAACGTGGTCTGTCCCCATTTATCCGTTTTTGGTGCTCACTCAAACTCGATAGAGTCCAAAATTGCTTGCAGCTTGGCGGGATCGGCGGCACCACCAAAGTAGTACTCATTACCACCTAAATCTTTCAAATCGTCCGGGGTTCCTTTCCAATAAAGAACAAAGAATTTTTCATCCAGTAAGTCCTCCATGGCCCCGCCATCCTCGAACGATGACACTCTAATAAACGGCCCATAAATATCGTCGATATAGACCACAACTCGTTCACCAGTTACCGAGTCAATCATTTCTCAATCCCACTTTATACTGTTGAACCATTCGAGCTCCTCCTTTGTCGGGGCACGCTTATCGCCTTTATTATTTACAGCGTCTTCAAATCTCACTGGCCTGGTCTTTCCAGGAACATAAGGATTCAACTCGGTTTCCTTCACACGCGTTCGGGTCATGTCAAATTCCGTGCCATCTTTGTACACGATTTTTATTGCCGGTTCTCCAGACTGACCACCAAGCCGCGTTTCATTTTTTGTAGTCCTTGTTGTTATCGTTCCTATCTCCTTAGGT
>NZ_UTHA01000280.1 GCF_900582195.1 Pseudomonas viridiflava
GACCAATATGGTGTATGTGGACATCGGTGACCGGGCCGCCGCGCTCAAGGCATTCTGTGCCGAACGTGGCATCCGGCTCGTGGCCGCGCCACGTCTGCGAATGGTCACGCATATGAATGTTTCACGTGCAGATACCGAGCGAGGCATTGCAGAGTTCGCCGGGTTTGCACGCCAATGACACGCCAATAGTCCAGTTACTTGTGTCTATCGTACAAACAGACTGTACCGAGGGCGCAACGCCTATATAATGCGGCCCTTTGCCGTCGCTGCGTCTTTGACGTTTTGCAATTGCCTCTGGCCGTAGTCTCCGTGGAAGAACC
>NZ_UTHA01000008.1 GCF_900582195.1 Pseudomonas viridiflava
GGTCAGACCTGCGCGACATTCTTCAACTCCTTGCGTACCAAAACGCATGAGGAAGCTGGCTGGCAAGCTGCGCACGTTGACTCACCGGGTCTTTATCCTTTTCGTGCAACAGACACTCAGAACAGTGTGATCGGCATGCCCGCCAGCGAGGCGAGCAAAGCGATCAACAGTTCGTCCAGGGTGTTTGACGAGCATGTCGTTCTGGCTGGCAAGCCCCTTATCGCACAGATATATATGGGAGGATCGCAAATGTCATGCATCCCCGCGCCTGTCACGCT
>NZ_UTHA01000014.1 GCF_900582195.1 Pseudomonas viridiflava
CGACCATAGAGCGTTGGAACCACCTGATCCCATCCCGAACTCAGCAGTGAAACGATGCATCGCCGATGGTAGTGTGGGGTTTCCCCATGTGAGAGTAGGTCATCGTCAAGATTAAATTCCAAAACCCAAATTGCGAAAGCAGTTGGGGTTTTGTTTTGCCCGCAGGAAAGTTTCAGGTCAGACAGTGCCAACCGTTAAGCCCCCTGACAGATCTTCCTGTCGGGGGCATATCTATTCGGGCATGTCGCAGACTAATCTGCGGCACCGCCTCCAGTTTTGCCAATCGACGCAGTGACCTGAGCAAAGCGGCGGCGACCATCAACCTCGTACTCATGCTCCCGTTCGATCGAGCCCGGTTTACGCATCGTCATATGCGCGTATAAACCCGCTTTCTTGCTGTAGGCCCCGAAATGGTTGTTCAATCTCGCAATAAAGCATTCGTTGCCAATGACTACCGGGAAGTCGGCGACAGATTCGGTCATGTAGTACCCCGCGCCATAACCGTAGTACTCCTCGGCGTCCACTACTGACGCAGGAATGGGGCAAATGGGTTTTCTTTCCTGTCCGGTATCCGCTGAGTCCTTGCCCACAGTAGACAGACCTTTTACGAGCGCACGTTGAAGTTCAGGTTTCAACGTGTAAGTGGTCTTGCTGTCATCTTTAAACTGAGTGCGCGGAATATTCAGTCGATAACCGTAGTTGACCGTAAGCGTGGGTACCTCAACGTTGACTTTCAGTGGGCTAAGCAAATACACCGTATCCACGCCGTATGCACTATCCCGATAGGCGGCGTAGACCTTGCCGCGAATGCTGATCCAGTTCACTGACTGATTGGCACCGCGGTCATTGGTGGAATACAGCGAACTGCCGACACCGAATTCCTGGCCAAACGCAGCGGTTCTACGGATGAAGAACTCACCATCACGCCGATAGGTTTCGAAGAAGCTGAACAGTCCCGTGCCACCGGTGTACGTCTGTACGATTAGATCACGCTGCCCGTCTTCGTCCAGATCAAGTAGGTTGAATGTGGTTTGCCCTAGTTCGGTAACAGCGTCCAGGTTCGAGGCTTGTAAAGCTTTCCATTCACCCTGGGTAACGCCCTTGGGGACCGTCTTCGGAAAGTGGTTTGTTTCGGAATATTGATCCTCATCCGACTCTGCGTAAAACGTAGTCAGCGGACTTTTGATCGACAGAGCGGTGAGTGTCCGCTCCAAGGCAAATTCCGGATCACTTTGGCTCGCTGCCTGAATGCGTTTTTGCAGATCGTCCAGCACTTGTTTGTCGATGTCATTCGGCTTGTAGACAAGCGCGTCCTTCCACTGCGTTTGCAATACTTGCAGGTGCTCGCGATAACGTTGTTCGAGGCAAGAAACATCTTCCGCGCACCCATTGCGGAGGTTCAGCCACTCGCGTTGACGGATTTTGAGTTCAGGTTTCGCTTCTGCAGAAGTCTTCATCAACCCCCGATAAACCGTGCCCATCTGCGTATCCAATTCATATACCGATTTATTCTCGCAAATCGTTTTTTCAGCGGCATTCGCCGCTCTCGTGCAATCCATTCCAGCCGCCATTGCCTGCTGAACAAATAGCAGAGCGCAGGCGGAAACGATGCAGCGTCCTTTGATGTACACGATCTAAGCCTTGTAGTGGGAGGGGTGTCCTGTTGCGCAGGGTAAAGGCTGGGAGAGGAATCTTGAAGCACTGGCTTCAGAGAAAAGCACTTCTGGCCGATAACCCATTCGGTGACTTAAAAGTCGCGCGAAATCGCTTGATAGCATTTTGCCGCCAGCTATCATCTGCGCGCCTGAAATTGCCCTCACTTCAATTGCCTGGAAATCTTCGATGCTGTCGTATCACCAAAAAAGTTTTCTGATCGTCGATGATTTCTCGGATTTCCGCAGTTCCGTCCGTTCGATGCTGCGTGAGCTTGGGGTCAAGGATGTCGACACCGCCGACACCGGTGAGCAGGCGCTGAAGATGTGTGCGCAGAAGTCCTACGATTTCATCCTGCAGGATTTCCATCTCGGCGACGGCAAGAAGAACGGCCAGCAAGTACTCGAAGACCTGATGCTGGAAAAACTCATCAGCCATGAAGCGGTGTTTGTCATGGTCACGGCCGAGACCAGTCAGGCGATGGTGCTCAGCGCCCTGGAGCACGAGCCGGATGCGTATCTGACCAAACCGTTCAACCGCTCCGGGCTGGCCCAGCGCCTGGAGCGTCTGGAGCAGCGCAAGACGTTGCTCAAACCGATTCTGCAAGCCCTTGATCGCGGTAAGCCGGTCGAGGTGCTCAACGCCTGCATCGCTCTGTGCAAGCAGGACATTCGTTATTCACCGTTATGCCTGCGTTACCGCGCCGATGCGTTGCGCGATATGAACCAGAACGAAGCGCTGGAGCGTCTCTACGACAGCATCATCGCCGACCGGCCGTTGCCGTGGGCGTTTGCCGGGTTGGGCAAATTGCTATTCAAACGCGGTCAGGTTGCGCAGGCCAAAGGCGTCTACGAAAAAGCACTGAAAGTGTTCCCGATGATGCCGGCGCTGTATGACGGCATGGCCGACGTGCTGGTTTCCGAGGGTGACACCAAAGGTGCGCAGCAGGTGCTGGAAGAGGCGATTCGCCTGTCGCCGCTGGCAGTTCGTCGCCAGGCCTTGCTCGGTAAACTGGCAATGACCAACGAGGACTTCGACACCGCCTCGCGCGCCTATCGTCAGGCCGTGGCCCAAGGCGCGCAGTCGCGATTCAAGGACCCGGAAAGCAACCTCGGGCTGGCCCACGCGCTGATCAGCAAGGGCAGTGAGCGCGGTCTCGATACGCGCACGCGGCTGGAGATCAACACCACGCTCAGTGCGGTGGCTAAAGAGAATCCGACTGACCCCGGCCTGCAGATTCGCGCGCGTCTGATGAAGGCTACCAGCCTGCTGCTCAATGATGCCGAAACCGCCGACAAGCTCACCGAGCAAGCGTTGATGCGCCTGGATGGCATGGAGCAATTCATGAGTCCGGAAGCGGCGCTGCTGGTCGCCAAGCAATTGCAGATGCTCGGTCAGGCCGAAGCCGGGACGTCAATGCTCAAGAGCTGCGCGGAAATCTACGGTGATGATCCGGCGGTAATGAAAGACATCGCCAAGCTGACCGATGACCCGACTATTCTCAGCTCCAGCAACGCCGCTGCCGACCTCAACCGTCAGGGCGTGCGGGTATACAAGACCGGCAACCTTGTGGAGGCCCGCGAGGTCTTCCGCAAGGCGCTGAAGATGCAACCGAAGAACATCAGTATCGCGCTGAACATGGCCCAGTCGCTGCTCCACGGCACCGACACCAGTGTGCCGTCGGCGGAGCTGGAAGAGTGTCGGGCCTGCCTGAAAATGGTCGGCCTGATGCCCGACACCGACGCGCGTTTTGCGCGTTATCAGAAGCTGAAAAGCAAGGCGTTTGGCGAATGAGCAACGACAAGCAGGCTCTGGATTTTTCCACGGTGATTGCCTCCACCGTGCACGACATGAAGAACTCGCTGGCCATGCTCATGCAGGCCCACAGCCAATGGCTGGCGCGCTTGCCCGAGGGGCAACGGCAAGGCGCGGAGCAGGGTGTGATCGATTTCGAGTTCGCCCACCTCAACGGCATGCTGGTGCAGTTGCTCGGGCTGTATAAGCTCGGGGTCAACCAGATGCCGCTGCAACCGGCGTATCACGAACTCGATGACTTCATTGAGGCGCAACTGGCAGCGCATCAAGAAGTGTTTGCCAGTCGCGGGATCATTGCCACGTATGAAGTCGACCCGTTGAGCCCGCTGGGCTTCTTCGACCGAGAGCTGATTGCCTCGGTGTTGGGCAACTGCATCAACAACGCCATTCGTTATGCCCGCGAATCACTGCTGATCACCGTCAGTGACGAAGCCGGGCAACTGGTCCTGACCATCAACGACGACGGCGACGGTTATCCGGCCGAGATGCTTGAGCGTCAGACCGATTACGTGCAAGGCATCAACCACAGCAGCGGCAGCACCGGACTCGGTTTGTATTTTGCCAATCGCATTGCGGCGCTGCATCAGCGCAATGGTATTGAAGGGCGCACCGAAATCGGCAATGGCGGACCGCTTGGTGGCGGGGTGTTTAGCCTTTATCTGCCGTGACTCAGGTTTTTGTTTGACGCTGCTTGATATTCCGAACAGCCGGAGCCTATTTTGTACGAGTCGCCGTTCGCGGCTCGCACAATAACAAGGATTGCGTCATGACAACCGATGGCCAACGTTCACTCGCACAGCGATTGACGGGCATTGATGAGATTGAATGTGTCACGCCGGATTTGAATGGCGTGCCGCGAGGCAAAGTGATGACCGCCGAGGGTTTCCTCGAAGGGCGGCGTTTGCAGTTGGCGCGTGGCGTGCTGCTGCAATGCATCATGGGTGGTTATCCAGCGGCGCGGTTCTACGGCAGCGATGATGGCGATCTCGCCCTGATTGCTGAACCGACCCAGATCCATCGTTTGCCATGGAGTGACGAACCGCGTGCTCTGGCGATTTGCGATGCCGACGAACTGACCGGCGAAAGCTCCAACCTGTCGACCCGTGGTCAACTCAAGAAGGTTATTGCCCGTTACGCCGCACGCGGCCTGGCGCCGGTGGTGGCGACCGAGCTGGAGTTTTTCGTCTTCGCGCCGAACACCGATCCGACGCAACCGTTCCGCCCTCCCGTTGGCCTCGACGGTCGTCGCGAGGATGGCCAGTCGGCGTTCAGCGTCAGCTCCAATAACGGCCTGCGGCCATTCTTCAGCGAAGTCTATAAATGCATGGCCGCCCTTGGTCTGCCGCGCGATACCTTCATGCACGAGATGGGCGTCAGCCAGTTCGAGATCAATCTGCTGCACGGTGATCCATTGCTGTTGGCCGACCAGACGTTCCTGTTCAAGCACCTGCTCAAGGAAGTCGCCCTCAAGCACGGCTTGACCGTGGTGTGCATGGCCAAGCCGCTGGCACATACGCCGGGCAGTTCGATGCACATCCATCAGAGCATCGTCGAGATCGCCAGCGGCAAGAATGTGTTCAGTGATGCGCACGGTGAGCCGACGGCGATGTTCCGCCACTTCATCGGTGGTCAGCAGGCCGGCATGGCCGATTTCACCGCACTGTTTGCACCCAATGTGAATTCCTACCAGCGCCTGTGTCATCCGTACGCATCGCCGAACAACGCCTGCTGGTCCCACGACAACCGTGCGGCCGGGCTACGAATTCCGGCCAGTTCGCCGGTGGCTCGGCGGGTGGAAAATCGTTTGCCGGGCGCCGATGCGAATCCGTATCTGGCAATCGCCGCCAGTCTGGCTGCCGGTTTGCATGGCATTGAGCATGAACTCGAACCGAGCGCAGCCATCCAGGGCGAGTTCGAGGTGCCGGACAATCTCTCGCTGCCATGTACATTGCACGCCGCGCTCGAACGTCTGAAGCGTAGCCAATTGGCGAGGGAACTGTTCGGGCAGGAGTTCATCGAAGGCTACATCGCTTCGAAGACCATGGAGTTGACCAGCTTCTTTGATGAAATCACTCCCTGGGAACGGCGTGTTCTAGCAGCCCAGGCCTGACGAACTGTCGCCACCGGGCTATCGTTTTGATAGTCCGGTCTTTACTGCAAGGAGCCGCTCGGAACGCCGATGCGCCAAATCTGGAAATCCTTTCGAGCACTGTATTTCGCCTCGCTGATGATGTTGATCGGCTCGGGTCTCCTATCCACTTATCTGGCCTTGCGTCTGGCGGCTGACAATGTTGACGGCCTCTGGGTCGGTGCGCTGATGGCGGCCAACTATTTCGGCCTGGTGCTGGGTGGCAAGATCGGTCACCGGCTGATCGCCCGGGTCGGGCATATCCGTGCTTATTCAGCCTGTGCCGGGATCGTCGGGGCGGCGGTGCTTGGCCATGGTCTGGTCGATTGGCTGCCGGCGTGGCTGGTGCTGCGGACCATCGTCGGTCTGGGCATGATGTGCCAATACATGGTGATCGAGAGCTGGCTCAACGAGCAGGCGGACGCCAATCAGCGTGGCCTGGTGTTCAGCGGTTACATGATCGCTTCGTACCTTGGCCTGGTGCTCGGTCAACTGATTCTGGTCATGCATCCGGGCTTGGGCCTGGAACTGCTGATGCTGGTCGCGCTTTGCTTCGCGCTGTGTCTGGTGCCTGTGACGTTGACTCGAAGGATTCACCCGGCGCCACTGCATCCGGCGCCGATGGAGCCGCGTTTCTTTATCAAGCGGGTGCCGCAGTCGTTGAGTACGGTGCTGGGCGCCGGTTTGATCATCGGCTCGTTCTATGGTCTGGCACCGTTGTATGCCTCGCAACAAGGGCTGTCGACCGAGCAGGTCGGTCTGTTCATGGGTAGCTGCATCTTTGCTGGTTTGTTGGTGCAGTGGCCGTTGGGCTGGTTGTCCGATCGTTATGACCGGGCGCTGCTGATTCGCTGTTTTGCCGGGTTCCTGGCGGTAGCGGCGTTGCCGTTGGCGGTGTTGCCGCAAGTGCCGCTTGAGGTGCTGTTCGGGGTTGGCTTTCTCTGTTCACTGGTGCAGTTCTGTCTGTATCCACTGGCGGTGGCATTCTCTAATGACCACGTGGAAGGGGATCGCCGGGTGTCGCTGACAGCAATGTTGTTGGTGACCTACGGGGTCGGCGCGAGCATCGGGCCGTTGCTGGCGGGTGTGCTGATGAAGCTGTTCGGCAGTCAGAGCCTGTACGCGTTCTTCAGCTTCTTCGCGCTGGTGCTGGTGTGGCGGATCCGGCCGAAAGCCGTGACCAATCTGCATCAGGTCGACGATGCGCCGCTGCACCACGTGGCCATGCCGGACAGCATGTCCAGTTCGCCGCTGGTGGCCGCCCTCGACCCTCGCGTAGATGAGCAAGTGGTGCAGGAGCAGATGGTGCAGGACCCGGTGCAGGCGCCGGCAAATCCCGAGCCTGAACCTGCTACTCCGTCAGAGCCTGCGGCAGAAGTCGAACCGGATACCGATACTTCCCCGCCCGATCTTAGCGGCGGCAGACCCTGAACTGAATAAAAAACACCGCGCATAAAAAAGGGCAGCCCCGCCAGGGACTGCCCTTTTTATTGGTCGCCGTAAATCACATATCGTCTTTATCGAAACGGCGTGCTTCACGTTGCAGCTGATAAACGAAACGTTCAACGTTGCGCGCGGCCTGACCGCTGATGTTGTGGAAGCGCAGGCCGGCAAAGGTGATATTGAGCTTTTCTTCGAAGTGCAGATAACGCAGTTCAACGGAGGTCGGCTGGTTGCCGAACAGCGGCGGGGCGATCAGGCGGTCATAGACCTGGCCCAGTTGCAGGCGGTCAGTGATGTCGCCTTCGAAACGCAGCTTGCAGCCGGTCGCGGAGATATCCAGCAGCTTGCCGTTGATTGGCGCCTTGAGCTTTTCGCCACCCAGTTCAACGCTGACCAGATCAGTCAGTTTCAGCGCGGCGCGGAAGGCATTGCGGCGCTGGTGGTAAACCACTTCGGTCGGTAGCTCGCCGGTGTAGAAACGATCACCGTCGGATTCCTCGATATTCAGCGTGCCGGTGCATTCCCAGGCAATGCGCACACCGTCATGAAAACCTTCAACCTTGAATGGTTCGCCGGCGAGCAGAAAGCGTTCGCCATCACGCGGGATCATCTCGTCCAGCGCGATCGAAGCGCTGTCGCGGTCGACTTTGATCAGGTAGCTCTGGAAGCGCTGGCTGCGCTCATGAAAGGTGATGATCAGCGGATCGTGGCTCTCTTGCAGTTGGCGCAGGTTGCTGGAGATTTCCAGTGGCGTGGTGAGCACCTTAGGGGGCTGCGGAGCATCATCCGCGCTGAGGGCGTTGGACACGGTTTATCAATCTCCAGACAAAATATGACGACTAGCCAGCATTTTGCCAGCATGTTCCGCGGGTTGATAGAGCTGGCGCATCAACGGCTCATGCCTGGCTGAGCGGACGCGGTGTGGCGGGTTTGGCAAATGTGCCGCTGGCGTTATAAAGCGCTGGCGCTTCACCACCGGTGAGGATCTTCAGCTGATTGGCCGTGGCGGCCTGCTGGATCTGGATCGACTGGCCGTTCTTGAGGTTGGCGGCCTGGCATTGCGCGATCAGATCGGTCAATGCGTCGCCTTGCGTCACCAACTGCTCGCCAATGCTCGACTGCCCAGCCAATTGCACAAGACCTGTACGATCAGTGGGCAGGTTGAGGCTGGCGAGGATTTCACTGCGCTTGCGGCCATGCTGTTCAAGCAGAATGATCAATGCCTGTTTGTGCGCCAGAATTTCTTCCAGCAGCGGCATGTCGCGACCGTGCAACGCGAGGGATTCGGTTTGCAGCAACTCCAGCAATTGTTGAGCTGGAGCAAAGTCGTCGTTGATCAGTTGCAATAAATTAGTGTCGTGCATGGCTGGCCTTGGGTTTTAAGCGTCCAAAAGCCTGGCGCAGGCAAAGGCCTAGCGCTGGGCTTCGAAGTTGAGCAGTTTGCTGGCTACACGGTTGCTGTCGACTTTATAGCTGCCATCGGCAATCGCGGCTTTCAACTCGGCCACACGGGCTTTGTCGACAGCAGGTTGATCGCGCAGCTTGTCAGTGACCTTCTGCAACTGTTGAGCCTCATTGCTGAGGTGTACCGATTCCCCGCTTTTTGCGGTACTGGCCTGTTCGGCCGGGGTATTCAGCGGCGCGGAGGTGCCGGTTTCGGCGGTGTCCTTGGCGTTGCTGGTACGTGTACTGCCCGTAAGTGACGAGGAGCTGTTCAAACGGCTGAAATCGATGACCATGATAAAAAACCTCTGGGAATTTGGACGCTTGCCATGTTTTCGGCCATCCCCTGGAAAACTTTAGGCACATTTACAATGAGCCTTGCATGCGCCGGCGCGTGTCCTGCTGCGGCACAGTTTAGGGAACAGCCGGGGTCAGCGCCAGTTTTCTACATCGCCACTTCCACTTGGCCCGGCGCGGTGACTTGCGCCTTGATGACCCGTTGCGAGTTGAGGTTTTTCACCCGTATCTGCTCTTTCAAACCGCCATTGGCCAGCGCTTCGCCGGGCATGCGCACGGCGAGCGTGCCGCTGCGGGCGGTGATGACCACTTGATCGCCCTTGCGAATGACTTCCGCCTGTTCCAGATGGACGAGGGTAATGATCTGATCGGCTACCGTTGGTCGGGTCAATTTCTGCCCGATCGCTTCGTCTACCGAGGTCAGAAAGCCTTGATTGATCGTGCTCACGTCGCGCTCACGCAAGGTCACATCCTGCGGCTCGATAATCCCTGCACGTTTCAGCGGTCGGGTGGTGGTGACAATCTCGCGAAACAGGCGGACTTGAGCGGGCACGAACACGGTCCAGGGCGAGGCGCCTTCACAGCGTACCTTCACGGTAACCCGGCCCAACGGACGTGCCGGGCTCTCCAAAGTGGCTGTCAATTCCTTGTCACACATAGGCATTCGCATACGCGGGTCAAGCTGGTTGACTTCGATTTCGTAGCGGCCTTCCGTTTGACTGGTAGCCAGATAGTCTTCTACGGTGAATTCAAGAAAGCCCTGAGTGACGCCGATAAGCATGTCAGGCAAGGTAACCGCATCAGCAAAGGCAGGGCTGCCAGCAAAAGCGCAGCAAATGGCGCACGCGGCACAAAGCCCTCTGCGAAGGGGCGATGTCAGGCGTCGAAAAAATGTCGTTTGAGCGTTCATATGAGTTGAAAAGCAAGCGCCGTGCCGTTTAGCAATGAATGTGCGTCGCAACAACACTTGGCGTTGGTGTAGGAGTCTGGGCATGGCTGGTGTAATGGATTCGGTGAACCAGCGCACGCAACTGGTGGGGCAGAATCGCCTGGAGCTGTTGTTGTTCCGTCTTGACGGTCAGCAGCTCTACGGAATCAACGTGTTCAAGGTACGGGAAGTGTTGCAGTGCCCGTCGCTGACGTTGATGCCCAAGTCCAGTCCTGTCGTGTGCGGGGTGGCAAATATCCGGGGGGCGACCATTCCGATCCTTGATCTGGCAATGGCCACCGGTTCCGGAGCGTTGAAGGACAAGAACAACCCGTTCGTGATCATTACGGAGTACAACACCAAGACCCAGGGTTTCCTGGTCCGCTCGGTGGAGCGCATCGTCAACATGAACTGGGAAGAGATTCATCCACCGCCCAAGGGCACGGGTCGCGATCATTACCTGACCGCTGTGACTCGGGTGGACAATCAGTTAGTCGAAATCATCGACGTCGAGAAAGTGTTGGCCGAAGTTGCGCCGACACCGGAAGCGATTTCGGTGGGCGTGGTCGATGTCGAGACCCAGACCAAGGCATTGTCGTTGCGTGTCTTGACGGTCGATGACTCGTCGGTGGCGCGCAAACAGGTCACGCGTTGTCTACAGACCATCGGTGTCGAAGTGGTGGCGCTGAACGACGGCAAGCAGGCGCTGGATTACCTGCGCAAGCTGGTCGATGAGGGCAAGAAGCCGGAAGAAGAGTTCCTGATGATGATTTCCGACATTGAGATGCCGGAGATGGACGGGTACACCCTGACGGCGGAAATCCGCGGCGACGCACGCATGCAAAAGCTTCATATCATCCTGCATACTTCGTTGTCGGGGGTATTCAATCAGGCGATGGTCAAGAAAGTCGGTGCTGATGACTTCCTGGCCAAATTCCGTCCTGATGACCTGGCATCCCGGGTAGTCGACCGGATCAAAGCAGCAGATATCAGCTAGGGGCGTTTTGCTCCTGGCGGTCAACACGATTTAAGAGGCGGCATCATTGTCTACGGGTAATTTGGATTTCGAACAGTTCCGGGTCTTCCTGGAAAAAGCCTGTGGCATTTTGCTCGGTGAAAACAAGCAGTACCTGGTCTCGAGCCGTCTCAACAAACTGATGGAGCAGCAAGGCATCAAATCCCTGGGTGAGCTGGTTCAGCGCATCCAGACCCAGCCGCGCAGCGGTTTGCGCGAGCAGGTGGTCGATGCCATGACGACCAACGAAACCCTGTGGTTTCGTGACACCTATCCGTTTGAAGTCTTGAAGAACAAGGTGCTGCCTGAAGCGATCAAGGCCAGCCCCAACCAGCGTCTGCGGATCTGGTCGGCAGCCTGCTCGTCGGGTCAGGAACCGTACTCGCTGTCGATGTCGATCGACGAGTTCGAGCGCAGCAACCTTGGCCAGCTGAAAATGGGCGTGCAGATCGTTGCCACTGATTTGTCCGGCCTTATGCTGACCAACTGCAAGACGGGCGAATACGACAGCCTGGCGATCGGTCGCGGTTTGTCGCCGGAACGCCTGCAGCGTTACTTCGATCCGAAAGGGCCGGGGCGCTGGGTGATCAAGGCGCCGATCAAGAACCGGGTGGAATTCCGCTCGTTCAACCTGCTCGACAGCTATGCGGCGTTGGGCAAGTTCGACATCGTGTTCTGCCGCAACGTGTTGATCTACTTTTCTGCCGAAGTGAAGAAAGACATCCTGTTGCGCATTCACAGCACGTTGAAGCCGGGCGGTTATCTGTTCCTTGGCGCTTCCGAGGCGCTGAACGGTTTGCCGGACCATTACCAGATGGTTCAGTGCAGCCCGGGGATCATTTACCAGGCGAAGTGATTGCATCGGCAATACCAAAAACGGCAGGCCCGCAAAGGCCTGCCGTTTTTTTGTGCCCGAAGAAATTCTCCTTAACACCAAAAATCCCTGTGGGAGCGAGCTTGCTCGCGAAGAGGCCGTCACATTCTGCATTTGCATCGGCTGACACACCGCCTTCGCGAGCAAGCTCGCTCCCACAGTTGTCCGGCGGTGATAGTGATGGGACGGCAAGCGGCAGAAAAGCGGCATCCGGCGGAAACCGGTTGCCGCTTTTCTGGCATTGCCGCTTTGCCGACTCTCTGCAAAGCCCCGGTTTATGGGGGTTTTGTGGTTTGGCACGGCGCTTGCTAAAGCTCAGTTACGAAAAACCGGTCACCTGAAGGTTCCCGACATGAGCATCAGCTTCGATAAAGCGCTCGGCATTCACGAAAAGGCATTGGGCTTCCGCGCCCAGCGTGCCGAAGTGCTGGCCAACAACATCGCCAACGCCGATACCCCGAACTACAAGGCGCGGGATCTGGACTTCTCCAAAGTGCTTGAAGCACAGACCCAGAAAAACGCCCACGGCACCATCGCCCTGAACATGACCAACAGCCGTCACATTGAAGCTGAGGGCCTGGGCAACGGCGACGAATCGCTGATGTATCGCACGCCGATGCAACCTTCGATCGACCAGAACACCGTGGACGCCCAACTGGAACAGTCGAACTACGCGGAAAACGCCGTCGGCTTCCAGGCCAGCTTCACCCTGCTCAACAGCAAATTCAAAGGGCTGGTGTCAGCCCTGCGCGGAGAGTAATCCATGTCCCTGTCCAGCGTTTTCAACATTGCCGGCAGCGGCATGAGCGCACAAACCACGCGTCTGAACACCGTGGCCTCGAACATCGCCAACGCCGAGACCGTCTCGTCGAGCATCGACCAGACCTACCGCGCCCGTCACCCGGTGTTCGCCACCATGTTCCAGGGCGGCCAGAACAGTGGCAGCAACTCGCTGTTCCAGAGCCAGGACGCGGCGGGTCAGGGCGTACAGGTGCTCGGTGTGGTCGAAGACCAGAGCAACCTCGAAGCGCGCTACGAGCCTAACCATCCGGCGGCTGACGCCAAAGGCTACGTCTACTACCCGAACGTCAACGTGGTGGAAGAGATGGCTGACATGATTTCCGCGAGCCGGTCCTTCCAGACCAACGCCGAAATGATGAACACCGCCAAAACCATGATGCAGAAGGTGCTGACCCTCGGTCAGTAATAAGGGGCGACTGCCATGAGTGTTACCGATACCACCAGCACCCCTAGTCTGAAAGACGTACTGGCCAATTCGACGAAGACCAGCAGCACAACGACCGGCGGCATCGCTTCGGCGACCAACAGCGCCACCGGCGGTCAAGCGTTGGGCAAGGACGCGTTCCTGCAACTGCTGGTTACCCAGCTGAAAAACCAGAACCCGCTCGATCCACAGGACAACAGCGCATTCGTTGCGCAGTTGGCGCAGTTCAGCAGCCTCGAAGGCATCACCACGCTCAACTCCACCGTGAGTGGCCTGGCCGGCAACTACAACTCGTCGCAGGCGCTGCAGGCTTCGTCGCTGGTCGGTCGCAACGTCATCGTGCAGACCAACACCGCGCAGCTCGACGATCCGAGCAAAGGCCTGACCGGTTCGGTAAACCTGTCGACGTCCATTGCTGAGGGTACCGTGACCATCACCGACAGCAGCGGCAAGACGGTTCGTACCATCGATCTGGGCAGTCGCGCCGCTGGCAGTGCCAGCTTCACCTGGGACGGCAAGGACACCTCCGGCACCCTCGTGCCGACCGGTACCTACACCTTCAAGGCGAGCGCACCGATCAACGGCACCGCGACCGATCTGGCCACTTACCTGCCGGCAACGGTCAACAGCGTGACGATCAGCCAGACCGGTGGCGAGCTGATGCTCAACCTGGCTGGCAAGGGCTCCGTTGCCCTGTCCAAAGTACAAACCATTGGTATATAGAGCCGACTAACCGGCAACAAAGGAGTGGAATATGTCTTTCAATATCGGCCTTAGCGGTCTCTATGCAGCCAACAAACAATTGGACGTGACCGGCAACAACATCGCCAACGTCGCGACCGCCGGTTTCAAATCGTCCCGTGCAGAATTCGAAGACGTTTACTCGGCAACCCGTCTGGGCACCGGCAGCAAAGTCATCGGCAACGGTGTGCGCCTGGCCAACGTTTCCCAGCAGTTCACCCAGGGTGACATCAACAACACCGGCAACGTGTTGGACATGGGTATCAACGGTTCCGGCTTCTTCACCATGAGCAACAACGGCTCGATTTCCTACACCCGTGCCGGTACTTTCAAAGTCGACGACGCCGGTTTCATCACCAACACCGACTACACCTCGCGCCTGCAAGGTTACGCTGTGGATTCCAGCGGCAAGATCATCAAGGGTGTGTTGACCGACCTGAAGATCGACACCTCGAACCTGGCGCCAAAGTCTACTTCGGCCGTGGCTTCGAGCATCAACCTGAACTCATCGGCAAAGGTGATCGTCGATACGGGGGCCACCGCTGTCAAGTTCGACCCGTCCAAGGTCGAGACTTACACCGAGTCGTTCAGCACCCCGATCTATGACACTCAGGGCAACAAGCACAACATGGATCAGTACGTCGTGAAGACGGGCGAAAACACCTGGAAGGTGTACACGCTGGTCGATGGGCGCAACCCGGACGCGACCGGTAGTAATCCGGTGACTGTCCCACCCACTGCTTCGACTCTGACGTTCGACAGTTCCGGCAAGCTGCTTCAGGTCAGCACTCCTGCCCCTGTTGCAGGTGATCCTGCGGTGATCAGCAGCGATCTGACACTGAAAAACTGGGTGCCGGGTACCGTGACCAATGGCAACTTCACGCCTAACGGCGCGGCTGCCAACCCGAACGGCGTGACCGTTTCCCTGGCCAAGACCACTCAGTACAACGCGGATACCTCGCGTACCATCCCGACTCAGGATGGTTACGCCACTGGCCAGATCACCAACCTGACCATCGACGGCACCGGTACGCTGTTCGCTAACTTCAGCAACAACCAGAACAAGGCGATCGGTCAGGTTGCCCTGGCCAGCTTCACTAACGAGCAAGGTCTGCAAGCAGTAGGCGGCACCAGCTGGAAGGAAACCTTCGCTTCGGGTATCCCGGGTTATGACGCTCCGGAAACCGGCACACTGGGTTCCATTCAGTCCAACTCGCTGGAAGAGTCGAACGTGAACCTGACCAACGAGCTGGTGGACCTGATCAAGGGCCAGAGCAACTATCAGGCGAACGCCAAGACCATTTCGACCCAGAGCACCATCATGCAGACCATCATTCAGATGACCTGATTCTGGTTTGAGTCGTACCCAGGAGCCCCTCTTTTCGAGGGGCTTTTTTGTGGGCGTGGGAAGGGGTGGACGGCAGTTCTGCCGAACAGTTGTGCCGGAAGTATTCAGTCTGCCTCCGTTCACCTGGACACTCAGGGTTGTCAGATACGGCGGGCGTGAGAGGGAAGGGCTTATTCTCTCGGGCAAAAGAAAACCCCCGACACACCAGAAGTCTGTCGGGGGTTTCTTTGCCTGGAGAGTATCAGGCGTTTCGCAACGCCTGAGTCAGCTCAGCTTATTGGCAAGCTTCGCAATCCGGCTCGTCGATCGCGCAAGCCTTTGGCACTGGAGCAGGACCGGCAGGTGCTGCCAGAACCGAATCGTCGCCGTGGTTGCCGCCGCTGGAAACAGCGTTCAGCTTGCCGGTGTTGATGGTCGACTTCTCGGTGCTGGTCGCGGCCAGGGCACGGAGGTAGTAAGTGGTTTTCAGACCACGGTACCAGGCCATGCGGTAGGTCACGTCGAGCTTCTTGCCCGATGCGCCGGCGATGTACAGGTTCAGCGACTGGGCCTGGTCGATCCACTTCTGACGACGGCTGGCCGCGTCAACGATCCACTTGGTGTCCACTTCGAAGGCAGTCGCGTAGAGCTCTTTGAGTTCTTGCGGGATGCGCTCGATCTGCTGAACCGAACCGTCGTAGTACTTCAGGTCGTTGATCATGACCGAGTCCCACAGACCGCGAGCCTTGAGGTCGCGAACCAGGTACGGGTTGATCACGGTGAATTCGCCCGACAGGTTCGATTTCACATACAGGTTCTGGTAGGTCGGTTCGATCGACTGCGAGACGCCAGTGATGTTGGCGATGGTCGCGGTCGGTGCGATGGCCATGATGTTCGAGTTACGAATGCCTTTCTGTACACGGGCGCGAACCGGTGCCCAGTCGAGGGTTTCGTTCAGGTCGACATCGATGTACTTCTGGCCACGGGCCTCGATCAGGATCTGTTGCGAGTCCAGCGGCAGGATGCCTTTGGACCACAGCGAACCCTGGAACGTCTCGTAAGCGCCGCGCTCGTCAGCCAGGTCGCAGGACGCCTGGATCGCGTAGTAGCTGACCGCTTCCATCGACTTGTCGGCGAACTCGACGGCAGCGTCGGAACCGTAAGGGATGTGCTGCAGGTACAGCGCGTCCTGGAAGCCCATGATGCCCAGACCGACCGGACGGTGCTTGAAGTTGGAGTTCTTTGCTTGTGGCACCGAGTAGTAGTTGATGTCGATCACGTTATCGAGCATGCGCACGGCGGTGTTCACGGTGCGTTGCAGTTTGGCGGTGTCCAGCTTGCCATCGACGATGTGGTTCGGCAGGTTGATCGAGCCCAGGTTGCAAACGGCGATCTCGTCCTTGTTGGTGTTCAAGGTGATCTCGGTGCACAGGTTCGAGCTGTGAACCACGCCGACGTGCTGCTGCGGGCTGCGCAGGTTGCACGGATCTTTGAAGGTCAGCCATGGGTGGCCGGTTTCAAACAGCATGGAGAGCATTTTGCGCCACAGGTCTTTGGCCTGGATGGTCTTGAACAGTTTGACCTTGCCTGGGTATTCGGTCAGGGCTTCGTAGTACTCGTAGCGCTCTTCGAAAGCTTTACCGGTCAGGTCGTGCAGGTCCGGGACTTCTGATGGCGAGAACAGGGTCCACTTGCCGTCATCGAAGACACGCTTCATGAACAGGTCAGGGATCCAGTTGGCAGTGTTCATGTCGTGGGTACGACGACGATCATCACCGGTGTTCTTGCGCAGTTCGATGAACTCTTCGATGTCCATGTGCCAGGTTTCCAGGTAGGCACATACAGCGCCTTTGCGCTTGCCACCCTGGTTAACGGCTACGGCGGTGTCGTTCACCACTTTGAGGAACGGCACCACGCCTTGCGACTTGCCGTTGGTACCTTTGATGTACGAACCCAGAGCACGAACAGGCGTCCAGTCATTGCCCAGGCCGCCGGCGAATTTCGACAGCATGGCGTTGTCGTGGATCGCGTGGTAGATGCCCGACAGGTCATCCGGCACGGTGGTCAGGTAGCAGCTCGACAGTTGTGGACGCAGGGTACCGGCGTTGAACAGGGTCGGGGTCGACGACATGTAGTCGAAGGACGACAGCAGGTTGTAGAACTCGATCGCACGGTCTTCTTTCTGCTTCTCTTCGATCGCCAGGCCCATGGCCACACGCATGAAGAAGATCTGCGGCAGTTCGAAACGCACGCCATCCTTGTGGATGAAGTAACGGTCGTACAGGGTTTGCAGGCCCAGGTAGGTGAATTGCTGATCACGCTCGTGGTTGATCGCCTTGCCCAGTTTTTCCAGGTCGAAGGAAGCCAGCACAGGGTTCAGCAGTTCGAACTCGATACCTTTGGCGATGTAGGCCGGCAGTGCCTTGGCGTACAGGTCGGCCATTTCGTGGTGAGTGGCGCTTTCGGCCACACCGAGGAAACCCAGGCCTTCGGCACGCAGGGTGTCCATCAGCAGGCGGGCGGTCACGAACGAGTAGTTCGGCTCACGCTCGACCAGGGTACGGGCGGTCATCACCAGTGCGGTGTTGACGTCGGTCAGGGCCACGCCGTCGTAGAGGTTTTTCAGGGTTTCGCGCTGGATCAGGTCGCCGTCGACTTCTTCCAGACCTTCGCACGCTTCGGTGACGATGGTGTTCAGACGGCCCATGTCCAGCGGCGCCAGGCTACCGTCGGCACGGGTGATACGGATCGACGGGTGCGCGTTGACCGCTTCTTCGGCCGGCGCGTGGGCAGCGCGCTCTTTCGAACGACCGTCACGGTAGATCACGTAGTCGCGAGCGACTTTCTGCTCACCGGCACGCATCAGGGCCAGTTCGACCTGGTCCTGGATTTCTTCGATGTGGATGGTGCCGCCCGACGGCATGCGACGCTTGAAGGTCGCGGTGACCTGTTCGGTCAGGCGGGCAACGGTGTCATGGATTCGCGACGAAGCGGCAGCGGTGCCGCCTTCAACTGCGAGGAACGCTTTGGTGATAGCGACGGTGATCTTGTCATCGGTATAAGGAACGACAGTGCCATTGCGCTTGATCACGCGCAGTTGACCAGGCGCGGTGGCTGCCAGATCCGAATTCGAATCGGCGGCCTGCGGCAAGGTGCCCTGCGGGTTCTCGCGAGTTGTGTCGGTTTGCATGGGGGGTGGTCTCCACATTCTCTATGTTTGTTTGGGCACCATCATGGTGCCCACCGTTCTGTCCAGAAGCACTACAGCCGACGGGCGTCGGGTATAACAACTTCGGGACAGTAGGAAAAAAGGCTGATGAAGCCGCATCCTTGCCGAAGTTTTTGGCTACGAGCCAGGGCCCGAACCGGATTCCTTCCCAGGTGACAGTAATGACTGCAACACCCGTACCGTTCTCGCCGCTGCGCGGTAAAAAACGGTGCCATCCGCAAGTGCGGTTTGGGCTTTGAAAAACTTGCTTGGTTCAACCGGAAACCGGCAATAAATCGCTTGAGTTTCAGGTCTGAAATGTGGTTGGGCGTTTAAGCGGAAAACCCTATATGTAGGGTCTCTCCCTGCGCCGTGCTACAAGATAATGCGTTTCACGGGTGCTTGCAACGTACTAGCTGTGGATAAACCTGTGCGTAAATTGTGTAAGAAATCCGGAATTCGCGTGTAGGCCGCGAACCTGCTGAGCTAGACCGTCTGTCACTGTTTTTTCACCGGGAAAAACGCTTCAGCGGATTTTTAAGGGCGCGAACCCTATCACAAAAAACGACCTTGTCCGAACGCATTTACCGACTTGTGTTCTGGCTGTACGCCGTTTATACAATCGGCCCATGTGCAGGCATTGTTATCCTCCCGAAACATGACAAAAGCACGGGAGGATCCAAAACTGTGGGAATTGTGTTGGGTCAGACTTTCCTCCTTTATCAATAACAATAGAAAGCAGAGGTCACCGGTGGAGCAACAAGCCTTTCAGGTATTGATCGTCGAGGATGACCAGCGACTGGCCGAACTGACGCGCGACTACCTGCAAGCCAATGGACTGCGCGTGGACATCGAAGGCAACGGTGCGCTGGCGGCGGCGCGGATCATCAAGGAGCAACCGGATCTGGTGATCCTCGACCTGATGCTGCCCGGCGAAGATGGCCTGAGCATCTGTCGCAAGGTGCGCAATCAGTACGACGGACCGATTCTGATGCTCACCGCACGCACTGACGATGCCGATCAGATCCAGGGCCTCGACCTCGGTGCCGACGATTACGTGTGCAAACCGGTGCGTCCACGGCTGTTGCTGGCGCGAATCCAGGCGCTGCTGCGCCGTAGCGACACACCTGAACCGCTCGCCGAAAAGTCCCGCCGCCTGCAATTCGGTCCGCTGGTCGTCGACAACGCCTTGCGCGAAGCGTGGCTGAGCGACAACGGCATTGAGCTGACCAGCGCCGAGTTCGACCTGCTCTGGCTGTTGGTGTCCAACGCCGGGCGCATTCTGTCCCGCGAAGAAATCTTCACCGCACTGCGCGGCATCGGCTACGACGGCCAGGACCGCTCGATCGATGTGCGCATCTCGCGGATCCGCCCGAAAATCGGCGACGACCCCGATCACCCCCGGCTGATCAAGACCATTCGCAGCAAAGGCTACCTGTTCGTCCCGGAAGCCTGCGTAGACCTGCCGCTGTGAACTCGATCTTCCTGCGCATCTACGGCGGCATGTGCGCAGCGATCATTCTGGTGGCGGTGCTCGGGGTGCTGGCGCTGAATCTGCTCAATACCGTTCGCAGCGAGCAGTATCGCGAGCGCCTGGCCCACGGCACGTTTTCGCTGATGGCCGGCAACTTGCAACCGATGAACGAAACCGAGCGCCATCGGGCGTTACTGGTGTGGGAGCGGTTGCTGGGGATTCCGCTGGCGCTGAAGAAGTTCGCCGAGACCGATCTCGATCTGTCCCAACGCACCCGCGTACAGCGGGGGCAGGCCCTGGTCGAGCAGACCGGACCGCACGCGGCGAAGGTTTACCGGATGGTCAGCGACAAGGAACAACTCGTCCTCACCGGTGAAGTGCAGCAGATCAGCGAGCAACTGGCCCGCGCGACCATTTACCTGCTGGCCGATGAACTGGTGCGCGTGCCGGTCGGCGAGCAGCCCAAACGTCTCGCACAGATAAAGGAAGAGAAGGGCTTCGGATTCGATCTGCGCCTGGTCACGGTGAATGACGCCGACATGGACGAAGACCAGAGCCGCCGCGTGGCCGAAGGCGACACGGTGATGGCGCTAGGCAAGGGCGGCGATTCGATTCGCGTGTTTGCCGGCATGGTCGGCACGCCGTGGGTGCTGGAAATCGGGCCGTTGTATCAGATGAACCCGTATCCGCCGGAATGGCTGGTGCTGATTGCTGCGCTCGGGCTGACCTTGATCGGTCTTATCGTTTATCTGTTGGTGCGTCAGCTTGAACGGCGTCTACGCGGCCTCGAAGCGGCGGCCACGCGGATTGCCAAGGGCAGCCTGGAAACCCGTGTGCCGGCGCGCGGTGCCGACTCGGTCGGGCGTCTGGCATCAGCATTCAACGGCATGGCCGAGCACTTGCAACAGTTGCTGGCGATTCAGCGTGAACTGGTGCGCGCGGTGTCCCATGAGTTGCGCACACCAGTGGCGCGTCTGCGTTTCGGCTTGGAGATGATCGGTTCGGCGACCACCCCGCAAGCGCTGGAGAAATACCGCGAGGGCATGGATCACGACATCGAAGACCTCGATAAGCTGGTCGATGAAATGCTCACCTATGCGCGCCTGGAGCAGGGTTCGCCGGCGCTGACGTTCCAGCGCATCGACCTGGATGCCTTGGTCAATCAAGTGATCGAGGAGCTGGCGCCGTTGCGCGCTGAGGTCACCGTGCAACGTGGTTTGTGCCTGTCTGCGGCGGATAACGATGATGCCTGGGTGGAAGCCGAGCCGCGTTATCTGCACCGCGCATTGCAGAATCTGGTGAGCAACGCCATGCGTCATGCGCGATCGAACGTGACGGTGAGTTATCAGGTCGGGCAGTTGCGCTGCCGCGTCGACGTCGAGGATGACGGGCCTGGCGTACCGGAAGTGGCGTGGGAGCGGATTTTTACGCCGTTTCTGCGTCTGGACGACAGCCGTACCCGGGCGTCGGGCGGGCATGGTCTGGGCTTGTCGATTGTTCGGCGGATAATCCATTGGCATGACGGCCGGGCGATTATTGGCAAGAGCAAGAGTCTGGGGGGGGCGTGTTTCAGCCTGAGCTGGCCGAGGAATCAGGAGCGTCGGTAAGATTTGTGGTGGCTGTGATGCCGCCTTCGCGAGCAAGCTCGCTCCCACAGGAGAATGCATTTCAAAATGTGGGAGCGAGCCTGCTCGCGAAGGGGCCTGAGCAGGCGCTGAAGATTTCAGGCCTGAATGCTGACCAGACTCAACAACTGCCCATCCTGCACCCCGAACTGCGCGTCCAGTTCAGTGCCGTTGCGCCATTCGGCAGACAAGTCCGTCAACAACCGCAACCGGACTTCACCGGCCTCAGTCCACTCCAGCACCTCGGCATGCTCGAAATAAAAGCGCTGCTGCACGATCGGATACAGCGCCTTGAACAAGCTCTCTTTCACCGAAAACGTCAGCGTCACCCACAATGCCAACTGATCTCGCGAGGCGGCCGTCATGCGCTGCATTTCAGGTGGCGTCAGAATTTCGCCAGCCAGGCGCTCGGCGCGTTCGGTGTTGAGCAGGTTTTCCAGATCCATGCCCAAACCGCGCCAGTGTTGCTTGTTGGCGACAATCGCTGCGGCGCGTCCGGTGCTGTGGGTGATCGAGCCGCAAATGTGCGCGGGCCATATCGGCGCGCGATCTGCACCAATCGCCGGCGCCACGCCGCTGCCTTCCAGTTGCTGCAACGCCGCCCGGGCGCAGATCCGTCCCGCCAGAAACTCCGCCTGACGCTTGGCCACCGAACGCTGAATGCTCGGCGGCGCAACAACGGCGCTGCGTTGAAAATCATCGCCAAGCAGTTGAGCAGGATCGAAGTGGGTGCTGAGCAGCACGGTGTCGGCCAATACCGTCGGCAACGGCCATTGGCTGTCGAGCGCGGTGCAGCAGGCGGGGAGGGCGGGGGTGATATTCATGGCGGGCATTTTGCCGGTTAGTCGAGACAAGGTCGAGATCGGCGGCGCGGCTTTCGCGAGCAGGCTCGCTCCCACACTGGATCTATGCCGCCAAGTAGATCCCCTGTGGGAGCGAGCCTGCTCGCGAAGGCCGCGCCGCGGTGCCTGTGATCAGCTAAAGATTTTCTGCAAGAACGCTTTCATGTCCGCCCAGGATTTTTCATCCGCTGCCTTGTTGTACCCGATGTCCGGGCCACCGTGCTCGCCATGGCTCAGGCGATCGGCATCCGGATTGGTGAAGCCATGCTTGGCACCGTCAAGGCTGACAAATTTATAGTCAGCCCCGGCCTTGTCCATTTCCGCCTTGAACGCGGTGACGTTGTCCTGAGTGACCATGCTGTCCAGCGCGCCGTGCTCGACCAGAATCTTCGCCTTCACGCTGCCAGGCGTTGCCGGGGTCTTGGTCGCCAGCGCACCGTGGAAACTCACCACGCCCGCCAGTGGCACTCCTTGTCGCGCCGCGTTCAGCACTACCGCGCCGCCGAAGCAGTAACCAATGGCGGCAAGTTTATTCACGTCGGTCTGTGGCTGTTTCTTCAGCAAATTCAGCCCCGCCTCGAAGCGCTTGCTGGAGGCCGCCGCATCCTGAGTCGCTGCCTGCATGAACGCCATCGCGTCTTTTGGGTGTTCGGTGTTCTTGCCTTCGCCGTACATATCGATCGCCAACGCGCTGTAGCCGAGTGCGGCCAGATCCCGCGCGCGGCGTTTGGCGTAGTCGTTCAGGCCCCACCATTCGTGCACCACGACGACACCCGGACGTTTGCCTTTGATGGCGTCGTCGTAGGCGTAGTAGCCGATCAGTTTCGTGCCGTCGGCGCTCTGGTAGGGGATTTCTTCCGTCTTGATCGCAGCCTGAGTAAGGCTGCTGACGGCCAGCAAGGTGAGGGCAAGGAACAGGCGCATGGTCGGGTCTCCTGACAATAAAGGGTCAGATCAGCCTAGTTCATTTGGTTCAGGTCAGGTTCAGAGACGGTTCAGGGGCGGTACAGGGGAGGGTCAGTAACCTTGCGCCATACCCAAACAGCACTGTGAAAGAGGAAATACCCATGACTTTTAACAAACTGTTGCTGGCATTGACCGTAATGAGCGCCAGTATCGCGGCCCAGGCCGATACCACGTCGAACTTCGCCGGCCTGACCTTCGGCCAGACCAGTGACAAGATCGACAAGTCCCACGCACTGAACAACAACCTCGATCACCCGAACGCTACCGGCGCGATCGACGGCAACAACACCTACGGCGTACGCCTCGGTCAGCAAAACAGCCAGGGTCGTTACTACGCCACCTACGACAACGTGTCGGGCTCGCACAATGGCATTAAACTGCGTCAGGAAAACCTGCTGGGCAGCTACGATCTGTTCTACCCGGTGGGCGGCAGCACCAAGCTGTTCGGCGGTGCGACGGCGGGTCTGACCAAGCTGACTCAGGAATCGCCAGGCTTCAGCCGCGACAGTGATATCGGTTATGCCGTCGGCGGTCAGCTCGGTGTGTTGCAACAAGTATCGCAAAACACTTCGGTCGAACTCGGTTACCGTTACCTGCGCAGCAACGCCAGCACCGAGATGAGCGAGCGCGGTGGCAGCAAGCAAGGCTCGCTGGACTTGACCAGCAGCGCGCAGACTTACCTGTCGGCCAACTACAATTTCTAAGGAGCGAATCGCCTTGGAACCCTGTGGGAGCGAGCTTGCTCGCGAAAGCGATGTTTCATTCAACATCATCGTTGACTGAATGACCGCCTTCGCGAGCAAGCTCGCTCCCACAGGTGGTTGTGGAGATTTCAAGTGATTAGGAGAAGGGCATGAAACTGCTGGTCGTCGAAGATGAAGCGCTGTTGCGCCATCACCTGCAAACCCGCCTGACGGAAAGTGGTCACGTAGTCGAATCCGTGGCCAATGCCGAAGAGGCGCTGTACCAGACCGGACAGTTCAACTTTGACTTGGCGGTGATCGATCTCGGCCTACCGGGCATGGGCGGTCTCGACTTGATCCGCCAATTACGCGCGGGGGGCAAGACCTTCCCGATCCTGATCCTCACCGCGCGCGGCAACTGGCAGGACAAGGTCGAAGGCCTCGCCGCCGGCGCCGACGATTACGTGGTCAAGCCGTTCCAGTTCGAAGAACTCGATGCGCGTTTGAATGCCTTGCTGCGCCGCTCCAGCGGTTTCACCCAGTCGACCATCGTCGCCGGGCCGCTGCTGCTCGACCTCAATCGCAAGCAGGCGACCCTTGATGAACAACCGCTGGCGCTGACTGCTTACGAGTACCGCATCCTCGAATACCTGATGCGCCATCACCAGCAAGTGGTACCCAAGGATCGCTTGATGGAACAGCTTTACCCGGACGACGACGAGCGCGATCCGAATGTCATCGAAGTGTTGGTCGGCCGTCTGCGGCGCAAACTCGAAGGCCCGGCCGGGTTCAAACCGATCGACACCGTGCGTGGCCTCGGCTACCTGTTCAATGAGCGCTGCACTTGATTCGTTCCCTTCGCGTTCGCTTGATGCTCGCCGCCACCACGTTGGCGGTGTTGTTCATGCTCGCCTTGCTGCCGGCGATGCAAGGCGCGTTCAGCCTGGCGCTGCAAGACTCGATCGAGCAGCGGCTGGCTTCGGACGTCACTACGCTGATCTCGGCCGCGCGCATCGAAAACGGTCGGCTGGTGATGCCGACGCAACTGCCGGATGAGCGCTTCAATCTCACCGATTTCCGTTTGCTCGGCTACATCTACGACCGCGAAGGGCATCTGGTGTGGCGCTCGAAGGCCACTCAGGAAGAGCAGATCAACTACAAACCGCGTTACGACGGACTCGGTAACGAGTTCGCGCGGATCCGCGAAACCAATGGTCAGGAGTTCTTCGTCTACGACGTTGAAGTCAAACTGCTCGGCGGCAAAAGCGCGGCGTTCAGCATCGTCGCCCTGCAGCCGGTGCGCGAGTACGAAACCACCCTTGAAGGTCTGCGTGAAAATCTCTATCTGGGCTTCGGTGCAGCGTTGCTGGTGCTGCTGGCATTGTTGTGGATCGGCCTGACCTGGGGCCTCAAAGCCTTGCGCCGGCTCAGTCAGGAACTCGACGAAATCGAGGGTGGCACCCGCGAAAGCCTCACCGAGAAACATCCGCGCGAGTTGCTGCGCCTGACCGGCTCGCTCAACCGTTTGCTGCACAGCGAACGGCAACAGCGCAGTCGTTATCGCGATTCCCTTGATGACTTGGCGCACAGCCTGAAAACGCCGTTGGCGGTGTTGCAAGGCGTCAGCGAGGACATGGCTCAACGTCCCGAAGAACGCGATCAGGCCTGGGTGCTGCAAAGCCAGATCGAACGCATGAGCCAGCAGATCAGCTATCAACTGCAACGGGCCAGTTTGCGCAAAAGCGGACTGGTGCGCCATCAGGTGCGCTTGCAACCGGTGCTCAAAAGTCTGTGCGACACACTGGACAAGGTTTACCGCGACAAGCATGTGCGCGTGGCATTTGATCTGCCCGAGCATTGCTATGTGCCGATCGAGCAGGGCGCGTTGCTGGAGATGCTGGGCAACTTGCTGGAGAACGCTTATCGCCTGTGTCTGGGCGAAGTGCGCATCAGTGTGCGTGAGACGCTGGCCGGGATTGAACTGTGCGTCGAAGATGACGGCCCGGGCGTACCGCCGGATCAGCGTGCGCGGATTCTCGAGCGCGGCGAACGGCTGGATGCCCAGCATCCGGGGCAGGGCATCGGGTTGGCGGTGGTCAAGGACATTATTGAAAGCTACAACGCCAAGCTCGCGCTGGGCGATTCGCCGATGGGTGGGGCGGCGTTCAGGATTCATTTTCCGGCGGTATAACGAGGATAACCGTCTGTCGGAAATCAGACCTTACCTGTCAGATGTGACAGTTGTCAGTCGGGCGGGGTAGGTGTGTGATGGTTGCGCCTCCGAGAGGGCTCGGTTGAATCACACTTGCAGGAGAACATGATGGATATCCAGACATCGGCGCTGAACCAGTTGTTTGTACTTTATCCCGTAATCATTCCAGGATGGATCTCTCCGTTGAAAACCGCCGATCCCGCTGACGGTGGCATTCCCAAATCGCTCTACGATGAACAGCCGCAGGGCCTCGAGTGCCTGGTCGATCCATGGGCGGAGCTCCAGAGTCGTTCGTGGAAAATGGCTGCCGATGATCGCGTTGACTTGTACATCAATAGCGAGACCACTCCGGTTGCAGGAAAAACCATCGTACAGGGAGAGGAGCAGTCACGTATCCGTCTGTATGTTCCGCACGGACGGTTGCCCAATGGAGTTTCCAGGTTTCATTACAAAGTCACTCGTCCCAGTGGTAATAGCGAAGACTCACGGGATTTGAACGTGTTGTATTACCTGCGCTCGCCGGGAGAACCGGCGCCACAGGGGCTGGATCTGGTAATCCCCCCCGATGTACTGAAGGATGGGGTCGACGCTGCACGGGCTGCGCAAGGTGTGGAGTTCGGATTTAACTTTTCCAACCCACGCCTCTATAACCGTATTCGTTTTCAGACCGGTGATGAGACGGATGAGTGGGAGATCACCGATGCTTCGACACCGGTCACCAGAACACTTTTCGAAGACACGTTTCGGCGCATTGGGGACAGCCGTTACGTGCAGCTGGACTACCTGGTATTTGATCATTTGGGAAATTTCAATCGGTCATCAACCAAGCTGATAGATGTTCATCTTGGCCGACTTGATACTCAAGTCGCCTTCAGTAACGGACCGTATGACGTCGCTCCGGGCGGACGCGTCAAAGACGTCAAACTCAGTCTTACGCGATCAGGGCAGCCAAGTGCAGGCAAGATCACGGTAGTGCTTCCAGTAGGCAGCCAATATGCCGATGGGACAGGCGGTCCCCGCGAATTTTCGACACAGCCGGACGGCACCCTGACCATCGAGGGCATTAAAGGAGCGACGGCTGGCGGGGTTTACACTCTGACGGCTTCCAGTGGCGGGCATACGACAACCGAGACTTTGACTGTCAAGGCGTATGCGCAACCGGGCGTAATTGCCGTCGGCGCTCTGATTCAGGGAATTACCATCAGTAGCGATGGCAGACGAGCCTACGTGGGGCCTGCTAACGGGAGATCGTTGGCGGTGATCGACACCGAAAAAGCCAAGGTGGAACGGTATATCCCGATCAACGGCCAGGATTCATCGACTCAGCATGCATTGAGTCGCGACGGGACTCGGGTTTTTGCCGGCTTTTACCAGACTCAACTAATGGAAATCCTCGACCTGGAGAACGAGCGAACCATCGCGAGTTTTCCGGTAGGTAGAGCTTGTTTCAATGTCACCCTGAGCCAGGATGAAGCGCTTGCGTTTGTCAGTAACTCGCATGACGCCACTGTTAACGTGATAGATGTGCGCAACTTGCAGTCGGTAAAAACCATTACGGTTGGCCAGGCACCGAACAAAATTGTTGTTCATCCCGATGGCAGCCGAATTTATGTTGCTGTAGTAAGCAGCAGCTCGATTGTCGTCATCGATTCCCGATCACTGACGCAGATTGCCGCATTCCGCTTGAAGGCGCCGCCTATCGGTCTCGCTATGAGTCCCGACGGGCACAGCATTTTTGCTGATGTCGTGGTAAGCAACACGACTGAGGAAGTCGTGCAGGTCGATGCTCACACCGGCGCATTGATAAAAGCCATACCGGTAACGGGGCTCGCCAGGGGCATCGTGGTCAACCATCGCGGTACACGCGCTTACTGCTGTAATCCTCACACGCATACCGTCTCGACCCTTGATATTCAATCTGGCGCCGTCATCCAGAGAGTACCCGTAGGGCGCCTGCCACTTTGTATTGCGATCAGTCCTGATGATTCACTCGGGTATGTTTCCTGCCATGAAGACGGGACCGTTAGGGTGATCTCTTTGCAGACGGAATTGGTGGGGGGACTGAATACCTCTTTTGGAGAGGTTCTTGAACGCGTTGAACCAGGTTCTGTGAAACCGGTCCCGGGGGACGAGTATCTCGGGCTGCCGGGCTGATCGGAAGTCAAAGGATCGCGGCTTCGGAAGCTATTACGGCGTTTACATTGAAATTTTGCAGGCGCTTTCGACGCCTGCGAACTTTCACTCTTATTGCTCCTGCGCCCGATAAGCCCCCGGCGTCAGCCCGGTCCACTTCTTGAACGCCCGGTGAAACGCCGACGGCTCGGAAAATCCGAGCTGCTCGGCGATTTGTTGCAACGACAGATCCGCCCGCCCCAGATGATAGATGGCGATATCCCGCCGCAGCTGATCCTTCAGTTCCTGAAAGCTAGTGCCTTCCTCGCGCAAGTGCCGGCGTAGCGTCTGCGGGCTGATGTGTAGATGCGCCGCCACTGCCTCAAGATCCGGCCAGCGTGCCGTGTCGCGACTGAGCAAACGGCGCAGTCGACTGCTCAGGCTGTCGCCGTCGTCGGGGCGGGAGAGCAGGTCGGCGGGGGAGCGTTCGAGGAAATGTTTGAGCGTGCGTTCATCCTGCAACAGCGGCATGTGCAAGTAGCGACTGTGGAACAGCAGGCTGCTCTGTTCGGTGCCGAAGATCAGCGGGCAGGGGAACAACAAGTCATATTCAGCGCCGTGCTCGGGGCGTGGATAACTGAAGGTCGCTTGTTCAAGGCGAATCCGCTGGCCAATCAGCCAACTGCCCAAGCGATGCCAGATCACCAGCAGACTCTCGGTAAGAAAGTGATCAGGGTCCCACATCTGCGAATCATCGAGGCTCAAACGCACCCATTCGTCTTCACGTGTCAGGCTCAGGCGCGGGGCTTCGGGGAATAGGCTATAAAACAATAAACCCCGTTGCAGTGCCTTCTCCAGATTGCGGCAGTGAATCGAGGCATGGCACATCATCGCGAAACTGCCGGGCTTGCTCGGGGCGTTGCCGAAACCCAGGTATTCGTCGTCCAGCGCCAGCCACAGGCCCTGAATCAACCGGGTGAATTGTTCCGGAGCAATGCGCGCACGTGGCTCATCGAGCAGTTCCGGGCTGATGCCCAGTTGCCACAGCAACTGCGAATAATCGAAGCCCACGCGGCGTGCGCCACCGAGGGCGGCACGGGCGAAATGACTGGCGATGGTGCGTTCGCGCATAAGCGGCAGATCCTTCCTCAGGCGCCGGATGGTAGCGGCGGGCTGGACGCATCGGCAAGGCGGATTTCCGCCAAATTGTAGGACGAGAAGCGGGGAGTTGGCGGAAATCCGCCACACTTGAGTCACCGGATGGTGACATCCGCGGACCTGTTAACCCTGATATCAAAAGGCTTGCAGCCAATCGCACCAAAGTGGCACGAGGTTTGCGATACAAGCCACAGAAGCGTGCGTTTGTCCCTGACGGAAAACGCTGCTCCAACAACAAATCCCTCCAGTGCAGGAGGGTTCGCAATTAAGGTTTCGCGGCCAACAGATGGATGTTGCCACGCGGGACGCTTGAGGAAACCTGCAATGACGACTCGTCAGCCACTGTACAAATCCCTGTATTTCCAGGTGATCGTTGCCATCGCCATCGGCATCCTGCTTGGTCACTTCTACCCTCAGACCGGTGTGGCCCTCAAGCCGCTGGGTGACGGGTTCATCAAACTGATCAAAATGGTCATCGCCCCGATCATCTTCTGTACTGTTGTCAGCGGCATCGCCGGCATGCAGAACATGAAATCCGTGGGCAAGACCGGCGGCTACGCGCTGCTGTACTTCGAAATCGTTTCCACCATTGCCCTGCTGATCGGTCTGATCGTGGTCAACGTTGTGCAACCGGGCGCCGGCATGCACATCGACGTCACCACCCTGGACGCCTCGAAAATCGCCACTTATGTGACGGCCAGTAAAGACCAGAGCATTGTCGGTTTCCTCCTCAATGTAATCCCGAACACCATCGTCGGCGCCTTCGCCACCGGTGACATCCTGCAAGTGCTGATGTTCTCGGTGATCTTCGGCTATGCCCTGCATCGCCTGGGTTCGTACGGTCGTCCGCTGCTGGACATGATCGATCGCTTCGCCCACGTCATGTTCAACATCATCAACATGATCATGAAACTGGCACCGCTGGGTGCTTTCGGCGCGATGGCCTTCACCATTGGTGCCTACGGCGTCGGCTCGCTGGTGCAACTGGGCCAGTTGATGATCTGCTTCTACATCACCTGCATCCTGTTCGTGGTGGTGGTGCTGGGTGCGATCTGCCGTGCTCACGGTTTCAGCGTGTTTAAACTGGTGCGTTACATCCGTGAAGAACTGTTGATCGTACTGGGTACATCCTCGTCGGAGTCGGCACTGCCACGCATGCTGATCAAGATGGAGCGTCTGGGCGCGAAGAAATCCGTAGTGGGTCTGGTGATCCCGACCGGTTACTCGTTCAACCTCGACGGTACCTCGATCTACCTGACCATGGCGGCCGTGTTCATCGCTCAGGCGACCGATACCCACATGGACATCACCCACCAGATCACCCTGCTGCTGGTATTGCTGTTGTCCTCCAAAGGCGCGGCTGGCGTGACCGGTTCTGGCTTCATCGTACTGGCCGCGACCCTGTCGGCGGTCGGTCACCTGCCGGTGGCCGGTCTGGCGCTGATCCTCGGTATCGACCGCTTCATGTCCGAAGCCCGCGCACTGACCAACCTGGTCGGTAACGCAGTAGCCACCATCGTGGTTGCCAAGTGGGTCAAAGAGCTGGATACCGATCAGCTGCAAACCGAGCTGGCCTCGGGCGGTCGCGGTATCTCCGACGAGCGTGAAGAAGATGACCTGGGTGTGGCTGAAGGCCCAACCCCAAGCAATGTGAAGTAAGCACTGCTTGCCTGGAAAAACCCGCTTCGGCGGGTTTTTTCTTGCCTGCGATTTGAGCGTAACGGTCACACCTGCTGACATTTCCGGTGATTGCCGTACACGGCATCGCTGCCTAGGCTGAGTGCATCGCTGAAGGAGTTCGCCCATGTCTGCACCGCTGGCCTCGCTGAAGATCCTCGATTTCTCGACACTGCTGCCGGGGCCGTTCGCCTCGCTGTTGCTGGCGGACATGGGCGCTGAAGTTCTGCGCATCGAGTCGCCGACGCGCCTGGATCTGCTGCGGGTATTGCCGCCCCATGACGGTGACACTTCGGCCAGTCACGCCTACCTCAATCGCAACAAGCGCAGCCTGGCGCTGGATCTCAAGCAGCCCGCCGCGCTGGAAGTGGTCAAGCAGTTACTGGCCGATTACGACATTGTGCTGGAGCAGTTTCGTCCCGGTGTGATGGAGCGTTTGGGGCTGGGTTACGAGGCGTTGAAAGCCATCAACCCGAAGCTGATCTACGTGTCGATCACCGGTTACGGCCAGACCGGGCCGTACAAGGACCGTGCCGGACATGACATCAACTATCTGGCGCTGGCGGGGCTGGCCAGTTACACAGGCCGCGCCGACAGTGGGCCGTTGCCGCTGGGCATGCAGGTGGCGGATGTTGCCGGTGGTTCGTTGCACGGGGTGATCGGGTTATTGGCGGCGGTGATTGCGCGTCAGCAAACCGGGCAGGGCACGCACCTGGATGTGAGCATGACCGATTGCGCGTTCAGCCTGAATGCCATGGCCGGTGCCGGGTATCTGGCCTGTGGCGCAGAGCCGGGCTGGGAAGATCAGATGCTCAACGGCGGCAGCTTCTACGATTATTACCGTTCCCGCGATGGCCGCTGGATGTCGGTAGGCAGCCTGGAACCGGGGTTCATGCAGCAACTGTGTGCGGCGCTGGGGCGGCCGGAGTTGGCCGCGCAGGGCCTGTCGCCCAAGCCTGAACAGCAGCGGGCGTTGAAATATGCGCTGACGGTCGAGTTTGAAAAGCATGACTTTGCCGAGTTGTGCGAAATGTTTGCCGGGATCGATGCGTGTGTGGAGCCGGTGTTGAGTCTGGGTGAGGCGGTAAGCCATCCGCAGTTGCGGGCGCGGGAGTTGGTGACGCAGGTGCCGCGCGGGGATGGATCGACACAAACGCAGATGGCCTGTCCGTTGAAGTTTTCCGAAGCGTTGCCGGCGCCGCGGCATGTTGGCGCGGCGTTGGGGGAGCATACGGATCAGGTGTTGGGGAAGTTGGGGCTTAGTGCTGAGCGGATTGCTGAATTGCGTTCATCCAAAGTGATTCTTTAGTGCCTGTACCGACCCTTTCGCGAGCAAGCTCGCTCCCACAGGAGATTTCATTCCTGGGTGGGAGCGAGCTTGCTCGCGAAGAGGCCAGAACAGGCAATAAAAAACTGACTATTCGACGCGCATCTCACCACTGAAGACCAACGTGTTGCGGCATCGGCGACACAGGTAACGCCGCCCCTGCCGCACCAGGCTATGGCGCTGCGCCGAAAACGGAAAATCGCTCTCTGCGCACGGGCATTTGTAGATATAACGGGTCACGCTGCGACGCTTGATTGCATAAGTGTGGCAGCGATCCGGCGGCAGTTCGTAAACCCCACGCATGATCAGTTGCCATTCCTCGCCGTGGGGCTGAATGCGTTCGCCAAACAACTGATGGGCGATCAGGTGCGCGACTTCGTGGGCCACGGTCTGCTTGAGGAAATGTTCGGTGTTTTCCCGGTACAACTGCGGGTTGAAGCGCAGCAGATTCTCGTGCAGATGCGCGACACCGGCTTTTTGCCCGCGCAGCTTGAGGCTGACGACAGGGCGTGGGAAAGAACGTTTGAAAAAGGCTTCAGCGAGTTGGTAACAGTCTTCGACGCGGGTATTGAGTTGCTCGGGCATGCTTGATGGATCTCCAGAGGCGTCGAGTATGCCGCAACCCTGTGGACTTGCGAATCGCCAAGCTGCCGAATGGTCATGCGCCAAACGACAAGGCCGCCTTGCGGCGGCCTGTGATCAGCCTGTCGAGTCAGTTCGTATAGACGGGGCCTACGCCCAGCCCCCAGACAATCACGGTGAACGCCATGATGGCCACCAGCACCACCAGACCCACCGCCAGTACCGAGCTGGAGAACAGGAAACCTTCATCCGATGGAATATTCATGAACGTCGGCAGCCCCACGTACAACAGATAAACCGTGTAGCAGATGGCCGCTGTACCGACGATCATCCCCAGCCACATATGCGGATACAGCGCCGCCAGACCGCCGACGAACAACGGTGTCGCGGTATAGGTCGCGAAGGCCACGCAACGGGCAAGGCTTGGATTGGCGTCATAGGTGCGGGCCATCCAGTGCACGAAGGCACCCATGACCGCGACCCCGCCGAGCATGGCCAGGTACGACATGATCGTCATCCACAGTGCGCTTTCAAAGGTCAGCATCACCGGTGCGCGGTTGCCGATCACCCAGCCAACCTGAGTAGTGCCGATAAACGCCGAGACAGCGGGGATCGCCGCCAGAATCAGCGTGTGGGTGAGGTACATGTGGCTGATGCTTTCCTCTTGGTCGCCACGGATTTCCTTCCATTCCTGATCGGGGTGGGTAAAAAGTCCCACTACGTGATGGATCATGCCAGTCACTCCTCTTGTTATTGCCATCGCCCCCCAGCGGAGCGCCTACGGGCCAAGGTGGCCGAGCAAATACAGGTCTTCAGATGTGTGCGACCTTATGTCGCAGTATAGAAAGGTCTTACCCGTACAGGTATTAGGGGCTTAGAGCAAATCGCGCTGTAAACAGGGCGGGTAATCGCCTCGGGGTCTGTTAACGCGTCGTAGGCTGGCCGCGACAACCTGTGCCCACAACCCCGGGGTTTTTGCGTAAAATGCCGGCCTTTCGTCACACCTCACGGATTTCGCGTCATGGGCACTCTTACGGTCAACCAGAACAAACTGCAAAAGCGCCTGCGCCGCCTGGCCGGCGAAGCGGTCGCCGATTTCAACATGATTGAAGATGGCGACAAGGTGATGGTCTGCCTGTCCGGCGGCAAGGACAGCTACACCATGCTCGACGTGCTGCTGCACCTGCAGAAGGTTGCACCGATCAAGTTCGAGATCGTCGCGGTGAACATGGACCAGAAGCAGCCGGGCTTCCCCGAGCATGTGCTGCCGGCCTATCTGAAGGAGCTGGGCGTCGAGTACCACATCGTCGAGAAGGACACCTATTCGGTGGTCAAGGAACTGATCCCGGAAGGCAAGACCACCTGCTCGCTGTGCTCACGCCTGCGTCGCGGCACGCTGTACACCTTCGCCGACGAAATTGGCGCGACGAAAATGGCCCTCGGTCACCACCGTGACGACATCGTCGAGACGTTCTTCCTCAACATGTTCTTCAACGGTTCGCTGAAAGCCATGCCGCCGAAACTGCGTGCCGATGACGGTCGTAACGTGGTGATCCGCCCGCTGGCGTACTGCAATGAAAAAGACATCCAGGCGTACTCGGATTTCAAGGAATTTCCGATCATCCCGTGCAACCTCTGCGGTTCGCAGGAAAACCTGCAGCGTCAGGTGGTCAAGGAAATGCTCCAGGACTGGGAACGCAAGACCCCGGGCCGCACCGAAAGCATCTTCCGCAGTCTGCAGAATGTGATCCCGTCGCAATTGGCCGACCGCAACCTGTTCGACTTCACCAGCCTCAAGATCGACGAGACCGCGGCTTCGCGCTTCGTCAACGTCGTCAATCTGTAAACCCGATCCATGTGGGAGCGAGCTTGCTCGCGAAGGCGTCGTGTCAGCCGACATCCGTGTTGAATGACAGACCGCTTTCGCGAGCAAGCTCGCTCCCACAGTGTTTTGTGTTCACAGGTAAAATTTCATTTTCAATTCCCAGGAGAGGGCATGCGCGATTACAAGTGGCTGCACGAATACTGTCTGAACCGCTTCGGTTCGGCGGCTGAACTGGAAGCCCATCTGCCCGTACCCAAGACCTCGGCACAACTGCGCAAGATCAGCGACGACCGCTACCTCTCGACCATGGCCCTGCGCGTGTTCCGCGCCGGCCTCAAGCACAGTCTGGTCGACGCCAAATGGCCGGCATTCGAGGAAGTGTTCTTCAAGTTCGACCCGGAAAAAGTCGTGCTGATGAGCGCCGAACACCTTGAGCGTCTGATGCAGGACGCGCGGATCATTCGCCATCTCGGCAAGCTGAAAAGCGTGCCGCGCAATGCGCAGTTCATTCTTGATGTAGAGAAAGAGAAGGGCAGTTTCGGTGCGCTGATTGCCGACTGGCCGGTGACCGATATCGTCGGTTTGTGGACGTACCTGAAAAAGCACGGCCATCAACTCGGCGGGCTGTCGGCGCCACGGTTTTTGCGCATGGTCGGCAAGGATACGTTTGTGCCGAGCTACGACGTGGTCGCGGCGCTGAATGCGCAGAAGATTGTCGACAAGGTGCCGACCAGTCTGCGCGATCTGGCGATCGTGCAGGAGGCGTTCAACCAGTGGCATGAGCAGAGCGGCGGGCGGGCGATGAGCCAGATTTCGATGATGCTGGCCTACACCGTCAACCATTAAGACCGCGTCGCCCCCTTCGCGAGCAAGCTCGCTGCCACATGGGATCTGTGGCGTTCACAAATCCCCTGTGGGAGCGAGCCTGCTCGCGAAGGCGCCCGCTCAGGCGACGGAAATCTCGCCTTCGCCCGCCAGCTTGCGATTCAACTGATACCGCCACCGCACATACAACAGCGCCGAGCAGAACACCGCCAGGCTCGCGATCATCTCCAGCACACCAAACCACTGCCGGTTCGGGTCATACGCCGCCAGTGCGCCTTTGATGAAATACAGATTCACCACAAAACACATCCACGAATGCCCACGGGCGCTGCCCATGATCATCGCCGGTGCGAGGACGATCCACGGGATCAACTCGACCAGCAGAATCACCCACGGCCGCGCGCCGTGCAGATCGGCGAACAGCAGATAGTAGGCAGCCAGCAAACCGGCGAGGGCGAAAAAGCTCAGCAGGCTGAGCACCCGCATCGCCTTCACTCGCGGTTCAAGCCATTCGACACTGGGCAGAACCTTCGGCTTCTTCGCCATCTCAGCCCACCAGTTTCTGAGCAGTCTTGGCCAGGCGCAGCCCCAGCGCTCGGCACAGCGCCACTTCGTGCTGATCAAGGCCGTTTTTGCCGTCAGCCCCGGCGTGGTGGCTGGCACCGTAAGGCGTACCACCGCCCTGGGTTTCCAGCAGCGCCGATTCGCTATACGGCAGACCGGTGATCAGCATGCCGTGGTGCAACAGCGGCAGCATCATCGACAGCAGGGTGGTTTCCTGGCCGCCGTGCAGGCTGGCGGTGGACGTGAACACGCCGGCCGGTTTACCGACGAGCGCGCCGGTCAGCCAGAGGTTGCTGGTGCCGTCGAGGAAGTATTTCAGCGGTGCGGCCATGTTGCCGAAACGCGTCGGGCTGCCCAGCGCCAGACCGGCGCAATTCTTCAGGTCATCGAGCGTGGCATACAGCGCGCCTTCGTCCGGAATGTCCGGCGCTACGGCTTCACACTCGGTGGAGATCGCCGGCACCGTGCGCAAACGCGCTTCAAGTCCGGCCTGTTCGACGCCACGGGCAATCTGCCGGGCCATCTCGTTGGTCGAGCCGCTGCGGCTGTAATACAGCACCAGAATGTACGGCGCGCTCACGGCAACAACTCCAGGATATTTTCCGGCGGACGACCGATGACGGCTTTGTCGCCGACTTCAAGAATCGGTCGCTCCATCAGTTTCGGGTGCTGAGCGATGGCGTCGATCAATTGCGCTTCGCTGAGGCTTTCGTCCGCCAGCTGAAGCATTTTGAATTCATCTTCCCCGGTGCGCAGCAACTGACGCGCGCTGATCCCCAGCTTGCCGAGCAGGGCCTTGATCTGCGCCGCATTTAGCGGGGTTTCGAGGTAACGCACGACGTTCGGCGTCAGGCCGCGGGCTTCAAGAAGCTCCAGCGCGCCGCGGGATTTCGAGCAGCGCGGATTGTGATAAAGCGTCAGATCGGTCATGGCGGGTCGCTTCTGGCGTAAAGTGGCGGCTATTCTAACTGTGCAGCGCGCAATCCAGAACCTTCGGAGGCAATGGGTCGCAGGCGCCTTCAAATTTTCACAAGGAACACGACATGACACGGCGATTGGCAGCAGTATTGACGATAATCGGGGCGTTGATGCTGGGGGGCTGCGGCAATGATTACGGGATCGACCAGAATGGTCAGAAGGTTGCGTCCGAGCGTCTGGACAAACAATGGGTGGTGCTCAACTACTGGGCCGAATGGTGCGGCCCGTGTCGGACCGAGATCCCGGAACTCAATCATTTGGCTGATGAGCTGAAGAGCAGGAACGTTGGCGTGTTCGGGGTCAACTTCGACAACGTTCAAGGCGAAGAACTGAAGAGCGCCAGTGAGAAGCTGGGCATCAAGTTCACCGTGCTGGCGCAGGATCCGGCGGAGTTGTTCGAGTTGCCGCGCAGTGAAGCGTTGCCGGTGACTTACATCATCGACGACAAGGGCAAGGTGCGTGAGCAGTTGATGGGGGAGCAGACGGCGGCGGGGGTGATGGCCAAGCTTGAGGCGTTGCAGGCGACCCAGTAACGTCAAAAGCCCCTCACCCCAGCCCTCTCCCGGGGGGAGAGGGGGCCGACCGCGGTGTCTGGCGAGTTACATCGACCTGAAAGATCGAGTCGATTGTAGATTCGCCAAAGCAAGATCCAGTCGATTATGGATTCAGTTGCACTCGTTCAAGTCGGTGTACTTCTCCAATATCCCCCAATCAGTCCCCTCTCCCCCTGGGAGAGGGTTAGGGTGAGGGCTTTTAGCCCTCTTCCAGCCACCAGCGCAGCGGCTTGCCTTGCGCCGGCCAGAAGCGCATCTGCTCGATGGGCGAGATGTCCCAGCGCTCGACATGTTCCAGCGCCTGCAGGAAGCGTTGCTCCTGCTCCATCAACGCCGGTGCACAGAGTTTGCGGGTCTTGCCGATCTTGCCGAAGCTCAGCTTGTCACCGTCCAGCGTATACGGCGCGAACCAATGGTTGCAGCCACCGTTGCCATAGGCGCGGCCATCATCGCCCAGGGTCACGGTCAGATGGCTGTAATCCATCAACGGCCGCTCGCCGATCCATTCCAGAATGTAGCTGCGGTTCTGTTGCAGTTGCACAGGTTCCGCCGCGCAACCCACCAGACCCACACCGACCATAGCTGTCAGGGCAAAGCGTTTCATCACGCTGGCTCCTGGCATTTCGGGCACAGGTGCTTGTCGCCAGCGGCTTTCCAGCCCAGCTCGGCGATGCGCGCGGTGGCGGCCGGTTTCTCGGCGGTTTTGCCGAGTTTGGCATCCACGGCGAATTCGAAGCTCAGCTCTTTGGCGCAGCTGTTGCAGTTGACCTGCCATGTGTGGATTGCCAGTTCGCCGAACACCGGGCCCGTGGTCATCGCGGTCCATTGGCCCGGCGGGTTGATCAGGTGGCGGACGGTTTCAACGGTCAGGCGCATGGACAAGTCCTTGCTGCCTTTGAGGGTAACCAACAGCGCGTCACCGATGCGAATCGAGCCACCATTGCCGGTGACCTGATAGCGGCCCGGAACAAGGGCACGGCATTCGGTGAGGGTGTGTTGCGGGTTCATCAGGGTGTAGCGGAAATCGTGTTCGACCATGGGTCCTCCAAATATGCGCGACATGCTAGCACGGGCTTGATTGCAGAATGATGCGCGCGTGCGACCTTCGATCCGGTTCAAATCGACGGGCGCTCATGGCAAACTGCCGGCCTCGAATCTGAAGGAACGGAACATGGCGCTGATCGAATGTTATGAATGCAAGAAGAGCATCAGCTCCGAGGCCAACGCGTGCATTCATTGTGGGGCTCCGATGGCTGAGCAAACCGCTCACGCCCAGGCAGTCGCGGCACCGGCTCAGCCTTCGACGATTTCTTTCGGCAGTCTGCCGCGTAACAGGGCTGTGCCCGAAGTCACTGCTCCAGCGCCTGAACCGCAACCTTTACCGAAAGTCATGCCGGCCGCCGCCCGGCGTCGGCGCCAGCAGCCCACCGAGCAACCGGTTGCCGAGCAGGCCAATGCCGACGGCAGTCGGCCGGTGGAAGGCTGGCTGAAGATCATGATCTTCCTGCTGCCCATGGTTTTCGTCTGGTTCCTGCTGCGCTACGGCCATTCGATGAAACAGCGCTTTTTTGGCTTCGGCTGGCTGGCGTTGTTGATTCTGGCGTCTTCGCTTTCACCGAAATAAACGGAATAAATCTCAGCCCTCGACCTGGTTCTGTGGCGCTCCCGCCGCCCAGGTCGCGATGTTGTGCAAGGTCGTCGCGGCTATTGCACCCAGCGCTTCACGGGTCAGAAAGGCCTGATGCGCGGTGATGATCACATTGGGAAAGGTCAGCAATCGCGCCAGCACATCGTCCTGCAAGGGCAGGTCGGAGCGATCCTCGAAAAACAGTTGTGCCTCTTCTTCATAGACATCCAGCCCCAGATAACCGAGCTGGCCGTCCTTCAAGGCATCGATCAGTGCCGGTGTGTCGACCAGGCCACCACGTCCGGTATTGATCAGCATGGCGCCGGCCTGCATATGCGCGAGTGAGTCGCGGTTGATCAGGTGTTTGCTTTGCTCGTTGAGCGGGCAGTGCAGGCTGATGATTCGCGACTGCGCGAGCAGTTCCGGCAGGCTCAGATAGCGTGCGCCCAACGCCAGCACATCCGGGTTCGGGAACGGATCGCAGGCCAGCAACTCACAACCGAAACCGTGCATGATTTTCGCGAATGTGGCGCCGATCTGTCCGGTGCCGACAATCCCCACCGTTTTGCCAACCAGATCGAAACCGGTCAGGCCATGCAGGCTGAAATCGCCCTCACGGGTACGGTTATAGGCGCGGTGCAGACGACGGTTGAGGGCCAGGATCAGCGCCACGGCGTGTTCGGCCACCGCATGCGGCGAGTAGGCCGGTACACGCACCACGGCCAGTCCCAGGCGTTTCGCCGCGAGCAGATCGACATGGTTGTAACCCGCCGAGCGCAGCGCAATCAGGCGCGTACCGCCAGCGGCCAGACGCTCCAGCACCGGTGCACTGAGGTCGTCGTTGATAAATGCACAGACCACTTCGTGTTTATCGGCCAGCGCCGCCGTGTCGAGGCTGAGCCGGGCCGGTTGAAAGTGCAGCTCGATACCCGCCGGGCAAGCGGCGCCGAGGAAACTGTCGCGGTCATAGGTCTGGCTACTGAAAACGAGCGTGCGCATTAAATCCTCCCGGAACATCGATACGGATTGAATCACCCCAACCCACTTTAGCGGTGCTGGCGTTGACCGGCATTGCCGTGGATCAGGCGCTGATCTTCGCTTGCGCCGCGAGCCGGTTGATCGCGCGTTCCAGTTCTTCCAGCGCTGCCACAGCCTTGGGGTCGTCCTGCTTGAGCAGGGTTTCGCTGCGCTGGCAAGCCGCGCGCAATTGCGGAACGCCGCAGTAACGTGTGGCGCCGTGCAGGCGATGCACGCGTTCGAGCAAGGCATTCTGGTCGTGGCAGTCACGTGCTGCGCGGATCGCTTCGCGGTCAGCTTCCAGAGAAGCGAGGAGCATGGCCAGCATGTCCGCCGCCAGATCGGCCTTGCCAGCGGCGAGACGCAAACCTTCCTCGTGATCGAGCACCGGCAGCTCATGGTTGCTCGCCGCACTGTCGCTGATCCGCTCCGGCCCTTGATTGCGCAGGGCCAGGCCGGTCCATTTCAGCACCACCTGCGCCAGTTGCCGCTCGCTGATCGGTTTGGTCAGGTAGTCGTCCATGCCGCTTTGCAGCAGTGCGCGCTTTTCGTTGGCCATGGCGTGGGCGGTGAGGGCGACGATCGGCAGCGGCGTGCAGTGCCGCTCGCTTTCCCACTGGCGAATGGTTTCGGTGCTCTGGCGGCCGTCCATGCCCGGCATCTGCACGTCCATCAACACCAGATCGAAGGATTCGCTCTGCACCGCTTTGACTGCCGCGTAACCGCTTTCCACCGCAAGCACCTTGGCGCCCATGTCTTCGAGCAGGGTTTGCACCAGCAGCAGGTTGGCCGGGTTGTCGTCGACGCAGAGCACTTTCGGCGCCCGGCTCGACAGCGGTTCGCCCGGCTCATTGCGCGGCTGGCGCGGGTTGACCAGATCGGCCAGGGCGCGGCGCAATTTGCGCGTGCAGGCCGGTTTCGCTTGCAGTTGGCTGTGCGGGTTCGGCACCGACAGATGGAACAGCGTCTGTTCGGTGGTCGGGCACAGCACCAGCACTTTGCAGCCGAGGTGTTCGAGGTCCCAGATGTGCTGATTCAAACGCTCGGGCAGCATGTCGTTGCTGGTGATGCCGATGACCGCCAGATCAATCGCCTGATCGGTCTGGTGGGCGCCGGTGACGCCGTTGGTCAAGGTTTCGAGGGTGTTGAACGGCGTGACATCGAGGCCACAGTCTTCCAGTTGATGTTGCAAGGCCTGCCGTGCCAGTTCGTGATTCTCCAGTACCGCCACGCGGCGACCGAGCAATGGCGCGGCCGGCAAGTCTTCGGCGTCGTCGCGGGTCTTGGGCAGGCTCAGGCTGATCCAGAATTCCGATCCTTCGCCCGGCGTGCTGTCGACGCCGATTTCGCCGCCCATCTGTTCGATCAGGCGTTTGGAAATCACCAGCCCCAGACCGGTGCCACCGGGCTGGCGCGACAGCGAATTGTCGGCCTGGCTGAACGCCTGGAACAACGCGCGTACGTCCTGATTCGACAAACCGATGCCGGTGTCCTGAATGCTGATGCGCAGTTGCACGCTGTCTTCTTGTTCATCTTCAAGCATCGCCCGGGCAACGATAGTGCCTTCGCGGGTGAACTTGATCGCGTTGCTGACCAGGTTGGTGAGGATCTGCTTCAGGCGCAGCGGGTCACCGACCAGCGACAACGGCGTGTCGCGATAGACCAGACTGACCAGCTCAAGCTGTTTGGCATGTGCCGCCGGGGCGAGGATGGTCAGGGTGTCCTGCAGCAGGTCGCGCAGGTTGAACGGAATATGGTCGAGCACCAGTTTGCCGGCTTCGATTTTCGAGAAGTCGAGGATCTCGTTGATGATCCCCAGCAGGCTGTCGGCGGATTTTTCGATGGTGCCCAGGTAGTCGAGCTGGCGCGGGGTCAGTTCGCTTTTCTGCAATAAATGCGTGAAGCCGAGAATACCGTTGAGCGGCGTGCGGATCTCGTGGCTCATGTTGGCAAGGAATTCGGACTTGATCCGGCTGGCTTCCAGCGCCTCTTTGCGCGCCAGATCCAGTTCGATGTTCTGGATCTCGATGGTTTCCAGATTCTGCCGCACGTCTTCGGTGGCCTGATCGACACTGTGCTGCAATTCTTCGCGGGCGTTTTGCAGAGTGCCGGCCATGCGGTTGATGCCGGAGGCCAGCTCATCCAGCTCTTGACTGCCGAGCGGCGGCAGACGCGTTTCCAGATGGCCGTCCTTGAGCTGCGCGACGGCTTGTTTGATCTGGCTCAGCGGCCGATTGATGGTGCGGCCCATGCGCAATGCCAGCAGCGCCGCGCCCGCCAGACCGGCGGCAATCAGCAGCAGGCTGGCAAACAGGCTGCGATAACCGCGCAGCAGCATGCCGTTATGGGACAGTTCCAGTTCGACCCAGCCGAGCAAACGGTCGGACTCTTGCGGAATCAATTCGCCAGCGAGGTTGCGATGCTTGCCAAACACCGGCATCAGGTAACGCGTCGCGTCATTGCCACTGCGCCGTTGCAAATGCGCGCTGTCGCCGCTCGGTGCCTGATTGAGCATGGTCGGGCCGGCATGCGCCAGCGGCGAGCGGTCCGGGGCGAGGAAGGTCACCGCGCGCACGTCCGGTTGTTCAAGGGATTGCGTGGCGATGCGCTCAAGCAACTCGCTGTTGCCGTGACCCATGGCGGGGGCCACCAGCGGCGCCAGTTGCTCGGCGATCATCTCGCCACGCTGCATCAATTGGCTCTGCAAGTCGGACTGCTGCGTCCAGGTGAAATAACCACCCAGCACCAGCGCCATCAGGCTGGTCGGCAACAAGGTCAGCAACAACACGCGACCTTTGATTCCCAGTTTCTTGAGCACGCCTATCTCCTGCATCCCGCTGATCTGTTGACTCATGCGTGCATCCGGCACGCGACATGGGCGCAGTGTAGCGATTTGCTCGCGGGCAATCTCCGGAAAAATGCTGTCAGGGTGGGTCAGGGCGCCGACGCTCGTTTGTCAGAAAGGCCAGCCTTGTGTTGCCCGCTGTCCGACAATCTTGAATAATCGCGTTCAACTGAGAATTACTTGCAGATACTCATGACTCCTGTTTCCGCTGGCCAGCCACGCATTCTTTCTATCGAAGACGACCCGGTCCTCGGCGCTTATGTTCATGAGCATCTGGGCCGCAGCGGCTTTCAGGTGACCTGGTGCCAGAATGGCCAGGAAGGCCTGAACATCGCCAAACGCCAGCCGTTCGACGTGGTGCTGATGGATATCCTGTTGCCGGGCATGGACGGCTTGAAGGTGTTGACGCAGTTGCGCCAGAGCCATTCGACGCCGGTGCTGCTGATGTCGGCCCTTGGTGCCGAGGCGGATCGTATCAGTGGTTTCCGTCTGGGCGCCGATGACTATTTGCCCAAGCCCTTCAGCATGGCCGAGTTACATGTGCGTATCGAAGCGATCCTGCGCCGGGTCGCGCTGGATCGGCGACCGGCATTGCTGGCGGCGCCAGTGGCGGTCGGTACGCTGCGCTTCGACGATGAACAGTGCGAGGTGTTTTTCCGTGAACAACCTGCCGGGCTGACCCGCAGCGAATTCCGTTTGCTGGAAACCCTCAATCGCAACGACGAGGAAGTGCTGAGCAAAGCCTTCCTTTATCAGCACGTTTTGCAACGCGGCTACGCGGCCCATGACCGCAGCCTCGACATGCACATCAGCCAGATCCGCCGCAAACTCAAAGCCATCGGTTACACCGAGCGCGAAGTGCGCACTGTCTGGGGCAAGGGTTACGTCTTGAGCGCCGCTGATGAAACGCTCTGAACTACCGGGGCGGCATTCACTGTTCTGGAAACTGGCGTTTCTGCTGGTGGCGTTCTGTCTGCTGATGATCTGGCTGAGCTGGTCGTGGGGCCGTTATATGGAGGAGCGCAACCAGTTCCTCTCCGACGAAGCGCGCGGCACTCTGACGCGTTACGCCGCGCAAGCGGAACAGGCGTGGCAGCACGGCGGCCGCAGCGGGGTCGATGACTGGTTGCAGAGCATGGAATTGCGCGAAGCCAGTTGGGTCGGGGTGATCGGCGGCAACTTGCAGTCTTTGAGCAATGACCCGCTCAATGATCAGGAGTTGCAGCGCCTGACGTTCCTGCGCGGCCTCGACTGGCCGATTCACAAACAGGGGCGGCCGTGGTTGCGCATTCCATTCCCCAAAGAGCCGTCTGCCGGCAGCCTGGTGATCGAATTGCCCGAACGATTCCTGCCGGGCAAATATCGGCTGTTCTGGCGCGTTATCACTAACGGCGTGATTCCCGGGCTGTTCACATTATTGCTGTGTGTCGGTCTGTATCGCCTGCTGGTGGTGCCTCTGAATAACCTGCGCGAACAGGCCAATGCCTGGCGCGCCGATCAATTGAATGTGCGCCTGTCGAGCGGGATTACCCAGCGCCCGGATGAACTGGGTGAACTGGCCCGGGCGTTCGACTCGATGTCCGAACGCCTGCAATCCACCGTGGCTCTGCAACAGCAATTGCTCCGTGATCTGTCCCACGAGTTGCGCACGCCGCTGAGCCGGCTGCGAGTGGCCAGCGAAAGCGAGCAAGACCTGGTGCAGCTACGCGAACGTATCGGTCGTGAAGTCGACGGTATGCAGCGGCTGGTCGAAGACACGTTGCAACTGGCCTGGCTCGACACTGATCGCACTCCGCTGCCGGATGAAGCCATTCAGATCCAGGCCCTGTGGGAAATGCTCACGGATAACGCCTGTTATGAAAGCGGCTGGCCGAGTCTGCAATTGCAGTGTTCGGTCGAGGCGTCGTGCTGGGTGCGTGGCAATCTGAATACCTTGGCGCAGGCGCTGGAGAACATTTTGCGCAACGCCATTCGGCATTCGCCTGCGGGCGGGATCGTCCGGCTCGATGGACGGCGCGATGGCGATTACTGGCACCTGTGGCTGGAAGATCAGGGCGGCGGCGTAGCGGAAGGGGATCTGGAGCGGATCTTTTCGCCGTTCACCCGGCTCGACGGCTCGCGGCCCGGTGATGGTGGTTTTGGCTTGGGGTTGAGCATCGCGCGCAATGCCGTGCAGCGTCAGGGCGGCAGTATTTGGGCGGAGAACGGCGGGGCGGGGTTGCGGTTGAATTTGCGCTTGGTCGCTGAGGGTGATTTCGCGCCGCCTGACGCATTCGCGAGCAGGCTCGCTCCCACATTGGAACTCGGTTCACCGCAGATCGTGTGATCAACATTTAATAGTGTCATCACTGCTGACACTATTCTGCGAATGACACTACTCCCTGTGGGAGCGAGCCTGCTCGCGAAGAGTCTCTGCGCATCACCACCAATGAAAATGGCTCAACACAAAAGTCGCACCACTGGCGCGACTTTTATCGCTTACTCCCATCCCATAGGGAGTGTGTTTTACCCGCAGATTGTTTGAGCAATACAAGACAGTGTCTGCACTGCTGACATTATTAATAGAGCAACACGGGTCACTGTGGGAGCTGGCTTGCCAGCGATGAGGTCATTTGCATCACCGCAAACAAAAATGACCCAGCGTAAAAGCCTCACCAGTGGTGAGACTATTGCTGCTTATTCCCATAAACCATAAGCACCGCACTTTGCGTGATATGGCCTTCGCAGGTTTGCCGGTATGATAGGCGCCCCCGCACGTCTGGATTGCGAATACGCCATGACCCTGCAGTACCCAACCATCGCCGATTGCGTCGGCAACACTCCGCTGGTGCGTTTGCAGCGCCTGCCCGGTGCTACCAGCAACACCCTATTGCTCAAGCTCGAAGGGAATAACCCGGCGGGTTCGGTCAAGGACCGTCCGGCGTTGTCGATGATCACTCGAGCCGAGTTGCGCGGGCAGATCCACGCTGGCGATACGCTGATCGAAGCGACCTCGGGCAACACCGGGATCGCCCTGGCCATGGCTGCGGCGATCAAGGGTTACAAAATGATCCTGATCATGCCGGACAACTCCAGCGCCGAGCGTAAAGCGGCAATGACCGCCTACGGCGCCGAGCTGATTCTGGTCAGCCAGGAAGAGGGCATGGAAGGCGCCCGCGATCTCGCCCAGCGTATGGAAGCCGAAGGCCGTGGCAAGGTGCTCGACCAGTTCGCCAATGGCGACAATCCGGAAGCGCACTACACCACCACCGGTCCGGAAATCTGGCGTCAGACCCAGGGCACCATCACCCATTTCGTCAGTTCGATGGGCACCACCGGCACCATCATGGGCGTGTCGCGCTACTTGAAAGAGCAGAGCGACAAGGTGCAGATCGTTGGACTGCAACCGATGGAAGGCTCAGCCATTCCCGGCATCCGTCGCTGGCCGCAGGAATACCTGCCGAAGATCTATCAGGCTGACCGCGTCGACCGCATCGTCGACATGGCGCAAAGCGAGGCCGAAGACGTCACCCGTCGTCTGGCCCGCGAAGAAGGCATCTTCTGCGGCGTGTCCTCGGGCGGTGCGGTGGCAGCGATGCTGCGCCTGTCCAAAGAAGTTGAAAACGCGGTGATCGTCGCGATCATCTGCGACCGTGGCGACCGTTATCTGTCGACCGGCATTTTCGACGCGCCCAACTGATGGCCAAGCACGAGAGAGGCCTGCGCTTTCAGCCCACGGGCGGAAGCAAGGCGCCGCAAATTCCGACCGGCAAAAAGCAGCGCTTGAGCATCGAGCGCCTGGCCAATGACGGTCGCGGCATCGCGTTTTCCGAAGGCAAAACCTGGTTCGTCCTTGGCGCCCTTGCCGGAGAAGAGGTCGAAGCGCGGGTGCTCGGCGCCCACGGCAAAGTGGTCGAAGCGCGCACCGAGCGCGTGTTCAAGGCCAGCGAACTGCGCCGCCCGGCACCGTGCCAGCACGCCGGCCGCTGCGGCGGTTGCAGCGTGCAGCACTTGCCCCACAGCGAACAACTCGCCCTGAAACAGCGCATGCTCGCCGAGCAATTGTCCCGCGTTGCTGGTGTCGAACCGGAAGAATGGGCAGCGCCGTTGACCGGTCCCGAGTTCGGCTATCGCCGTCGTGCCCGCATTGCGGTGCGCTGGGACATGAAAGCGAAGAAGCTCGAAGTCGGTTTCCGCGCCGCGGGCAGTCAGGACATCGTCGCGATCAGCGAATGCCCGGTGCTGGTACAGCCCTTGCAGCCGATCATGACCCGTCTGCCGGAGATGCTCCGTCGTTTGAGCAAACCGCAGGCGTTGGGTCACGTCGAGTTGTTCAGTGGCTCGTCCCTGGCAGTGTTGCTGCGCCACATGGCGCCGTTGTCCGAAGCGGATCTGACCATCCTCAAGGATTTCTGCCAGTTCCATGAAGCGCAATTGTGGCTGCATGGCGAAGGCGAGCCGCAACCGATCGATGCGACCCAGTCGCTGGGTTATCGCCTGGAGCAGTGGGATCTCGATCTGGCGTACCGCCCGGGTGACTTCATTCAGGTCAACGCCGGCGTCAACGAAGCCATGGTCGCTCAGGCGCTGGACTGGTTGAAACCGGGCAGTGACGAGCGCGTGCTGGACCTGTTCTGTGGCCTCGGCAACTTCGCCTTGCCGTTGGCCAAAAGCGTGCGTGAGGTGGTGGCGGTCGAAGGCGTGCAGACCATGGTCGAACGTGCCGAAGCCAACGCCGCCAGTAACAATTTGCATAACACAAAGTTTTTTCAAGCCGATTTATCCCAGCCTTTGACCGATGCCCAGTGGATCGGAAACGGCTTTTCTGCGGTACTCTTGGACCCACCGCGTGACGGTGCTTTCGAGGTGGTTCGCAAGCTGGCGACCCTGGGTGCCAAACGGTTGGTGTATGTGTCGTGCAACCCCGCAACTCTGGCGCGCGACACGGTCGAATTGATCAAGCAGGGCTACCGGTTAAAACGTGCCGGGATTCTCGATATGTTTCCTCAGACGGCACATGTCGAGGCCATGGCGTTATTTGAAGCGAGCCAGGATGGCTCGTCTGAATCCGTCTGATCTGTCCGCGCAGCGCTCGCTTTAGCCCCGCGAGCGCAAACGGACAATAAGGATCAGCGATTTGACGCATTGAATCTGCGTCGTAGGGAAGGTAAAGCAAGATGGTACAGGTGAGAGCACACCAGCCGATCAACACTGACGGCAGTATCAATCTCGAGGCTTGGCTCGATCATGCGGTCAGTGTCGATCTGGCACTGGATCGCGAAGCCTTGAAGGAAGCCTGCGAGTTCGCTCGCGAGGCCGAACAACAGTCCAATGCCAAGAAGAATCTGTGGGCCGAAGGCTCCGGCAGTTTCAGTACCGGCCTGGAAATCGCCGAGATTCTCGCCGATCTCAAACTCGATCAGGATTCGCTGGTCGCGGCGGTCCTGTATCGCGGTGTACGCGAAGGCCAGATCGAACTCGCGGCCGTCGGCCAGCGCTTCGGTCCGGTGGTGGCCAAACTGATCGACGGCGTACAGCGCATGGCGGCCATCAGCGCCAGCCTCAGCCCGCGCCAGTCGATGGTCATGGGCACGCAAGGGCAGGTGGAAAACCTGCGCAAGATGCTTGTGGCAATGGTCGACGATGTGCGCGTCGCGCTGATCAAACTGGCCGAACGTACCTGCGCCATTCGCGCAGTGAAAACCGCCGACGACGAGAAGCGTAACCGGGTCGCCCGCGAAGTTTTCGACATCTATGCGCCGCTCGCGCACCGCCTCGGCATCGGTCATATCAAATGGGAACTGGAGGACTTGTCCTTCCGTTATCTCGAGCCGGATCAATACAAACAGATCGCCAAGTTGCTCCACGAGCGACGGCTTGATCGCGAGCGTTTCATCGCCGACGTGATGACCCAGCTCAAGGACGAATTGCAGGCCACCGGGGTCGATGCCGATATCAGCGGCCGGGCCAAACACATCTATTCGATCTGGCGCAAAATGCAGCGCAAGGGTCTGGAATTCAGCCAGATCTACGACGTGCGTGCGGTGCGCGTGCTGGTCCCGGAAATGCGCGATTGCTACACCGCGCTCGGCATCGTCCACACCTTGTGGCGGCACATCCCGAAAGAATTCGATGACTACATCGCCAACCCGAAAGAGAACGGCTACCGCTCGCTGCACACGGCGGTGATCGGCCCGGAAGGCAAAGTCCTCGAAGTGCAGATCCGTACGCACTCGATGCACGAAGAAGCCGAACTCGGCGTCTGCGCGCACTGGCGCTACAAGGGCACGGACGTCAAATCCGGTTCGAACCACTACGAAGAGAAAATCTCCTGGCTGCGTCAGGTGCTCGAGTGGCACGAAGAGCTGGGCGATATCGGTGGTCTGGCGGAACAGCTGCGTGTCGATATCGAACCGGACCGGGTGTACATCTTCACTCCGGACGGTCATGCCATCGACTTGCCGAAAGGCGCGACGCCGCTGGATTTCGCCTACCGCGTGCACACCGAAATCGGTCACAACTGCCGTGGCGCGAAGATCAACGGGCGCATCGTGCCGCTCAACTACAGCCTGCAGACTGGTGAGCAGGTCGAGATCATCACCAGCAAACACGGCACGCCGAGCCGCGACTGGCTGAATTCCAACCTCGGTTACGTCACCACCTCGCGGGCGCGGGCGAAGATCGTTCACTGGTTCAAGCTGCAGGCGCGCGACCAGAACGTTGCCGCCGGTAAAACCCTGATCGAGCGCGAACTGACACGCCTCGGCCTGCCAGCAGTGGATTTCGACAAGCTGGCCGACAAGGCCAACATGAAAACTGCCGAGGACATGTTCGCCGCCCTCGGTGCCGGCGACTTGCGTCTGGCGCAACTGGTCAATCTCGCGCAGCAACTGGTCGAGCCGGAACGCGGCAACGAGCAACTGGAGCTGATCCCGCGCAAAGCTACCGGTTACAAACCGGGCAAGCGCGGCGATATTCAGATCCAGGGCGTCGGCAACCTGATGACGCAGATGGCCGGCTGCTGCCAGCCGCTGCCGGGCGATGCGATCGTCGGTTACATCACTCAGGGTCGAGGCGTGAGCATTCACCGTCAGGACTGCGCCTCGGTGCTGCAACTGGGCGGGCGAGAGCCGGAGCGGATCATTCAGGTCAGCTGGGGCCCGGTGCCGGTGCTCACCTACCCGGTGGACATCGTCATCCGCGCCTACGACCGTTCCGGTCTGCTGCGTGACGTCTCGCAGGTGCTGCTCAACGAGCGCATCAACGTGCTGGCGGTCAACACCCGCTCGAACAAGGAAGACAACACCGCGCTGATGTCGCTGACCATCGAGATCCCGGGTCTGGATGCACTGGGGCGGTTGCTCGGGCGGATTTCCCAGTTGCCGAACATCATCGAAACGCGGCGTAACCGTACTCCGTGAACATCGACGATTTCGAATGTGAACGCCGATCCAATGTGGGAGCGAGCTTGCTCGCGAAGACGGTATCGCATCCAGCATTGATGTGATTGAAAGTCCGCCTTCGCGAGCAAGCTCGCTCCCACAGGGATCTATGTAGTGAGTGAAATGATGTACAGCCTTGAAGACCTGCTCCACCTGATGAGCCGTCTGCGCGATCCGCAGTACGGTTGCCCGTGGGACATCAAGCAAACCTACGCGACCATCGTTCCGCACACCCTCGAAGAAGCTTACGAAGTGGCCGACGCCATCGAACGCGGCGACTTCGATCATTTGCAGGGCGAGCTGGGCGATCTGCTGTTCCAGGTGGTGTATTACAGCCAGCTGGCCAAGGAAGAAGGGCGTTTCGAGTTTGCCGGAGTGATCGACAGCATTACCCGCAAACTGATCCGTCGTCACCCGCACGTGTTTCCCACCGGTGATCTCTACGCACCGCTGGATGTGCCGCGCTTGAGCGAAGAACAGGTCAAGCAGCGCTGGGAAGAGATCAAGGCCGAAGAGCGCGCCGAGAAATCCGCCGCGCCCGAGCAACTGTCACTGCTTGATGACGTGCCGGCGACGTTGCCGGCCTTGTCGCGTTCGGCCAAGCTGCAGAAGCGCGCAGGGCAGGTCGGTTTCGACTGGCCGGATGCCTTGCCGGTGCTCGACAAGGTGCGCGAAGAACTCGATGAAGTCCTCGAAGCCATGTCCGAAAACGATCCCGTCGCCGTGGCTGACGAGATCGGCGACTTGCTGTTTTCCGTGGTCAACCTGGCCCGGCATCTGAAGGTCGACCCGGAAACCGCGCTGCGTGGCGCCAACGGCAAGTTCGAAAGACGTTTCCGATTTATCGAACAGGCATTGCGCGACACCCACCGTCCCATAGAAGATTGCACCCTCGAAGAGTTGGACGCCCTGTGGGGTGAAGCCAAACGTCAGGAAAAGAATGTGCCCGGCTGCGGCTGAGCAACTGCCCAAGTGAGTAAGCCCCATGAGTATTTCCCTTCGCGACCAGTTGCTCAAAGCAGGCCTGGTCAACCAAAAGCAGGCCAAGCAGGTCAGCAAGGACAAGCAGAAGCAGCAGCGACTGGCGCACAAAGGCCAGATCGAACTGGATGACTCGCAGCAGCGTGCCGCCCAGGAAGCCATGGCCGAGAAGGTCAAGCGCGACCAGGAGCTGAACCGTCAGCAGAAAGAGAAGGCCGAGGCCAAGGCGCGTGCAGCGCAGGTCAAGCAACTGATCGAAGTCTCGCGTCTGCCGAAGCTGACCACCGAGGACTACTACAACTTCGTCGACGACAAGAAGGTCAAGCGCATCTCGGTCAACACGCTGATGCGCAACAAGCTCAGCAGCGGTTCGCTGGCGATCGTGCACCATGCCGGCGGCTACGAAGTGATTCCGCGTGAGGCGGCCCTGAAGATCCAGGAGCGCGATCCACAGCGCATCGTCCAGCTCAACGTGCAGACCGAAGAGGTCAGCACTGAAGACGATCCGTACGCGGCGTATCAGATCCCTGATGATCTGATGTGGTAAACCGATAAAGCTGTAACAACGACAAACCCCGCTCATGGCGGGGTTTGTCGTTTTCAATGCTGTGGGTGAATCAGGCGGATTTCAGATCCCGCTGCTGTTCTTGCACTTCCAGTTCGGCCTTGTAGTTGTGGGCGTCGATCTCGTTGTGAAACATGCCGACCAGCAAGTCTTGTTGATGCACATCCCAGATGCGGATACCGGCGGCTACGCCTTCGTGGGACATGTGTGAATCGTCGCGTTCAGTTACTTTTACAGTCATCTGCTAGCTCCAAATCTCAAGTTATCTGCAGCAAGGCGTGTGCAGGACTCTGTTATAGAATTTGTTAGCCTGCTAAGTAAACGGCTGGTTTGTGCAAGGTATCGTTGCGTTTTTCGCAACAGTGCTGCAGCCCACGGAATCCGCGACATTCGGTCGCAGGGGGCAAGGTTTCATGACAGAAGTTTCATTTTCAGAAGCGCCGAAACCCATTGTGGGAGCGAGCCTGCTCGCGAATTCGGTGGGTCAGACGACGATAGGGTGACTGGAATATCGCATTCGCGAGCAGGCTCGCTCCCACAGGTTTTTGCGGTGTACCTGCTATTTTCTGCAGGCAAAAAAAACGCCCCGAACCAGTCGGGGCGTTTTCATGTGTGGCTCAGCAGCGGGGAATTACTTGCCTTCCCAGCGCTTCAGTACCAGCGTGGCGTTGGTGCCGCCGAAGCCGAAGCTGTTGCTCATCACGGTGTTGATGGTGGCGTTTTCGCGGGTCTTGGTCAGCACCGGCAGATCGGCCACTTCCGGGTCCAGCTCGTCGATGTTGGCGGAGCCGGCAATGAAGTTGCCTTCCATCATCAGCATGCAGTAGATCGCTTCGTGAACGCCGGCGGCGCCCAGGGAGTGACCGGACAGGCTCTTGGTCGAGCTGATAGCAGGTGCCTTGTCCCCGAACACTTCACGCACACCTTTCATTTCCGCAACGTCACCGACCGGAGTCGAAGTGCCGTGGGTGTTCAGGTAGTCGATCGGGGTATCAACGGTGGACATCGCCATCTGCATGCAGCGGATCGCGCCTTCGCCACTCGGGGCAACCATGTCGTAGCCGTCGGAGGTCGCGCCGTAGCCAACGATTTCCGCGTAGATTTTTGCGCCACGGGCCAGAGCGTGTTCCAGCTCTTCAACCACGACCATGCCGCCACCGCCAGCGATGACAAAACCGTCACGGTCGGCGTCGTAGGCGCGGGAAGCTTGTTCCGGGGTGTCGTTACGCTTGCTGGACAGAGCGCCCATTGCGTCGAACAGGAACGACTGGCTCCAGTGCTCTTCTTCACCGCCACCGGCGAAGACGATGTCCTGCTTGCCCATCTGGATCTGTTCCATGGCGGTACCGATGCAGTGAGCACTGGTGGCGCAGGCAGAAGCGATGGAGTAGTTCAGGCCTTTGATCTTGAATGGCGTGGCCAGGCAAGCGGAAACGGTGCTGCTCATGGTCCGCGTTACGCGGTATGGGCCAACGCGTTTCACGCCTTTCTCGCGCAGGATGTCCAGCGCTTCCATCTGGTTCAGCGTGGAAGCACCGCCGGAGCCGGCGATCAGACCGGTACGCGGATTGGACACTTGCTCTTCGGTCAGGCCGGAGTCAGCGATAGCGTCTTTCATGGCCAGGTAGGCGTAAGCCGCTGCGTGGCCGACGAAGCGATAGATCTTGCGATCGATCAGCTCTTCAAGGTTGAGGTCGATGGAGCCGGAAACCTGGCTACGCAGACCCATTTCGGCGTATTCCGGGTTGAACCGGATGCCAGGGCGGCTTGCACGCAGGTTAGCGGAGACGGTCTCTTTGTCATTGCCCAGGCACGAAACGATGCCCAGACCAGTGATAACGACGCGGCGCATGCGAATAACCCTTAGAAGTTGTCAGTGGAGGTGAACACGCCGACGCGAAGGCCTTCGGCGGTGTAGATTTCGCGACCGTCGACAGTCACCGAACCATCGGCAATGGCCAGGTTCAGCTTGCCCTTGAGGACGCGTTTGATATGAATGTTGTAGGTGACTTTCTTGGCGGTCGGCAGCACCTGACCGAAGAATTTCACTTCGCCCGAGCCCAGCGCACGGCCACGGCCCGGCAGGCCTTGCCAGCCCAGGAAGAAACCGACCAGTTGCCACATGGCATCCAGACCGAGGCAGCCCGGCATCACCGGATCACCTTCGAAGTGGCACGCGAAGAACCACAGGTCAGGGTTGATATCCAGCTCGGCGACCAATTCACCTTTGCCGTACTTGCCGCCTTCTTCGCTGATCAAAGTGATGCGATCAACCATCAGCATGTTCGGGGCGGGCAGTTGCGCGTTACCTGGGCCGAACAGCTCACCGCGACTGCAGCGCAGCAGATCTTCCCGAGTAAAGGCGTTTTGTTTGGTCATGCGAGCTCCTCAATAATCCCATGCGGCAGGTGGGGCAAATCTTCCCGACCGTTCGAAGCGTTCATGCCTCGAACCGGCAGCCTACTCATAGACTATTGCGTTGTGGTGAAAGTCACAGCACCAAGGACATGAATGTACACTTGTGCACTGAAATTTTTATTCAAGCCCCTTTCGAGGCTCGTTCGGGTGCCTAAGACTGCCGCACTTTCGCTTTTCACGCCAGTCGCAGATCGTCGAAAGGCCCGCACTACGACACCCAGCGCTGCAGAATCTGCTGCAGATCATTACGTTTGAACGGCTTCGCCAGATAATCGTTCATACCCGCCGACAGACAGGTTTCGCGGTCACCCTGCAAGGCGTTGGCAGTCAGCGCGATGATCGGCACATCGCTGCGTCCGGGCAGACGACGGATCTGCCGGGTGGCCTCGTAGCCATCGATAATCGGCAACCGGCAATCCATCAAAATCACCTCAAAGTTGCTGTCCCCGGCACTGCGCACCGCTTGTACGCCATCGGTGGCAACACTGACAGTAAAGCCCAGACTGCGCAGCATCGCTTCGATAACGGTCTGGTTCACCGGATTGTCTTCGACCAGCAAGACATTGCGTCCTTCTCCATGGCCCTTGCCGTTCAGCGCACGCGGCTCGGCCAGTGGCGGCAGCGCCTGCTTAAAGAGTGCCAACGGTATTTCCAGGGTGAACACCGAGCCACGGCCTTCCTCGCTCTGCGCGCGCAAGGTGCCGCCCATGCGTTCGGCCAATGTACGAGCGATCGGCAGACCGAGACCGGTGCCGCCATAACGTCGCGAAATCGAACTGTCCGCCTGTTGGAAAGCGTTGAACATCAGTTCCAGACTTTCAGAAGAAATACCGATGCCGCTGTCGCGCACCGAGCAGGTGAACCACAACAGTTCGTGATCCAGCGACTGCCACTGTGCTTCGATGCTGACCCGGCCCTGTTCGGTGAACTTCAAGGCATTGCCGACCAGATTGACCAGAATCTGCCGGATCCGCGTCGGATCGCCCTGCACCTGCAAACCGCGCATGTCGTCCGGAATCCGCAGATTCAGCGCCAGCCCTCGCTGCACCGCGCTGTGCTGGAACGACTGGGCGCAGGCGCCGATCAGTTCGGCGAGGTTGAACGGAATGTGCTCCAGTTCCAGCTCCGAACGCTCGATGCGCGAGAAGTCGAGAATATCGTTGATGACTTTCAGCAGGTGTTCGGTGGACTCCGAGGCGAGGGCGGCGTATTCGACCTGCTCCTCGGTCATCTCGGTGGTTTCCAGCAATTGCAGCATGCCCAGTACGCCGTTCATGGGTGTGCGCAGTTCATGGCTCATCATCGCCAGAAAGTCCGACTTGGCGTTGTTGGCCTTTTCCGCTTCCTCGCGAGTCTGGATCAGTTGCGCCATGGCTTGATGCTGCTCACGGCTGGCCTGCTCCAGTGCCTGGGCGAGGTTATTGATGTGCTGCGACAGCGCGCCCAGTTCGGTGTCATCGACGATCGGCAGCGGGGTTTTATAGTCGCCGTCCTGAATCGCCTTGACCGCGTCGCCGATGTCGCGAATCGGCTGCGACAGGCTGCCGGCCAGGCGTCGTGCCAATACAAAGGTGAAGAGCAGGGCGAACAGCGCGAGAATTCCGGCCTTGAGCAGGATTTCCTGCTGGCGCTGGCTGAAGGCATCGTTGGACAGGCCGACGATCACCCGCCCCAGATAGTCCTCGCCGGCCGCGCCATTGCTGACTTTGCCGTCCTGGAAGAAATCGTTGTGCAGAGCGATGCGTTGCAACCGAACCGGTGCCTGAAACACTTCGACCTGATGCGGGCGACCATGAGCGGCGGCAGGTTGTTCGACGTACACCAGAATCCGGTTGGCGCTGTCCTGTACTTCAAGAAAACGCACGTTGGGCGTGGCCAGTGTGGCTTTGAGCAGGCTTTCCAGCACTTCGTTGTTGCCGGAAATCACCCCGTATTCGGTGGCGGGCGCCAGTTGGTTAGCGATCAGTTGGCCGGTGTGGTTCAGTTCCTGACGCAAATCCTGAATGCGCACGAAGGTGAAGAAACTGATCAACAGCAAGGTCAGCAACAACGCCGGGCCCAGGCTGATCAGCTGGGTGCGGGTGTTGATGTCCCAACGGCGACGGAAACTCATGGGCGGCGTTCTCCTTCAGCCAGTGCGCTGGCAATGGATGCGTCATTCAGCGGTTCGATACCCAGTGAACGAGCGACCTGCGCATTACTTGAGACTTTAAAACGTGCGGGGTAGAGCGTCCGCGGCCAAGTGGCCGGCGGTTGGTCGAGCAATTGATCGAGAATTGCCAGCCAGTCGTTCTGATCGCTGTAACTGCTGGCCAGGCTGCCGGCACGGACGAACGCAACGTTGGGGCCGACCAGTGCGACTTGCCGTGAGTAGCTGCTGAGCAGCAGGTTTTTCGCGGTTTTCGGGTTGTACAGATCGGGGTCGTCGAGTCCCAGCAGCACGTCGCTGTTCTTCAGCACGGCTTGCAGCGGGCGGCTGTCGTGGGTGTTGTCCCAGCGTTCGCTGGCTATTTGCAGATTCAGCGGCGCGGCGGCGAGATTCAGTTCCTTGAGGAGGAATTCGCTGTGCTCATCGAACAACACGCCGATCCGCCGGGCCTGGGGCAGAATGCGCCGGATCAACTGCAACTGGCGACTCAGCGGCGGATCGCTCCAGAGCAAACTCAGGTGCGCCGGTTGCGTGCTGCCCAGACGCTGGCGGGCTTGCAGGCGACTGATGCGCAGCACCAGCGTTGCCGGGCCTTGGGTTTCTTGCAGACGCCAGTCGAGACTCGGCAGATCGAGCAGAATCAGGCGCAGACTGGCGGGCAGTTTTCCCGGCGCAGGCAGACTGGCCAGCGGCTGGAAACGTACGTTGTCGGTCGGGCGCAGTTCGCTGAGTGCTTGCACGAACGCCTGGACGCCGGGGCTTTCCTCGGCGCCGGTCAACAGAATATCCGCGGCCTGCACCGCCACGCCGTGCAGCCATGCGGTCAGAAACAGGCAAACCCCGGCCAGCCAGTGGCCAAGGGTTGGCAGCTTCCGTGACGGCCCGTAGCGCATCCTAGAACTCCAGCTCGGCACTGAAGTACATCACACGACGCTCGTCGTAATTGTTGTCGACGAAGGTGGTCGGCTCATGGTCGAGGCGCTGTTGCAACACGCCCGCCAGTTGCAGCTGTGCTTTGCCCAGCGCAATGCGTTTGGCGATGCGTGTGTCGACCCGTTCGAAACGGTAGCCGTTGAGTGCGTTGTCGCCGTAATAGAAGAGGGCGCTGTTCCAGCCATGGCCCCAGTCGCGCAGCCAACCGGCGGAACCGCTGTTACGCGAAGTGAATTGCTGATCCAGCGGATTGCTCGCCTCGGCATCGACAAAGGCGTAAGTGAAGCGCAAACGGTCGGCCAGGCTCACGCGCCAATCGAGCTGGGTTTCGGTGCCACGAAACCGCGAGCTGTTGGCGTTGCTGGCGATGTATTGGTTATTGCGCAGCGGTTCACTGATCATTCCGGTGATCTCGTCGTAGAACAGCTTCACATCGAGGGCCAGACCGAGTTCGGCGAAATAGCCGTTGTAGCCCAGCTCCCGCGAGCGCATGTGTTCCTGATCGAGATCGCCCGGGCCACGGGTCTTGACGAAGTAGCGCGCCGACGACTGGCCGTAAGCCGAGGGCCGCAGGTTGCTGACCTGATAGCTCCAGTTGACATTGTTCTCGAACATGTCCGGCGAGCGGATCGCTTCCGAGTACACCGCGCGCAAGCCGTGGCGCGGGTTGATCAGGTAATTGACGGCGAAACGCGGGGTCAGCGAACTGCCGATCAGTTGCGTGTTTTCAAACATCGCGCCGCCCTGCACCAGCCAGTGTTCGGTGGCACGCCATTCCAGTTGGCCGAACGCGCGCCACGTGGTGTCGTCCAGCGTGCCGTTGAAGTAAGTTTCGGAGTCGGCGCGGTCGTAACGGTAGTTCATGCCGCTGACCAGACGCAGGCTGTCGGACAGACTGAGGGTGTCCTGCACTTCGAGGTCGTAGCGCGACTCCCGGGCGCTCTGATCGATGTCGCCGCACAGGGTTCGGCTCGCACCGTTGCGCCACTGATCGAGCACTTGATTGGCCAGGGCCATTTCTTGCGGCGTGCCGGGCGCCGCGCCGGGGCCGGTGAACTGCGTGATATTGCGCGCCAGGCGCTCGGTGTAATTCGGGTTGAGCTGCCACAGCTGTGTCAATTCGGGGCTGAACGATACTTCGGCATCGCAGGCGCGCCAGATTTGCTGACGATCCCAGTGTTGCGCCGAGCCTTGTATATAAAGGCTGTGCTCCGGGTTGATGTCGAGGTTCCAGCGCACCGAACCGGCGTAATCCTTGGCCACCACGTCGGAATTGTTTCCGGCGGCGGTAATCCCGGAGAACACCGGACGGTAGGTATACGGCCGCTGGTTTGTCCCGTCCTTGGCGTTGACCTGCCAGTCGAGGCTCTGGTTGTCGCTGAGCGTGTGGCTGACCGCGAGACTGAAGCGATTCAAACGGCGGCTGTCACGGTAGTCGGCACCGCTGCGATCGCTGTCGAAGCCGTCATCTTCCTGACCCGACAACGACAAGCGCAAATCACCGCCATTCCAGCCGGTGCCCTGGCTGGCATAAAAGTCATTGATGCCGCGCTGGCCACGGGTGTATTTCAACCGCGTGCCGTGGCTGTCTGCCGGGTGGCGGGTAATGATGTTGACCACTGCCATCAGCGCGTTGGCGCCGTAGCTGACGGTGTTGGGGCCGCGAAAGACTTCGATGCGCTCGATGTCTTCCATGGCCACCGGAATATCGCTCCAGTCCACTGTGGACAATCCGGCGCGATACACCGAACGGCCGTCGATCAGCACTTGCATGCGCCGCGCTTCGCTGGCGTTGGTGCCGTGGTAATTGACTGCCGCCTGATTGCCGTTGATGTTGCCGACCATCATCCCCGGCACCAGCCGCAGCAGTTCGCTGATGTCGCGGGCACCGCTGGCGTTGATCAGTTCGCTGTCGAGTACGGTCATGCTTCCCGGCACTTCCGCCGGCGTCTGTTTCAGGCGCGTGGCTGTCAGCACCTGCGGCAGTGCTTCGCTGTCGACAAACAGATCGTCGGCCTGCAAAACCGGGCTGAACAGCAGCGCCAGAAGCAGAGACGAACGCGGAGGAAGAGAACCGACGGACACAACACAGCCTTGAAAGCAAAGAATTGGCGCGCATGTTAACCGAGGGCAGTGACTTTTCCAGTCACGTTGCAGGCATTTTCCTAGGTTTTATTGGTCTTCTTCCTACAAGTGTCGGTAATTGTTGCCGGGGCTGGCCGCGCGTTGGCCGCCCCGTATAATGCCGGCATCGCCACTGGTATGGATTAACGGATTGCATATGACTGAACAGCGCCCGATTGCGGTCCTGGGAGGCGGAAGTTTTGGTACCGCCGTGGCCAATCTATTGGCCGAGAACGGCCATCAAGTCCGGCAGTGGATGCGTGACCCCGAGCAGGCCGAGGCCATCCGGGTCAATCGCGAAAACCCGCGTTACCTCAAAGGCATCAAGATTCTGCCGGGCGTGACCGCGGTCACCGACCTGCAGGCAACCCTCGACGCCTGTGATTTGTGCTTTGTCGCCTTGCCGTCCAGCGCCTTGCGCACGGTGCTCGCCGCCCACGCCGAGCGCCTGAGCGGCAAGATGCTGGTCAGCCTGACCAAGGGCATCGAAGCGCAGACCTTCAAGCTGATGAGCCAGATTCTCGAAGAAATCGCCCCGCAGGCGCGCATCGGCGTGTTGTCCGGGCCGAACCTTGCGCGCGAGATTGCTGAGCACGCACTGACCGCCACCGTGGTCGCCAGTGAAGACGAAGAACTGTGCAAAGCCGTGCAAGCCGCGCTGCACGGTCGCACCTTCCGCGTGTATGCCAGCGCCGACCGTTTCGGCGTCGAGTTGGGCGGGGCGTTGAAAAACGTTTACGCGATCATCGCCGGCATGGCGGTGGCGCTGGAAATGGGCGAGAACACCAAGAGTATGCTGATCACCCGCGCATTGGCGGAAATGACCCGCTTTGCGGTGAATCAGGGCGCTAATCCCATGACCTTCCTCGGTCTGGCCGGTGTCGGCGATCTGATCGTGACCTGTTCGTCGCCGAAGAGTCGCAACTATCAAGTCGGTTTTGCCCTGGGGCAGGGCTTGAACCTCGACGAAGCGGTGTCGCGCCTCGGTGAAGTGGCTGAAGGGGTCAACACCTTGAAGGTGCTCAAGGCCAAGTCCCAGGAAGTCGGCGTGTACATGCCGCTGGTCGCCGGGCTGCATGCGATCCTGTTCGAAGGACGCACGCTGGAGCAGGTGATCGGTCTACTGATGCGAGCCGAGCCGAAAACCGACGTCGATTTTATTTCCACCAGTGGTTTCAACTGAGACCCCAGCACGGAGCAAGCCATGAACGATCCGAAAACCGAAGCCAAGTACGAATCCATCCTCCTGCGCGTGCTGTGGATGATCGTCTACGTGCTGGTCTGGCAAGTGGCGCAGTTCATCCTCGGCGCGGTGGTGCTGGTGCAACTGATCTATCGTTTGATCTATGGCGCGCCGAGCGCCAGCCTGATGAACTTCGGCGACAGCCTGAGCCAGTTTCTGGCGCAGATCGGCCGCTTCGGCAGTTTTCACAGCGACCAGAAACCGTGGCCGTTCGCCGATTGGCCAGCCCCGCGTGCTCCGGAAGGTGAGGCGCCACATGCCGTCGCGCCAGCGCCGCATCCGGTTCGAGATGAGGAACCCAAACTATGAAACTCTGGGTGTTGCGTCACGGTGAGGCCGTGCCTCACGGGTCGAAGATCGATTCCGAGCGGGAATTGACCGAACACGGCCGTAAAGAAGCCTTGAGCAGCGCCGCGCATTTGATCGGCCAGCCGCTGACGGCGATTTACGCCAGCCCTTATCTGCGCGCGCAGCAGACTGCGCAGATTGTCCGTGAGGCGCTGGGTTTCGAGCCGGAGATTCGCACGGTCGAGTGGCTGACGCCGGAGACCGATCCGGACAAGGTCGCCGAGCAACTGGTGGCGGTGAGCAATGTCCTGCTGGTCAGCCACAATCCGTTGGTGGGCAATTTGCTGAGCTATTTGCAACATGGCGCCGGCTATCCGCCGGAGAAGGTCAGCACGGCCGGCCTGGCCGAACTGGAAAGCCCAGAGCTGCTGATCGGCTCGATGACCCTTAACAGCCTCAAACATCCGTAACGCTGATCCCTTGCGGGAGCGAGCTTGCTCGCGAAAGCGGCGTGTCATTCATCATTTATGTGTCTGACACACTGCATTCGCGAGCAAGCTCGCTCCCACACTGGTTTCTGCCAACCCATGAAATTATTTGTTTGAAAATTCCAACCAAGCACTTGCTTGGTTGACTACGCTTGCTCCAGACCCAAAAAACAGGAGCGAGTCGCATGTCTGCCGCATTTCGTTTGCCGCTGGACGTGTTTTACGAACGTGAAGCCCGGCACCCGCGCCAGCGCTTTCTCGTGCAGCCCATCGGCGGCGGCCAGGTCGAGACGCTGAGCTGGGCTGACGTCGGCCATCAGGCTCGTTGCGCCGCGCATTGGCTGCGTGCCCGCGAGTTGCCGCAAGGCAGCCACATCGCCCTGATCTCGAAAAACTGCGCGCACTGGATCATCGCCGACCTGGCGATCTGGATGGCCGGGCACGTCTCCGTTCCGTTGTATCCCAATCTCACCGCCGACTCAGTGGCGCAAGTGCTCAATCATTCGGAAAGCGTCCTGGCGTTTATTGGCAAGCTCGACGACTGGCCGGGCATGTCCAAAGGTGTGCCGGCGGATCTGCCGACCATCAGCCTGCCGCTGCACCCGCCCGGGGATTTCGATTTCAGCTGGGCCGACTTGCAGCGCAGCTCACCGATTCAGGACGATCCGCGCCCGGCGGCCGAGCAGCTGGCGACGATTATCTACACCTCCGGCACCACCGGCCTGCCCAAAGGCGTGATGCACAGTTTTGCCAATCTGGGTTTCGCCACGACACGCGGCACGCAACTGTTCGGGCTTAACGAGAACGACCGGCTGCTGTCGTACCTGCCGCTGTGCCATGTCGCCGAGCGGATGTTCGTGGAACTGGCGTCCATCTATACCGGGCAAACCGTGTTCTTTGCCGAGAGCCTCGACACCTTCATCACCGATCTGAAGCGTGCGCGGCCAACCGCGATGTTCGGCGTGCCGCGGATCTGGACCAAATTCCAGATGGGCGTGTACAGCAAGATTCCGGCGAAGCGTCTGGATTTTCTCCTTGGCCTGCCATTCATTGGCAAACGGGTCGGGCACAAAGTGCTGGCGGGCCTGGGGCTGGACGCCTTGCGCGTGGCGCTGTCCGGCGCTGCTCCGGTGCCGCAGACGTTGCTCGCCTGGTATCAGAAACTCGGCCTCGGTGTACTGGAGGTCTATGGCATGACCGAGGGCTGCGGTTACTCGCACATCTGCCTGCCGGGGCAATACAAGCAGGGCTGGATTGGCAAGCCATGCCCGGATGTCGAGGTGCGCATCGATGAGCTGGGCGAGGTGCAGGTGCGCAGTCAGGCGAACATGCTCGGCTACTTCAAGGAACCGCAGAAAACCGCCGAGACCCTGACCGGGGACGGCTTTCTGCGCACCGGCGACAAGGGTGAGCAGGATGCCGAAGGGCGCTTGCGCCTGACCGGTCGACTCAAGGAAATCTTCAAGACCAGCAAGGGCAAATACGTCGCCCCGGCGCCGATCGAAAATCGCCTGGCCGTGCATTCACGCATCGAACAAGTGTGCGTGGTCGGTGACGGCTTGAGTGCGCCGTTGGGGTTGTGTGTGCTGTCGAGCGTCAATCAGGAGGAGGGGCGGGCGAGTCTGCATTCGAGCCTGGAAAAACTCCTGGAGGAGGTCAACGCCGTGCTCGACAAGCACGAACGCCTGCGTCGACTGGTGGTGGTCAAGGACAGTTGGGCGGTGGAAAACGGCTTCCTCACGCCGACGTTGAAGATCAAGCGCAATGTCATCGAAGACACTTATGGCGCGCGTTTCGAAGAATGGAGCGAGCACAGCGAAGCGGTGCTGTGGCAGGATTGAGCGACCACTAAAACAACAAAGGAAGTCTGCGATGAGTTTGTGGCGTACCACTCCCGACATCGAGCAGTTGAACGCGATCCAGAAGAACACCATCGGCGAAGTGCTGGACATCCGCTTCGAAGCATTCGACGAAGCGTCGCTGACCGCGAGCATGGTCATCGACCAGCGCACCCATCAGCCCTACGGCTTGCTGCACGGCGGCGCCTCGGTGGTACTGGCGGAAACCGTCGGTTCGATGGCCAGTTATCTATGCATCGATGCCAGCAAGTTTTATTGCGTCGGCCTTGAGATCAACGCCAACCATTTGCGCGGCTTGCGTAGTGGGCGGGTGACGGCGGTGGCCAAGCCTATTCATATTGGTCGCACCACCCATGTATGGGACATTCGCTTGACCAGCGATGAAGGCAAGGCCAGTTGTGTGTCGCGGCTGACGATGGCAGTGGTGCCGTTGGGTGAGCAGCCGCCGGCGCGTTGATTACCGATTTGCCCATAGTTTTGACCTGACTGTCATCATTCCTGGCAGTTACGGTCATTGCTGTAAGGCGCGGTCTTACGGACAATCAACGCCACGTTTCCCGCTCATGGATTTGCCCGTATGTCGCAACCAATCTTTTTCGCCCACGCCAACGGGTTTCCCTCGGGCACCTATGGCAAGTTGTTCGCGGCGCTGGCGCCCGAGTACCGGGTTGCGCATCTGGAGCAGCACGCCCATGACCCGCGCTTCCCGGCGGATGACAACTGGTACAACCTTGTCGATGAGCTGATCCACCATTTGCAGCAGCAGGATCAGCCAGTCTGGGGTGTCGGCCATTCCTTCGGTGGCGTCTTGCACTTGCACGCAGCGCTGCGTTGCCCGGAGCTGTATCGCGGCGTGGTGATGCTCGATTCGCCGGTGCTGACCCGCACCGATCAGTGGGTAATCCGTGCGGCCAAGCGCTTTGGTTTCATCGACAAGCTGACTCCGGCCGGCCGCACCCTTGGCCGGCGCGAAGAGTTTGCCGATCTCGACAGCGCGCGCAGCTACTTTGCCGGTAAAACATTGTTTCGCGGTTTTGATCCGGAGTGCTTTGATGCCTACCTGAAACACGGTTTGCATCAGGTCGGCGACAAATTGCGCCTGCGCTTCGATCCGGCGACCGAAATCAGCATCTATCGCGGCGTGCCCCACACGAGCCCTGGTCGCACCCGACAACTGCAGGTGCCGCTGGCAGTGGTGCGCGGGCACACGAGTCGTGTGGTCATGCGCCATCACACCCGTTTCGTTTCGCGTCTGGCCCAAGGCGAGGCACTCAGCATGCCTGGCGGGCACATGTTTCCACTCGAACGACCGCAGGACACCGCACGGTTGTTGAAGAGTCTGTTTACCCGTTGGGAAAACCGCCAGGACAAGGATTGCGCATGAGTCCGACCTTCGAAGAAGTGCGCCTGAGCCTGCCGCATATCGAACTGGCTGCGCATTTGTTCGGGCCTGAGGACGGTTTGCCGGTGATCGCGCTGCATGGCTGGCTCGACAATGCCAACAGCTTCGCCCGTTTGGCACCGAAGCTCAAAGGTTTGCGCATCATTGCTTTGGACATGGCCGGGCACGGGCATTCCGGGCATCGACCGAACGGTGCCGGCTATGCGCTGTGGGACTACGCCCATGATGTGCTGCAGGTTGCCGAGCAACTGGGCTGGAAACGTTTCGGCCTGCTCGGGCATTCGATGGGCGCTATCGTTTCAATGGTGCTGGCGGGGTCGCTGCCGGAGCGCATCAGTCATCTGGCACTGATTGACGGCGTGATTCCTCCTACAGACAAAGGCGAAAACGCCGCCGAGCGCATGGGCATGGCCCTGCAAGCGCAACTGGATCTGCGCGATAAACGCAAGCCGGTCTACAACACCCTCGACCGCGCTATCGAAGCGCGCATGAAAGGTCTGGTCGCAGTCAGCCGCGAGGCGGCTGAACTATTGGCCCAGCGCGGTTTGATGCCGGTACCTGGCGGTTACACCTGGCGCACCGACAATCGCCTGACTCTGCCGTCGCCGCTGCGCCTGACCGAGGAACAGGCGATGGCTTTCGCGTTGCGGGTCAGTTGTCCTGCGCATCTGGTGGTTGCGGCTGATGGCATGCTGGCCAAACATCCCGAGCTGCTGGAGCGTCTGCCCTTTAGCCGGGAACAGTTGGCGGGCGGGCACCATTTGCACCTGAATGATGAGGTCGGGGCCGACCTTGTCGCAGACTGTTTCAATCGGTTCTTCGCCATTCCTTGACTTGCTGCGGGCAACTGTCGAGGCTGGTCGGGTTGAAATGGGAGACAACCACGATGGATTTCTACACCGCTGCGACCTCGAATCATCCAGTCATGCCGATCCGATGAGCCTGACTATGCGGTCACTCAGTCTGTTGGCACTGTGCTGTTTCAGTACCGTTTCGTTCGCCGCCGATGTGCCGGGCAGTCAGGATCTGCAGATCGTGCCGCGTCTGGCCGATGCGCAAATTGTCGACTATCGCCCTGCAGTTGAGCTTGAGCGGATTTATCCGCTGGGTTCGATCCGCAAGATCAGCGGGCAACTGCGCTTCGACGGCCAGGTCACCGCCCGTGGCCAGACCACTTCGGTGACCTACGAATTGCCCCCCGAACACTCCGCCACTGAAGCCTTTACCGCTGCTCGCGAAGCCCTGCAAAAACAGGAAGCCGAATTGCTGTTCTGGTGTCAGGCGCGTGATTGCGGCGAAAGCAGCCTGTGGGCCAACGAGGTGTTCGGAAACGCCAAACTGTATGGCGCCGACGAGCAACAGGCCTACCTGCTGTTGAGGCTGGCCGCGCCGCGCGACAACACGCTGGTGGCGCTTTACAGCATCACTCGTGGCAATCGCAAAGCCTATCTGCATGTCGAGCAGTTCGAAGCGGTTGCACCGCTGGGTGAGTTGCTGCCGACCTCGGCGACCTTGTTGCGTCAGCTCAAAAGCACCGGTGAGCTGGATTTTCCTGATCGGGTGAATGAGCCGGATGCCACCTGGCTGCGGCTGATTTCCCGTGGTCTCAATCTCGACACGACATTGCGGGTGACGGTATCCGGGCCCAAGGCCGAAGCCTGGCGTCAGGCGTTGATCAATCAAGGGGTGCGGGCGGCCCGCATGGAAACCGGCAGTGTCGAAGGCTCTGGCCTGCGCATCGATCTGTTGCGTTAAGCTGTTTCAGGCGAGCACGAACCGCGTGTTCGCCTACTCTTTGCCTGACTGACTTTTTCGAGACTCAACATGCTCAATAACGATCGCCTGCTGGTGCAGATCCTGCTGCTGGTGTTGTTTGGTGCCAGCCTGTGGGTAATGGCGCCGTTCTGGTCGGCACTGTTCTGGGGCGCGGTGCTGGCGTTCGCCAGTTGGCCGCTGATGCGCCTGTTGACCCGTTGGCTCAATGGCCGTGAGTCGCTGGCTGCGGCGATCCTGACGCTGGGCTGGATGTTATTGGTGGCCGCACCGCTGGTGTGGCTGGGGTTCAACCTGGCCGATCATGTACGTGACGCCACGGCGTTCATCAAGGATGTGCAGGTCGACGGTCTGCCGGAAGCGCCGGCCTGGCTGGGGGCCGTGCCGTTTGTTGGTGAACGGCTGGTGGGACTGTGGGACAGCATCGATCAGCAAGGTGCGGCGCTGATGATTTCGGTCAAGCCGTATCTGGGGCAGGTCGGTAACTGGCTGCTGGCGCGCAGTGCGCAGATTGGCGGCGGGATTCTCGAGCTGACGCTGAGCATTGTCTTTGTGTTCTTTTTCTATCGCGACGGGCCGCGACTGGCGGCGTTTGTGCACAGTCTGCTGGAGCGTCTGATCGGTGATCGCGCCGGGTATTACATCGAATTGGTCGCCGGTACGGTGCAACGGGTGGTCAACGGGGTGATCGGGACGGCAGCGGCGCAGGCGGTTCTGGCGTTGATCGGGTTTTTGATTGCCGGGGTTCCGGGGGCGCTGGTGCTCGGGATTGTCACCTTCCTGTTGAGTCTGATTCCGATGGGGCCGCCATTGGTGTGGGTGCCGGCCACGGCCTGGCTGGCGTGGAAGGGTGAGTATGGGATGGCGGTGTTTCTCGGGATCTGGGGGACGTTCATCATCAGTGGCGTGGACAACGTGCTCAAGCCGTATCTGATCAGTCGCGGGGGGAATTTGCCGTTGGTGATTGTGTTGCTTGGGGTGTTTGGCGGGTTGATTGCGTTTGGGTTTATCGGGTTGTTTATCGGGCCTACGTTGTTGGCGGTGGCTTATAGTTTGTTGACGGATTGGAGCAAGAGTCAGGGGCGGGTTGAGGAGCGGCGCTAGCGGTTTTGGGTTTTGGGTTTGGGTGAATATCCGTTGCTGCGGTAACGGCGGCTTAGGGTTCCGCCCTTACGGCGGGTCACTTTTTCCAAACGCCGAAAAAGTAACCAAAAAGGCTTGCTCCTACGTCCGGCCCGCTCGCTAAAGCTCGGGGTTCCTTCGCTCCGGGATCGATCCGGGCGCAGCGCCTACGGTTTGCTTCGCTGCACCTCCTCTCGCTGTGTTTGGCTGCGCCAAACGGTCGCTGCGCTCCCACGCCCGGATCAATCCCTCCACTCAGCCTTCCGACGTCGCCTGTGGATCAAGATCAAAAGCAGGCGAGCTGACACTCGGCCTATTGAGTGGTGAAGAACGGGTGTTCGGCTTTGGTTTTGTGGTGCTCTTGCCCCACATCGGAACGCCGCCCGCCCAGCCCGCTCCCGAGGGAGAGGGAGCCGATGGTGGGTCTCTCAAAATTTGCGTTCAACTCGGACTTTCACGTCGGCGTAACTCTACCAAACACCTCGATTAGTCCCCTCTCCCTCTGGGAGAAGGTTAGGGTGAGGGGCTTTTGATCTGTTTCGGAGTCTGAGTTCAACTCGGTATTTCACGTCGGCGTAACTCGTCAAAACACCTCGATCAGTCCCCTCTCCCTCGGGGAGAGGGCTAGGGTGAGGGGCTTTTGATTGTCCGCGGCAAATAATGGCGTCGACTCAAGTCGCCACATTCAAATACTTGCCAACCGACGCCGTTTTCTCCAGCGAGTACTGTTTGCTCAGATTGGCAATCATGCGGTTCAGCGCTTCAGTGGTGCTCTGGGTCGAAGCGGTCTGCTCTTCCTCCGGTCGTTCTGTCCCAGCCTGTAACGCCGCTTTAAGCTCATCACTGCTCACGCCGCCGCTGCTGTCGCTATCGAGAACCTTGAGTAGCGCTGAGCTGGTGTCGGTGTTGGTCGATGAGGTGCTGTCGCTGGTTTGCAGTGCGCTGCTGAGTTCGGTCGCGGTCACGCTGCCGTCGCCATCGGCGTCGAGTTGGCTGAACAACTCGTCGCTGTTGATTTGAGGTGGTGGAGGCGGTGGCGGGGTCAGGGTGGCGGTGAGTTCGTCCTGGCTGACGGTGCCGTCCTTGTTCTTGTCTAGGGCGGAGAAGATTTCGTTGCTGTCGACAGTGCTGCCGGCGCTGGTCAGGCCGCTGCTCAGTTCGTCGCCGCTGATAGCGCCGTCGCCATCGGTGTCGAGGGCGCTGATCAGGGCGTCGGCGAGGTCGGTGTCCGGTGCTTGATCGTGTGGCGGTGGCGGCGGGGGCGCCATGGCGGTCATTTCTTCGGCGCTGAGGCTGCCGCTGTCGTCGCTGTCCAGATCGCCGAATTGTTTGCTCAGGTTGACCAGCAGGCCGTCGTCGGATTTCTGCGACAGGGCGCTTTTCAGTTCGTCCTGATCCACAGCGCCGTCGCCGTTGCTGTCGAGTTTGGCGAACAGTTCTTTTTGCAGTTGCTGGCTGCGGGCGTTTTGCGTGGTGGTGCTGCTGGTGCTGGTATAGCTCGTGTAGTTGCTGACGCTACCGATCATCGGACTCACTCCCTGGAATGGAAAACCGGTGGGTGTACCGGCTTATGCAGCGTCAGGGCGCAAGTTGTCGGGGGTATGTGGGATTTGTACCGGTGGGTACACACGATGCAATGAGCACCGCTGAACCCCTGTGGGAGCGAGCTTGTTCGCGAAGAGGCCGGTACATTCACAAGATATGTGGATCAACTGACGTCTTCGCGAGCAGGCTCGCTCCCACAGTTGGTCGGTGGTGTTCTCAGGGGCGTGGCAGGCGAATGATGGCGGTAAGGCCACCGCCGGGGGTTTCTTCGAGGTTGAGTTGGCCACCCAGACGCAGCGCCGCTTCGCGGGCAATGGTCATACCCAGCCCGACGCCGCCGGAGTTGCGATTGCGCGAACCTTCCAGTCGATAGAACGGCTCGAACACCGCTTCACGCTTGTCCTCGGCAATCCCCGGGCCGTGGTCGATCACGCGGATCAGCAGTTGCTCGCGCTGATCCTGCAATTCGATGCGTGCCTGGCCGGCATAACGCAGGGCATTGTCCATGAGATTGTTGATGCACGAACGCAACGCCATCGGTTGTACCGGCAGCGGTGCGCAATGGCCGCTGACCTGCACGTCGGCGCCTTGGTCCTGAGCGTTTTCGCACAGCGATTCGACCAGCGCCTGCACATCCATCAACTGCAACGCTTCGCTGGTGCGCTGTTCGTGCAGGTAGGTGAGGGTGGCGTCGAGCATGCCGATCATGTCGTCGAGGTCCTGACGCATCTGGCCTTGCAGCTTTTCATCGCTGATGTTTTCCAGACGCAGTTTCAGGCGTGACAACGGTGTGCGCAGGTCGTGGGACACCGCGCCAAGCATCCGCGCGCGCTGCTGCACCTGTTCGCGAATGCGCCGCTGCATCAGATTGAAGGTGTGTGCGGCCTGCCGTGCTTCGCGCGGGCCGGACTCGTCGAGTGGCGGGCTGTCGAGGTCTTCGCTGAGACGTTCGGCGGCGTCGCTCAGGCGCTGGATCGGGCGACTCAGCAGTTTGGCGCCGTACCACGCCGCGATCATCAGTGTGATGAACTGAAAGGTCAGCGGCACCACCGGGCCACCGAACCACGGACGCGGGGGCCGTGGCGGGTAGCGCGGGTCCTGCGCCATTGGTTGGCCGTTGACGCCTTGGGAGAACTCCGGCGGCGGAGGCGGGGGCGGGCCGTAGAGGCGGAACCAGGTGAACGCCAGCAGATGCGCCAGGACAATCGCCACGAACAGCACGCCAAACAGGCGCCCGAACAGCGTGTCGAAGCGCGCCCGCATCAGCCGATGTCTCGTGCGTCGAACAGGTAACCTTCACCGCGCACGGTTTTGATCAACTGCGGGGCTTTCGGGTCGTCGCCGAGTTTCTGCCGCAGACGCGACACCAGCAGATCGATGCTGCGGTCGAACGCTTCGATCGAGCGACCCCGGGCAGCATCGAGCAATTGTTCGCGGCTGAGCACCCGGCGCGGTCTTTCGATAAACACCCACAGCAGGCGGAATTCGGCGTTGGACAGCGGCACCACCAAGCCATCGTCGGCGATCAATTGGCGCAGGACGCTGTTCAACCGCCAGTTGTCGAAACGAATGTTGGCCCGTTGTTCGCTACGGTCATCACGCACCCGGCGCAGGATGGTCTGAATGCGCGCGACCAGTTCGCGCGGTTCGAACGGTTTGGCCATGTAGTCATCGGCGCCCAGTTCCAGGCCGATGATGCGGTCAGTCGGTTCGCAACGTGCGGTGAGCATCAGGATCGGGATGTCCGATTCGGCGCGTAGCCAGCGGCACAGCGACAAACCGTCTTCGCCGGGCAGCATCAGATCGAGCACGACAACGTCGAAATGCTCGGCCAGCAGCGCCTGCCGCATCGCCGCACCGTCGGTGACGCCGCTGGCGTGGATGTTGAAGCGCGCGAGGTAATCGATCATCAGCTCGCGGATCGGCACATCATCGTCGACGATCAGCGCACGAATGTTCCAGCGCTTGTCGTCTTTAGGCTCATCCGTCGCGGTCATTTGGGTGTTGTGCATGAGGCTGTTCATCTGCCAGTAGGCCGCCAACCACAAAAGAGGGGCTGCGAGGTTGTGGTTTCAGCATAGGCGTCCGGCCGAGAGGCGGGAAGTGCTGATGTAAGGACGTATTGCGGCTGGCGAGGCTAGCGCGGGTGCTTGTTGCTGGCGTGTCGGTTGTGTATCGGAGTCGACACAATAGCAGCGAGCGCTATGCTGATCACGGCCGGCGCGACGATTTACCGATCATCGGGTGCCGCGCCGCCGCCGGTTCCGCTACAATGCGCGCCGATTTCGACCTGCCTGAGAGCCCATTCATGTCCGCCTGCCAGACTCCTATCATCGTCGCCCTGGATTTCCCCACCCGTGACGCCGCACTGAAGCTGGCCGACCAGTTGGACCCGAAACTGTGCCGGGTCAAAGTGGGCAAGGAACTGTTCACCAGTTGCGCCGCAGAAATTGTCGGCACCCTGCGTGACAAGGGTTTTGAAGTATTCCTCGACCTGAAATTCCATGACATTCCCAACACCACCGCGATGGCCGTGAAAGCCGCCGCCGAGATGGGCGTGTGGATGGTCAACGTGCATTGCTCCGGCGGGATGCGCATGATGGCTGCCTGCCGTGAAGAGCTGGACAAGCGCAGCGGCCCGCAGCCGTTGCTGATCGGTGTGACCGTGCTGACCAGCATGGAGCGTGAAGACCTGGCCGGTATCGGTCTGGATATCGAGCCGCAAGAGCAAGTGCTGCGTCTGGCCGCGCTGGCCGAAAAGGCTGGTATGGACGGTCTGGTGTGCTCGGCGCTGGAAGCCACGGCACTGAAAACCGCGCATCCGTCGCTGCAACTGGTGACCCCGGGGATTCGTCCGGCGGGCAGCGCGCAGGACGATCAGCGCCGCATTCTGACTCCGCGCCAGGCGCTGGATGCCGGTTCCGATTATCTGGTGATCGGCCGTCCGATCAGCCAGGCGGCAGATCCGGCCAAGGCACTGGCTTCGGTTGTCGCCGAAATCGCCTAAGCCACACTGAAGATCCAAATGTGGGAGCGAGCTTGCTTGCGAATGCGGAGAGTCAGTCGATGCAGATGTTGACTGACACTCCCTTTTCGCGAGCAAGCTCGCTCCCACATTGGTTTTGTGGTGGGCTTAAACCTTCAGCACCAACTTGCCGAAGTTCTCACCGCTGAACAGTTTCATCAGCGTCTCCGGGAAGGTCTCCAGGCCTTCGACGATATCTTCCTTGCTCTTGAGTTGCCCCTTGGCCATCCAGCCGGCCATTTCCTGCGCAGCGCTCGCATACTGCGCGGCATAGTCCATCACCACAAAACCTTCCATCCGCGCGCGATTGACCAGCAGCGACAGGTAGTTGGCCGGGCCTTTGACAGCTTCCTTGTTGTTGTACTGACTGATCGCGCCGCAGATAACCACCCGCGCCTTCATGTTCAAACGGCTCAACACCGCATCGAGGATGTCGCCACCGACGTTGTCGAAATACACATCGACGCCTTTCGGACATTCGCGTTTAAGCCCGGCCACGACATCTTCGGACTTGTAGTCGATGGCACCGTCAAAGCCCAACTCATCGATAAGGAATTTGCATTTGTCGGCGCCGCCGGCAATGCCGACCACGCGGCAACCTTTGATCTTGGCAATCTGCCCGGCAATGCTGCCCACCGCGCCCGCTGCACCGGACAACACCACGGTGTCGCCAGCCTTGGGTGCACCGACATCCAGCAGGGCGAAGTAGGCGGTCATGCCGGTCATGCCCAGCGCTGACAGGTACACCGGCAGCGGTGCCAGTTTCGGATCTACCTTGTAGAAACCTCTCGGCTCGCCGAGGAAATAATCCTGCACGCCAATGGCGCCGTTGACGTAGTCCCCGACCGCAAAGCCCGGATTATTCGAAGCAATGACTTTGCCGACGCCCAGCGCGCGCATGACTTCGCCGATACCCACCGGCGGAATGTAGGACTTGCCCTCGTTCATCCAGCCGCGCATTGCGGGGTCGAGGGACAGGTATTCGTTCTTGACCAGAATCTGGCCCGCCGCCGGTTCGCCGACCGGGACTTCCTGATAGGTGAAGGTCTCGCGATTGGCCGCGCCCACCGGGCGTTTGGCGAGCAGGAACTGGCGATTGGTCTGGTTGGTCATGGCAGGCACTCGAACGGAATGAAGTCTTGTTGATAGACGCTTGGCTGCATTGGCGCAAGGTTGGCTGATGCGGCGAATGCACGCCGATCCAGTGTAGTGATGATCACCGGGATGGTTTTATCACTGCGACGCATGGGCGCATAAACAGCCATTGGATAGTGCTGACGCTCCTCATACCTCAATGGCTATGCTGCAAGTCCCCTGCATCTATCCCTCCGAGGACACAACAATGAGCATGACGTTTTCCGGTGAAGTTGCCGTAGTCACTGGCGCGGCCAACGGCATCGGCCGTGCGACCGCCCAGGCGTTCGCCGCCGAAGGCCTGAAAGTGGTGGTCGCCGATCTGGACGCGGCGGGGGGCGAGGGCACGGTGGCGCTGATTCGTACAGCCGGCGGCGAAGCGACCTTCGTGCGCTGCAACGTGACCGTCGAAAGCGAAGTGAAGAATCTGATGGACGAGGTCATCAACACCTACGGCCGTCTCGACTACGCCTTCAACAATGCCGGCATCGAAATCGAAAAAGGCAAACTGGCCGACGGCTCGATGGATGAGTTCGACGCGATCATGGGGGTCAATGTCAAAGGCGTCTGGTTGTGCATGAAGTATCAGTTGCCGCTGCTGCTGGCCCAGGGCGGTGGGGCGATCGTCAATACTGCTTCGGTGGCAGGGCTGGGCGCGGCGCCGAAGATGAGCATTTATGCAGCGTCGAAGCACGCGGTGATCGGTCTGACCAAATCGGCGGCCATCGAATACGCGAAGAAGAAAATCCGCGTCAACGCGGTGTGTCCGGCGGTGATCGATACCGACATGTTCCGCCGCGCTTATGAAGCCGATCCGAAGAAGGGCGAGTTCGCCAATGCCATGCACCCGGTCGGTCGCATCGGCAAAGTCGAGGAAATTGCCAGCGCCGTGTTGTACCTGTGCAGCGACGGTGCCGCATTCACCACCGGCCATTCGCTGGCGGTGGACGGCGGCGTCACGGCATTCTGAACATGGCGCAAGAAAACAGCCCGCATTCGTTGCGGGCTTTTTTGTGGCTCACGGTCGGTTCCGTGAAGACTCTTAAACAATGTGTATCAAACAGTTAGAACGGTCGCTTTTGGCGGCGTTGTCGCACAGCCTGTGCGGCGCGGCTGTGATTTACTGCCGCCAGTAAAACGGACAGGAGTTTGCTTGCTCATGGAATTGAGAATTGATCGACAGGCAATGGTGCCGGTCGTGCAGCAGATTGTTGACGGACTGACGGAGTGGATCCTGCAAAGCGGCGTACCGCCGGCCACCCGTTTGCCCTCCGTGCGGCAAATCGCCCGGGGCAATCTGCTCAGCCAGTCGTGTGTCGTCGAGGCGTGTGAACGGTTGGTATCGCAGGGCGTTCTGAACTCATGCCAAGGCACCGGCTTCATCGTTGCCGCCGCGCCCGCGACACGTGGGGCAGAGGAGGAGTTGGCGGCCTTCGAAGGCCGGTATGCCTGGTGCGATGCCGTGTGTGAAGCCGTTGGCGGTTTGAAGCTGGGGGCCGGTGGTTTGCCGCAAAGCTGGCGCGAGCCTGACGACCTCAGTTATGCCCTGCGCGAAGTGGCGCGCACCGACATGGCCAGTCTGTTCAATTACAGCACGCCCTTGGGGCTTCCAGCGTTGCGCGAGCAGATCGTCAAGCGTCTGAAGCTGTTCGGTATCGAGGCCCGCAGTTCGCAGTTGTTGAGTACCTGCGGCGCCAGCCATGCGCTGGATCTGATCGTGCGTACCTTGTTCAAGGCCGGGGACTGCGTGGTGGTCGAAACACCCGGGTATGCTCCGCTGTTCGATCTGCTGCGCCTGCATGGCGTGCGCATGCTCGAGGTACGTCGCACTCCGAACGGGCCGGACATCGAAGCGCTGGAGGCCTTGCTGCAACAGTTTCGGCCCGGCGGTTTGTTCATCAACAGTCATCATCACAACCCCACCGGCAGTTGCCTGTCGCCGAGCGTGGCGCAACGCATCCTGCAACTGAGCAAGGCCTACGATCTGCGCGTGATCGAAGACGACGTCTATGCGGACTTGCACACGGGAAACGGTACGCGGCTGGCGGCGCTGGACGATGAGGGACGGGTCATCTATGTGGGCAGTTTCTCCAAAACCCTGAGCAGTTCGCTACGCGTCGGGTTCATTTTCGCTGACGGCGAAATGGTCAGGCGGCTGGCGCAGGTGAAGATGATCAGTGGTTTGGGTGTGTCTCGGTTTTCCGAGGCAGTGCTGGCCAGCCTGATGGTCAGCGGCGCTTACCGCAAACTGGTACAACGCCAGCGGCAACGGCTGAATGCCGATCGTGCCGCCGCGCTGCAGGCGTTGGAGGACGCCGATTGGGAGGTTTTTGGCAAGCCTGCTGGCGGGTTGTTCATCTGGGCGCGTGCGCGCATGAGCGATCAGGCGCGGGTACGTCGGCAGGCTCAACGCTGTGGCGTGCAGCTGTCAGCGCCTGATGCGTTCAGTCCCAGCGGCGAATCGGGCGACTGGCTGCGCATCAATGTGGCGTACGCCTGTGATCCGCGCGCCCGGCAGTTTTTTCGCCACACCGGTTCGGATCGACCTCAAGCGTTCTGAAAACGACGCAGGCGTAGCTTTTTGCCATTATTCCGACACCAGAGACTTGTGCAGGTGGATGGCCGTTGCGACTCTTCGCTCTACTGACAATGGCAGGGGACTACGCGCAATGATTTCGGCCATGCAAGGACGTTTTGCCAACCTCGGTATGGCAAAAAAACTGGGTATCGGTTTTGTACTGGTTTTGCTCCTGACCGCGCTGGTGGCAGCCATTGGCGTCTGGTCCCTGCAAACCATCAGTCAGCGTTTCGACGGGCTGAAACAGATGTCCTCGCTCAACAGCGGCTTGCTCAAGGTGCGCCTGCTCGAGCAGGAATATGCCCTGCAAGGCAATTCGAAAACGGCCGACGCATTGCGTAAGGGGGTCGACGAACTGGTTGCGCTGGCTGATCAGCTCAAGGCGCAGTCAGCAGCGAATGTGCCGGTAATGAATGATGTGCAGCAGTCGCTGGCGGCCTATCGCAAGGCGTTCGACGAGTTTGTCTCGTTGACGCAGGCCAAGGACCTCGCGCTGGAAATGGCCAGTTGGTCGGTGTCCAGTGTGGCCAACAACCTTGATGTGTTACAGGCCGGGCTTGCCGATGATGGTGCCTATACCTTGAAGGACACCGAGGGTAAGGACGGTGCCCAGTTCATTGAGCAGGCCAGTCAAGTCAGTCAGGTGTCGCGGCTGATGCTGCAAGCGATGAACGAAGCGCGGATTCGCCTTGATCAAAGCCGCAAGGGCGATGCTGACGGTGCCGGCAAAGGCAATATCGAACAGGCCGCACAGGCCCAGACGCAGGCCGAAGAACTGAAAACCACGGTCAAGGACGAGGGTTATCTGACCGTGCTCAATGAAGTGTCCGGGCATATCGCCGGTTTCAACGACAAGCTTGCCGAATACACCGGATTGCTCGCGCAGGAAAAAACCGTCTACGAACAATTGCATCAGCGCGCCGACCAAGTGGTCGAGCGGGTGAATCAGGCTTATGTCGCTGAAGACGGCGCGATGCAGGCGGAACTGAAGAAAAACTCGCTGCTGATCATTGGTTCATCGGCGCTGGCGCTGTTGGTCGGATTGCTGGCGGCGTGGCTGATCACTCGACTCATCGTCGCGCCATTGCGCAGCGTGATTCAGGTTGCCCAGCAGATTGCCGCCGGCGACTTGAGTGCGACCGTGGAGGTGACACGACGGGACGAGATCGGCCAGTTGATGTTGGCGATGCAGCAGATGGGCGCGGGGCTGAGCACCATCGTCAGCGGTTTGCAGGCGGGGATCGAGCAATTGGCCAGTTCGGCGCAATCGTTGTCGGCGGTTACTGAGCAGACCAACCTCGAGGTCAACAGCCAGAAGGAAGAAACCGAGCAGGTTGCCACGGCGATGAACCAGATGACCGCCACCGTGCATGACGTTGCACGCAATGCCGAAGAAGCGGCGCTGGCCGCGCAGACGGCGGATGACAAGGTCGAGAGTGGTCAGCAGGTGGTACGACAGAGCATGGCGCGAATCGAGCAATTGGCTGATTCGGCGACGTCGGCCAGTTCCAGTATCGAAAGCCTCAGTGCGGAAATCCAGAATATCGGCACGGTGCTGGGGGTGATCAAAAGTGTCGCCGAGCAGACCAATTTACTGGCGTTGAATGCTGCTATCGAGGCGGCACGGGCCGGGGAGCAGGGTCGGGGCTTTGCGGTGGTGGCCGATGAGGTGCGCGCACTGGCTCGGCGCACGCAGCAATCGACTGAGGAAATTGAACGGCTGGTCAGTGCGCTGCGCTCGGCGGCGCATTCGTCGGTGCAACAGATTCAGAGCAGCGGCGAGTTGGTGAAGCTGGCGGTCAGTGATGCCTTGCAGACTGAGAGTGCGCTGGGGAGTATTGCGGTAGCGGTGTCGTTGATTCAGCAGATGAATCAGCAGATTGCGGCGGCGGCCGAGGAGCAGAGTTCGGTGGCGGAGGAGATCAATCGCAGTGTGACGAGTATTCGTGCGAGTGCGGATCAGTCGTCGATCGCGATGCGCGGGAATGCGGCTTCGAGTGTTGAGCTGGCGCAGTTGGGGAGTGAGTTGCGCGGGATGGTTGGGCATTTTCGGCTTTGATTGAGCCTTGGCGGCCTTAGGGCCGGCCAGGTTCTTGGGGTTTTGGGTGCATATCCGTTGCTTCGGGTGCTGCTGCTGGCGGTTTCGCTCTTACAGCGAGTCCCTTTGGCAAACGCCCCAAAGGAACCAAAAGTCTTGGCCCCGGCGTTCGGCCCCTCGCTGAGGCTCGGGGTTCCTTCGCTCCGGGATCTATCCGGGGGCATCGCCTACGGTTTGCTTCGCTGCACCTCCTCTCGATGTGTTCGACTTCGTCGAACGGTCGCTGCGCTCCCACCCCCGGATAAATCCCTCCACTCAGCCTGCCGAAGGGGCCAACACGGCAAGATCAAAAGCTGCAGCCGAGCTAACGCTCATCCTGTTGAGTGGTGAGAGGTGGGCGCTGTTTTGCTTTTGCTTTTCTGTGGGAGCGAGCTTGCTCGCGAAGGCGGCCTGATAGCCGACCAACCTCTGTCAGATGAACTCAATCCAATTGTAGAAGCGAGCCTGCTCGCGAAAGCGGTCTCACATTAATCGGGTGTCTATCAAGCTCACTTCCTCGAGCCCACAAAAAAGCCACCTCTCCGGTGGCTTCTCCTGCAACCTCTGCAATCAGTCGTAAATCACTTTCTTCTTCCAGTCGGCATCTGTCTCTGCATCTTTGAGGCCGGCGGTCAGTTGGTTCTCTTCACCTTCAACCGGTGCAATCTTGTCCATGACCTGGGCGTTGGCGCGGGCCAGCAGTTTTTCCAGGTATTGCAGTTGTTCTGCGTACACCTGTGGATCCTGCTGTTTGCGCAGGTATTGCACGCCGCGTTCGAAAGCGAGGCGGGCCTGGCCGGGTTGGTTTTGTTGCAAGGATTGTTGGCCGAGGTTATTGAAGAATTCGATGTGCAGCAGTACCAGAATGTGGCGGACTTCGCGGATCCAGTGTTTGGCTTCGTTCGGCGGCAGGAAGCCGTCGTGGGCGGCGCGGGTGATCTGGCCGTGGAGGGCTTCGAGCAGGAAGCGCACGTCTTTGGCCTTGGCTTCGGTCAGGATCGGGGCCGGCGGGTTGTTGACCGGGATCGATTCGCCTTGGGCGACCAGGGCACTCAGTTCGGTGATGCGTGCTTTGGTGGTGGCGCTGGTTTTTTCCAGGTTCAGCAGACGCTGGCAGACGTTCAATTCCAGACGGGTCAGCAGCAGCTTGAGTGCCGGGGTCATGAACTGGCCGGGAAAGGTTTCGGTCAGTTCACCGCAGCGGCGCAGGCGGTCGTTGAGTTCGACCTTGGTGCGGGCCTTCTCCAGTTTGTTGTTTTCCACCACATGGTTCATGTAGCCAATGGCGATCAGAATTGCGATCCCGGCTATGACAAGCAGGGTGATCATGAGTGGTGTCACCGGTAAGACCTCTTTATAGGGTTCGCATGCGAGTGTAGTGGCTGGGCATTTAGCCGCCTAGCGCCGCTCGACTGGTTGGTTCGGCAGGTTCAATCTATATCGGCCGCACGCTGCTTATATGAATGCTGGCGCTGCATGTGCAGATTGCCATCACTGTGCGGTGGACTATAACGTCTTGGCGAGTGGCGGAATATAGGCGTCAATCGTCGGGCGACGGAAAAGCCCGGTTGCTGTTGTAAAGCAGGTCGAAGTCATTGATTTAAATAAATTTATATCAAGGGGTTGACGACCTCTCAATCCATCCATAGAATGCGCGCCACTTGCAGCGTAAAGCACACAGCGAAGCGCGGCAGGGAGTGAATGTTGTAGTGTGTCCCCTTCGTCTAGTGGCCTAGGACACCGCCCTTTCACGGCGGTAACAGGGGTTCGAGTCCCCTAGGGGACGCCAATGCGGGAATAGCTCAGTTGGTAGAGCACGACCTTGCCAAGGTCGGGGTCGCGAGTTCGAGTCTCGTTTCCCGCTCCAATTTTAAACAGCAGTGCTTTCGGGCGCTGCTGAGTGAAACCAGAACCAAGTCTTCGGGCAAGGATCTGGACACCGAAACACACACCATGTGTTCCGGGTAGCGTGTCCCCTTCGTCTAGTGGCCTAGGACACCGCCCTTTCACGGCGGTAACAGGGGTTCGAGTCCCCTAGGGGACGCCATTTGCGGGAATAGCTCAGTTGGTAGAGCACGACCTTGCCAAGGTCGGGGTCGCGAGTTCGAGTCTCGTTTCCCGCTCCAAATTCTAAAAACGCCGCTCAGTGAGCGGCGTTTTTATTAGTGAAAGTTGTAGCCTGTGTCCCCTTCGTCTAGTGGCCTAGGACACCGCCCTTTCACGGCGGTAACAGGGGTTCGAGTCCCCTAGGGGACGCCATTGCGGGAATAGCTCAGTTGGTAGAGCACGACCTTGCCAAGGTCGGGGTCGCGAGTTCGAGTCTCGTTTCCCGCTCCAATTTCACAAAAACGCCGCTCAACAGAGCGGCGTTTTTGTATGCGCGTGATGTGTGGCTGTGCCATTGCTCATGAAGAAAAGGCCCGCCGAAGCGATTCGGCGGGCCTTTTTGCGTTTTGCGTCTGCTTACCAGGACAGCATCAGGCGACCGGCAAACAGAATCAGCACCGCACCCATAGTGCGTTCAAACCAATGGCCCATGCGCATGAACAGCAGACGCACCTTGCTGCTTGAGAAAAACAGCGCAACGATCACGAACCACAACGCGTTGACAAAGCACATCCACAAACCATAGAACGCCTGGATTTGCAGAGGTGTTTCGGCACTGATGATCGTGGTGAAAATGGCCAGGAAAAACAGCGTGGCCTTGGGATTGGTCGCATTGGTCAGAAACCCGGTGCTGAAGGCTTTGAACAGCGTTTGCTCAACCACCGGTTCCTCGCTGGTTTTCTCACCTTCAATGGCCGATTTGGGTTTGCTGCGCAGCAGGCTGACACCCAGATACAGGATGTAGGCGCCGCCGATCACTTTGGCAACGGTCAGCAACCACGGCGTGGTGTGCATCAGCGCGCCCACGCCAAGCAGCGTGTACAACACGTGCACAGAAATCCCCGCACCGATGCCCAGCGCCGTGCAAATCCCGACTAACCGTCCGAATCGAACGCTTTGGCGGATGGTGACTGCGAAGTCCGGGCCGGGAGCAACCACGGCCAGAAAGTGAATGGTAGCCAGCGCCAGAAACTCGCCCAGATAATTCGAATACATCTCAGCTCCAGTAGGTCAGGGGTGAAGCATTGCCGCGATAGCCGACAAAAAAGGAAAGGCTCAAGCGTGGATCTGCGACGCCCGGGGTCACCGAGTGCATGCGCCGCGAATTGAACATGATGAAATCGCCGGGTTGCGGCCGGACTTCCAGCGCGGGTGGACCGAGCAACGCCGGTTCGATGCCATAACTGTCGCCGCGCATTTCGTCGAATTGATCCGGGCTGATGTCATCGTCCCACATCTGCAGTGCACCGCCCTCGGTTGGCATGTTCAGATAGACGTTGCAGGCGAACTGCGCTTCCAGGCTGCGGGCCTGGAAACTGTCCGGGGCGTCTTTGGCGAAAATGTCGTGATGGGCGAGGAAGCACACGCCGGGTTTCACCACGCGCGAAAGGCCGACATACATTTTCCGGCCGTAGAGGTTTTCCAGGTGCGCGCCGGCCGGCCAGGATTCGTCGAGCATGCAGCGCAAGGTGTCGATGGGTGAGGAGTAGGGCGCACAGCGATTGCGCAGTTCGGCGATATTGCTGGTGGCGCGTTCGAAGTAATCCTCGATCAGCAGCGGCTGGTTTTCCGCCTCGTAAAACGCCATGCCGATGCGGCCGATACTCGGCGCGTTGATGTAACCCTCAAAGCCTGGAGCGAGAATCTTGTCGCCAATCTGAATGGCCAGCGGCTCAGGCAAAAAGCCTTTGACGCGGATGGCGAGGACTTCTTCGTTGGCCAGTTTTTTTATGCACGTCTCATCGAGACGCTCGACGTCTAGCATCATTTTTTTAGGTCCATCTATCGATAGTCAACGGAACCTGCGAATGCGGTTCCCCGGCGTCGGACGTTGCGTGAGGCAACGTCCGAAATGCTCAATCCACGCTGTAGTGGACGGACAACGTGCCTTTCTTCTGCGAAAGGGACGCGATCGTGACTGTGCCCAATTCCTTCAGGCTACGTACATGGGTGCCGCCGCAGCCATAAGCCGGGAGTTCACCGAAACCGATTTCCCGAGCACCTTCGCGCAGCGAGGTCAGGCGCGGCAGGTCATGCTCGATCCACTGGTCGATACCGCACTGAACAGTCTCGGCGTCGACTTCTTGCGCGGCATCGCCGGGTTTGAATTGCACTCGACCTTCATCCGGCCAGTGATGGGCCTTGATCGGCATCCAGCCCAGTCCTTGCACGAAATGCCCGATCAGGTGCCCGGCTGAATGCATACGCGTATTGAAGAGGCGGCGCTGTTTGTCGACGCGGATGCAGGTCATGCCCAGTTCCACCGGCCGGTCTACAAAATGAATGATCCGCTCCGGCTCTTGTACTACTCGCAGTACCTGGCTTTCGCCGATCCAGCCGGTATCGCAAGGCTGACCACCGCCCTGCGGGTGAAACAGCGTGGCGCGCAAGACCACGGCGAATTCATGCTCTTGGGGCGTGCAGTCGAGGACTTCCACATTAGCCTTGAGGTCATCACTATGGAAAAAGAGGCGAAGCGTCATATTCCATGCCCTTATTAAAGTTTCTTTTTTTATTATATGAATCGTGCAATAACGTGATAATCCGTTCAAACATCAAAGGACTTGTGCGCTGTGAGCATCAATCTGCCGCTACCGCTGCTCGGTGAAATGGCAATTTTCGTCAAGGTCGTGGAGACCGGCAGCTTCTCTGAAGCCGCTCGGCAACTGGGTTCATCGCCATCGGCGGTGAGTCGCAGTATTTCGCGGCTGGAAAAGGCCTTGGCCACGCGACTGCTGCAACGCACTACACGCAAACTGCGTTTGAGTGACGGTGGCGAAGAGGTGTTCAAGCGCTGTCAGGAAATGGTCAGCGCGGCCAAATCGGTGATGGAAATCAGTGGCCAGTTCACTCACGAAGCGGAGGGGCTGGTGCGCGTCAGCGTGCCGAAAGCGGTTGGGCGCTTTGTGATTCATCCGCACATGCCCGAGTTTCTGCGGCGTTACCCCAAGGTCGATGTGGAGCTGTTGCTTGAAGATCGCCAAGTCGACTTGATCGACGACCATGTCGATCTGGCGATTCGCATCACCGATCGACCACCGGCCGGACTGGTCGGGCGGCAATTGCTGACCATTGACCACTTGCTCTGCGCCACACCGCAATACCTGGCCGAACACGGCACACCGACTCACCCGCATGATCTGCTTAATCACAGTTGTATTTATCTGGGGGAAACCCCGAGCGATGCGCGCTGGAAATTCAAGAAAGGCAGCAAAGCGGTGACGGTGGGTGTGCGGGGACGCTATGCCGCCAATCACACCGGTGTGCGATTGGGCGCGGTGTTGCAGCACATCGGCATTGGCAGCTTGCCGTATTTCACTGCCCGCTATGCGCTTGAGCAAAAGTTGGTGGTGCAGGTGCTACCGGACTGGACCTTCCTCGCGTCCTATCACGGCGGACTGTGGCTGCTGCATTCGCCGACGCGCTATCTGCCACCCAAGTTGCGGGTGTTTATCGACTATCTGGTGGAGTGCCTGCAGAAAGAACCGACCTTGAGCAGGCCGGGCAAATCAGTGGGGGAGAGCAACACAGCAATGGCGTATGAGTTGCCCGAAAGCGAAGGCCTGCTCTAACGCCAACGCAAAAAAAATGCCCGCATGGATCACATGCGGGCATGTTCATAACAGCGTGAAAATCAGTGCTTGCTGTCCTGAGCGGACATCGCCAGCAGCTGTTTTTCCTGATTCCAGTCGAACGGTTCATCGTTCTGTTCGGCTTCGTAACGGCGTTCTTCCAGCGCCTGATACAGGTCGATCTCTTCATCGGACAGGTAGTGCAGGCAGTCGCCGGCAAAGAACCACAGCAGATCGCGCGGGATCAGGTGGGCGATCTGCGGATAACGGGTAATCACTTGAGTCAGGATGTCCTGGCCCAGGTACTGGCTTTCGATCGGATCGATCGGCAGCGATGCCAGCAGTTCGTCGAAGCGCTCCAGGAACAAGGCATGGCTTTCTTCGGGAACCTGTTCGGCCTCACCTACGGCGACCAGGATACTGCGCAGGTGGTCGAGCAAAACAAGATGATCGGCAACGACGTTGGACACGAGATAAGTCCTCAAGAGCAAAACGGGCGCGGGAGTATAAAGCTCCTGCGCCCTCTTGGACATGGTTGTCAGGATCAGCGGACTTTGCCCTCTACAAGCGCCAGCTCCTCTTTGTCGAAATCATCGACGTCGATCACCTTGCGCCGTGCCGCTTCGGCATCGCGCAGACTCTGCGCTTCCACCGGTTGCAACACCCCGGCCTCCAGTGCTGCATCGATGGCGTGTTCGCCTGCGACCGGTTTGACCTGACCGCTTTTCAGCGAGGTGTGCAGTTTTTTGTGCAACGGCTGTGCAGCATTCAGCAGATCACTGGCGTGTTGCAGCGCGCCGACTGCATCGTCTGCCGACTGCGGGCGATAGCAACCGGCAAGCAGTTCTTCCAGTGCCGGATCGCCCTTGGCGCGACCAATCACGCCAGCCACTTCGGCACCGAGTTTGTCCGACGGGCCTTTGTGACGACGGCCGAACGGGAAGACGATGGCGCGCAACAGGCAGCCAAACACTTTGTTCGGGAAGTTGCGCAGCAATTCATCCAGCGCCCGCTCCGATTGGCCGAGGCTTTCTTCCATCGCCCAACGGAACAGCGGTTCCATGTACGCCGGTGAATCCAGATCGTGGTACCGCTTGAGCGCGGCAGAGGCCAGATACAGATTACTTAGCACATCACCCAAGCGTGCCGACAGACGCTCGCGGCGCTTCAGTTCGCCACCGAGCAACATCATGCTGAAGTCGGCGAGCACGGCGAATGCCGCTGCCTGACGGTTGAGTGCGCGGAAATAACCCTGACTGATCTTGTCGCCCGGCGCATGTTCGAAGTGGCCGAAACCAAGGTTCAGCACCAGCGTGCTGGCGGCATTGCTGACGGCGAAACCGATGTGTTTGAGCAGCAGGCCGTCGAACTCTTTCAGCGCTTGATCCTTGTCCTCGCGACCGGCGAGGGCCATTTCCTTCAGTACGAACGGATGGCAGCGAATCGCGCCCTGACCGAAGATCATCAGGTTGCGCGAGAGGATGTTCGCGCCTTCCACGGTAATGAAGATCGGCGCACCGTTCCAGCTGCGTCCGAGGTAGTTGTTTGGCCCCATGATGATCGCTTTGCCGCCGTGCACATCCATGGCATGGCTGATGCACTCGCGGCCGCGTTCGGTGAGGTGGTACTTGAGGATCGCCGACAGCACCGACGGCTTCTCGCCCAGATCCACCGCGTTGGCGGTCAGCATCCGCGCCGCGTCCATCATCCACGCGTTGCCGCCGATACGCGCCATGGCCTCCTGAATACCTTCGAACGCCGACAGCGGCACATTGAACTGCTCACGAATCTGCGCGTACTGGCCGGTGACCAGGCTGGTGAATTTTGCTGCGCCAGTGCCGACCGCTGGAAGTGAAATGGAACGCCCGACCGACAGGCAGTTCATCAGCATCATCCAGCCCTTGCCGAGCATTTCCTGACCACCGATAAGGAAGTCCAGCGGGATGAACACATCCTTGCCGGAGTTCGGGCCATTCATGAACGCCGCGCCCAGCGGCAGGTGACGACGGCCGATTTCCACGCCGGCGGTGTCGGTCGGGATCAGTGCCAGACTGATGCCAAGGTCTTCCTTGTCGCCTAGCAGATGTTCCGGGTCATAGGCCTTGAAAGCCAGGCCGAGGAGGGTGGCGACCGGACCGAGGGTGATATAGCGTTTTTCCCAGTTCAGGCGCAGGCCGATGACTTCCTGACCTTCCCATTCGCCTTTGCAGATGATCCCGGTGTCGGGCATCGCACCGGCATCGGAACCCGCGAGCGGGCCGGTAAGGGCAAAGCACGGAATGTCATCGCCCCGGGCCAGACGCGGCAGGTAGTGATTGCGTTGTTCGTCGGTGCCGTAATGCAGCAGCAGTTCGGCCGGGCCGAGTGAGTTCGGCACCATGACGGTTGAGGCGAGGTCGCCGCTGCGGGTGGCCAGTTTCATCGCTACTTGCGAGTGCGCGTAAGCAGAGAAGCCTTTACCGCCGAATTCCTTTGGGATGATCAGGGCGAAGAAGCCGTGTTCCTTGATGTGCGTCCAGGCTTCGGCCGGCAGGTCCATCGACTGGCCGATCTGCCAGTCAGTGACCATCGCGCAAAGCTCTTCGGTCGGGCCGTCGATGAACGCTTGCTCTTCTTCGCTCAATTGCGCCTTGGGATAGGCCAGCAGCTTGTCCCAGTCCGGGCGGCCGCTGAACAGCTCGCCATCCCACCACACGGTGCCGGCGTCGATCGCGTCGCGTTCGGTCTGCGACATGGGCGGCAGGGTTTTCTGGAACCAGTTGAACAGCGGCGCCGTGAAATGTTTGCGGCGCAGGTCAGGCAGCAGCAGCGGTGCAGCCACCACCGCCAGCAAGATCCACAACACCGCCAATAACCAGCCCGGCGCATGACTGAAAATACCCATTGCCAGCAGGTAGACGGCAACGATGCCCAACGCAGGCAGCGGGGCGATGCGCCGGTGGGCGAGATACGCCACGCCAACGATCAAAACCAGTATCCACAACAACAGCATATTCAGTCCTCCGTGAACCAAGGCAAATCGACCCTCCAGAGCTTAGACGGCATCTGTAAAACCGGGTGGTCAGACCAAGGTGATTGAAATCGTGGGAAACCCCGGATGGTTTTCGTAGGTTCGGTGGGCAACACGTGTGGGAAATCGTTCGCTGATTCCGCGTCTTTGCGTGCAAGTTTGGCCGAAACGTCGTTATCTCTGTGCTGAAGCTGTCGCTAGACTCGGGGCTCACCCAGGAGATTGTCGTCATGCACGAGTATCTGAGTCCCGGCCGCTTCATCGATAGTGACCACCCGGCGGTGGTGGAGTTCGCCGAACAACATCGGGGGGCCAGCCGCGATCCGCTCGCGCAGGCGGTCAGTCTTTATTACGCCGTGCGTGAGGCGGTGCGTTACAACCCCTACACCTTCAGCCGTGATCCGCAGACCTTGCGTGGCAGCTATGCCTTGGCTACGGGGGAGAGTTATTGCGTGCCCAAGGCCACGCTGCTCGCCGGTTGTGCGCGGCATTGCGGGATCGCGGCGCGCATCGGTCTGGCCGATGTGAAAAATCACCTGTCGACCCCGCGTCTGCTCGAGTTGCTGAAAAGCGATATGTTCGCCATGCACGGCTATACCGAGTTCTTTCTCAATGATCGCTGGGTCAAAGCCACGCCGGCGTTCAATCAGCAACTGTGTGAGTTGTTCAACGTCGCCCCGCTGGAGTTCGACGGCATCAACGACAGCGTTTTTCATCCGTTCAACCGTGACGGGGCGCAGTTGATGGAGTATCTGGTCGATCACGGCCAATTCGCCGACGTCCCCGAAACGTTCTTCTTCGAACATCTGAAAAAGTGTTATCCGCACCTGTTCACTGATCTGCAGCCGGCATTGCTCGGCGATATGCAGAGTGATTTGAGCCGTACCTGATCCGGCGTATGCTGCCTGCCCACTCATTTGAAAAGAGGCGGTCATGCTGAAGATCTGGGGACGGAAAAACTCATCGAATGTCAGGAAGCCATTGTGGGCAGCCGAAGAACTTGGCCTGGCTTACGAGGCGATCGATGCCGGTGGCGCATTCGGTGTCGTCGACACACCCGAGTACCGGGCGATGAACCCGAACGGTCGGGTGCCGGTGATAGAGGACGACGGTTTTGTGCTGTGGGAATCCAACGCCATCGTTCGCTATCTGCTGGCCAAGCATGCGCCCGACAGCAACTGGTATCCGGCGGATCCTCGAGCGCGAGCCATCGCCGACAAATGGATGGACTGGACCACGTCGAGTTTTGCCGGCCCGTTCCGCACGGTTTTCTGGGGCGTGTTGCGCACCTCGGCAGACAAGCAGGACTGGGCGGCAATCAATGCCGCGATCAAGGAATGCAACGAGTTGCTGGGCATGGCAGACAGTGCCTTGGTCAGCCAGCCTTACCTCTCCGGAAAAGACATCGGCATGGGCGATATCCCGCTCGGCAGTTTCATTTATGCCTGGTTCGAGATGCCCATCGAGCGCGCCCCGCAACCACATCTGCAAGCCTGGTACGAGCGTCTGAAGCAGCGTCCGGCCTACCGGAAAGCCGTCATGACCGCGTTGACTTAATACCTACTATCGACACACTTGACTGTACTTGTACGACGGCGGCAAGCACCATTGCGCACTTGCGCTGCGGTTCGATCCTTCGCCGCCGTCTCTTTTTTCCCTTCAATGGTGCGTAAATCAGATATGAGTTCCGCTCTGTCCATCCGGCAGCTAACCAAAACCTACGGCAACGGGTTCCAGGCCTTGAGTGGTATCGATCTGGACGTCGCCGAAGGTGACTTTTTCGCCTTGCTCGGCCCTAACGGTGCCGGTAAATCCACGACCATCGGCATTCTCTCGACCTTGGTCAACAAGACCAGCGGCACGGTGAATATCTTCGGCCATGACCTGGACAAGAATCCTGCGCAGCTCAAGCGCTCGATCGGCGTGGTGCCGCAGGAATTCAACTTCAACCAGTTTGAAAAGACTTTCGACATCGTCGTCACTCAGGCCGGTTACTACGGCATTCCGGCGAAAATCGCCAAGGAACGCGCCGAGCAGTACCTGACGCAATTGGGCCTGTGGGACAAACGCGATGTGCCGTCGCGTTCGTTGTCCGGCGGCATGAAGCGGCGTTTGATGATCGCCCGCGCGCTGGTGCATGAACCACGTCTGCTGATCCTTGATGAACCGACCGCAGGCGTCGATATCGAGTTGCGTCGTTCGATGTGGACGTTCCTCACCGAGCTGAACCAGAAAGGCATCACCATCATCCTCACCACGCACTATCTGGAAGAGGCTGAGCAGTTGTGCCGCAACATCGGCATCATCGACCACGGCACCATCGTCGAGAACACCAGCATGAAACAATTGCTGGGCCAGTTGCACGTGGAAACCTTTCTGCTGGATCTGAAAAACGACTTGAACGCCGCGCCGCAATTGCTCGGTTATCCGTCCCGGTTGATCGACAGCCATACCCTGGAAGTCCAGGTCGACAAATCCATGGGCATCACGGCGTTGTTCACCCAGTTGGCACAGCAGAACATCGAAGTATTGAGCCTGCGTAACAAAACCAATCGCCTCGAGGAGCTGTTCGTGTCCCTGGTCGAGAAAAATCTGTCGAAGGTGGCGGTATGAGTTCCGAATTCCGTCCCAACCTCGTCGCCCTGCAGACCATTGTTTATCGCGAGGTCAAACGCTTCACGCGGATCTGGCCGCAAACACTGCTGCCGCCGGCGATTACCATGGTTCTGTACTTCGTGATCTTCGGTAACCTGATCGGTCGCCAGATCGGCGACATGGGTGGCTTCACTTACATGGAGTACATCGTGCCGGGGCTGATCATGATGTCGGTGATCACCAACTCCTACGGCAACGTGGTCTCGAGTTTCTTCGGCAGCAAGTTCCAGCGCTCCATTGAGGAATTGATGGTGTCGCCGGTATCGCCGCACACGATTCTGATCGGCTTCACCATTGGCGGCGTGTTGCGTGGACTGATGGTGGGCGTGATCGTGACGATTCTGTCGCTGTTCTTCACCCATTTGCAGGTGCATCACCTCGGGGTGACCATTCTGGTGGTGGTGCTGACGGCGACGATCTTCTCGCTGCTGGGCTTCATCAACGCGGTGTTTGCGCGCAACTTCGATGATATTTCGATCATCCCGACCTTTGTGCTGACGCCGCTGACCTATCTGGGTGGGGTGTTCTACTCGATCACGCTGCTGCCGCCGTTCTGGCAGACCGTGTCGCTGGCCAACCCGGTGCTGCACATGGTCAACGCTTTCCGTTACGGCATTCTGGGTGTTTCGGATATCCGCATCGGCATCGCGATCACCTTTATGCTGGTGGCGACGGTGGTGTTGTATCTCGGTTGTGCGAGGTTGCTGGTGAGTGGGCGTGGTATGCGTACCTGATCCAGAACCGCGTCGACTTCTTCGCGAGCAGGCTCGCTCCCACATTGGATCTATGTTGTGCTGAAGATCTTCTGTGGGAGCGAGCCTGCTCGCGAATGCAGACGCCACAAATCAAAACGGCCTCCCACTGTGGAGGCCGTTTTGCATTCAGCGCATTCTGCTTTTCTTGCGCCGCGCCCATTGCCGCGCCACCCACCAGCGCCAATACATCATCACAATGCAGTAGGCGAGGGCGCCAAGTACCAGTCCCACCACCACCGAGCCGAGCAGAAATGGCTGCCACAACGTCGACAACTCGCCGCTGATCCACTCCCAGGTCAACTCGTCCGGCAGATGCCGGGCAGGCACATCCATCAAAAACGCCCCGGCCTGATACGTGCAGAAGAACACCGCCGGCATGGTGATCGGGTTGGTCAGCCACACCAGACTGACCGCAATCGGCATGTTCCCCCGCACCGTGACGGCGAGAGCGGCGGCTACCAGCATCTGCGCCGGAATCGGCAGGAATGCGGCGAACAGGCCGACCGCCATCGCCCGGGCGACCGAGTGACGATTGAGGTGCCAGAGGTTCGGGTCATGCAGCAACTTGCCGAGAAAGCGTAAGGATTTGTGTTCCCTGATGCTCGTCGGATCGGGCATGTAACGTTTGAATAAGCGCCGGGGCATAAGGCTTCTCGGTCGGTTAAGGCGGCAAGTATGTCTGGATTCTACGAAGCGCCCATTCAGACTTTGTGACAATTGTTGACGACGTCCGTGCCCGACACCCGCTATGCCTAAGTACGGGACTCTCAAGGACGGGCTTATGCGCACAGGGATGATGGCGCTGGCAGTCGGTCTGCTGGCCCCGGTTTTTATGCCGGCATTACCGCCGGTCTGGTTGATGCTGTTGCTGCCGGTGGCGGCTTTGATGTTGCTGCCGTTTCGCAGCTATCCGTTGGCGTTTTTGCTGTTTGGTTTCACGTGGGCTTGTGTCGGAGCGCAATGGGCGTTGAATGATCGTTTGCCGATTGCGTTGGATGGCGAAACCCGTTGGCTCGAAGGGCGGGTTGTCGGCTTGCCGCAGAGCGCCGAGGGTGTGGTGCGTTTCGAAGTGGCCGATGCGCAGTCGCGTCATGAAAAACTGCCATCGCTGATGCGCCTCGCCTGGTACGCCGGACCACCGGTCAACAGCGGCGAGCGTTGGCGCTTGGCGGTCAAGCTCAAACGTCCCGGTGGTTTACGCAATCCGGACGCTTTCGATTATGAGGCGTGGCTGCTGGCGCAACGTATCGGCGCCACCGGCACGATCAAGGACGGCCAACGCCTGAGCGAAGCACGCTGGGCTTGGCGCGACAGTATTCGTCAGCGTTTGCTGGCCGTGGATGCGCAGGGGCGCAGTGGCGCACTGGCGGCGCTGGTGCTGGGCGACGGTTCGGGACTCAGTCGTGAGGATTGGCAGATTCTGCAGGACACCGGCACCGTGCACTTGCTGGTGATTTCCGGTCAGCACATCGGCTTGCTGGCGGCGGTGACGTACATGCTGGTCGCCGGATTGGCCCGTTTTGGCCTGTGGCCGTTGCGCTGGCCGTGGCTGCCGTGGGCCTGTGGTCTGGCGTTCGCAGCAGCGTTGGGTTACGCCTTGCTTGCCGGATTCGACGTGCCGGTACAGCGCGCCTGCGTGATGGTCGGGCTGGTGCTGTTATGGCGCCTGCGCTTTCGTCATTTGGGTGCCTGGTGGCCGCTGCTGCTGGCATTCAATGCGGTGCTCTTGCTCGATCCCCTGGCCAGTCTGCGCCCCGGTTTCTGGTTGTCCTTTACGGCTGTTGCAGTGTTGATCTTCACATTTGGCGGTCGACTGGGCGCGTGGCGTTGGTGGCAAACCTGGACGCGGGCACAGTGGTTGATTGCCATCGGTCTATGCCCGGTGTTGCTGGCACTGCATCTGCCGATCAGTCTCAGCGGGCCATTGGCGAACCTGTTGGCAGTGCCTTGGGTGAGCCTCGTGGTGTTGCCGCCGGCCTTGCTCGGCACCCTGATGTTGCCGGTGCCGAATGTCGGTGAAGGTCTTTTGTGGCTGGCTGGCGGTTTGATCGATGCGCTGTTTCGCGCTTTGGCCGTGATTGCCGGGCAGTGGCCGGCATGGACAGCCGCCGCCGTGCCGGGCTGGGTCTGGTTGCTCGGCAGCCTCGGCGCGGCGTTGTTGCTGTTGCCGCGCGGCGTGCCGATGCGTGCACTGGGCTGGCCATTGCTATTGCTGCTGGTCGTGCCGCCCCGCGAGCGTCTGGATGAAGGGCTGGCCGATGTCTGGCAACTCGATGTCGGCCAAGGCCTGGCGATCCTGATCCGCACCCGCCATCACGCGCTGCTCTACGACGCTGGGCCGCGTTTTGGCGAATTCGATCTCGGCGAGCGGGTGGTGCTGCCCGCGTTGCACAAACTCAGTGTGGAAAAACTCGATCTGATGCTGCTCAGCCATGCGGACGCCGATCACGCTGGCGGCGCTTTGGCGATCACTCGTGGTTTGACCGTCGATCAAGTGATCAGCGGCGACCCGGCGGGACTGCCCGCGCAGTTGAGTGCCGAAGCCTGCGTAAGTGGACAGCAATGGCAATGGGACGGTGTGCGGTTTCAACTCTGGCAGTGGCTGGACGCTCACGACAGTAATCAGCGCTCCTGCGTGCTGCAGATCGAGGCCAATGGCGAGCGCCTGCTGCTGACCGGCGATATCGATACCCACGCCGAGCGCGTCCTGCTCGAAAGTCCGCTGGCCGTGCCGACCCAATGGCTGCAAGCGCCCCATCATGGCAGCCGCAGTTCATCGTCAATGGCGCTGCTCAAAGTCTTGAGGCCCGAGTCGGTGCTGATCTCGCGAGGCCAGGGCAACTCCTTTGGCCATCCGCACCCGACTGTGTTGGCGCGTTATCGCAAACTGGGCTTGCACATTTACGACAGCGCCGTGCAGGGTGCCATTCATCTGCAATTGGGTACCTTTTCGGCGCCACGCACGATGCGTCATCAGCGGCGTTTCTGGCGTGATCCGCCCGCACTGGCCCGCTGATCGGGACGTGGGTCAATGGGGCGTCACGGTCGTCGGAGGGGCGGGTCTTAATCTTGACCCTATATGGTAAAGTGGCGCACTTTTTCGAGGGGACTGTCACTGTGTGGGAATTGGTCAAATCCGGCGGCTGGATGATGTTGCCGATCATTCTGAGTTCCATCGCGGCCATGGCGATCGTCGCCGAACGCTTGTGGACCCTGCGCGCCAGTCGCGTCACCCCCGAGCATCTGCTGGGGCAGGTCTGGGTGTGGATCAAGGACAAACAGCTCAATAAAGAAAAACTCAAGGAATTGCGCGCCAACTCGCCGCTGGGGGAAATCCTCGCCGCCGGTCTGGCCAACTCCAAGCATGGTCGCGAGATCATGAAAGAGTGCATCGAAGAGGCTGCCGCCCGGGTCATTCACGAACTCGAGCGCTACATCAATGCGCTCGGCACTATCGCCGCCATGGCACCGTTGCTGGGGTTGCTCGGCACTGTATTGGGCATGATCGATATTTTCAGCGCTTTCACCGGTTCCGGCATGACCACCAATGCCTCGGTGTTGGCAGGTGGTATTTCCAAAGCGCTGATCACTACCGCTGCTGGCCTGATGGTCGGTATTCCGGCGGTGTTCTTCCACCGGTTCCTGCAACGCCGCATCGATGAGCTGGTGGTGGGCATGGAGCAGGAAGCGATCAAACTGGTTGAAGTGGTGCAGGGCGATCGTGATGTCGACCTGGCCGAGGGCCGCGCGTGAAATTCCGTCGCAAACCGCGGGAAACCGTGGACATCAACCTCGCGTCGCTGATCGACGTGGTGTTCATTCTGTTGCTGTTTTTCGTCGTGACCACCACGTTCACTCGCGAAACACAACTGCGTGTCGATCTGCCGGAGGCGGTCAGCGGCTCCCCGGCCGAAGACCAGCAGCTCAAGCAGATCGACGTGGCCATCAGCGCCGAAGGCGTATTTTCGGTGAACAACAAGATTCTGCCGAAGAACGACCTGGCGACACTGATGGAAGCCATGCAGAAAGAGTCCAACGGCGACACCAACATGCCGTTGTCGATCAGTGCCGATGGCAAGGCTCAGCATCAATCCGTGATCACCGCCATGGACGCGGCCGGCAAGCTCGGTTTCAGCCATTTGCGCATGACCACGGTCGAGGCGGCGCCCAAATCCTGATGAGCCTGTCCGATCGCTTGCTCGCCGCGTGGTATCAGGGGCATCCGGCCCTGTCGCTGTTGCGGCCGCTGGAAATGTTGTACCGCCGCGTGGTGGTGGGTAAACGCCAGCGCTTTCTCGACGGTGAAGGCGAGATTTACCAGCCGCCAGTGCCGTTGATCGTGGTCGGCAATATCACTGTGGGTGGCACCGGCAAGACACCGATGATTCTCTGGCTGATCGAACATTGCCGGCGCAGCGGTTTGCGTGTCGGCGTGGTCAGCCGTGGTTACGGTGCCAAACCAGCGCAGTTGCCGTGGCGCGTTGAGGCCGATCAAACCGCCGATATCGCCGGCGACGAACCGCTGCTGATCGTCCAGCGCACCGGTGTGCCGCTGATGATCGATCCCGATCGCAGCGCGGCCGTCAAAGCCTTGCTCGCCAGCGAACCGCTGGATCTGATCCTCTCCGATGACGGTATGCAGCATTATCGTCTGGCGCGTGATCTGGAGCTGGTGCTGATTGACGCCGCTCGCGGCCTCGGCAACAAGCGTTGCCTGCCCGCCGGACCTTTGCGCGAACCAATCGAACGCTTGCAAAGCGTCGACGGCGTGCTGTTCAACGGTGCCAGCGAGGATCGCGACGACGGTTTCGCTTTCCGCCTGCAGCCCACCGCGCTGGTCAATCTGCGCAGCGGCGAGCGCAAGCCGCTCGATCATTTTCCTTCCGGCCAGGCCGTGCACGCGGTCGCGGGGATCGGTAATCCGCAACGTTTCTTCAATACCCTCGAAGCGCTAGACTGGCGAGCGGTCCCCCATGCGTTTGCCGACCACGCTGCATACAGCGTGCAGGCCTTGAATTTCACACCGTCATTGCCATTGGTGATGACCGAAAAGGACGCGGTGAAGTGCCGTGCCTTCGCTGCAGCCGACTGGTGGTATCTGGCGGTCGATGCGGTGCCGTCACCGGCCTTTGTGGCCTGGTTCGACACACAGCTGATGCGCCTGTTGCCCGATCGGCTTTTGCCTTAACTCTTTACTCAGGGAATGTTCATGGACACCAAATTGCTCGATATCCTCGCGTGCCCGATCTGCAAAGGCCCGCTCAAGCTCAGCGCCGACAAGACCGAACTGATCAGCAAGGGCGCCGGTCTGGCCTACCCGATTCGCGACGGCATCCCGGTGATGCTCGAAAGCGAAGCCCGCACTCTGACCACCGACGAGCGTCTGGATAAATGACCACTGCCTTCACCGTTGTCATCCCATCGCGTTTCGCCTCGACCCGCCTGCCGGGCAAACCGCTGCTGGACATCGCCGGCAAGCCGATGATCCAGCACGTCTGGGAACAGGCGAGCAAAAGCAGCGCGACCCGCGTCGTGGTCGCGACTGACGATGCGCGCATCGTCGAGGCGTGCAAGGCCTTTGGCGCCGAAGTGGTGCTGACCCGTGAAGACCATAATTCCGGCACCGATCGTCTGGCTGAAGTCGCGGCGAAACTGGGCCTTGAGCCTGACGCGATCGTGGTCAACGTGCAGGGTGACGAGCCGCTGATTCCACCGAGCGTGATCGATCAGGTCGCTGCCAATCTGGCCGCCCACACCGAAGCGCGCATGGCCACGCTGGCCGAGCCGATCGAAGATGTGGAAACCTTGTTCAATCCAAACGTGGTCAAGGTCGTCAGCGACCTCAATGGTCTGGCGCTGACTTTCAGCCGTGCGACCCTGCCGTGGGCACGCGACGCATTCGCCAAAAGCCGCGCGCAACTGCCCGAAGGCGTACCGTACCGTCGTCACATCGGCATTTATGCCTACCGCGCCGGTTTCCTGCATGACTTCGTGAGCTGGGGGCCGTGCTGGCTGGAAAACACTGAATCGCTCGAGCAACTGCGTGCCCTGTGGCACGGCGTGAGGATTCACGTCGCTGACGCGTTGATCGCGCCACCCACCGGTGTCGATACTGCCGAAGACCTCGAGCGCGTTCGTCGCCTGCTGGGGGCCTGATGCGCGTTCTGTTTGTGTGCCTGGGCAACATTTGCCGTTCGCCCACGGCCGAAGGCGTGTTGCGCCACAAGTTGCGCGCCGCAGGGCTGGCGGATCAGGTTGAAGTGGCCTCCGCCGGCACCGGTGACTGGCACGTCGGCAATCCGCCGGACAAACGCAGCCAGGCCGCCGCCAAAGTGCGCGGATATGACCTGTCGGCGCAACGCGCGCAACAGGTCAGTCGTGCCGATTTCGCCAGTTACGATCTGATTCTGGCGATGGACAACAGCAACCTGCGCAACCTCAAGGCGTTGCAGCCATCCACCGGCAAGGCTGAACTGGATCTGTTCCTGCGCCGTTATGCCGGCTTGGTCGATGAAGTGCCGGATCCGTATTACGACGGCGATCAGGGTTTCGAGCAGGTGCTGGATCTGATCGAGGCTGCGTGTGACCAATTGTTGATCGAAGTGAAGGGCCGGTTATGAGTTTGCAGCTGCAACCGCAGGTTTCCCTGAAACCGTTCAACAGTTTTGGCGTCGATGTGCGCGCGCAACTGTTCGCCGAAGCCCACAGCGATGCCGATGTCCGTGAAGCGCTGGCCTATGCCACTGCGCACGACGTGCCGTTGCTGGTGATCGGCGGTGGCAGCAACTTGCTGCTGACCGCCGACATTGCGGCGTTGGTGCTGCGCATGGCGACGCGCGGGATCCGCGTGATCAGCGATGACGGTAGCCGTGTGGTGATCGAAGCTGAAGCCGGCGAGCCTTGGCATCCGTTCGTGCAGTACACGTTGGCGCAGGGATTTTCCGGACTGGAAAACCTCAGCCTGATCCCGGGCACCGTCGGTGCTGCGCCCATGCAGAACATCGGTGCCTACGGTGTCGAGATCAAGGATGTGTTCGCCGGGCTTACTGCGCTGGATCGCCAGACCGGCGAACTGCGCGACTTTACACTCGAAGAATGCAACTTCGCCTATCGCGACAGCCTGTTCAAACAGCAGCCGGGGCGTTGGTTGATCCTGCGCGTGCGTTTTACGCTCGACCGCGTCGCCCATCTGCATCTGGAGTACGGCCCGGTGCGTCAGCGCCTGACCGAGCAGGGCATCGAGCAGCCGACGCCAAGTGACGTCAGCCGCGCCATCTGCAGCATCCGCAGTGAGAAGCTGCCGGATCCGGCGGTACTCGGCAATGCCGGCAGCTTTTTCAAGAATCCGCTGGTGTCGGCGGCCGCCGTCGCGCAGATCAAAGCGCAGCACCCGGATCTGGTGGCGTACGCGCAACCGGACGGGCAGATGAAGCTGGCCGCCGGTTGGCTGATCGAGCGTGCCGGATGGAAAGGCTTCCGTGAGGCCGATGCCGGCGTGCATAAATTGCAGGCGCTGGTGCTGGTCAACTACGGCGCGGCGACCGGCTTACAACTGCTCGATCTGGCGCAACGCATCCAGAAAGACATTGCAGAGCGTTTCGATGTCGAGCTGGAAATGGAGCCTAACCGCTATTGAGGCTACGCTTTCAAAGCGCCATTCAAAGCCCTGCACTGATGAACAAGTGCAGGGCTTTTTTGTTAATGCTGGGTTAACTTAGCGAGCTAACGATAACCGTCATTTGCTCCACCAAAGGCCCGGTGCAGACGTTCCCGTCGGCACGAGAGAGCCTGATTAGCCTGAGTCGATCTGCGTGAACCACCGCCGATTCAATGGCGGCAGATTGCTCGACCCCATAACCACTAAAAATATGCGGGCGTGCCCATGATTACCCTGAAACTCAACGGTCAAGACCATCCCCTCGATGTCACCGAAGACATGCCGCTGTTATGGGCGATTCGTGATGTCGCCGGTTACAACGGCACCAAATTCGGCTGCGGCATGGGCCTGTGCGGCGCCTGCACCATTCATATCGATGGCTTGCCGGCGCGCAGTTGCATCACGCCGATTGGTTCGGTGGTCGGGCAAAACGTCACCACTATCGACAATCTGCATGCTGATCCGGTCGGGCAGATCGTTCAGCAAGCCTGGCTCGACACCGCTGTAGCCCAATGCGGTTTCTGTCAGGGCGGGCAGATCATGTCGGCCACCGCGTTGCTCAAGACCAACCCGAACCCGAGCGATGAGCAGATCGAAGAGGCCATGGTCGGTAACATTTGCCGCTGCGGCACTTACAACCGGATCAAGACCGCGATCCGTCAGGCGTCTACTCACTTGAAGGAGGCCAAGGCATGAGCCGCCTGCCGAATGATTTCGCCTTGAGCAACCTTAGTCGTCGCGGTTTCCTCAAAGGCGTCGGCGCTACTGGCGCGTTGGTGCTAGCGGCGAGTTGGGGCTGGCAGGATGCGTTGGCCGAGGACAAACCGAAGCAGTTCGGCGCCGATGGCATGCCCAATGGCTGGATCGATGATCCGAAGGTCTACGTCAGCATCGCCGCTGACGGCACCGTCACCGTGGTCTGCAACCGCTCCGAAATGGGCCAGGGCGTGCGCACCAGCCTGACCATGGTCGTCGCCGATGAGCTGGAAGCCGATTGGGCCCAGGTCAAAGTGCAACAGGCGCCGGGTGATGAAGTGCGCTTCGGCAACCAGGACACCGACGGTTCGCGCAGCATGCGCCATTGGTATGAACCGATGCGGCGTTGCGGCGCAGCAGCCCGCACGATGCTCGAGCAAGCGGCGGCCGCGCAGTGGAACGTGCCGGTCGGCGAATGCCACGCGCAGTTGCATAAAGTGCTGCACAAACCGACTGGCCGTGAGCTGGGCTATGGCGAACTTGCCGCCGCGGCCAGTGCGTTGACGGTGCCGGCGCGCGACAGTCTGCGTCTGAAGCAACCGTCGGAGTTTCGCTACATCGGCAAGGAAGGCAGCAAAGCCATCGACGGCGACGACATCGTCAACGGTCGTGCGGTGTTTGGCGCCGATGTGCATTTCGATGGCATGTTGTACGCCACCATTGCCCGTCCGGCAGTGTATGGCGGCAAGGTCAAGTCAGTGGATGACAGCGCTGCACTGAAAGTCCCTGGCGTACTCAAAGTACTGCAGATCGAAAGCCGGCCGCTGCCTTCGGAGTTTCAGCCGTTGGGTGGCGTGGCCGTGGTGGCCAGTAATACCTGGGCGGCCATCAAGGGTCGCGAAGCGCTGAAAATCGAATGGGATGACGGCCCGAATGCCAGTTACGACTCGATCGCCTATCGCAAAGAGCTGGAAGCCGCCTCGCTGAAACCTGGCAAAGTGGTGCGCAACACCGGTGATATCGACAAGGCCCTGAGCGGCGCCGCGAGTACGCTCGAAGCGTCTTACTATCTGCCGCATCTGGCACAGTCGCCGATGGAGCCGATGGTCGCCATCGCCCGTTACAAGGACGGCGTTTGCGAAGCGTGGGCGCCGAGTCAGGCGCCGCAAGTCACCCGTGAGCGAATCGGCGAGCGCCTTGGTTTGCCGTTCGACAATGTCACCTTCAATGTCACCTTGCTTGGCGGTGGTTTCGGTCGCAAGTCGAAACCGGACTTCGTCGTTGAAGCAGCGATTCTCGCCAAAGAATTCCCCGGCAAAGCCGTGCGGGTGCAGTGGACGCGTGAAGATGACATCCACAACTCGTATTTCCACACTGTGTCTGCTGAGTACCTCAAGGCGGGCGTGGGCAAGGACGGTATGCCTTCCGGTTGGCTGCATCGCACCGTGGCGCCGAGCATCACTGCGTTGTTCGCGCCGGGCATGAACCATGAAGCGGCGTTCGAGTTGGGCATGGGTTTCACCAACATGGCCTACGCAATTCCCAATGTGCGTCTGGAAAACCCCGAAGCGACCGTACACACGCGGGTCGGCTGGTATCGCTCGGTGTCGAACATTCCCCACGGTTTCGCGATCCAGAGTTTCGTCGATGAACTGGCGCACAAGTCTGGCGAAGATCCGCTCAAATACCAGATCAAACTGCTCGGCCCGGATCGCCAGATCGACCCGCGCACCTTGAGTGAGGAGTGGAATTACGGCGAATCTCCCGAGCGTTATCCGATCGATACCGGGCGCATGCGCACCGTGTTGGAGACGGCGGCGAAGGCGGCCGGTTGGGGACGTAAACTGCCTAAAGGGCGCGGTCTTGGCCTGGCAGTGCATTACAGCTTCGTCACTTACGTGGCGGCGGTGATTGAGGTTGAAGTAAAAGACGACGGTACGCTGATCGTGCACAAGGCGGATATTGCTGTCGATTGCGGGCCGCAGATCAACCCCGAGCGCATTCGCTCGCAGTTCGAAGGCGCTTGTGTGATGGGCCTGGGCAACGCGGTACTGGGCGAAATCAGCTTCAAGGACGGCAAGGTGCAGCAGGACAACTTCCATATGTACGAAGTGGCGCGCATGTCGCTGGCGCCGAAGGAGGTTGCCGTGCATTTGGTGACGCCACCGGGTGACGTGCCTTTGGGCGGTGTCGGCGAACCGGGCGTACCGCCAATTGCGCCGGCACTGTGCAATGCGATCTTCGCCGCCACCGGCAAACGCATCCGCAATCTGCCGGTGCGTTATCAGTTGCAGGGCTGGCAGAAGGCAGAGGCGTAATGGACAGCGTCGATCTCAATGTCCTGCGCAGCGTCCTTGAATGGCGCCGCGCCGGACAGCGGGTGGTGCTGTTCAGCGTGGTGCAGACCTGGGGCACGGCGCCGCGTGCGCCTGGCGCCATGCTCGCCTTGCGCGAAGATGGCGTGGTGATCGGTTCGGTGTCGGGAGGCTGTGTCGAGGATGACTTGATCGCCCGCCTGCACGATGGACGGATCGCCACCGATGGACCGCCAGTGCAATTGATCACTTATGGCGTGACCCGTGAAGAGGCGGCGCGCTTCGGTTTGCCTTGTGGCGGCACTTTGCGTCTGACCGAAGAACGCGTCGGCGACCCCGCGTGGGTTGCCGAATTGCTGGCCCGTTGCGAGGCTCACGAGATCGTTGCGCGCGAGTTGAACATCGAAACCGGTGAAGTGGTTTTGACGTCGGCGAGTAAATCCGACTCGCTGGCATTCGACGGCAAAACCCTGCGCGCCATTTACGGTCCGCGTTGGCGCTTGCTGCTGATCGGCGCCGGGCAGTTGTCGCGTTACGTCGCGGATATGGCGCGACTGCTGGATTTCGAGGTGCTGATCTGCGATCCGCGCACCGAGTTTGTCTACGGTTGGGAAGAGCACCATGGTCGCTTCGTCCCGGGCATGCCGGATGACGCGGTGTTGAGTATTCAGACGGATGAGCGCACGGCGATTGTCGCGTTGACTCACGACCCACGACTGGACGACATGGCGCTGCTCACAGCACTGGACTCGCCAGCCTTTTATGTCGGCGCACTCGGCTCGCGGGTCAACAGTCAGAAACGTCGGGAGAATCTCGCTCAGCTAGGCTTGTCGGGAGAAGCCATTGATCGACTGCACGGCCCGATAGGTCTACACATTGGCAGTCATTCGCCGGCGGAAATTGCCTTGTCCTTGTTGGCGGAAATAGTCGCGATCAAGAACGGGGTCGAGTTGAGGCAGAAAAAAACTTTGGAGGACGCATGAGTCGATCCATTGCGGTAATTGTGCTGGCAGCGGGCGAGGGCAGTCGTTTTCGCCAGGTGGCGGGTGCCGATAAGGATAAGTTGCTGGCGGACTGCACCGGACGCGATGGCGCGGTGCGTTCGGTGATCGAGCAGGTGCTGGTGAATCTGCCGGCCGATCTTTATAAGCGTGTGTTGGTGACGACTGAGGCGCGCCCGCAAGCCATGCGCATGGCGCAGGCTTATGGCTGTGACGTGGTTTCGATTGAATCGACCGGGATGGGTGACAGCATTGCCGCTGGCGTCGCGGCTTGCCCGGAGGCGGAGGGCTGGTTGATTGTGTTGGGGGATATGCCGTTTATCTTGCCGTCGAGTATCGAGCGGGTCGTCGCGGCCATTGCCGATGATGCGGTGAGCGTGCCGGTACAGAATGGCGAGTTTGGTCATCCGGTGGGGTTTGGGCGCGCGTTTGGTCCGGGGTTGCAGGCGTTGAACGGTGATCGTGGGGCTCGGCCTTTGTTCAAGCAGGGTAGGGTGGTGGAGATTGCTGTCGATGACCCAGGTGTGCTGTGGGATATCGATGTGCCTGAGGCTTTGGTTTTTGCCTCGTCTTGAGATCTGTGTGAATTCCTTAGAAGCCCTCACCCTAACCCTCCCGAAACGTCGGACCGCCCAGAGGGAGAGGGGACTGACCGAGGTGTTCTTTCGAGGTGCACCGACCTGAAACTTCGAGTCGAACTCCGGCCTTGAAGCACACGGAGATCGGCTCCCTTTCCCCCTCGCCCCGTGGGGAGAGGGCTGGGGTGAGGGGGTTGGATCTAGAATCCACCACAAAAAATCGAGGCATAAAAAAGCCCCGCCAGGTTTTCACCGGGCGGGGCTTTTTAACGGCTTTGGAAATTACACGAGTGGTTTCGGCTCGTGTTCTTTTTCCTCGGCCTCTTGGTGTTGCTCGACCGCGTCCTGAACGGAGCGTGGTGCTTCAGCGATCACCGATTCAACAATGGCTTCTTCAGTCACCGGGGCAGGCGCTGCCTCGACCACTTCAGCGACCACAGCTGGCTCGGCGGCGACTGGAGCAGCAGCGGCAGCCAGTTCGGCTTCCTTCTGCAGACGCTCTTCTTCACGCTTGCGACGACGCACTTCACGTGGATCGTTTGGCGCGCGGCCGCTTGGCGTCAGGGCGCTGACCGGAGCTGGCGCTTCAACCACCGGGGCTGGCGCTTCGGCAACCACTGGCGCTTCGACAACCGGAGCTTCAACGACTGGCGCTGGAGCAGGTTCGGCGGCAACCACCACTGGCTCGGAAACCATGGCTTGTGGCACTTCAGCCTCAGCGACAGGCGCTGGTGCTTCGGTCACGGCCGGCTCGGCAACCCAGTTGAAGGCAGTCTGCTCTTCGCGAACTTCACGCACGGTTTCGGTCACGGTTTCCGCGACGGTTTCAACCACCGGCTCGGCAGCCACAACTGGCGCTGGTTCTACCTGAGGCAGGGTCTCTTGAACCGGTGCCACTTCGACTTCCGGAGCGGCAACCACTTCTACTGGAGTAGTCGCTTCAACCACCGGCGCTTCCACTGGCGCAGTTTCCTGAACAGCGGCGGTAGCGCGTTCAGCTTGCTCGTGGGCTTGGGCTTCGGCCGGAGCGCTGATCACGGTGCTGGCAACAGCGGCAGTTACCGCCAGGCCGGCAGCCAGATCGGCTGTGCTTGGGCCTTCGCCGTTTTCGCCGGCTTCGGATTCTTCCGAGCCTTCGATCACGTTGCCGTTGGCATCACGCTGACGCTCACGACGGTTGCTGCGACGACGCTGACCGCGCGAGCGACGACGTGGACGATCGCCTTCGGCGTTCTCCGAACCGTCTTCCGGCAGTTGCTCTTCGTTGCTGTTCACTTCTTCTTCAGCGACGGCAGCAGCGGCCTGTTCGGCGCGCGGTTGACGCTCTTCACGCGGTGGACGCGGTGCGCGCTCTTCGCGTGGCTGACGGGCCGGGCGTTCTTCAGCAGTGACGGCAACGGCAGCTGCAGCGGCTGGAACGGCGTCCAGTGGCTCGCGCAGTTCACGTACGCGTTCTTCACGCTCGCCACGTGGCTTGCGATCTTCACGCGGCGCACGTGGTGCACGTTCTTCACGCGGGGCACGAGGTGCGCGTTCTTCGCGGGCTACCGGTGCTTCGCTGCGGGCCTCACGAGGCTCGCGGATTTCACGGGCTTCACGTGGTGCACGCTCTTCGCGCGGCTCACGTGGGGCGCGCTCTTCACGCGGGGCACGTTCTTCGCGCGGCTTGCGCTCTTCATCGCGGCGACCGTTACGGTTGCGGCTCTGTTGACGACCGTTGCGACGCTCTTCGTTGCGAGCCGGACGTTCGCTGGCTGGTTTTTCAACCACAACCGGAGCGGCTGGCTCTTCCTTGGTAGCGAACAGGCTGACCAGCGACTTCACCAGGCCTTTGAACAGGCTTGGCTCTGGCGCGGCAACCGGAGCCGGTGCAGCAGGTGCGACGGCTTCGGTCGGAACCGGAGCATTGGCACGAGCCGGGGCAGTCTTGACCGCGGCTTCCTGGCGAACCAGAGTGCGGGTCGCAGCGGCTGGCTGGACTTCTTCGACTTCGGCAGCGGCAGCAGCGATCTCGTAGCTGGACTGGTTGGTCGCGGCTTCCGGGCTGTCGTCACGCAGACGCTGAACTTCGAAGTGCGGCGTTTCGAGGTGATCGTTCGGCAGAATGACGATACGGGCACGGGTGCGCAGTTCGATCTTGGTGATCGAGTTGCGTTTTTCGTTGAGCAGGAACGCAGCGACCGGGATCGGCACCTGAGCGCGCACTTCGGCGGTGCGGTCTTTCAGGGCTTCTTCTTCGATCAGGCGCAGGATCGCCAGCGACAGCGATTCAACGTCACGGATGATGCCGGTGCCGTTGCAACGCGGGCAGACGATGCCGCTGCTTTCGCCCAGGGATGGACGCAGGCGCTGACGGGACATTTCCAGCAGGCCGAAGCGCGAGATGCGGCCGATCTGCACGCGAGCGCGGTCGGCTTCCAGGCATTCGCGGACTTTCTCTTCCACGGCACGCTGGTTCTTGGCTGGGGTCATGTCGATGAAGTCGATGACGATCAGGCCGCCGATGTCGCGCAGGCGCAACTGACGGGCGATTTCTTCGGCGGCTTCAAGGTTGGTTTGCAGCGCGGTTTCTTCGATGTCGCTGCCTTTGGTGGCGCGCGCCGAGTTGATGTCGATGGACACCAGGGCTTCGGTCGGATCGATGACGATGGAGCCGCCGGAAGGCAGTTCAACGACGCGCTGGAAAGCGGTCTCGATCTGGCTTTCGATCTGGAAACGGTTGAACAGCGGAACGCTGTCTTCATACAGCTTGATCTTGCTGGCGTACTGCGGCATCACCTGGCGAATGAAGGTCAGGGCTTCGTCCTGGGCTTCAACGCTGTCGATCAGCACTTCGCCGATGTCCTGGCGCAGGTAATCGCGGATGGCGCGGATGATCACGTTGCTTTCCTGGTAGATCAGGAATGGCGCAGAGCGATCCAGCGAGGCTTCTTTGATGGCGGTCCACAGTTGCAGCAGGTAATCGAGGTCCCACTGCATTTCTTCGCTGCTGCGGCCCAGGCCGGCAGTGCGCACGATCAGACCCATGTCGGCCGGTGCAACCAGACCGTTCAGCGCTTCGCGCAGTTCGTTGCGCTCTTCGCCTTCGATGCGACGGGAGATACCGCCGGCACGCGGGTTGTTCGGCATCAGCACGAGGTAACGACCGGCCAGGCTGATGAAGGTGGTCAGGGCGGCGCCCTTGTTGCCACGTTCTTCTTTTTCGACCTGAACGATGACTTCCTGGCCTTCGCTCAGGACGTCCTTGATGTTGACGCGGCCTTCAGGCGCTTTCTTGAAGTATTCGCGGGAGATTTCTTTGAGGGGCAGGAAGCCGTGGCGCTCGGAGCCGAAATCGACAAAGGCAGCCTCAAGGCTTGGTTCGATGCGAGTGATACGGCCTTTATAGATGTTGGCCTTCTTCTGCTCGCGTGCACCGGATTCGATGTCCAGGTCGTAGAGGCGTTGGCCATCTACCAGTGCAACACGCAACTCTTCGGGTTGAGTTGCGTTAATCAGCATTCTTTTCATGTAGTACCGTCGGTTTCCGGGCTGCCGGAAACGGCGTTCGGCACACACGACTTCTCACGGTCGGTGTCAGGTGCGTCGGGAGTGGTTGGCCATTCCCGTGTCCAGCGATATGCGGCCAATTGGGCCGATATAGCGACGTACGCGTCCTGCTTGCTGTGGCTACTTAAGCACTCAGTCAGGAGGAGGAATCAACCAGCGGCTGTGGACGAGATGAAGCGTCTTGATAAAGCCTATTGCTACACAGTCCGGCGGTTGTGCATCTCCACCCTACACGTATCCCTGATAATTCGGGTGCTGCCGCGCGCAGAATCCGCAGCGGGTTGGCATTTACCGTGAGCTCCGAAAGGGGAGGTCACGCATCATGGCTAATTCAGGCGTTGTTTCCGAAGCATTCGCTCGGGGTCATCTGCAGCTGACTGCACTTTGTGAACTGGCCTTGAATGTGTGCCTGCCAGGCGAGTAAAAACTCTGCTCGGCGGTGTAATTCAGGCCTCATGTCACCTGCGCTTGTTACAACTGCAAACTCCACCGTTACGTAGCGAAAGCCCCGTAGGACGGCCTCGCGTCCTGGTGAATTGCGTTGGTCAGGGCCGGTTTTTGACCGTGGTTCCGCTGTCCAGGCCGCTTTTGGCGGCGTTCGCGACTATAGCAGCAATGATTAAGTGCTTCAATTCCATAAAAATTGTTATCATCCGCGGCATGACAACTACTGCCCCTTCGACTCCAGGCGTTCAATTGCTTGAAGTCTCGCCGGAGTATGCCGGCCAACGAATCGACAACTTTCTCCTCGCCCGGCTCAAAGGCGTGCCCAAGACCTTGATTTACCGGATTTTGCGCAAAGGCGAAGTGCGTGTGAACAAAGGTCGGATCAAGCCCGAATACAAGCTGCAGGCCGGCGATGTCGTGCGCGTGCCGCCGGTTCGCGTGCCTGAGCGCGATGAGCCGGTGCCACTCGCCCAAGGCTTGTTGCAGCGCCTGGAAGCCTCGATTGTCTTCGAAGACAAAGCCCTGATCGTGATCAACAAGCCCGCCGGCATTGCGGTTCACGGTGGTAGCGGTTTGAATTTCGGCGTGATCGAAGCCTTTCGTCAGTTGCGTCCTGATGCCAAAGAGCTGGAACTGGTTCACCGTCTCGACCGTGACACTTCCGGCCTGCTGATGATCGCCAAAAAGCGCAGCATGTTGCGCCACTTGCATGAGCAGTTGCGCGGTGATGGCGTCGACAAGCGCTACATGGCGCTGGTGCGCGGCAACTGGGCGACCTCGATCAAGAAAGTCAGCGCGCCATTGCTCAAGAGCAATCTGCGTTCCGGCGAGCGCATGGTTGAAGTCAACGAAGAAGGCAAAGAAGCCCTGACCATGTTCAAGGTGCTGCGTCGTTTCGGTGATTTCGCCACCATGGTCGAGGCTAAGCCGGTTACCGGTCGTACCCACCAGATTCGCGTGCACACCTTGCATGCTGGCCATTGCATTGCTGGTGACAGCAAGTATGGCGACGAGGATTTCACCAAGGAAATCCGCGATCTGGGTGGCAAGCGGCTGTTCCTGCACGCCTACATGCTGACCGTGCCGCTGCCCGATGGCGGCAAGCTGACCCTTCAGGCACCGGTCGACGAAATGTGGGCCAAGACCGTGGAGCGATTGAGTGCGCCAATCTGATTACAAACTGCTGATTTTCGATTGGGACGGCACGCTGGCTGACTCCATTCACCGGATCGTCGAGGCGATGCACTCGGCATCCGGGCGCTCCGGTTTCGAGTTGCGCGATGATTTTGCCGTCAAAGGCATCATCGGACTGGGTTTGCCTGAGGCGATCCGTACGCTGTATCCCGAAATCAGCGATGCCGAAATGACCTTGTTTCGCGAGTACTACGCCGATCACTACATCGCCGCAGAAGCGGTGCCTTCGCCGTTGTTCGAAGGTGTCGTCGAGTCGATGGCGTCCTTTCGCGAGCAGGGTTATCACCTGGCTGTGGCGACCGGCAAAAATCGTCGCGGGCTGGATCGAGTGCTCAAGGCCAATGGCTGGGAAGATTATTTCGATATCACCCGTGCTGCCGATGAAACTGCGAGCAAGCCGCATCCTCTGATGCTGGAGCAGATCCTTGCTCACTGCGGTGTGCGTGCGGAGCAGGCGCTGATGGTCGGGGATTCGTCCTTTGATCTGCTGATGGCGCGCAATGCGGGGATGGATTCGGTGGCGGTCAGTTATGGCGCGCAATCGATCGAATCGCTGCAGCAGTTCGAGCCGCGCCTGTCGATCGACCGTTTTTCCGAATTGCACGCCTGGCTGGGGCAGCAGGCTTAATACGTTTTTGCTGGGGTGGATGGCATGACCGACGAATGGAAAGCACCGGCCAAGGCAAGTGCCGACGGCGGTGACGAGAAAAGCTGGAAGCTGCTGGAAAAGACGCTGCTGGCCGGTGTGCAGGAGCAGCGCCGCTCGCAACGTTGGGGGATTTTCTTCAAGCTGCTGACGTTTGTTTATCTGTTTGTGGCGCTGATTCTGTTCACGCCGCTGATGGACATGGAAAAGAGCGCTACGCGTGGGCCGAATTACACCGCGTTGATCGACGTCACCGGCATGATCGCCGACAAAGAGCCGGCCAGCGCCGACAATATCGTCGGCAGCCTTCGGGCAGCGTTCGAGGACAAGAAGGTCAAGGGGGTGATCCTGCGCATCAACAGCCCGGGTGGCAGTCCGGTGCAGTCGGGTTATGTCTATGATGAAATCAAGCGCCTGCGTGGCCTGCATCCGGAGATCAAGCTGTATGCGGTGATTTCCGATCTGGGTGCGTCCGGAGCCTATTACATCGCCAGCGCGGCGGATCAGATCTACGCCGACAAAGCGAGTCTGGTGGGTTCTATCGGTGTAACGGCGGCCGGTTACGGTTTTGTCGGTACCATGGAGAAGCTTGGCGTCGAGCGTCGTACGTACACTTCGGGCGAGCACAAGTCGTTTCTCGATCCGTTTCAGCCGCAGAAGCCAGAAGAAACGGCGTTCTGGCAGGGCGTGCTCGATACCACGCACAAGCAGTTCATCAACAGCGTCAAGCAGGGGCGTGGCGATCGTCTGAAGGACAAAGAGCATCCAGAGCTGTTCTCCGGGTTGGTCTGGTCGGGCGAGCAGGCACTGCCGCTGGGTCTGATCGACGGTCTGGGCAATGCCAGTTCGGTTGCGCGTGACGTGATTGGCGAGAAAGAGCTGGTGGATTTCACCGTTCAGGAATCGCCGTTCGATCGCTTCTCGAAAAAACTTGGCGCCAGTGTCGCTGAGCAGTTGGCGATGTGGATGGGCTTCCACGGGCCTTCGTTGCGTTAAGAAGTCGCTGCTTAAAAAGCCGGCCTTGATGGCCGGTTTTTTGTGGGTCAGGGAATCTGCACCCCTTCAGCCAGCAACATGTCGATCAGGCGAATCAGCGGCAAGCCGATCAGGCTGGTGGCATCAGGGCCTTCGGTCGACTTAAACAGGCTCACGCCCAGGCCTTCAGCCTTGAAGCTCCCTGCGCAGTCGTACGGCTGTTCGATACGCAAGTAGCGCTCGATGCGCGCTTGGTCGAGTGGGCGCATGTGTACGGTGAACGGTACGTAGTCGATCTGGCATTGGCCGGTCTGGCTGTTGAGCAGTGCCAGGCCGGTCAGAAAGGTCACGCTGGCGCCGCTGGCGGCCATCAGTTGCTCGCGAGCCTTCTCGAAGGTGTGCGGCTTGCCGATGATCTGCTGACCCAGCACGGCTACTTGATCCGAACCGATGATCAAATGAGCAGGATGGCTGTCAGCCAGTGCCCGGGCTTTTTGTTCGGCGAGGCGTTTGACCAGTTCGATGGCGGACTCGCCCGGGCGGTGGCTTTCATCGATATCCGGCGAGCTGCAGACGAACGGCAGGTGCAGGCGGGCGAGCAATTCCCGACGATAGGTCGAGCTTGAAGCGAGTAATAAAGGCAGCATTCGCGTCTCCTGAGGCAGGTGCGAATTCTAGCGGAGGCACGCAAGTGACGGACAGGGCACAATTTCCTTTGACATGGGTGGGTGCATCCCTATAATGCTGCGCCTATGTTGAATGACCCGATTCCACCTCACGTTGACCCGCGCAAATTGGCTGACCGTGGCACCACCCTTCAAGGTGAACTGCTGCTGGCCGATTTGAAGAGACTCTGCGACCCGCTTTCCGACGATGTCGGTACGGTGCAGGCGAAATTCGTTTTTGAACGAGATGAACGTAAATCTGTGGTGATCCACAGCTTTATCGACACCGAGGTCAAAATGGTTTGCCAGCGTTGTCTTGAGCTGGTCACCCTGCCGATCCATAGCGAATGCAGTTACGCTGTGGTGAAGGAGGGTGCGAATACCCAGTCGTTACCGAAAGGTTATGACGTGCTGGAACTGGGCGAAGATCCATTGGATCTGCAGTCACTGGTCGAGGAAGAGCTTCTGCTTGCCTTGCCTATTGTGCCTGCTCATCATCCGGAAGAATGCCAGCAGCCGGCGGGAGCAGATGAGCCCGAACCGAGCGAGGACGAGGTAACGCGGTCCAACCCGTTCAGTGTATTGGCGCAGTTAAAGCGTGACCCAAACGTTTAGGAGTTAATCAATTATGGCTGTTCAGCAGAACAAAAAATCCCGCTCTGCCCGTGACATGCGCCGTTCGCACGACGCTCTCGAGGCTAGCACCCTGTCTGTAGAAAAAACCACTGGTGAAGTTCACCTGCGTCACCACGTATCGCCAGAAGGCGTATACCGTGGCCGTAAAGTGATCGACAAGGGCGCTGACGAGTAATCACTTGTCCGCTCAAGTCATCGCGATTGACGCAATGGGCGGGGACTTCGGTCCCCGCAGCATTGTTCAGGCCAGCCTTGCTTGCCTTTCTGCTACGCCCTCGCTGCACCTGACCCTCGTCGGTCAACCCTCCCTTCTTGAAGAATTGATCCACGGCCAATCGGCTGCCGATCGCGCGCGCCTGACGATTGTCCCGGCCAGCGAAGTCATCACCATGGACGAAAAACCGACCCAAGCGTTGCGTGGCAAGCCGGACTCGTCGATGCGTGTCGCCCTTGAGCTGGTGCGCGATGGCAAGGCTCAGGCCTGTGTCAGTGCCGGCAATACCGGGGCGTTGATGGCGCTCTCGCGGTTTGTGCTGAAGACCTTGCCGGGTATCGATCGTCCGGCGATGGTGGCGGCGATTCCGACGCAAAAGGGTTTTTGCCAGTTGCTCGATCTGGGTGCCAATGTCGATTGCAGTGCCGAGCATCTGCTGCAGTTTGCGGTGATGGGTTCGGTTGCGGCGCAAACCCTGGGCATCCACCGCCCGCGCGTCGCGCTACTGAACATCGGCACCGAAGACATCAAGGGCAATCAACAGGTCAAGCTGGCGGCGACGCTGTTGCAGGCTGCTCGTGGCATCAACTACATCGGCTTCATTGAGGGCGATGGGTTGTATCGCGGCGAGGCAGATGTGGTGGTTTGCGATGGTTTTGTCGGCAACATTCTGCTCAAGTCCAGCGAAGGGTTGGCGACGATGATTGCTGCGCGTATCGAGGCGTTGTTCAAAAAGAACTTCGCATCACGAGCGGTCGGTGCATTGGCGCTGCCATTGATGAAGCGCCTGCAGGCCGATCTGGCGCCGGCGCGACATAACGGCGCAAGCTTCCTTGGTTTGCAGGGTATCGTCGTGAAAAGTCACGGTTCGGCCGGGGTCCAGGGCTTTCAGAGCGCGATTCAGCGTGCGCTGATCGAGATTCAGGAGAACTTGCCCGAGCGCCTCCACGGTCGTCTGGAGGATCTGTTGTCTTAGGCGTTTTCGTCGGACAATGCTTAAATGTGACCGCCCGGTTCAAAGGGCCATCCAACTGTCAGTTTCTTGCGTCCCTCAGTGGGGCGTCATTTTCCGACGACAAGATCATTAGGGGCTTGTTACATGTCTGCTTCCCTCGCATTCGTCTTTCCAGGACAGGGTTCGCAGTCCCTCGGCATGCTGGCCGAGCTGGGCGCGGAATATCCGTTGATCCTCGAAACCTTCAAAGAAGCCTCTGAGGCTCTGGGCTATGACCTGTGGGCGCTGACCCAGCAGGGCCCGGAAGAGCTGCTCAATCAAACCGATAAAACCCAACCGGCCATTCTGACCGCTTCGATCGCCCTGTGGCGTCTGTGGCTGGCCGAAGGTGGTGCGCGTCCGGCATTCGTTGCCGGTCACAGCCTGGGTGAATACAGCGCGTTGGTCGCTGCTGGTAGCCTGACACTGGCTGACGCAGTGAAGCTCGTTGAGCGCCGTGGTCAACTGATGCAGGAAGCGGTTCCGGCCGGGCAGGGCGGTATGGCTGCCATTCTCGGTCTGGACGATGCCGACGTGCTGGCGGCCTGCGCTGAAGCTGCGCAAGGTGAAGTGGTCAGCGCGGTTAACTTCAACTCGCCGGGCCAAGTGGTCATCGCCGGCGCCAAAGCTGCCGTTGAGCGCGCCATCGAAGGCTGCAAGGCCCGTGGCGCCAAGCGCGCCATGCCGCTGCCGGTGAGCGTGCCGTCGCACTGCGAGCTGATGCGCCCGGCTGCCGAGCGCTTTGCCGAATCCATCGCCGCCATCGACTGGCAGGCGCCGCAGATCCCGGTCGTACAGAACGTCAGTGCGCAAGTGCCGGCCGATCTGGAAACCCTCAAGCGTGATCTGCTCGAACAACTGTACAAGCCTGTGCGCTGGGTCGAGTCGGTACAGACTCTGGCCGCCAAGGGCGCGACCAATCTGGTCGAGTGCGGCCCGGGCAAAGTCCTGGCCGGTCTGAACAAGCGTTGCGCCGAAGGCGTGGCGACTTCCAACCTCAATACCCCAGACGCTTTCGCTGCCGCTCGCGCAGCGCAAGCCTGAATCAGGAGAAACTTGCATGAGTCTGCAAGGTAAAGTTGCACTGGTCACCGGTGCAAGCCGTGGCATTGGTCAGGCTATCGCGCTGGAGCTGGGTCGTCAGGGCGCCATCGTCATTGGCACCGCGACTTCCGCTTCGGGCGCTGAGCGTATTGCTGCCACCCTGAAAGAAAACGGTATTCAGGGCGCAGGTTTCGAACTCAACGTCACTAGCGACGAATCGGTCAGTGCCGTGCTGGCGGGCATTCAGGAACAGTTCGGTGCGCCAGTGGCGATCCTGGTCAATAATGCCGGCATCACCCGCGATAACCTGATGATGCGCATGAAAGACGACGAGTGGTACGACGTGATCGATACCAACCTGAACAGTCTGTATCGCCTGTCCAAGGGCGTTCTGCGCGGTATGACCAAGGCGCGTTGGGGCCGAATTATCAGTATTGGCTCGGTGGTGGGTGCCATGGGCAACGCAGGCCAAGTAAACTATGCAGCCGCCAAGGCCGGTCTGGAAGGTTTCAGCCGTGCGATGGCGCGTGAAGTCGGTTCGCGTTCGATTACGGTCAACTCGGTAACCCCAGGGTTTATCGACACCGATATGACGCGCGAGCTGCCTGAAGCACAGCGTGAAGCCTTGCAGACGCAGATTCCGCTGGGTCGTCTGGGACAAGCTCAAGAGATCGCGTCCGTGGTCGCTTTTCTTGCATCCGACGGTGCGGCATACGTCACTGGGGCTACAATCCCGGTGAACGGTGGGATGTACATGTAAGTAAAATGTGACGGATTGCTTCAAAAAAATGTCATACGAGCTGTCTAAAATCCGTTATAAAGCTGCAATCTATTTATAGGCAGAGGGTCGCAGGGTTTGAGGAGTGAAGCTTTCAGTTGAAAAACTGAAAAGTCTTTCTATACACTTACCCACTGGCCAGCTGCCTGAATTTGTCCATTAGGAGTGAAAACAAGGTATGAGCACCATCGAAGAGCGCGTCAAGAAAATCGTTGCCGAGCAACTGGGTGTTAAAGAAGAAGAAGTGGTCAACACCGCTTCCTTCGTAGAAGACCTGGGTGCCGACTCCCTTGACACCGTTGAGCTGGTGATGGCTCTGGAAGAGGAATTCGAGACCGAAATCCCTGACGAAGAAGCTGAGAAGATCACTACTGTACAAGCTGCAATCGACTACGTTACTAGCCACCAGGCGTAATAGTTTGTAATCGTTGTTTGCTGTCATGGAAAAACCGCACTGCCATCATGGCGTGCGGTTTTTTCTTTAGGCCTGATGCAAAGTCGTCGTCATTTGAAAAAGGAGAGTGCTGTGTCGCGTAGACGCGTCGTAGTCACCGGTATGGGTATGTTGTCGCCACTGGGCACGGATGTGCCGAGCAGTTGGCAGGGCATTCTGGCTGGCCGCAGTGGCATTGGTCTGATCGAACACACCGACCTTTCTGCCTATTCCACCCGCTTTGGCGGCTCGGTAAAGGGCTTCAATGTCGAGGAATACCTGTCGGTCAAGGAAGCGCGCAAGCTCGACCTGTTCATTCAGTACGGCCTCGCTGCTGGCTTTCAAGCCGTGCGCAATGCCGGCCTGGAAGTTACCGACGCCAACCGTGAACGCATTGGCGTGGCCATGGGTTCGGGTATCGGCGGTCTGACCAACATCGAAGAAACCAGTCGTACCCTGCATGAGACGGGCCCGCGTCGAATCTCGCCATTCTTCGTGCCAGGCTCGATCATCAATATGATTTCCGGTTTCCTGTCCATCCACCTGGGTGCACAGGGACCCAACTACGCCATCGCCACGGCGTGTACCACCGGTACGCACTGCATTGGCATGGCGGCGCGCAACATCATGTACGACGAAGCCGACGTGATGATTGCCGGCGGTGCCGAGATGGCCGCATGCGGCCTGGGCATGGGCGGCTTCGGCGCGTCCCGTGCGCTGTCGACCCGCAACGATGAGCCTACCCGTGCGAGCCGTCCATGGGACAAGGGCCGTGATGGCTTCGTGCTGTCCGACGGTGCCGGCGCACTGGTTCTCGAGGAGTTGGAGCACGCCAAGGCGCGCGGCGCGACCATCTATGCCGAACTCATCGGCTTCGGCACCAGCGGCGATGCGTTCCACATGACCTCGCCACCGGCCGACGGCGCTGGTGCAGCACGCTGCATCACCAACGCACTGCGCGATGCGAAGATCAACGTCGATCAAGTGCAGTACATCAACGCCCATGGGACCTCGACGCCTGCCGGCGACCTCGCCGAAGCCAACGCGATCAAGACCGTGTTCGGTGATCACGCCTACAAACTCGCCGTCAGCTCGACCAAGTCAATGACCGGTCACCTGCTGGGTGCGGCGGGCGCGGTTGAAGCAATCTTCAGCGTCTTGGCGATCAACAGCCAGGTAGCGCCGCCGACCATCAACCTCGATGAGCCGGACGAAGGCTGCGATCTCGATTTCGTGCCGCACACTGCGCGCAACATGGACATCGATGTCGTGCTGTCCAACTCCTTCGGTTTTGGCGGCACCAACGGCACTCTGGCATTTCGCCGGTTTGCAGGCTGATGGACTGCTGGGTCGACGGTCAACCGGCTGACAGTCTGTCGCTGAAAGATCGCGGCCTGGCTTACGGCGATGGTCTGTTCGAGACCATCGCCGTGCGTAGCGGCCAGCCGATCCTGCTGGATCGGCATCTGACGCGTCTGGCCGATGGTTGTGCACGTCTGGCTATCGCCGCCGATATCGAGCTGATTCGTCATGAACTACTGAGCTATGCGGCAGCGATGGGCGAGGGCGTGCTCAAGCTCATCCTCACCCGTGGCGACGGTTTGCGCGGTTATGCGCCCGATCCAGCGGCGCCGGGCCGACGCATTCTGCAAGGCAATTCTCCTGCGGCTTATCCTGCTGTTCATGCTGAACAAGGCGTTCGCCTGTTTCCATGTAACACGCGACTGTCCAAACAGCCGCTTCTCGCCGGACTCAAACATCTCAATCGATTGGAGCAGGTTCTCGCCCGTGCCGAATGGCAGGACAGCGAGCACGCCGAAGGCTTGATGCTCGATCAGGCCGGTCGCGTCATTGAAGGGGTTTTCAGCAACCTGTTCATGGTGCGCGACGGAGTCTTGATAACGCCGGACTTGAAACGTTGCGGCGTCGCCGGTGTGATGCGCGCCGAAATATTGTTTCAGGCCGAGTCATTGGCCATCCCCACGCAAATCGCCGATATCAGCCTCGAACAGCTGCAATGGGCCGATGAAGTGTTTGTCTGCAACAGCGTGTATGGCGTGTGGCCGGTACGCGCCTGTGCTGCACTGAGCTGGCCGGTTGGCCCGCTCACCCGTAAACTGCAAACCATTGCCCGCGCCCTACTGGATGCCTGATTTGTGAGACGTAAACTTTTGCTGCTGCTGGAAACCGGACTGGTTCTGGCAGGGCTGTTGATGGGCGCCAGCGCCTGGAAGATTCACTCTGCACTGGAACAGCCTCTGAACATCAAGCAGGAAGAACTGCTGGATGTGCCGAAAGGCTCCACCCCGACCCGTACTTTCCTTGGACTCGAAACCGATGGCGTCATCAAGGACGCCTTCTGGCTGCGCGTCTATTGGCGCTTCAACCTCGCTGGTACGCCGATCCACAGCGGCGAGTACCGCATGCAACCGGGCATGACCGTCAACGGTCTGATCGACTTGTGGAAGCGTGGTGAAGTGGTGCAGTACAGCCTGACCCTGGTCGAAGGCTGGAACTTCCATCAAGTGCGCGCGGCGCTAGCGAAAGATGAAAAGATCGAGCAGACCCTCAACGGTTTGAGCGACAGCGACATCATGGCGAAGATCGGCCACAAAGGACTGTTTCCGGAAGGGCGGTTTTTCCCGGATACCTACCGTTTCGTGCGCGGCATGTCCGATGCCGAGCTGCTGAAAAAGGCGTTCGATCGTCTCGATGAGGTATTGGCCAAGGAGTGGGAAAGTCGTTCTGCCGATGTGCCGTATACCGAACCCTATCAAGCGCTGATTATGGCGTCGCTGGTCGAAAAGGAAACCGGCGTGCCGCAGGAGCGCGGGCAGATTGCCGGCGTCTTCGTACGTCGAATGGCGCTGGGCATGCAACTGCAAACCGACCCGACCGTCATCTATGGTCTGGGCGATCGCTACACCGGCAAACTGACTCGCGCGCACTTGAAAGAGCCGACGCCTTACAACACCTACGTAATTCCCGGCCTGCCGCCGACGCCGATTGCGATGGTCGGGCGTGAAGCGATTCACGCGGCACTGAATCCGGTGGACGGCACCAGCCTGTACTTCGTTGCACGTGGCGATGGCAGTCATGTGTTCTCTGATGATCTGGATGCGCACAACAATGCGGTGCGTGAGTATCAGCTCAAGCGCCGTGCGGATTACCGTTCCAGCCCAGCGCCGGCGACAACGCCTGAGACTGCTCCCGCTGCTGAAGAGGCGATTCCCGCGGCCTCTCCGGATACCGCGCCGGACGCGTTGCCACAAGTTGCGCCTCAGGAGCCTGCGCCGGCACCGGAAGCCGCCGCCCCACAAAACACGCAATGACTTTGATTAAGGACTGCCTGTGACTGGCTTGTTTATTACCCTGGAAGGCCCGGAAGGCGCCGGCAAAAGCACCAATCGCGAATACCTCGCCGAGCGCCTGCGCGCCGCCGGTATCGAGGTGGTGCTGACCCGTGAGCCGGGTGGCACGCCGTTGGCCGAGCGGATCCGCGATGTGCTGCTGGCCCCGGCCGACGAGGTCATGAACCCGGACGCCGAGCTGTTGCTGGTATTCGCCGCGCGCGCTCAGCACTTGGCGCAAGTGATCCGCCCGGCGCTGAACCGTGGTGCGGTGGTGCTGTGTGATCGCTTCACCGATTCGACTTATGCCTATCAGGGCGGCGGTCGCGGATTGTCGCTGGAGCGCATCGCCACGCTGGAAACTTTCGTACAAGGCGACCTGCGCCCCGACCTGACGCTGATTTTCGATCTGCCGGTGGAAATCGGTCTGGCCCGCGCCAGTGCCCGGGGCCGTCTGGATCGCTTCGAGCTGGAAGGCCGGGCGTTTTTCGAAGCCGTGCGTAGCGCGTTCCTCAAACGCGCCGAAGCCGATCCTGCGCGCTATGTGCGCATCGATGCCGGTCAGCCATTGGCCAAGGTTCAACAATCGCTGGATACCCTGATTCCGAACTTGCTGGAGCTGGCCCGTGGCTGAGGCCTATCCATGGCAGGAGGGTCTCTGGCAGCAACTGGCCGGGCGTAAGCAGCACGCCCACGCCTATCTGCTGCATGGCCCGGCCGGTATCGGCAAACGCGCTTTGGCCGAACGCCTGATGGCCAGCCTGCTGTGCCAGCGGCCGACCCCGGAAGCCTGCGGCGAGTGCAAATCCTGCCTGCTGCTCAAGGCCGGCAGTCACCCGGATAACTACATCCTCGAACCGGAAGAAGCCGATAAGGCGATCAAGGTCGATCAGGTGCGTGATCTGGTCAGTTTCGTGGTGCAGACCGCGCAGCTTGGCGGGCGCAAGGTGGTGCTGATCGAGCCGGTCGAGTCGATGAACATCAACGCCGCCAACGCCTTGCTGAAAAGCCTGGAAGAGCCGTCCGGCGATACCGTGTTGCTGTTGGTCAGCCATCAGACCAGCCGTTTGCTGCCGACGATCAAGAGTCGTTGCGTGCAGCAGGCCTGTCCGTTGCCGGGCGAGGCAATGAGTCTGCAATGGCTGGCGCAAGCGCTGCCCGATTGCTCCGAAGAAGAGCGTGTCGAATTGCTGACGCTGGCTGCCGGTTCGCCGTTGATGGCGGTCAGCCTGCAATCCCAAGGCGTGCGCGAACAGCGCGCGCAAGTGGTCGAGGGCGTGAAGAAGCTGCTCAAGCAGCAGCAATCGCCGACGCAACTGGCCGAAGAATGGAAAAACATACCGATGCTGCGTCTGTTTGACTGGTTCTGCGATTGGTCGAGCCTGATCCTGCGTTATCAGCTGACTCAGGATGAAGCCGGCCTCGGCCTGACCGACATGCGCAAGGTCGTGCAGTACCTGGCGCAGAAAAGTGCGCAAGGCAAAGTCCTCGAGATTCAGGACTGGATACTCGCCCAGCGGCAGAAGGTCATGAGCAAGGCCAACCTCAATCCGGCGCTGTTGCTGGAAGCATTGTTGGTGCAATGGGCGGGATTGCCTGGTCAAAGATAACAATGTGTACCTAGACTCTGAAGATCAGCAGTGGAGGTCAACATGAATGAGCCCGTCAGCCCGGGGCCGCGCAACGGCATTTTGTCCCTGACCATCAAGGACAAGTCGGTGCTGTATGCCGCCTACATGCCGTTCATCAAGAACGGTGGCCTGTTCATCCCGACCAACAAGAGTTACAGGTTGGGCGATGAGGTGTTCATGCTGCTCAACCTGATGGACGAGGCCGAGAAGATCCCGGTGGCCGGCAAGGTCGCCTGGATCACCCCGAAAGGGGCGCAAGGCAATCGCGCTGCCGGTGTTGGCGTACAGTTCAACGACGGCGACAACACCGCGCGCAGTCGCATCGAAACCCATCTGGCCGGAGCGCTTAAATCCGACCGTCCCACTCATACGATGTAAGTAGCCGTCTTTTTATGCTCGTAGATTCCCATTGTCATCTTGATCGCCTTGACCTCGCCGCCCATGACGGCTCGCTGGATGCTGCACTGGATGCCGCCCGTGGGCGCGGAGTAGGGCACTTCCTGTGCATCGGCGTGAGTGCCGATAACGCTGCCGACGTCAAAGCCCTGGCTGAGCGTTATGACGATGTCGACTGTTCGGTCGGCGTGCATCCGCTCGATGTGCAACCCGGCGCTGCCCCAGCGCTGGACTGGCTGCTGCACGAACTCAACCACCCGAAAGTGGTGGCGATCGGTGAGACCGGTCTGGATTATCACTACGAGCCGGAAGCGGCCGAGCTGCAGCAGGAATCATTTCGCCTGCACTTGCAAGCGGCGCAGCAGACCGGCAAACCGGTGATCATCCACACCCGCGGCGCGCGTGCCGACACCCTTGAGCTGCTGCGCGAAGCGGCGTTGTCTCAGGCTGGCGTATTGCATTGCTTCACCGAAGACTGGGACATGGCCAAAGCGGCGCTGGACATGGGGTATTACATTTCCCTGTCGGGCATCGTCACCTTCCGCAATGCCGATGCGTTGCGTGATGTCGCGAGCAAGGTCCCGGCGGATCGCCTGCTGGTGGAAACCGACTCGCCGTATCTGGCGCCGATCCCTTATCGCGGCAAGCCCAACCTGCCGCAGTATGTGCGCGAGGTGGCGGAGTTCCTGGCGATGCTGCGCGGTGAAAACTACGAGCGGTTTGCCGAACAGACCACCGAGAACTTCAAGCGCCTGTTCCCTCTGGCGAGTGTTAAATCTGCCCTGTAGCCGTTTGCCAAATCGCAGGCAAAAAAAACCCGGGTTCTGGGGGGTGAATCCGGGTTAAGACCATTAGGAGTAAAACAAAGGCACGCGGTCCCTTGGTACCTTTACCGGCGCGACACTTGGGGGAGATGTCGCCCGACAGTTCAAGTATTGATCAGTCTGGCGTGCAGTCCAGTTAGCCGGTCGGGGTTTTTAAACAAATTTGGAATACGTTCGCTTCAGTTGAGTTCTCATTGCGCCCAAAACGTTCTCAAAATGAACAAGAAACACAGATATGGTCGGATGATCCGTGCATTTTTGCGCAAGTTAGGCATAATACGCGGCTTCGAATTTTGACCCTTCAGACCTTTTCTTATGCACAAAGAACCTCGTAAGGTCCGTGAGTTTCGTCGCCGCGAGCAAGAAATTCTCGATACCGCGCTCAAGCTGTTCCTCGACCAAGGTGAAGACAGTGTCACCGTCGAGATGATTGCTGATGCCGTAGGTATCGGCAAAGGCACGATCTACAAGCACTTCAAATCCAAGGCCGAGATCTATCTGCGCCTGATGCTCGATTATGAGCGCGATTTGAACGAGCTGCTGCATTCGGCCGATGTCGACAAGGACAAGGAAGCGCTGTCCCGCGCCTACTTCGAATTCCGCATGCGCGACCCACAGCGCTATCGCCTGTTCGACCGTCTCGAAGAGAAGGTCGTCAAAGGCAATCAGGTTCCGGAAATGGTCGAGGAGCTGCACAAGATCCGTGCCTCGAACTTCGAACGCCTGACTTTGCTGATCAAGGGCCGCATCAGCGAAGGCAAACTCGAAGACGTGCCGCCGTACTTCCACTACTGCGCAGCCTGGGCGCTGGTGCACGGCGCAGTCGCGCTGTATCACTCGCCGTTCTGGAGCAATGTGCTGGAAGATCAGGAAGGTTTCTTCCAGTTCCTGATGGACATCGGCGTGCGTATGGGCAACAAGCGCAAGCGCGATCCGGAAATCCCAAGCAACTGAACCATTCAGTTGCCTTATTGCGCCATGATTTCGCTACATGGCGCAGTAACGCAGGAATATACTCAGGCATAGGGCTTGCTAAAACTTGATTTGTGAGTCAAGTTTTAGTGGCTCGAAATTCTTTCGCCGGAGTGATCATGATCGTTGACCGTCAAGGCAGGCGTTTTCGCAATTTGCGGATCAGTCTGACCTCAGCCTGCAATTACGCGTGTACCTACTGCGTGCCCAACGGCAAGCGGTTGGTGGCTGCGCAGGATGAGCTGTCGGCCGAAGCCATGGCCCGTGGCGTGGCGTACCTGATCGAAGCCGCCGGCATCGAGCGGCTGCGCATTACCGGTGGCGAGCCGCTGGTCAGCCCCAAGCTCGAATCGTTCATGACTGCTGTCGGCAAGATGGGCCTGGACGACATCAGCCTGACCACCAACGGTCAACTCCTCGCGAAGAAACTCCCGCTGCTGGTGGATGCCGGTTTGCGCCGGATCAACGTGTCTCTCGATACCCTCGACGCTGGCGCGTTCCGCAGCATCGCCCGTGGCGGCGATCTGGCCACCGTGCTGGATGGCATGGATCAGGCGAAAGCGGCGGGGATGAAGATCAAGGTCAATATGGTGCCGTTGCGTGGGCAGAACCTCGATCAGGTGATGCCGTTGCTGGATTACTGCCTTGAGCGCGGGTATGAACTGCGTTTCATCGAGTTGATGCGCATGGGCCACTTGGCCAAAGACTCCAATGCCTTCCTGCAACAGTTCGTCAGCCTGCAGCAATTGCTGGCACTGATTGGCGAACGATATGAGTACGCGCAAACCGACGCTCCGGTGGATGCCACCGCTGTGCGTTACGCGATTCCCGGCTTGGGCAACTTTGGTGTAATTGCCAACGAAAGCGTGCCGTTCTGCCGGACTTGCTCGCGCTTGCGCCTGTCGTCGACCGGTTGGCTGCATGGCTGCCTGTCGTCGAGCAACCGTCACTATGTCGGTGATTTGCTCGACAAGCCGCGCCATCAGGCATTGCCGGCGCTGCAGCGTCTGTTGGTCAAGGCGTTGGGCGACAAGCAGGAGGTGGCGTTCTCAGGTGGCGCGACCGTGATGAAAATTATCGGCGGCTGATCAACCGCTTTCGCGAGCAGGCTCGCTCCCACCTTGGAATGTATTCCCCCTGTGGGAGCGAGCCTGCTCGCGAATACGATTTAACCATCAACAAATTACTTGAGCTGGCGCAAAAGCTGCATCCTACGGCCATTCGCCGGTTTTCCGTCACCGGCCTCTGGAGGAATAGGATGCGTAGCCTGGTTTTGCTGCTGGCCGTTTTGGCGCTTGGCGGCTGTATGACTGTCAGCGATATGGCCGAAGGCACTCGCTACCAGATGAGCGACGCGGGCCTGCTGGACCACAGCGACAGCCGTCGCGTGAACAACTTCCGCATTCAGCCGGACTCGTTCATCTACATCGCCCAAGGCGCGTTCGCCCCGCCGGGCGGTTCTTACCCGCGCCCCAATGTCGTGGCCGAAGAGGCCTTCAAGGGTTTCGTCGAATACTTCCCGATGGTCCGCCGCGCCCGTGCGCCGGAAGGCCTCGATCAGGCCATGGGCGAAGCCCGTGACGCCGGCGCGCACTATTTGCTGTACACGCGTTTCGCCAAAGCTGACGACCGAATCGGCAACTCCGACGAGTGGCTGGATGAAGAAGCGGTCGATCGCCTCGGCATTGATGGCGGTGTGATTCAGATCATGTTGATCGAGACCAGCACCCAGTATTTGATTGATACTGCACGGATCAAGAGTCGTGGCGGTTTACTGACGTTCCACGACAGCAAGCCCGAAGACCTGATCGGCCCGCCGCTGGCCCAGTACGCGCGCAGCCTGTTGGGAGTCGGCGACCAATAATTCAAGGAGAACGCCATGAGTGGCCCGCAAAAAGCCAATGACCTGTTGGGACAGATCCCGAAAACCCAAGGCCTGCCGCCGGTGCACTTGTGGAACCCGGATTTTTGCGGCGACATCGACATGCGCATCGCCCGCGACGGCACCTGGTATTACCTGGGCACGCCGATCGGGCGTAAGCCGATGGTCAAATTGTTCTCCACGATCATTCGTCGCGACGGCGATGATTATTTCCTGATCACCCCGGTCGAGAAGGTCGGGATCAAGGTCGACGACGCGCCGTTCGTGGCGATCGCTGTCGAGGTTGAAGGCGAGGGCGAGGCGCAGCTGTTGCGCTTCACCACCAACCTCGAGGAAACCGCCGAGGCCGGGCCGGAGCATCCGATCCGCGTCGAGATTGATCCGACGACGCAAGAGCCAGCGCCCTACGTGCATGTGCGTACCAACCTTGAAGCGCTGATTCATCGCAATGTGTTCTATCAACTGGTGGAGCTGGCGGTGAGCCGTGAAATCGATGGCCAGCGCTGGCTCGGGGTGTGGAGCGGCGGCCAGTTCTTCCGCATCGGCCTCGAGCCGTAAACACAAATCCCTGTGGGGCGAGCAAGCTCGCTCCCACATTGGTTTTGTGAATCACCTTAAAATCCTGATTGACTGTTAATCATATGATGATTAGCTTGATCACCCATCGCGATCCGCTTTGAGGTGTTCATGTCCAGCAGCTTTCATGCGTCGACCGTTGACTGGCTGGGCAGCTGGATCGCCGCCGGCCAGGTCAAACCGGGGCAGACCATCAAGGTCGAGGCCGATCTGGGCGAACAGCTCGGTGTCAGTCGCACGGTTATCCGCGAAGCGATCAAAACCCTCGTCGCCAAAGGCATGCTTGAAGTCGGGCCGAAAGTCGGCACGCGCGTGCTGCCGGTAAGGCGCTGGAACCTGTTCGATCCGCAAGTGGTCGGTTGGCTGTCGCGTAATGGCTTGCCGGAAAACTTCGTCGACGACTTGCTGGATCTGCGCCGCACCATTGAACCGATGGCCGTGCGCTGGGCTTGCGAGCGCGCGACCCTGGAACAGATCGAGGCGGTACAACTGGCGTATAACGCCCTCGAGCGTGCGGTCGACAGCGGCACCGATTACAACCGCGCCGACCAGTTCTTCCACGAATGCATTCTCGCCGCCAGCCACAATCAATTCATCGAACAAATGGTCCCGGCGCTCGGCGCGTTGCTTGCCGTATCGTTCGAAGTCTCCGCCGCCGATCCCGATGAACTGCGCCGCACCTTACCAATCCACAAAGACATGGCCGACGCCATCGCCGCCCGCGATTCCGCGCGCGGGGTGTGGGCGTGCATGACCCTGATCGACAATGCAGACCTGGCAATAAAGCGCTTTTACCCGAAAGTCATGGCCGACAAAAAAGCTAGCTGAAAACACCGAGATCCTTTGTGGGAGCGAGCTTGCTCGCGAATGCGATGTATCAGGCAACTCATGCATCGACTGACGCTCCGCCTTCGCGAGCAAGCTCGCTCCCACAGTAAAAACAACAAAGAAGGAGTTGATATGCCGTGGACCGCCCTGACCCAACACCGCGCCCGACTCGGCGAAGGCCCGTTCTGGGACGCGCCAACTCAAGCGCTGTACTGGGTCGATATCGCCGGCAAACAGGCCCTGCGCCTGATCGGCCAGAACGTACAGATCTGGCAAATGCCCGAGCACGTCTCCGCGTTCATCCCCTGCGCCAGCGGTGATGCACTGGTGACCCTGAGCAGTGGCGTCTATCGGCTCGACCTCGATTCCCCGGGCCTTGAGCCACGCCTGGCGCTGTTCTGCGTCGCCGACCCGCAACCGGGCAATCGCCCCAACGAAGCGCGCTGCGATGCTCAAGGCCGACTATGGCTCGGCACCATGCAAAACAACATCGGCGAGAACGGCGAAGATCTGCCGATCACTCGTCGCTCCGGTGGTCTGTTCCGCATCGATCCGGATAAACGCGTCACACCCTTACTGCGTAATCTGGGAATTCCCAACACCTTGCTGTGGAGCGACGACGGCACCACGCTGCTGTTTGGCGACAGTCTCGACAGCACGCTGCATCGCTATTTCATTCACACCGATGGCAATCTCGATGCCGCGCAAGTCTGGTACGGCCCCGATCAGCAGGGTGGCCCGGACGGCTCGGCGATGGATGCAGAAGGATTCGTTTGGAATGCCCGTTGGGACGGCAGTTGCCTGCTGCGCCTGACGCCTGAAGGCCAGGTCGAGCGCAAAATCGATCTGCCTGTCAGCCGCCCGACCAGTTGTGTATTCGGCGGCGAAGACCTGAAAACCCTGTTCATCACCAGCGCCCAGAGCCCGCACAACCATCCATTGGATGGCGCAGTGCTGTCGATGCGCGTGGATGTTGCAGGAAAACTCTGTACGCGGTTTGCAGAATAAATCCCAAAATATGGGATGCAAAATTATATATTGAGATTATTCGGCGGTCGGGTTTATAGTCGGCTCCAGCAGTAACAAGCACTCACACTTAAAAGAACAAAACAGGTGAAGTGATGCAGCGAATGTCTATCGCACTCCCGTGTGGAGTCCGTGTCTCGCAACGGCTCGATGCCGTCGGCCGCGCCTGCCTGTTTCGTTCCAACCGCCTTGCAGACCGGACATCGGCAGATGCCCGGTTTTTTTGTGCCTGCGAAACAGGAGTCCTGATCCATGGCTGAACCTCTTTCCCTGCCGCCGGTGCCCGCACCGCCGAAGGGCGAGCGTCTGAAAAACAAGGTCGTGCTGCTGACCGGTGCTGCGCAAGGCATCGGCGAAGCCATCGTCGCGGCTTTCGCTTCGCAGCAAGCGAAACTGGTTATCAGCGATATCCAGGCTGAGAAGGTCGAAGAGGTTGCCGCCCATTGGCGTGAGCAGGGTTACGACGTCCAAGCGCTGAAGGCAGATGTCTCGCGTCAGCACGATCTGCACGCCATGGCCAAACGCGCCGTTGAGCTGCACGGGCGCATCGATGTGCTGGTCAATTGCGCCGGGGTCAACGTGTTCCGCGATCCTTTGCAGATGACTGAAGAAGACTGGCATCGCTGCTTCGCCATCGATCTGGACGGTGCCTGGTTCGGTTGTAAAGCGGTACTACCGCAGATGATCGAACAGGGCGTCGGCAGCATCATCAATATCGCATCGACCCATTCCAGCCACATCATTCCCGGCTGCTTTCCGTACCCGGTGGCCAAACACGGTTTGCTCGGCCTCACCCGCGCCTTGGGCATCGAGTACGCCGCGAAGGGCATCCGCGTGAATGCCATCGCCCCGGGCTATATCGAAACGCAACTGAACGTTGATTACTGGAACGGTTTCGCCGACCCGCACGCCGAGCGTCAGCGCGCTTTCGACCTACACCCGCCGAAACGTATCGGTCAGCCCCTTGAAGTGGCGATGACTGCGGTTTTTCTGGCCAGCGACGAAGCGCCGTTCATCAACGCCTCGTGTATCACCATCGATGGTGGACGCTCGGTGATGTACCACGACTGAATAAACAGCGTTCGCGCGCTGAACTACGCTTGAAATCCAATCATCATACGATATGACTATTTTCAAACCGCTTCACTGAGAACACGCTTCAACGCTTTTCAAACATTGCTCAAAAAAAATAACAAGGAGTCAGCTTATGAAACGTCGTTTCGGGATTCGTACCCTGTGCAGTACCGCTTTGGCGGTTACCGCGTTCAGCCTGAGCAGTGCGCTGCTCGCTGCCGACACCGTGAAAATCGGTTTCCTGGTCAAGCAGGCTGAAGAGCCGTGGTTCCAGACCGAGTGGGCCTTCGCCGAGAAGGCCGCCAAGGACAAGGGCTTTGAACTGATCAAGATCGCCGTGCCGGATGGCGAGAAAACCCTTTCGGCGATCGACAGCCTCGCCGCCAACGGTGCCAAAGGCTTTGTGATCTGCCCGCCGGATGTCTCGCTCGGCCCGGCAATCATGGCCAAAGCCAAACTCAATGACCTCAAAGTGATTGCCGTCGATGACCGCTTCGTCGACGCCAACGGCAAGTTCATGGAAGACGTGCCGTACCTCGGCATGGCCGCTTTCGAAGTCGGCCAGAAGCAGGGCAACGCCATGGTCGCCGAAGCGAAAAAGCGTAACTGGGACTGGAAAGACACCTTTGCTGTGGTCAACACCTACAACGAACTCGACACCGGCAAGAAGCGCACCGACGGCTCGGTGAAATCCCTTGAAGACGCCGGCATGCCGAAAGACCACATTCTGTTCGCCGCGCTGAAAACCCTCGACGTGCCGGGCAGCATGGACGCCACCAACTCGGCGCTGGTGAAACTGCCGAGCGCGGCGAAAAACCTGATCATCGGCGGCATGAACGACAACACTGTGCTCGGCGGCGTACGCGCCACCGAAGCCGCCGGTTTTGCCGCGGCCAACGTGATCGGTATCGGTATCAATGGCACCGACGCCATCGGCGAACTGAAAAAGCCAAACAGTGGTTTCTTTGGCTCGATGCTGCCAAGCCCGCACATCGAAGGTTACAAAACCGCAGAGATGATGTTCGAGTGGGTCACCACCGGCAAAGAACCGCCGAAGTACACCGCCATGGACGACGTCACCCTGATCACCCGCGAGAACTTCAAGCAAGAGCTGGAAAAAATCGGCCTGTGGAACTGATGCCGCGACGGCCCGGGCAGCCGGGCCGTTTTTTGGTGTGAAGAGGTGGCTTTATGCACGCGCAAGTACAAACACAACAGCACAGCGCCAACGGCAGCCTGCGCTTCAACGGGATCGGCAAAACCTTTCCCGGCGTGAAGGCGCTGGACGCTATCAGTTTCGTCGCCCATCCGGGCCAGGTTCATGCCTTGATGGGCGAGAACGGCGCCGGCAAATCGACCCTGCTGAAAATCCTCGGCGGCGCTTACATCCCGAGCAGCGGCGAGTTGCAGATCGGCGAGCAGACCATGGCGTTCAAGTCGACGGCTGACAGCATCGGCAGCGGCGTCGCGGTGATTCACCAGGAGCTGCATCTGGTGCCGGAAATGACTGTCGCCGAAAACCTGTTTCTCGGTCATCTGCCGGCCAGTTTCGGTTTGATCAATCGTGGCGCGCTGCGCCAGCAAGCGTTGAATTGCCTGAAAGGCCTGGCCGACGAAATCGATCCGCAGACCAAAGTCGGTCGCCTGTCGCTCGGCCAGCGGCAATTGGTGGAAATCGCCAAAGCGCTGTCGCGCGGCGCCCATGTGATCGCTTTCGATGAACCGACCAGCAGTCTTTCGGCCCGTGAGATCGACCGCTTGATGGCGATCATCGGCCGCCTGCGCGACGAGGGCAAAGTCGTCCTCTACGTCTCCCATCGCATGGAAGAAGTGTTCCGCATCTGCGACGCGGTGACGGTGTTCAAGGACGGTCGTTACGTGCGCACCTTCGACGACATGAGCCAGTTGACCCACGATCAACTGGTGACCTGCATGGTCGGGCGCGACATTCAGGACATCTACGATTACCGCCATCGTCCACGCGGCGCGGTGGCCCTGAAGGTCTCCGGCCTGCTCGGCCCTGGCTTGCGCGAGCCGATCAGTTTCGAAGCGCACAAAGGTGAAATTCTTGGCCTGTTCGGATTGGTCGGGGCAGGGCGCACCGAGCTGTTTCGCCTGCTCAGCGGGCTGGAACGCAACACCGCCGGACGCCTCGAATTGCGCGGTCACGAACTGAAACTGCGCTCACCGCGCGACGCGATTGCTGCGGGCATTTTGCTCTGTCCGGAAGATCGCAAGAAGGAAGGCATCATCCCGCTGGCCAGCGTCGCCGAAAACATCAACATCAGCGCACGCGGTGCTCATTCGGGGCTCGGTTGCCTGATTCGCGGTCTGTGGGAAAAGGACAACGCCGACAAACAGATCAAAGCCCTGAAAGTGAAAACCCCGCACGCCGGCCAGCAGATCAAATTCCTTTCCGGCGGTAATCAGCAGAAGGCCATTCTCGGTCGCTGGCTGTCGATGCCGATGAAGGTCCTGCTGCTCGACGAACCAACGCGCGGCATCGACATCGGCGCCAAGGCTGAGATCTACCAGATCATCCATAACCTCGCCGCCGATGGCATTTCGGTGATTGTGGTGTCCAGTGATCTGATGGAAGTGATGGGCATTTCCGACCGCATTCTGGTGCTTTGCGAAGGCGCTCTGCGCGGCGAAATCAGCCGCGACCAGGCCAATGAATCCAACCTGCTGCAACTGGCTTTGCCGCGCCAACGCGCTGACGGCGTGGCGAACTGAGAGGTGACTATGATGACAACCCAAAACGAAACCCTGCCCAAAGAGCGCAAACCGCTGGACATGCGCCGCTTCCTTGATGACTGGGTCATGTTGCTGGCGGCTGTGGGCATTTTCGTTGCCTGCACGCTGCTGATCGACAACTTCCTTTCGCCGCTGAACATGCGTGGCCTGGGCCTGGCGATTTCCACCACCGGCATCGCGGCGTGCACGATGTTGTATTGCCTGGCATCGGGGCACTTCGACTTGTCGGTGGGCTCGGTGATTGCCTGCGCCGGCGTGGTCGCGGCGGTGGTGATGCGTGACACCAACAGCGTGTTTCTCGGCGTCAGTGCGGCGTTGGTGATGGGCCTGATTGTCGGGCTGATCAACGGCATCGTGATTGCCAAGTTGCGGGTCAATGCCTTGATTACGACGTTGGCGACTATGCAGATCGTTCGCGGTCTGGCTTACATTTTTGCCAATGGCAAAGCGGTGGGCGTGTCGCAGGAATCGTTCTTCGTCTTCGGCAATGGTCAGTTGTTTGGCGTGCCGGTGCCGATTCTGATCACCATCGTTTGCTTTCTGTTTTTTGGCTGGCTGCTGAATTACACCACCTACGGGCGCAACACCATGGCCATCGGTGGCAACCAGGAAGCGGCGCTGCTGGCGGGTGTGAACGTTGATCGGACCAAGATCATTATCTTTGCCGTGCATGGCGTGATTGGTGCGCTGGCCGGGGTGATTCTGGCGTCGCGGATGACCTCGGGGCAGCCGATGATTGGCCAGGGGTTTGAGCTGACGGTGATCTCGGCTTGCGTGCTGGGTGGGGTGTCGCTGAGCGGCGGGATCGGCATGATCCGGCATGTGATTGCCGGGGTGTTGATTTTGGCGATCATTGAGAACGCGATGAACCTGAAGAACATTGATACGTTTTATCAGTATGTGATTCGTGGTTCGATCCTGCTGTTGGCCGTCGTGATTGACCGTCTGAAGCAGCGCTAAAATCAAGAGCCCCTCACCCCAGCCCTCTCCCGGAGGGAGAGGGGGCCGACCGGGATGTCTTGCGTCCTGCATCGACCTTAAAGACCTCGTCGATTATGGATTCGGCGAAGCACTTTCAGGTCGATGTATCTCCCAAATATCCCCCATTCAGTCCCCTCTCCCTCCGGGAGAGGGCTAGGGTGAGGGGCTTTTGATTCTCCCGCCTTTCGTCACTCCCGCCAAATTTCTCTTGCCCGCCCACACCCGTTTCGGTTATCAATTTGTACATGATTAGACAGGTACGATTTGACAAGAAGCAACGGGTGGTCGACGAACTCGTCCGGCGTATCGAAAGCGGCCTCATGGAGGACGGCTTTCTGTTGCCCGGCGAGCATCAGCTGGCTCAAGAATTCCAAGTCAGCCGAGGCACGCTGCGCGAAGCGCTGGCCGAACTGAAACGGCGCAATTACATCGCCACGCAAAGCGGCGTTGGCTCCATCGTCACTTTCGACGGTGTCGCGCTTGATCAGCGCAGCGGCTGGGCGCAGGCCTTGGCCGACAGCGGGGCGATGATCAATACCGAAGTGTTGCGTCTGGAAGCCGTGACCCGGCCAGACCTGCTGTCGCGTTTCGGCACTGACCAATTCATCACCCTCGACCGCCGTCGCCGTGCCAACGACGGCACGCTGGTGTCCCTCGAACGCTCTTTGATGCCGGCCACCGGCGGCCTGGAAAGCCTGCCGCGCGTCGGTCTGATCGACAACTCCCTGACCATCACTCTGGCCGCTTACGGCTATATCGGCGAGCGCGGCGATCAGTGGATCGGCGCCGAACCGCTGAATGCCGAAGACGCCGAATTGCTCGGGCGCCCGGTCGGCACCGTGTTCCTCAAGGCGTTGCGCACCACCTACGACCGGCAGAACCGTTTCATGGAGCAGGTCGAAAGCCTGCTCGACCCGGTGCATTTCCGTCTGCACCTGCAATTTGGAGAATCGAAATGACTGTGCTCAACCGTGCCCTCGGCGCTTTCTATGGCCTGGCCCTCGGTGATGCGCTGGGCATGCCGACGCAATCGCTGAACCGCGAAACGATCAAGACCCGCTTCGGCCAGATTATCGATCTGCAGGACGCAGGTCCCCTGCAACCGATTGCCGCGAACATGCCCAAAGGCTCGATCACCGATGACACCGAACAGGCGATTCTGGTTGGCGAGTTGCTGGTCGAGGGCAAGGGCCGCATCGAACCGGCAATCCTCGCGCAACGCTTGATCGAGTGGGAAGCCGAGATGCAGGCCAAGGGCTCGCAGGATTTGCTCGGGCCATCGACCAAGCGCGCCATCGAGATGATCCTTGCCGGCCATTCGCCGGAGGAGGCGGGGCGTTACGGCACCACCAATGGCGCGGCCATGCGCATCACACCCGTCGGGATCGCGGCGGATGTTGCCGACCCTCAACGGTTTATTGTGGCGGTGGTGCAGGCCTGTCAGGTCACACACAACACCACGCTGGGGATTTCCAGCGCGGCGGCGGTGGCGGCGGTGGTATCCGCTGGCATCAATGGCATGGACCTCGGCGAGGCGTTGAACCTCGGTCAGCAAATCGCTCAGCAAGCCGAAGCGCACGGTCACTGGGTCGCTGGCGGGCGTATTGCTTCGCGGATCAGTTGGGCGCGCACCATCAGCGTCGATAGTGACAAGGCGCTGCTGGCGGATCTGCTCTATGACGTGATCGGTACGTCGGTGGCGTCGCAGGAGTCGGTGGTGGTCTCGTTCGCCCTGGCGCAGCAAGTCGCGGTCGGTGAGATGAGCGCGTTTGATGCGCTGTGCATGGCCGCCAGTCTTGGTGGTGACACTGACACCATCGCGGCGATTCTTGGCGCGATGCTGGGGGCCTGCCTGGGTCTTGAGAGTTGGCCTGCCGAGATGATCGACACGGTGAAAACTGTTAATCATCTGGAGCTTGAGCCTTTGGTGCAGGGGCTGTTGGCCTTGCGTTGATTTGGCTGACGCTTTCGCGAGCAAGCTCGCTCCCACAGGGGTTATGTAAACGCCACAAATCCAGTGTGGGAGCGAGCTTGCTCGCGAAGGCCGCACCGCAAATTTCGAATTTTTAACCCGCAATGGATCGCGCAGACAGGCCGAGGACGGCCGCGATGTCTTGTCGTTTTGCATCATTGCCACAACCACAAAAAAGGCAAACAGGAGCATCTTCATGAGTTCATCAACCGCCGGGCAAAGCGCCGGGCAACTGGAAACCCGCGGCATCGAGCCGGTGCCGGAAGCTGAGTGCAACGGCCATCCGCTGCAACTGTTCTGGGTCTGGTTCGCCGCCAACATTTCCATCCTCGGTTTGCCACTGGGCGCCACGCTGGTCGCATTTCGCGGGCTGGCGATCTGGCAGGCAATCATTGTCGCGATCATCGGCGCCGCCGGTTCGTTCGCCGTGGTCGGGATCATCTCGATTGCCGGTCGCCGTGGTCGTGCGCCGAGCCTGACCTTGTCGCGGGCGATTTTCGGCGTGCGCGGCAATATCGGCCCGACGCTGGTCTCGCTGATGTCGCGCCTGGGTTGGGAAACGGTCAACACCACCACCGCTGCATTCGTGCTGCTTTCGCTG
>NZ_UTHA01000041.1 GCF_900582195.1 Pseudomonas viridiflava
CGGTGGGGCTGACCGAGTTCACGCGCATGCCACGCGGCAATTCGATGGCTGCGGCGCGCACGAAGGCATCGATGGCACCATTGACCAGACTGGCTGAAACGCCGGAAAGAATCGGCTCCTGGCTCAGGATGCCCGAGGTGAAGGTGAACGACGCGCCATCGTTGGCGTATGCCTTGCCGATCAGCAGCAGGTTGACCTGGCCCATGAGTTTGTCCTGAAGACCCAGGGCGAAATCGGCTTCGGACATGTCCGCCAGCGGCACGAATTTCACGCTGCCCGCCGCGCAAATCAGCGCGTCGAAGCTCCCCACGCGTTCAAACAGGGCACGGCTCGAGGCGCTGTCGCTGATATCGACGCGTTCGT
>NZ_UTHA01000093.1 GCF_900582195.1 Pseudomonas viridiflava
CCAATGGCTGATCCAACGGCAAGATGCTCAGCAAAGCGGGTGGCAGGAACGCATGGGTAAGCCCGTCCTTCAACACGCTGACCAGTTGCAGCGGATCACGCCGCTGATCCTCGTCGGGCACCACCAGTTCGGCACCACTGAGCCAGGTCGGGAAAATGTCGATCACGGATGAATCGAAACTCAGGGTCGAGAATTGCAGCACCCGGCTGTGTTGATTCAGATCCACGTATTCCGCATACCAGGCAGTGAAATGGCTGAGGTTGCGGTGGCTGAGCAGAACGCCCTTGGGATGTCCCGTCGTGCCCGATGTATAAAGAGCCATGCAAGGCGCATCGCAGGCAGGGTAAG
>NZ_UTHA01000044.1 GCF_900582195.1 Pseudomonas viridiflava
AGCAGTACCTGCGCACGCTGTGGGTGGTGCGGTTTTCGCTGATCACGATTGCGGCGATGCTGGCGCTGGGGTTTCTCACGCGCTATTCGGGACTCGACGCGACCATGGGTCTGGCGTTTGCGGCGACGGGGATTTTCTATCCGATGTTCGGCACGCTGTTGGGTTGGCTGGGTGTGGCATTGACCGGTTCGGATACAGCTTCAAACGTGTTGTTTGGCGGTTTGCAGCGGGTCACCTCGGAACAGCTCGGGATCAGTCCGGTGCTGATGGCGGCAGCGAACAGCTCTGGCGGGGTGATGGGCAAAATGGTCGATGCACAATCGATCGTCGTCGCCTCCACCGCGACCCGCTGGTATGGGCATGAGGGCGAGATCCTGCGCTACGTGTTCTTCCACTCGATTGTGCTGGCGATTCTGGTCGGCGGGCTGGTGACGTTGCAGGCGTATGTGGCGCCGTTTACACATATGGTGGTTGGCTCGCATTAGCCAGCTACACCCCATTCCCCTGTGGGAGCGAGCTTGCTCGCGAAGGCGTCCGTTCAGTCAGTGAAGAGGTTGACTGTGCCGGCCTCTTCGCGAGCAAGCTCGCTCCCACAGGTCTGAGGCTGTGAATGCAAAGGTGTTTACAGCGCCAGGTAATTGATGAGCCACACGCATAACTCTATAGCGAAAATCCGACAAAACCTTTTGCTCTTTCCGGCAGTCACTCCTTAACGAGACCGGCGATCACGCTGGCTGCCCGTTTGGGCCATTGACGACCCTGCTGCCCTGATGAAGAGAAAAGGAATCGAACCATGACGATTTCCCGACGCAGATTTCTGATCCTCGGCGCCGTGACCGCCACCGCCTTCGCGATGCCGCCGTTTATCAGCCTCAAGGCCTACGCGGCCAATCTGGAGCGACCGGCCATGAGCAAAGTGACGATCAACGTCAACGGCAAGCCGCGCGAGCTTGACGTCGACACCCGCACCACCCTGCTTGATGCCTTGCGCGAGCACCTGCACCTGACCGGCACTAAAAAAGGCTGCGACCACGGCCAGTGCGGCGCCTGTACGGTGATCGCCGATGGCCGGCGGATCAATTCGTGCCTGACCCTGGCGGTGATGCATGAAGGCCGTGAGATCACCACCATCGAAGGCCTCGGCATGCCCGACAAGCTGCACCCGATGCAGGCCGCATTCATCAAGCATGATGGCTATCAGTGCGGTTATTGCACACCCGGGCAGATCTGCTCGGCGGTGTCAGTGATCAAGGAAATCCGCGATGGCATTCCCAGCCACGTCAGTGAAAGCCTCACCGAGGCGCCGCAATTGATTGCCAGAGAGTTTCAGGAGCGCATGAGCGGCAATATCTGCCGCTGCGGGGCCTACTCGAACATCATCGAAGCCATCACCGAAGTCGCGGAGGTACCGGCATGAGACCGTTCAATTACAGCCGCGCCGACTCCCCCGCCGCTGCCGCCGCACAAGCTGCGCAAGTTGAAGGCGCGCGTTTCATCGCTGGTGGCACCAATCTGCTCGACCTGATGAAACTCGACATCGAAACGCCGCTGCACCTGATCGACGTCAATCACCTCGGCCTGGATCAGATCGAAGCCACGCCCGAGGGCGGCTTGCGCATCGGCGCGCTGGTGCGCAACACCGATCTGGCTGCCGACGCGCGCGTGCGCAAAGACTATGCGCTGCTGTCCCGCGCCTTGCTTGCCGGGGCTTCCGGGCAGTTGCGCAACATGGCGAGCACTGCCGGCAACCTGCTGCAACGCACGCGCTGCCCGTACTTCTACGATACCCATCAGGCCTGCAACAAACGTAACCCTGGCAGCGGCTGCGCGGCGATTGGTGGGGTCAGTCGGCAACTGGGCATCATCGGCGTCAGTGAAGCGTGCATCGCCATGCACCCGAGCGACATGGCGATCGCCATGCGTGCGCTCGATGCACAGATTGAAACGGTGAAACCCGACGGCAGTACTCGCAGCATCGCCATGGCTGATTTTCATCAGTTGCCTGGCACCACACCAAATATCGAAACTAGTCTGACGCCCGGCGAGTTCATCACCTCGGTGACACTGCCCGCGCCCGTTGGCGGCACTCACGTTTATCACAAGGTGCGTGATCGTTCGTCCTACGCATTTGCGCTGGTCTCGGTCGGTCTGATCCTGCAAAAGGACGGCAGCGGCCGCGTCGCCGTCGGTGGTATCGCGCCGAAACCATGGCGGGTTGAAGCGGCCGAAGCGTTGCTGCCCAAAGGCGCCAAAGCCGTCAGCGAACGCCTGCTCGACGGCGCCACGCCGACCCACGATAACCAGTTCAAACTGACCCTGGTCGAGCGCACGCTCGGCTCGGTGTTGGCGCAAGCGAGGGACGACGCATGAAATTCGACACGCCCGCCACCACCAACCCTATCGACCAGTTGAAGGTCATCGGCCAACCCACCGAGCGCATCGAAGGCCCGTTGAAAACCAGCGGGCAGGCCACGTATGCCTACGAGCAACATGAAGCGGCCGCCAATCAGGCTTACGGTGTCATGGTCGATGCGGCCATCGCCAAAGGGCGGATCAAAGCCATTCATCTGGACGAGGCGAAAGCCGCGCCGGGCGTGCTGGCGATTGTCACTGCTGCTAACGCCGGCAAGCTCGACAAGGGTCAATACAACGCCGCACATCTGCTGGCCGGTCCCGAGGTGCAGCATTATCAGCAGGCCGTCGCGCTGGTCGTCGCAGAGACATTCGAGCAGGCGCGCGCCGCCGCGCAACGGGTCAAGGTCGATTACGAAACCGTCGAAGGCAAGTTCGATCTGGCCAGCGTGAAAGCGCTGGGCGTCGAACCGAAAGACGAATTGCCCGACGTCAATCATGGTGACTTCGACAAGGCCTTCGCCGCCGCGCAGGTGCAGTTCGATCAGACTTACACCACTCCGGATCAGTCCCACGCGATGATGGAACCGCACGCGACCTTGGCGGCGTGGAAAGGCGATCAACTGACTTTGTGGACATCCAATCAGATGGTTGCCTGGAGCGTCGGCGACATTGCCAAAACTCTGGGTCTACCTAAAGAAAACGTTCGTCTGGTCTCGCCGTATATCGGTGGCGGCTTCGGCGGCAAGCTGTTCATTCGCGCTGACGCAATCCTCGCTGCCCTCGGTGCGCGCATGGCTGGCCGACCGGTGAAGGTGGCCCTCGCCCGCCCGCAGATGGCCAACAACACCACGCACCGTCCGGCGACGATTCAGCGCATCCGCATGGGCGCCACGGCCGACGGCAAGCTCACCGCCATCGCCCACGAAGGCTGGTCGGGCAACCTCGCCGACGGCAAGGTCGAACTCGCCGCACAACCGAGCCAGTTGCTTTACGCCGCTGAAAACCGTCGCGTGAGCATGCGCCTCGCGCCGCTCGATTTGCCCGAGGGCAACGCCATGCGCGCGCCCGGTGAAGCGCCGGGGCTGATGGTGCTGGAAATCGCCATGGACGAGATGGCCGAACAACTGAAGATGGACCCGGTGCAGTTCCGCATTCTCAACGACACGCAAGTCGATCCGGTAAAGACCGAGCGGCCGTTCTCCCAGCGGCAGTTGATCAAGTGCCTGCAAACAGGGGCCGGGAAATTCGGCTGGGATCAGCGCAAGGCTCAACCGGGCAGCCGTCGTGAAGGTCGCTGGCTGATCGGCATGGGCGTGGCGGCGGCGTTTCGCAACAACCTGCTGGTCAAGTCCGGCGCCCGCGTTCGTTTGGAGCGTGACGGCAAGATTGTCGTGGAAACCGACATGACCGATATCGGCACTGGCAGCTACACGATCATCGCGCAGACTGCCGCCGAGATGATGGGCGTTGACCTCAAATCGGTAATGGTGCGGCTGGGTGATTCGGACTTTCCAGTGTCGGCCGGTTCCGGCGGCCAGTTCGGTGGTAACTGCTCGACCTCCGGCGTCTACGCCGCGTGCGTAAAACTGCGCGAAGCAGTGGCGAGCAAACTGGGGCTGGCGGTGGACCAGGCCGAATTCGTCGACGGTCAGGTGCGCGTCGGCAGCAAGAGCGTGCCGTTGCGCAACGCGGCTGCAGGCGGCGCGCTGGTCGGCGAAGACAGCATCGAGTTCGGTGATCTGGCGGAGAAATATCAGCAGTCGACCTTCGGTGCGCATTTCGTCGAAGTCGCTGTCGATGCGGCGACCGGTGAAGTGCGGGTCCGCCGCATGTTGGCGGTGTGCGCGGCTGGGCGGATTCTCAACCCGACGTCCGCGCGCAGCCAGGTGATCGGTGCGATGACCATGGGCGTCGGTGCAGCGCTGATGGAAGAGTTGGCGGTGGACAAGAAACTCGGGTTTTTCGTCAATCATGATCTGGCCGGATATGAAGTGCCGGTGCATGCCGACATACCGCATCAGGAAGTGATTTTCCTCGATGAGACCGATCCGGTGTCTTCGCCGATGAAGGCCAAGGGTGTTGGTGAGTTGGGGATTTGCGGGGTCAGTGCGGCGGTGGCGAATGCGATCTACAACGCTACGGGGGCGAGAGTGCGGGAGTATCCGATTACCCTCGACAAAATCCTTTCTTCACTGCCGGAGATGATCTGAACGCCTGAAAAGAGCCCCTCACCCTAGCCCTCTCCCAAAGGGAGAGGGGACCGATCCGGGGATATTCAGGAGCTGCGCCGACTTGAACGTCTTGCTGTGAATCCGTTATCGATAGAGCATTTTCAGGTCGATGTATGACACAAGACACCTCGGTCGGCCCCCTCTCCCTCCGGGAGAGGGCTGGGGTGAGGGAAGTGCTTCACTCGAAACGCGGATACTGCTCGGCACTCACCTGCTCCATCCACTCCACCACTTTGCCATCGAGCACTTCAGCAATGGCGATATGGCTCATCGCCGTGGTCGGCGCCGCCCCGTGCCAATGCTTGGCCCCTGGTGCAATCCAAACCGTATCGCCAGGACGAATCTCCCGAACCGGCTGCCCCCACTCCTGCACGAAACCGGAACCGGCCGTGACGATCAAGGTCTGCCCCAACGGATGCGTATGCCAAGCGGTACGCGCGCCCGGCTCAAACGTCACCGTCGCGCCACTGATCCGCGCAGCGTCTGTGCCCTTGAACGGCGCATCCACCCGCACAGTGCCAGTGAACCAATCCGCCGGGCCCTTGGCCGAAGGTTGCGAACCATTCGGTGTGACAGTCACTCGCGGGATTTCATTGGCTTGCACCTCACCCGCCAACAGGGAGAGGGTCAACACAGAAGCGGCGATCGGGTTCATGGCAATGTCTCCAAATAAACAGTGCCACCACTCTACCGACGCCAACTCTTCAGATAATCGACTAAAATTCAAAAAAACTTATGCAGGACACTCATCAATGCTTCGAGAAAACGCCACCGACCTGCTCGCCTTCCTCGCCGTGGCCCGTGAGCGCAGTTTCACCAAAGCCGCGGCCAAACTCGGCGTTTCGCAATCGGCGCTCAGTCACACGATCCGCGCACTTGAAGCGCGTTTGGGCCTGCGCCTGCTGACCCGCACGACTCGCAGCGTCTCCCCCACCGAAGCCGGCGAACACCTGCTGCAAACCATCGGCCCGCGCTTCGAAGAAATCGAACTGGAACTCGCGGCGCTGAGCAACCTGCGCGACACCCCGGCGGGCAAGATCCGCCTTAACGCCACCGACCATTCGCTGGACTGGCTGCTGCGCCCGGTGCTCAAGGAGTTTCTGCCCAAATATCCGGACATCAGTGTCGAGGTGAGCTGCGACTACGGTTTCGTCGACATCGCCGGCCAGGGTTTCGACGCTGGCGTGCGCCTGGGCGAAGACGTCGCGCAAGGCATGATCGCCACCCGCATCGGCCCTGACATGCGCATGGCGGTGGTTGGCTCACCGGTCTACTTCGCCAAACGTCCCGCGCCGCAAACGCCGCGCGATCTGACCGATCACGCCTGCAACAACCTGCGCCTGCCCACCAACGGCGGGTTGTACAGTTGGGAATTCGAGAAGGATGGCGAAAGCCTGAAAGTGCGGGTCTCCGGACAGGTCATCCTGAACGGCGTCTACCCGTTGCTCGACGCGGCGCTGGACGGTTTTGGCCTGAGCTACATCCCGGAGAACATCGTCGCGCCGTATCTGGCCGACGGCCGTTTGCGGCAAGTGCTGGAAGACTGGTGCCCGACGTTTGCCGGCTATCACCTCTACTACCCGAGCCGACGTCAGGCTGCGCCGGCGTTTGCGTTGTTGCTGGAGGCGTTGCGCTATCGCGGTTGAAGGCTTGTGATTTTTTATAACAACCCGCAGCGCCCCAAAATGCCTTGGCTAACGTCGCCGCCTCTTTCACAGAGTTCGCAGTCACGGTTGCAAACTGTCCACGCTGCGCCCCCATACACACATATTGTTCATTAAGCGCGTGCGCAGCACAGAGAATGACCATGAGGCAAACCCCGGTAAAACAGGCGAATCGACGGCTCTGCACATCCATGGTGATTCTTCTTGGGCGAAGCAGGAGGCTCCATGATCACGTGCGAACAAAGCCCCTCCAACTGTCAGATCTGACAGTCTTTAAGATCAATTGGAAATTAAAACGCTCAGCCATCGACACAAACGCAAGATCCGCTCGCTCAACCTGCCAACGCAATCAATTGATGGCGCTGCGCATCGGTGAGCATCGGCCCGAACCCGGCCTTGGCGTTATCGGCCATGTAACGCGGATTGCCCGTGCCCGGTATCACGCAAGTCACCGCCGAATGTGAAAGCAGAAACTTCAACGCCAATTGTGCCCAGCTGTTGACCTGCACATCCGACACCCAGCCTGGCAGCGGTTTGCCGTTGAGCCGCGCCAGCAGCCCTCCGCCACCGAACGGCCGGTTGCAGATCACCGCCACGCCGCGTTCGCGGCACAGCGGCAGGATGCGTTTCTCCACGCCTCGATCATCGAGGGCGTAATTGATTTGCAGGAAATCCAGTTGCTCGGCCTTTAGCACCGCTTCGACTTCTTCGTACGCCGAGGGGGTGTAATGGGTGATGCCGATGTAGCGGATGCGCCCCTGCGCTTTCCATTCACGCAGGGTGGGCAGGTGGGTCTGCCAGTCGAGCAGGTTGTGGATCTGCATCAGATCGATACGTTCGGTGCGCAGCAGGTTGAACGACTGTTCCATCTGCGCGATGCCCTCCTCACGTCCGCGCGTCCACACTTTGGTCGCCAGAAACGCCGGCGAACGCGGTTCGTGGATCGACAGCAATTCGCCGGTGGTTTGTTCGGCGCGGCCATACATCGGTGAACTGTCGACCAGCGTGCCGCCCTTTTTGAACAGCTCGTCGAGCACTGCCGGCAGCTGTTTGTAGGCCGGGTCGCCGGGGCTGACATCGAAACCGCGATAGGTGCCCAGCCCCACGATGGGCAGCGACTCCGAGCTGGACGGGATGGCGCGGGTCTGCATGGCGTGGCCTCCGGTGGTCGCGGGCGTGGTGGTTGTGGCCAACGCCCGATCAAAGGTGAAGACCGCCGAAACCCCGGCAGCCAGCGTAAGCAAGCGGCGACGGGAGTAACCCTCAGTGTGGCTCATGCTGGTTCCCCTGCTGCGTGGATCTGTTGCCGGTTGTGTGATTGAGCGGCCCGGTGGCAGTGCTGGACTACACTGCGACAGCCATCCTTCACACACCGTTAAAAGTAGCCGAATGTCCCGAACCCTGATGTCACTCGTCGCATTGATCGTTGCCGTGTACCTGGTGTTGTGCGCGGCACTGTTCTTTTTTCAGCGCTCGCTGATCTATTTTCCGCAGCCCAATGCTGTCAACTCGGCTGAATCACGGATGACACTGGCGATGCCGGACGCCCAGGTTTCAGTGGTCACCCGCGAGCGTGTCGGGCCACGGGCGCTGATCTATTTCGGCGGCAATGCCGAGGACGTGTCGCGCAACCTGCCGGAGTTTACCGAGGCGTTTCCCGATTACGCGGTGTATCTGCTGAACTATCGCGGCTTCGGTGGCAGCGACGGTTCAGCGTCCGAGGCGGCGATTGCCGAGGATGCGCTGGCGCTGTTTGATCAGGTCTACGCCAGTCATCCGCAGGTTGCCGTGGTCGGGCGCAGCCTCGGTTCTGGCGTCGCGGTGCGTCTGGCCAGTCAACGGCCGGTGCAGCAGCTGATTCTGGTGACGCCTTACAACAGCCTCGAAGAAATCGCGGCGCGGCAATACCCCTGGGTGCCGGTGAAGTGGTTGCTCAAGGATCGTTTCGAGTCAGGCAAATACGCCGCGCATATTCGCGTGCCGACGCTGTTGCTTGCAGCCAGTGACGACGAGGTGATTCCGCGCGCCAGCACCCAGCGTTTGCTGGAGAGTTTCCAGCAAGGCGTGGCGGTGCTCAGGGTGGTGCCGGGCTCGGGGCATAACTCGATTTCCGACCGTGCGCAGTATTTGCAGTGGATGGGGGATGTGTTGAATCGGTGAACCAAGTCCCGATTCCCCAGTCCTACCCGCGCCGCTTTCTGCGGTTCACTCAACTTTTGCCCTGTCCCTCTTCAGAGCTGCCCGTCTCATGTGCCACGCCGTTCGTTCGTCTCGCTTCGTTTCGCTGTGCCTGCTGATCCTTTCGCCGCTGTTCGCGGAAACCGCTCACGCCGGTGCGGAGCGGCAACTGGTGGCTGCCATCAACGACTATCGCGCCCATCCGCAACGCTGTGATCGGCGCCCAGTGCAACGCCTGGCACCGTTGGCGCTGAAGTCGAACCTGGCCTTGCCGATCGGGGCTCGCTACGCCGGCGGCATGCGCGAAGCGTTGAAGTCATCCGGGTATGCCGCCGTCGCGGTGCGCAGTATTCGCGTGATCGGTGCCGAAGACGCCGAAGAAGCCTTCGACCTGCTGCAGGACGAGCACTGCGCCGCGCTGCTGGATGCGAGCTACGCCGACATCGGCATCAGTCGCTCACGCAATGAATGGCAAGTGGTGTTGGCGCGACCGGTGCTCGACAGCCGCGTTGGCGATAACCGCAGCGTCGGCAAGGCGCTGCTGGCCGAGGTCAACGCCGCGCGCGCCCGGCCCCGGATGTGCGGACGCCAGCGCTTCGCCGCCGCCCGGCCGTTGAGCTGGAACGCGGCGTTGGGCGCCGCCGCACAAGGGCACAGCAAAGCCATGGCTTACGGCAATTACTTCGCCCACCGCGATCCGGACGGTGACCTGCCCGCCGATCGCGCCCGTGCGGCGGGTTATCGTGGTCGGCAAATTGGCGAAAACATTGCCGCCGGGCAGAGTTCGCCGGGCAAGGCCATGGCCGGATGGCTGGCCAGCCCCGGACACTGCGCCAACCTGATGAACCCGATGTTCACCCAGGTCGGCGCCGGGTTTGCCAGTGAGGCGCGCAGTGATGAAGGGGTTTACTGGACGATGCTGTTTGGCGCGCAGTGACTGCCAGCGTCCAGCCCCAATTTCAACAGTTCCTTGCGCAGCATTGACGGCGACCGCACGGCCAATCCGGCCTGCCAGTCGAGTGGCAACAAGCGATTGAGCTTTTGCTGGCTGACCTCGGTTGGCGCCAGAAAGCAGCTTTTGTGGTCGCGGATACTGATCACATTCAGCAGCCAGTCATCGCCCTGCTGCGCCATCCAGCCATTGATCATCGGCCGGTGTTTTTGCAGCAAGGCATCGGCATCCCACACGGTCATTTGCGCAAAAAAGCCTGGCAGGTTGCTTTCGGGTTTCATCCGTTTCGAGTCGGCTGCCAATGCAGCGACAAGGTTCGACTCGATGCTGGCCTGGCATTCGAGAAAATATTGCCGAGGCCAGTCTGCCGGCAGTTTTGCCCGTGAAGCGAGGTCGGCGTAGGCCTCAATGTCCGCTGGCGTGGTCATCTGCCCGGTGAAATTCAGCGTGTTGTCGAGAATCGCCGTCGCCAGCAAAGCGGCACTTGGCACGCTGATCTGCGGCAGCACACCGGCCGTCTGCCAGCGCTGAAAAACCTGGGTTGCTGCGGCGCCGATCAGGCGAATATCGGCGGCAGCCTCAAGCTTCTCCTGCCAATAGGTTTCGTACCCTGGATGATGATCGATGACCTCCACCACCCGTTCGAGCACCACCAGTGGGTCGAAATGGTGATAGTCCGAGACATCGACCAGGACAAACTCATCGTCCAGCGTCGGCTGGCAATCGTCGAAAGCAGCAGCCCAGCCGAGCACGGTGTGCGAAACGCTGGCGTTGGGTTGTACGCTACTGACGGCGCGGGCGGGAATGCCTTGCAGGTTGAGCAATTCTGCGTAAGCGATGCAGCAGGCGTAGGCGTCGATGTCCAGATAGGACGCGCCGGAGGTGATGATTTTCATGGGCCGGCAAATTCGCACATTCTCATGACGTTTTGGTGACAGCGAAAAGATCGCAGCCTCCGGCAGCTCCTGCACAGGATTTATGATTTCCCTGTAGGAGTTGCCGAAGGCTGCGATCTTTTGATCTTCAAGCCGCCCGCTGCCCTCCCGCCACCATCGCCGAAGCCGCCAGCATCGCCCGCAACAACACCGCACACCCGGCCGCCAGATCGTCCGGCGCGGCGTTCTCGATTTCGTTGTGGCTGATGCCGCCTTCGCACGGCACGAAGATCATCCCGGCCGGGCCGAGTTCGGCGAGGAAAATTGCGTCATGGCCGGCGCCGCTGACGATGTCCATATTCGACAAGCCCAAACCTTTCGCCGCGCTGCGCACCGCTTCCACGCAGCCTTTTTCGAAGTACAGCGGCGGGAAGTCTGCTGTCGGCGTCAGTTCATAAGTCAGGCCGTGTTCTTCACAGGTGGCGTCGATGACTTGCTTCACTTCGGCAATCATCGAGTCGAGGCGCGCCGGCTCCAGGTGACGGAAATCGAGGGTCATGCGTACTTCGCCGGGAATGACGTTGCGCGAGCCGGGGTAGGCCTGCAGACAACCGACGGTGCCGCAGGCGTGGGGTTGATGGCCGAGGGCGGCGCGGTTGACCGCACCGACGATCACCGAGGCGCCAACCAGTGCATCTTTGCGCAGGTGCATCGGCGTTGGACCGGCATGGGCTTCGACGCCGCGCAGCTTGAGGTCGAACCACTTCTGCCCCAGCGCGCCGAGCACGACGCCGATGGTTTTCTGTTCGTCTTCGAGGATCGGGCCTTGTTCGATGTGCGCTTCGAAATAGGCACCGACCTTGTGCCCGCTGACCTCACGCGAACCGGCGTAACCGATGGCGTTGAGCGCTTCACCGACGGTGACACCGTCGGCATCGACTTTGGCGAGGGTTTCTTCGAGGGTGAATTTCTCCGCGAACACGCCGGAGCCCATCATGCACGGGGCGAAGCGTGAGCCTTCTTCGTTGGTCCAGACCACCACTTCCAGCGGTGCTTCGGTTTCCACACCGAGGTCGTTGAGAGTGCGCAGGACTTCGACACCGGCCAGTACGCCGAAGCAGCCGTCGAACTTGCCGCCGGTGGGCTGGGTGTCGATGTGGCTGCCGGTCATCACCGGTGGCAGGTCGGGATTGCGCCCCGGGCGACGGGCGAAAATGTTGCCGACCGCATCGACCGTGACGCTGCATCCGGCGTCCTTGCACCACTGCACGAAGAGGTCGCGGGCCTGGCGGTCGAGGTCGGTCAGGGCCAGGCGACAGACCCCGCCCTTGACCGTGGCGCCGAGTTTGGCCAGCTCCATGAGCGACGCCCACAGGCGGTCGCGGTTGATGTGCTGATGGGTCGATTGCAGAACGTCTACGGCTGCGTTCATGGGGATCTCCTCAGGCTGCTTTTCTTATGAGTTTCTTCAGATACATCTCTGCCGCAAGTGAGGCCGTCTTCGCGAGCAAGCTCGCTCCCACATTTGGAATGCGTACCCCTGTGGGAGCGAGCTTGCTCGCGAAGAGGCCTGCATTCACACCGCAGATTTCGCTACTGACGGACTAGCACGCATCACGCACAACCCGTAATAAATAATCCCGCCCAGCGCCGAGCCGGTGAACCAGCCATAGCTGTAGAACCAGCTGAACGCATCGCTGCCCAGCGACAACAGGGTCAGCACCACCGGCACACCAAACGCAACAAAACCGGCCCAGTTCCACGCTGGATAAACGTCGTCGCGGTACAACCCGGCCAGGTCCAGTTGCTGTTTCTTGATCAGGAAATAGTCCACCACCATGATCCCGGCGATCGGTCCGAGCAGGCTCGAATAGCCCAGCAGCCAGTTGGAATACACGGTTTCCAGGCTGACATCGGAGACGATCAAACCGAGTTTTTTCAGTAGCTCATGGCCCATCAGCACCAGCCCGACAAACCCGGTCAGCAACACCGCTTTGGTGCGGTTGATGACCTTGGGCGCGATATTCTGGAAGTCGTTGGTCGGCGAGACGATATTGGCGGCGGTGTTGGTCGACAACGTGGCGATGATGATCAGCGCCATGGCGACCGCCACCCACACCGGGCTCTGGATATGACCGATCAGGCTGACCGGATCGGAGACGGTCACACCGACCAGTTTCACCGACGCGGCCGTCATGATCACGCCGAGCGAAGCGAACAGAAACATGGTCAGCGGCAGGCCGAAAATCTGCCCGAGAATCTGATCTTTCTGGCTCTTGGCGTAACGGCTGAAGTCCGGAATGTTCAGCGACAACGTCGCCCAAAACCCGACCATCGCCGTCAGCCCGGCGGCGAAGTAACTCACCACACTGGCGCCCTCCGGACGTTTGGCCGGAATCGCCAGCAGTTCGCTCATCGACACATTGGGCATCGCCCACACCAGCAGACCGATGCCGACCGCCACCAGCAGCGGCGCCGACAAGGTTTCCAGCCACTTGATCGACTCGGCGCCTCGAATCACCACCCACAGGTTCAGCGCCCAGAAGATCATGAAGCCAATCACCTCCCCGGTGCCGCCGAGGGATTTCCAGCCGTCGAACACCGAGCCGAGAAACAGGTGAATCGCCAGCCCGCCAAACATCGTTTGAATGCCGAACCAGCCACACGCCACCAGCGCGCGGATCAGGCACGGCACGTTGGAGCCGAGAATGCCGAACGACGAGCGCAGCAACACCGGAAAAGGAATGCCGTACTTGGTGCCGGGAAACGCGTTGAGCGTGAGCGGAATCAGCACGATGACGTTGGCAAACAGAATCGCCAGCAGTGCTTCACCAACGGTCAAGCCAAAGTAAGCAGTGAGCACGCCGCCAAGGGTGTAGGTCGGCACGCAGATCGACATGCCGACCCACAGCGCGGTGATGTGCCATTTGTTCCAGGTTCGTTCACGCACCTTGGTCGGTGCCATGTCGTGGTTGTAACGGGGACTGTCGAGGACGTCGCTGCCGGCTTCGAGTTCGAACAAGCCGTCGCGCTCGGTCACTTGCGATCTGATCTGTTGCATGGCCGCTCCACTGTTCTTCTGATTATTTTTTGCTCATCAGGCGGCTGGCACACGCGGGTGCGAGCCGGACGATGGCCGGAGGAACTGACAACTTTCGTGCACCGGCCATGGTGTCAGCGGCGGCATCAATAAACGTGCCGGGTGCCCCGCTTGCGCATCGGGCCGAGCGTTAAACGCTTTGCAACTTTCTGATATTCATCAGTTTTAATTATTCACCGGGTGAGTTCGCGGAAACTTGTCTCGGTGCTCAGGCTAAACACCTGGCAAGTTGTCCGAACAGACAGGACTCAAACTGGTGCACTGCATTTATTTTCATCGTGAGCGAGCAACCGCAGCTCAACTTCAAGCGGCTGATTTCACATAGGAAATCTTGCTCATATTTCCATCCTGTCAAGTGCGTCAAAATGGTGAGCGGCCTCACCATTTTGG
>NZ_UTHA01000089.1 GCF_900582195.1 Pseudomonas viridiflava
TGCCCGGCGCGTTGCAGGGCAGCGATGGCCGATGGCACGGTGTTGATCAGGCGAACCTGATCGCGAGCCGGCAGGTTTGCCAGCTCCAAGGCATTACGCGCAATGATCAGCGAGCCGCCATTGGCCAATGTGACAAACAGCTCCCACACCGACAGGTCGAAGCACACCGACGTCGAGGCCAGCACGCCTTGGATGTCGTCGCGGCTGTAGACCTTGGCGGACCAGTCGATCAGCGCCATGACATTGCGATGGGCGATGGCCACGCCTTTCGGTTTGCCGGTGGAACCGGAGGTGTAGATCACATAGGCGAGGTTGTCCGGCTGCACGCTGGTTTGCGGTGCGACGGCTGAATAACCGCTCAGCGAAACCTGATCCATCAGCAGCACTTGCGTATTGCCAGGCACGCTCAGGGTTGCGGCGACCGCTTGCTCAGTGAGCAGCACCCGCGCACGACTGTCTTCGAGCATGTAGGCAACGCGATCGGCCGGGTAATCCGGATCCAGCGGCACATAGGCGCCACCCGACTTGAGCACCGCCAGCAAGGCAATCAGCAACTGCTCGGAACGCGGCATCGCCACGCCCACCCGCACTTCCGGGCTGACACCCAGCTCGATCAGTTTGTGCGCGAGACGATTGGCCTGCGCGTCCAGTTCGGCATACGTTAGCTGTTTATTAGCGAAGGTCACTGCCAGCGCATCCGGCGCCGCTGCCACCTGAAGGGCAATGGCTTGATGGATGCACTGTTCGGTGTCGAAGTCGGTCTCGACGCTCGTGACATTGTCGATCAGGTTCAACTCACTGAGCGTACGCTCGCCCGATTCACTCATCTGCCCGAGCAAACGCTGCAAGTACTCGCCCAACTGCACAACGCTGTGCGCCGCAAAGCTGTCGCACTGGTAACTGAAGTGCATCGACAACTCATCGCTCAGATGCACCAGCAGGGTCAGTGGATAGTTGGTCTGCTCATGGTTGTTGATCTCGCCGAAACGCAATTCCTGCGGCGCGCCCTGCGCCAGGGCCTCGGACACCGGGTAGTTCTCGAACACCAGAATGTTGTCGAACAACGCTTCACCGTTGCGCGCCGCCCACCGCTGAATGTCGAACAACGGAGTGTGCTCATGCTCCCGCAGCGTCAGATTCTGCGCCTGCACACTCTGCAACCACGCACCTACGCTCGATTGCGAACGTGGGCTGGCGATCACCGGCAAGGTGTTGATGAACAGACCGATCTGCTGCTCGACACCTTTGAGTTCCGCCGGACGGCCCGCCACCGTAGCGCCGAACGCCACGCTTTGCTGACCGGTCAAGCGCTGCAACAGCAGCAACCAGGCCGCTTGAATCAAGGTGTTGAGCGTCACTTTCTGCTGGCGGGCGAACTCGCCCAACTGCCGGGTCTGCGCCGCGTCGAGCACGCAGAAGTGCTCGCCATGACCGTCTCGCGGGGCGTCGCCACGCTGCGCCTGAAGCGCCTGCGCCAGCAGCGTTGGCGCTTCCAGATCAGCCAGTTGCGCGGTCCAGTAGTGCTCGCTGGTCTGTACGTCCTGACGCTGCATCCACTCGATGTAATCGCGATAACGCCCGGCCAGCGCTGGTTGAGCGATGCCGCTGTAGCGCTGCAGCACTTCGCCGAGCAACTGCGAGTTGCTCCAGCCATCCATCAGAATGTGGTGGTTGGTGTAGATCAAATGGCAGCGCTGATCGTCCAGGCGCACCACGACCATACGCAGCAGCGGCCCCCGGCTCAGGTCGAAACCTTGCGCCTGTTCGGCGGCGGCCAGCGTGTTCAGCTCCGCCAGGCAATCGCCACGCTGACGCCAGTCGAGCACGCTGAATGGCATGTCCAGTTGCTTGTGCACCACTTGCACCGGGCGCGCCAGTTCACCCTGCCAGACAAAACTGGTGCGCAGGATGTCGTGGTTATCCACCGCCGCTTGCCAGGCCTGCTGGAAGCGTTGCGGGTCGAGGCCTTCGACGTCGAGGCGCACCTGGTTGATGTAATCGCCAGTGGCCTGTTCGTAGAGACTGTGGAACAGCATGCCCTGCTGCATCGCCGACAGCGGATAGACATCGGCAATCTGCTGGGCCGGCAAAGGCAAGCCGTCGAGTTGCGTCTGGGTCAGACCGGCCAGCGGGAAGTCCGACGGCGTCAGGCCTTCGACGCCCGGGGTCAGGCAATGCTCGATCAACGCCGCCAGCTCCTCGGCGTAATCCGCCGCCAGTGCTTCGATCACAGCACTGTCGAAACGCTCGCTGCTGAAGGTCCAGCCTACGCGCAATTCGCCGCCGTACACCTGACCGTTGAGGGTCAGCCAATTGCCCATTGGCGCATCCGGGCTCTGATCGAGGCCGGCATTGTCCGGCGCCGGTGCAAACAACGCGCCGTCATCACCCTCGAAACTACCGTCGAACTGGCCGAGGTAGTTGAAGGTGATGCGCGGCGTCGGCAAGGCGCGCAGGCTCTGTTGTGCCTGAGCATCGCCAAGGTGACGCAGTGCGCCGAAACCAATGCCTTTGTCAGGGATCGAGCGCAGTTGTTCCTTGATCTGCTTGATCGACTCGCCCGGCGCAGTAGCCGGGGTCAGACGCACCGGGAACAGACTGGTGAACCAGCCCACGGTGCGGGTCAGATCGACACCGTCGAACAGCTCTTCGCGACCATGGCCTTCGAGCTGAATCAACGTCGATGACTGCCCGCTCCAGCGTCCGATAACCCGCGCCAGTGCCGTCAACAACAGGTCGTTGACCTGAGTGCGATAAGCCGCTGGAGCTTCTTGCAGCAGTTGCCGGGTCAGCTCCGCGCCGAGCCTGGTCTGTACCGTCTGCGCCAGCCTGTTCTGCTGACCGGCGTCCATGCGCTTGCACGGCAGATCGCTGCCGACATCGCTCAGGCAGGCTTGCCAGTAAGCCAGTTCCTGCTGCAACGCCGCACTGTTGGCGTAGCGCTGCAAGTGTTCGCTCCAGTCCTTGAAGGCGCTGGTTTTCGAGGGCAGGCGCAGCGCCTGACCGTCAAGCAATTGCTGATACGCGTTCTGCAGATCCTCCAGCAGAATCCGCCACGACACGCCGTCCACCACCAAGTGATGAATGACCAACTGCAAACGCTGGGTGCCATCGGCCAGATTCGCCAACACCGCACGCAACAGCGGCCCGTTCTGCAGATCGAGGCTGCGCTGGGCGCGGTTGCCCAAGGCCTCCAGTGCGTCGGCATCGGCGACGGCTTCCTGCCACAGCAGGTTTTGCGGTTGATCTTCAACCGCGCGGTGCTCGGCCTGCCACACGCCGTTGTGCTGGGTGAAACTCAGGCGCAAGGCATCGTGATGGGCAACCAGCGCACGCAACACTTGCTCGACTTTTTCCGCGTCCAGCGGCTGGCGCGGCTTGAGCAGCACCGATTGGTTCCAGTGATGACGCTCAGGGATTTCATCGTCGAAAAACTGCTGCTGGATCGGCAGCAGCAACGCCGCGCCGGTCACCGCTTGTTGGTCGATGCTCGTTTCGTCGTCGCCCCACTGCGCGACCAGGGCCAGACGCTGAATGGTCTGGTGCTGGAACAGGTCTTTGGGATTAAGGCGAATGCCGGCCTGACGCGCGCGGCTGACCACTTGAATCGAGATGATCGAGTCGCCGCCCAGTTCGAAGAAGTTATCGTTGAGGCCCACTTGCGGCAGCTTCAGCACGTCTTGCCAGATTGCGGCCAAACGCTGCTCCAGCTCGCTTTGCGGCGCTTGATAGGCCTGCTGCACCTGGCTCGCATCCGGCGACGGCAACGCGCTGCGATTGAGTTTGCCGTTGGCGGTCAGCGGCCATTGTGCGAGCAGCAACAGGTGCGCCGGGATCATGTGATCGGGCAGGTTTTCCTTGAGTTCGGCACGCACACGGTCGCGCCAATGCGCTTGTTCGGCGGCGCTGGCGTCAAGCAACGCCAGATCCGTCGGCACCAGATACGCAACCAGTTGTTGACCACTGAGGCCCGGCTGCGCCAGCACCACGGCCTGACGCACGGCGGTCTGTTCGAGCAGCTGCGCTTCGATTTCGCCCAGTTCGATACGGAAGCCGCGAATCTTCACCTGATGGTCGATCCGCCCGATGTACTCGATCACGCCGTCAGCGCGATAGCGCGCCAGGTCGCCGGTGCGGTACAGACGGCCGCCGTCAGCGGCAAACGGATCGGGAATGAAACGCAGCGTGGTCAGGTCGGCACGGTTCAGATAACCGCGCGCCAGCCCGGCGCGACCGACGTACAGCTCACCGATGCAGCCTTTGGCCACCGGGTTCAGATCGCCGTCGAGCAAGTACCACGACAGGTCAGGAATCGGCTCGCCGATCAGGCTGCTGGCGTCACGCTGCAAATCGGCCATCGACAACGGCCGGTACGTTACGTGCACGGTGGTTTCAGTGATGCCGTACATGTTGATCAGTTGCGGTGCCTGATCGCCGAAACGCTCGAACCACGGGCGCAGGCTCTTCACTTCCAGTGCTTCACCGCCAAACACCACGTAACGCAGCGCCAGTTGTTGCGCGGCGTGTTCCAGGGCGCAGGCGACTTGCATCAATTGCTTGAACGCCGACGGCGTCTGGTTGAGCACGGTGATGCCTTCGCGACAAAGCAAAGCGAAGAAATCTTCCGGCGCACGGCTGACCTCATAGGGCACCACCACCAGTTTGCCGCCGTACAACAGCGCACCGAAAATCTCCCACACGGAGAAGTCGAACGCGTAGGAATGGAACAAGCTCCACACATCCGATGGGCCGAAATCGAACCAGGCACCGGTGGCTTCGAACAGGCGCAGCACGTTGCGGTGCGCGAGCAAGGTGCCCTTCGGCTGACCGGTCGAACCCGAGGTGTAAATCACGTACGCCAGGTTATCCGCGCTCATGCTCACGTGCGGATTGCTGTCGCTGTAACCTTCGAGGTCTTCGCGATCCTGATCGAGCATCAGGCTGCGCACCGAGTCCGGCACCGGCAGACGCGCGAGCAGATGACTTTGCGTCAACAGCAGGCCAATGCCGCTGTCGCCGATCATGTAGCTCAGGCGCTCTTGCGGGTAGCTTGGGTCCAGCGGCACATACGCGCCGCCCGCCTTGAGAATCGCCACCAGGCCAACGAGCATGTCGAGACTGCGTTCGGCCGCCAGCCCCACGCGCACGTCCGGGCCGACGCCACGGGCGATCAGTTTGTGGGCCAACTGGTTAGCGCGGCTGTTCAGTTCAAAGTAGCTCAGGGACTGTTCGGCATACGTCACCGCGACCGCTTGCGGTGCACGGGCGGCCTGGGCTTCGATCAAGTGATGCAGGCACTGCTCGCTGGGGAAATCGGCCACGGCAGGGTTCCATTGCAGCAGCGTCGCCGTGCGTTCGGCGGCGTCGTGCAGCGGCAGTTCGGCAATGCGCTGGCCGCTGTCGGCGACGATACCGTGCAGCAGATTCGTCCAGTGTTGCGACAGGCGCTCGATGGTCTCGACGTCGAACAGGTCGGTGGCGTAGGTCAGCTCGGCCCAGACGTTGTCGCTCGATTCGAAGGTGTTCAGTGTGAGGTCGAACTGCGCGGTATTCGACGCCCAAGGCAAGCCTTCGATGTGCAGTTGCGGCAGGCGTGTCGCGCCCTGCGCCTGACGTGCCTGGCTCTGGTGGTTGTGCATCACCTGGAACAGCGGGCTGTGGCTGAGGCTGCGCTCCGGTTGCAACGCATCGACCAATTGCTCGAACGGCAGATCCTGATGGGCCTGTGCGCCGAGCACGGTGTTTTTCACTTGTTGCAACAGGCTGCGGAAGGTCTGCTGGCTGTCGAACTGGGTCTTGAGCACTTGCGTGTTGACGAAGAAGCCGATCAAGCCCTCAGTCTCGACCCGATTACGGTTGGCCACCGGTACGCCGACACGGATATCGGCCTGACCGCTGTAACGGTGCAGCAAGGTCTGGAACGACGCCAGCAACAGCGCGAACAGGGTGACGTTTTCACGCTGCGCGACGTGCTTGAGGGCCGCGGCCAGTTCGAGGCTCAGCGGGATGTCGCGACGCGCGCCGCGATAGCTTTGCTCGGGCGGACGCGGACGGTCGGTCGGCAGCTCCAGCAACGGTTGATCGCCATCGCCGAGTTGCGCGGTCCAGTAGCTCAACTGACGCTCGCGTTCACCGGCGTCCATCCACTGTTTCTGCCACACGGCATAGTCGGCGTATTGCACCGGCAGCGTTGGCAATGTCGCGGTCTGCCCCTGGCTGTACGCGGCATAGAGCGCCACCAGTTCATCGACCATGATGTTCATCGACCAGCCATCGGAGACGATGTGGTGCAAGGTGATCACCAGCGCGTGATCATCGGCGGCCAGACGCAGCAGTTTCACCCGCAGCAACGGGCCTTGCTGCAGGTTGAACAGGTGCAGGGTTTCTGCGGCGACCAGCGCTTGCAGCGCCGTATCGTCCAGCCCCGCCACGTCCTGCACTTGCAGATCCAGCGTGCCTTGGGCCTGGATCACTTGCAGGGTCTTGCCCTGCTGTTCGACGAAACAGGTGCGCAGGGATTCGTGACGCTCGATCAGTGCATTGAAGCTGTGCTGCAACGCCGACAGATCCAGTTCACCGCGCAGACGCAGCGCCGCCGGAACGTGGTAAGCGCTGCTGGTCGGTTCCAGCTGCCAGAGGAACCATTGGCGTTCCTGCGCATAGGACAGCGCCAACGGTTGCAGACGCGGCAGCGCGACAATCGCAGGCTCCTGAGTGGCCTGATCTACACCCAATGCAGCAACGAAATCTTCCAGCGTGCTGTGCTCGAACAGCGTGCGCAGCGGCACCTGAACGTTCAGCGCCTGACGCACCCGCGACACCACTTGGGTCACCAGCAAGGAGTGGCCGCCAAGCTCGAAGAAGTTGTCACTCAGGCCAACACGTTCAAGCTTGAGCACCGCTTGCCAGATCTCGGCAACGGCGTGTTGAGTCGCGGTCTGCGGGGCGATATAGGTGGATTGCAACTGGCTGGCGTCGGGCGCCGGCAAGGCTTTGCGGTTGACTTTGCCATTGGGAGTCAGCGGCAGTTGCGCGAGGAACAACAGGTGCGCCGGCACCATGTATTCCGGCAGCTCAGCCTTCAGACTGGCTTTCAATTCAGCGCGCAATTCAACTTCATCAACAGTGCTCGCGGATGGCACCACGTAGCCGACCAGTTGCGGACCGGTCGGGCCGTCCTGCGCGACGACGACGGTTTCACGCACGCTGTCCAATGCAAGCAACCGCGCTTCGATCTCGCCAAGCTCGATACGGAATCCACGGATTTTTACCTGATGGTCGATGCGCCCGATGTACTCGATCACGCCTTCTGCGCGATAGCGGGTCAGGTCGCCGGTGCGGTACAGCCGTGCACCGTTTGCCGAAAACGGATCCGGTACAAAACGTTCGGCGGTCAGGCTCGGACGCTGGAAGTAACCACGCGCCAGACCGTCACCACCGATCAGCAATTCACCCGGTGCGCCGAGCGGATTCAGCTCAAGGTCGCTGCCGAGGATGTACAGCGCAGTGTTTTCGATCGGCGTGCCGAGGAATGGACGACTGTTGTCCACGCTCAGCGCATGTTGCGCCGACCAGATCGTGGTTTCGGTCGGGCCATACAGGTTCCACACGCTCGGCGTCAGCGCCAGCATGCGATTGGCCAGTTCCTGCGGCAACGCTTCACCGCCACACAGGAACGTGCGGCCGCTCAGGATCGAGGCATTTTCATGGTCGAGCAGCATGCGCCAGGTCGATGGTGTGGCTTGCAGCACGCTGACGGTGTGACGCTCGAGCAGTTCGAGCACCGCTTGCGGGTCTTGATGCACGTCCTTGCCGGTCAGCACCACACAGGCACCGGCGAGCAGCGGGCCGTAGATTTCCAGGCCAAAAATATCGAAGGAGAACGTGGTCAGCGACAGCATGCGATCCGCAGCGGCAATCCCCGGCTGCTTGATCATGCTCGCGACAAAGTTGCTCAGCGCCGCGTGGCGCACCATCACGCCTTTCGGTTTGCCGGTGGAGCCGGAGGTGTAGATCGTGTACGCCAGATGCTCGCCATTGACGGCCACGCCCGGCGCAGTCTGTGGATAAGCCGCCAGCCAGTCACCGGGCTGATCGAGCAACAGGGTTTGCACACCCGCCGGGATCGGCAACTGCGCTTGCAAATGTGTTTGGGTCAGCAGCATTTGCAGGCCGCTGTCCTCGATCATGTAAGCCAGACGATCCTCGGGATAGGCCGGGTCCAGCGGCACATAAGCGCCGCCGGCCTTGAGGATCGCCAACAGGCCGACGATCATTTCGACACTGCGCTCCACCGCGATGCCGACCAACTGGTCCGGGGCGACACCGGCCTTTATCAGGTGATGCGCCAGTTGATTGGCCCGGGTATCCAGCTCGCCATACGTCAGTACATCGTCGCCGATGATCAGCGCCGTCGCCTGCGGGTTGCGCTGCGCCTGCAAGGCAAAGTCCTGCTGCACGCACTCGGCCTGCGCGCTGTGATCCGCCACACGCAACCAGTCCTGCAACAATACGCCGTGTTCAGCGCTGTCCAGCAGCGGCAGTTCACCGACACGCCGGGTTGGCGCGGCAATGATGCCCTGCAACAGGTTCTGCCAGTGACGGGCCAGACGCTCGACCGTTTGCGGCTTGAACAGATCGGTGGCGTAGGTCAGTTCGGCGGCGAAACCGTCATTCGATTCATAGGTATTGAGGGTCAGGTCGAACTGCGCGGTGCGCCCCTCCCACTGCACATCCTCGACGCTCAGCTGCGGCAGCCGCACCGCGCCACGGCCCTGATCACGGCTGGTCTGGTGGTTGAACATCACCTGGAACACCGGGCTGTGGCTCAGGCTGCGTTCCGGTTGCAGCGCCTCGATCAATTGCTCGAACGGCAGATCCTGATGTGCCTGCGCGGCCAGCGCCGCTTGCTTGACCTGGGCCAGCAGTTGGTTGAACGGCAGTTGCCCGCTGACCTCGGCATTCAAGACCTGAGTGTTGACGAAGAAGCCGATCAGGCCTTCAGTCTCGACCCGGTTGCGGTTGGCGGTCGGCACGCCGACGCGAATCTGCGCCTGACCGCTGTAGCGATGCAGCAACGCCTGAAAAGACGCCAGCAAGACCATGAACAAGCTGGCGCCTTCGCGCTGCGCGAGTTGCTTGAGCGCGTCGCCGAGGGCGGCTGGCAGGTCCAGTTGCAGACGTGCACCGCGCAGGCTTTGCACCGCCGGGCGCGGGAAATCGATCGGCAGTTCCAGCACCGGCTGCTCGCCGCCCAGCGTCTTGATCCAGTACGCCAGTTGCCGTTCGCGCTCGCCCGCTTCCAGCCAGTGACGCTGCCAGATCGCGTAGTCGGCGTATTGCACCTCCAGTTCCGGCAATGCCAGTGGCTGCCCGCCGGTGTCGGCGGCGTAATGCTGGATCAGCTCATTGACCAGCACTTTGATCGACCAGCCATCGGCGATGATGTGGTGCTGGATCAGCACCAGCACATGATCGTCATCGGCGATTTTGAGCAATGCCACGCGCAGCAGCGGGCCCTGTTGCAGATTGAACGGGCGCGCGGTTTCGCTTTCGACAAACGCCTTGATCGCCGCCTCTTCACCAGCGCCGGCCGGCAACGGTGCCAGGGTGATGCTCAGCGGCAACTGCGGGTGAATCACCTGGCAGAAGGTTTCGCCGTGCTCGGCAAACGTGGTGCGCAGACTTTCGTGACGCGCGGCCACGGCATTGAAGCTGCGCTCCAGCGCCGCCACGTCCAGCTGCCCCTTGAGGCGCAAGGCGCTGGGGATGTGATATGCGGTGCTGTGCGGGTCCATTTGCCAGAGGAACAGTTGGCGTTCCTGAGCGTACGACAGAGGAATGGCGGCGAACCCGGAGCGTGTTTCCGGGATCGGCAGGTTGGCCGGAGAGACGCCCTCTTCGAGCATCTTTTCCAGGTACAGCTTACGTTTGTCCAGCGGCAGAGTGATAAAGCGCTTGGCTACCCTCAAAGCAACACTCTTGTCCATCAGACTTCCTCCATATCGTCAAGCAGGGCTTCCAGCTTGCTCAGTTTCTGTTCGTTGATTGCCCCGCCTCCTGTATCGAGTCGAGCGACAAAGTCGCTCAGGACGGGGTGCTGGAATAACAGTTGCGGGGTCAGCGTCAGGCCCAGTTCAAGGGCCATGCGCGACACCACGTTGACCGCCAGCAGCGAGTGCCCGCCCAGTTCGAAGAAGTGATCGTTCAGACCAATGCGTTCAACCTCGAGCACTTGCTGCCAGATCGCCGCGACCTGCTGCTCAAGCTCACTCTGCGGCGCGACATACGCGGCCTGCATCTGGCTGGCATCCACCGCGGGCAGGGCCTTGCGGTCGAGTTTGCCGTTGGGGGTCAGTGGCAACTGCTCAAGGAACAGCAGGTGCGCGGGAATCATGTAGTCAGGTAACGAAGACTTGAGGCCAGTCTTTAGTCCGTCGCGCAGTTGCCGCTGCGCTTCGCCGTCGTACAGATCCAGCTGCGGGGCGACCACATAGGCCACCAGTTGCGCGCCCGTCTCGCTTTCGATGGCCAGCACCGCTGCTTCGGTGACGGCCGGCTGCGCGAGCAATCGCGCCTCGATCTCCCCCAGTTCGATGCGGAATCCACGAATTTTCACCTGATGGTCGATCCGGCCCATGTACTCCAGCTCGCCCTCTTCGCGCTCACGAATCAGGTCGCCGGTGCGGTACATGCGCTCGCCATTGCCGACGAACGGGTTTGGCACAAAGCGCTCGGCAGTCATCGCCGCACGGCCCAGATAACCACGGGTGATGCCGGCGCCGGACAGGTACAGCTCAGCCGAAATACCTTGTGGCACCGCTTGCAGATCGGCGTCGAGCAAATGGCTGGCACTGTGATCAAGGGCACGACCGATACGCGGCTGGCCGCCGGCGGTGCGGCGAGTCCAGGTCGAATAGGTGGTGTCTTCCGACGGGCCATAGAGGTCGTAAACGTGCTTGACCGTCGCCTGCTGATACAGCGCGTCGACCAGGCCCTGCTTGAGCGGTTCGCCAGCCAGATTGATGATGCGCACGCTCGGCGGGATCTGCCCGGCGCGTTGCAGGGCAGCGATGGCCGATGGCACGGTGTTGATCAGGCGAACCTGATCGCGAGCCGGCAGGTTTGCCAGCTCCAAGGCATTACGCGCAATGATCAGCGAGCCGCCATTGGCCA
>NZ_UTHA01000001.1 GCF_900582195.1 Pseudomonas viridiflava
AACTTCAACCACTTGCGCTTCCGATCTCTCGTCAGCGGGAGGCGAATTCTACAGCGTTACACGCTGCTGTCAACACCTCTTTTTCAACTTCCTTTTTGGCTTCGATAAACTGAAGCAACCCGCTGCCGAAACCTACATAACTCATTGAATCTCAAGGAGTTTTCCGTTTCGACTGCGCCGGAAGTGGGGCGAATTATAGACATCTGGAATTCGCCGTCAACACTTATTTTCAGAAATCACTCAGCTTTCAGTGTGATACGCGCAAATGCCTTCTTGCCCGCCTGACAAACGTGGGTCGCACCCAGTACATATATAAAGGAGCGATCAACCACTTCGCCATCGACACGCACACCACCAGACGCCAATAGATCACGCGCTGCCGCTGAGTTCTTCACCAGCCCCGCTTTATTAAGGACAGCTGCGATCGGCATGTCTTCAGCAGAGACTAACTCGATCTCCGGCAGATCATCCGGCAACTCACCATCCTTCATGCGGTTACCTGCCGCACGATGAGCATTGGCCGCAGCCTCCTCACCATGGAAACGTGCGACGATCTCTTCCGCCAGTTTGATTTTGACGTCACGCGGATTGGCACCAGCCTCTACATCAGCACGCAACGCATTGATCTCATCCATCGAGCGGAAGCTGAGAAGCTCGAAGTAACGCCACATCAAGGCATCCGGAATCGAAACCAGCTTGCTGTACATGACGCCCGGCGCTTCCTGAATGCCGACATAGTTGCCCAACGACTTGGACATCTTCTTCACGCCGTCCAGACCTTCAAGCAGCGGCATGGTCAGAATGCATTGAGCTTCCTGACCATAACCACGCTGCAACTCACGCCCCATCAGCAAGTTGAACTTCTGATCGGTACCACCCAACTCGACATCCGCACGCAGAGCCACCGAGTCGTAACCCTGCACCAACGGATAGAGGAACTCGTGAATCGCGATTGGCTGATTGGTGGTGTAACGCTTGTCGAAGTCATCACGCTCAAGCATGCGCGCGACGGTGTACTGCGAAGTCAGACGAATGAAGTCGGCCGGCCCCATCTGATCCATCCAGGTGGAGTTGAACGCGACTTCTGTTTTCGCCGGATCGAGAATCTTGAACACCTGAGTCTTGTAGGTCTCGGCGTTTTCCAGGACTTGTTCACGAGTTAGCGGCGGACGCGTTGCGCTCTTGCCGCTCGGATCACCGATCATCCCGGTGAAGTCACCTATAAGGAAGATCACCTGATGCCCCAGCTCCTGGAACTGACGCAGCTTATTAATAAGCACGGTATGACCCAGGTGCAGATCCGGGGCGGTTGGATCAAAACCAGCCTTGATACGCAGCGGCTGGCCGCGCTTGAGCTTCTCGATCAGCTCGGACTCGACCAATAGTTCTTCCGCACCACGTTTAATCAGCGCTAGCTGCTCTTCAACCGACTTCATAACAGACCCGCAAGGCTCAGATTCAAAGGGAACCAACCATACAAGATCGCGCACCAATTACAAGTTTTGCCCGGCGCACGGACACCAATCCACAGACGCGATGTCTGTAGACTTGCTTCAGAGATGATTTGGTTATATTTTATACAGTTATTTCATCTTCATCATGTCATTCATCTTTTCCAATTCATCTTTTTTCAAAGTCAAAATTACCTATGACCACTGAACCGTCTAAAGCGCCGCCGCTTTACCCGAAGACCCACCTACTCGCTGCAAGTGGGATCGCCGCCCTTCTTAGCCTGGCTCTTCTGGTATTCCCTTCCAGTGATGTTGAAGCCAAAAAGACGACCCTGAGTCTTGAACTGGAAAGTCCTGCTGAACAACTGACACAAGATCAAGACGCCGCTGATGCGGCTCAAGCCACAAATGAGCCAGTAGCTTCACCGTTTGCACAAATTGAAAATACTGAAGAAGACGCTGCACAAACTGCAGATGCCGCACCTGCGCCAATTGCCGAAACGCCGAAAGCCCCCGGGCACCGTGAAGTCATCGTCGCCAAGGGCGATACGTTGTCGACCTTGTTCGAAAAGGTCGGTCTGCCGGCCGCCTCCGTCCATGAAGTTCTGGCCAGCGACAAGCAAGCCAAACAGTTCAGTCAGCTCAAACACGGCCAGAAACTCGAATTCGAATTGAACCCGCAAGGCCAACTGACCAGCCTGCACAGCAAGGTCAGCGACGTTGAAACCATTACCCTCAGCAAGAATGACAGGGGTTACACCTTCAACCGAATCACCGCAAAACCTACCGTTCGCACCGCTTACGTCCACGGCGTGATCAATAGCTCGCTTTCGCAATCCGCAGCCCGTGCCGGCCTCTCCCATAGCCTGACCATGGATATGGCCAGCGTTTTCGGCTACGACGTCGACTTCGCTCAGGACATACGCCAAGGTGATGAATTCGATGTGATCTACGAGCAGAAAGTGGTCAACGGCAAAGCAGTCGGCAATGGTCCGATCCTGTCTGCCCGCTTTACCAACCGTGGCAAGACCTACACCGCTGTGCGCTATACCAACAAACAAGGCAACAGCAGCTACTACACCGCCGACGGCAACAGCATGCGCAAGGCGTTCATCCGGACTCCGGTGGACTTCGCCCGTATCAGCTCGAAGTTTTCCATGGGCCGCAAGCACCCGATCCTCAACAAGATCCGCGCCCACAAAGGCGTTGATTACGCAGCGCCACGCGGTACGCCAATCAAGGCGGCCGGTGACGGCAAAGTACTACTGGCTGGACGTCGTGGTGGCTACGGCAACACGGTGATCATCCAGCATGGCAACACCTACCGCACGCTGTACGGCCACATGCAAGGCTTCGCCAAAGGCGTGAAGACTGGCGGTTCCGTGAAGCAAGGCCAAGTCATCGGCTACATCGGCACTACAGGCCTCTCGACCGGCCCACACTTGCACTATGAGTTCCAGGTCAATGGCGTTCACGTCGACCCGCTGGGACAGAAGCTGCCAATGGCTGATCCGATTGCCAAAGCCGAACGTGCTCGCTTCCTTGCACAGAGCCAACCGCTGATGGCGCGCATGGATCAAGAGAAGGCCACCATGCTTGCTTCGAGCAAGCGTTAAGCCATGGCTCTTTATATCGGCGTGATGTCCGGAACCAGTCTCGACGGTCTGGACATTGCCCTGATCGAACAGACCTCGGCGATCAAACTGATCGCCACGCACTACATTCCCATGCCTGAATCCCTGCGCACAGAGCTGCTTGGCTTGTGCGCCAGCGGCCCCGATGAAATCGCCCGCTCGGCGATTGCCCAGCAGAACTGGGTGAAGCTCGCGGCGCAGGGCATTCATACCCTCCTCGATCAGCAGAAACTCGCCCCCCCGGACATTCGCGCAATCGGCAGCCACGGTCAGACCATCCGCCATGAGCCGGCACGCGGTTTCACCGTGCAGATCGGCAACCCCGCTCTGCTGACCGAACTGACCGATATCACCGTAGTCAGCGACTTCCGCAGCCGCGATGTCGCCGCCGGAGGCCAAGGCGCTCCATTGGTTCCCGCGTTCCATGAAGCTTTGTTTGAAGAGCGTACCGGAAACCAGGCGGTCTTGAATGTCGGCGGTTTCAGTAATCTCAGTCTGATAGAGCCGACAAAACCTGTAGCCGGTTTCGACTGTGGACCGGGGAACGTTCTGATGGATGCGTGGATTCACCAGCAGCTCGGTAACAACTACGATCGCAATGGCGAATGGGCCAAAACCGGCACTGTTGAGCCGACGTTGCTGGCAGCACTACTCAGTGACCCGTTCTTCCTGACCAAAGGCCCGAAAAGCACCGGACGGGAAGTGTTCAACCTGCCTTGGCTGGAGCAGCATCTTTCCCGCCTACCGACCTTCCCGGCTGAAAACGTGCAGGCAACGCTGCTCGAGTTGACGGCACTAACCATCGTCGAGTCCCTGCAAAACGCTCAGACTGATACTCAGGAACTGCTGGTCTGCGGTGGCGGCGCGCACAACGCCACATTAATGAAGCGTCTGGCCGACCTGCTGCCAAACGCGACGGTTGCCAGCACCGCCACGCACGGCGTTGACCCGGACTGGGTCGAGGCCATGGCTTTTGCCTGGCTAGCCCATTGCTGCCTCGAAGGCATCGCTGCCAACCGCCCAAGCGTCACCGGCGCCCGCGGGTTGCGAGTACTGGGCGCAATCTACCCTGCTTGAACATTACGCACAGCAAAACGCCGCAGAACCGTAAGGCCCTGCGGCGTTTTGTTATCTGAAGCGCGGTGCGATCAGATCGAGAACGAAGACCCGCAACCACACGTCGTGGTGGCGTTCGGATTCTTGATCACGAAACGCGAACCTTCCAGACCTTCCTGGTAGTCCACTTCAGCACCGGCCAGGTACTGGAAGCTCATCGGATCGACCACCAGACTCACGCCTTCGCGCTCGACAATGGTGTCGTCCTCGGCTACATCCTCATCGAAGGTGAAGCCGTACTGAAACCCTGAACAACCGCCGCCCGTAACGAATACGCGCAGCTTCAAGCGATCATTCCCCTCTTCATCGACCAGGCTCTTCACCTTGTGCGCAGCACCGTGGGTGAATTGCAAAGCCGTGGGGGTGAAGGATTCGACGCTCATGCTGACTATCTCCCGGCGTTACGCCGCCATAATGCGTGATGACGCGCATTATCCGCTTGTCCGAGAAAATCGGTCAACTATTGTTACGGTATATCAATAAAGCCGACGAGCTGTTCACAATGCAAAAAGGCCCTTTTACGGGCCTTTTTGCCATGCCGCTTAAAGTGTTACGGCAGCATACCGGCGTGGGAAAGACCGAAGCGCTCGTCCAGCCCGAACAGGATGTTCATGTTCTGCACCGCTTGGCCCGACGCGCCTTTGACCAGGTTGTCGATCACCGACAGTACCACCACCAGATCGCCATCCTGCGGGCGGTGAACGGCGATACGGCAGACGTTGGCGCCACGCACGCTACGGGTTTCCGGATGGCTGCCGGCCGGCATCACGTCGACGAACGGTTCGTTGGCATAACGCTTCTCGAACAGCGCCTGCAGATCCACTGAGCGATCAACCACTGTCGCGTAGAGCGTGGAGTGGATGCCACGGATCATCGGGGTCAGGTGTGGAACGAAGGTCAGCCCAACGTCCTTGCCGGCTGCGCGACGCAGACCCTGGCGAATTTCCGGCAGATGGCGGTGACCTTTCACCGCATAGGCCTTCATGCTTTCCGACGTCTCGGAGTACAACGAACCGACAGCCGCACCGCGACCGGCACCACTGACACCGGATTTGCAGTCGGCGATCAGACGCGAAGCATCCGCCAGACCGGCTTCAAGCAACGGCAGGAAGCCCAACTGCGTCGCGGTCGGATAGCAACCTGGCACAGCGATCAGGCGAGCTTTCTTGATCTGCTCGCGATTGACTTCCGGCAGACCGTAAACCGCCTCGTCCAACAGTTCAGGTGCACCGTGCGGCTGGCCGTACCATTTGGCCCACTCTTCAGCGTCTTGCAGACGGAAGTCTGCCGACAGGTCGATGACCTTGGTGCCCGCCGCCAGCAATTCACCGGCCAATGCGTGAGCCACACCGTGCGGTGTCGCGAAGAACACCACGTCGCAAGCGCCCAGGGTTTTGATGTCCGGTACGCTGAAGGCCAGGCCGTCGTAGTGGCCGCGCAGGTTCGGGTACATATCAGCCACGGCCAGACCGGCCTCGGATCGGGAAGTGATCACTACCACTTCTGCCTGCGGATGCTGCGCCAACAGACGCAGCAGTTCGACACCGGTGTAACCCGTGCCGCCGACGATACCGACCTTGACCATAACCTGCCCTCAAAGAACCCACTGGAAAGCCGTCGATAATAGGGGCCGCGCGGCCCTGCGACAACCGCCAAGGTGACGTGCGGGCGCTCAAGCCTCTACTATCCGGCTTACCGTGAACCTGGAATAACTAAAAATGCTCTATCTATGGATCAAAGCCTTCCACATTGTCAGCGTCGTTTGCTGGTTTGCCGGGCTGTTCTACCTGCCACGCCTGTTCGTTTATCACGCGCAAAGCGAAGACTCGATCAGCAAAGAACGCTTCAGCCTTATGGAACGCAAGTTGTATCGCGGCATCATGGGCCCGGCGATGATCGCCACGCTGATCTTTGGCGGCTGGCTGATTTACCTGAACCCGAGCCTCTTCAGCATGGGCGGCTGGATTCACGCCAAACTGACCCTGGTCGTATTGCTGATCGGCTACCACCACATGTGCGGCGCGCAGGTAAAACGTTTTGCCCGTGGCGAGAACACCCGCAGCCATGTCTTTTATCGCTGGTTCAATGAAGTCCCGGTTCTGATATTGCTGGCTATCGTAATTCTGGTCGTGGTCAAGCCGTTCTAACTTCAACAAGTACAGATCCTTGGGGTACTCATAATGTCGCTGCCCGCTCTGCTCGAACAACGTCTGCGTTTGCCTGTGGTGGCGGCGCCGATGTTCCTGATTTCCAACCCGGAACTGGTTCTCGCCTGCTGCCGCAACGGCGTGGTTGGCAGCTTTCCGGCTTTGAACCAGCGCGAAAGCAGCGGATTCAAAGCCTGGCTGGAACAGATCGAAGCGGGACTGGCGACGCTGGACAACCCGGCGCCGTACGCGGTGAACCTGATCGTGCATAACAGCAACCCGCGCTTGCAGGCGGACCTGAACATCTGCGTCGAACACAAAGTGCCGATCGTCATCACCAGCCTCGGCGCGGTGAAGGAACTGGTCGACGCGGTACACAGCTATGGTGGCCTGGTCTTCCACGACGTCACCACTCGCCGACATGCCGAGAAAGCCGCCGAAGCCGGTGTGGACGGGTTGATTGCCGTGGCGGCCGGCGCCGGGGGCCATGCTGGCACCTGGAGTCCGTTTGCGCTGATCGCCGAGATCCGCCAGTTCTTCGATAAAACCCTGCTGCTTGCGGGATGTCTTAACCACGGTCATGAGATTCTAGCCGCACAGCTGCTCGGCGCGGATTTGGCCTACTTCGGTACGCGATTTATCGGCACCACCGAAAGTCATGCGCCTGACGCCTACAAGGAGATGCTGCTGACAGCCAAGGCTGCGGACATCATCCATACTCCAGCGGTGTCGGGAGTGCCGGCGAGTTTCATGCGGCAGAGCCTGGAGGCAGCCGGTTTCGATATGGCTGCTCTGCAAGGCAAAGGCGAAGTAAATTTTGGTGACAAGCTCAAGCCGATCAGCGATGAAGCCAAAGCCTGGAAAACCGTGTGGTCGGCCGGTCAAGGCGTAGGGCAGATCGATGACCTGCCGAGCGTGGATCAATTGATCGCACGGCTGGATGCCGAGTATCGCCAGGCACAGGAACGCGCAGCACAACTACCGCAACGCTGGCCGCGCTAAGAAAAATCGGGCCAGCCCCACTGGGCTGGCCTTACACTGCTGACCTTTCAATCCATTCGCGACAAGGATGCCTCGGCCATGAGCGAACCCCGCTACAAGATCGTGTACGACGGAGCTCTACAGCCCGGTGTTGATATCACCACTGCCAAACACAATCTGGCAGATCTGTTCAAAAGCGATGTGGCCGCGATCGAACGTCTGTTCAGCGGCCGCAGTGTCGCACTCAAGCGTGATTTGTCGCACAGCGATGCGCAGACCTATCTGCAAGCGCTGGGCAAAACCGGAATCGACGCACGCATCGAAGCAGACACGGCAATCGAGCTGAACCTGGCAGACGTCCATGAGCACTCCGCCGCTTTGGCCGAACCGGACTCGCCGTATGCACCGCCTCGCGCAAGCGTTGGCGAAAAACTGGCGGAGTTCGCCCCGCTCAAGCCCTTCAGCGTCGAAGGCCGGATCGGGCGCCTGCGCTTTCTGGCGTGGACAATGGTGCTGAGCCTGGTGACGCTGCCAATTGTTGGCGTGTTCGCTCTGCTGGCTCTGGGGCTGGTCGCGGGCGACTCCACTACCGGCCTGATCATCGGCGGAATCTTCGCTTTCTTCCTGTTTGTCGCTTTCCTGATCGTCAGCATTCTGTTCAGCGTCCAGCGTCTGCACGATATCGGCTGGTCGGGCTGGCTCTGGCTATTGAACCTTGTACCGTTCGTGGGCAGCTTCTTCCCGCTGGTGATCATGGTCGTGCCCGGCAACACCGGCGCCAACCGTTACGGCCCGCCGCCGCCGCCCAATAGCACCGCGGTAAAGGTATTGTGCTCACTGTGGATCGTGTTCTTAGCGCTGATCTTTGTCGGTGGAATGCTGGGCGGGATCTCCGCCATCCAGCAGGAATACGAAAACAATCTGGAAAGCAGCTACGAAAGTGGCTCGGTGACGACCGATGAAGTCGAAGTGGAGGTCGAAGCGCCAGCGGATTCCGCCGATGAAGCCGCCGAAGCAGCGCAGGCCCCTGTAGACTCTGCAAAAGAATGAACAGCGCTCCCCGCCGTGACACCCGCGTCGCTGGCGCGGAGCTGTTGCGATGGAGAATTGCATGACCCGTTACGCTCTGATCACCGGCGCCTCAAGCGGCATCGGCCTGGCCATGGCCGAAGCACTGGCCCGGCGCGGCCGCAGCCTGATTCTGGTGGCTCGACAGCGTGATCAGCTGGAAAGTATTGCGATCGAGTTGACCCAACGCTTCGGTGTTGAGGTGCTGTTCCGCGCCTGCGATCTGGGCGAGCCGTTGCGTCTGTCCGGCTTCCTGCTGGAACTCGAAGAAGGTGATCGGCAGATCGACTTGCTGGTCAATTGCGCCGGTATCGGCACCTGCGGACCGTTCCTCGCGCAAGACTGGATGACCGAGCAGGATCTGATCGAGGTGAATATCCTAGCCCTCACTCGCTTGTGCCACGCCATCGGTAACAGCATGGCGCTGCAAGGTGGCGGGCAGATTCTCAATGTCGCCTCGGTGGCCGCGTTCAATCCCGGACCATGGATGAGCACCTACTACGCCAGCAAGGCGTATGTGCTGCACTTCTCTGAAGCCTTGCGGGTTGAACTCAAACAAAGTGCGGTCAAGGTTTCGGTGCTCTGCCCCGGCCCGACCCGCACGGCATTTTTCCGCACGGCACAGCTCAACAGCGACAAACTCAAAGACAGCAAACTAATGATGAGCCCCGAAGAGGTCGCGCTGTACACCGTACGCGCCCTCGACAAAAACCGCGCGATCATCATTCCCGGGCGACGCAACCGCTGGTTCGCATTCCTGCCGCGACTGGGTTCGCGCTGGCTCAACCGCACCATAGTCGGCATGGTTAACAAAGCTTACTGCCCGCGCTAAAGAATACGGACTCAACGCGGTACACTCGATTCAGCCCAAACAACGGAGAAAACAGCAGTGGATACTCTGTTCACCAAGATCATCAACCGGGAAATCCCGGCCAAGATCATTTACGAGGACGACCAGGTTCTGGCGTTCCACGACATCGCCCCTCAGGCACCAGTGCATTTCCTGGTGATCCCGAAGAAACCGGTGCGCACCCTCAATGATCTGACCGAAGACGACAAGGCACTGGCCGGGCATATCCTGTTCACTGCGCAGCGTCTGGCGCTGGAACTGGGCTGCGAGGAAGGTTTCCGCGTGGTGATGAACTGCAATGAGAAGGGTGGGCAAACTGTCTACCACATTCATATGCACGTACTCGGTCAACGGCAGATGAACTGGCCACCGGGTTGATTGAAGACAGAATCGGTGGGAGCGCCCTGCTCCCACATGACCCAGCGCAAACCTTCCCCGGCCGATTCGGTTAAACTGGCCGCCGAGATTCTTCCCGGAGGTCAGCATGACTACCCAACGTCACTACTCGCCGATTGACCGTCTTCTGCTGCAAGCCGATGCTGCGATGCGTACTCTGCTGCCCTTCAGTGGCCAGCCGTACCGTCCGTCGCCGGCGATTTTGCAACCGGACACGCAGATGAGCGACGAAGACACCCGCCACGTCGCCGGCCTGATGCGCATCAACCATACCGGTGAAGTCTGCGCCCAGGCGCTGTATCAAGGGCAGGCACTGACCGCCAAGCTACCTCAGGTGCGCGAGGCCATGGAACACGCGGCCGAAGAAGAAATTGATCATCTGGTCTGGTGCGAACAGCGCATTCATCAGTTGGGTAGCCACACCAGTGTGCTCAACCCTTTGTTTTACGGGATGTCGTTCGGGATTGGCGCGGTGGCCGGGTTGATCAGCGATAAGGTCAGCCTCGGGTTTGTCGCGGCAACCGAGCATCAGGTGTGCAAACATTTGAATGAACACCTGGAACAGTTGCCGGCCGAGGACGAGAAGTCCCGGGCAATTCTGGAACAGATGCGCATTGATGAAGAACATCATGCGGAGAGTGCGCTGGAGGCTGGGGGGTTCCGCTTCCCGGCGCCGGTGAAATTCGGGATGAGTATTCTGGCCAAGGTGATGACCAAGAGTACTTATCGGATTTGAGGTCTGTAGGGCTGCAGAAGGCCCCTTCGCGAGCAAGCTCACTCCCACAGGGTTGTGAAAGCAATGAAAAAGGCGACCGAAGGTCGCCTTTTTTTGTACCCCGGAATCTTAGGTCGGCATGTTGCGCGCGTAGAAGATTTCGAGCATTTCGTGTTTCACACGGTCGGTCACCTGAGCACGCTGCTCGGGGGACAGGTTGCTGGTGGCGTCGCCGAACAGGTAGTTATCCAGTTCGAAGTTCTTCAGCAGCATTTTGGTGTGGAACAGGTTTTCCTGATACACGTTCACGTCGGTCATCTGGTACGCGTCGCGAGTGTCTTCGGAGAGGTAGTTCTGGATCGAGTTGATCTCGTGATCGATGAAGTGCTTGTTGCCTTCAACGTCACGGGTGAAGCCGCGCACACGATAATCCACAGTCACAATGTCCGAATCGAACTGGTGAATGAGGAAATTGAGCGCTTTCAGCGGTGAGATGACACCACAAGTCGACACGTCGATGTCCACACGGAAGGTGGCAATACCGTCGTCCGGATGGATTTCCGGGTAGGTGTGCACCGTGATGTGACTCTTGTCGAGGTGGGCCAGGATAATTTCGGGCAACGGGCCCGGCGATTCTTCGATCTGGCTTTCAGTCGGGGTTACCGGCTCTTCAGAAATCAGAATCGTGACGCTGGCGCCCTGAGGTTCATAGTCCTGACTGGCAATGTTCAGGATGTTGGCACCAATGATCTCGACAACTTCTGTGAGAATCTGCGTCAGGCGTTTCGCGTTGTACTCTTGATTGATGTACTCGACGTAAGCCTGCTGGTCTTGCGGGGTTTCCGCGTAGCAGATGTCATAGATGTTGAAGCTCAAGGTCTTTGTCAGGTTATTGAACCCGTGGAGCTTGAGTTTGCTTTTCACCGTTAAAAACTCTCTATGTATGCGGCCCGGCCGCGTGATCAAGCATGCCCGTCAAGTGCGAACAACGCACCTGCGTAGGACGGTTAACACCTCTTCGCGATGGCGATTTTGGTTATCTGTTCAGGCGGCTGATCCATCGGCTGACCGATCACTGCCCTGAAAAAAGTGGCGCATTATGCAGACGTCAGCGGGGGATCGCCAGAGTCTGCACTGCTTTTATGATAGTTGAATGTCGGTTCAACCGAGTTCGACGATTTCGTAATCGTGAGTGATGGCCACGCCAGCCGCGCCGAGCATGATCGAAGCCGAGCAATACTTCTCTGCAGACAACTCGATCGCGCGCTTGACCTGGGCTTCTTTCAAGCCACGGCCCTTGACCACAAAATGCATGTGAATCTTGGTGAACACCTTCGGATCCTCAGTCGCGCGCTCGGCTTCAAGGAAAGCTTCGCAGCTTTCAACCGCCTGGCGGGACTTCTTCAGAATGCTGACCACGTCGAAGTTGCTGCAACCGCCTACGCCCAGCAGAAGCATTTCCATCGGGCGAACACCCAGGTTACGACCACCGGCGTCCGGCGGACCGTCCATCACTACGACATGACCACTTCCGGATTCGCCGAGGAACATGGCTTCGCCAGCCCATTGGATGCGTGCCTTCATCGCCAAGACTCCACTGTAGAAAAAAGGGTCGCCAGCTTAGCACAGCACTTTGCCCGGACAGCGGGCGGCGTTCCTAGGACGGACGCCTCTGTGGTGTAGGTAATTTCTCGAATTTTCGACGAAGTGTCTGTTAAGCTGGCGCCAATTCGCTGGCGCCCATGCCAGCTGTGCAGCGACCGCCTTCAGCGCCTCATAAAAAAACCAAACATCACCGTGCAGTCTTTTCGGGATACAACCATGGTTGCTATTACCCCCACACCCAAAATCAAGAACCTCGACAAGCTGCTGATGCATTGTCAGCGCCGTCGCCATGCGGCCAAGAGCAACATCATCTGTGCGGGCGATCGGTCCGACACGCTGTACTTCATCATCAAGGGCTCGGTGACAATCCTGATCGAGGACGACGACGGTCGCGAGATGATCATCGCTTACCTCAACGCCGGAGATTTCTTTGGTGAACTGGGCCTGTTCGAGCAGGCCGGTCAGGAACAGCAGCGCAGTGCCTGGGTGCGGGCCAAGGTCGAATGCGAAACAGCGGAAATCAGCTATGCCAAGTTCCGCGAATTGTCGCAGCAGGATCCAGACATTCTTTACGTACTCAGCGGACAAATCGCACAACGCCTGCGCAACACCACGCGCAAGGTTGGCGACCTGGCGTTCTTCGATGTGACTGGTCGTGTTGCCCGCTGCCTGCTGGAGCTGTGCAAGCAGCCAGATGCGATGACGCATCCTGACGGCATGCAGATCAAGGTGACGCGTCAGGAGATCGGACGGATTGTCGGTTGTTCACGGGAGATGGTCGGTCGCGTGCTCAAGGATCTTGAGGAACGCAACCTGGTCGATGTGAAAGGCAAGACCATGGTGGTCTTTGGCACCCGCTAGGCGTACATCTGCGCCAGCATCAATCGAAACAGCTCATCGAGACGCGCCAAGGCCTGTGGCGCGCTGAATTTCTCGTGCAGGGCAATGTGGCTTTGCGCTCGCACCCGCTGCTCCAGGCCACAGGCTTCATTGAAGCGATTGACCGCTGCGACCATCGATTCCCGTTCGTTATCCATCAGCATCGCCCCGTGCACCAGACCGACCGGACGCTGCCCACCCTGACTCTGGCGCCAGCGCTGGGCGGTGCCGACCATTTTGCGGCCGTCGAGATTGACGTTGAAGCGACCGTCGCAGAATGCACCGTCTATTTCACCCAATGATGACGTGCCGCCCAACTCGTCGAGCAACTGGCAGATCGGATCGCACAGACGGCGGTAGCCGGTCTCGATGCGATTCAGATCACCTTCGCTGCGCGGTGGTGCGTAAACCAGAGCGATATTGATTGTGGCGGCTGATTGCGGGACGGGTTCGCCGCCGGTTTCACGCAGCAGGACTGGCCAGCCAGCAGCGGCGGAGACTTCGCAGGCGTGGTCGAAACCGGGGAGACGATTGAGGCGGCGAGGCATGACCAGGGCGCGATCGCTGGGTTGCCAGAACAGCAGGCCGAACTCTGCGTCGCCGGCGCAGACCGAGGCCAGCAAATCCTGTTCGGCTTGCAGGCCGGCTTCGATGGTCAGGGGGGTTGGCAGCGACATGAAGTGCTCCGGTAGATCTGGAATCTTCGGGATTTTGAGGGCCTCTTCGCGAGCAAGCTCGCTCCCACATTTGGAATGCACTTCCCTGTGGGAGCGAGCTTGCTCGCGAATGAGTCGACTCGGTCTGGAGCAAATCAGTCGAGGGTCGAACCGCTGATGGAAGTGCCACGCTCCGGGAAGAACAGGCGCTGCAGTTCAGTGCCCGGATTTTCCGCGCGCATGAACGCTTCGCCGACCAGGAACGAATACACGTCGCTGATTTCCATCAGCTCGACATCGGCACGATTGAGGATGCCGCTCTCAGTGATCACCAGACGATCGCGCGGAATGCGCGGCAGCAGGTCGAGGGTGGTTTCCAGGCTGACGTCGAAGGTATGCAGGTTACGGTTGTTGACCCCGACCAGCGGCGTGTCGAGGGTTTTCAATGCACGCTCCAGCTCATCGCCATCGTGTACTTCGACCAGCACATCGAGACCGACGCTTTTGGCGACGGCGGCCAGTTCGGCCATTTTCACGTCATCCAGTGCGGAGACGATCAACAGCACACAGTCGGCGCCCAGCGCACGGGCTTCAACGATCTGGTAAGGATCAATCATGAAGTCCTTGCGGATCACCGGCAGGCTGCACGCGGCACGAGCCTGTTGCAGGTAGGCATCGGCGCCCTGGAAGTAGTCGATGTCGGTCAGCACCGACAAGCAGGTCGCCCCGCCCTTCTCGTAGCTTTTGGCGATGTCGGCGGGAACGAAGTTCTCGCGGATCACGCCTTTGCTTGGCGAAGCCTTTTTGATTTCGGCAATCACCGCAGGCTGCTTCTTCTTCGCCTGGGTCAGCAATGCCTGGGCAAAACCACGGGGTGCATCGGCCGACTTGGCCAGACTTTCCAGCTCACTCAGACTGACGCGAGCACTGCGCTCGGCGACTTCCTGAACTTTGCGCGCCAGAATGTTTTCCAGAACCGTCGGTACACTCATCCCTCATTCTCCACTTTGAATACCGCGGTAAAGGCACCCAGTTCCTCGAGTTTTTCCCGAGCGAGGCCGGTGTGCAGCGCGTCGTGCGCAAGCTCGACGCCCTGTTTCAAACTACTGGCCACGTCAGCGGCATACAACGCTGCACCGGCATTGAGCACAATCATTTCGGCGGCTTTCTGGCCATTTTCGGTCTTGCGCTTGCCGAGGGCATCGCGGATCAGCGCCAGCGACGCCTCCGGACCTTCGACCGACAGACCGTGCAGGCTCTGGCTCTTCATGCCGAGATCTTCCGGCTCGACCCAATATTCAGTGATTTCGTTGTTCTTCAACTCGGCAACGAACGTCGGTGCGGCAAGACTGAACTCGTCCAGGCCGTCTTTCGAATGCACCACCAGCACATGCTTGCTGCCCAGGCGTTGCAGGACTTCGGCCAATGGCCGGCACAGTGCCTGGGTGAACACACCCACCACCTGATGTTTGACCCCGGCCGGATTCGTAAGCGGGCCGAGCATGTTGAACAGCGTACGCAGGCCGAGATCGCGACGCGGGCCGGCGGCGTACTTCATGGCTTTGTGGTGCGTCTGGGCGAACATGAAACCGATGCCGACGTTGTCGATGCAACGCGCGACCTGCACCGGCGTCAGGTTCAGATAAATGCCGGCGGCTTCAAGCAAGTCGGCGCTGCCGCTCTTGCCCGAGACCGCGCGGTTGCCGTGTTTGGCCACGGTGCAACCGGCTGCCGCGACGACGAACGAAGACGCGGTCGACACGTTGAAGATGTTCGCGCCGTCACCACCGGTACCGACCACATCAACCACGCCGTCGAGAGTCTTCAGTTCAACCTGGTCGGCCAGTTCACGCATCACCGACACAGCGCCGACGATCTCGTCGATGCTCTCGCTCTTCATGCGCATGGCCATCATGAACGCGCCGATCTGCGCGTCGGTGCACTGGCCCGTCATGATTTCGCGCATCACGTCGCGCATTTCATCGGTGCTGAGGTCGAGGTGCTCGACGATACGGCTCAGGGCTGTCTTGATATTCATGGGAAGTCCTTAGCGCGTGCCGCCGGTTTGTTTGAGGAAGTTGGCAAACAGTTCATGGCCCTGCTCGGTCAGGATCGACTCGGGGTGGAACTGTACGCCCTCAATGTTCAGGGTCTTGTGCCGCAGGCCCATGATTTCGTCGACCGAACCGTCACCGTGCTGGGTCCACGCGGTCAGCTCCAGGCAATCGGGCAACGTGTCGTGCTTGACGATCAGCGAGTGGTAACGGGTGACGGTCAGCGGATGATTGAGGCCCGCGAAGACGCCCTTGTCCTCGTGGAATACCGGACTAGTCTTACCGTGCATCACTTGGCGGGCGCGGACTACATCGCCGCCGAAGGCCTGGCCGATGGACTGGTGGCCGAGGCAGACGCCGAGGATTGGCAGCTTGCCGGCAAAGTGCTTGATGGCTTCAATGGAGATGCCGGCTTCAGTCGGCGTGCACGGGCCGGGGGAAACCACGATGCGTTCGGGCTTGAGTGCTTCGATTTCGGCGATGGTCAGCTCGTCGTTGCGCACGACTTTGACCTCGGCACCCAGCTCGCCAAGGTATTGCACAACGTTGTAAGTAAAGGAGTCGTAGTTGTCGATCATCAGCAACATGGCGTGTCGAACCTCTTGAATTCTGATTTGAAAACAGCCTTCAGATCACTTGCCCGCAGGGCGCTGCACGATGTCGGACGCAGGAAGACGCGTCGGCACAGCGGCATTTCAAACAGGCAAGGAAGGCAAAGCGATACAGATCCGGCGGGGCCGGCAGAAAGATTCAGGCGCGCCAACGCCAGCGGGCGTGTGCCTTGATGACTTGATCCAGAAGTTTGCTGGTGATCAACACGGGAGAGGTCTCGTTCATACGTTCCGGCACAGTAACTTAGCTGGGCGGAGCGTGCAATATGGCCGGGCCTTTGGGGGATAAATCCAGGGGAGGGTTCGCGACCGATGGCAAAACGCCGGGAGTTTTTGGTACTGTCGTTTCGTTCACCTACAACAATAAATAAACGGACTTGCTCATGATCAAACAGACGATGTTTGTACCGCTGGCTGGCTGCCTGCTTGCACTGGCGTGTGCTCAGGCCAATGCTGCACCCAATCCCTATTCGAATTTCATAGTTTTCGGCGACAGTCTGAATGACGCCGGAACCTTCGCCGACACTGGCGGACCGGCCGGCTCCACCGAGCGTTACACCAACCGGACCGGGCCGGTTTATCAGGATGGCAGCGGTGAACTGTATTCATTGAATTCCACGCAGTTGCTCGGCGGACGCCTTGGCTTTTCGCCAGACCAGACAGCCTCTTCCAGCTCGGCAGTGCGTGCCGAAAACGGCCAGGCCGACGGCAACAACTGGGCCGTGGGCGGTTATCGTACTGACCAGATTCTCGACTCGATCACGACGCAATCCGCCACCGGCGAGCGCACTCGTGCCGGTTACCTGCCATCGAACGGTTTTCGCGCTGACCCGAATGCGCTGTATTACATCTCTGGCGGCGGTAACGACTTCCTGCAAGGGCGCATTCTCAGCCTGCCGCAAGCCAACGCCGCCGCCGATCGACTGGCCGACAGCGTGCAGACTCTGCAGACCGCCGGTGCCAAGTACGTGATGGTCTGGCTGCTGCCCGACGTGGGCCTGACACCGGCCCTCAATGGCACGCCGCTGCAAGCGTTCAGCAGCACCCTCGCCAACCAGTTCAACAGCCAGTTGGTGACGCGCCTGCAAGGCATCAACGCCGAAGTCATTCCGCTAAACATTCCGGTGCTGCTCTCGGAAGTCTTCGCCGCCCCGGGACGCTTCGGTCTCGCCACCGATCAGAATCTCACCGCGACCTGCTTCAGTGGCAACGGCTGCCCGGAAAACGCCCGCTATGGCATCAACAGTGCCACGCCGGATCCGACCAAACTGATCTACAACGATGGCGTGCACCCCACCGAATCCGGGCAGAAGCTGATCGCCGATTACGCCTATTCCCTACTGGCAGCACCGTGGGAATTGAGCCTGCTGCCGGAAATGGCCCACGCCACCGTGCGTGCGCATCAGGATGAACTGCGCAACCAATGGCAGGCGGATTGGGAGAACTGGCAAGCGATCGGTCAATGGCGCGCGATTGTTTCTGCTGGCGGCCAACATCTGGATGTCGACAGCCAAAGCAGCGGCGCCAGCGCCGATGGCGGCGGTTACAACCTCAACGTCGGCGGCAGCTACCGCTTGAATGAAGCCTGGCGCGTCGGAGTGGCGGGCGGTTTCTACCGGCAGAATCTGGAAGCGGGCCATAACGACTCGGACTACAAACTCAACAGCTACATGGCCACCGCGTTCGCCCAGTTCCAGCAAAACCGTTGGTGGGCTGACGCAGCGTTGACCGGCGGCAAACTCGACTACGACAACCTCAAGCGCAAATTCGATCTCGGTGTCAGCGAAGGCGCGGAGAAAGGCGACACTGACGGCAGCCTCTGGGCCTTCAGCGCGCGTGTCGGTTATGACATTGCCCAGCCGGGCAGCGAATGGCACCTGTCGCCGTTCGTCAGCGCCGACTACGCCAGCGTTGATGTCGATGGTTATTCAGAGAAGAGCAACCGCGCTACTGCACTGACCTTCGATGATCAGACCCGCGACTCGAAACGTCTGGGGCTGGGCTTGCAGGGCAAGTACAACATCACCCCGCAAACCCAGGTGTTCGGTGAGTACGCTCACGAGCGGGAGTACGAGGATGACGTGCAGAAGGTCAACATCGCGCTCAATACCTTGCCGGCCAACGACTTCACACTTGAGGGCTATACCCCGCAAAGCCATTTGAACCGCTTGAGCCTGGGCGTGAGTCACAAGCTCACGGCTGATCTGGCGCTGCGTGGCGGTTACTCGTTGCGCAAGGATGATGACTTTACCCAGCAAGGCGTTAACGTCGGCGTTGTGCTCGACTTCTAAATCGCCGGCACAAAAAAGCGGCGCCCTCACAGGCGCCGCTTTTTTATGGCTACACACAAATCGAATGTGGGAGCGAGCTTGCTCGCGAAAGCGGTGGGTCAGCCAGCATAAATATTGACTGACGGGGCCTCTTCGCGAGCAAGCTCGCTCCCACAGGGAAAATCAGTGATCAGTCCGGGGTTTGCTCGGCCAAAGCCACGGCGCGGAACATGGCGCGGCGTTTGTTCAGGGTTTCTTCCCATTCCAGCGCCGGCACCGAGTCGGCAACGATGCCGCCGCCGGCCTGCACGTGCAGTTCGCCGTTCTTGATCACCGCCGTGCGGATCGCAATCGCGGTGTCCATGTTGCCGTTCCAGGCGAAGTAACCCACCGCCCCGCCGTAGACGCCACGCTTGACCGGCTCCAGCTCGTCGATGATTTCCATCGCGCGAATCTTCGGCGCGCCCGACAAGGTGCCGGCCGGCAGAATCGCCCGCAGTGCATCCATCGCCGTCAGCCCGGCCTTCAACTGGCCGGTGACGTTGGAGACGATGTGCATCACGTTGGAATAACGCTCGATGACCATCTTCTCGGTGAGTTTCACCGAGCCGATTTCCGAGACGCGGCCGGTGTCGTTGCGACCCAGGTCGATCAGCATCAAGTGCTCGGCGATCTCCTTGTCATCCGAGAGCAGGTCTTCTTCCAGCGCCACGTCCGCTTCTTCAGTCGCGCCACGAGGACGAGTACCGGCAATCGGGCGCACGGTGATCAGGTTGTCTTCAACACGCACCAGCACTTCCGGCGAACTGCCGACAACATGGAAGTCGCCGAAATTGAAGAAATACATGTATGGCGTCGGGTTGAAGCAACGCAGGGCGCGGTACAGATCGATCGGTGCAGCCTTGAAGTCGATCGACATGCGCTGCGACGGCACAACCTGCATGCAGTCACCGGCCAGGATGTATTCCTTGATGGTGTCGACGGCTTTTTCATAATCGTTCTGGGTGAAACTGGAGCGGAATACCGGATCAGCCGCTTGCTGCTTGCTGAAGTCCAGGCCCCGACGCGGGGTGATCGGCTGGCGCAGTTTCTCCAGCAATGCCTGCAACTGCGCCTGACCTTGTTCGAAAGCATCGGCCTGCGCAGGGTCGGCCAGCACGATCGCGTGCATCTTGCCGGCGAGGTTGTCGAACACCACGACCGCGTCGGAGACCATCAGCAGAATGTCCGGCACGCCCAGCGGATCCGGGTTCGGGCATTTGCCCAGGCGCTTCTCGACATAACGCACGCAGTCATAACCGAAGTAACCGACCAGACCACCGTTGAAACGCGGCAGACCGGCGATGGTCGGCACGTTGTAGCGCGCCTTGAAGGTTTCGACAAAGGCTAGCGGGTCTTCAACATCATGGCTTTCGGTCTCGACGCCATCAACGGTGATGCTGACATGATGGTCGTGAACCCGCAGCACGGTGCGGCACGGCAGGCCGATGATCGAGTAACGGCCCCATTTCTCGCCGCCCTGCACCGATTCGAGCAGGTAGGAGTTGGGCTGGTCGGCCAGTTTCAGGTAGATCGACAGCGGCGTGTCGAAGTCGGCCAGGGTTTCGCAGGCCAACGGGATGCGGTTGTAGCCGTCAGCGGCCAAGCGCAGGAATTCTTCGCGGATCATAAGGTGCCTCGTGGCGTGAGGGGCAAATCAGTCAGGTATGCAAACGCGCCGGCAGGCCGGCCAGGAACAAGTCAGGCGCGCCAACGCCAGCGGGCCAAGGCCTTGATGACTTTCATCCAGAGTTTGCGAGTGACCACCACGATGGCGTTTCCAGAATGGGATTGAGCAGCGTCGGGCAACGTTATCTCAGCGGCCGAACCGAGGCAACCGGGAATTAGCTTGCGCAGATCGTCGATCACCAGCGCCGGGGATTCCTCGGCAATCGGCCTGCCGTGGTTGTAGCCGTAACTCAGCGCCACGCATTTGACCCCCGCCGCTTTCGCCGCCAGCACATCGCTGCGCGAGTCGCCGACAAACAACGATTGCGAGGCCGGAATGTTGGCCATTTTCATCACGAAAAACAGTGCCGCCGGATCCGGTTTCTTCTGCGGCAAGGTATCGCCACCGATGATCCACTTGAAGTAACGGCCGATCTTCATCTGATCCAGCAACGGCGCGACGAAGCGCTCCGGTTTGTTGGTGATCAACGCCATGGCCACGCCTTGCTTGTGCAGCCACTTGAGGGTGTCGCGCACGCCGGGATAGACCACGGTCAGCTCATGGCTGGCGCCGTAGGCTTGCATGAACACTTCCAGCGCGTGCTCGGCCTCGACGTCATCCACCGCCGAATGATCGATGCCACCGGCCAGAGCACGACGCACCAGGACTGGCGCGCCGTTGCCAACCCACTCGCGCACCGAGTCGATGCCCGCAGGCTTGCGGCCGAGGGAGAGCAGCATGGTGTCCACCGCCGCTGCCAGGTCTGGAACCGAGTCGATCAGCGTGCCATCCAGATCGAACATCACCAGCCGTGGCAGTTTCCCCGGGAACAGCTGCTCAAACCCGCTCATGGCCGCGCCAGTGCCAGTTCGGAGCGCATCTTGTCGATGACTTCCTGATAGTTCGGCGCATTGAAGATCGCTGAGCCAGCGACAAAAGTGTCAGCGCCAGCGGCGGCGATTTCGCGGATGTTGTTGACGTTGACGCCGCCGTCGATTTCCAGACGGATATCACGGCCCGAGGCATCGATGATCGCCCGCGCTTCGCGCAGTTTGTCGAGGGTGCCGGGAATGAACTTCTGCCCGCCGAAGCCCGGGTTGACGCTCATCAGCAAGACCATGTCGACCTTGTCGATCACGTACTTGAGCACGTCCAGCGGGGTCGCCGGGTTGAACACCAGACCGGATTTGCAGCCGCCCTCACGGATCAGCTGCAGCGAGCGATCGACGTGCAGCGTGGCTTCCGGGTGGAAGGTGATGTAAGTCGCGCCGGCTTCGATGAAGTCGCCAACGATGCGATCCACCGGGCTGACCATCAGGTGTGCGTCGATCGGCGCGGTAACGCCGTACTTGCGCAGTGCAGCGCAAACCATCGGGCCGATGGTCAGGTTGGGCACGTAGTGGTTGTCCATGACGTCGAAGTGGACGAAGTCGGCGCCAGCGGCCAGAACGTTGTCCACTTCCTCGCCGAGGCGGGCGAAGTCGGCGGAGAGAATCGACGGAGCAATTACGAAGGGCTGCATGACGCACCTTTTCTGAGCTAAATCACGATGGCGCGCATTGTATACCTCAAGTTTCCAAGCGCGCACCGTGACCGCGATGATTGGGTTGTGCCATGACCGTGACCGGCGCGGACTCAATACGCCGCGCGATAGATCTTCTCGATGTCCGCAGCGCTGAGTTTGCGCGGGTTATTGCGCATCAGGCGCTCGATCCCTGCCGCTTCCACGGCCATCGTCGGGATCGCCTCTTCCGGGACACCGAAACTGCGCAGCCCGGCAGGAATTTCCACCGCTGCGCACAGATCGGTCATCGCCTGAACGGCCTTGTCCGCCGCCTCGGCGGCACTCAGATGAGCGGTCTTCACCCCCATGGCTTCGGCGATATCCTGCATGCGTTCGACGCAGGCCATCTTGTTCCAGGTCATGACATACGGCAGCAGCAAGGCATTGCTGACGCCATGGGCAATGTTGAAACGCCCGCCCAGTGGATACGCCAGCGCATGCACCGCGCCGACCCCGGCATTGCCGAACGCCATGCCGGCCATCAGGCTGGCGGTGGCCATGTCTTCGCGGGCTTGCAGGTTGGCACCGTTGGCGTAGGCCTTGGGCAGGGCTTTGGCGATCAGCTTGATGGCACCGATGGCCAGCGAGTCGGTGATCGGCGAGGCATTCACTGACAGATAGGATTCGATGGCGTGCACCAAGGCGTCGACGCCACTGGCGGCGGTGACACTACGTGGGCAGGTCAGGGTCATCTGCGGGCTGACCAGCGCGACGTCCGGTAACAGAAAGTCGCTGACGATGCCTTTCTTCAGTTGCGCGACTTTGTCCGAGAGGATCGCGACGTTGGTGACTTCGGAACCGGTGCCGGCGGTGGTCGGAATCGCGATCAGCGGCGGGCCTTTGCGCGGCACCTGGTCGACGCCGAACAGATCCTCCAGCGCGCCGTGATATCCCGCGTATGCAGCGACACTCTTGGCGATGTCGATGGCGCTGCCGCCACCGAGGCCGATCAAGCCGTCATGCCCGCCTTCGCGGTAAACGCGCATGCAGTCTTCGACGATGGCGATTTCCGGGTCTGGCAGCACACGGTCGAATATTTCGTAGTCGCGCCCGCCCAATTGGCACAGCGCCAGCTCGACAGTGCCGGACTTGACCAGCGCGGCGTCGGTGACGATCAGGGGGTTGTCGATGTCGAGGCGCGTGAGTTCGGCGGCCAGTTGCTCGATGGCAGCGGCGCCGGTGATCAGTTTGTGAGCGATTTTGAACTGGGACAGACTCATCGTGCGCAGCCTCTTATAGATGTGGGAGCTGGGCACAAGATTAGCTGGGGATTTGGGGTTGTCTGCTATTCAGGGTGTGAATGGCTGATCGGGTAGAAGATCAAGAGCCCCTCACCCTAGCCCTCTCCCCGAGGGAGAGGGGACTGACCGCGTGGCTCTCTCGAAGTACACCGACCTGAATAAACGAGTCGAACTCAGGCCTTAAATAGAACAAGGATCTGCTCCCTTTCCCCCTCGCCCCCTTGGGGGAGAGGGCTGGGGTGAGGGGGTAAGCTTTTGACCTTGATCTTAAACCTGAGCAGTCCGCAGTTTTTCGCTACGACCACGCAGCCATTCCAGGGTCAGCAACAAGATGACCGAGAACGCAATCAGCAGCGTCGCAGCAGCGGCAATCGTCGGGCTGAGGTTCTCGCGAATCCCGCTGAACATCTGCCGTGGCAACGTCGCCTGCTCAGGACCTGCGAGAAACAGCGTCACCACCACCTCGTCAAACGACGTCGCAAACGCAAACAGCGCCCCGGAAATCACCCCCGGCGCAATCAGCGGCAAGGTCACGCGACGAAACGCGGTCAGTGGCGATGCACCGAGACTTGCCGCCGCACGCACCAGGTTGTGATTAAACCCCTGCAACGTCGCCGACACCGTGATGATCACAAACGGCACACCCAGCACCGCGTGCACGACAATCAGCGAGAAAAAGCTGTTGCCCAAGCCCAGCGGCGCGAAGAACAGATAACTCGCCACACCGATGATCACCACCGGCACCACCATCGGCGAAATCACCAGCGCCATCACCAGGGATTTACCGGGAAAGTCACCACGGGTCAGACCAATCGCCGCCAGCGTGCCAAAGATCATCGCCAGCACCGTCGCCGCCGGGGCGACGATGATGCTGTTCTTCAACGCACGCATCCATTCCGCCGAGGCGAAGAAGTCGTGATACCACTGCAGTGAAAAGCCCTGCAGCGGATAGACCAGAAAACTCCCCGAGTTGAACGACAGCGGAATAATCACCAGCACCGGCAGAATCAGGAACAACAGAATCAGGCCGCAAAGGATCCGCAGGCTGTAAAACCACACCCGTTCGATGGGCGACATGTAAGGACTCAGCATCTCGAATTCCCCTTAGCTCAGGCGCAGGCGACTGGCGCCGACCAGCCAGCTGTAAATCAGATAAAGCACCACGGTCGCCAGCAGCAACAACCCGCCCAGCGCAGTAGCCATGCCCCAGTTGATGCTGGTGTTGGTGTAGAAGGCGACGAAGTAGCTGACCATTTGATCGTTCGGGCTGCCGAGCAGCGCCGGGGTGATGTAGTAGCCGATGGCGAGGATGAACACCAACAGGCAACCGGCGCCGACACCGGCGTAGGTCTGCGGGAAGTACACCCGCCAGAAACTGGCGAACGGGTGGCAGCCGAGGGAAATCGCGGCACGCATGTAGGTCGGCGAGATGCCTTTCATCACGCTGTAGATCGGCAGGATCATGAACGGCAGCAGGATGTGCACCATCGAGATGTAAACGCCGGTGCGGTTGAACACCAGTTCCAGCGGTTTATCGATGATGCCCATGGCCATCAAGCCACTGTTGATCAGACCGCCCGATTGCAGGAGCACGATCCACGCCGCCACCCGCACCAGAATCGAAGTCCAGAACGGCAGCAGCACCAGAATCATCAGCAGGTTGCTTTGCCGCGATGGCAGGTTCGCCAGCAGGTAAGCCAGCGGATAAGCCAGCAGCAGACAGATCACAGTGATGACCAGGCCCATCCAGAAGGTGCGGGCGAAGATGTCGAGGTAGATCGCCTGATCCGGGGTGGCCGGGGCGATTTCGCCGAGGTCGTCAATACGGTGATCGACGGCCGCCAGCAGGTAATACGGGGTGATGCTGCTGGTGTTGCGTTTGACCGCTTGCCAGTAGGCCGGGTCGCCCCAACGTTCGTCGAGAGCTTCCAGGGCTTCTTTATAAGAGGCCGGTTCACTGGCGAATGGCAGCGCCCGGGCGGTTTTGGTCAGCAGGCTGCGGTAGCCGGCCAACTCCATGTTCAAGCGCTTGGACAGATCGCCCAGCGTCTGGTTTTTGCGCGCTTCGGCGAGGTCTTCGCCGGCAGCTTTGTAGACGGGTTCAGCGGGCAGGCCGCGGCCGTCCCAACTGGCGATGGCCGCCACGGTGCGCGGCATGCCGCCGACCACTTCGGGATTGCCGACGCTTTTGTAGAGCAGCGCCACGATCGGCACCAGAAACACCAGCAACAGAAACAGCACCAGCGGCGCAATCAGCGCTTGAGCCTTCCAGCGATTGACCCGCTCGGCGCGCTTGAGCTTCTGCTTCAAGGTGGGGCTGTTGCCCTCGTTCAGGGGAACGGCGATGGCCATGACGTACTCCGCAAATCTTTGATCGTTACAGAGGTGGTGAACCACCTCGATCGATTGATGCACACAGATCCAAATGTGGGAGCGAGCTTGCTCGCGAAGGCGGCGCATCAGTCGACATCAATGTTGAATGTACTGGCGCTTTCGCGAGCAAGCTCGCTCCCACAGGAGAGCGAGCCCTCGGTTATTTCGCAGCCCAGGAGTTGAAGCGCTGCTCCAGTTGCTCGCCGTTGTCAGCCCAGAAGCTGACGTCGATCTGCACCTGGTTGGCGATGTTTTCCGGGGTGGTCGGCATGTCTTTCAGGACGTCCTTGGCCAGCAGCGGCACAGCCTGGGTGTTAGCCGGGCCGTAAGCGATATTTTCCGAGTAGGTCTTCTGCTGCTGCGGCTGTACCGAGAAGGCGATGAACTTCTTCGCCGCTTCGGCGCGCTTGGCGTCCAGGCCTTTCGGAATGGCCCAAGCGTCGAAGTCGTAAATGCCGCCGTTCCACACCACTTTCAGGTTGGATTCTTTCTGCACCGCCGCGATGCGACCGTTGTAGGCCGAACTCATCACTACGTCACCGGAAGCGAGGTATTGCGGCGGTTGCGCGCCGGCTTCCCACCACTGAATGCTTGGTTTCAGCTCATCAAGCTTCTTGAACGCGCGATCCTGGCCACCCTTGCTCGCCAGTTCCTTGTAGACGTCTTTCGGCGCCACACCATCGGCCATCAGAGCGAATTCGAGGGTGTACTTGGCACCTTTGCGCAGGCCACGCTTGCCCGGGAATTTCTTCGTGTCCCAGAAATCCGCCCAGCTTGTTGGCGCGGTTTTCAGCTTGTCGGCGTTGTAGGCCAGTACGGTCGACCAAACGAAGAAGCCCACGCCGCAAGGCTGAATCGCGCCTTTTACGTAGTCTTCAGTCTTGCCGAACAGCGCCGGGTCGAGTTGTTCGAACATGTCTTCGTCGCAACCACGGGACAGTTCTGGCGATTCAACTTCCACCAGGTCCCACGACACGCTCTTGGTATCGACCATGGCTTTGACCTTGGCCATTTCGCCGTTGTATTCGCCGGCGACGATCTTGCCGTTACCTGCCGCTTCCCACGGTGCATAGAAGGCTTTGACTTGCGCCGCCTTGTTCGCCCCGCCAAACGACACCACGGTCAAATCCGGGCCAGCGGCCATTGCGCTGGCCGCCCCCATCAGGCCCAGGGTCAGGGCGGTGAACTTCAGGGATCTCAACATTTATTGTTCTCTCCACGTGCAGGGTTGGTGTTGGTATTGCCGGGGCGATCAGTTCGCCTCTAGAAGAGGATCGAGTGCGCGTACGTGCTCGACCTGCCAGCCAAGCGGAACCACGTCGCCGACCGCGAGCGCAGGATCGAGCTCGGCAATCGGCTGTTTCACGAAGAAGTCGGTTTTGCCACAGACTTCCAGGCGCACCCGGACGTGGTCGCCCAGATAGATGAATTCCGCCACCCTCCCTGAGAAGCGGTTGACGCATTGATCGCTCGAACCGTTGAGGCTGACGCGCTCCGGACGGATCGACAGGGTCACCGGTTCGCCGGTCTGGCCGACGTTGACCGCCAGCGCCTCGACCTTCTCGCCACGGCCCAGTTCGACCACGCAGCGCTCGCCGGTCTGGCTGAGCAGACGGCCGTTGAGGCGATTGTTCTCGCCGATGAAGTTGGCGACGAAGGTATTTTTCGGTTCTTCGTAAAGGCTGCGTGGCGGGGCGATCTGCTGGATTTCGCCTTGATGGAATACCGCAACGCGGTCGGACATGGTCAGGGCTTCGCCCTGGTCGTGGGTCACGTAGACCACGGTCACGCCGAGGCGCTGGTGCAGGTGTTTGATTTCCATCTGCATGTGTTCACGCAGTTGCTTGTCGAGGGCGCCAAGAGGCTCGTCCATCAGCACCAGTTGTGGCTCGAACACCAGCGCGCGGGCCAGTGCCACACGCTGCTGCTGACCACCGGACAGCTGCGCCGGGTAGCGCGAGGCGAACGCATCGAGCTGAACCATGCTGAGGACTTTCTTCACGCGGTCGCTGACGTCGCTTTTGTTCAGGCCACGGACGGTCAGCGGAAACGCAAGGTTTTCAGCGACAGTCATGTGCGGGAACAGTGCGTAGTTCTGGAACACCATGCCGATGTCGCGCTTGTGCGGGGGCACATTGTTGATCGAGCGCCCGGCCAGCAGAATTTCGCCAGCGGTCGGCGTTTCGAAACCGGCGAGCATCATCAGGCTGGTGGTCTTGCCGGAACCGGACGGCCCGAGCAGGGTGAGAAATTCGCCTTTGCGAATGTCCAGGTTGAGGTCTTTGACGATCAGGTTCTCGCCGTCGTAGCTCTTCTGCACTCCACGAAAGCTGACCAGCACATCACTGGCCCCTGCGTTTGAATCGACCTGGCTCATACCCACACCTTTGTTGTTGATGACTGCTTGTGGATTAAGCCTAGTGGTTGCTGACAGCCGCGCAAATCGGGGCGCAGGAGAGAATCGCCTCAGCCGGATGGAAGGTTGGGGGTAGGGATTGCCCTACAAGGATGGCGCTAATGGATAAGGCAGTGACGAGGGTTGAGCGGCAAGCTGCAAGAACAAGCAAAAGCGCGTGTCGCTAACAGATATGCCTAATCTCGCAGGAACGATGAAGAAACCTGTGGGAGCGAGCTTGCTCGCGAAAGCGGTGGGTCATTCAACTCATTCTGTGACTGAAACACCGCATTCGCGAGCAAGCTCGCTCCCACAGTTTTGATCGCGGTGATCTTTAAAGGAGTTTGTGTTCCATCGCGTATTTGACCAGTTCGGCCAGCGAGGTGATGTTGAGCTTCTGCATCAGCCGCGCCTTGTGGGTGCTGATGGTTTTGCTGCTCAGCGCCAACTGCTGGGCGATGTCATTGACGTTGGCACCCTGGGCCAGGCGCTCGAACACCGAGAACTCGCGTTCGGAAAGTAGAGAGTGCAACGGCCGCGCATCAGTCAGACCGACTTCAAACACCATGCGGTCTGCCAGATCCGGATCAATGTAACGCCCACCCGCCGCGACCTTGCGAATGGCGGTGAGCAACAGAGCCGGATCGCTGTCCTTGGTCGCATACCCGGCGGCGCCAACCTTCAGCGCCCGCGCGGCCATCTGCGCTTCGTCGTGCATCGACAGCACCAGAATCGCCGGCGGATTGTTCAACGCACGGATGCGCGGGATCGCTTCGAGGCCATTGACGCCGGGCATGGAGATGTCGAGCAGCACCACTTCGCATGGCACGCTGCGCAGGGTCTCGAGCAATTGCTCGCCATTGCTCGCCTCGCCCACCACTTGCAGATCTTTGGCCAGGCCGATCAATTGCTTGATGCCCTCGCGGACGATGGTGTGGTCTTCGGCTACCAGTACACGGATCACGGTTTTCTCCAGAATTCAGGCATACACAGATCCCTGTGGGAGCGAGCTTGCTCGCGAAGGCGTCAGTCCAGACACCACAACATGTCAAACCTCACTCACCGGCACCCAAACATTCAGACTGGTGCCCTCCCCCGGCTCACTCTCCAGCGTCAATCGCCCGCCCATGATCAGCACCCGCTCGCGCATGCCAACCAGTCCAAACGAAGTCGGCCGACCGGTAGCGGCGACGAATCCTACGCCATCATCACTGACGGTCAGACACAATTCGTCGCCCGCAAGCTCCAGCGTCAGCTCCACAGTATGCGCCTGAGCATGGCGCATCACATTGGTCAGCGCCTCCTGCAAAATCCGGAACAGGCCAGTCGCCTTGGCATCACTGAGCGCCGGCAGATTGTCCGGCACCTGCACCAGACACGGAATCTGCGTCCGCGCTTCAAACCGCCGCGCCTGCCATTCGATCGCCGACGCAATCCCGGCATCGAGAATCGGTGGCCGCAGCGCCGTCGCCACGTCGCGCACCAACTGAAACAACTGGGCGATCAAGCGTTTCATGCTGTTGAGGCGTTCGTTAAGACCGGGATCAAGTTGTGCGTAGGCCAGTTCGCACATCGATGTTTCCAGTTTCAGCACCGTCAGCATCTGCCCCAACTCATCGTGAACCTCGCGGGCAATTCGCGCCTTCTCTTCCTCTCGCACGCTTTCAAGGTGAGCCGACAGTTCGCGCAGTTGCTCACGGGAGGCGGCCAGCTCCAGCTCGATACGCTTGCTCTCGGTAATGTCCCAGACGATGCCGTCCCACACGTAAGCGCCATCCTCCAGTTGCCGGGTGATCGCCTTGATCTCGGCCCAGCGCTGCTCGCCCTGACGCGTAAGGATTCGCCCCTGCCATGACCAGTCGCTGTCGGTGTCCAGCGCCTGATCCTGGGTTTGGTGGTAACTGGCCTTGTCATCGGGATGCACCAGGCTGCGCAGGCCCGTGTCGCGATGGGCCAGGGTGGCCGGGGCGTAACCGACCAGACTTTCGCTGCCCTCACTGATGTAGGCAAAGTCGATCTGCCCGGTCACCGGTGCCCGCTCCAGACGGAACACCAGCCCCGGCACGTTGGCGGCGATGCCTTGCAGACGTGCCTCACTTTCCTGCAGCGCCGCCAGGGCGCGACGGCGCTCGGTGACGTCGGTGAGGTAAACCACCAGATACTCACTGTCACGAAAACGCAAGAAACTCAGCGAGACATCCGCCGGCAAAACACTGCCATCGGCGCGCACGCAACTGGTTTCGAAACTCAGTGGCCCTTCTTCGCTGGCCCGTGCACGCTTCCACAGATTAAGCCAGCGATCCATGTGCAGCCCCGGCTCGAAGTCGATCAGGGGACGCTCGATCAGTCCGCCCGAGGGATAACCGAGCATGATTTCCGCCGCGCGATTGGCGTAGCGCACATGGCTGTCCCAGTTGACCCAGAGGATGCCGACGGTGCTTTGATCGATGGAAAACTGCGTCAACCGCAGCGCTTCTTCGCTGGCCGCGCGCAAGGCGATGTCTTCCCGGGCGGCCAGCAATCGCTGTTCGAGACTGTGCTGTTGGCGGCGCTGCCAGAAAACGATCGCCACACAACTGAGCAGCATCACTGCAAACAACAGACTGAGGTTTTGCCAGAAGCCGGGCGACTCCGACAGTCGCGGATATTTCGGTTGCAGCCATTGATTGTGCAGTTGCTCCAGATCCTTGGCCGGGATCGCACGCAGCGCACTTTGCACGATGCCCGCCAACTCTGGCCAATCGCGGCGTGAGCCGACACGCAGCAGTTGCGGCAGGCCGATATCACCGACCACCACCAGTTCCGAGAACTCAGGTTCTACCGATAAGCGTCCGAGCTGGGCCTCGTCGACCACGGCATAGGCAGCCTGCTGACTCAACAGCAACTGCAAGGCCTGACGCTCCAGCGGCACACCTTGCAGGTTCAGATGCGGATAGTTGCCGCGCAGATAGTCAGCGGTGCTGCTGGGCATACGCACGGCGACGCGGACCTGGCTATCGAGCTTTTCCAGATCGACCACACCACTGGCCTTCTGCTCACTGACCACCAATTGCGGCACGCGCATGTACGGGTCGGAAAACTGCCACAGACGCAACGCACTCGGGGTCTGGCTCAAGCCCGGAGCGATATCGACCTCGCCCTCGCGCACGGCGGTTTCCAGTTGCCCGAGGTCCTGAAAGTTGCGCCAGCTCAGCTCGACATTGAGCGCCTTGGCCAGCAACTTCATCAGCTCGACATTGGCCCCCGACAGCCGCTGCAAGCGCCGGTCGTATTGCGCATACGGCGCTTGCAACACCAGACCGACGCGCAATTCATTGTGTTGCGCCAGCCATTGCTGCTGGCTCGCCGACAACTGTGCAAGATGTGACGGCGGCGCAGGCGCCGCCCATCCCATCAAGGGAAAGCACAAACAGCCGATAACCCACAGGCAGCAAAATCGCTTCATTGAAGTCTCATACACTGACAAATTCTGACCAACCCATTAGGCTGCCGGGATACTTTCTGGCCTGGAATAACCGATGCCCTCTGTTTACCGCCTGGCAATGCCAGCATTGTGCCTGTCGCTGATCCTGCCTTGTGCGTTTTCCGTCAACGCCGCTGACCCCGCCCCTGCGGCGGAAAAACCGGCAGAAGAAAAACCGGTCGAACGCCAGCCATTGCTTGAGCGTAGTCAGGAAGAGGCCGCCGCACTGCAACGTAAAGTCCCGGCGCAAGAACAGCAACAGTTGCAAGCCGGCAGCGACACCTTCCTCGCCCTGTGGAAACCGGCCAACACCGCCGAACCCAAAGGCGCGGTGATCATCATCCCTGGCGCTGGCGAAACCGCTGACTGGCCGCAGGCGATCGGCCCATTGCGACAAAAACTGCCTAACGCCGACTGGAGCAGCCTGAGCATCACGCTGCCTGATCTGCAAAGCGATGCCATCGCACCGCGAGTGATCGAGCCTGCCGCCGCGCCGAAAGCGCCGGAAGCCGGGAGCAAGGATGCAACCACCGCGCAGCCGATCGAGCAAGCCGCTGGCGGTGAAGCCGAAGTGGCTGATCAAGTGGTCGCCGAAACCACTGAAGAGCAGTCCAAGGCTGACGCCGAGCGAATCTTCGCGCGCATCGACGCGGCGATTGCCTACGCCGAGCAACAGAGCGTGCGCAGCATTGTCGTGCTTGGACACGGCACCGGCGCCTATTGGGCCGCACGCTACCTGAGCGAAAAACAAACTTCGCAGGTCGAGAAACTTGTCATGGTTGATGTGCAGACACCGACCAAGGCCAAACCGGCGCTGGTAGAACTGACGCCGACGCTGAAATTGCCGACCGTGGATATTTTCTACATGGACAAGCCGCTGGATCGCAACGCCGCGCTGGAGCGCATGCAGGCGAGCAAGCGCTTGAAGACATCGGCGTTCAGCCAGGTCGCGCTCAAGGCTTTGCCGGATAACAAGGCTGAACAGGAGCAGTTGTTCCGCCGGGTGCGGGGCTGGTTGAATCCGCAGAATCCGGACTGAACGAATAAGACCGAGGCGCCCTCATTCGCGAGCAAGCTCGCTCCCACACTTGATCGCGTTCCCTGAGTTGGAATGCGTTCGAATGTGGGAGCGAGCTTGCTCGCGAAGGGGCCATCACCGCCAACACAGCTCTAACGACTAGCGAAAATCCCGCCGCTCACGAATCAATGTGTAGGCATTGTGCAATTCGCGCGTACGCTCAGTCGCCTCACGCACCTGTGCTGGCGTCGCCCCCGTACCGGCAATCTTGTCCGGATGATGACGACTGAGCAGGCGCCGATAAGCCCGTTTGATCTGTGCCGGCTCGCTGGACGCTGACACTCCGAGCAAACGCATCGCTTCCTGATAGCTCACCGCTGCACTGACAATCGGTCGCTTGCCCGGCTCGTAATCACTGGCCAATGCCTGCACCTGATGCGACGTCCAGCCCAGCCACTTGCCCCACTGCACTAACAATTCCCGCTCGCTGACGCCCGCGCGACCATCGGCCCAGACCATCCGCCAACACGCCCGCAACACACCTTCGGCCGCATGGGGTTGCGCGCTCAGACGTCGCAGATAGCCGCGCAGATTGTCATTCTCCGACTTGCCGCGGTTGAACGCAGCAATGGCCCGGCGTGTCGCCGGCTCACTCATCTCCAGCGCACGCATCTCGTTGCGCGCCTGCTGGATATGCCCGTCGGTGACCCGACCGTCACTCTTGGCCAGGCGCCCGAGCAACACAAACAACAGTTCGTCGTTGCGCAACATCGGCCGACCGCCGAGCTTTTCCCGCAAGTGTCCCCAGCTCTGCAGGTGCAGACGCCGATCCAGCGCCTGTCCCAACAATGCCCCAAGCATGGCCCCCGGAATGCTGGCGATCGCAAAACCCGCTCCGGCTCCAATCAGAGTCCCTGGCCACAACATGTCAGCGACTCGCTTCTATCAAGGTTTCAGCTTCGGCCAAACGCTCGTGCGTACCGACATCCACCCAGTGGCCTTTCAGACGCTCGCCCGTGACTTCGCCAGCCGCCATGGCATTGCGCAGCAGCGGTGCCAATTTGAAGGCGCCATCGGTGCAGCCGTCAAACAGCTGCGGATGCAGCACCGCGATACCGCTGTAGGTCAGGGTCGCTACGTCCGGTTGGCCGTCGTGCACCTTGCCGTCGACCAGTGTGAAATCACCGCTCGGGTGATGCGCCGGATTGTCCGCCAGCACCAGATGCGCCAGACCGGTGATCGGCTGGTGCAGGACGCTGAAGTCGTAATCGGTCCAGATATCACCGTTGACCACCAGAAACGCATCATCCCCAAGCAACGGCAGCGCCCGGAAAATTCCGCCGCCGGTTTCCAGCGGTTCACCTTCCGGCGAATACTGAATGCTCAGGCCGAACCGCGAACCGTCGCCCAGATAATCTTCGATCTGCTGGCCGAGCCAGGCGTGATTGATCACGATCTCGTTGAAACCGGCCGCCGCGAGGGCGCGCAGGTGGTACTCGATCAACGGCACACCGCCGGCGCGCACCAAAGGTTTCGGAGTCGTCAGGGTCAGCGGGCGCATACGCTCGCCTTTGCCTGCCGCCAGAATCATCGCCTTCATGCTGTTGCTCCACCCCGCAGGCTGGTGAACAGCGCTTGCAGCTCCGCCAATTCGGGACGACGCGCAATCACCGCTTCTATATAAGAGAAGAAACGCGGCACATCGGCGAGGTAACGCGGTTTGCCGTCGCGGTGGCAGATGCGCGCGAAAATGCCGATGACTTTCAGGTGACGCTGCACGCCCATCAGGTCACTGGCACGCAGGAAGTCTTCGAAGTCCGGCTGCACCGGAATGTTCAGCGCCGAGGCTTGCTGCCAGTAACTTTCCAGCCAACCGCGCACGCGCTCTTCAGGCCAACTGAGGAAGGCGTCCTTGAACAGGCAGGTCACGTCGTAGGTCACCGGGCCGTAGACCGCATCCTGGAAATCCAGCACGCCGGGGTTCGGCTCGCTGAGCATCAGGTTGCGCGGCATGTAGTCGCGGTGCACCAGGACTTTCGGCTGGGCGAGCGCGCTGTCGATCAACAGGTCGCTGACCTGCTGCCACTGTTGTTGCTGAGCCGAATCGAATTCGACGCCGAGTTCACGTTTCACATACCACTCGGGGAACAGTTCCAGCTCACGACGCAGCAAGGCAACGTCGTAGCTCGGCAATGGCGCAACCATCGCCAACTGCTGAAAAGCCAGCAGCGCTTGCAAGGCATCGTTGAACAAAGCGTCGGCATTTTCGCCATCGATCACGTCGAGATAGGTCTTGTTGCCTAGGTCATTGAGCAAAAGAAATCCACGCTCGAGGTCTTCGGCATAAATTTTCGGCACATTTATTCCGGATTTCGCCAGCAAAAAAGCGATATCCACGAACGGTTTGCAGTTTTCCTGGGGCGGCGGAGCGTCCATGACAACAAAGCTTTTGCCCTCGCCCTCCCAACGGAAGTAACGGCGGAAACTCGCGTCGCTGCTGGCCGCAGTCAACGTGGCCGGGGGCACGGTGCCCCAGCCCTGATCTGCAAACAGGATTGCCAACTGCTCATCGAGCCAAACTTTCAGGTGTTGCAAGCGTACATCTTGGTCAGGCATTGCAAGGGTCTCCGACGGCGCTAGCCGTCAAGCGGGTCATGCTTTATTATCCAGCATCTTTTTCAGACCATCGAGAGGCGTGCGGCCCACACCGCGGGCAGATGGCACGCAGGAAGCCCGGACTAATAAGATGGCATTGAAATCCCCCGCGTTTCGTAAAAAATTTCCGTTGTTGGTAACCGGCAGTCTGCTGGCTATGCAACCTCTGGCCAGTCAATTCGTTGTTGCCGCCGAGCAGTATGACTGCTCCGTCTCGGCTTCGGGTGGTTGGGCCTGTGCGCCCAAATCAACCGCTGCTGCGTTGCCGCCGCGCCCAGTGCATGACGGCAGTGCCGTCAGCGCTACCGGCGAAGCCGCGACCGAGAACGGTTCGGTTGCCGACACAGCCCCTAAAACGGCGCTGGTCACCGAAGCCAAGGGCCGCGGTCTGAAATCCCGTAGCGAAGACTTCAGTCACCTCGACTGGGTTCCGCGCGAGAAGCTCACCGCCGCTCAATTGGCCGAGACCGGGCCTTACTGCTCTGGTGCCTATATCGAACCGATTCGTCCTGGCATGAATGACAAGACGAACAAAAGCGATGCTCCGACCTTTATCGGCGCAAAAGCCTCGCGCTATAACACCGATGATCAAGTCGGTACGCTGGCCGGTGATGTTGTCCTGCGCCAGGGCAGCATGCAGGTCGAATCCGACGAGGCCAGCCTGTATCAGGCCGAGAGCCGCGCCGAACTCAATGGCGATGTGCGTATCCGTGACAACGGTGCGCTGATCGTCGGCGACCACGCCGATGTGCAGCTCGACACCGGTGAAGCCAAGGTCGACAACGCCGAATACGTGATGCACAAATCGCGTATCCGCGGTAACGCGCTGTACGCCAAGCGTGCCGAGAACGCGATCATTCGCTTGAAGGACGGCACGTACACCACGTGCGAACCGAACAGCAACGCCTGGCAGCTCAAGGGCAACAACATCACCTTGAACCCGGCCACCGGCTTCGGTACCGCGACCAACGTGACGCTACGCGTCAAAGACATTCCGATTCTGTACACGCCGTACATCTACTTCCCGATCGACGACCGTCGTCAGTCGGGCTTCCTGCCGCCGACCATTGGCAGCGGCAGCGACACCGGCTTCATGCTGGTTACACCGTACTACTTCAACCTGGCACCGAACTACGACGCCACGTTGTACCCGCGCTACATGAGCAAGCGTGGCATGTTGGTGGAAGGTGAGTTCCGTTACCTGACCAAGTCAAGCGAAGGTCAGTTCGGTGCAGCGTATCTCAATGACGAAGACGATGATCGCAAGCGTCAGTCCGACTACAACGAGACTCGCTACATGTACAACTGGCAGCACAAGGGCGGTCTCGACTCCCGCGTGCTCACCCAGGTTGACTACACCAAGATCAGCGATCCTTATTACTTCCAGGATCTGCAGACCGATCAGATTGGTGTGAAATCCGAAGACTTCGTCAATCAGCAGGGTTCGGTTACCTATCGTGGTGACAGCTACACGGCTCGCCTGAATGCTCAGGCCTATCAGCTGGCGACCGTTTCGAACATCACGCCTTACGACCGTCTGCCGCAGATCACCTTCAACGGTCAACTGCCGTATCACCCGGAAGGCTTGAATTTCGATTACGAGACCGAGCTGGTCCGTTTCGACCGTGATCTGAGAAGTGGCACTTTTGTACAGGAAGACGGCGTGACGACCGAGCCGCGCCTGGACAACAACATTACAGGTCTGGCACGCGCCAATGGCGACCGGTTGAATCTGAAGCCGGGTGTCAGCCTGCCGATGAACTGGACTTATGGCTTCCTGAAGCCATCGCTCAAGTACCAGTACACCCAGTACCAGCTGGATCTGGACAACACCGGTAAATCGCAGATCGATGCAATGTCGCCGGAGGACCGCAACCTCTACGGCAAGTTCGACAGTAACCAGAACCGTGGTGTACCGATTGCCAGCATCGACAGCGGCCTTTACTTCGACCGCAACACGTCCTTCTTCGGCAAGAACTACCGCCAGACCCTGGAACCACGTCTGTTCTATCTCTATGTACCCGAGAAGGACCAGTCGGATATTCCGGTGTTCGACACCAGCGAATACACCTTCAACTACGCGTCGTTGTTCCGTGACAACCGCTTCTCCGGCTCCGACCGTGTCGGCGACGAGAACAAGCTGTCGCTGGGCGTGACCAGCCGCTGGATTGAAGACGACGGTTTCGAACGTCAACGCATCAGTGTCGGCCAGGCTCTGTACTTCAAGGATCGCGAAGTTCAACTGCCAGGCATCGATGCCAAAACCCGTGACGACGCGAAATCCAACGTTTCGCCATATGCACTGGAATACGAATACCGCTGGAACCGCGATTGGCGCACCACGGCCGACTACAACTGGGACCCGGACAGCCGCAGCCCGCGTTCCGGCAGCGCGATGTTCCACTACCAGCCTGAAGACAACCCGAACAAGGTTATCAACGCCGGCTATCGCTATCGCAACGACCAGGTTCGTTTCGACCAGAACACCGGCAAATGGTCGGTGGGTGGTGGTGACTATGGCACTCCGGGCACTCCGGGCTACGTGAAGGACTACTACAAGATCCAGCAGCATGACTTCTCGGTCATCTGGCCGATCGTTCCACAGTGGAACGCGATCAGCCGCTGGCAGTACGACTACAACCGTAACCGTACCCTGGAAGCCTTCGGTGGTTTCGAGTACGACAACTGCTGCTGGAAACTGCGCCTGATCAACCGTTACTGGGTTTCCTATGACGAGTTCAGTCAGGAAGCTCCGCAAAACGAAAAAGGCGACCATGGCGTCTTCCTCCAAATTGTTCTGAAGGGACTCGGCGGCCTCACCGGCGCCAAGGTAGAGAGCTTCCTCGACAAAGGCATTCAAGGTTATCGTGAACGTGAAGACCAAGCTTTCTGATTGTCTGCGCCCGCTGATGCTGGGCGCGCTGTTCCTGGGTACTGCGGCGAACGCCGCAGTACAGTCCATCGACAAAGTGGTAGCGATCGTCGACAACGACGTGGTCATGCAGAGTCAACTGGACCAGCGCGTCCACGAAGTGCAGCAGACCATCGCCAAACGTGGCGGCGGCTTGCCGCCTCCTGGCGTGCTGGATCAACAGGTGCTCGAGCGCCTGATCGTCGAAAACCTGCAACTGCAGATCGGCGACCGCTCCGGCATCCGCATCACCGATGAAGAACTGAACCAGGCGGTCGGCACCATTGCCCAGCGCAACAACATGTCGGTTGAGCAGTTCCGCGCCGCTCTGGCTCGCGACGGTCTGTCCTACGACGACGCCCGTGACCAGATCAAGCGCGAAATGATCATCAGCCGTGTGCGTCAGCGCCGCGTGGCAGAGCGCATTCAGGTCTCCGAGCAGGAAGTGAAGAACTTCCTCGCCTCCGACCTGGGCAAAATGCAACTGTCCGAAGAACTGCACCTGGCCAACATCCTGATCCCGACGCCGGAAAGCGCCAACTCTGACGCGATTCAGAGCGCTGCCCGTCAGGCCATGGACGTTTATCAGCAACTCAAGCAAGGCGCTGACTTCGGCCAGATGGCCGTTGCCAAATCCGGCAGCGACAACGCTCTGGAAGGCGGCGACATGGGCTGGCGTAAAGCCGCGCAACTGCCACCGCCGTTCGACCGTGAGTTGAGCAGCATGGCCGTCGGCGACATCACTCAGCCGGCACGCACTCCGGGCGGTTTCATCATCCTGAAGCTGCTGGCCAAACGCGGCGGCGAAGCGCAGATGCGTGACGAAGTGCATGTTCGCCACATTCTGGTGAAGCCAAGCCCGATTCGCGACGAAGCCAAGACCAAAGCCCTGGTGCAATCGCTGTATGAGCGCATCCTGGCCGGTGAAGATTTCGCCACTCTGGCGAAAAGCTACTCCGAAGACCCGGGTTCTGCTCTCAACGGCGGCGACCTGAACTGGATCGACCCGAACGCATTGGTACCGGAATTCCGCGAAGTGATGGCCAAGACTCCACAAGGTCAACTGTCCAAGCCATTCCAGACTCAATATGGCTGGCACGTTCTGGAAGTCCTTGGCCGTCGCGCCACTGACAGCACCGAACAGGCCCGCGAGCAGCAAGCCATGACCGTACTGCGTAACCGCAAATACGACGAAGAGCTGCAAACCTGGCTGCGTCAGATCCGTGACGAAGCGTACGTAGAGATCAAACTCCCTGGTGCAGACCAGGCAGCGCAGTGAAACCCCAGCGTTTCGCGCTGACACCCGGCGAACCAGCCGGCATCGGTCCCGACCTGTGCCTGCTGCTCGCCTCGCAAGCCCAGCCACATCCCCTGATTGCCATCACCAGCCGCGACCTGCTCCTGGAGCGGGCCGCGCAGCTGGGGCTGGCTGTCACTTTGCTGGATGTTGCGCCTCATCACTGGCCGGACGCTCCGGCGCCCGCCAACAGCCTGTACGTCTGGGATACGCCGCTCAACGCCCCCGTGGTGGCCGGGCAACTGGACAAGGCCAATGCGGCTTTCGTTCTCGAAACCCTGACCCGCGCCGGCAACGGCTGCCTCAACGGCGACTTCGCCGGGATGATCACCGCGCCTGTACACAAGGGCGTGATCAACGAGTCGGGCATCGCGTTCTCCGGACACACCGAATTCCTCGCCGACCTGACTCAGACCGCCCAAGTGGTGATGATGCTCGCCACCCGCGGTTTGCGCGTGGCACTGGTCACCACTCACCTGCCTCTACGGGAGATTGCCGATGCAATCACACCCGAACGGCTGGAGCGAGTGACTCGGATCCTGCACAGCGACCTGCAAAACAAATTCGGCATCGCCCGACCACGCATCCTGGTCTGCGGGCTCAACCCGCACGCCGGTGAAGGCGGACACCTGGGCCATGAAGAAATCGACATCATTGAACCGACATTAGAGCGCCTGCGCGGCGAGGGCATGGACCTTCGTGGCCCGCTGCCTGCCGACACTCTGTTTACCCCCAAATATCTGGAGCACTGCGACGCAGTGCTGGCGATGTACCACGACCAGGGCTTGCCTGTGCTCAAGTACAAAGGCTTCGGCGCTGCCGTCAACGTGACCTTGGGTCTGCCGATCATCCGCACGTCGGTCGATCACGGCACTGCCCTGGATCTGGCCGGCAGCGGCAAGATCGACACCGGCAGCCTGCAAGTCGCCCTGGAAACCGCCTACCAGATGGCCGAGACCCGTTTATGACCGAGCAATACCAACACAAGGCGCGCAAACGCTTTGGCCAGAACTTCCTGCATGATGCCGGCGTTATCGACCGCATCCTGCGCTCCATCAGCGCCAAGTCCGAAGACCGCCTGCTGGAAATCGGCCCGGGCCAGGGCGCACTGACCGCCGGCCTGCTGTCCTCCGGCGCACAACTCGACGTAGTGGAGCTGGACAAGGATCTGATCCCGATCCTCAACCAGCAGTTTGCCGGCAAGAGCAACTTCAACCTGCATCAGGGCGATGCGCTGAAGTTCGACTTCAATAGCCTGAACGCCGCGCCGAACAGCCTGCGTGTAGTCGGCAACCTGCCGTACAACATCTCGACGCCGCTGATTTTTCATTTGCTGAACAATGCCGGCATCATTCGCGACATGCACTTCATGCTGCAGAAAGAAGTGGTCGAGCGCCTGGCCGCAGGACCGGGCGGCGGTGACTGGGGTCGTCTGTCGATCATGGTTCAATATCACTGCCGCGTAGAACACCTGTTCAATGTCGGCCCGGGCGCTTTCAACCCGCCGCCGAAAGTCGACTCGGCGATCGTTCGCCTGGTGCCGCACGCCGTGCTGCCGCACCCGGCCAAGGATCACAAGCTGCTGGAGCGCGTTGTGCGCGAAGCGTTCAACCAACGCCGTAAAACCTTGCGCAACACCCTCAAGCAATTGCTCAGCAACGCTGAAATCGAAGCCGCCGGCGTGGATGGCAGCCTGCGTCCGGAGCAACTGGATCTGGCCGCGTTCGTACGTCTGGCCGACCAGCTCGCGGTACAAGTCCCGGCCTCCCCCGCCGCCGACTGATAACCGATGAACGCTATCGGGCAGGACGCCACTCTGGTTTACTGCCCGATACTTGCCTAGACTGATTCCCCATCAGCTACGCCCCGCGTTCCGCTTCGTTTAAGGCCCTTTGCATGTCCGATTCCCGTTACCAGGTCGATGTCAGTGTCGTTACGCGCTATCTGGCAGAACAATCGCAACCCGAGCACGACCGCTTCGCCTTCGCCTACACCATCACTGTGCAGAACAATGGCGAGCTACCGGCTCGACTGATGTCGCGGCATTGGGTGATCACTGACGGTGACGGGCATGAAGAGCAAGTCCGCGGCGCCGGCGTCGTGGGTCAGCAACCGTTGATTGACGTTGGCCAAAGCCACACCTACAGCAGCGGGACGGTAATGACCACCAAGGTCGGCACCATGCAGGGCACCTACGAAATGGTTGCCGACGATGGCAAACATTTCGACGCCATCATCAAACCTTTCCGTCTGGCGGTGCCCGGAGCCCTGCACTGATGACGACGTATGCCGTCGGCGACCTGCAAGGCTGCCTCGAACCGCTCAAGTGCCTGCTAAAGCAAGTGGCATTCGACCCGACACTCGATCGTCTGTGGCTGGTCGGCGATCTGGTCAACCGTGGCCCGCAATCGCTGGAAACCCTGCGCTTTTTGTATGGCATGCGCGAGTCGCTGGTCTGCGTGCTTGGTAACCATGACCTGCATTTGCTGGCCGCGGCTAGAAATATCGAGCGCTTGAAGAAGTCCGATACCCTGCGCGAGATTCTCGAAGCGCCGGACAGCGCCGAACTGCTGGAATGGGTGCGGCAACAAAAGCTCATGCACTACGACGAGCAGCGCGATGTCGCCATGGTCCACGCTGGCATTCCACCTCAGTGGTCACTGCGTCGCGCCTTGAAGTGCGCAGACGAGGTCGAGACCGCCCTGCGTGACGACAACCTGTTGCCCGCCTACCTCGACGGCATGTACGGCAACGAGCCGGCGAAGTGGGACAACGACCTCAAAGGTGTGGCCCGCCTGCGCGTTATCACCAACTATTTCACGCGGATGCGCTTCTGCACCGCCGAAGGCAAGCTCGACCTCAAGAGCAAGGAAGGTCTCGACACCGCCCCGCCCGGCTACAAACCGTGGTTCCAGCACCGGGACCGCAAGACCAAAGGCTTGCGCATCATCTTCGGCCACTGGGCGGCACTCGAAGGCAATATCCATGAGCCGGGCATTTCGGCACTGGACACCGGTTGCGTCTGGGGCGGCAGTTTGACCCTGATGAATGTCGACAGCGGCGAGCGGCTGTCATGCAAATGCGATGAACACGGCGGCCTCGCCCCGACCGTCGCACCACTTATCTCCGAAACTTCGCCAGTCAGCGTCCCGCGTTAGACTGCGCTTTCAGCCGAGCAACAGGAACCCGCCATGAGCGAATTCAAACGAATCCCCCCGGAACAGGCCCAGGCCCTGCGTGAACAAGGTGCTGTCGTGGTCGACGTGCGCGACCCGGCGACTTTTGCCGCCCTGCACATCAGCGGCTCGAAGCATCTGGACAATCATTCGCTGCACGCCTTTATTCAAGGCGCCGACCTTGATGCACCGACCGTGGTCGTCTGCTATCACGGCAATTCCAGCCAAGGCGCAGCGGCGTACCTGATCAGCCAAGGCTTCTCCGACGTCTACAGCATGGACGGTGGCTTTGAGTTGTGGCGTACGACTTATCCTGCGGAAACGGCCCAAGGCACCGCCGAATAATTTTTTTGTCACGCGCAGGCCCCGGCTGCCGTGGGCCTGCGCGGGCAGACGAACGGTCTTGCCACAACTAATTACGTATCTCGCCTTTACCTCCTGAATTCCCAACTATCCTTAAGCCCAGGCCATCCAAATCAGGGGAGAGCCGGTACACCGGCGCACGGGTCATCGGGAGTGACTTTCACGATTGTCGATCGTGAAAGTGTTCTGGGGGGTAAACAGACAGCTGCCAAAACGGCTGTTTGCCAGCATCGACTGAGTGATCCGGCGTCGGCTCCACGTATCGAGCGAGGTGACGTCATGAGTATCTTTAGCCACTTCCAACAACGCTTCGAGTCCACACGCCAGGAAGAACTCTCGCTGCAAGAGTACCTGGAGCTGTGCAAGAAAGACCGTAGCGCCTATGTTTCCGCTGCCGAGCGTCTGTTACTGGCCATCGGCGAGCCGGAACTGCTCGACACCTCGACCAATTCGAGGCTGTCACGCATCTTCTCCAACAAGGTGATCCGCCGCTATCCGGCCTTCGAAGACTTCCACGGGATGGAAGAATGCATCGACCAGATCGTCTCGTATTTCCGCCATGCCGCCCAAGGCCTGGAAGAGAAGAAACAGATCCTCTATCTGCTCGGCCCTGTCGGCGGTGGTAAATCGTCGCTGGCCGAGAAGCTGAAACAACTGATTGAAAAAGTGCCCTTCTATGCAATCAAGGGCTCACCGGTATTCGAATCGCCTCTGGGTCTGTTCAACGCCACCGAAGATGGCGCGATCCTCGAGGAAGACTTCGGCATCCCACGGCGCTACCTGAACACCATCATGTCGCCCTGGGCGACCAAACGCCTGGCGGAATTTGGCGGCGATATCAGCCAGTTCCGTGTGGTCAAACTGTATCCGTCAATCCTCAATCAGATCGCTGTAGCCAAGACCGAGCCAGGCGACGAAAACAACCAGGACATTTCCGCACTGGTCGGGAAGGTCGATATCCGCAAGCTCGAAGAATTCCCTCAGAACGATGCTGACGCCTACAGCTACTCCGGTGCGCTGTGCCGGGCCAACCAGGGCCTGATGGAATTCGTCGAAATGTTCAAGGCACCGATCAAGGTGCTGCACCCTTTGCTGACCGCGACCCAGGAAGGCAACTACAACAGTACCGAAGGCCTCGGCGCGATTCCGTTCACCGGGATCCTGCTCGCCCACTCCAACGAATCGGAGTGGCACACCTTCCGCAACAACAAGAACAACGAAGCGTTCATCGACCGGATCTACATCGTCAAAGTGCCGTACTGCCTGCGCGTCAGCGACGAGGTGAAGATCTACGACAAACTGCTGTTCAACAGCTCTTTGGCCAAGGCCCATTGCGCGCCCGACACCTTGAAGATGCTGGCGCAGTTCACCGTCCTGTCACGCTTGAAGGAGCCGGAAAACTCCAACATTTATTCGAAAATGCGCGTCTACGACGGCGAAAACCTCAAGGACACCGATCCGAAGGCCAAGTCGATTCAGGAATACCGCGACTCGGCAGGCGTCGACGAGGGCATGAACGGTCTGTCGACCCGTTTTGCGTTCAAGATCCTCTCCAAGGTGTTCAACTTCGACCCGCATGAAATCGCCGCCAACCCGGTGCACCTGCTCTATGTGCTGGAACAGCAGATCGAACAGGAACAGTTCCAGGCCGAGACCCGCGAGCGCTATCTGCGTTACCTGAAGGAATACCTGGCACCGCGTTATATCGAATTTATCGGCAAGGAGATCCAGACCGCGTACCTCGAGTCTTACAGCGAGTACGGCCAGAACATCTTCGACCGCTACGTGCTGTACGCGGACTTCTGGATTCAGGATCAGGAATACCGCGATCCGGAAACCGGCGAGATCCTCAACCGCGTCGCGCTGAACGAAGAACTGGAGAAAATCGAGAAGCCGGCCGGCATCAGCAATCCGAAGGATTTCCGCAACGAGATCGTCAACTTCGTGCTGCGCGCGCGGGCCAACAACAACGGCAAGAACCCGACCTGGCTCAGCTACGAAAAACTGCGGGTGGTCATCGAGAAGAAAATGTTCTCGAACACCGAAGATCTGTTGCCAGTCATCAGCTTCAACGCCAAGGCCAGCAAAGAGGATCAGCAGAAGCACAACGACTTCGTTACACGCATGGTCGAACGTGGCTACACCGACAAACAGGTACGACTGCTGTCCGAATGGTACCTACGGGTCCGGAAGTCACAGTGAAGCAGCAGCAAGCGTCCAGCTACAGGCTGCAAGAACAAAGCGCGTAACCCTGCGATGCCCGGGGAACCGCTTTTACTTGCAGCTTGAAGCTCACAACTTGAAGCTGCCCGGAGGGCTTCCTATGAGTTATGTGATCGACCGACGTCTCAATGGCAAGAACAAGAGCACGGTAAACCGCCAACGTTTCCTGCGGCGTTACCGTGACCACATCAAGAAGGCTGTCGAAGAGGCGGTCAGCCGCCGCTCCATTACCGATATGGAGCACGGCGAACAGATCAGTATTCCCGGTCGCGACATCGACGAACCGGTGCTTCACCACGGCCGCGGCGGCAAGCAGACCGTGGTGCATCCGGGGAACAAGGAATTCACCGCTGGCGAACACATCGCCCGCCCGCCGGGAGGTGGTGGCGGACGCGGTCCGGGCAAAGCCGGTAATTCCGGCGAGGGCATGGACGAGTTTGTCTTCCAGATCACCCAGGAAGAATTTCTCGAATTCATGTTCGAAGACCTTGAGCTGCCGAACCTGGTCAAGCGCAACCTCAGCGGTACCGACACCTTTAAAACCGTGCGCGCCGGGATCAGCAACGAAGGCAACCCGTCACGGATCAACATCATCCGCACCTTGCGCTCGGCGCACGCACGGCGTATCGCTCTATCCGGCAGCAGCCGGGCAAAACTGCGCGAAGTCAAAGAAGAACTTGAGCGTCTGAGACGCGAAGAGCCGGACAACTTCGGCGATATTCAGGAACTCGAGGCAGAAATCGAAAAACTCAGTGCGCGCATCCATCGCGTGCCGTTCCTCGATACCTTCGATTTGAAATACAACCTGCTGATCAAACAGCCGAATCCCAGTTCGAAAGCGGTGATGTTCTGCCTGATGGACGTTTCCGGCTCCATGACCCAGGCGACCAAGGACATCGCCAAACGCTTTTTCATCCTGTTGTACCTGTTCCTGAAACGGAATTACGACAAGATCGACGTGGTGTTCATCCGCCATCACACCAGTGCCCGGGAAGTCGACGAAGAAGAGTTTTTCTATTCGCGGGAAACCGGCGGCACCATCGTCTCCAGCGCCCTGAAACTGATGCAGGAGATCATGGCCGAGCGCTATCCGAGCAATGAATGGAACATCTACGCGGCGCAGGCTTCCGACGGTGATAACTGGAACGATGACTCGCCAATCTGCCGTGACATTCTGATCAACCAGATCATGCCGTTTGTGCAGTACTACACTTACGTGGAGATCACCCCGCGCGAACATCAGGCCTTGTGGTACGAGTACGAACGCATCGCCGAAGCTTTCTCTGACACTTTTGCCCAGCAGCAACTGGTCTCGGCCGGGGATATCTATCCGGTCTTCCGTGAACTCTTCCAGCGCAGGTTAGTGACATGACCGCCAAAGAGCAGAAGCGCCAACCCATTTCCACCGGCTCCGAATGGACGTTCGAGCTGATCCAGACCTACGACCGCGAAATCGCCCGGATCGCGGCTCGTTATGCGCTGGATACCTATCCCAACCAGATCGAAGTGATCACCGCCGAGCAGATGATGGACGCGTACGCCTCGGTGGGCATGCCGCTGGGCTATCACCACTGGTCTTACGGTAAACATTTTCTCAGCACCGAAAAATCCTACAGCCGTGGGCAGATGGGCCTGGCCTACGAAATCGTGATCAACTCCGACCCTTGCATTGCCTATCTGATGGAGGAAAACACCATCTGCATGCAGGCGCTGGTGGTGGCGCACGCGTGCTACGGCCACAACAGCTTCTTCAAGGGCAACTACCTGTTTCGCACCTGGACCGACGCGAGTTCGATCATCGACTACCTGGTATTCGCCAAGCAGTACATCATGCAGTGCGAAGAGCGCCATGGCATCGATGCGGTGGAAGACCTGCTCGACTCCTGCCATGCGTTGATGAACTACGGCGTCGATCGCTACAAACGTCCGTATCCAATTTCCGCCGAGGAGGAGCGCCGGCGGCAGAAAGATCGCGAAGAACACCTGCAGAAACAGATCAACGATCTGTGGCGCACCATTCCCAAAGGCGCAGACAAGTACAGCGACAGGGACAACGCGCGTTTCCCGGCCGAGCCGCAGGAAAACATCCTGTATTTCATCGAGAAACATGCGCCGTTGCTCGAGCCATGGCAGCGTGAAATCGTGCGGATCGTGCGCAAGATCGCTCAGTACTTCTATCCACAGCGTCAGACCCAGGTGATGAACGAAGGCTGGGCGACGTTCTGGCACTACACGCTGATGAACGACCTGTACGATGAAGGGCTGGTCACCGATGGCTTCATGATGGAGTTCCTGACGTCGCACACCAGCGTGGTGTTTCAACCGGGTTTCGACAGCCCCTACTACAACGGGATCAACCCCTACGCGCTGGGCTTCGCGATGTATCGGGACATCCGGCGCATGTGTGAAGAACCTACCGAAGAAGATCGTCACTGGTTCCCGGAAATTGCCGGGAGCGACTGGCTGTCGACCATCAAATTCGCCATGAGCAGCTTCAAGGATGAGAGTTTCATCCTGCAGTATCTGTCGCCAAAGGTGATTCGTGACCTGAAACTGTTCAGCATCATGGATGACGATCAAAAGGACGACTTGTTGGTGCCTGCGATTCATGACGAACCCGGCTACCGGATCATTCGCGAAACCCTTGCTGCGCAATACAACCTCGGCAATCGTGAGCCGAACGTGCAGATCTACAGCATCGATCGACGCGGGGACCGTTCACTGACCTTGCGTCACCAACAGCACGACCGCAAACCGCTGGGCGATTCCACTGAAGAGGTACTTAAACACCTGCATCGTTTGTGGGGTTTCGACATTCACCTGGAAACCTTGCAAGGCGACCAGATCATGAAAAACCATCACGTTCCGCCACGCAGCGAACACAGCGAAGGGGATTACGGTCGACTCGACCTCGCCGTCATTCATCTTTGATCCGCTTCCAGCCTCCGAAAGTCTGACGCAAGGGTTATCCTGTCGGGCTAACGGAGGTTTTTTATGCAGATTTTCAAGGTTGGCGGCGCGGTCCGTGATCGCTTGCTGGGCAAACCGGTCACGGACATTGATTGGGTGGTGGTCGGTGCCACCACAGAAGAAATGCTCGCCCTGGGCTATCGTCCGGTCGGTGCGGATTTCCCGGTGTTTCTTCACCCAAAAAGCGGCGAGGAATATGCCCTCGCCCGCACCGAGCGCAAAAGCGGGCGCGGTTATGGTGGCTTCACCTTTCACGCCAGCCCCGAAGTCACGCTTGAAGAAGACCTGATTCGCCGCGATCTGACCATCAATGCCATGGCGGAAGACGATGAGCACAATCTGACCGATCCGTACCATGGACAGCGCGACCTGGAAGCTCGCATCTTGCGCCATGTTTCTCCGGCGTTCGCCGAAGATCCCCTGCGAGTGCTGCGCGTTGCCCGCTTCGCTGCGCGTTATGCCGGGCTCGGTTTCACGGTTGCGCCAGAAACCCTGGAACTGATGCGCCAGCTCAGCGAGTCTGGCGAACTGGAGGCGCTGACCGCCGAACGCAGTTGGAAAGAAATCTCCCGTGCACTGCTGGAAGATCAGCCGCAGGTATTCATTCAGGTGCTGCGCGACTGCGGCGCGCTGAAAGTACTGATGCCGGAAGTCGACGCGCTTTTCGGTGTGCCACAACCTGAAGCGCATCACCCGGAAATCGACACCGGCTTGCACACGCTCAGTGTTCTGGAGCAATCAGCGCTGCACAAACAACCTCTGACGGTACGCTGGGCTTGTCTGCTGCACGACCTTGGCAAAGGCTTGACCCCGGAAGATCAATGGCCACGACATATCGCCCATGAGCACACGGGGTTGAAGCTGATCAAAGCGGTCAACGAGCGCTTCAAGGCGCCGAAGGACTGTCAGGAATTGGCTTTGCTGGTAGGCCAGCACCACACCCACGGTCATCGGGCGCTGGAGCTGAAAGCTTCGACGCTACTGGAGTTACTGCAAAGTTTTGATGTGTATCGCCGACCACAGCGTTTTGAAGAATTTATTGCTGCATGCGAAATGGATGCTCGCGGACGCAAAGGGCTGGAGCAGAGAAGTTATCCACAGGCAGATTATTTGCGGGGTGCGGCAAAGGCAGCGCGGGAGGTCGCGGTGCAGCCGCTGCTGGAGAAGGGATTCAAAGGGCCGGAACTGGGCGAAGCGCTCAAGCGTGAACGGCTAAAAGCGCTGAAAGTCTACAAAGAGGCAGCGTCGATCTGAAAACCTTCGCAAGACCTCGCTCCCACATTGGAATAGGGCCTACTGTGGGAGCGAGCTTGCTCGCGAAGACGCCAGTCAGGTCAACTCAGACCTGAAGGCGTAAGCTGCTGCCCGCGCCACTCAAACCCGACCGGTGCCAGCACCTGATCAATCTGCGCCTCAGCCCACAACGTCGCGAAGCTTTTTCCCACACCGGGATGCACGCGATCCGGCGCAATCAGCGACAACGGCCACAGTACAAACGCATTTTTCAGAATCTCGGCCCGCGGCAAAACCAGACCATCGAAATTCCCCACCAGATCGCCATAGAGCAACACGTCGATATCCAGCGGCAAACCCTTGCGATCCGGCGCATAGCGGCCGTTATCCGCCTCGATGAATTTCAAGCGGCGATCCAGCTCCATCAACGGCAGATCGGTATACGCCGACACCACGAAGTTGAAGAACGGCCCGCTTTTGATCCCCACCGGCGCGCTCTCGAATACCGCCGAACAGCGGATATCCACCAGAAACGTCGCCAAAGCATCAAGGCCGGCGCGCAAATGGGTTTCGCGCTCGATATTGCTACCGAGCCCGAGGTAGACCTGAGTCAGCGACATCCGCGCTCGATCTCCACACCCACGCCACCCTTGGCCGCCGGTACCGCACCGGGCTTGGTCAGCTTCAGTCGTACCCAAGTGATGTGGAACTCATTCATCAGCACTTCTACCAGACGCTCGGCGAACGTCTCGACCAGCTGAAACTGCGCCTGCTCGGCAAAAGCCTGAATCCGCGTGGAAACGCTAGCGTAGTCGAGCGCCAGGGTCAGGTCGTCACCGGCGGCGGCCGGGCGATTGTCCCAGGCGAAGCTCAGATCAAGTCGCAGGCACTGTCGGATGCCGCGCTCCCAGTCGTAGGCACCGATCACGGTGTCGACTTCCAGGCCCTCGATAAACACTCTGTCCAAGCACTTCTCTCCGCTGCACGACAAGGGCGCAATGCGCCGTTAGAATCAGGGCGTCCTCGCCCGGAATAGTTAGCATGTTTTGGTTACTGGCGACTTTCGCCTACCTGCTCGGCTCGCTGTCCTTCGCCATTTTGCTCAGCCGCCTGACCGGAAACCCGGATCCGCGAATGAGTGGCTCGGGCAATGCCGGCGCCACCAACATGCTGCGCCTGGCCGGTCGCAAACTGGCGATCCTGACCCTGCTGGGTGATCTGTGCAAAGGCTTGGTGCCGGTGCTGATCGCCTCGGCTGTGAGCCTTTCGCTGCAGGATCAGGCGTGGATCGGTGTGTGCGCCGTGATCGGTCACCTGTTCCCGTTATATTTCCGCTTCCGTGGCGGCAAAGGTGTTGCAACCGCTGCCGGCATGCTGCTGGGCCTGTATCCACCCGCTGCGCTGCTGGCCGTCTGCGCCTGGCTACTGACGTTCTACCTGACCCGCACCAGCTCGCTGGCGGCACTGATTGCCACGCCCCTGACCTTGCCATTGCTGGCCTGGCAGGAACCGGAGGCGCTGCTGCCGATGAGCGCGCTGACACTGCTGATCGTCTGGCGCCACCGCGGCAATCTACGCGACCTGTTTGCCGGGCGCGAACGGCATTTTTAAATAACGTCCGTGAGCGCCGCTCATCACAACGGCGACAATTGCTCCATTGGCCAGCGCGCCTGCACGCTGATTGCCAGACTTTCCTGCTGACCGGCCTGCAAGCGCTGGCAACCGGCAAACGCGATCATCGCGCCGTTGTCGGTGCAGAACTCGGGACGGGCGTAGAACACATCGCCCTTCATGTCGCCGAGCATCTTTTCCAGCGAAACACGCAATGCCTTGTTGGCGCTGACGCCGCCAGCGATCACCAGACGCTTCATGCCGGCCTGCTTCAGGGCGCGCTTGCACTTGATGGTCAAAGTCTCCACCACGGCCTGCTGGAACGCCAGCGCGATGTCGCAACGGGCTTGCTCGTTGTCGTCCCCGGCGCTGACGCACTGCTGCCAGGCGTTGAGCGCAGAGGTTTTCAGACCACTGAAGCTGAATTGCAGACCCGGGCGATCGCACATCGGACGCGGAAAGGTGAAACGTCCTGCGACGCCCTTCTCGGCCAGCTTGGCGATTTCCGGCCCGCCTGGATAATTGAGGCCCATCATCTTCGCGGTTTTGTCGAACGCTTCACCGGCGGCGTCGTCGAGCGTTTCCCCGAGGAGGCTGTATTGGCCGATGCCATCGACCTGAACCAGCTGCGTATGACCGCCGGACACCAACAAAGCGACGAACGGAAATTCCGGCGGCTTCGGCTCCAGCATCGGTGCGAGCAAATGCCCTTCCATGTGGTGCACGCCGAGCGCCGGAATACCCCAGGCAAACGCCAGCGCTTGAGCGCAGGAGGCACCGACCAGCAACGCACCAACCAGGCCAGGGCCCGCGGTATAGGCGATGGCATCGATCTCGGTTGGCACGCAATCCGCCTCGGCCAACACCTGACGAATCAAGGGCAGCATGCGCTTGACGTGGTCACGCGAGGCCAGCTCCGGTACTACACCGCCATAGGCCCGGTGCAGGTCGATCTGGCTGAACAGTGCGTCGGCCAGCAGGCCGCGTTCGCTGTCATATAATGCGACGCCGGTTTCGTCGCAGGAGGTTTCTAATCCCAGTACTAGCATGGGTTTGCGCCTTGTTTAGGCTGAATTCGAAGGCGCGCATAATAGTCGCCACGTGATGCCCCGACCAGCGGTTTTCGATCAGAGGCTTTGCATTCCGAGCGATGAGGGGTTAACATCCGCAACCCTTAAAAACCGACGTCTTCAAGTGCTCTTTTGCCGCGAGGATGTTGACCCCGGTAATGAATGAAGGTAGCTCTGGATGCCAGCCGTCAAAGTTAAAGAGAACGAACCCTTCGACGTAGCTCTGCGTCGTTTCAAGCGCTCCTGCGAAAAAGCCGGTGTACTGGCTGAAGTTCGTAGCCGCGAATTTTACGAGAAGCCAACTTCTGAGCGTAAGCGCAAAGCAGCAGCCGCTGTTAAGCGTCACGCCAAGAAAGTTCAGCGCGAACAGCGCCGCGCCGTTCGTCTGTACTAATACACAGACGTTCGTAGCAAGCTTCTTGCCTAAGCCCGGCTCTCAGCCGGGCTAATGGCATTTGCGTAAAACGCTTGACGCTTCACCGTCGAAGCCGCACACGCGACCGAGACAAATCTGCTTCACGCGTCAGACCTGGCTCTTTTGCCAGCGGTGCACGTCTTTTCTGACGAGCCTTTCAAGGCTACTGACGAGCACACCCACTGATTCCTCTCACGACGATCAGCCCAAGGCACCTGCATGCGTGCCCGCTTTATTGAGCTATCCGAGGCCCTTAACCGGCCGTCAGCGGATTCAGCGCAACACTTTCAAATAGTCGACGACTGATGAGTACTAACGTCAGTGGATTTTCGGCAGATACACTTCCCGACAGCGATTACGCAGACGACACCGGTCGAGCCGCATGTTTTGCGTGCCTACAGTAACGACCCGCGTCCGACCGCCTTTCGTATCGGACTATTTACAGCGCAGACGACGAGTACGCCATGGCCGGGCTGATTCCCCAGAGCTTCATTGACGACCTGCTGAACCGCACCGACATCGTCGACGTGGTCAGTTCGCGCGTGCAATTGAAGAAGGCTGGCAAGAACTACACCGCCTGTTGCCCGTTTCACAAAGAGAAAACCCCGTCTTTCAGCGTCAGCCCCGACAAGCAGTTCTATTACTGTTTCGGCTGCGGCGCCGGCGGCAATGCCCTCGGCTTTCTCATGGATCACGACAACCTGGACTTCCCACAGGCCGTCGAGGATCTGGCCAAAGCCGCCGGTATGGAAATCCCCCGCGAAGAAAGCGGCCGCGAGCGCAAGCCACGGCAGCCGACCGATTCGCCGCTGTATCCGCTGCTCACCGCAGCCGCCGACTTTTACCGACAGGCGCTCAAGAGCCATCCGGCACGCAAAGCCGCTGTGGATTACCTCAAGGGCCGCGGCCTGACTGGCGAGATCGCCCGGGATTTCGGTCTCGGCTTCGCGCCGCCGGGCTGGGACAACCTGTTCAAGCACTTGAGCAGCGATACTTTGCAGCAGAAGGCCATGATCGACGCCGGCCTGCTGATCGAGAATGCCGAAACCGGCAAACGCTACGACCGCTTCCGCGATCGCGTGATGTTCCCGATCCGCGACACCCGTGGGCGGATCATTGCTTTCGGTGGCCGCGTACTCGGCGACGACAAGCCGAAATATCTGAATTCACCGGAAACCCCGGTATTCCACAAAGGCCAGGAACTCTACGGCCTTTATGAAGCACGCAAGAACAACCGCAATCTCGACGAAATCATTGTCGTCGAAGGGTATATGGACGTCATCGCCCTCGCTCAGCAGGGGCTGAAGAATGCCGTCGCGACGCTGGGCACCGCGACCAGCGAAGAACATTTGAAGCGCCTGTTCCGGGTCGTACCGAACGTATTGTTCTGTTTCGACGGCGACCAGGCCGGGCGCAACGCCGCGTGGCGTGCCTTGGAAGCCACGCTGTCGAGCCTGCAGGACGGTCGACGGGCGCGCTTTCTGTTTCTGCCTGAAGGCGAAGACCCGGATACCCTGGTGCGCGCCGAAGGCACTGACGCCTTCAAGGCCCGAATCAATCAGCATGCTCAACCGCTGGCGGATTACTTCTTCCAGCAACTGACCGAAGAGGCCGACCCGCGCTCACTCGAAGGCAAGGCTCATCTGGCCACCCTCGCCGCACCGCTGATCGACAAGGTTCCGGGCGCCAACCTGCGTATCCTGATGCGTCAGCGCCTGACCGAAATCACCGGTCTGAGCAGCGAAACCGTCAGTCAGCTCGCACAAAGTGCACCCCAGGAAGCGCCGCCCGCTTACGATCCAGGCATTAACTACGACGCAATGCCGGACTACAGCGACTACCATCAGCCGCAGGCACAGGATATGTATGTGCCGCAGCAGGAGTGGACGCCAAAGAAACCCGGCGCGGGCGGCAAGAAGTGGGACAAAAAGCCGTGGGACAAAAACGGCAAGCGTGGCGGCGATCGTGACCAACAACGCCCGCGCACGCCGATTGGTGTGGAGTCGCCGACCCTGACCGCCCTGCGCACCTTGCTGCATCACCCGCAATTGGCCGAGCGCGTTGAAGACGCCGGACACATTGCGGACGAAAATCAGACCAACGCCCAGCTGCTTGTGGCGCTGCTCGAAGCCGTACAGAAGAATCCCAAGCTAAACTCATTTCAGTTGATCGCGCGATGGCACGGCACTGAACAGGGCCGTTTGCTCAAGGCACTGGCAGAAAAGGAGTGGCTGATTGACGGAGACAACCTTGAACAACAGTTTTTCGACACCATTACTAGCTTGTCAGCCCGCCAACGCGAGCGAAATCTGGAACAGTTGCTCAGGAAAGCGCGTCAAAGCGAACTGAGTATCGAAGAGAAAAATCAACTGCGCGACCTTCTAAGTCGCAATGTTTCCGCATCAAACCCGACCTCAACTGGCGCGTGAGGTCATAGCTCAGGTATAATCCTCGGCTTGTTTTTTGCCCGCCAAGACCTTCAGTGGATAGGGTGTTATGTCCGGAAAAGCGCAACAGCAGTCTCGTATTATTGAGTTGATCAAACTGGGTCGTGAGCAGAAGTATCTGACTTACGCCGAGGTCAACGACCACCTGCCCGAGGATATTTCAGATCCTGAGCAGGTGGAAGACATCATCCGCATGATTAACGACATGGGGATCCCCGTACACGAGAGTGCTCCGGATGCGGACGCCCTTATGTTGGCCGACGCCGATACCGACGAGGCCGCTGCGGAAGAAGCAGCCGCCGCGTTGGCAGCGGTGGAGACCGATATCGGTCGCACCACTGACCCAGTGCGCATGTACATGCGTGAAATGGGTACGGTCGAGCTTCTGACTCGTGAAGGCGAAATCGAAATCGCCAAGCGTATCGAAGAGGGCATCCGTGAAGTGATGAGCGCAATCGCGCACTTCCCTGGCACGGTTGACCACATTCTCTCCGAGTACACCCGCGTCACCACCGAAGGTGGTCGCCTGTCCGACGTTCTGAGCGGTTATATCGACCCGGACGACGGCATTGCGCCGCCTGCCGAAGTGCCGCCGCCTGTCGAAGCGAAAGTGGCGAAAGCCGACGACGACACCGACGACGATGAAGCCGAATCTTCCGATGACGAAGAAGAAGCCGAAAGCGGTCCGGATCCGGTCATCGCTGCCCAGCGTTTCGGCGCCGTGGCTGACCAGATGGAAATCACCCGCAAGGCCCTGAAAAAGCACGGTCGCAACAACAAGGCAGCGATTGCCGAGTTGCTGGCATTGGCCGAGCTGTTCATGCCGATCAAACTGGTACCGAAGCAATTCGAAGGCCTGGTCGAGCGTGTTCGCAGTGCCCTGGATCGTCTGCGTCAGCAAGAGCGCGCGATCATGCAGCTGTGCGTACGTGATGCACGTATGCCACGCGCCGATTTCCTGCGTCAGTTCCCGAGCAACGAAGTCGACGAAAGCTGGTCCGACGCCCTGGCCAAAGGCAAGAGCAAGTACGCCGAAGCCATCGGTCGCGTGCAGCCGGACATCATTCGTTGCCAGCAGAAACTGATCGCGCTGGAAACCGAAACCGGTCTGACCATCGCAGAAATCAAGGACATCAACCGTCGCATGTCGATCGGTGAGGCCAAGGCCCGCCGCGCGAAGAAAGAGATGGTTGAAGCCAACCTGCGTCTGGTGATCTCGATCGCCAAGAAGTACACCAACCGTGGCCTGCAATTCCTCGATCTGATCCAGGAAGGCAACATCGGTCTGATGAAAGCGGTAGACAAGTTCGAATACCGTCGTGGTTACAAGTTCTCGACTTATGCCACCTGGTGGATCCGCCAGGCGATCACTCGCTCGATCGCCGACCAGGCCCGCACCATCCGTATTCCGGTGCACATGATCGAGACGATCAACAAGCTCAACCGTATTTCCCGGCAGATGTTGCAGGAAATGGGTCGCGAACCGACCCCGGAAGAGCTGGGTGAACGCATGGAAATGCCTGAGGACAAGATCCGCAAGGTATTGAAGATCGCTAAAGAGCCGATCTCCATGGAAACGCCGATCGGTGATGACGAAGACTCCCATCTGGGTGACTTCATCGAAGACTCGACCATGCAATCGCCAATCGATGTCGCCACTGTTGAGAGCCTCAAAGAAGCGACTCGCGAAGTACTGTCCGGCCTCACTGCCCGTGAAGCCAAAGTACTGCGCATGCGTTTCGGTATCGACATGAACACCGACCACACACTCGAAGAAGTGGGCAAGCAGTTTGACGTAACGCGTGAGCGGATCCGTCAGATCGAAGCCAAGGCGCTGCGCAAGCTGCGCCACCCGACGCGAAGCGAGCATCTGCGCTCCTTCCTCGACGAGTGATACCAGACCCCCCGGCCCAGGCCGGGGGTTTTGTTTATATGGCAGATTAAATCCTTCGCAACGCCCCTCCCCCGCATACCCCGTCTACACTCGAAACAATCATCCCCGAGCCATAACGAGAGCGTTATGCCCAGATTGGCGTCCGTGCTTTTTTTGCTGTCACTGATGATCTGGACCGCAACGGCTGACGCGCTGACTCTGACCGATGAAGAACGTAGCTGGCTGGCGGCTCACCCGGACTTGCGCCTGGGTGTCGATGCGTCGTGGCCACCCTTTGAGTTTCGCGACGACCAGAACCGCTACCAGGGCCTGGCGGCGGACTATATCGACGTGATTCGCCAACGTTTGGCGATCAAATTGACACCCATCGAACCGGTGAGCTGGACGGTGGTGCTCGAACAGGTCAAATCGGGCAAGATCGACCTCCTGCCGGGCATCATGTCCACACCGGAGCGCCAGACCTATCTGTCGTTCACTCGCCCCTATCTTGATTTCCCGATCGTGATCCTCGCGCACATCGGCGGTGCACAACCGCGCAAACTTGACGACCTGTACGGTTTGAAGATCGCCGTGGTGGAAAACTACGCGCCCCACGAACTGCTGCGCACCCATCATCCCGACCTGAATCTGGTGGCCATGCCCAATGTCAGCTCGGCGCTGCAGGCGTTGGCGACCGACGAAGTGGACGCTGTCGTCGGCGACCTCGCATCCAGCATCTGGAGCCTGCGCCAGCTCAAGCTCGACGGCCTGTACGTCAGCGGCGAAACCCCGTATCGCTACCAACTGGCGATGGCCGTGCCCCGCGATAACAAGATGCTGGTGGGGATTCTCGACAAAGTGCTCGCGGACATGAGCCCAGATGAAATCAGCAGCATTCAGGAGCACTGGGTCGGCAACGTCCTTGATCACCGGACATTTTGGTCGGATCTGCTGATCTACGGTTTACCGGGGCTGTTGCTGTTGGTGACGATTCTCGCCGTGGTGATCCGCATCAACCGTCGCCTGAGTTCGGAAATCGCCCGTCGCATCGACCTCGAACAGGAACTGCGCAGCAGCGAATATCACTATCGCGGCCTGGTCGAGAGCCTGTCGGCCATCGCCTGGGAAGCGCGAATGAGCGACTTCACCTACAGCTATGTCTCGCCCCACGCCGAAGACTTGCTCGGTTATCCACAATCGCACTGGCTGATCCCCGGCTTCTGGCACAACATTATTCACCCCGCCGATCTGACCCGCACACAGAGTTACTGCAAAGAAGCGCTTCGCCAGGGTCGCGATCACATCGTCGATTATCGCGTGATCACCGCTGATGGCCGTTGCCTGTGGGTGCGCGACATCGTCAGCCTGATCGAACATGGCCACGAGCCGGTGATGCGCGGCTTGATGATCGACATCAGCGAAATAAAACGCACTGAAGAGGCGTTGCAGCTCTCGGAGCAAAAATTCGCGTCGGTGTTCCAGCAGTGCCCGGACATTCTGGTGATCGCACGGCTGTCCGATGGCTGCCTGCTGGAGGTCAATGAAGCATTTGAAGAACAGATCGGCCTGAAAGCCGAAGAAGTACTTGGCCAAACGGCCACCGACCTGAATATCTGGGGTATTCCCGGCGTCGGTCCGGGGCTGCTGCAGCGTTTACAGGCGGGCAGCATTCGCAATCTGGAGATGCCCTTTCGCCGCAATAACGGCCAGTTGTTCACTGGCCTGATCTCCGCCGAGCCCTTCGATCTGGACACCACTCCCGCACTTGTCGTCGTCGTACGTGACATCACCCAGCTCAAGGAAACCCAACAGCAACTGCAAACCTCCGAAGAGAAGTTCGCCAAGGCCTTCCACGCCTCGCCGGACGGTTTGTTGTTGTCGCGCCAGAGCGATGGCCTGCTGCTGGAAGTCAACGAAGGTTTCAGCCGTATCACCGGTTTCAATAGCGCCATGTCGGTGGATCGCTCGGCGCTGGATCTGGGCATCTGGGTCAACCTCAATGAACGCAAACAGATGCTCGACCTGTTGCATCGCGACGGTTTTGTGCGTGACTTCACCTGCCACATCCGCCGCAGCGACGGGCAGATTCGCCTCTGCGAAGTCTCCAGCCGCCCGCTGCCGATTGGCGAAGAAGACTGCATGTTGACCATCGCCCGCGACATCACCGAGCGCCATCTGATGCAGGAAAAACTGCAACAGGCCGCCACCGTGTTCGAAAGCACTGCCGAAGGCGTGCTGATTACCGACACCCAACAGCACATCAGTGCGGTCAACCGCGCCTTCACCGAGATTACCGGTTACAGCGAAAGCGAAGCGCTCGGGCATACACCGCGCCTGCTCGCCTCCGGCCTGCACGACAGCGCTTTTTACGCAGCAATGTGGCACCAGTTGACCGACGAAGGTCACTGGCAAGGCGAGATCTCCAACCGGCGCAAGAACGGCGAGTTGTACCCGAGCTGGCTGACCATCAGCGCCGTACGCAATCGGGACAAGTTCATTACCCACTTTGTCGCGGTCTTTGCCGACATCTCCAGCCTCAAGCATGCACAGGCGAAACTCGACTATCAGGCGCACCACGACCCGCTCACTGGCCTGCCAAACCGCACACTGTTCGAAAACCGCTTGCTCATGGCATTGAACAGTCAGCAGGAAAATGGCGGACAAGGCGCCGTGCTGTTTCTCGATCTCGACCGTTTCAAACACATCAATGACAGCCTCGGTCACCCGGTCGGCGACCTGCTGCTCAAGGGCATCGCCGTGCGCCTGAAAGAGCAGTTGCGCGACATCGATACCGTGGCGCGTCTGGGTGGTGACGAGTTCATCATTCTGCTGCCCGGTCTGCAACAGGCCAGTGATGCCGACAACATTGCCACCAAACTGCTCAACTGCTTTGGTGCGCCGTTCCAGGCCGGTGAGCATGAGTTTTTCATCAGCGCCAGCATCGGCACCAGCCTCTATCCACGGGACGGCTGCGATGTCGCGACCCTGGTGAAAAACGCCGACGCAGCGATGTACCGCTCCAAGGCCAAGGGCCGCAACCGCGTCGAGAGCTACACCCGCGACCTCACCGCCCAGGCCAGTGAGCGCATCGCGCTGGAGCACGAACTGCGCCGAGCCATTGAACGTGACGAACTATTCCTCTACTACCAGCCGAAAATCAGCCTCGAGGACCATCGCCTGGTCGGTGCTGAAGCCCTGATCCGCTGGCGCCACCCGACCTTTGGCGACGTACCGCCGGAGCACTTCATTCCGCTGGCCGAAGAAAACGGCATGATCCTGCAGATTGGTGACTGGGTACTGGAGACGGCGTGCCGGCAAATGTTCGAATGGAATCAGATCTACGACAGCCTCGGCCCGCTGTCGGTGAATCTCGCCGGCGCGCAACTGCGTCAGCCGAATCTGCTCGGGCGCATCGAACAACTGCTCAACGACAACCACCTGCAGCCGGATTTACTGCAACTGGAAATTACCGAGAATTTCATCATGAGTCAGGCCGAAGAGGCGCTGGCCGTGCTGCACCAACTCAAACACCTCGGCGTTCAATTGGCGATTGACGACTTCGGTACGGGCTATTCTTCGCTCAGTTACCTCAAACGCCTGCCGCTGGACATCCTCAAAATCGACCAGTCGTTCGTCCGCGGACTGCCCGATGATCCCCACGACGCGGCCATTGTCCGGGCCATTATCGCGCTGGGCCGAAGCATGCAATTCACGGTTATCGCCGAGGGCGTGGAAACCCAGGCGCAACAACAATTCCTCGCCGCCGAAGGCTGCGAACAGATCCAGGGCTACATCGTCAGCCTGCCGCTGCCGCCGGAAGAATTCGCCGCAACGTTTCTGCGTGTAACCGTATCGGATTTTTCGGATAGCACAGCCGAGAAACCGTCGCTATAATCCGCGACCTACTGAGGGCCTATAGCTCAGTTGGTTAGAGCAGAGGACTCATAATCCTTTGGTCCACGGTTCAAGTCCGTGTGGGCCCACCAAATTGAAAGCCGCGCTAAATGCGCGGCTTTTTCTTGGGCGATGGTTTGGTCTTTGCGAGTGCAATATTCGGAAGACTTCCCCGAGGACTGTAGGCAACTTCCGAAGCTGTCGTTTGAGGCAGTTTGGCGCCTGTTGGTCTTTTCTTTGGCGGGATACTCTCAAGACGTCGCTGCTCATCAGCGGCCGGGCTTGGAAACCCGTCGAAATCAGTAACCAGCAACAGCGCTTGCACTTGAGTCATGGCGGCTGTGCGTGGGACGTCTTCGGACGTGCCGGTTCCTGGTTTCCGGTTTTCCAACCTGCGCATAGCTGCCACCCATTCGATTGGAAACGAGAGTGGTAGCTCCTCACACCAGGAGTAAGACCATGACCGAATCAACTAAACCCCACCCTTCTGACCTGAAAACAATCGGCCTCACCCCCTTCATCTACTGCTCCAACCAACCCCTCTTCCATGTCAGCGCCGGCGTCCCGATTGGCGATGCCCTGTCTCAAGCCTCGGACCTGCTGTTTCTGGTCAAAGCCTTCGCTGAAGACGCCGCCTTCGACAAAAAAACCGACCGTCATGCCTGGGCGCTTATTTCCTCGCGGCGATGAGCAAAGCGGTGATTGATGATGTGATGAAGGTCATCAACCATCAAAGCTTTACGACACGGAATCAAACGCAGGTTTAGCGCTACTTTCCTCGACACGCGCCCCGTTGAATCGGGGCGCCGATGCCACTACAACCTGATATCCAATGATATGTAGCCTGGAAATGATTACGAGGCATGGTACATCGAGAAGCAGACCAGTATTGTCTGCCAAGCAGATTTATAAGGGAGCCATGAATGGCCGTCAGTAACTACATAGAAGCGGTGGAGATCATTCGTCGACTGGAAGGAGGGATCACACGCCCATTCCTGTGTCGTGCAAACAATGACAAGCACTATGTGGTCAAAGGCTTGGAACTACCGCCCGCCGAACGCATTGCCGAACTACTCTGCGCCCGTTTGGCTGCTCAGTTCGGCCTACCGATCCCCGAGCACGGCTGTATCTATGTCGATCCAGCCTTGTTGCGTTATAACCCGGAAGCTCGCAGTGATCTCGGACCCGGGGACAGCTACGCCCTTGCCTACGTCGCCGATGCTGCTGACCTGCTGTATTCACAAGCACTACAGGTTCCGAGCAGCCTTCAAAAAGCCGTCTTCGTTTTTGATTACTGGGTCGGTAACAGCGACCGCCAGTTGGGACCATTTGGTGGGCGTCCAAATCTGCTGATGTGCAGTACCAACAATCAGCTAAAGCTGATCGATCACAACCAGGCATTCCAATGGCCACTGGATGCTTCAAGGTTTGCTGAAAGCCATGTGTTCGGCCCCGAAAATCGGGAATGGCGTTTGGATCTGGTCGACAAAGTTGAATACGCTCAGCGGATGCATGACACTGCTGGACGATTTCGTGGCCTATGCTCAGACATTCCCGAAGAGTGGTGTGAGTCCATTGGAGCACTCGGACTGGAAACGCTGCTTGAGAAAATTGAAAGCAGCCTGATGCTTTGCCAATCGGACGAATTCTGGAGCGTCCTGAAATGAAATACACCTGTCTTTACAGCATTGTGCGCTTCGCGCCTTTTGCGGAAACCGAAGAGTTTGCCAATGTGGGCATCGTTCTCTCGGCACCTGCTATTGGCCGCATGGAGTACAAACTCGCTCGTAAAAATCTGAAACGGGTCAATCATTTCTTTGAGTGCAGCAATCTATTCGCGAAGGCTATGGAGATAGCCCAAAACGAACTGGACAGCATTCGCCTTATGACAGCAGGCGCTCAAGAATCGCAGATCGTTAACCACTTTAGATTCATGACGGAGCCGAAGGAGTCGATGATTCGCTTCAGCCCCATGCGATCAATACTCGTGGAAAACCTCGATGCGACCCTAGCTACGCTGTTCAACCGCTACATAGATCGCCAAGGCATAGGCCGCGAGCGGCGCGAGGAGATCATGGTTCGGGAGATTCGAGAATTGTTTTCGCAAGCGTCTATTCGTAGTTTTCGCGATGACACCCTGACTGGCGATCTGACCAAACTTCATCTTCCCTTGGTACATCGCAACGAGGTCGTAGCGGCTATTAAACCCTTGGCTTTTGACCAGTCAGAGCCCAGCGCAATACTCGATCACTGCGATCAGTGGCTGATGAAATTCGTGAGAGCGGAGCAGGAAGGCATAATTCAACTGCAAAACGTGCTTATCCCCGTAAGCACTCCTGCGGAAAGTGAATCCCCACGCCACCGCAAAGCGGTACAAGTTGCCAAGGAAAGCATTGAGGCACGTGGTCTACAACTGGTTGATTTCCAGGCAACACAGAAAATTGCCGACTTCGCACAGCGCTACGCTCAATAGTTGCTATTCGCTCTATAAAACCGTGCATTTGCGCGGCTTTTCCGTTTTTGTGTGATGTCTATATCTCACCCGCGGAGTCTGTAACATGCGCAGGCCAACCAACCCGCGCCCCATGGAGCCGCCCTTGCCAGACATCCGCCCGCCCATGCTCGATGAAATTGATCGTCAGCTGATCGCCGCCCTGCAGATCAATGCGCGTGAGAGCGTGGCCATGCTCGCCCGGCAATTGGGCATCGCGCGCACCACCGTGACGTCGCGGCTGGCACGCCTGGAAAAGGCCAAAGTGATCACTGGCTATGGGGTGCGTCTGGGTCAGCGCGTGGTCGATGGCGGGTTGCAGGCGTATGTCGGGATCAAGGTGCAGCCGCGTTCCGGCAAAGAGGTGGTGCGCCGGTTGAGTGCGATGGCGCAGGTCCAGCAACTGTGTGCGGTGAGTGGCGAGTTTGATTATGTGGCGTGGTTGCGTACGGATTCGCCGGAGCAGCTGGATCAGTTGCTCGATCAGATTGGCAGCGTGGACGGGGTGGAGAAGACCACGACTTCAATCATTTTGAGCAGCAAGATTGATCGGGGGCAGCCGGTTTAAGGTTTTGATCGAGCTTCTCGGGTGAATTTCAGGGCCTCTTCGCGAGCAGGCTCGCTCCCACATTTTGGTCGTTCTGTAGTAGCTGCTCGTCATATTGATTGCTAATTTTGCAAAACGACGACACTTTGCGTCTTATTAACGTGTTCTACGCTCCCTAGAATGACTGGCATCTTTTCCTATACTCAGACGCGCATCCCGCGTCGGGTCGCCAGCAAGGTCAGCCATGAACAAGAACAATCGCCATCCTGCAGACGGTAAGAAACCCGTCACCATTTTCGGTCCGGACTTTCCGTTCGCCTTCGACGACTGGATCGAACACCCGGCCGGTCTCGGCACTATTCCTGAACATAATCACGGCGCCGAAGTGGCGATCGTCGGCGCGGGCATCGCTGGGCTGGTAGCCGCTTACGAGTTGATGAAACTCGGCCTGAAGCCTGTGGTTTATGAGGCATCGAAACTCGGTGGGCGTCTGCGTTCGCAGGCCTTCAACGGCACTGACGGCATCGTCGCTGAACTGGGCGGCATGCGCTTCCCGGTGTCCTCCACCGCGTTCTATCACTATGTCGACAAGCTCGGCCTCGAGACCAAACCGTTCCCGAACCCGCTGACGCCAGCCTCCGGCAGCACGGTGATCGATCTGGAAGGCAAAACCCATTACGCACAGAAGCTGGCGGATCTTCCTGCACTGTTCCAGGAAGTGGCTGACGCCTGGGCGGATGCCCTGGAAGCCGGCTCGCAGTTCGCCGATATCCAGCAAGCCATTCGCGACCGCGACGTGCCGCGCCTGAAAGAACTGTGGAATACCTTGGTGCCGCTGTGGGACGACCGCACTTTCTATGACTTCGTTGCCACCTCCGAAGCCTTCGCCAAACTGTCGTTCCATCACCGTGAAGTGTTCGGTCAGGTCGGTTTCGGCACCGGCGGCTGGGATTCGGACTTTCCGAACTCGATGCTGGAAATCTTCCGTGTGGTGATGACCAATTGCGATGATCACCAGCACCTGGTGGTCGGCGGCGTCGAGCAAGTGCCGCAAGGCATCTGGCGGCATGTGCCGGAGCGCTGCGTGCACTGGCCCGAAGGCACCAGTCTGAAATCCCTGCACCGTGGCGCTCCGCGCTCCGGTGTGAAGAAAATCGCTCACGCACCGGATGGCCGTTTCGCCGTCACCGACAACAACGGCGACACCCGCGAATACGCCGCCGTGCTGACTACCTGCCAGAGCTGGTTGCTGACCACGCAGATCGAATGCGACGAAAGCCTGTTCTCGCAGAAGATGTGGATGGCGCTGGATCGCACCCGCTACATGCAGTCATCGAAAACTTTCGTGATGGTCGACCGGCCATTCTGGAAGGACAAGGACCCGGAAACCGGCCGCGACCTGATGAGCATGACCCTAACCGATCGCCTGACCCGTGGCACCTATCTGTTCGACAACGGCGACGACAAGCCGGGCGTGATCTGTCTGTCGTACTCGTGGATGAGCGATGCGTTGAAAATGCTCCCGCACCCTGTGGAAAAGCGCGTTGAGCTGGCGTTGAATGCGTTGAAAAAGATCTACCCGAAAGTCGACATCGCCGCGCGCATCATCGGCGATCCGATCACCGTTTCCTGGGAAGCCGATCCTTACTTCCTCGGTGCATTCAAAGGCGCACTGCCAGGCCACTATCGCTACAACCAGCGCATGTACGCGCACTTCATGCAGGACGAGATGCCGGCCGAACAGCGCGGGATTTTCATCGCCGGTGACGACGTATCGTGGACCCCGGCGTGGGTCGAAGGCGCGGTGCAGACCTCGCTCAACGCGGTGTGGGGGATCATGAAGCATTTCGGCGGGTCGACACATAAAGCGAACCCGGGCCCCGGTGATGTGTTCAAAGACATCGGCCCTATCGCCCTGCCCGAGTAAGAGGAATCCCTGATGCGTGTAGCCCTTTATCAATGTCCACCGCTGCCACTGGACCCCGCCGCCAACCTGCAACGCTTGCATCAACTGGCGATGGAGGCAAAGGGCGCCGACCTGCTGGTGCTGCCGGAGATGTTCATGACCGGCTACAACATCGGCGCCGAAGCGGTCAGCACTCTGGCCGAGGTCTACAACGGTGAGTGGGCGCAGCAGATCGGTCGGATCGCCAAGGCTGCCGGTTTGGCGATCGTTTATGGCTATCCGGAACGCACCGCTGACGGGCAGATCTACAACGCCGTGCAGTTGATCGATTCCCACGGTGAGCGTCTGTGCAATTATCGCAAGACGCATCTGTTCGGTGATCTTGACCGTTCGATGTTCAGCCCTGGCGATGATGATTTCCCCATCGTCGAACTCAACGGCTGGAAACTCGGTTTCCTGATCTGCTACGACCTCGAGTTTCCCGAGAACACCCGCCGTCTGGCGCTCGCTGGCGCCGAACTGATTCTGGTGCCAACGGCGAACATGATTCCGTTCGATTTCGTCGCCGACGTCACCGTGCGTTCGCGCGCCTTCGAAAACCAGTGCTACGTGGCCTACGCCAACTATTGCGGCAGCGAAGGCGACATCCACTATTGCGGGCAAAGCAGCATCGCCGCACCGGACGGCAGCCGCATCGCACAGGCCGGTCTCGACGAAGCGCTGATCGTCGGTGAACTGGATCGGCAGTTAATGCTCGACTCGCGCGCGGCCAATCGCTACCTCAGCGACCGCCGTCCGGAGCTTTACGGCGCGCTGAACCAGCGCTAATCCGCTAGCATTGGCACTTCACTGTTCTGGAAGTGCCCATGCCTGCGCCGACTCACCCCCGCCCTCACACTGAAACCCTGGCCAACGGCTTGCGCGTGACCCTGCGTCATGCGCCCGGCCTGAAGCGCAGCGCCGCCGTTTTGCGCGTGGCTGCCGGTAGCCATGACGTGCCATTGGCGTGGCCGGGGCTGGCGCATTTTCTGGAACATTTGCTGTTTCTCGGCACCGAGCGTTTTCCTGCGGGTGAAGGACTGATGGCCTACGTGCAAGGCCATGGCGGGCAAGTGAATGCCAGCACGCGAGAACGTACCACCGACTTTTTCTTTGAGCTGCCGACACAAGCGTTCAGCGCTGGATTGGAGCGTCTGTCAGACATGCTCGCCAATCCGCGTATGAATCTGGACGATCAGTTGCGGGAACGGGAAGTGTTGCAGGCGGAGTTTGTCGCCTGGTCGCAGGATCCTGCGGCTCAGCAGCAGTTTGCGTTGTATCAAGGTTTACCGGCAGAGCATCCGTTGCGCGGGTTTCATGCGGGGAATCGGGACAGTCTCAGAGTGGAGGATCCGGCGTTTCAGCAGGCGTTGAACGATTTCCACCAACAGTTTTATCAGACCGGGCAAATGACCTTGAGTCTGGCGGGGCCGCAAAGTCTTGAAGAACTAAAAGCGCTGGCTGAGCATTTCGCGTCTATGTTGCCGGTTGGGGATAAAGTTGCGCAGGTCATGCCCCTGCCGCTGGCGGTGAAAAGTTATCAACAGGTCGGCAAACAGCGCGGCAACCTGATGTTCGCCTTCGATACCGTGCCTGAATCGTCCGGCGAGGCTTTGGCGTTTCTCTGCCATTGGTTGAACAGCGGCAAACCCGGCGGATTGCTGGCGCATTTGCAGCAGCAGAATCTCGCCGATGGTTTGAACGCAGTGCCGGTTTATCACTTTGCCGGACAAGCGTTACTGCATCTGGAATTCACTGCTCCATCCGAATCGTTGACGGCCATTCGCGAACTTCTGCGCGATTGGCTGAGTTTCTTTGCCCAGCAGGATTGGGCGCCACTGCGCGAGGAGTACGCCGCCCTGCTTCAACGTCAGCAGCAAGTCAGTGGCGCGCTGCAACTGGCGCGGCTCGACAGTGAGCCGTTGGAAAACCGCCTGACCGATTCCGGCGTTGCAGCCCTCAGGCAGATCCTCGGTGAAATCGGTACTGTGGATAACTTCAGCGAGCACTGGCACCTGCCCGCTGCCAATCCATTCCTGCGCGCCAGCGAACCCCTGGCCAATGCCGGGCTGATTCGCGGCCAGACCAGCGCCCACCGTGGCCTGCGCACGTTTGCTCAGGATCGCTCACGCGGGCGCCGCGAACGCTCGCCGATGCAGTTCAGCCAAGCATTGTCGGACAGCGGCGATGAAGGCGCGATCTATCTGCGTTGGTACATGGAAGCTGCAGCCACCGCTGAGCTGCACTCAAGATTGCAACGCAGTCTTCGGCAAACGCAGCAGGACGCGCGCCAAGCCGGGGTGGAGTTGTCTTTCAACGCCAGTGGTACGCAATGGCTCCTGAAGCTCACCGGTTTTCAGGAATCGATGCCCAGCATCCTTGAGCACGCGCTGAAAAATCTGACGCAAGTTGACGCGAATTCCCCACGTAGTGAGTCGGAAACGCCGCTGATCCCCATTCGCCAGCTGCTTAAAGCGTTGCCGGAGCATGTTCTGCAATCTGCCAAAACCGGCGACGACGCCAAACACCTGTGGACAACTTCGCGCTGGGACGGACTCGCCTTGGGTCTGAATCAACAGACACAGTCAGCCATGGGCCTGGCCCTTAGCCGCATTCCCGGGATCCCGGACAATCAGTTGCCAGCAGCTGAGGCGATCGCAGTGCAAAAACACTGGAGCCACATCGATACCGCATCCAGCGAACACGCCTTGCTGCTGTGCTGCCCGACCGCCAATCGTGACATCGCCGAGGAAGCCGCATGGCGCCTGCTCGCGCAGCTTTGCCAGACACCGTTCTATCAGCGTTTGCGAGTCGAGTTGCAATTGGGTTACGCGGTATTCAGTGCGCTGCGCCAGATCCAGGGTCAAACCGGCCTCCTGTTCGGTGTGCAATCGCCAAATGTCAAACCTGCGGAGTTGCTCGAGCACATTCAACAGTTTCTCAACGGCATTCCCGCGCTGATCGAACAGCTTGATGACGTCGGCCTCAGCCAACACCGGCAAAAGCTCGCCGATCAATTCGACGACGCCACCCTGGCCGGCAAAGAGGCGGCCGAATTGCTCTGGCAGGCCAAACTCGCTGGCCACTCGTCGGATTATCTTGAGCAGCTGATCGCTGTCATCGGCCTACTGGATCGCCAGACACTGCTCAGCGCTGCACAGAGCTTGATCAACGCAGAAGGTGGCTGGCTCTGCCTCGCCAGCGATCCAGTGCCACAAACCCCATGGCAAGCGGCAAATTGATCATTACCGAGGCTGCAAGGAGCTTTATCAAAGATTCACGGGCAAACCCGGTGAAATTTTGAGTAACATAGCAGCCTAACTATTTGGAACATCTCTGTGCTGCCGTGGACTATAACTATGGACAGCGCTATCCCACCCACCCTGAGGAGACACACCATGTCCTGGACAAAACCTGCTTACACCGACCTGCGTATCGGCTTCGAAGTCACCATGTACTTCGCCAGCCGCTGAGTTCTGCTTACGTAGAATTGCAGTGCAACGCCTCGGCTCGCCGGGGCGTTTTATTTTCCGCGTTGAAATGATGGAGCGTTCATGTTCGTCCAGATTCTGGGTTCGGCCGCCGGTGGCGGTTTTCCGCAGTGGAACTGCAACTGCGTCAATTGCGCAGGTTTTCGCGACGGCAGCCTGAATGCCAAGGCCCGTACCCAATCGTCCATCGCGATTTCCGATGACGGCGTGAACTGGGTGCTGTGCAACGCCTCGCCGGACATCCGCGCGCAGCTGCAAAGCTTTGCCCCGATGCAACCGGGCCGCGCCCTGCGTGACACCGGCATCAGCGCGATCATTCTGATGGACAGCCAGATCGACCACACCACCGGTCTGCTCAGCCTGCGCGAAGGTTGCCCGCATCAGGTCTGGTGCACGGACATGGTTCACGAAGATCTCAGCACTGGTTTCCCGCTGTTCAAGATGCTCACCCACTGGAACGGCGGGCTGGACTGGAACCGCATCGAACTCGACCAGAGCTTCACCGTGGCCGCATGCCCGAACCTGCGTTTCACTCCGCTGCCGCTGCGCAGCGCCGCGCCACCGTACTCGCCGCACCGTTTCGATCCGCACCCGGGCGACAACATCGGTTTGATCGTTGAAGACCTGAACACCGGCGGCAAATTGTTCTACGCGCCGGGCCTGGGCAAGGTCGATGCGCCGCTGCTGGAGATCATGGCAGGCAGCGATTGCCTGTTGGTCGACGGCACGATGTGGGATGACGATGAAATGCAGCGTCGTGGTGTCGGCACCCGCACCGGTCGTGAGATGGGTCATTTGGCGCAGAACGGGCCTGGCGGCATGCTCGAAGTGCTGGAACAACTGCCAGAGCAGCGCAAGGTGCTTATCCACATCAACAATACCAATCCGATTCTCGATGAGGATTCGCCGGAGCGTGCGGAGTTGGCGCGGCGTAATGTTGAAGTGGCGTATGACGGCATGAATATTGTGTTGTAGCGACCGGCCTCTTCGCGAGCAAGCTCGCTCCCACACTGGATCTGTGGTGAACACAAACCCTGTGGGAGCGAGCTTGCTCGCGAAGGCGTCCGAATAGACACCCAGGATTCCAACGGTTGTTCCCCGGAGAACCGCAATGACCGACACCCCGCTGTCCCCCACCGAATTCGAAGCAGCCCTGCGCGCCAAAGGCGCCTACTACCACATCTACCACCCGTATCACGTGGCGATGTATGAAGGCCGCGCCACCCGCGAGCAGATCCAGGGCTGGGTCGCCAACCGCTTCTACTATCAGGTGAACATCCCCCTGAAAGACGCGGCGATCCTCGCCAACTGCCCGGACCGCGAAATCCGCCGCGAGTGGATTCAGCGCCTGCTCGACCACGACGGTGCTCCCGGCGAAGACGGCGGCATCGAAGCCTGGCTGCGCCTCGGTCAAGCGGTCGGCCTCGACCCGGATCAACTGCGCTCGCAGGAACTGGTGCTGCCCGGCGTGCGTTTCGCCGTCGATGCCTACGTCAACTTCGCCCGCCGCGCCAGTTGGCAGGAGGCCGCCAGCAGCTCGTTGACCGAACTGTTCGCGCCGCAGATCCACCAGTCGCGCCTCGACAGCTGGCCGCAGCATTACCCGTGGATCGACCCGGCCGGTTATGAATACTTCCGCACCCGCCTCGGTCAGGCGCGGCGCGATGTCGAGCATGGTCTGGCGATCACGCTCGAGCACTACAAGACGCGCGAAGGTCAGGAGCGCATGCTGGAAATTCTCCAGTTCAAACTGGACATTCTTTGGAGCATGCTCGATGCCATGAGCATGGCCTACGAACTGAACCGCCCGCCGTACCACAGCGTCACCGAACAACGCGTCTGGCATAAAGGAATCACCCTATGAGTTTCGACCGCAGCAAAGTCCCGACCTGGCGTCCCGGCTACCGCTTCCAGTACGAACCGGCGCAGAAAGGCCACGTGCTGCTCTACCCCGAAGGCATGATCAAACTCAACGACAGCGCCGCGCTGATCGGTGGTTTGATCGACGGCGAACGCGACGTTGCGGCGATTATTGCCAAACTCGATGAGCAGTTCCCCGGCGTGCCCGAGCTCGGTGACGACATCGAGCAATTCATGGAGGTTGCCCGTGCGCAGCACTGGATCGAACTTGCCTGATCTGCCGCCCAAGCCTGAAGTCGGCCTGCCGCTGTGGCTGCTCGCCGAGCTGACCTACCGCTGCCCGCTGCAATGCCCGTACTGCTCCAATCCTCTGGATTTCGCCGAGCAGGGCAAAGAGCTGAGCACCGAGCAGTGGATCAAGGTGTTCCGCGAAGCGCGGGAGATGGGCGCGGCGCAACTGGGCTTTTCCGGCGGCGAGCCGCTGGTGCGTCAGGATCTCGCCGAGCTGATTCATGAAGCGCGACAGTTGGGTTTCTACACGAACCTGATCACCTCGGGCATCGGCCTGACCGAACAAAAAATCAGCGACTTCAAGAAGGCCGGCCTCGACCACATCCAGATCAGTTTTCAGGCCAGCGACGAGCAGGTGAACAACCTGCTCGCCGGCTCGAAAAAAGCCTTTGCGCAGAAACTGGAAATGGCCCGGGCGGTAAAGGCCCACGGCTATCCGATGGTGCTGAACTTCGTCACCCATCGGCACAACATCGACAAGATCGACCGTATCATCGAGCTGTGCATTGCGCTGGAAGCCGACTTTGTCGAACTCGCCACTTGCCAGTTTTACGGTTGGGCGCAGCTCAATCGTGTCGGCCTGTTGCCGACCAAGGAACAACTGGTGCGCGCCGAACGCATCACCAATGAATACCGCGCCAAGCTGGAAGCCGAAGGGCATCCGTGCAAGCTGATTTTCGTCACCCCGGATTATTACGAAGAACGCCCGAAAGCCTGCATGAACGGCTGGGGCAGCATTTTTCTGACGGTCACGCCGGACGGCACCGCCCTGCCCTGTCATGGCGCCCGCCAGTTGCCGGTGCAATTTCCCAATGTGCGCGATCACAGCATGCAGCACATCTGGTACGACTCGTTTGGCTTCAACCGCTTTCGCGGTTACGACTGGATGCCCGAGCCGTGCCGCTCGTGCGATGAGAAAGAAAAAGACTTCGGCGGCTGCCGCTGCCAGGCGTTCATGCTCACCGGTGATGCGAGCAATGCCGACCCGGTGTGCAGCAAGTCCGAACACCACGGCGTGATCCTCAAGGCCCGCGAAGAAGCCGAGACCGCCACTCAAACCATCGAACAACTGGCCTTTCGCAATGAACGAAACTCGCGCCTCATCGCTAAAGGCTGAGCCTTTCAGCGCTTCGCAAGCCGTCGCTGCCGGCATGGATTTCGCCGAGCTGCAGCTCGGCGCCAACGGTTTGTTCTGGAATGAATATCGTCCGGAAGATGCGGCGTGCCGGATCTGGCATTGGCGCGATGGCGTGGCGAAATGTCTTACGCCAGACGGTTTCAGCGTGCGCAGTCGGGTGTACGAATATGGTGGTGGCGCGTTTTGTCTGACGCCCGACGGGGTGGTTTTCGTTGCTGAGGCGGATCAGCAGTTGTACCGCCAGAACCTCGGAAGCAGGCCGGAAGCACTGACCTCGGGTGAGTGTCGTTACGGCGATCTGCATTTTGCTTTCGGGCAAGTGCTGGCGGTCGAAGAACAGCAAGATCGGCATCGGCTGGTAGCAATCGATCTCGCTGACGGGACGCGGCATTTATTGGCTGAAGGCGCGGATTTTTATGCGGCGCCAACCCTCAGTATGGATGGCCAGCGTTTGGCGTGGATCGAGTGGAGCCGGCCGCATCAGCCGTGGACTTCGACCCGGTTGATGGTGGCAGAGCGTTTGACTGAGGGCGCATTTGGTTCGCCGCAATGTGTCGCCGGTGCCGAGCTTGAAGAGTCCATTCAACAACCACGATTTGATGCTCAAGGTCAGCTGTATTGCCTGACTGACCGCGGTGGTTTCTGGCAGCCGTGGGTTGAGATTTCCGATGGTTTGGAACCTTTGCCCGCTGCTCAGGCCGATCATGCACCGGCACCGTGGCAACTGGGCGGCTGTACCTGGCTTCCTGTTGGGGATTTATTTATTGCCAGTTGGAGCGAGGGGGGGTTTGGTCGCCTGACGCTCGGTGGCGAAGATTTCACCGGTGACTACAGCCGTTTCCGGCATTTGGCTGTGGATGCGCAATTCATCTACTGCATCGCCGCTTCGCCGATCAGTCCTTCGGCGGTTATCACCATTGATCGAGCTACACGCGAAGTGAAAGTGCTGGCCGGTGGTGTAGCGCCTCTGCCTGCCGAACGCATCAGTCGTCCGCAAACCTTGCGTTACCCGAGTGGATCGAGTGAGGCTCACGGTTTTTTCTACCCCGCCATGAGCGGTGAGACAAAACCGCCGTTGGTGGTGTTCATCCACGGTGGCCCGACGTCAGCCTGCTATCCGATGCTCGACCCGCGCATACAATACTGGACGCAACGCGGCTTCGCCGTCGCCGATCTCAACTATCGCGGCAGCAGCGGATATGGCCGCGAATATCGACAGGCACTGCATCTGAGCTGGGGCGAGGTGGACGTCGAGGATGCTTGTGCGGTGGTGAGTTATCTCGCCGGCCAGAATTTGATCGATGGTGAGCGCGCATTCATTCGTGGCGGCAGCGCAGGCGGCTACACCACGTTATGTGCGCTGGCGTTCAAACACGTCTTCCTCGCCGGAGCGAGTTTGTACGGCGTTAGCGACCCGGTTGCGTTGGCTCGGGCAACGCACAAATTCGAGGGTGATTATCTGGACTGGCTGATCGGCGATCCCGCGCAAGACGCCGAACGCTACGCCGCCCGCACACCGTTGCTGCACGCGGGCAACATTCGCGTGCCGGTGATTTTCTTTCAGGGTGAGCTGGATGCCGTGGTCGTGCCACAACAGACCCGCGACATGGTCACGGCACTTGAGGAGAACGGCATCCCGGTAGAAGCACATTACTACCCGGACGAACGCCACGGTTTCCGCCGCGCCGCCAATCAGGCGCATGCGCTCGAACAGGAATGGAAGTTCTATCGGCGGGTGATGGAACTGGAGGACTGAAAACCGAGTCGCTCCCTTCGCGAGCAAGCTCGCTCCCACAGGGTTTTGTGTTGATAACACGACCACATGTGGGAGCGAGCTTGCTCGCGAAGGCTATCTATCTGACGCCGCAGAACTCAGCGCTTGGCGATGATATACACCGCATGCACGATCCCCGGAATATACCCGCACAACGTCAGCAGAATGTTCAACCAGAACGCCCCGCCAAACCCGACCTGCAGAAACACGCCCAGTGGTGGCAACAGAATAGCGATGATGATGCGAATGAAATCCATGGGGCAGCTCCTGTATGGGGGTTGGCTCACTTGAGCCATACAAGCTAATCGACCTGCGCCGTTCGTCAGGGTTCAGTGCAACTGCCATTTGATCGCCATCACCTCACAAAAAAACGCCCCACGCCAAAAGAATCAGGCGTAGGGCGTGCGTTATACCGCGAGACGGTTCTGGAAATCGGGTAGGAAACTTCAGCTCAGACGGCAATCCCCTTGCGGCATTGCAGTTGTGCGGTGCGCACTCGCGAGAAGGCGCGGCCCAGGCGCAGGAGCATTTCGTCGATGTTGGTTTTGCTGACCGTGAGTGCCGGGGTGAAGCGCAGGCTGTTGGCTTGCGGGGCGTTGAGCAGCAGGCCTTCGTGCAGGGCGGCGTGGACGACGGCTTCGGCGGAATCGTCCGACAGGGTCAGCCCGTAGAACAGGCCTTGTCCGCGCAGTTCGCCGTGGTCGTAGCGGTGTGCCAAACGAGCCAGGCCTTCGCGCAGGTGCTGGCCGTTGTCGTTAACCTGCTGGAGGAAGCTGCGGTCGTACACACTGTCGAGCACCACCAGCCCGGCCGCTGTCATCAGCGCGTTGCCGTGATGCGTACCACCGAGTTCGCCCGGCTCGAAACAGCACGCTTTGCCCCGCGCCAGCAGCGCCGCCAAGGGCACTCCACCGCCAAGTCCTTTGCCGAGCACGACGATATCGGCCCGCACGCCGTAGGATTGCTCGGCGAGCAAAGTGCCGCAGCGACCAATGCCGGTTTGCACTTCGTCGAGGATCAACAGAATGCCCAGTTCGCGGCAGAGACGTTCAACACCTTTGAGGTAATGTTCGGAGGCCGGAACGACGCCGGCATCGCTCTGGATCGGTTCAAGCATGATCGCCACGGTCTGCGCATCGACCGCCGCGTGCAACGCCGGCAAGTCGTTGAACGGCACCAGATCAAACCCCGGCAGCAACGGCGCAAAACGGTTGTGCAGGTTGCAGCTGTCCGAGGCCGAAATCGTTGCCAGACTGCGGCCATGGCAACCCTGCTTCGCAACAATGATCCGCGAGGCGCCGCCGCGATGCAGTTGGCCCCATTTGCGCGCGAGTTTGATCGCCGCTTCACACGCTTCGCTACCGCTGTTGAGCAGGTACGCCTGATCGCTGGAGGTGCTGGCACACAGACGTTCGGCGAGGCTGAGCATGCCGCGATTGTGCAGATTGAAGCCGGGATTGATCAGCGCCTGCGCCTGACTGCTGATGGCTTTGACCAGCACTGAAGGGCTATGGCCAAGACTGTTGGCGCCACCGGCCTGGGAAAAATCGAGGTATGCGCGATCGTTACTGTCCCACAGCCACGACCCCTGACCACGGACGAACACCTGTTGCGGCCGTTCGACGCTGGGCATCAGGCGCTCGGCGCTGAGATCTTCGCTGATGTCCGAAGGGTTAGCCTCGAAAGCGAGGTCATCAAGACTCGGCGTCTGCCGCCGTAGACTGAACAGATTCATTGAAAAACACCTCGTTTGAAGTGTTTTGAACTGCCTATGCAAACACTGTCGAAGCGAACCCTATTCATCGCGCTCTCTGGCCCTGTAAGCCTTGTGAATGCGGTTAGACTAGGCTCACTGAGGCCTGCGGGCCATTTCGATTTCCCAGCAATTTCGATAAGCATTACTTATGGATTTCAAACAACTGCGTTATTTCGTCGCGGTCTACGAAGAAGGCCATGTCGGCCGTGCTGCCGAGCGCCTGTCGATCTCGCAACCGGCGTTGTCACAGCAGATCCGCCAACTTGAGCAGAACCTCGATGTCACTCTGTTCGAGCGCAGTAGCAAACGCCTGCTGCCAACCCTCGCCGCGCACACGTTGTACAACCACGCCTTGCCGCTGATCGACGGACTGCAAAGGGCGCGCGAGGCGCTCGGCAACTTCAAGGGCCAAGCCTTGCGCACACTGGCGATCGGCGTGCTGCAAACAGTGCACACCAGCCTGGTGCCGCAAATGCTTGAACGGGTGCGCAAGGCGCAGCCGCATCTGGTGGTGCAGATCTATGAATTGACCGGGCTTGAGATCGAGCGGCGCTTGCTCAACGGCTCGCTGGATATTGGCATCAGTTATCTACCGCCACGCCAACCGGGCCTGCACGGCGTGATGTTGTACGAAGATGAATTGACGCTGGTGATCCCAGCGGATCACCCCTTGCGTGAATTCAAGAAAGTCTCGATGCGCCAGGCGGCGGAATTGCCCATGTTGCTGCTGGGCGAAGAGTTTCAGATTCGCCAGATCTGGCAGGCGCAACTGACAGCTCTGGGAAGACGCCCGCAGGTGCAGGCCGAGCTGAACAATATGGTGGGGATTCTCGACAGCCTGCCGCACACCAGGCTGGCGACGGTGCTGCCCGGGCGTTCGCAAAAGGAATACGACGATCAGGATCTGCTGTGGAAACCGCTGAGCGAACCACGGGTGCCGCTGAAGGTGGGCCTGGTGTGTCGCGATGTGCAACGGCAGCAGGCCTCTTTGGCGTTGCTGCGGACTTTGCTGGAGGAAGTGATGGAGCGTGAGGTGAAACCGACGCTGGATCCACTGGCCTGAGTACTTTTCTTCAGACAAAAGAAAACCCCGCCGAAGCGGGGCTTTGCAGACTGTTTCCCTGACATCCATTTCACTCCGCCACCCTGGCAGAATCCTACGTGTCCGTGTTGTTGCTTTGCGCTTCCTGCGCGACGTCCATGAAATGTAGATTAGCCGTGGATCCAATCTACGCCTATGGGAGAACAGCAGCACGTCATGTAAGAGAATGCTTACATGACGTGATCGCATCAGAATTGCGCCGCATCCAGCAGGAACAGCGACTCGCTACCCGCCTTGACCGACGCGCTCAGCGAGTGAATGCGCGGCAGCAAACGGGCGAAATAGAAGCGCGCAGTGCCGAGCTTGCTGGCATAGAAATCGTCCTGCGCTTCTTTGCCCAGTGAGGCTTTGGCCATCAATGCCCACATGTAGGCGTAGGAAACGTATCCAAACGCTTGCAGATATTCGACCGAGGCCGCGCCGATTTCGTTCGGGTTGGTTTTCGCCCGATCCAGCAACCACGAGGTCAACTCGTCGAGGGTGCCGACGGCATCGTTCAGCGGCTTGGTGAATTCGCCCAGATCCGCGCTCGCGGTGGCGGTGAAGTGGCGAATCTCGTCAGCGAACAGTTTATAGAACGCGCCGCCGCTGCCGACGATTTTGCGACCGACCAGGTCCAGCGCCTGAATGCCGTTGGTGCCTTCGTAGATCTGGGTGATGCGCACGTCACGCACCAGTTGCTCCTGACCCCACTCGCGGATATAGCCGTGGCCGCCGAAAATCTGCTGGCCATGCACGGTGGTTTCCAGACCGAGATCGGTGAGGAACGCTTTGGCCACCGGGGTCAGCAGCGCGACCAGATCTTCCGCACGCTTACGAGTTGCAGCGTCTTCGCTGAACTTGGCGGTGTCGAGCTGCATCGCCACGTAGGTGGAGAATGCACGGCCGCCCTCGTTCGAGGCTTTCATGGTCAGCAGCATGCGACGTACGTCCGGGTGGACGATGATCGGGTCAGCGACTTTGTCTTTGTTCTGCGCGCCGGTTGGCGAACGGCTTTGCAGACGGTCGCGGGCGTATTCAACGGCATTCTGGTAGGAACGCTCACCGGTCGCCAGGCCCTGGATACCGACACCCAGACGCTCGTAGTTCATCATGGTGAACATCGCAGCCAGGCCTTTGTTCGGCTCGCCGACCAGATAACCCACAGCCTCGTCAAAGTTCATCACGCAGGTCGCGGATGCCTGGATGCCCATCTTGTGTTCGATCGAGCCGCAGTTCGCCGGGTTACGCGCGCCCAGGCTGCCGTCGGCATTGACCATGAACTTCGGCACCAGGAACAGCGAAATGCCCTTCGGGCCCGCCGGAGCGTCCGGCAGTTTCGCCAGCACCAGGTGAATGATGTTTTCGGTGAGGTCGTGTTCGCCGCCGGTGATGAAGATCTTGGTGCCGCTGACCTTGTAGGAACCGTCGGCCTGAGGTTCGGCCTTGGTGCGAATGATCCCCAGGTCGGTGCCGGCGTGCGGCTCGGTCAGACACATGGAGCCGGCCCAGACGCCGGCGTACATGTTCGGCAGGTACGCGGCTTTCAGCTCTTCGCTGGCGTGGGCGTTGATCGACAGGCAGGCGCCGGCGGTCAGCATCGGGTACAGACCGAAGGACAGGCTGGCGGAGTTGACCATTTCTTCGACTTGCGCCGACACGGCTTTGGGCATGCCCATGCCGCCGTATTGCGGATCGCCACCGACGCCAACCCAGCCGCCTTCGGCATAAGTCTGATAAGCCTGTGGGAAACCGGCAGGGGTGGTGACGGCGCCGTCGGCCCAATGGCAACCTTCTTCGTCAGCGGCACGGCTCAGCGGCGCGATGCTTTTACTGGTGACCTTGCCGGCCTCTTCGAGAATGGCTTCAACGGTTTCGGCGTCGACGGTCTCGGCGAGCGCTGGCAGTTCGGCCCAGAGTTTGGCGACTTCGAACACTTCATTGAGGACGAAGCGCATATCGCGCAGCGGCGCTTTGTAGTCAGCCATGGCAAACCTCGCAAGATCTAAACAGGTGATTCGTGGAAGGGTGTTTTCGTTGAGCCGGAGTGTACCTCAACAACTTTTGCGACACATAGGGTCAACCGGTGACTGATTTGTTATTTTTAGTCATCGGAATCAGATCGCAGCCTGCGGCAGCTCCTACAGATAAAACTCGGCCCCATGTAGGAGCTGCCGAAGGCTGCGATCTTTTGCTTTTTCCTACAGAGCAAACAGTTCAGCCGGCAACTTCATCAAACACTCACTCCCCGCCTCGATCGCCGCCCGATGCGCCGCCGTACGCGGCAACAAACGCTTGAAGTAAAACTCGCACGTCGCCAATTTCCCACCCAGGTAATCCGCCTCACCCTCGCCCGCGTCCAGTTTCGCCTGCGCCACCAATGCCATCCGCAACCACAGATAGCCGAGGATGATGTAACCGCTGTACATCAAATAATCCACAGACGCCGCGCCCACCTCATCCGGGTTCTTCATCGCCGCCATCCCGACCTTCATGGTCAGGTCGCCCCACTGCTGGTTCAGCTCATTGAGCTGCACAACGAAACTGCCCAGCTGCGGGTGCTCACCGTTGGCCGCGCAGAACTTGTGGACGATTTTGGTGAAACCGCGCAGCAACTTGCCCTGACTGCCCAGTACTTTGCGCCCCAGCAGATCCAGCGCCTGAATGCCGTTGGTGCCTTCATAGATCGGTGCAATCCGGCAATCGCGCACCAGCTGCTCCATGCCCCATTCGCGAATGAAGCCGTGGCCGCCAAATATCTGCATGCCGTGATTGGTGACTTCCAGCCCGGTGTCGGTCATGAACGCTTTGCAGATCGGCGTAAGGAACGCCAACAGATCTTCGGCTTCCTGACGCGCCTCGGCATCGCGGCTCAGGTGCGCAATATCGAGCAACTGCGCAGTGAAATAGGTCAGTGCACGGTTGCCTTCGTTGAAAGCTTTCATGGTCAGCAGCATGCGCCGCACGTCCGGGTGAACGATGATCGGATCGGCGGCTTTGTCCGGGGCTTTGGCGCCCGTCAGTGAACGCATCTGCAAGCGGTCGTTGGCGTATTTGATCGCGCCCTGAAAGCTCGCCTCGCCCAGACACAACCCCTGCATGCCGGTGCCGAGCCGCGCGTGGTTCATCATGGTGAACATGCAGTTCAGGCCCTTGTTCGGCTCGCCGATCAGATAACCCTTGGCGCCGTCGAAGTTCAGCACGCAGGTGGCGGAAGCCTTGATGCCCATCTTGTGTTCGATCGAACCGCAGGACACGCCGTTGCGCTCGCCTGCCTCACCCGCCGCATCCGGCAGGAACTTCGGCACGATAAACAGCGAAATCCCTTTGGTCCCGGCCGGCGCATCCGGCAACTTGGCCAACACCAGATGGATGATGTTGTCGCTCATGTCGTGCTCACCGGCGGAGATGAAAATCTTGCTGCCGGTAACCGCGTAGCTGCCGTCAGCCTGGGGCACGGCGCGGGTCTTGATGATGCCCAGGTCAGTGCCGCAATGGGCTTCGGTCAGGCACATGGTGCCGGTCCACTGGCCGGCAGTGAGTTTGCTCAGGTAGGTGTCTTTTTGCTCAGCGCTGCCGTGGGCGTGGATCGCCGACATCGCGCCGTGGGTCAGGCCCGGGTACATGCCCCAAGAGGTGTTGCTGGAACCGACCATTTCGCTGATCACCAGCCCCAGCGAACTCGGCAGGCCCTGCCCGCCATAAGTCGGATCCGTCGCCAGACCGTGCCAGCCGCCCTCGACGTATTGTGCGAAGGCTTGCTTGAAGCCTGTAGGCGTTGTCACCACACCGTTGTCGAAATGGCAGCCCTCTTCGTCACCGCTGCGATTGAGCGGGGCCAGAACGTTCTCGCAGAACTTCGCGCCTTCTTCAAGGATCGCGTTGATCATGTCCGGGCTGGCGTCGTCGGCGCCGAGGGCGGCGTAGTTGGCGTGGAAGTCGAAGACGTGGTCGATCAGAAAGCGCATGTCGCGCAGCGGGGCTTTGTACTCAGGCATGGTGGCTTCTCCGTCAGCAGATTTCTCCAACCTACTGCCGGCCACCACACCCCACAATCATTGTGCAGACGCTGAATGCGCCGTCATCACTCAACCTGCGGCCGTGTCCATGCGCACCGCGCCGCGACGGTTTTGTCCGTATGCCATCACGCAGTTACGCCCCGCACCTTTTGCAGCGTAGAGCGCCTCGTCGGCGGACTTGAGCACTTGTTCCGGGTTGCGCTGCTCCACTCGTTCCGCGACACCGATGCTCACCGTCACCGACACACTGGATGCCCCCGAGCCGGCGCGGCGCTGCCGACCTTGCTGGTCATCCTGCGGGCGGTTTTCCTGATTGCGCAGTTGAATGTTGTAGGACGCAATCGACTCACGAATCACCTCAAGATGCGGCATGCATTCCTCAAGGGTTTTGCCGGCGAACACCAAGGCAAATTCCTCACCGCCATAGCGATACGCCCTACCGCCACCGCTGATTTTCGACAGCTTGCTGGCGACCAGGCGCAACACCTGGTCACCGACATCATGGCCGTGGGTGTCGTTGAATTTCTTGAAGTGGTCGACGTCGCTCATCGCCAATACGTAGTTGCGACCGAGGCGCTGCATACGTTCGTTGAGCGCGCGACGCCCCGGCAGACCGGTGAGTTCATCGCGGAAGGCCATTTGATAAGCTTCGTGCGCAACCGCAGCGGCGATCATCAACATCACCTGACTGCACATGATGTTCAGGGTAAACGGCAGGATGAAGGTTTTCGGCAGCATCCAGAACACGCCGAGCAAACCCACCAGTTGCGCCGCATGCAGCGGCCGCGGGTTGCGCCAGTATTGCCAGGCCAGCAGCAGGAATGCCGAGATAAACACGGGATAGGACAGCTGAATCAAACTCATCCACGCGCCGTGCAGGGCTGGCCAGCGGATTTCCGAAAGCCAGATCAGCAATGCCTGGGGATAACTCTGCTCAAGGCCCAATGCCACACTGCCAAAGGCCAGCAACACGGCAAAACGCGCGACCATGTCCTGAAACAGGTGCGTACGTTCCTGCCACGCCGCGAACAGGCCAAACAGCAACGGCAGCAGCAAACAGACGAGGTGGAAGACCACGGCAGCGTCTTCGCGGACCTTGCCATTGTCGCGGTAATAGTCGGTCTGGGTGTCGAGTAAAAAGTAGGCGATATACACCGTGAGCATCAGAAACAGTTCGCGCTGACGTCGGTAAACCGCGCAGTACGCGCCGCCCAGCAACAGCACCAACGTCGGCAACACATTGAACAGCGAAGTGAAGAACACGCTGAGGTCTTTGACGTACGCAGCCGCCAACCCCGCAAGTAACAAAAGCAGTGAAGGTAGGAAATGGCTGAAACGTACAGCGGAAGAACGCGGCAAGGGTAAAGCTCCGACCCGTCATGGCAAAGAGATGGCATTGTGCCTGCAAAGTGCGGCCAAGCCCACACAATGTGACCCAGATCACACACTGTCTCTATAACGGCCGGAAACCCGACTATCTGAGCGATTCATTAACAAAAAAACCGCCGCCCCCCTAACAGGAGCAGCGGTTTTCATGAGACCGCGCTAAGGCTTAGTAGCCCAGTGCGAAGTCTTCTTCTTTCATGTCCATCAGGTTGTTGGCGCCCGACAGCATGGTGGCCACGTGAGTGCGAGTACGCGGCAGGATGCGCTGGAAGTAGAAGCGCGCGGTTTGCAGCTTGGCGGTGTAGAACGCCGCGTCGCCGCTGCCTTCTGCCAGCTTCTCCGCTGCTACACGAGCCATGTCGGCCCAGAAGTAAGCCAGGCAGGCATAACCGGAGTACATCAGGTAGTCCACGGAGGCCGCGCCGACTTCTTCGCGATCTTTCATGGCGGCCATACCGACCTTCATGGTCAGCTCGCCCCATTCCTTGTTGATCGCGGCCAGCGGTGTAACGAACTCTTTAACGGCTTCGTTGCCTTCGTTGTTCTGGCAGAACTTGTGGACGATCTTGGTGAAGCCTTTCAGAGCCTCGCCTTGCGTCATCAGCACTTTACGGCCCAGCAGGTCGAGTGCCTGGATACCGGTGGTGCCTTCGTACAGCATCGAAATGCGGCTGTCGCGAACGTTCTGCTCCATGCCCCACTCAGCGATGAAGCCGTGGCCGCCGTAGATCTGCACGCCGTGGTTGGCGGATTCGAAACCGACTTCGGTCATGAACGCTTTGGCGATCGGAGTCATGAAGGCCAGCAGTGCGTCGGCTTTCTTTTTCTCTTCTTCATCGACGCCGTACTTGACGATGTCGACCTGTTTGGCGGTGAAGTACACCATCGCACGGTTGCCTTCGGCGAACGCCTTCATGGTCAACAGCATGCGGCGTACGTCAGGGTGCACGATGATCGGGTCAGCGGCTTTTTCCGGCGCTTTCGGGCCAGTCAGGGAGCGCATTTGCAGGCGGTCGCGAGCGTATTTCAGGCCGCCCTGGAAACCGATTTCGGCGTGGGCCAGACCTTGCAGTGCGGTACCCAGACGTGCGGTGTTCATAAAGGTGAACATGCAGTTCAGGCCTTTGTTCGCCGGGCCGATCAGGTAACCGGTAGCGCCGTCGAAGTTCATCACGCAGGTGGCGTTGCCGTGGATGCCCATCTTGTGTTCCAGCGAACCGCAGCTCACTGCGTTACGCTCACCGACGGTGCCATCAGCATTCGGCATGAATTTCGGAACGATGAACAGCGAGATGCCTTTGGTGCCAGCCGGTGCGTCCGGCAGGCGAGCCAGCACGATGTGGACGATGTTGTCGGCCATGTCGTGTTCACCGGCCGAGATGAAGATCTTGGTGCCGGAAACTTTGTAGGAGCCGTCGGCCTGAGGTTCGGCCTTGGTGCGCAGCATGCCCAGGTCGGTGCCGCAGTGTGGTTCGGTCAGGCACATGGTGCCGGTCCATTCGCCGGACACCAGTTTGGTCAGATAGGCTTCCTGCTGCTCTGGGGTGCCGTGCTCGGAGATGGTGTTCATCGCGCCGTGCGACAGACCTGGGTACATGCCCCACGACCAGTTGGCTTCGCCAACCATCTCGCTCACTGCCAGACCCAGCGACTCCGGCAGGCCTTGGCCGCCGTGCTCAACGTCATGCGCCAGGCTTGGCCAGCCGCCTTCAACGAATTGCTTGTAAGCCTCTTTGAAGCCCGTCGGGGTTTTCACGCCGGACTCGCTCCAGGTGCAACCTTCGAGGTCGCCCACGCGGTTCAGCGGTGCCAGTACCTGCTCACAAAACTTGGCGCCTTCTTCGAGAATGGCGTCAACCATGTCCGGAGTTGCGTCTGCGCAAGCCGGAAGGCTCTGATAGTGCGCTTCGTAGCCGAGCAGTTCGTCACGAACGAAGCGAATATCACGCAAGGGGGCCTTGTAGTCAGGCATAGCGATAAACCTCTGCTGATGTAACCGGGAATGAACGACCGTGTTGATTTGTTGTGACGGTCAAACAGTTGTTTGAAACATACGTTTACGCCGAAATCTTGTCAAGCGTCGATCTTTTGCCGTTCGTCATCAGAGTTTTCAAACGCCGGACACAGCAAACGGCCATGAACTCGAATGAGCCACGGTCGCTGAAAAAAGATTAGTTGAGGGAGAAGGACTTACAACGAAAAACGCCGCGACAAGGCGCGGCGTTCAGCATGCAGACTGGAACAAATCAGGCAAAAGTGTCGATGATCGTACCGAGCACTTCATCCGACGCCTTGACGACCTTCACGCCCAGCTCTGCCTGGATTTTGCCTTGGGACATCTCGACCACATTGCTGGCCAGATCCGATTGCTGGGCCCGATCGACACCACGCAGACGATCGATTTGCACTTCGGACGACTGGCTGGTCACCGAGCGTTCGATCGTGTTGTTGGCAATCTGGCTGGCAGCCTGATCGACGCGGTTCTGCCCGCTTTGAATCGAACTCAGACCTGCATAAAAAGCTGTGTTACCGGAGATTTCCATAACAGTTCTCATCCTTGGGAAGGATCAATGGCAGCCATTGAAGCAGAGACGCCAGAAAAACACCCGTCAAAAACACTAATGGCACAGTGCCTGCTCATAGAGAAAAGCTTAGTCGAGCAGATCCAGCTGCAAATGATCCGCCACCGCTTCTGCGCTCAAGGCCCTGAGTTTCGGCACGCGCCCCAGACACGGCGCCGGAATCCGCTCGGCCAGCGTGGCGAGGTTTTCCTCCAGCCGCGAAGTCTTCGGATCGATGATATTCGCCACCCACCCGGCCAGTTGCAGCCCATCGCGAGCAATCGCCTCAGCCGTCAGCAACGCATGACTGATGCAACCCAGGCGCACGCCCACCACCAGAATCACCGGCAGCTTCAACGCAATCGCCAGATCCGACAAATTGTCCTGATCCGCCAACGGCACCCGCCAGCCACCCGCGCCTTCGATCAAAGTGAAATCGGCATTCATCGCCAGAATCTCGCGCATCGGCGCCAGCAACGATTGCACGGTCAAGGCCACACCCGCTTCACGCGCCGCCAGATGCGGAGCGATCGCCGGCTCGAATGCCACCGGATTGACCTGTTGATAAGTCAGCGGCAACGAACATTCGGCCAGCAGCGCCAATGCATCGGAATTGCGCAAACCCTTGGGCGTCACCTCGCACCCTGACGCCACCGGTTTACCCGCCGCCGTGCTCATTCCTGCCGAACGCGCTGCGTGCAGCAATCCTGCGGCAACGGTGGTCTTGCCGACATCGGTATCCGTGCCGGTGATGAAATAGGCTGCGCTCATACGGGTTTCTCCAACACGGCGTAGACCACCTGATAAGTCGCCGGCAACCCCGACGCCTCACGGAACTGCTCGTAAGCGTCGACCAAACCGAGAATCCGCGCCCGCCCGGTCAAACCGCCCGGCCGCCCCGGGTTCAGATTGTGCGCGCCCAAGGCTTTCAATTCATGGGTCAGGCTGCGCACATCCGGGTAATGCAGCACGTGTGGTTGATTCTCCAGACTCAGTGTGCGCAAGCCACTGGCCGCACACAATTGCTGATAACGGGCGAACTCGCGGAAGCGGTTGACGTGCACCATCCCGTCGACCTGCCGCCAGCTGTCGCGCAACTCAAACAGCGTCCCAACACAAAGACTAGCAAACGCGAAGATCCCACCTGGTTTCAGCACACGAAATGCTTCGCTGAGCACCGCCTCGAAATCCGCGCACCACTGCACCGCGAGACTGGAGAAGATCAGGTCGCAAGTCGAGTCCTGCAACGGCAGACGCTCCGCATCGCCGGCAATAAAATGCTCGGCACCACCCAATGGCCGCGCGTGCTCAAGCATGCCTTCAGCGATATCCAGCGCCAGACCGTGGCCCTCGGCAAATCGCGAAGCCAACGCGCGGGTGAAATAACCCGTGCCACACCCCAGATCCAGCCACCGCGCCGGCACGAATTCCTGCGGCAAACGCTCAATTAACTGTGTACCAACATCACGTTGCAGCTCGGCGACGCTGTCGTAACTGGCCGCCGCACGAGAAAAAGAGGCCGCGACCTGACGCTTGTCAGGCAAGCCGCCGGGCAGCACAAGAGACAAATCAGTCATCACCGCACTCATGTAAAAAAGCCTGGATCGCGCCCGCCAGTCCGTGGGGGTCTTCCAGAAGGAACGCATGACAGGCCTGTTCGATCAGACCTATTTCGATATCCGGCAACAGGGCGAATAACGCCCCCGCCGCTTCCGCCGGCACCAGACCGTCCTGCCCGGCGAACAAATGAAACTGCGGGCCACGAAACGCCTGCAGTGCTGCGCGAGTGTCCAGTTGTGCGAGCAGTTCCAGTCCCGCCATCAGTGCCGCCGGCGCGGTATTCGGCGCCCCGCCCAACATCAATCTCGACAAGCCGCGCGGGTCTTGCGCGCCTTGGGCACACAGCAGCGAGAACCGTTTGAGAGTTGTGCGCGGATCGGCCTGGCAACCGCCGAGAAAGGCGTCGAACGTCTCGCCCGGCATCGCGTTCGGCCATTGTTCATGGGCAACAAAACAAGGATTGCTAGCCAGCGTCAGCAAACCGCAGCAACGCTCGCCACGCCGTGCCGCCAACTCGGACGCAAGCATGCCGCCCAGCGACCAGCCACCCAGCCAGACGTCCTGAGGAATTCTTTCATCAAGTTCGTCGAGCCAGTCCTGCAGGTCGCTGGAATCCAGCTCCGGCAGCGGCTCGATTTCCACTTTCAGATGTTCATCGAGCCCTTGCAATGCGGCGGCCAGAGGCTCCATCGGCGACACGCCGAGGCCCCAGCCGGGCAGCAGAATCAGGCGGTCACGCATGGCTTGGCTCCGACGACAGTTGGGCAAAGCAATCGGCCAGTCCCTCTAACAATAGCTGCACCTGCGCCTCGCTGTGGGCGGCGGTCAGGGTCACCCGCAAGCGAGCGCTGCCGGCAGGCACGGTCGGCGGACGAATCGCGGTGACCATCAGTCCGCGCTCGCGCAACATCTGCGACAACCGCACCGCGCGCCCGGCATCGCCAATCATGATCGGCTGGATCGGCGTAAAACTGTTCATCAGCTCCAGACCGATCTCCTCGGCGCCCTGGCGGAACTGGCGGATCAGCGTCTGCAGATGTTCACGACGCCAGTGTTCAGTGCGCAGCAGCTCCAGACTTTTCAGCGTCGCGCAGGCCAATGCCGGTGGCTGGCTGGTGGTGTAGATGTACGGGCGGGCGAACTGGATCAGGCTTTCGATCAACTCTTCGCTGCCAGCGACAAATGCGCCAGCGGTGCCGAACGCTTTGCCGAGGGTGCCGACCAGTACCGGCACATCCGCCTGACTCAAACCGAAATGCTCGACAATGCCGCCGCCATTCGCACCCAGCGGGCCGAAACCGTGAGCGTCATCAACCATCAACCACGCACCTTTGGCCTTGGCCTCACGGGCCAGCGCCGGCAGGTCAGCGAGGTCGCCGTCCATGCTGAACACACCGTCGGTGACCACCAGCGTGTTGCCGGTGGCTTTCTCCAGACGTTTGGCCAGGCTCTGCGCGTCGTTATGCAAATAACGATTGAAACGCGCGCCGGACAACAGACCCGCATCCAGCAGCGAAGCGTGATTGAGGCGATCTTCCAGCACCGTATCGCCCTGCCCGACCAGCGCCGTGACCGCGCCTAGATTGGCCATGTAACCGGTGGTGAACAGCAGCGCACGCGGGCGCCCGGTGAGGTCAGCCAATGCTTCTTCCAGCGCGTGATGCGGGCCACTGTGGCCGATCACCAGATGCGAGGCGCCACCACCGACACCCCAACGTTCAGCACCGGCGCGCCAGGCTTCGATGACCTGCGGATGATTGGCCAGGCCGAGGTAATCGTTGTTGCAGAACGCGAGCAACGGTTTGCCGTCGACCACCACTTGCGGGCCTTGCGGGGACTCGAGCAGCGGTCGCTGGCGATAAAGGTTTTCGGCACGACGGGCAGCAAGGCGTGCGGCGAGATCGAAAGACATGCAGGCCTCGACTTTCAAGTGACACAGATCCCTTGTGGGAGCGAGCCTGCTCGCGAAGAGGCCTTCACATCCGACATCAATGTCGACTGAAACACCGCTTTCGCGAGCAAGCTCGCTCCCACAGGGGTTTTGCATTCCTTCAGAGGAATCCGCGCAGGTTTAAACCGCGGCGTTGTAGAACTGCTCGCTGCTCTTCTGCTCTACCAATGCCTGCTCGATCGCGGCTTGGTGCACCTCATCGGAATGCTCTTCACGAGCTTCCGGCTGAATGCCCAGACGCGCGAACAACTGCATGTCCTTGTCCGCCTGCGGGTTGGCGGTGGTCAGCAGTTTGTCGCCGTAGAAAATCGAGTTGGCGCCGGCGAAGAAGGCCAGGGCCTGCATCTGCTCGTTCATCGCTTCGCGGCCGGCGGACAGGCGCACGTGAGATTGCGGCATGAGAATGCGAGCCACCGCGAGCATGCGGATGAAGTCGAACGGGTCGACGTCCTCGGCGTTTTCCAAAGGCGTACCGGCGACCTTGACCAGCATGTTGATCGGCACCGACTCCGGATGCTCCGGCAGGTTGGCCAACTGGATCAGCAGATTGGCGCGGTCATCCAGCGACTCGCCCATGCCGAGAATGCCGCCGGAGCAGATCTTCATCCCCGATTCACGCACGTAAGCCAGCGTCTGCAGGCGCTCGCCGTAAGTACGGGTGGTGATGATGCTGCCGTAGAACTCCGGCGACGTATCGAGGTTGTGGTTGTAGTAATCGAGGCCGGCCTTGGCCAGTGCTTCGGTCTGATCCTGATCGAGACGGCCCAAGGTCATGCAGGTTTCCAGGCCCATGGCTTTCACGCCTTCAACCATTTTCAGCACGTAAGGCATGTCTTTGGCCGACGGATGTTTCCACGCCGCACCCATGCAGAAACGCGTCGAGCCGATAGCCTTGGCGCGTGCCGCCTCTTCGAGGACCTTTTGCACTTCCATCAGCTTTTCTTTTTCAAGACCGGTGTTGTAGTGACCGGACTGCGGGCAGTACTTGCAGTCTTCCGGGCACGCGCCGGTCTTGATCGACAGCAGGGTCGAAACCTGAACGCGGTTGGCGTTGAAATGCGCGCGGTGCACCGTTTGCGCCTGGAACAGCAAGTCGTTGAAGGGCTGTACGAAGAGTGCTTTGACTTCGGCCAGAGACCAGTCGTGACGCAGGGTGGCGGTGGTGCTCGCGCTCATGGGTAGTTCCTTGGTTATGCTTGGCTTGCGGCTGCGGGAATGGAATACCCACAGGCGCGACACGGATGTTCGGCATATTTAAGGAAGAGTCATGCGCTGTCAACCGCAATACAAAGGACAGGTTTACATCTGTTTAAATAACGTACAATCCTGCTTGCTTTGCGATGAGCCGGCGGAAGCAGAAATGCCAATCTGCGTGGCCTGTGAAACCGATCTGCCATGGCTCGGCGACCACTGCCAGACCTGCGCCTTGCCACTCCTCGCCGCGGGGCAGACCTGCGGCGAGTGCCTGCTGGAGCCGCCGGCGTTCGAACAGGTGGTGGCGCCGTGGCAGTATGGCTTCCCCGTCGACAGTTTGATTACGCGCTTTAAACACAACGCAAAATGGCCGTTTGGCCACCTGCTCGCCGACGTTCTCGGGCAATACCTGCAACATCGCTTCGATGAGGGTTTACCCAGGCCTGATGTGTTGTTGCCGGTGCCGCTGGCGCGTAAACGTCTGCGCCAACGGGGATTCAATCAGGCTGCGATGTTGGCGCGCTGGTTGAGTCAGTCGCTGGATCTGCCGTGCGAAGAACAGGTTCTGCTGCGAGTCAAGGAGACCGACGCCCAGCAGGATCTTGATGCCAAGGCGCGTAAACGCAATCTGCGTAATGCTTTCAACCTCATGCCGGATGCGCAGATAAAAGACCGACATCTCGCACTGGTTGACGACGTATTGACCACTGGCGCGACCGCACAGGCTCTCGCCCGGTTGCTGATAAACGCTGGCGCCGCCCGGGTCGATGTCTATTGTCTGGCGCGCACGCCAAAACCCGGAAGCTGAAGCCAACACCATTCCCTGTGGGAGCGAGCTTGCTCGCGAAGAGGCCGGAACATTCAAAATCAACGTTGACTGAGACACCGCTTTCGCGAGCAAGCTCGCTCCCACAGGGTTCTGTGTCAGGCTTGACTCTCGCGTCGCTAGCGGCCAACTTCCCCCCCACCGACACAGCTAAAAGCACCCACCCATGTCCATGCCTTCCCTGTTGTCCCAGCACATCGTTCGCCGTCCGCAGCGTATTGCCCTGCTGCAACATATCGCCGAACAAGGCTCAATCACCCGCGCCGCGAAAAGCGCAGGCCTGAGCTACAAAGCGGCGTGGGATGCCATCGATGAACTGAACAATCTGGCGCAAAAACCGCTGGTCGAACGCGCCGTCGGAGGCAAGGGCGGTGGCGGCGCGAAACTGTCCAGCGAAGGCGAACGCGTCCTGCGCCTCTATCAGAAGCTGCAAGCCTTGCAGGCCCAGGTGCTGGAGGCAGCGGAAGACGCCAGCGATCTGGATCTGCTCGGTCGTTTGATGCTCAGAACCAGCGCGCGCAACCAGTTGCACGGCAAAGTCGTGGCGATCGAAGCGCAGGGGCGCAATGACCTGATCCGTCTCGAACTGGCCGAAGGGCTGTGTCTCGACGCGCAGATCACCCACGACAGCACCGTGCATCTGGAGCTGCAAAGCGGTACCGAAGTGGTGGCGCTGATCAAGGCCGGCTGGCTGGAATTGCTCGGCACCGAGCAATCTGCAACGTCTGGTCACAATCTTCTGAAGGGCACCATCGAAGCGATTCTCGACGCCGAGGACGGCCCGAGTGAAGTGCGCATCACCCTGCCCAACGGCCACACCCTCTGCGCCCTGGCTGAGCCGCTCGATCTGCGCACGCGCGGGCTGAGTGTTGAGCAACCGGTGCACGTGCAGTTTTCTCCGTCCAATGTTTTGATCGGCACGCCGCTGTAATCAGGCCCTGCAACGAAAGCGTCATCGTTGCTTATTAAGGTAGCTGCCAAAACCAAGCAGGGAGCCTGATGTGAGCCTATTAGAAGAAAACCAATCCACTGACCTGGAAAAAATGGTCGGCCTCAGCCGTCGCGGTTTCATCGGCGCCGGCGCACTGTGCGGCGCGGCAATGTTCCTCGGCGGTAGTCTGTTGAGTCGCAGCGCGCTGGCCACCGGCGTCAGCGCCGGCAACAGCCGCCTGCTCGGTTTCGAGAGCATTCCCGCGGCGACCACCGATGTCATCACGCTGCCCAAAGGCTACAAGTCTTCTGTGCTGATCAGTTGGGGCCAGCCATTGCAAAAAAATGGCCCGGCCTTCGACCCTAGCGGTAACGGCACCGCCGCCGCACAGGAAGTGCAATTCGGCGACAACAACGACGGCATGAGCCTGTTCGCCTTCCCCGACGACCGCAACCGCGCGTTGATGGCGATCAACAACGAATACACCAACTACCGCTACCTCTATCCGCACGGCGGCATGCCGCAATCGGCCGAAGACGTGCGCAAGGCGCTGGCCTGCGAAGGCGTGTCGGTAATCGAAGTACAGCGCAAGAACGGTCAGTGGCAGTTCGTTCAGGGCTCGCGCTACAACCGGCGCATTCACGGCAACTCGCCGCTGCGCATCAGCGGCCCGGCGGCCGGTCACGACTTGATGAAAACCGCCGCCGACAAACACGGCAAGAAAGTCCTTGGCACGTTCCAGAACTGCGCCAACGGTAAAACCCCGTGGGGCACTTACCTGACCTGTGAAGAAAACTTCACCGACTGCTTCGGCAGCAGCAACGCCCAGCAGCAGTTCGACCCGGCGCAGAAGCGCTACGGCGTCTCGGTCGCCAGCCGCGAGATCAACTGGCATCCGTACGATCCGCGCTTCGACATGGCGAAAAACCCCAACGAACTCAACCGTCACGGCTGGGTGGTCGAGATCGATCCGTTCGATCCGCAATCGACCCCGGTCAAACGCACCGCGCTGGGCCGCTTCAAACATGAAAACGCCGCACTGGCCGAGACCGACGACGGTCGCGCCGTGGTGTACATGGGCGACGACGAGCGTGGCGAGTTCATCTACAAATTCGTCAGCCGCGACCGCATCAACCACCGCAACGCCAAGGCCAACCGCGACATCCTCGATCACGGCACCTTGTACGTGGCGAAATTCGATAATGGCGACAGCAACCCCGATCACCCGAAAGGCCAGGGCCAGTGGATCGAACTGACCCACGGCAAGAACGGCATCGACGCCAGCAGCGGTTTCGCCGACCAGGCCGAAGTGCTGATCCACGCGCGCCTTGCCGCCAGTGTCGTCGGCGCAACGCGCATGGACCGTCCGGAATGGATCGTCGTCAGTCCGAAGGACGGTCAGGTCTATTGCACCCTGACCAACAACGCCAAGCGCGGCGAAGACGGCCAACCGGTGGGCGGACCCAACCCGCGTGAGAAAAACGTTTACGGGCAGATCCTGCGCTGGCGCACCGACCGCGACGATCACGCGTCGAAGACGTTCGCCTGGGATCTTTTTGTGGTCGCCGGCAACCCGGGCGTGCACGCCGGGACGCCAAAGGGTGGCTCGAAGAACATCACCCCGCAGAACATGTTCAACAGCCCGGATGGCCTGGGCTTCGACAAGGCCGGACGCTTGTGGATTCTCACCGACGGTGATTCGAGCAATGCTGGGGACTTTGCCGGGATGGGCAACAACCAGATGCTGTGCGCCGATCCCAAGACTGGTGAGATTCGCCGCTTTATGGTCGGACCGGTTGGTTGTGAGGTGACGGGGATCAGCTTCTCGCCGGATCAAAAGACTTTGTTTGTCGGGATTCAGCATCCGGGTGAAAACGGTGGTTCGACCTTCCCTGAGCATTTGCCGAATGGCAAGCCGCGGTCGTCGGTGATGGCGATTACCCGTGAGGACGGTGGAATAGTCGGCGCCTGATCCATCGCCTTCGCGAGCAAGCTCGCTCCCACATTTGGAATGCGATCCACTGTGGGAGCGAGCTTGCTCGCGAAAGGACCGATCAGACACCAACCACCTCCCCCGCTGCCATCTGCGCTACCATGCTGGGCCGGACGCGGCAGCCTGCTGCGCGCAGGAGTCAGCATGGCCCACCCGTTTGAAACCCTCACCCCCGACCTCGTACTCGATGCCGTTGAAAGCATCGGCTTCCTCAGTGATGCGCGCATTCTGGCGCTCAACAGCTACGAGAACCGCGTCTATCAGGTCGGCATCGAAGACTCCGAACCGCTGATCGCCAAGTTCTATCGCCCGCAACGCTGGACCAACGAAGCCATCCTCGAAGAACACAAGTTCACCTTCGAGCTGGCCGACGTTGAAATTCCGGTCGTGGCGCCGCTGATCCACAACGGCGAAACCCTGCACGAGCACGCCGGTTTCCGTTTCACCTTGTTTCCCCGCCGTGGTGGCCGTGCGCCGGAGCCGGGCAATCTTGATCAGCTGTATCGCCTCGGCCAGTTGCTCGGGCGGATTCACGCGGTCGGCGCGACCAAGCCTTTCGAGCACCGGGAAGCTCTTGCGGTGCAGAACTTCGGCCACGCCTCGCTGAACACTTTGCTCGAAGGCAACTTCATTCCGAAAAGCCTGCTGCCGGCCTACGAGTCCGTCGCCCGTGATTTGCTCAAGCGTGTGGAAGACGCTTACGCCAACACGCCGCACCAGAACATCCGCATGCACGGCGACTGCCACCCAGGCAACATGATGTGCCGCGACGAGATGTTCCACATCGTCGACCTCGACGACTGCCGCATGGGCCCGGCAGTGCAGGACATCTGGATGATGCTCGCCGGTGATCGTCAGGAATGTCTCGGGCAGTTGTCGGAATTGATGGACGGCTACAACGAATTCCACGATTTCGACCCGCGCGAACTGGCGCTGATCGAACCGCTCCGCGCGCTGCGCCTGATGCATTACAGCGCCTGGCTGGCGCGGCGCTGGGATGACCCGGCATTCCCGCACAGCTTTCCGTGGTTTGGCACCGAGCGTTATTGGGGTGATCAGGTGTTGGCGTTGCGTGAGCAGCTGTCGGCACTCAACGAAGAACCACTGAAACTCTTCTGATTAAAACCTGAACCCTGTGGGAGCGAGCTTGCTCGCGAAGGCGTCATGTCAGTCAGCGTAATGTTGAATGTCAGCCCGTATTCGCGAGCAAGCTCGCTCCCACAGGGGTTGTGTGTTCACACATTTCTGACCAATCAGCTACGGCACTCGCCGACGAATCTCCTTACAATCCCTCCTTTGTTAGCTGCCTAAGCAAGGATTCTGCATGCAAGCCGCCAACCCGCGTCGCGGGTACATTCTGGGCCTGAGTGCCTACATCATCTGGGGCCTGTTCCCGATCTACTTCAAAGCCATCGCCGAAGTTCCGGCCGTCGAAATCATCATCCATCGCGTGCTGTGGTCGGCGCTGTTTGGTGCGCTGTTGTTGATGGTATGGAAACACCCGGGCTGGTTGCGCGAGCTGCTCGACAACCCCAAACGTCTGGCGATTCTGGCGCTGAGCGGCACGCTGATCGCGGCCAACTGGCTGACCTACGTATGGTCGGTGAACAACGGACGCATGCTCGAAGCGAGTCTCGGTTACTACATCAACCCGTTGGTAAACGTGCTGTTGGGCATGTTGATTCTCGGCGAACGCCTGCGCCGGATGCAGTGGCTCGCGGTCGGTCTGGCGGCGATTGGTGTCGCGCAACAGGTGTGGCAGGTCGGTAGTCTGCCGTGGGTGTCGCTGGTGCTGGCGCTGACGTTCGGCTTCTACGGTCTGATCCGCAAGCAGGCGCCGGTCAAGGCGTTGCCGGGGCTGGTGGTGGAAACCTGGATGCTGGTGCCGATAGCGCTTGCCTGGCTGCTCTTCAACCAGACCGCGACCAGCGCGCAACCGGAGTTCTGGACCACGTCCCAAGCCTGGTGGCTGGTCGCGGCCGGCCCGGTGACGCTGGTGCCGCTGGTGTGCTTCAACGCCGCCACGCGCCACTTGCCGTACACCACGATCGGTTTCCTGCAATACCTGGCACCGACCCTGGTGCTGTTGCAAGCCGTACTGCTGTTCGGCGAGCACTTGTCGTCGAGCACGCTGGTCGCGTTTATTTTCATCTGGGCCGGTCTGGCCGTTTACAGCGTCGATGCGGTGATCAGTTTGCGCCGGCGCAGCTGATCAAAAAACGCACAAACCCACACAGGCCACGGTTCTCGTGGCCTGCATCGTTCCTTCCCAAGGTTATCCACAGCGTGATCCCCGCCGTTTGTGCGCAAGTCACTGAATGTTGACGGTTTTTTGATCACCTGCAGCAAAGCCACGGCGGGCCTTGCGTTGCCGGGTGTCTCTACAGGTTATCCACAGGCAGGTGCACGTTTAAACTGGATAACCCGGTCAGCCCTTAAACGTCTGTGCGTAACACCAGTTCGACCATCAGATCATCAGCCAGGGTTTCCAGACGCGACTGCAAGACGTCGAGCGACAAGGTCAGTGGCACTGCAAGAATCGCTTCGGCGTGAAACAGCGGCTCGCTGCTCATCGGTGCCGGACGCACTTCCGTCACCAGTCTTTCCAGGTTGACGCCCTGCTCGCCCAACAGCCGGGTGATGTCGCGGACGATGCCGGGCCGGTCATTGCCCACCAGTTCCATAGCGATCGGCTTCCATGTGCAGGATTGCTCGATGCCACTCTCGGCAATCAATACGCGGATGCCATGCGTCGACAGTGCTTGTAGGGAATCGACTAATTCGTCGTAAGCCTCCGCCGGCACGCCCACCCGCAGAATCCCGGCGAACTGCCCGGCCATCCGCGACATGCGGCTTTCCAGCCAGTTACCGCCATGCTCGGCAATGCATTGGGCGATGCGCTCGACCTGTCCGGGCTTGTCCGGGGCGAAAACAGTGAGTACGAGATGGTCCATGGCGCAGCCCTCTTGTCATGACTTTTGTTATAGAAGAGCAAGTATAGGCAAGGGATGGTCAGCCGCCTCAGATGCGCGAAACGACAAATCGTGTACAACTTTTTATATTTAACTGGAACAATCGATCTGTTTTTTGAGAACATCCCGTTCCGCGATGTGACCGCAATGCGACATGAGGTCGCAGAACGACGTAATTAGTCTGATTTTCACAAGCGCAACTCATCATGTAGTATGCCGCAGCGCGCACTACATAACGCTGGATCGATGTCTGCCCAAGGCCCGTTCGCAACCCTGAAAGCCCCGTCAGCAAGGCCTCCAAGCCGTTGATTGGTCCCAGCCCAGCCGCCAGCAATGGCATGTACTGGTCGGCAGGTTTGTGGTTTAAATGGCCAGAGGCTTCATTGTCAAATTGAAGAGCTGAAAAGCGAAATAGCTGAGCAGAGTGAGGCAAGCAATGACTGAACACGTTCAAGTCGGTGGCCTGCAGGTCGCCAAAGTCCTGTTCGACTTCGTGAACAACGAAGCCATTCCCGGTACCGGCCTCACCGCCGACAAATTCTGGGAAGGTGCCGACAAGGTCATTCATGACCTGGCGCCGAAGAACAAAGCCCTACTCGCCAAACGCGATGACTTCCAGGCTCGCATTGATGCCTGGCACCAGGAACGCAACGGTCAGGCGCACGACGCTGTGGCCTATAAAGCTTTCCTGCAAGAAATCGGTTATCTGCTGCCAGAAGCGGCTGATTTCCAGGCAACGACGCAAAATGTCGATGATGAAATCGCCCGCACCGCCGGCCCGCAACTCGTGGTGCCGGTGATGAACGCCCGCTTCGCTCTCAATGCCTCGAATGCCCGCTGGGGTTCGTTGTACGACGCCCTCTACGGCACCGACGCGATCAGCGAAGACGGTGGCGCGGAAAAAGGCAAAGGCTACAACAAGGTGCGTGGCGACAAAGTCATCGCCTTCGCCCGCGCCTTCCTCGACGAAGCCGCGCCACTGGCCGCCGGCTCTCACGTCGATTCGACTGCCTACAAAATCGCCGACGGCAAACTGCTGGTCACCCTCAAGGGCGGCAGCAACACAGGCCTGCGCGACGATGCGCAACTGATCGGTTTCCAGGGCGACGCCAACGCGCCAATCGCCATTCTGCTGAAACACAACGGTCTGCACTTCGAAATCCAGGTTGACGCCACCACTCCGGTTGGCCAGACCGACGCCGCCGGCGTCAAAGACATTCTGATGGAAGCGGCGCTGACCACCATCATGGACTGCGAAGACTCCGTGGCGGCCGTCGATGCCGACGACAAAGTGGTGATCTACCGCAACTGGCTCGGCCTGATGAAGGGCGACCTGGCGGAATCCGTGTCCAAGGGTGGCCAGACCTTCACCCGCACCATGAACCCCGATCGCACCTACACCGCGCCGAATGGCGGTGAAGTGACGTTGCACGGTCGTTCGCTGTTGTTCGTGCGTAACGTTGGCCACTTGATGACCATCGACGCGATTCTCGACAGTCAGGGCAACGAAGTGCCGGAAGGCATCCTCGACGGTCTGGTCACTTGCCTGGCGGCGATGCACAACCTCAATGGCAACACCTCGCGTCGCAACACCCGCACCGGTTCCGTGTACATCGTTAAACCGAAGATGCACGGCCCGGAAGAAGCGGCGTTCACCAACGAGCTGTTCGGCCGCATCGAAGACGTGCTGGGCTTGAAGCGCAACACGCTGAAAGTCGGGATCATGGACGAGGAGCGCCGTACCACGGTCAACCTCAAGGCCTGTATCAAGGCAGCCAGCGAGCGCGTGGTGTTTATCAACACCGGCTTCCTCGACCGCACCGGCGACGAAATCCACACCTCCATGGAAGCCGGCCCGGTTGTGCGCAAGGCCGACATGAAGGCTGAGAAATGGATCGGCGCCTACGAAAACTGGAACGTCGATATCGGTCTGAGCACCGGCCTGCAAGGTCGCGCGCAAATCGGTAAGGGTATGTGGGCGATGCCCGACCTGATGGCCGCGATGCTCGAACAGAAAATCGCGCACCCGCTGGCTGGCGCCAACACCGCTTGGGTGCCGTCGCCGACTGCTGCTGCACTGCACGCGCTGCATTACCACAAGGTCGACGTGTTCGCCCGTCAGGCCGAACTGGCCAAACGTGCCCGTGCCTCGGTGGACGACATTCTGACCATCCCGCTGGCGGTCAACCCGAACTGGACGCCAGAGCAGATCAAGAACGAACTGGACAACAATGCCCAGGGCATTCTCGGTTATGTGGTGCGCTGGATCGACCAGGGTGTTGGCTGCTCGAAAGTACCGGACATCAATGACGTCGGCCTGATGGAAGACCGTGCCACGCTGCGTATCTCCAGCCAGCACATCGCCAACTGGCTGCGCCACGGGGTGGTGACCGAAGCGCAAGTGATGGAAAGCCTCAAGCGCATGGCGCCGGTGGTGGACCGTCAAAACGCCAACGACCCGCTGTACCGTCCGCTGGCACCGGACTTCGACAGCAACATCGCCTTCCAGGCGGCGGTCGAACTGGTGATCGAAGGCACCAAGCAGCCGAACGGTTACACCGAGCCGGTATTGCACCGTCGTCGTCGTGAGTTCAAGAAGGCCAACGGCCTGTAACTTGCGCTGAATGCCGGAAATGAAAAAGCCCTGATCGAAAGATCAGGGCTTTTTTGTTTGTGTGGTGTGGGCGTCAGTCCCCTCTCCCTCCGGGAGAGGGTTAGGGTGAGGGGCTCTTAGGGGTCGATCCCCAATTCATGTTTCACCAGCGCCAACAACTTGCCCGTATCAATCGGCTTGAGCAGAAAATCCACCACGCTCAAATGCATCGCCGCAATCGCATCTTTCACATCCGCATCCCCGGAGACAATGATGATCGGCATCGCTGCCCGCACCGATTCGCGCACCTGGCGGATCAGCTCGAGGCCATCGACATTGCCCATGCGCAGATCCGTGATCACCAGCCCAATCGAGGGTTTTTCCGCGAGCATCTTCAGCGCCGTTTCGCCACTGGCCGCGGTCATGCACCGAATGCCGTCCAAAGCGAGAATCTCCGACAACAGCTCCCGGGCGTCCTTGTCGTCATCGACGATCAGTACGCGCTGCGGCGGCAAGTCGGGTTCGAGCATGACTGCGCTGAGCGCTTCACGCTCGGCATCGCTCAAAATATCGTGGTCGGACATGGCGTTCTCTACGTTTTCAAATCAATCACCTGGCACAGTCGTCAGACATCGCTAAGCAGAGCTTCAATGTGCACTTCGTCGGATTTTTTTCCAAGAGGCCGGCGGGCGAATTTCCGACTGTTTTTGTAGGGCGCTTCCCAAATGTGCCCAACGGCAGCTCAAACCTAGACTTACGTCCAATGGGCACCCCGCCCGCAGGGGTCGACCATGGTCAGAACGATCCGACAACAACAATTCGAAAAAGACTGCGGTAATGGTTATGAGTAAAGCGGACGCCTTCACCCAGGCAGGGAAAACCGCGGTATTGCAGAACATTCAGGGCACCCTGCAATTCCTCCAGCGCTTCCCGCCCTTCAATCAGATGGAACACGCCCACCTCGCATATCTGGTGGAGCAGTGTCAGCTGCGGTTTTACGGCCAGGGCGAGAGCATCATCAAACCCGCCGACGGCCCGGTCGAGCATTTCTATATCGTCAAACAAGGTCGGGTGGTTGGCGAACGCCAGCACATCACCAAACCCGGCACCGAAACCACGTTTGAAATCACCACCGGCGAATGTTTTCCGCTAGCCGCGTTGCTCGGTGAACGCGCGACCCGCACTGAACATCTGGCCGGCGAGGACACCTTCTGCCTGCAACTGAACAAGCTGGCATTCATCAAGCTGTTCGCGCTCTCCAGCACTTTTCGCGACTTCGCCTTGCGTGGGGTCAGCAGCCTGCTCGATCAGGTCAACCAGCAAGTGCAGCAAAAAGCCGTGGAAACCCTCGGCACGCAGTACTCGCTGAACACTCGCCTCGGCGAACTGGCCATGCGTCACCCGGTAACCTGCAGCCCAGACACACCACTGCGCGAAGCGGTGAAGTTGATGCACGAGCAGCAGGTCGGCAGCATCGTTGCGGTGGATGAGCACAAGGCCCCGCTGGGGATTTTCACCCTGCGCGATTTGCGCCATGTCGTGGCTGAAGGCATCGGCGATTTCAGTGAGGCCATCGAGCGCCACATGACGCGCGCGCCCTTTTATCTATCGCCGGATCACAGCGCGTTCGATGCGGCGATTGCCATGACCGAACGGCACATCGCCCATGTCTGTCTGGTCAAGGATCAGCGCCTGTGCGGCGTGGTTTCCGAGCGCGATCTGTTTTCCCTGCAACGGGTCGATCTGGTGCATCTGGCGCGGACCATTCGCAGCGCCCAGCGCGTCGAACAACTGGTGAGCCTTCGTGGTGAGATCGGCCAACTGGTCGAGCGCATGCTCGCTCATGGCGCGTCGTCGACGCAGATCACCCACATCATCACCTTGCTCAACGACCACACCGTGTGCCGGGTGATCGAACTGACCCTCGCCGAAAAAGGCGATCCTGGCGTGCCGTTCAGCTGGCTGTGTTTCGGCAGCGAAGGCCGCCGCGAGCAGACCCTGCACACCGATCAGGACAACGGCATTCTATTCGACGCGCGGGACGCCGCACATGCAGCAGAGATTCGCGGCAAGCTGCTGCCGATTGCTCAGCAGATCAACCAGAGTCTGGCGCTGTGCGGCTTCACCCTGTGCAAGGGCAACATCATGGCCGGCAATCCCGAGCTGTGCCTGTCACGAGCGGAATGGGCGCGGCGTTTTGCGGCGTTTATTCGAGAAGCGACGCCGGAGAATCTGCTCGGGTCGAGCATTTATTTCGACTTGCGCGTGGTCTGGGGTGATGAGCAAGGCTGTGAACAACTGCGCCGGGGCATTCTCGATCAGGTCGGCGACAACCGTTTGTTCCAGCGCATGATGGCCGAGAACGCCTTACGCAATCGTCCACCGGTGGGGCGTTTTCGCGAGTTTGTGCTGGCGCGCAAAAATGGCGAGAAAGCCACGCTGGATCTGAAAGTTCAGGGCCTGACACCGTTCGTTGATGGCGCACGACTGCTGGCGCTGGCCAACGGCATCGACGCCAACAACACCCTCGAACGCTTCCGTCAGTTGGTCGAGAAAGAAGTCATCGAGCGACTGGATGGCGCGGCGTATGAAGAGGCCTATCACTTCATTCAGCAGACGCGCATGCAACAGCATCAGCTGCAGACGCGGGAGAACCTGCCCTACTCCAACCGCGTCGACCCGGACAGCCTCAACCATCTCGACCGGCGCATCCTGCGGGAATCCTTGCGCCAGGCCCAGCGCCTGCAAAGCAGCCTGACGTTGCGGTATCAGCTATGAGCCTGTTTTCGTGGCTGCGCCCGGCCATCCCGGTGCTACCGGCGGATGTGCAACAGCGTCTGGCGAAGCTGCCAGCGAACACCGAACTGCGCGAATGCACGTTGCGCGAACAGCGTTGGGTGGTGCTGGATCTGGAAACCACCGGGTTGAATCTGAATAAGGACCGGGTGTTGTCGATTGGCGCGGTGGTGATCGAGGATGGCGCGATCGATTTCAGCCAGCAGTTCGAACGCACGCTGCAATGTCGCGAGCTGAAGCTCAATCCCAGCGTATTGATTCACGGATTGGGGCCGAATGCGATCGCGGCGGGCAGTGAGCCGGCCCAGGCGTTGCTCGAACTCATGGAATTTATCGGTGACAGCCCGGTGCTGGCGTTTCATGCGCCGTTCGATCAGCACATGCTGGGCCGCGCGTTGAAGGAGCACCTGGGGCACAAGTTGCAGCGGGTGTTTCTCGATGTCGCCGACATTGCACCGCTGGTGTGTCCGCAAGCGCACATTCGTGAGGCCGGGCTGGATGAGTGGATTGACTGGTTCAAGCTTGAGGTGTTCGAGCGGCATAACGCGAGTGCCGATGCGTTGGCGACGGCGGAGCTGGCGTTGATTCTGTTCAGCCGGGCGCGGGGGCAGCAGATTCATAGTCCGCTGAATTTGCAGCAGCGGTTGAGTCAGTGGAAGCGTAGGCAGCAGGCGCCTTCTTTTTAAATCAAAAGCCCCTCACCCCAGCCCTCTCCCGGAGGGAGAGGGAGCCGACCGTGGTGTCTGAAGCCCTACGTCGACCTGAAAAACCGAGTCGATTGAGGATTCGCTGAAAATCGTTCAGGTCGGTGTATCTCCTGAATATTCCCCAATCAGTCCCCTCTCCCTCCGGGAGACGGCTAGGGTGAGGGCCTGCCTTTAAACGCCCACCCGACCAGTGGCCAATTGCTAACCATTCCCACCTCTGCCACAATCGCGAACAATTCGCGTTAGTTAACATTTCCCAATCGGTGATGTCCGGTGTCGTCAGTCCCAAGCCCTAACAGTGAGCTCGTCGGTGCGATGTATCGCGACCATCGTGGTTGGCTGTTGGCATGGCTGCGACGCAATGTGGCGTGTCCGCAGCGTGCCGAAGACCTGAGTCAGGACACCTTTGTGCGCCTGCTCGGTCGCGACGACATGCTGACACCGCGCGAGCCACGGGCCTTTCTGGTGGCGATCGCCAAAGGCTTGCTGTTCGACTACTTCCGTCGCGCGGCGCTGGAACAGGCCTACCTCACCGAACTGATGCTCATCCCCGAAGGCGAACAACCGTCGGTGGAAGAACAGCAAATGATCCTCGAAGACCTCAAAGCCATCGACCGTCTGCTCGGCAAACTGTCGACCAAGGCCCGCGCCGCTTTCCTTTATAACCGCCTCGATGGCCTCAGCCATGCCGAGATCGCCGACAAACTCGGCGTCTCGGTGCCGCGCGTGCGCCAGTATCTGGCGCAAGGCATTCGTCAGTGCTACATCGCCCTGTACGGTGAGCCGACGTGAGCGCGACCAATTCCGGACCGGTGCCAGCCCATGTGCTGGACGCGGCAATTGCCTGGCAGTTGACGCTTGATTCGAGCAGTCCGCTGGAGCGCGAGGAGTTCGCCAAATGGCATGCGGCCCATGAAGAACACGCCCGTGCGTGGCGACAACTGGGCATGCTCGATCAGCGTTTCAGTGTGGCCAAAGGGCCGGCGCGCAGTGCGCTGCTGCAATCCCGCGAGGGCATTCGCCGGCGGGTGCGCAAGCTCGGCAGTGGGCTGGCCAGCGTTGTGGTGCTTGTCGGTGTGGGGCTGTTCGCCAGCGAACGGTTTATGCCGCTGGATTACTGGCTCGCCGATCAACGCACAGCGACAGGCGAACAGCGCACCGTGCACCTGGCGGACGGCACCGTGCTGAATCTGAATACCCACAGTGCGGTGGACGTGCGTTTCGATGACAAGCGCCGATTGATCGTGTTGCAGGAAGGCGAAATTCTCGTCGAGACCGGTCATGGCGATGCGCGCCCGTTCATCGTTGAAACCCGCGAAGGCAGCATGCGCGCGTTGGGTACGCGGTTTCTGGTCAAGCGTGAAGACGAAGGCACGCGCCTGAGCGTGTTGCAGTCGGCGGTCGCGGCGCACCCGCAATCCAACCCTGAAGAGCAAATCCTCCGTGAAGGTCAGCAAGTGCTGCTGCGCAGTGACGGGCTGGGGCCGATTGTCGCGCTCAATCCCGGCGCTGATGCCTGGACCCGCGGCATGCTGGTGGTGGATAACGCGCGCCTGAGCGATCTGGTGCATGAGCTCGGGCGTTATCGTCGCGGGCATCTGGGCGTGGCACCGGACGTGGCGGATCTGCGGATTACCGGCAGCTTTCCGCTGCATGACACCGACAAGGCCCTGAGCGCGTTGCTGCCGACCTTGCCGGTGCAGATCGAGCGGCATACGCCGTATTGGGTGACCGTGGCGAAGGCTGAGCCCTCCTCCCCTTGACCTGATCGTTCCCACGCGGAGCATGGGAACGATCAAGCGCGCAGAAATGTGGCTGTTCCAGTTAATCGAAATTATTTTCATCCAGCCCTATCACTTTTTGCTTTTCATCCGGCACACAGGCAATTGAGAAATATTTCCATTCAGGAGCCGCCGTATGTCCCGTTCGCTAGACACCTTGTTGCGCCCCAGTCTGCTGGCCGTCGCCATCGCGCTCGGCGCGCCGCTGATCAGCAGTCCGTTGCTCGCCGCTGAACAAGCGTCCAGCGTGCGCGCCTACAACTTGCCGGCGGCGCCACTGTCGACCACGCTGAACCAGATCGCCAGCCAGGGCGGCATCGCGCTGTCGCTCAATCCGTCGCTGGCGGCAGGCAAGACCTCGGCACCGGTCAACGGCCAATACGACGCGGCAGGCGCTTTGCGCGCGGCGCTGCGTGGCACCGGTCTGCAACTGGAACAAAGCAGCACCGGCACCTACACCCTGGTGGCCGTGCCTGAAGGAACGTTGGCGCTGCCGGAAACATCGGTCATCGGCGTAGAAAACTTCGAAAGCGCCTGGGGCCCGGTCGAAGGCTACACCGCCACCCGCACCGCCGCCGGCACCAAAACCGACACCGCTCTGGTCGAAGCACCGCGTTCGATCTCCGTCGCTACTCGCCAGCAAATGGATGACCGCAGCGTGCACAGCCTCGACGACGCGGTGCGCTACATGCCGGGCATCACCGCCAGCAGCTATGGCAGCGATACCCGCGCCGACTGGTTGCGCGTCCGTGGTTTCGAACCGACCCAATTCCTCGATGGCCTGCCACTGCCCAAAGGCGTGTACGCCAATCCGAAACAGGAAACCTGGAACCTCGACCGCCTCGCCCTGCTGCGCGGCCCGGCCTCCTCGGTTTACGGCCAGACGCCACCGGGCGGCCTGCTGGACATGGTCAGCCGCCGCCCAAGCGCCGAAGCCAGCAGCGAAATCCAGTTGCAGTACGGCAGCGACAATCACCGCCAGATCAACTTTGCCAGCACCGGCAAGATCGACGACGCCGGCCAGTTTCTCTATGGCCTCAGTGGTGTGGTGCGCGACAGCGGCACGCAGGTCGATCACGTCGACAACAAGCGCTACAACATCGCGCCGAGCCTGACCTGGAACATCGACGACGACACCAAGCTCACCCTGCTGAGCCAGTTCACCCGCGACGATACCGGCATCACCAGCCAGTTCCTGCCGGTGCAGGGCACCAAGATCAAGTCGCCGCTCGGCGATATCTCCCACCACAAGAATCTGGGTGATCCGGACTGGGAATATTACGATCGCACCTACTACGCGCTGGGCTACGCCTTCGAACATCGTCTGAACGATGTCTGGCAGTTCAAGCAGAACCTGCGCTACACCAAGTCGGATCTGTCGTTCCAGTCGCTGACACCGGGGTCGTACCCATTCACCGAAGTGGATGATCAAGGCAACGTCGGGCGCACCAGCACCAGCGTCGAAGAAGACATCAGCCAGTTCGCCGTGGACAACAACTTCCAGGCCGACTTCGCCACCGGCGATATCCGCCACACCCTGCTGTTGGGGCTGGATCACCAGCGCAGCAACACCAACTACACCTCGATCTTCGGTGACGGCCTGACCACCAACGTCATCACGCCGATCTACGGTCAGCCGATCGTGCGCCCGGCGCGCTCCACGGCGTTTTACGATTACGACCAGAAGACCTACCAGACCGGCCTGTACATTCAGGATCAGATGGCCCTCGACCAGTGGCGCCTGACCCTCGGTGGCCGTGAAGACTGGGTGCACACCAGCACCCGGTTCATCAACAAGGGTGATGCCACCAACACCCAGCGCGACAAGGCCTTCAGCGGCAACGCAGCGCTCAGCTACGTGTTCGACAACGGCTTCGTGCCGTACCTGTCGTACGCCGAATCCTTCCAGCCGACCACGGGCGCCGACGCCACCTCGACCGGCTCGCTCAAACCGACCGAAGGCAAGCAGTGGGAACTGGGCATCAAGTACCAGCCGCCGGGCAGCAAAACCCTGCTGACCGCCGCCGTGTACGACCTCACCCAAAAGAACGTTTCGGTCAACACCTTCGTCAACAACGTGTCGATCACCAGCCAGACGGGCGAAGTGCAAGTCAAAGGTTTGGAGCTGGAAGCGGTTTCCGATGTGACCGATAACCTCAAAGTCATCGCTGCCTACACCTTGGCCAAATCGGAAGTGCAGAATGGCGTCGACAAGGGCAATCGCCTGCAACTGATGCCGAACCAGCAAGCGTCGCTGTGGACCGATTACACCTGGCACGCCGGCGTCCTCGACGGCTTCGGCATTGGTGGTGGCGTGCGTTACACCGGCAACACCTACGGTGACAAGGCCAATACCTGGCTGGGCAAAGCGGACGCCTACACCGTGTTCGACGCGAGCGTGCATTACGACCTCGGCCGCCTGGACAACAGCCTCAAAGGCGCGTCGCTGGCGGTCAACGCGACCAACCTGTTCGACAAGGAATACATTTCCACCTGCGACAGCTTCTACTGCTACTACGGCGACACGCGCAGTGTCGTCGCCAGCGCCACTTACAAGTGGTAAGCAACTGAGCTGAAACAGGCCCTGTGACCAGGCCGTCCCTCGTGGACGGCTTTGGTGTTTTTGAAGGTCATGAAATGAAAAGTAAAACAATCCGCCGCTGGTCGTTCATCCACACCTGGACCAGCCTGGTCTGCACCGTGTTTTTGCTGATGTTGGCACTGACCGGTCTGCCGCTGATTTTCCATCACGAGATCGAGCACTTGCTCGGCGATGCGCCCGAAGTGCGCGAGATGCCGGCCGACACGCCGCGGCTGAATCTGGCGCAACTGGTCGAGGCTGCCGAAAAACATCGCCCCGATGAAGTCGTGCAGTACTTCGGTTTCGATGACGATGAGCCGAATGCCGTACTGACGATCATGGCGAAAACCGCCGGCACTGAACCGAACTCGTCGCACACCTTCATGCTCGATGCACGTACCGGTGAAGCGCTGGAAACGCCGTCGGCCAACGGCGGTTTGATGCTGTTTATCCTGCGCCTGCACGTCGACATGTTCGCCGGGCTGCCGGGCAAATTGTTGCTGGCGTTCATGGGGCTGCTGTTTATCGTGGCCATCGTGTCCGGGACGGTGCTGTACCTGCCGTTCATGCGCCGTTTGAAGTTCGGCACCGTACGCCAGGAGAAATCAACCCGCTTGCGCTGGCTCGACCTGCATAACCTGATCGGTGTCGTCACCCTGACCTGGGCCTTGGTGGTCGGCGTGACCGGTGTGATCAGCGCCTGCGCCGACCTGCTGATCGCTGCCTGGCGCAATGACGCACTGACTGCGCTGATCGAACCTTACCGCGATGCGCCACCGCTGACGCACCTGGCGCCGGCCACGCGGTTGCTCGATATCGCTGCTGAAGTTGCGCCGGAGATGAAACCGGACTTCATTGCCTTCCCCGGCACGCGGTTTTCCAGCGAACACCACTATTCGGTGTTCATGAAGGGCGGCACGCACCTGACCTCGCATCTGTTGACGCCGGTGCTGATCGATGCCACCACCCTGCAGGTCACCGCCGTGGCCGAACGGCCGTGGTACATGGACGCCATGGGCATGTCGCAGCCGCTGCACTTCGGTGACTACGGCGGCATGCCGATGAAAATCCTCTGGGCCGCGCTAGATGTGCTGACCATCATCGTCCTCGCCAGTGGCGTGTACCTGTGGGTGGTGCGGCGCAAAGCGGCGAAGCCTGCGCTGGAAACGGTGGAGGCCTCTGCATGAAGCCGCGTCAGTCGAATTTCTGGAAGGTGTTCAGCACGCCGATCGTGATTGCGCTGCTCAGTGCGGCGGGGTTGTTTGCGGCGTTGCTTGGGGATGGGGTTTGGGATGCATTGAGCTGGGTCGGGCTGGGTGTTCCGGCATTTCTGGCGATCAGGGGATTGTTGCTGCGCGGGTGAAGTCTGCGCTGCCTGACATGGCCCCTTCGCGAGCAAGCTCGCTCCCACAGGGGAACGCATTCCAAATGTGGGAGCGAGCTTGCTCCGGGCGGCGTTCCGACGAAGGCGGCAATAAATACACCATCAATTCCTCGCCAGCCTCGCCGCATCTGGCTAGGCTAACCTCCTGCTCTTCGACGATCACCGAGGTTTGCCAATGTCCGCCCCCAGCATGACCCTGTACCACAACACGCTCTCCCCGTTTGTGCGCAAAGTGATGGTGTTGCTGCACGAAACCGGCCAGCAGGATCGCGTCGCGCTGCAAGACTGCGTGCTCAGCCCGGTCAGCCCGAGCGCCGAACTCAATGCCGACAATCCGCTGGGCAAGATTCCCGCGCTGCGTCTGGCCGACGGCAATGTCATCCACGACAGCCGCGTGATCCTCGAATACCTCGACCAACAACACGTCGGCAATCCGCTGATCCCGCGCGAAGGCGCGGCCCGCTGGCGCCGTCTGACCCTGGCTTCGATGGCCGACGGGATCATGGACGCGTCGGTGATGGTGCGCTATGAACTGGTTTTGCGCGCGCCGGAAAAGCATTGGGATGAATGGCTCGAAGCGCAGCGCGACAAGATCCGTCGCGCCCTCGCTGTACTGGAAAAGGAAGCCATTGCCGAGCTGACCAGTCATTTCGATGTGGCGGCGATCAGCGTGGCGTGCGCCTTGGGTTATCTCGATTTGCGCTTCCCTGACCTGGGCTGGCGTGACGCCAACCCGCAACTGGCCAACTGGTTCTTTGAGGTGAGTCAGCGACCGTCCATGATCGCGACCATGCCCAAGCCTTAAATCGGCGGCGCCTGTTCCGGCCTCTTCGCGAGCAGGCTCGCTCCCACATTGGAATGCGTACTTCTGTGGGAGCGAGCTTGCTCGCGAATGAACCACCTCGGTTCCGATGGCAGCGCTGCAAAAATCAGTGTCACCAAAACCTCCACCTCTCGCTGATCTTCACGCAACCCGCTCATTGCATCGCCCCCACATCAAACTCCAGCGGCTTCGCCGGCTTCTGCCCGATCCCGTACCAATCCAGTTTGCGCGTCAGCACCATAAACACACCGAGCAAACCGAACAGCAACAACGAGCCCATCAACAGCGCGTAATCCTCAGCGCTCAGCAGTCCATAAAGCAGGCCATACAACGCCGCCAACCCCGCCGAAAAGCTCAAACCGTGACGCACACTGCGTAGCACATGGCAGACATAAAACCCGATCAACAACACACAACCGCTGGCCGACAACAGATACGCCGGGGCAAAACCGATGTGCTCCGATAACGACAGCAGCAACAGATAAAAGAACGCCAGTGCCACACCCACCAATGCGTATTGCACCGGGTGCACGGCCAGGCTCTTGAGCACTTCGAACAGGAAGAATCCGGCGAACGTCAGGACAATGAACAGCAGCGCATATTTGATCGCCCGGTCACTCTTCAGGTACTGATCCACCGGGTCGATGAAGCTCACGCCGAAGCTGCGACCGTTGAACGCCTCGCAATCATTGCCGCTCACGCAACGGCTCATGGCGTCTTGCAGGTTGGTGGAGAAAAACGTGGTCTGCCAATCAGCGCTGAAGCCTTGATCATTGATCTCACGTTTGCCCGGCAGGAAATTGCCGATGAAACTTGGATGCGGCCAATTCGCAGTGAAGCTGACGCTGCTGCTCTTGCCCACCGGCAGCACCTGCAACGAACCGGTGCCTTGCAGGCGCAAATCAAAACCGAAGCTCAACTCGGTGCTTTTGCTGGTGTCGAGCATCGGCAACGTCACTCGCACGCCCTCACCAAGCCAACCCACTTGCGTACCGGGAACGAAGTCCAGGCGCTGGCCGTCGTGTTCCAGTTTCAGTGCATTTTCGATGCCGCGAATGTCGCTGATGCCGACCGCGAGAAACGGTGCGTCGAACTGGTAATCGCTGAAGTCTTCTCTGATGCCCAATTGTGCTGGCAACGAGAAATGGCCATTGATGCGGTTGTCGGCGTGGAACAACCGCGCTTCATAAATGCCCCGTGCGCGCAGCTCGGTTTGCACCTGACCATCGAGTTCGAAACGCTCCGGCAGAAAGTACAAACGACCACGCTCTTCGCTCGGCTCGTCGTAGCGCTGGTTGGTCTTGTCGTTGGTTTTCCAGTTGTGAATCACTTTGCGATACGGCACCACCATTACCGGCCCGCTCAGTTGCTGGCTGGTGCTGGAGCTGCGGGCGATGTCTTCGAGCACGCCGTCGCGCAACTGTTGGCGCTCGTCGATGACGCCGTCGATCATCAGCAACGGGATCAGCAACAGCAGGATCAGCACGGCGATGGCGCCGAGCTTTATCGTCAGATTCTTGTTCATGGGACTCTCCCTGTTTGGATGGGCAGAGTCTGGTTGTGCTGTGTGAGGTGAATGTGGGGGGAATATGGAGATTGTGTGGAGACTTCACTGGCCCCTTCGCGAGCAGGCTCGCTCCCACAGGTGTACGCATTCCAATGTGGGAGCGAGCCTGCTCGCGAAGGCAACGACTCGGTATCAAGGCAAGCGCAATGTCACCTCAACCCCGCTCTCGACATTGCGAATCTGCATCGCCCCGCCATGCAACTTGACCACTTCTTCAACGAAGTTAAGCCCCAACCCGGTGCTTTTGCGACCACTGTCCGGGCGCGGCAATGAGTAAAAGCGCTCGGTCAGACGCGGCAAGGCGTAGTCAGGAATCGGCGCCGTCTCATTCAACAATCGAAATTCGACTTGCTCGCCAACCTGCTCGGCACTGAAGCGCAACAGCCCCTGAACCGGAGTGAAATCCAGCGCATTCTCCAACAGATTACCCAGCGCCTGACGCAATAGAAACGGCTCGCCGATCAACAGAAGATCAGCCGCAATCGCCTTTTCGACCCGCAACTGTTTGCCTTCAATCCGCGCCGCCTGCCCCTGCAACAACTGATCAACCAACGCCACCAACGGCACAGCGACTCGCTCCTCAAGGCCCTGACGTTGTTCCACTTGCGCCAGATTCAACAACCGCTCGATCAACTGCTGCATCCGCGCACTTTCACTGTCGATGTTGCCTACAAAGCGCAATCGCTGAACCGGCGACATGTCCCCTTGCAGCAACTCCGCCGCGCCACGAATCGCCGCCAGCGGGCTTTTCAGTTCATGGGTCAACGTATGCACGTAGCGCTCAACGTAAGCCTTGCCTTCCAGCTGTGTGCGCATCTGCTCAACCGCAGTGGCCAGTTGCTCCAGCTCACCGCCGCGATAGTGCGGCACTTCCACCCGCCGGCCTTCGCTGACCGCTTGGGCATAACCGGTCAACCGGTGCAGTGCGCGGCTCAGCCACCACGACAGCAATGCGCCGAAGAGCAAACCGAGTCCGATCAAACCCGCGCCGTAAAACAGCAAGCGCCGCTCGGTGCGATCCACATAAGGCTGCAATGAGCTGTTGGGTTTGGCCACAGTGACCACGCCGATGATCTTGCCGTTGTCACGGATCGGCGCACCGACGTGCATGACTGAAGAGGCCGGATCATCCGGATCGCTGCGGCTCGAACGCGCGCCGTATTCGCCACGCAAGGTCAGGTAGACGTCGTTCCAGCGCGAGTAATCCTGACCGACCGCGACGCCACTGGAATCGAGCACGACGATCCCTTTCGCGTCGGTGACGTAGATGCGATGGTTGACCTGATTTTTCGGCAAGCCCCAAATGGTTGCTTGCGGCTGACGCTCGCCATAGGCGCGGAGCAATTCGGGCCAGCGGTTCTCGCTAAGGGTGCCGGCCTTGAAATCGTCACGCAGGATTTCCGCCATCAGGTTGGCGGTATCGACCAGGGTTTCTTCGGTGGACTGGCGCACGCCGGGGCGGATTTCTTCCATCACCGTGTTGAGCACGAAATAACCGGTGAGGCCGACAAACAGCACGTACACCAAAAAGATCCGCAGCCCCAGCGACATCAGCTGTGCCCCGGGCTGTAGCTGTAACCGAGGCCGCGATGGGTCTGGATCGGCTCGGCGTCGGCACGCACCAGACGCAGTTTGGCGCGCACACTTTTGATGTGGCTGTCGATGCTGCGCTCGTAACCGGCGTCGGCCGCTACGCCCAGCGCGTCAAGCAGTTGTTCGCGACTGAAGACCCGCTCGGGTTGTTCGAGCAGGCATTGCAGCAGGCGGAATTCGTGGCGGGTCAGGCTCAGCGGCTGGCCGCGATAAATGATTTGAATACGTTCCGGATCGATACGAAATAGCGCCGAAGTGGCCTCAATCGCCGGGCGCGGCGCCATGCGCTTAAGGATTGCCTTCACTCGCGCCGCGACTTCACGCGGGCTGAATGGCTTGACCACGTAGTCGTCAGCGCCAATCTCCAGGCCCACCACGCGATCAATCTCGGCATCACGGGCGCTGAGGAACAGCACCGGCACTTCGCTGAAACGCCGCAACTGCTTGCAGGTTTCGAAACCGCTGATGTCCGGCAGGCCGATGTCGAGGATGATCAGATCGGCTGGCGTCTGCCGCTGATGCTCCAGCGCCGCCGCGCCGAGGCTCAGCCACGTCGTACTGAAGCCCTCGCCCTGCAAGGCAAAAATCAGCGTGTCGGCAATCGCCGCTTCGTCTTCGACAATCAGGATATGAGGCATGGCGTCCGAGCCCGTGGGTTAAGTGCGCGAACGGTGCCCCAAGCCTGACGTTACGTCAATGAGACCACTTGGCTCAGCAATCCGGTTTGTCGGCAGTAAAGCGACGTGCCGGGTTCACTGCCGCGCCGAATTCACGCAAGGCCTTGGCGCCGATCAACAGCGGGTAATTGAAGTTGCTGCGGTCGGTCAGATTGACCTCAACGGTACGCTTGACGTTGCCCAGGCACAGCTCCAGATCGACCACCGGGCGTTTGGCGACTTCGGTGCTTTCGCCCTCGTCCTCTTCATCCGAGCGGCTTTTGATCTTGCTGATCCGCGCGACCTTGTGTTCGTAGACCTTGTTGCTGGCGTCTTTGGTGCCGAGGCGGAAACGCACCCAGTCATCGCCGTCGCGGGTGAAGGTTTCGATGTCCTTGGCCGACAGCGAGGCGGTCAGTGCGCCGGTGTCCATCTTGGCCTTGAGCACTTCACCGCCGATTTCCGGCAGCGCAATGTATTCGTAGCGCCCGTACAGGGTCGGCTCGGCGGCCATGACCGGCAGGGCGACGAGGGCAAACAGTGCAAGGAGGGATTTCACGTAAGGGGCTTCCTTGAGAGGTTGGGCAACGGGATTTTAGACCGTTGCGCGCTTGATCGTTCCCACGCTCTGCGTGGGCATGCATCCAGTGACGCTCTGCGTCACTGGGACGCGGAGCGTCCAGGGCGGCGTTACCACGCAGAGCGTGGGAACGATCAGGTTAACGCGACGAAAGTGAAACATTCGTCACCGCCGATTTGGCCTACCGCGCGAAGCTGCTTATCATGGCGCGCCCATCCGTTTGCAAAGAGTTGCTTATGCGCCGCCTGCTCACCGGCTGTTTCGTCACCCTGCTGCTGTTGCTCAATACCCTGATCCTGATCGGGCCGTTGCTGGTGTTTGCCCTGCTCAAACTGATCGCACCGGGCCGCTGGCGCGACCATGCGTCGGGGGCGGTGATGTGGATCGCCGAGACCTGGGCCGAGATCGACAAGCTGATCTTCCGCCTGTGCATCCCCACCCAATGGGACATTCGCGGTGGCGAAGACCTGCGCGGTGACACCTCGTACCTGGTGGTCAGCAACCACCAGTCGTGGGTCGATATTCCGGCACTGATCCAGACCCTCAACCGCCGCACGCCGTTCTTCAAATTCTTCCTCAAGAAAGAACTGATCTGGGTGCCGTTCCTCGGGCTGGCGTGGTGGGCGCTGGATTACCCGTTCATGAAGCGCTACACCAAAGCGTTCCTGGCAAAGAATCCGGAACTGGCGGGCAAGGATCTGGAAATCACCAGACAGGCCTGCGAGCTGTTCAAGCGTCAGCCGGTGACCGTGGTCAATTATCTGGAAGGCACGCGCTACAGCGCCGCGAAAAGTGTCGAGCAACAATCACCGTTCAACCATTTGCTCAAGCCCAAGGCCGGTGGCGTGGCGTTTGTATTAGCGGCGATGGGTGAACAGCTGGATGCGATTCTCGACGTCACCGTGGTTTATCCACAGGAGAGAATTCCGGGTTTCTGGGATCTGATCAGCGGCAACGTGCCGCGCGTGATCATCGACATCAAGACCCGTGAACTCGACCCGGCGCTGTGGCAGGGCGATTACGAGAATGATCCGGCGTTTCGCCAGAAGGTCCAGAGCTGGGTCAACCAGCTCTGGAACGAGAAAGATCAGCGCATCGCCGAACTGCGCAGCGAGCGCCGCTGAATCAGCTACCGGTGCCGGTGCCCCAGATGCTGCCGAGGCTGCTCAGCAGCGAACCGCCGACGCCCTGCTGACCAAGATATTGAAGGAGCACCGGGGCAAACTGGCCGATCATGCCGCTGTCCATGCCCAGTGCGCTGAAGGCATTGTTCAGGTCGTTGGTGTCTTTCACATTACCCAGCGCATTCTCAAGCCCGGCGGACTTGCCGGACGAACCGAGCAAAGCGCCCAGCGCCGCCAGATTGCCGCTGCCACCCGACAGTTTGTCGATGCCCGGTACTTCCTTGGCCAGTTGTGAGTAATCGGTGCTGCTCAACTGATTTTTCGCCAGCCCGAGCATCGCACTGGTGCCGCCAACCGCTTGCTCCGGCGTGACATCCAGCGCACTGAGGGCACTGAGCAAGCCGGCGGTCTCAGAGGTCGGCGCCGCAGCGGCCGCCTTGTCACCGCCCTGCATGCCCGAAACCGCACCAGCGACGTCGTTCAGACTGAAACCGGCAAACACCGGCCCGGCGGCCAGGGTCAGGAGCGATGCCAGGGCAAAACCGCGTGAAATCTTCATTCAGACATCCTCTTGGAAAAAGCTGCCACCGGATAACGGCGACGAAACTGCCGGTTTGACCGGGAATTCGGTGGCATGTTCCAGTGATTCCAATTCGAAATCCGAGCTATTCCAAATCGTTTCTAAAAACTGTCAAACCTGACAGTTACCGGCTCAATTCTAGTGAATTACATTGAATTCGAGACAAGTTTGCCGCGGATCATTTCGAGGGAGGTGCTGCGATGGAGAAGCGATTGTCAGACCGCGACGACTCGATCATCCCGCCGGTGAAGGAACCGCCGAGGGACACTGCAAAGGAGGTGATTGCTCCCCCCTCACCGATCATCTTTTGCATTGATCCTGGCGATCCCATCATTGGAAAAATCAGGGCCGGACGAAGGGTCAGTTATGAAGTGATGAAAAGCGATACAGGGCAGGATTACGCAATTAACGTTCGACTGGTTCGCGACAAAACTACAGGTAAACCCTGGTCGTGATCCCTTGGTTTTGAACAGCAAACAGGAAGCATGGACATGTCAAACAGACAAAGCGGTACCGTAAAGTGGTTCAACGATGAAAAAGGCTTCGGCTTTATTACCCCTCAGGGCGGCGGCGATGATCTTTTCGTCCACTTCAAAGCCATTCAATCGGATGGATTTAGAAGTTTGAAAGAAGGGCAGACTGTGACTTTCATCGCTGCAAAAGGACAGAAGGGAATGCAAGCGGAAGAAGTTCAGGTCGTATAGAAACCGGTTCAAAAAAAACGGCGCCTCAATGGCGCCGTTCTCGTACTGCGTAAACCCTACGCCGCACTGAACAACTTATGCGGATCAATCACAAACTTCTTCGGCACACCCGCATCGAACTCGCCGTACCCTTCCGGCGCCTGATCGAGGCTGATCACCTGCACGCCCACCACTTCAGCAATGTTGATGCGATCCCACATGATCGCCTGCATCAGCTGGCGGTTGTACTTCATCACTGGGGTCTGGCCGGTGTGGAAGCTGTGCGACTTGGCCCAGCCCAGACCGAAACGAATGCTCAGACTGCCCATTTTCGCGGCGGCGTCGACGGCACCCGGATCTTCGGTGACGTACAGGCCCGGGATACCGATCTTGCCAGCCACGCGCACCACGCCCATCAACGAGTTGAGCACGGTGGCCGGCGCTTCGGCTTTGACGCCGTCGTGGCCATGACCGCGCGCTTCGAAACCGACGCAGTCCACCGCGCAATCCACTTCCGGCTCACCCAGCAGTGCCGCGATCTGTTCATGCAGCGGGGTGTCCTTGGACAGGTCGACGATTTCAAAACCCTGGGCTTTGGCGTGAGCCAGGCGGATGGTGTTGACGTCGCCGACGATCACCACCGCCGCACCGAGCAAACGCGCAGAGGCAGCGGCGGCCAGACCGACCGGACCAGCGCCTGCGATGTAAACGGTGCTGCCCGGGCCAACGCCTGCCGTCACGGCGCCGTGGTAACCGGTCGGGAGAATGTCGGAGAGGCAGGTCAGGTCGCGGATTTTCTCCATGGCCTTGTCGCGGTCCGGCAATTTCAGCAGGTTGAAGTCGGCGTACGGTACCAGCACATATTCAGCCTGGCCGCCGGTCCAGTCGCCCATGTCGACGTAGCCGTAAGCACCGCCGGCACGGGCCGGGTTAACGGTCAGGCAGACGCCGGTGTGTTGCTCCTTGCAGGAACGGCAGCGACCGCAAGCGACGTTGAACGGTACGGAGACCAGGTCACCGATTTTCAGGTTTTCGACGTCGGAGCCCTTTTCGATCACCTCACCGGTGATCTCATGGCCCAGCACCAGACCGGTCTGCGCCGTGGTACGGCCGCGCACCATGTGTTGGTCGGAGCCGCAGATATTGGTGGAAACCACTTTGAGAATGACCCCGTGCTCGATCTTGCGACCGCGCGGGTCCTGCATTTTCGGATAGTCGATTTTCTGTACTTCGACCTTGCCAGCGCCGAGATACACCACACCACGATTGCCAGACATGCTTTCACCTCGCTGTTGTTTTTATGGAACCGCGTTGCCCAGGCAGGCAGCGCGTTAAGTGCTCGGGTTACTGCTTGTTGGTTTTGCGTTGTTTGTTATGGCCTCTTCGCGAGCAGGCTCGCTCCCACATTGGAATGCATACCCCTGTGGGAGCGAGCTTGCTCGCGAAAGCGATCTAGAGAACGACCGTGCGATTGGCGTTGAGAAATACTCTCCGCTCAATGTGATACCCAACGGCACGGGCAAGGGTCAGACCTTCAATATCGCGCCCCTTGGCAATCAGATCCTCGGGGTAATGACTGTGATCCACCGCCTCGACGCCTTGGGCAATGATCGGCCCTTCATCGAGGTCGTTATTGATGTAATGCGCCGTCGCGCCCACCAGTTTCACGCCCTTGTTGTACGCCTGGTGATACGGCTTGGCGCCTTTGAACCCCGGCAGCAGCGAGTGATGAATGTTGATCGCCTTGCCATCGAGCTTGCGGCACAGTTCCGGCGACAGCACCTGCATGTAGCGCGCGAGGATCACCAGCTCAGCACCGGACTCTTCGATCACCTGCCACACCTGCCGCTCCTGCGACGGCTTGTCGTTGGGGTCGAGGGGGAAATGGTAGTAGGGAATCTGGTGCCAGTCGGCCAAAGGCTTGAGATCCGGATGGTTGGACACTACCGCCGCCACGTCCATCGACAACTGGCCGATGCGCTGGCGGTAGAGCAAATCGTTGAGGCAGTGATCGGCCTTGGAAACCATGATCACCACTTTTGGCCGGTAGTTCGGCGCGGTCAGCTCGAAGATCATGCCGAAGGCCTGGCCGCGTTCGGCGAGGCCGGCGCGGAAGGATTGCTCGTCGAAACCGTCGGGCTGACGGAATTCCACGCGAATGAAGAAGCGCCCGGATAGGCGATCATCGAACGAATGGTGCTCAGTGACGTAGCAGCCCTGCTCGAACAGAAAACGCGTCACCGCGTCCACGGTGCCGAGGACGCTGGGGCAGTCGGCGGTCAGAATCCATGTGTCTGGGGCGCGGCTCATATTTTTTCCTCTGATCGTTCCCACGCTCTGCGTGGGAATGCCGCCATGGACGCTCGGCGTCCGCTCTTGGGACGCGGAGCGTCCCGGGATGCATTCCCACGCAAAGCGTGGGAACGATCATCCATCAAGCCTGAACGCTCAACCCGTACTCAGCCGAAGCATCCTGCAACCACAACCACCAGTAATCCGAAAAGCTGCGACGAATCAGCAGTTCCCAAGTGTCTTCAGCGGTATGACGAATCATCAACTGCGACTTGGCGAACACCGTGCCGACCGCTTTACCCACCGGAAAGTTATTCGGGTGTACGTCATAGCTGGTCGACTTCATCAGCACCTGACGCACGTTCGGCCCGCTGAGTTCGAGCACTTGCTGGCCGCCGCTGACGTTGACGATCGCGATGTGCAGATCACCCAGCGCTTCACGCAGTTTCTGTTCGGCGGCGAATTCTTCACCGCTTGGCACGATCAGCAGCCACTCGTCCGGGCCCATCCATTGCAGGCTGGTTTCACCTTTGACGATGACGCTGAGTGCGCTGGGCAGTTCGATGCCCAACGCTTTATGTACGCCGGCGGCGAACGCGGCATCGTGGCCATCGCCACGGATGGTCAGGTGGCCGAGGAGTTTTTTCTCACGCACGATCACGCCGGCGTTCTTGCGGCCCTTGCCGACCAGGCTGGTGAGGTCGGCATGGTGCAGCGACGACTCGGCCTTGGCGCCGGTGGTCGGGCGTTGTTGGTAAACATTGGCTGTGGTCATAAAGCACCTTCCTGAATTCTTGATCGTTCCCACGCTCTGCGTGGGAATGCCGCCATGGACGCTCGGCGTCCGCTCTTGGGACGCAGAGCGTCCCGGGATGCATTCCCACGCAGAGCGTGGGAACGATCAGTGTCAGATGTTCTGGCGATCACCCTTCGGATCGAAGAACACCGAAGAAACGATTTCCGCCTCAATCACGCTGCCATCGGCCAGCGGTGCAAACACCCGCTCACCGAGGCGCTTCAGACCGCCCTTGACCACACCCATGGCAAACGAATAACCGAGGGAGTTGTGCGCGTAGCTGGAGGTCACGTGGCCGACCATGGTCATCGGAATCGCCTGCTTGGTGTTGAACACCAATTGCGCACCTTCCGGCAGCCATTTGGTCGGATCGATCGGTTTGAGGCCGACCAGCTGTTTACGCTGATCCTTCACGCAGTCTTCACGGTTCATCCCACGCTGGCCGATCCACGAGAACGGCTTGGTACGACCCACACACCAGCCCATGTTCAGGTCGTCCGGGGTCATCGAGCCGTCAGTGTCCTGGCCAACGATGATGAAACCCTTTTCGGCACGCAGTACGTGCATGGTTTCCGTGCCGTACGGCGTCAGGTTGTACTGCTTGCCGGCCTCGACGATTTTCTCCAGCACGCCCATCGCATAGTCGGCCTGGACGTTGACTTCGTACGACAGCTCACCGGTGAACGAGATGCGGAACACCCGCGCCGGCACACCGCCGACCAGACCTTCTTTCCAGGTCATGAACGGGAACGCTTCGTTGCTCAGATCAATGTCGGTCACGGCGCTGAGCAGCTTGCGGCTGTTCGGCCCGGACAGGGTCATGGTCGCCCAGTGGTCGGTGACGGAGGTGAAGTAAACCTTCATGTCCGGCCATTCGGTCTGGTGGTACAGCTCCAGCCATTGCAGCACGCGAGCCGCGCCGCCGGTGGTGGTGGTCATGACGAAATGGTTGTCGGCCAGACACGCCGTCACACCGTCGTCGAAGACCATGCCGTCTTCTTTGCACATCAGACCGTAGCGGGCCTTGCCCACGTCGAGCTTGGTCCAGGCGTTGGTGTACACGCGGTTAAGAAACTCGCGGGCATCCGGGCCTTGAATGTCGATCTTGCCGAGGGTCGAGGCGTCGAGCAGGCCAACGCTGTCGCGCACAGCTTTGCATTCACGCTTAACGGCGGCATGCAGGTCTTCACCGTTTTTCGGGAAGTACCAAGGACGTTTCCACTGACCGACGTCTTCAAACTCGGCACCGTTCTTCACATGCCAGGCATGCAGCGCGGTGTAACGCACCGGCTCGAAGATGTGCCCACAGTGACGACCGGCTACAGCACCGAAGGTGACCGGCGTGTAGTTCGGGCGGAACATCGTGGTGCCCATTTGCGGGATGGTCACGTTCAGCGAGCGGGCGGCGATGGCCAGACCGTTGACGTTGCCGAGCTTGCCCTGATCGGTGCCGAAGCCCAGCGCGGTGTAGCGTTTGACGTGTTCGACCGACTCGAAACCTTCACGGGTCGCCAGTTCGATCGCCGCAGCGGTTACGTCGTTTTGCAGGTCGACGAATTGCTTCGGCGCCCGAGCGGTGTTCTTTTCATGCGGCACCTGGAACAGCGCCAGCGTCGGTTCTTCGTGTCGGCTCAGGGCTTTCGGCAGCACGCCTTCGACGGTCTGGAAACCGGCTTCAGCGGCAGCACGCACGCCACCTTCGAAACCGTCAGCGAGCGAATCGCCGAGACCGTAAACACCGTTAATGCCACCGACGCACACGCGTTTCTGCGGTGCTTCACCCGGTACGAAACCGAGGATGTCTTCGCGCCAGGTCGGCTTGCCACCAAGGTGCGAAGCCAAGTGAACGACCGGGCTGTAACCGCCGGAGCTGGCAACCACATCGCAGTCGAGCCACTCGCCCGGGCTGGTCACGGCGTGCGCTTTGACATCGATTGCGGCAACGCGGGCAGCGGTGACGCGCTTGCTGCCACGGGCTTCGATTACAGCACTGCCGGTCAGAATCCGAATGCCTTTGGCACGGGCTTCTTCGACCAATGCACCGCGCGGATTGCTGCGCGCATCAGCGATGGCCACCACTTGCAGACTGGCATCGAGCCAATCCAGAGCAACGCGATAGGCATGATCGTTATTGGTCGACAGAACGAGCTTCTTGCCCGGCGCTACGCCGTAGCGACGCACGTAAGTCGACACCGCACCGGCCAGCATGTTGCCCGGCACGTCGTTGTTGCCGTAGACCAGCGGACGCTCGCAAGCACCGGTCGCCAGCACGACACGCTTGGCGCGAACACGGTGAATACGCTGACGCACCTGGCCAATCGGCGCACGATCACCGAGGTGATCGGTGAGGCGTTCGTGAATGGTCAGGAAGTTGTGGTCGTGGTAACCGTTGACCGTGGCGCGCGGCAACAGCAGCACGTCCGGGGTGTTCTTCAGTTCAGTGATGACACTGGCGACCCATTCCATCGCCGGTTTGCCGTCGAGGCTTTCGCGTGAGTCGAGCAGGCTGCCGCCGAACTCTTCCTGCTCGTCCGCCAGAATCACTCGGGCACCGCTGCGCGCAGCGGCCAGGGCGGCGGCGAGACCGGCCGGGCCAGCGCCGACGATCAGCACGTCACAGTGCTGGTTCATGTAGTCGTAGGTGTCCGGATCGACTTCGGTCGGCGAACGGCCAAGACCGGCGGCCTTGCGAATGTACTTTTCGTAGGTCATCCAGAACGATTGCGGGTACATGAAGGTTTTGTAGTAGAAACCCGGCGGCATCAGCTTGCCGCCGACCTTGCCGAGAATGCCCATCATGTCGTTGTTGACGCTCGGCCAGCCGTTGGTGCTGGTCGCAACCAGACCTTGATACAGCGCCTGTTGCGTGGCGCGTACGTTGGGGATTTGCGTGGCTTCGGTCGCGCCGATCTGCAGCACCGCGTTCGGCTCTTCGGCACCGGCGGCGAAGATCCCGCGAGGACGCGAATACTTGAAGCTGCGGCCGATGATGTCGACGCCGTTGGCGATCAGCGCGGCGGCCAGCGAGTCACCCTCGAAGCCTTTGTAGCTCTGACCGTTGAAGGTGAAGCTCAGCACTTTGTTGCGGTCGATCCGTCCACCGTTGGACAGGCGATTGGTCTGGCTCATACCTTCTCTCCCAGCGCCGTCGTGGCTGTTTTCGCCGTATCAGCCTTGTCGGTGAATTGCGGCTTGGTGCCGATCTTGTAGGTTTCGAGAATCTCGTAGGTCACGGTGTCGCGGGTGACGTTGAAGTACTGGCGGCAACCGGCAACGTGATCCCACAACTCGTGGTGCAGACCACGCGGGTTATCGCGGAAGAACATGTAGTCGCCCCACTCCTCGTCGGTGCAGGCGCCTGGATCGAGCGGACGCGGGATGTGCGCCTGACCGGATGCGTGGAATTCCTCTTCGGAGCGCAACTCGCCGCAGTGAGGACAGAAGATATGCAACATGGGGATTTCTCCTGTTAGTGGGCAACCGCAGCAGCGCCGTGTTCATCGATCAACGCACCGTTGTGGAAACGGTCGATGGAGAAAGGTGCGGCCAACGGGTGCATTTCACCCTTGGCCAGACTCGCGGCAAAAACGTTGCCCGAGCCAGGTGTGGCTTTGAAACCGCCGGTGCCCCAACCGCAGTTGAAGAACATGTTCGGTACCGGGGTTTTCGAAATGATCGGGCAAGCGTCCGGGGTGGTGTCGACGATGCCGCCCCACTGGCGGTTCATGCGTACGCGGGACAACACCGGGAACATCTCGACGATGGCCTGAATGGTGTGCTCGATCACCGGGTACGAACCGCGCTGACCGTAGCCGTTGTAGCCGTCGATACCGGCGCCGATCACCAGGTCGCCCTTGTCGGACTGGCTGATATAACCGTGCACGGCGTTGGACATGATCACGCTGTCGATAATCGGCTTGATCGGCTCGGACACCAGCGCTTGCAGCGGGTGGGATTCGATCGGCAGACGGAAACCGGCGAGTTTGGCCATGTGCCCGGAGTTACCGGCCGTGACCACGCCGACGCGCTTGGCGCCGATGAAACCCTTGTTGGTTTCAACACCGATGCACACGCCGTTTTCCTTGCGGAAGCCGATCACTTCGGTCTGCTGGATCAAGTCCACACCCAAGGCGTCGGCAGCGCGGGCAAAGCCCCAGGCCACGGCATCGTGACGGGCGACGCCGCCGCGACGCTGCACGGTGGCGCCCAACACTGGGTAGCGAGTGTTTTTCGAGCAGTCGAGGTACGGAATCTCGTCAGCAACTTGCTTGGCGTTGAGCAGTTCACCGTCGACGCCGTTGAGGCGGTTGGCGCTGACCCGACGCTCGGAATCACGGATGTCCTGCAGGGTGTGGCACAGGTTGTAGACGCCACGCTGGGAGAACATCACGTTGTAGTTCAGATCCTGCGACAGGCCTTCCCACAATTTCATCGCATGTTCGTAGAGGTGCGCCGACTCGTCCCACAAGTAGTTGGAGCGAACGATGGTGGTGTTGCGCGCGGTGTTACCGCCGCCCAGCCAGCCTTTCTCGACCACGGCGACGTTGGTGATGCCGTGCTCTTTCGCCAAGTAATAAGCAGTCGCCAGACCGTGCCCGCCGCCGCCGACGATGACCACGTCGTAGACCTTCTTCGGCGTCGGCGTGCGCCACATGCGCTGCCAGTTTTCGTGGTGGCTGAGGGAGTGTTTGAAGAGGCCGAAGCCCGAATAGCGTTGCATAGTCATTTACTCCAGAACGCTCAGCGATAAACCGGGAAGTCTGCGCACAGCGCCGACACTTGCTGGGCAACATTGGCCTCGACATCGGCATCACCGAGGTTGTCGAGGATGTCGCAGATCCAGCCCGCCAACACTTCGCACTGGGTCACTTTGAAGCCGCGAGTGGTGACAGCCGGGGTGCCAATGCGCAGGCCCGAGGTCACGAATGGCGATTGCGGGTCATTCGGCACGGCGTTCTTGTTGACGGTGATGTGCGCGCGGCCAAGGGCGGCGTCGGCGTCTTTACCGGTCAGGCCCTGACGGATCAGGCTGACCAGGAACAAGTGGTTGTCGGTGCCGCCGGACACTACATCGTAGCCACGTTTGATAAACACGCTGGCCATCGCCTGAGCGTTGTCGATCACTTGTTGCTGATAAGCCTTGAAACCTGGCTCCAGCGCTTCTTTGAAGCACACGGCTTTACCGGCGATGACGTGCATTAGCGGGCCGCCCTGAGCGCCGGGGAATACCGCCGCGTTGAGCTTCTTCTCGATCTCTTCGTTGGACTTGGCCAGGATCAGCCCGCCACGTGGACCGCGCAGGGTCTTGTGCGTGGTGGTGGTGACCACGTCAGCGTACGGCAGCGGGTTCGGGTACAGACCGGCGGCGACCAGACCGGCGACGTGGGCCATGTCGACGAACAGCAGCGCGCCGACCTTGTCCGCGATCTGACGGAAGCGCGGGAAGTCCAGGGTCTTCGAGTAAGCGGAGAAACCGGCGACGATCATTTTCGGCTTGGATTCGACGGCCAGACGCTCGACTTCGTCGTAATCGATCAGCCCGGTGTCGGTGTTGATGCCGTACTGCACAGCGTTGTAGAGCTTGCCCGAGGACGACACTTTGGCGCCGTGGGTCAGGTGACCGCCGTGGGCCAGGCTCATGCCGAGAATGGTGTCGCCCGGCTGGATCAGCGCCAGGTAAACAGCACTGTTGGCCGATGAACCGGAGTGTGGCTGGACGTTGGCGTAATCGGCGCCGAACAGTTGCTTGGCGCGTTCGATGGCCAGTGCTTCAACTTTATCCACATGCTCGCAGCCACCGTAGTAGCGCTTGCCCGGATAGCCTTCGGCGTATTTGTTGGTCAGGCCGCTGCCTTGCGCTTGCATCACGCGTTTGCTGGTGTAGTTCTCCGACGCGATCAGCTCGATGTGATCTTCCTGACGTTGCTCCTCGGCATTCATCGCCGCCAGCAGTGCATCGTCGTAACCCTGGATCTGGTCTTGCTTGCTGAACATCGCGTCTCTCCCAGCGGCATCTGTGCGCCATTCGTCTCGGTAAGGCACTGGCAATGAAGGCAGTGCCCTTTGATGCCGATGGTATGACCGGCGCAGACAGCTCAAATGCCTGCGCGCGCCACGCAAAGGTGCGTTTACGACATGGCTGGAAATGCCCTGACAGGCACAATCCTCAATATGAAGAAAAACCCTGTGGGAGCGAGCTTGCTCGCGAAGGGGCCGTGTCAGTCAACATCAGTGCTGGCTGACACTCCGCTTTCGCGAGCAAGCTCGCTCCCACAGGGTTATGTGAAGAGTTGGCGGACGGCGAGCAGCAGGAGAAAGTGCGCGGGATACAGGGCGTAAGCCCAGCGGCGCATTGGCGGTGGCTGGAGATGTCGCCCATGTCGCAACAGGAACATTCCTAGCATTGGCGCAAACAGGCATGTCGCAATACCGAGAATGGCGACGCTGTTACCGAACCTTGCCGAGTCGTACAGCACCTGCCACTGATTGGCGGCGAGACAAATCAATCCCGAAAGCGCGCTGAAATACCACGGGCGGCGAAACACCAGCAGCATCGCCAACGGCAGCAATACCCCGAAGAAGCCGAACATCAGTCGCTCCGGGAACATAGCGGCCAGCGCCAGTGCGGCGACACCCAACAATCGCGCCATGATCGAGGGGTCCTGCCACCCACGCGCCACGAGCAACCCCAGCGCCAGCGTCGGCAGCACATTCAGAGTATTGGGATCGGGAATGAACAGCCGGTACGGAATCTCACTCACCAGGCTGAACAGCAACAACCACCCCAGATACCTCCACTCCATCCTCCGCGAACCATCACGCGCCAGATTTGCCGCCATCGCCAGACAGAACCACGGAAACGCCAGCCGCCCCGGCACATACAGCCAATCGGCGGAGAAACCGACATATCGCAGGTGATCGAGCAACATGCTCAACAGCGCCAGCCACTTGAGCAGATCCAGAGCGCCGTCACGTTTTCTCAGGTGCATAATCGTCCTGCAAACTGGTAATTTCCTGAACGCGACATCCCGTGTGCTCCCCGGAAGATCTTCGGTAAAGTGCGCACCACCATTGACCACGAGCCTTCACAAGAGTCTCGACCACGGAAGCCGGCCATGACCGACAAGAGCCAACAATTCGCCAGCGACAACTATTCCGGAATCTGCCCTGAAGCCTGGGCGGCGATGGAGCAGGCCAACCACGGCCACCAGCGCGCGTATGGCGACGATGAATGGACCGCACGCGCGGCCGATCATTTCCGAAAACTGTTCGAAACCGACTGCGAGGTGTTCTTCGCCTTCAACGGCACCGCCGCCAACTCGCTGGCCCTGTCGTCACTGTGCCAGAGTTACCACAGCGTGATCTGCTCGGAAACCGCCCACGTCGAAACCGACGAATGCGGCGCTCCGGAATTCTTCTCCAACGGCTCGAAACTGCTGATCGCCGGCACTGAAAACGGCAAGATCACCCCGCAATCGATCCGCGAAGTCGCGCTCAAACGCCAGGACATCCACTACCCGAAACCGCGCGTAGTCACCCTGACTCAAGCCACCGAAGTCGGCAGCGTCTACACCCCGGAAGAAGTCCGCGCCATCAGCGCCACCTGCAAGGAACTGGGCCTGCACCTGCACATGGACGGCGCGCGCTTCTCCAACGCCTGCGCGTTCCTCGGTTGCTCGCCAGCGGATCTGACCTGGAAGGCCGGTGTCGATGTGTTGTGCTTCGGCGGCACCAAGAACGGTATGGCCGTGGGGGAAGCGATCCTGTTCTTCAACCACAAACTGGCGGAAGACTTCGATTACCGCTGCAAACAGGCCGGGCAACTGGCGTCGAAAATGCGCTTCCTCTCGGCACCGTGGGTCGGCATCCTCGAAAACGACGCCTGGCTGAAATATGCGCGCCACGCCAACCACTGCGCGCAATTGCTGGCAGAGCTGGTCAGCGATATTCCCGGCGTCGAATTGATGTTCCCGGTCCAGGCCAACGGCGTGTTCCTGCAACTGTCGGAACCGGCCATCGCCGCGCTGACCGCGAAGAACTGGCGCTTCTACACCTTCATCGGCAAAGGCGGCGCACGCTTCATGTGCTCCTGGGACACCGAAGAAGAACGCGTGCGCGAACTGGCCCGCGACATCCGCGAAGTCATGTCCGCCTGATTCCCGGCACTGATCGTTCCCACGCTCCGCGTGGGAACGATCAATAGTGGAGACAGTGTTGCTGATCTGCTTGGTCTACATTGTCTGTCGAGCCCTCCGCTCACATAACAATAAGCAGGAGCATCGGCATGTCGTTACAAGGCAAAACCCTGTTCATCACCGGCGCCAGCCGTGGCATTGGCCGTGAGATTGCGCTGCGTGCCGCGAGGGACGGGGCCAATATCGTCATCGCGGCGAAGAGCGCCGAACGCCACGCCAAACTGCCCGGCACCATCCACAGCGTCGCCGCTGAAGTCGAAGCGGCGGGCGGCAAGGCTTTGGCGTTGCAGGTGGACGTGCGCGATGAAGACGCGGTGCGTCAGGCACTCGCCCAGGCCAACGAACATTTCGGCGCGATCGATGCGCTGGTGAACAACGCCGGGGCGATCAAGCTCACCGGTGTGCAGCACATCGAACTCAAGCGTTTCGACCTGATGCACCAGATCAACACCCGCGCGGTGCTGCTGTGCAGCCAGGCCGCCCTGCCCTATCTGAAGAAATCCGCCGGGCACATTCTGAACCTGTCACCACCGCTCAATCTGGCAAGCAAGTGGTTTGCACAGTTCAGCCCGTACACCGTGACCAAGTACGGCATGAGCATGCTGACGCTGGGGATGAACGAGGAATTTGCCAGTTACGGGATCAGCGTCAATTCGCTGTGGCCGCAGACGATGATTGCCACGGCGGCGATCGAGTTTCAGTTGGGTAATCGGGAGTCGTTCAAGCAGGCGCGGACACCGGTGATCATGGCGGATGCGGCGCATGTGATTCTGGATAGCAGCGGGCGGCAGATTACCGGACGGTTGTTGATTGATGAGGAAATTTTGCGTGAGAGCGGCGTTAGCGAGTTTGAGCATTACCGGTATGAACCGGGGAGCCATGCGGCGTTGATGCCGGATTTGTTTATCGACTGAAAAGCCCCTCACCCTAGCCCTCTCCCGGAGGGAGAGGGGACTGATTGGGGGATATTCGAGAATTACGCCGACGTGCAACTGCTGTACCGAATCCATAGTCGACTCGATATCTCAAGTCGGTGTACCTCGTGAGAACAACTCGGTCAGTCCCCTCTCCCTCTGGGAGAGGGTTAGGGTGAGGGGCAGCTTGAGTCTGGCGCGGACTTCAGAAATCGATTCGCACATCCCCCTTCGGCACACTGCAGCACGAAAGAATAAAGCCTTCCGCCTCGTCGTCCTCAGTAATCCCGCCGTTATGCTCCATCTCCACCTCGCCCCCCAGCTTCAACACCTTGCACGTCCCGCAAATCCCCATGCCGCACGCCTTCGGAATCATCAACCCCAACTTGGCCGCCGCCGCATGCACGGTCTCACCCGGGGCCACACGAATGCTCTTGCCGGACGAAGTAAATTCGACCTGATGCAGATCCGCCGCATCGATTTCCGGTGCATCGGCTGCCTGCTCCGCCTGCTCCACCGCATCAGCACGGGCTTCCGGTGGCGTCGCACCGAACGACTCCTCGTGATAACGCGACATGTCGTAACCGGCCACTTCCAGCAGACGCTTCACCGCGTTCATGTACGGCGTCGGGCCGCAGCAGAACACTTCGCGCTCAAGGAAGTCCGGCACCATCAGCTCAAGCATCTTGTGGTTGAGATAGCCGCGATACCCTGCCCACGGCTCACCCAAGCCGTGCTTCTCGCAAATCAGGTGCAGGCTGAAGTTGTCGATCCGCGACGCCATGTGCTCCAGCTCGCGGTGGTAAATGATGTCTTTGGGCGAGCGCGCGCTGTGGATAAAGGTCATGTCGACGTTGGCGTTGGTGTCATAGAACCAGCGCGCCATCGACATGCACGGCGTAATCCCCACGCCACCGCTGAGATAGAGCACTTTCGGGCTCGGGAAGTCGATGGCATTGAACAGCCCCACCGGCCCGTGCACCGCCAACTCTTGCCCCTCATGAAGCGTGTCGTGCAACCAGTTGGACACCTTGCCCCCCGGCACGCGTTTGATCGTCACCGAAAAGCTGTACGGCACCGACGGCGAACTGGAGATCGTGTACGAGCGCATGATCGGCTGGCCTTCGATTTCCAGCTCCAGGGTGACGAACTGCCCGGGCTTGAAGAAGAACAGGATCGGCTGGTCGGCCATAAAGCAGAAGGTGCGCACGTCCCAGGTTTCCTGGATGACTTTGACGCAACGGACGATGTGTCGGCCATTGGCCCAGGTCTGGGTGGTGACCGGATTCAGGAAGCTGTTGGACATGCTGTTCTCCACGGCCGACTGTCGGCCTCATGTCGGCGATTCTGCGTATAGCGTGAACCGTCCGTTTACCTATCCGCGACATCGGCATACTTATCGCGACCAGCCCCCAACCACCGGGGGTTGCGCGTCGGGAACAGATTGCACCATGTCGCCCATGGATAAGGTTCCGCCCGGCGCCGGCCCCACACTCGCCCCAACACCAAGACAGCTTCTTTACACCTTGCGTAGCAACCGTTAGCAGCACACCTGATCAGCCACTTTTCGCCGGCCACGCAGATGGCCATGAGGATCACATCGATGGACGTCACCGCAAAAATCAGCCTGGGCGATCCGCTGGAACCCGCACGCAAGGCCACCGCACAAATGCTGCAAGAGCGCGAGCGCACCTTTTCGCTGCCGCAACCGTTCTATAGCGATGAGCGGCTCTTCGATATCGACATGCAGGAGATCTTCCAGAAAGAGTGGCTGATCGCCGGCATGACCTGCGAAATCCCGGCCAAAGGCAACTACCTGACCCTGCAGGTCGGCAAGAACCCGATCATCGTCATCCGTGGCGCCGAAGGCGTGGTGCATGCGTTTCACAACGTCTGCCGTCACCGTGGCTCGCGTCTGTGCACCAGCGAAAAAGGCAAAGTCGCCAAACTGGTCTGCCACTACCACCAGTGGACGTACGAGCTGGACGGTCGCCTGTTGTTTGCCGGCACCGAAATGGGCGCCGACTTCGACATGAAGCAGTACGGCTTGAAACCGGTGAACGTGAAGACCGCCGGCGGCTACATCTTCATCAGCCTGGCCGAGAACCCGCCAGCCATCGATGACTTCCTGTCGACACTGAACCACTACATGGAACCGTACGACATGGAGAACACCAAGGTGGCGATTACCACCACCTTGATGGAAAAGGCCAACTGGAAACTGGTGCTGGAAAACAACCGCGAGTGCTACCACTGCAACGCGTCGCACCCGGAACTGCTGAAAACCCTGCTGGAATGGGACGACGTCACCGACCCGCGCGCCGATCAAGCGTTCAAGGATCACGTCGCCGCCTCCGCCGCTGCCTGGGAAGCCGAGAAGATTCCTTACGCCCACGCCAGTTTCGGCCTGCGCAACCGCATCGTGCGCATGCCGCTGCTCAAAGGCACCGTGTCGATGACCCTCGACGGCAAACAGGGCTGCGCGAAACTGATGGGCCGGATCAAGAACCCGGATCTGGGTTCGATGCGCATCCTGCACCTGCCGCACTCGTGGAACCACTGCATGGGTGACCACATCATCGTTTTCACCGTGTGGCCGATCAGCGCCCAGGAAACCATGGTCACCACCAAGTGGATCGTGCACAAGGATGCGGTTGAAGGCGTGGATTACGACGTCGAGCGTATGCGGCAGGTGTGGGATGCGACCAACGATCAGGATCGGCGTCTGGCTGAGGAAAACCAGCGTGGGATCAACTCGACGGCGTATCAGCCTGGGCCTTATTCGAAAACCTATGAATTTGGCGTGGTTAACTTTGTGGACTGGTACAGCGAGCGGATGCTGAACAACCTCGGCGCCGAGCCTGCGCCATACCTCAAAGGCGTCCCGGTTCAGGGCTAAAGCAAAAGCTTCGCGAGCAGGCTCGCTCCCACAGGTGGAATGCATTCCAAATGTGGGAGCGAGCCTGCTCGCGAAGGCGTCATGAAAGTCATTACATCTCTGAAGCCAGATTGCACAATTTCTGACCAACCACCCCACACCCCATACCCACCAAGCCCCCCAGCCTTCCGCAAACAAGTTATCCACACACCCACCCACAGCAAATGGGGACAACTGTGGATGACTCAAAAAATATCCCACTGATTTACAAAGAAAAACCGTGACTTATCCAGAAGTACGGTTTTGAAAACACAATGATCGTTTTTTGATCAACAACCTGCAAGCCACGCCGTTCGTGGCATCCAGCGGATGACAAACACCTTATCCACAGAAGCGCCAACAGAGATCGGGGGTAACTTTGCCTCGGCTGTGGAAAAGCGCTGGAGGCTGTGAAAAATCAAGCGTCGTGGGCAATTCGTCGGGGCAAAAGCGCATATTGATCAGTTATTGATCAAGCCTCTGAAAGCCACGTTTTATATAGCTCTTAGCGGAGAGCGAACATCTTATCCACAGAAGCGCCAACAGAGATCGGGGGTAACTCAGGAAGTTATCCCGCCAAAAAAACCCGTAAAAACCGTAACTTAGGCTGGCTGTTTTTTGATCTGAAACCTGCAAGCCACGTCCGACGGGACTTGCAGGGAGGGACGAACACGTTATCCACAGACTGACCAACAGAGATTGTGTGTAAACACTGGTCAGTGGATAACCGGATTCAGCCCCGGTGCATCAGATAGGCCTCACCCGTCACCCTTATCATCGGATGCGGTACCACCTGACAGGTTTTGACGATGCGAAAGCCATGTCGCTCATAGAACCGCCGAGCGCCAGTATTGGCGGCGTAGTCGATCAGGCTCAGACCTCTGAGCGCGAGTTGCTCGGCGCGCGCCTGGGCATGCTGGAGGAACTGCACGCCCAATCCCTGATTGCGCCAGCCTTCGTGCAGCGCGAGGCTGGAGAGGTAGAGGGTGTCCGCCACTTCCATATCGGCGTATGGCGCCAGCACTGGATCGGTGGGCGGAGTCGGGTCCGGGTCTTCGCGCATGGCGTAGCTGTGCATCATGCCAACGACGCGGCCCTCGGCTTCGGCAATCAGGCAGTTCTGCCAGGAAAAATCCACATCGTCGCGGGCATAACGCCGCTCACCGACGTCGAGCAAGGCCTCGCCCGGCTCCGCCAACTGGCTCCAGATGTAATCCGAGGCGCCCTCCGAAGAGATCTGAAACAAACGCGCAATGTCGCGCGCATCCGTGCGCCGGGCAGGTCGAAACTCAACGGTCATTCACTTGACTCCTGGGAGGGGGTTGAGCGGGTGTTTTAACCTGTGGATGATGCTGATCGCAAAGGAGTGCGGCGGATTTTTCATATCAACAAATGACAGCCTGCCGAACACGCACCTGTGGGAGCAAGCTCGCTCCCACAGGAGGATTGGCGGGGTGTCAGCGGACCACGCCTTCTTCAATCAGTAACTTGAGGATGGCTTCGGCGCCAGCCTGCGGGGTGACACCTTTGAGCACTTGTCCACCGCCGCCGCTGGCTTTGGCGGTGGCGGCTTTCATGCGGTCAGCGCCGCTTTTGGCTTTGATCACTTTCAGGCGTTTTGGTCGGGGTTTAGCGGGTTGCAGGGTAGCGACGGAGAGGAGTTCATCGTCGATCACTTCAACGTCATCCGCCTCCAACACCCCGCGTCGCGCCGGGCCATAGGCACTCTGCCGAGGTTTCGGCGCAGCGTTATCCACAGTCGCCAGAAACGGCAGTTTCACCTTCAAGCGCCGACGCTGCCCACGCGGCAAAGCCTGCAGCACCAGCGCCGAACCGTCATTGATCGACTCGACCTGTGCCAACCCCACCACCAACGGCCAGCCCAACCCTTCGGCCAGCAGAAACGGCAACATCCCCGAACCTTCGCCGGTTTCCGCCTGGCTGCCGGTCAGTACCACCTGCGCACCAGCATCGCGCAGATACGCGGTCAACGCCGGCAGCGCATCGGCGCCAGCCGGTTGCTCCAGCACGTGCATCTGTTCAAGGCCCATGCCCAAGTAGGCGCGCAACGCCGGTTCCGCAACGTCCCCGGCATGCAGCACCTGCAGGTTATCCCCAGCCAGTTGCAAACCCAGTTCCACGGCGCGCGCGTCCTGATCAGCGCGGCGTGGCCGCCCGGAAGTCGGGTGAGCGCCGATTGAAACCAGACTGATAACTTTCGTGTTCATAGCGTTTCCTTAAGCCGCATCGCGCTTGGCGTCGTTGCGGTAAGCCGCGACCGCCTCGATCAACGCTTGCAGAATCTCTGCGCTTTCGCCGATCACCGAGAGGTCGGCGCGCTTGATCATGTCGCAGCCCGGGTCGAGATTGATCGCCACCACCTTGTCGCAAGCACCAATGCCTTGCAGGTGCTGGATCGCGCCAGAGATACCCACAGCCACATAGACCCGCGCGGTGACCCAGGTGCCGGACGCGCCGACCTGGCGATCACGGGCCATGAAGCCATCGTCCACCGCCACCCGCGACGCCCCTTCGGTAGCGCCGAGTGCCGCCGCCGTTTCGTGGAACAATGCCCAGTCCTTGACGCCGTTGCCGCCGGAGAAAATGAACTCGGCTTCGGCCATTGGAATCGCCGCCGGATCCACCGCCACAGCGCCGAGATCTTCGATCCGCGACAGACTACGCGCGACACTTGTGGATAACTCCACCGGCAACGCTTCGTGGCGAGTTTCGCTGACTGGCTCGGCGCATTCGGCAGCAGCCAGAATCAAGCGTGCGACCGGACGTGCGAGGTCTTGCAAGCCAGCACCTGCACGGCCGATGCACTCCTGATCCTTGACCTGCCAGACGCGCGTTGCCGGGCGCTCGCCCAATGCCGCGGCAAAGCGTCGACCGAGTTCGCCGCCACCGCTGCGGCTGTCCGGTAGCAGCCAGTGACGCGGGTTGAACTGGTTATCCACAGCGCGCAGACCTTGCACTCGCTGTTCCGGTGCATAACCGCTGAATTCCTCACCTTCGAGTACCAGCAAGCGATCGACGCCTGCGGTAGCGAAAGCGTTTTCCTTGTGCTCGCCAAAGACCACCGCCAACACCGCACCATCAGTGCCAGCGAGTTGATGAGCAAGGCCAAGCAAGTCACGGTCGTGACTGCTCAAGCGGCCCCCGACCATGTCCGGCACCACGCTGATGTAGAACGCCGGCGCGGGAACCTGGTGCAGCGGCAATTGCACTTCCACGGCAGCGGAACGTTTGACCGCCCCGCCCTGTTGCGCGCCGCTGCGGTCGATACGTTTGATGCCGTTGGGGCCGATAAAACCGATGCCGTGCGGATTCTTGCGGATGACGCCGTTGGGCCCCATCCAGCTGTGTTGCGCCGGTTGCATCGCCGCGTGCAGCGGGTGCAGGCGGTTACGCGCAATCCATTCGGCGCGTGGGTCGCGGCGGATAATGTCGCTCATCAGTGGGCCTCCGCAGGTTCACGTTTGGCCGGTGTGGCAGGCTTGTCCGGCGCGGCGTCTTCGAGCAGCGCGTCGGCGACCAGTTCGGCGATATCCTTGATCAGCGGCCGCGGTTCGACCACGCCTTCGAGCATCGCCGTGCACTGTGGACAACCCACTGCCACCAGTTCGGCGCCGGTTTCGCGGATGTCTTCCATGCGCATGTCGGGAATCCGCTGCTTGCCCGGAATGTCCGTGATCGGCGCCCCGCCGCCACCGCCGCAGCAGCGCGAGCGGAAGCCGGAACGTTGCATCTCTTTGACTTCGATACCGAGCGCACGCAGCACTTCTCGCGGCGCTTCGTACTCGCCGTTGTAGCGGCCGAGGTAGCACGGATCGTGATAAGTCACGCTGTTGCCTTTGTGCTGACCGAGGTTCAGCGCACCGGCCTGGATGATTTCTGCCATGTAGGTGCTGTGGTGCTGCACCAGGTAGTTGCCATCGAACGCGCCATACTCGTTTTTCAGCACGTGGAAGCTGTGCGGGTCGCAAGTGACGATGCGGTTGAAGCTGTATTTGGCCAGGGTCTGGATATTGCGCTTGGCGAGCAACTGGAAGGTCGCTTCATCGCCCAGACGACGGGCCACGTCACCGCTGTCACGTTCTTCCAGGCCCAACACGGCGAAGTCGATTTTCGCCGCTTTCAGCACTTTGACGAACGCGCGCAAAGTGCGCTGGTTACGCATGTCGAAGGCACCGTCGCCGACCCAGAACAGCACGTCGGTGGATTTCTTTTCACTGAGCAGATTGAGGTTCAGATCCGCTGCCCAGTTCATCCGTCCGCCCGGGGCAAAACCGCCGGGGTTGTCGGTGGCAATGAGGTTCTCGAGGACTTCGGCGCCCTTGTTCGGCGTCGCGCCTTTTTCCAGGGTCAGGTGACGGCGCATGTCGACGATGGCGTCGACGTGCTCGATCATCATCGGGCACTCCTCGACGCAGGCACGGCAGGTGGTGCACGACCACAGGGTTTCGGCATCGACCAGACCGTTGACGATCGGTTGATGCGGATTGCCCGAGTGCTCGCCAATCGGTTTGCCGGGATAAGGACTGCCGGCGAACTTCGCGTCGGTGCCACCGGCGAGGCCGACGACCATGTCCTGAATCAGCTTCTTCGGGTTCAGCGGCTGGCCGGCAGCGAACGCCGGGCACGCCGCTTCGCACTTGCCGCACTGCACGCAGGCGTCAAAACCGAGCAACTGGTTCCAGGTGAAATCCTTGGGTTTTTCCACACCCAGTGGCGCACTCGGATCGTTCAAATCCAAAGGTTTCAAACCCGTAGAGCGGCCGCCGCCAAAACGTTCAGCGCGACGGTGCCAGGCCAGATGCAGCGCACCGGCAAAGGCATGTTTCATCGGCCCGCCCCAGGTCATGCCGAAAAACAATTCCGACACGCCCCAAAGCACGCCGATCCCCAAAATGACCGCGAGTACCCAGCCGCCGAAGTGCTCCGGGAGAATCCCGGCCACCGGCAACGTCAGCAGAAAGAACGACGCCGAGAACGCCAGCAGGCTTTTCGGCAGGCGCATCCACGGGCCTTTCGACAGCCGCGCCGGCGGGTTGCGCCGACGCAGATAAACGAAGATCGCGCCGACGAACATCACTGCCGTCATCAGCAGCAAGGCGTAACCGAGTATGCGGTTATGCAGGCCGAAACCGTGCACCAGCAGCGCCAGCACAATCGACGCCACTGCACCGCCGGCCGTGGCGACGTGGGTGTTGGCGATGTATTTGTCCCGCGCCACGACATGGTGCAAATCGACCATGTAACGCTTGGGCATGGCCAGCAGACCGCCGATCAGATCGACCTTCGAGGCCCGGCCCCGGCGCCACATCGCTACCCGCCGCAACGCGCCGAGGACACCAAGGCCGATAGCTGCGAACAACAGGATTGGAAGAAGGGTGTTCAACATAGGTGAAGCTCCCAAAGACCGCAGGGTCTTGCAGGTCGGGTTGCCTTACTCGGTCACTGTGGGAGCGAGCTTGCTCGCGAAGGCGGACTGACATTCAACATCGATGTCGACTGATCCACCGCTTTCGCGAGCAAGCTCGCTCCCACAGGGTTGTGTGCAAGCCTTTAGAAGTCTTTACACAGTCTGAGTGCGTCATAAATGGCGGCATGGGTGTTGCGCTGCGCCACGCAGTCGCCGATGCGGAACAGCAAGTAGCCGTCACCCGCCTCGCTCAGCGAAGGTTGCGGCTGGATCGCGAACAACGCTTCGACGTCGATCTGGCCCTTGTTGCGCGAACCCTCTTTGAGCGCGTAGTAGATTTCCTCATCCGGACGCACACCGTTTTCCACCACCACCTGATCGACCACCCGCTCCTCTTTGGCGCCGGTGTATTCGTTCTCCAGCACTGCCACGAGTTTGTCGCCCTCGCGGTAGACCTTCTCCAGCATCATGTCGCCGGTCATGATCACTTCTTTCGGGTACATGCTGCGGTAGTAGGTCGGGAACGACGTACCGCCGATGGCCACGCCCGGTTTGATGTCGTCGGTGACGATCTCGACCTGGCTGCCCTTGTCGGCGAGGAAGTCCGCGACCGACATCCCGGTGAATTCGCAAATGGTGTCGTAGACCAGCACGTTCTTGCCCGGCGCGACCTTGCCGTCGAGCACGTCCCAGCTGCTGACCACCAGCCCTTCGGCGGCGCCCCAGTGTTCGTTCTGTTCCAGGTACGGATGCCCGCCGACCGCCAGCACCACCACGTCCGGACGCAAGTCCATGATGGTCTCGGCATCAGCCGCCGTGCCCAGGCGCAGATCGACTTTCAGTCGCGCCAGTTCCAGCTGGAACCAGCGAGTAATACCGGCGATCTGGTCACGCTGCGGCGCTTTCGAGGCGGTGGTGATCTGCCCGCCGATGAATTCCTTCTTCTCGAACAGGGTCACGTCGTGGCCACGTTCGGCGGCAACGCGTGCCGCTTCCATGCCGGCAGGGCCGGCACCGACGATGACCACTTTGCGTTTCGGCCCGGTGGATTTCTCGATGATGTGCGGCACGCCCATGTACTCACGGGACGTTGCGGCATTCTGGATGCACAACACGTCGAGGCCTTGATACTGGCGGTCGATGCAATAGTTGGCGCCGACGCACTGTTTGATCTGGTCGATCTGGCCCATCTTGATCTTGGCGATCAGGTGCGGGTCGGCGATGTGCGCGCGGGTCATGCCGACCATGTCGACGTAACCGCCTTCAAGGATACGCGTGGCCTGGTTCGGGTCCTTGATGTTCTGCGCGTGCAGCACCGGCACCTTGACCACTTCCTTGATCCCGGCGGCCAGATGCAGGAACGGCTCCGGTGGATAACTCATGTTCGGAATCACGTTGGCCAGGGTGTTGTGGGTGTCACAACCCGAGCCGACGACGCCGATGAAGTCGAGCATGCCGGTGTCGTCGTAATACTTGGCGATCTGCTTCATGTCCTCGTGGGACAAGCCGTCCGGGTGGAATTCGTCACCGCAGATACGCATGCCCACGCAGAAGTCGTCACCGACCTCGGCGCGCACGGCTTTCAAGACTTCCAGACCGAACTTCATCCGGCCTTCGAAGGTGCCGCCCCATTCGTCGGTACGCTTGTTGACGCGCGGGCTCCAGAACTGATCGATCATGTGCTGGTGCACCGCCGACAGCTCAACGCCGTCGAGGCCACCGGCCTTGGCCCGGCGCGCGGCCTGGGCGTAGTTGCCGATCACCCGCCAGATTTCTTCCGGCTCGATGGTTTTGCAGGTGGCGCGGTGCACCGGTTCACGGATGCCCGACGGCGACATCAGGGTCGGCCAGTGGAAACCGTCCCAGCGCGAGCGCCGGCCCATGTGGGTAATCTGAATCATGATCTTGGCGCCGTGCTTGTGCATGGCGTCAGCGAGATTCTGGAAGTGCGGGATGATACGGTCGGTCGACAGGTTGACCGAACTCCACCACTGCTGCGGGCTGTCGATGGCGACCACGGAGGAGCCGCCACAGATCGCCAGGCCGATGCCGCCCTTGGCTTTCTCTTCGTAATATTTGACGTAGCGCTCGGTGGTCATGCCACCGTCAGTCGCGTAGACCTCGGCGTGTGCGGTGCTGAGCACGCGGTTGCGGATGGTCAGTTTGCCGATCTGGATCGGCTGGAACATTGCTTCGAAAGCCATGGCGGGTTCCTCGACTTACAACGGCTTGACGGTGAACAGGCCGTCGTCGTGGCCTTCTTCGGAGCCACCGTAAACTTGCTCGGCAACCGTGCGGATCTTGCTGCCGCGCGCTTCAAGAATCTGATCCATGGCCCCGGCAAACCAACCGGTGAACATGTAGTCGACCTTACGCCCGACCTTGCCGTAGACGTAGACGAATGCCGAGTGTTCGAGCTTGACGCTGGCGGTGCCTTTGTCGAGGTCGATGTCCTGGATCTTGAACAGGCCCCAGCCGCGTTGCGACAGGCGTTTCATGTAGTGCTCGAACACCGCGACGCCTTCCAGGCCGTGGCATTCAGCTTCTTTCTCGCACCAGTGCCAGGCGGATTTGTAGCCGGCCTTGTAGAGGATCTCGGCGTAGGCTTCAGCGCCCAAAACCTCCTCGATGCCCATGTGGTTATTGACGAAGAAGTGACGCGGTACGTACAGCATTGGCAGGGCGTCGGAGGTCCAGACACCGGTCTCGCTGTCGACTTCGATTGGCAATTGCGGGGCGATCTTGGCCATGGAAACTTAACTCCAGAAAAATAGTGGATTCAGTGAGGACCGCTGCCCTCATCCCAGCCCTCTCCCACAGGAGAGGGGGCAGATCGGCGGCGGTCTTGAGAAAGCGTTACTCGCCCCAGACGTCTTTCAGGACGTTGACCCAGTTTTCGCCCATGATCTTGCGCACCACGCGCTCGGGGTGGCCGCGCTTGAGCAGGGTTTCGGTCAGGTTCGGGAACTCGCCGACGGTGCGGATACCCAGCGGGTTGATGATCTTGCCGAAGCTGGTCAGACGGCGGGCGTAGCCCTTGTCGTGGGTCAGGTATTCGAAGAAGTCCTGGCCGTGACCCTGGGTGAAGTCGGTGCCGATGCCGATGGCGTCTTCGCCGACGATGTTCATGGTGTATTCGATCGCTTCGGCGTAGTCGTCGATGGTCGAATCAATGCCTTTGGCGAGGAACGGCGCGAACATGGTCACGCCGACAAAACCGCCGTGGTCGGCGATGAACTTCAGTTCTGCATCGGACTTGTTGCGTGGGTGCTCTTTGAGACCCGACGGCAGGCAGTGGGAATAGCAGACCGGTTTTTTCGATTCGAGGATGACCTCTTCGGAAGTCTTCGAGCCGACGTGGGACAGGTCGCACATGACGCCGACGCGGTTCATCTCGGCCACGATCTCGCGACCGAAACCCGACAGGCCGCCGTCACGCTCATAGCAACCAGTGCCGACCAGGTTCTGGGTGTTGTAGCACATCTGCACAATGCCGACGCCGAGCTGCTTGAACACCTCGACATAGCCGATCTGGTCTTCAAAAGCGTGAGCATTCTGGAAGCCGAAGAGGATGCCGGTCTTGCCCTGTTCCTTGGCACGACGGATGTCGGCGGTAGTACGCACCGGCATCACCAGGTCGCTGTTTTCGCGGATCAGCTTCTGGCTGGCGGCAATATTGTTCACGGTCGCCTGAAAGCCTTCCCACACCGACACAGTGCAGTTGGCTGCCGTCAGACCGCCCTTGCGCATGTCTTCGAACAGCTCGCGGTTCCATTTGGCAATGATCAGACCGTCGATAACGATGCTGTCGGCGTGTAATTCGGCTGGGCTCATCAGGCGTCCCCTTATTGGCGATTCATGCGCCGAATCGTCTGCCGGCGCTTTGGGGCCAGCATATGCCTCGGTGCCGGGGCGACCGGGTGCAAAAACGACAGGGGAATTGCCGAAAGCGTCAATCCGCGACAAAGGGTCGCCAGACGCCCCGATCAGCTACCTGTTCAAGCCCGCGCGCTTGAGCCAGAATCTCCCGCATCTTGGAAACACCACTGGATTAGAGCGGCGACAACAATGAAATCGATCTTCCTGGCTTTGGCTTTGCTTGCGACCGGCGTACACGCCGCCGAAGAATCCGAAAACAACCCCTGCGACGCCGTCGAAAACGACGTCCAGACCCTGGAATGCTCGACCTACAGCCGCACCACCGCCGAAGACCTGCTCAAGGACAACTACGCCAGCCTCAACGAACGCATGCAGACCGCGTATGGCAAGAACCCGACGCAATTGGCGGACATTACCGCCAAGATCAAGACGGCTCAGCAGCAGTGGTTGAAGACGCGGGACGCGGATTGTGCGGTGGAGGCGTTCCCGGCTACGGCGGGGAGCAAGGCGTTCACGATTGCGCAGAATGATTGCGTGGCGCGGATGAGTGATGAACGGTCGGAGTTTTTGGAGTCGATTGGGCAGGAGTGATCCTGACCACTCGTAACACGCCGAGCTCTAGCCCGTAACGGCGTGTTTGCCTGCTGCAATAGCCAGGCATTCACACCGCCAACCAGCACCCTCATCAATCCTGAAAAGGAGAACGAGGTTTTGCATGATCGAGGATCAGACGTGGCGCCTCATATTCATACCCCAAGTCAGTGATGTCGCTCACACTCCGAGCAGACTGCGCAAACGGCTCAAGCACATCATCGTAGTTATGTCCTTTCGGACCATTGGTCAGCGGTGCGTAATGCGGCGCCCAACGCTCGTTGCTCTGTAGCATCAGTGACTGCCAGTCTGCCCACACTTTGTCGACAAAGCAGTGATGCAGGAAGAACACCGGATCATCCGGAGACGTCATCGGCAGCATATTGCCGCCCACCCAGAGGTGAACGCGATTATGCAGTTGTGAACCCGCTGTGGTTACCTGTGGATCGCCGCGCTGTGTGATCCAGCCCTCCAGGCGATTTCGGAAACCGCGCACACTGGGGCCGGAATCATAAGGTGGTGTGTCGTAGAGACTTTCACGCAAGGCCATTTGCAGATCTTGCGGTGTCGGCAATGAGTTCACGACCAGCCCGAACTGGCGCTTCAAACCCGGACCTGGCAAATCGTCATCCGGATAGGAAGGCACCGGCCATTTACCGTTTTCAACAGCAAACGGACCGGTTGCTACACGCCACTCATCGCTTTCAACACCATTACCGCCCATAAAATCCTCAGCCCACACCGGAGAATTGAGCGGATCGGCGGCATCTTCGGTCCAGTTCCAGTACGGAATCGTGATGGAGGAGTTAATCGCCTGAAGGTCATTTTCGAACTTCAGCAAAAATGCCCGGTGCCATGGCAGGAACGAAGGCCCCCGATGAGCGCCGTTGCGGTAGTTTGGATCGTTTGGTTCATGTGGCAAAACCGTGGGCTTCATGACTTGGTGATGCAGGTGTACATAGTCGTCGTATTGACCTGACTGTTTGAGCTGGAGGCAGGCATCGACGAAGTTGTCTTTTTCGATTGGGGTCAGCGAGCGAATGTTCTTGCGCAGCTTCATGTCTTCAATCCCTTGAGCGAGGTTAGGTGTGGAAAGGGCGACAATCGTCCCAATCCGCCGACAACCAAGCTAGGCGCCAGTCGTAAGGGCGTCTACTGTCAGAACTTACAGGTCAACAACGATTTCCGACCAGCGGTATTGCACCGTTGGGGCACCGACGCGAGGTGACTTGACCGCCCGACTGCGTCAACATGACCACCATCCAATTCGCTCATAAGGTCACTCGCCCATGAACATCTGCGGCATCGAAATCAAAGGCAGCGAAGCGATCATCGCCGTGGCCGCTCTCGACGGTTCGACCTTGAGCCACATTCCCCTTGCCACCAAGAAAATCGCCCTCGAAGACGATGACGAAGCGGCCAACGTGAAGCTGTTTGCGGCGCAGGTGGCGTCGTTTGTGCGGGAGAATTCGGTGGACCGGATTGCGATCAAGAAGCGCAGCAAGAAGGGCGAGTTTGCCGGCGGGCCGACGACGTTCAAGATTGAGGGGATTTTGCAGTTGCTCGATGGTTGCGAGGTGACCTTGTTGTCGCCGCAGACGATCAATGCGCAGGCAAAGAAGCATAATTTCGAGCTGCCGGGGACGCTGAACAAGTATCAGCATGAGGCCTATAAGGCGGCGTGTTCAGCGTTGGTGAAGAAGTAACTCAACCCATGTGGGAGCGAGCTTGCTCGCGAAGAGGGAGTGTCAGTCGACAGTTTTTTGAATGATCTACCGCGTTCGCGAGCAAGCTCGCTCCCACAGGTTTATTTGCTGGTCTCAAGATCAGGCCTGAGCGGTACGCCGGTCTTCGCGGGGGCAGCGGGCGAAGCGGGCGCGATAGCTGCGGGTGAAGTACGACGGCGATTCAAACCCGCAGGCGATACTGACTTCAAGCACGCTCATGTCGGTCTGACGCAGCAGCTGCCGGGCCTTTTCCAGCCGTAACCGAAGATAGAAATTGCTCGGCGTGTCGTTCAGATGCAGCCGGAACAAACGCTCCAGTTGCCGTCGCGTGACTTTGATCGATTCCGCCAATTGCAGCGTAGTCAGCGGCGGTTCGCTGTGCTGCTCCATCTCGCCAATCACCTGCACCAGTTTCTTGTTGTTGATCCCGTAACGCGTGGCGACTTCCATGCGCTGGTGGTCTTTACGCGGGCGAATCCGTCCCAGCACAAACTGCTCGCTGACCTGAATCGCCAGTTGCGGGCCGTGGGCCTGGGCGATCAGATCGAGCATTAAGTCGATGGAAGCCGTGCCGCCCGCCGAGGTGATGCGCCGGCGGTCGATCTCGAACAGCTCCTGGGTCACGCTGAGCTGTGGATAAGATTCCTTGAATGCGTCGATGGCTTCCCAGTGCAGGGTCATGCGATGACCGTCAAGCAGGCCCGCTTCAGCGAGAACGAAGCTGCCGGTGTCGATGGCGCCAAGGGTCACGCCGTCGTTATCTAGTCGGCGCAACCAGTGTTCAAGGGTTGGCGTGGCGAACTTCAGCGGTTCGAACCCGGCCACCACCAACAATGTCGCACCTTTCTTCAGCGGTTCCAGCGCCGCATCGGCGTTGACCGACATTCCGTTGCTCGCCAGCACGGCCCCGCCATCGGCGCTCAACACATGCCAGCGATACAACTCGCCACGAAAGCGGTTGGCCACGCGCAGCGGTTCGATTGCGGAAATAAAGCCAATGGCGGAGAAGCCCGGCATCAGCAAGAAATAGAAATCCTGGGACATGTGCGCACTCGGTTGGCGGGTCGCGTGGATCGTTGATACGCCGATTGTCGTCGGCGTTCAAGGGCACAGGTCGCTACAGTGCAAATGCCAGTCGCCGCAGTGCGCTTTCACGGGCGTATAGCTGCGTAACTTGGCATCACCGGCGCGTCAGACGCCGGGACCCACAATAATCGACCTGCCGAGGAACCCGACATGAAACGACTGATCAGCAGCTGCGTTCTTGCACTCAGCGGTACCGCTTTCTTCAGCGCCGGCGTCATGGCCGCCGAACCCGCCTCCTGCAAGAACGTACGCATGGGCGTGGTCAACTGGACCGACGTGATCGCCACCAGTGCCATGACCCAGGTCCTGCTTGACGGCCTCGGCTACAACACCAAACAAACCAGCGCGTCCCAGCAAATCATCTTCGCCGGGATTCGCGATCAGCGGCTGGACCTGTTCCTCGGTTACTGGAACCCGCTGATGACCCAGACCATCACGCCGTTCGTCGACGCCAATCAGGTCAAGGTGCTCGAAGCACCAAGCCTGAAAGACGCCCGCGCGACCCTCGCGGTACCGACTTATCTGGCGGATAAAGGCCTGAAAACCTTCGCTGACATCGCCAGGTTCGAGAAAGAATTGGGCGGCAAGATCTATGGCATCGAGCCAGGCTCGGGCGCCAACACTCAGATCAAGGCGATGATTGCCAAGAACCAGTTCGGCCTCGGCAAGTTCCAGCTGGTCGAGTCCAGTGAGGCCGGCATGCTCGCCGCCGTCGACCGCGCCGTGCGCCGCAAGGAGGCCGTGGTGTTCTTCGGCTGGGCGCCGCACCCGATGAACGTCAACGTGCAGATGACTTATCTGACCGGCAGTGAAGACGCCCTCGGCCCGAACGAAGGCATGGCCACGGTGTGGACGGTCACCGCGCCGAAATACGCCGAACAGTGCCCGAACATTGGTCGCTTGCTGACCAACCTGACGTTCACCGCCGAGGACGAGAGCCGGATGATGCAGCCGCTGCTCGACCACAAGGACGCTTTCGAATCGGCCAGGCAATGGCTCAAGGATCACCCCGAAGACAAGCAGCGCTGGCTCGAAGGTGTGACTACTTTCGATGGCAAACCGGCCGCTGAAAATCTCCAGCTGACCAGCAAATAAACGCCACCCTCACCCTAGCCCTCTCCCATAGGGAGAGGGGACTGACCGACGCTTCGCAGCCCCGAAAAGGGCTGCGGACAGACCCATCACGCCTGAAGGAAACCGCACCATGAATCACGACGTCATCATCACCTGCGCACTCACCGGTGCTGGCGACACGACCGCCAAGAGCCCGCACGTGCCGGTCACCCCGAAACAGATCGCAGCGGCGGCCGTTGAAGCGGCCAAGGCCGGCGCCACCGTTGTGCATTGCCATGTGCGCGATCCGCAGACCGGCAAGTTCAGCCGTGACGTCGCGCTGTACCGCGAAGTGATGGAGCGCATACGCGAGGCCGATGTCGACATCATCGTCAACCTCACTGCCGGCATGGGTGGCGACCTGGAAATCGGCGCCGGCGAGAACCCGATGGAGTTCGGCCCCAACACCGACCTGGTCGGCCCGCTCACCCGTCTGGCCCACGTTGAAGAGCTGTTGCCGGAAATCTGCACCCTCGATTGCGGCACGCTGAACTTCGGCGATGGCGACACCATTTACGTCTCCACCCCGGCGCAACTGCGTGCCGGCGCCAAGCGCATCACCGAGTTGGGCGTGAAGGCCGAGCTGGAGATTTTCGACACCGGTCACCTGTGGTTTGCCAAGCAGATGATCAAGGAAGGTCTGCTCGATAACCCGTTGTTCCAGCTGTGCCTGGGCATTCCGTGGGGCGCCCCGGCGGATACCACCACCATGAAAGCCATGGTCGATAACCTGCCCGCCGATGCGGTGTGGGCCGGGTTCGGCATTGGCCGCATGCAGATGCCGATGGCCGCGCAAGCGGTGCTGCTGGGCGGCAACGTGCGGGTCGGGCTGGAAGACAACCTGTGGCTGGACAAAGGCGTGCTGGCGACCAACGGCCAACTGGTCGAGCGCGCCACCGAAATCCTCAGCCGCCTCGGCGCTCGCGTGCTGACCCCGGCGGAAGGTCGCAAAAAGATGGGCCTGACCCAGCGCGGCTAACGAACTCACCTCAAAACCCTGTGGGAGCGAGCTTGCTCGCGAATGCGATGGCTCTGCTCCTGAAGAGGCTGCGGATGTACCGCCCCCTTCGCGAGCAAGCTCGCTCCCACAGGGATCTCCACAACCTTCAGGAATTTCGCCATGAGCTTTATCACCGAAATCAAAACCTTCGCCGCGCTGGGCAGCGGTGTCATCGGCAGCGGCTGGGTGGCCCGCGCACTCGCCCATGGCCTCGACGTGGTGGCCTGGGATCCGGCGCCCGGCGCCGAAGCAGCACTGCGCAAACGCGTGGCCAATGCCTGGGGCGCGCTGGAGAAAAACGGTCTGGCGCCAGGCGCATCGCAGGATCGTCTGCGCTTTGTCGCGACCATCGAAGAGTGCGTGCGCGATGCCGATTTCATTCAGGAAAGCGCCCCGGAACGTCTGGAACTGAAACTCGATCTGCACAGCAAAATCAGCACCGCGGCCAAGCCCAATGCGTTGATCGGTTCGAGTACGTCGGGCCTGCTGCCGAGCGAGTTTTACGAGAGTTCGACGCTCCCGGAGCGTTGCGTGGTCGGCCACCCGTTCAACCCGGTTTATCTGCTGCCGTTGGTCGAAGTGGTCGGTGGCAAGAACACCGCGCCGGAAGCTGTTCAGGCAGCGATGAAAGTCTACGAATCCCTCGGCATGCGCCCGTTGCATGTGCGCAAGGAAGTGCCCGGCTTCATTGCCGACCGCTTGCTTGAAGCGTTGTGGCGTGAGGCGCTGCACCTGGTCAATGACGGCGTGGCGACCACTGGCGAGATCGATGATGCGATCCGTTTTGGCGCCGGGTTGCGCTGGTCGTTCATGGGTACGTTCCTCACTTACACGCTGGCCGGGGGTGACGCAGGCATGCGCCACTTCATGTCGCAATTCGGCCCGGCGTTGCAGTTGCCGTGGACGTATCTGCCGGCGCCGGAGCTGACTGACAAGTTGATTGATGATGTGGTCGATGGCACCAGCGATCAGCTTGGTCGCCACAGCATTTCGGCGCTGGAGCGCTATCGTGATGATTGCTTGCTGGCAGTGCTTGAGGCGGTGAAAACCACCAAGGAAAAGCATGGGATGAGCTTCAGCGAATAGGCCGTTTAATGATCGTTCCCACGCAGAGCGTAGGAACGATCGCGTCAGGAGAACACATGCCCGCCCTCACCACCTACCAAACCAGAATCATCCCCGACTGGGTCGACTACAACGGTCACCTGCGCGACGCCTTTTACCTGCTGATCTTCAGCTACGCCACCGACGCCCTGATGGACCGTCTCGGCATGGACAGCAACCACCGCGAAGCCAGCGGGAATTCACTGTTCACCCTCGAACTGCACCTCAATTATCTGCACGAAGTGAAGCTCGATACCGAGGTCGAAGTGCGCACGCAAATCATCGGCCACGACAGCAAACGCCTGCACCTCTATCACAGCCTGCACAAGGTCGCTGATGAGCAGGAACTGGCCGGTAACGAACAGATGCTGTTGCACGTCGATCTCGCCGGCCCGCGTTCGGCACCGTTCAGCGCGGACACCCTTAACCGCCTGCAAGACATCGTCGTCGAGCAGCAAGACCTGCCCGCCCCCGCTTACATCGGCCGCGTTATCGCGCTGCCACCCCCCCGGTAATCCATCGATCACAAGGAGCCGCCATGCACACCGCTGCCGCTGTTGCCGATTTCCGTACTTATCCGTTGATCAGCGCGCTCGGGGGCGTGCAGAGCCTGGCGGATCGTGTTGCCATCGAGTGGGCTGACGGCCGCGTCAGCCCGTTCCACCATGTCTGGTTGCGGGACAACTGCCCGTGCCAGCAGTGCGTTTACAACGTCACCCGCGAGCAGGTTTTCGAGAGCGTCGATGCCGTTGAAGATCTCAAGCCTGCCGCCGTGCATATCGACACCGACGGCTGTCTGCGCATCGACTGGCAGGACGGCCACCTCAGCCGTTTCGATCCGGGCTGGTTGCGCGCCCATGCCTATGATGATGAATCCCGCGCCGAACGCTTGGTCGCCAAACCAAAGCCCTTTCTCTGGCGCAGCGATCTGCAACTCCCGGTGTTCGAATACGCGGCACTGATGAACGACAACGCTGCGCTGCTGCAATGGCTGATCGCCGTACGCGACATCGGCCTGACGCAAGTACGCGGCGTGCCCACCGAGCCTGGCTCACTGAAGCTCATCGCCCAGCGCATTTCCTTCATCCGCGAAAGCAACTTCGGTGTGCTGTTCAACGTGCAATCCAAGGCCGACGCCGACAGTAACGCCTACACCGCTTTCAACTTGCCATTGCACACCGACCTGCCGACCCGCGAGCTGCAACCGGGGCTGCAATTTCTGCATTGCCTGGTGAATGACGCCGAGGGTGGCGAGAGCATTTTTGTCGACGGGTTTGCGATTGCCGATACGTTGCGCGAGGAAGATCCCGAGTCATTCAAGGCCCTGTGTGAAATCCCCGTGGAGTTTCGCAACAAGGATCGCCACAGCGACTATCGCTGCCTGGCGCCGATCATTGCTTTGGATGCGTTGGGACGTGTGGCGGAAATCCGCATGGCGAACTTTTTGCGTGGGGCGTTTGATACCTCGGTGGAGCAGATGCCACGGTTGTATCGGGCTTATCGACGCTTTATCGCGATGACTCGCGAGCCACGGTTTCGGCTGATGCAGCGGCTCAATCCGGGGGAGCTGTGGTGCTTCGATAACCGCCGCACATTGCATGCGCGCAATGCGTTTGACCCGGCCACCGGGGCGCGGCATTTTCAGGGCTGTTATGTCGACCGGGATGAGTTGTTGTCGCGGATTCTGGTGTTGCAAAGATAGACCGCGTCATCGTTCTTCGCGAGCAAGCTCGCTCCCACAGTTGGAATGCGTTCGACTGTGGGAGCGAGCCTGCTCGCGAAGGCATCAGTCCAGACAACGCTTTACTAACTGAATCACAGGCCAAAAAAAGCCCCGATGCAAGCCGTGACAGGATCGGGGCAGAGGGTACTGTTGAGGAGCTGCCGTGCGAGGGTGACCAAACCTTCGTGTTGCAAGCTGAGTTCAGTGTGCCCACTCCCTTGAGCGGCAAGTTAGCCGAAAACGACCTGTTCATAGCCGTCGCAGCCACTGCGACAAATCGCCCTTGCCGTGCCCCGGCATGGCTACCAGAATCGAGCCACGACCTCCGTTATTGAAGAAGGATGCGCGTCATGATGTATGCCGATTTGATCGATCAGGAAGATTTGTTGGGCCAGCTCAAGGCGTTGGGTATTCAAGTACCCAGTGGCACGACCGCCGATCAGGCCTGCGAGTGCGCGGTGCGCGGTCTGGATAATATGCGCGCGTTTGAACTGCGCAAGATGGTCAAGGACATGTACACCAGCGGCGCCAGTATCCAGCCGGCGGTTCGTCAGGCGATCGACAAGCAGTTGTTGCCGGCACTGGCGGACTATCAGCAAAGCCATAGCGCCTGACGTTGCTCACCTGATCGTTCCCACGCTCTGCGTGGGAATGCCTCAACGGACGCTCCGCGTTCGGCCGTTTGGGACGCAGAGCGTCCCGGGCTACGTTCCCACGCAGAGCGTGGGAACGATCGTTATCAGAGCCTTACGCTGGCAAACGTCGATTCGTTACGCGCCTGACTCAACGCCGACATCGGCCCCGACAGCGGCGACATCACGATGGCCTGCGGCAGCGGCAGCATCGCCACCTGCTGGGTGGTGTTGGAGCCTACGCGCTCGTCACGCGGCGGAATGCCGAAGTACTCGCGGTAGCACTTGGAGAAGTGCGGCGTCGACACGAAACCACAGACCGACGCCACTTCGATGATCGACATCGGCGTCTGCTTGAGCAATTGCCGGGCGCGGATCAGACGCAGCTTCAAGTAGTAACGCGACGGCGAGCAGTGCAGGTACTTCTGGAACAGGCGCTCCAGCTGTCGGCGCGACACCGCGACGTACACCGCCAGTTCATCGAGGTCGATCGGCTCTTCGAGGTTGGCTTCCATCAGCGCAACGATTTCCTGCAGTTTCGGCTGGTTGGTGCCGAGCATGTGCTTGAGCGGCACGCGCTGGTGATCCTGTTCGTTGCGGATGCGTTCGTAGACGAACATCTCCGAGATCGCAGCGGAGAGTTCACGGCCGTGATCGCGGCTGATCAGGTGCAACATCATGTCCAGCGGCGCGGTGCCGCCGGAGCTGGTGAAACGGTTACGGTCGAGGGTGAACAAACGGGTGCTCATGGCCACGCGCGGGAAAGCTTCCTGCATCGCCGCCAGACATTCCCAGTGCACGCTGCAATCGAAACCGTCGAGCAGGCCAGCGCAGGCCAAAGCCCAACTGCCGGTGCACACGGCGCCGAGACGTTTGGACTGACGCGCCTGGCTTTGCAGCCATGAAACGTGTTCGCGGGTGACAGTGCGTTGGATACCGATGCCGCCGCAGACGATCACGGTGTCCAGTGGCGGGGCTTTGTGCATAGAAGCGTCGGGAGTGATTTGCAGACCGTCACTGGCCCACACCTGGCCACCATCGACGGTGAGGGTGCTCCAGCGATACAGCTCGCGACCGGACAATTGGTTGGCCATGCGCAGGGGTTCTACTGCGGAGGCCAGAGAAATCAGCGTGAAATTGTCCAGCAGCAGAAAGCCGATGGATTGAGGCGCACGGTTCTGGGGTTGGGCCCCGGAGTTGAACGTCGTCATCGCGGTATCTCCTCACACAAAGCGGGTGATGGCCTCAGGCGGAGGCTCTTGTTATTGCCAGCGTTCTCGCGTGGGAGACGGGCTTTGTTATGACAGAGCAATTGCCATGCCTAAAATTGGATGGCCGTTCAATAACTCCTGAAAACGACGTCGCGACGTGTCTATACGAGACGTCCGACGAAAGGTATTTCGAAGTGCCATTAGCGACTGGGAAAGCCCTGCCCCAAGGTGTGTGAGCAAATCGGTAGCACTTGTGGGAACTGGCCTGCGCGCAGTTTGGGGGGAGTGTCACCGCAAGCACGGGTGACGGACGGTAGGAGGTGCTGAATGCGTGTAACAGGTGGGAAAGACTCTTATCTGTTTGCGACGCGCTAAAAGGTGGCGTGATTTATTGTCTGTGTTCACTTGGTGAGCAGTTTTGACTGGTCTGGCCCCTTCGCGAGCAGGCTCGCTCCCACAGTAGATCTCCAGTGAACACAAAATGTGTGAACGCCAGGTTCCAAGGTGGGAGCGAGCTTGTCTCCGGGCGGCGTTCCGACGAAGAATTCACCTCAGTTTCACTGACTCAGCACTCAACCGCGCTGACCGCCAACCCACCCCGCGATGTCTCTTTATACTTGTCATGCATGTCAGCGCCCGTATCGCGCATGGTGCGGATCACCCGGTCCAGCGAGATAAAGTGCTGACCATCACCACGCAGCGCCATCTGCGCCGCGTTGATCGCCTTGACCGCGGCAATCGCATTGCGCTCGATGCACGGCACTTGCACCAGGCCACCGACCGGATCGCAGGTCAGCCCGAGGTTATGCTCCAGGCCGATCTCCGCCGCGTTGCACAATTGCTCCGGCGTAGCGCCAAGAATCTCCGCCAGCCCCGCCGCCGCCATCGCGCACGCCGAGCCGACTTCACCCTGACAGCCCACCTCGGCGCCCGAGATCGACGCATTCTTCTTGCACAGAATCCCCACCGCCGCCGCACCCAGGAAGTAGTCGACCACGTTGGCGTCCGTCACCGCTTCGCTGAACTTCATAAAGTAGTGCAACACCGCCGGAATGATTCCCGCCGCACCATTGGTCGGCGCCGTGACCATACGCCCGCCCGCCGCGTTTTCTTCATTAACCGCCAGGGCGAACAGGTTGACCCACTCCATCGCGCTCAGCGTCGAGCCGATCACATTGGGTTTGCCCAATTCCTGCAAACTGCGGTGCAACTTCGCCGCGCGCCGACGCACATTCAATCCGCCGGGCAGGATGCCTTCGTGTTTCAGGCCCTGCTCGACGCAATCCTGCATCGCCCGCCACAGCTTCATCAGTCCGGCGCGAATCTCTTCCTCGCTGCGCCAGACCTTTTCGTTGGCCATCATCAATTCGGCGACGCGCAGGTTGTTTTTCTTGCACAACTCCAACAGCTCAACCGCGCTGGAAAAGTCGTAGGGCAATTCAGTGCGATCCAGATCGACCACACCGCTGGAGGCCTGCGCCTGATCCACGACAAAACCGCCACCCACCGAATAGTAAGTGTCGCGATGCAGTTCGCCGTGATCGCCCTCGGCAACAATGGTCATGGCATTGGGATGGAACGGCAGGTTCTCGTCGATCAGACGCATGTCCCGTGCCCAGACAAACGGCACCGACAAACGACCATCCAATAGCAGTGTGTGAGTTTCGCGCAGCGCCTGAATGCGCGGGCCAATCTGTGACGGGTCGATCGCGTCCGGCCATTCACCCATCAACCCCATGATCACCGCGTTGTCGCTGCCGTGACCAATGCCCGTGGCGGACAGCGATCCGAACAATTGCACTTCTATACGACGCACCTGCTCCAGCTGATGCTTGTCCCGTAGCGACTCGACAAACAACGCCGCCGCGCGCATCGGCCCGACGGTGTGGGAACTGGAAGGGCCGATGCCGATTTTGAACAGGTCGAAAACGCTGATAGCCATTGCTGCAGAGCTCCTGAGGATGCCGGTCCAGGGCGTGAAGCGCCCGCTGGCGGAGCTGCTACGCTCAAGCTGCGATCCGCCGGAATGCCGGCATCATCAGGCTTTTGTCGGGACGCACGGCGTCTGACACCGACGCACTCATGTCCACCAGCGCCGCGCCGTTTTCACCCCGGTTTTTCGCCGTTTTTATGCGGTTCAGACGGCCATTCGGGGTAGAAAAAAGCTGTAAACGACGTCACTGACACTGGATGCGACCATCCCTGTACTGGATACGACCCCCCCTGTAGGCGTCAGATTTTCACTGGTACATGATCGTTATGACTCGATTGCAAGGCGCCGTGACAGAGCTGTCTCCAGAACGCCACCCAACCGCAACCTATAAGTGCGGTGGTCCACAGTCGGAACACTGCCAAAAAAAACACCAAGGAGTCCATCCATGAAAGGTTCCCCGTCGTTGTTGTTGGCCGCCATGCTGAGTCTGCCGTTACTGGCGCAAGCTGCAGAACCGGCGCAGTGCAGTACCGTTAACTTCTCCGATGTCGGCTGGACCGACATCACCGCCACCACCGCCACCACCTCCGTCGTGCTCAACGCCCTCGGTTACAAGACCAAGACCACCATGATCTCCGTGCCCGTGACCTACAAGTCGCTGGCCGACGGCAAGAACATGGACGTGTTCCTCGGTAACTGGATGCCAACCATGGAAAACGACATCAAGGCCTACCGCGAAGCCGGCACCGTGGAAACCGTGCGCACCAACCTCAAGGGCGCCAAGTACACCCTCGCCGTGCCGCAAGCCCTGTATGACAAAGGTCTGCATGACTTCGCCGACATCGCCAAATTCAAGAAAGAACTCGACGGCAAGATCTACGGCATCGAGCCGGGCAACGACGGCAACCGTCTGATCCAGAGCATGATCGACAAGGACGCCTTCGGCCTGAAAACCGCCGGTTTCAAAGTCGTCGAATCGTCGGAAGCGGGCATGCTCTCGCAAGTGGATCGCGCGCAAAAACGCGACACCGCGGTGGTCTTCCTCGGCTGGGCGCCGCATCCGATGAACAAGCGCTTCAAGATTCAATACCTGACCGGTGGCGATGATTTCTTCGGCCCCGATTTCGGTGCGGCGACCGTGGCGACCAACACCCGCAAGGGTTATGCCGCGGAATGCAGCAACGTCGGTCAGTTGCTGAAGAACCTGGAGTTCACCGTCGACATGGAAAGCGAACTGATGGGCAACATCCTCGACGACAAGATGAAGCCTGACGCGGCCGCCAAGGCCTGGCTGAAAAAGAACCCACAAGTGCTCGATACCTGGCTCGCTGGCGTGACCACCATTGACGGTAAACCTGGCCTGGAGGCCGTGAAAGCCAAGATTGCTCAGTAATCGCTTATGCCGGACGGCTGCGGCCGTCCGGGCTGTTTATTTCCTTGCATGCGGACGTTCACTACCATGCTGATTGATCAGAAAATACCTTTAGGCCAGTACATCGCGGGCTTCGTTGAATGGTTGACGCAACACGGCGCCAACACCTTCGACGCAATCGCCGTGACCCTGGAAACGATGATCCACGGCGTGACGTTTGCGCTGACCTGGTTCAACCCACTGGTCTTGATTGGCCTGATTGCAATCATCGCCCATCTGATTCAACGCAAGTGGGGCCTGACCGCGTTTGTGGTCGCCTCTTTTCTGCTGATCCTCAATCTGGGGTACTGGCAGGAAACCATGGAAACCCTCGCCCAGGTCATGTTCGCGACCCTGGTCTGCGTGGTCATCGGCGTGCCGCTGGGCATCGTCGCCGCGCACAAACCGATGTTCTACACCATGATGCGGCCGGTCCTCGATCTGATGCAGACCGTACCGACCTTCGTTTACCTCATTCCTACCCTGACCCTCTTCGGGCTGGGTGTGGTACCGGGCCTGATCTCCACGGTGGTGTTCGCCATCGCTGCGCCGATCCGCCTGACCTACCTGGGCATCCGCGATGTCCCGCAAGAACTGATGGACGCCGGCAAGGCCTTCGGCTGCTCGCGTCGCCAATTGCTCTCACGGATCGAACTGCCTCACGCCATGCCGAGCATCGCGGCCGGCATCACCCAGTGCATCATGCTGTCGCTGTCGATGGTGGTGATCGCGGCACTGGTAGGCGCCGACGGACTCGGCAAACCGGTGGTCAACGCACTGAACACTGCTGATATCGCCCTGGGCTTCGAAGCGGGCCTGGCGATCGTACTGCTGGCGATCATGCTCGACCGTATCTGCAAACAACCCGACGCCAAAGTAGGGGGTGACGCATGAGCATAATTCGCTTCGAAGACGTCGACGTAATCTTCTCCAAGGATCCACGCGAAGCACTCAAGCTGCTGGATCAGGGCATGACCCGCAACGAGATCCTGAAGAAGACCGGCCAGATCGTCGGCGTGGAAAAAGCCACGCTGGACATCAACAAAGGCGAGATCTGCGTGCTGATGGGCCTGTCAGGTTCCGGCAAGTCGAGCCTGCTGCGCTGCATCAACGGCCTCAACACGGTGAGCCGCGGCAAGCTGTTCGTCGAGCATGAAAACCGCCAGATCGACATCGCCTCCTGCACCCCGGCCGAGCTGAAAATGATGCGCACCAAACGCATCGCCATGGTGTTCCAGAAGTTCGCCCTGATGCCGTGGCTGACGGTGCGCGAGAACATCAGTTTCGGTCTGGAAATGCAGGGCCGTCCGGAGAAGGAACGCAAGAAACTGGTCGATGAAAAACTCGAACTGGTTGGCCTGACCCAATGGCGCAACAAGAAGCCTGATGAACTCTCCGGCGGCATGCAGCAACGTGTCGGTCTGGCGCGGGCGCTGGCGATGGACGCCGACATTCTGCTGATGGACGAGCCGTTCTCGGCGCTCGACCCGCTGATCCGTCAGGGTCTGCAGGATGAACTGCTGGAATTGCAACGCAAGCTGAGCAAGACCATCGTGTTCGTGAGTCACGACCTCGACGAGGCGCTCAAATTGGGTAGCCGCATCGCGATCATGAAGGACGGCCGGATCATCCAGTACAGCGTGCCGGAAGAGATCGTGTTGAACCCGGCGGACGACTATGTGCGCACCTTCGTCGCCCACACCAATCCGCTCAACGTGCTTTGCGGTCGCAGCCTGATGCGCACGCTGGACAAGTGCAAACGCATCAACGGTTCGGTGTGTCTGGATCCGGGCGGCGATTCGTGGCTGGACCTGGCCGAAGGCAACACCATCAAAGGCGCACGGCAGAATGGTTCGGTGCTGAACCTGCAGAACTGGGCACCGGGGCAAGCGGTCGAGGGACTGGAACGCAAGCCGACGCTGGTGGATTCGAATATCGGCATGCGCGATGCGTTGCAGATTCGTTATCAGACCGGCAACAAGCTGGTGCTGCACGATGACAATCATGTGGTGGGGATTCTGGGCGACAGCGAGTTGTATCACGCGCTGTTGGGCAAGAACCTCGGTTAAGGCCGGATAAAAAAAGGGATCGCGGTGAGCGATCCCTGATCGTTCCCACGCTCTGCGTGGGAACGATCACGCAAAAGGGGCTCAATCGAGCCCCTTTTGTTATAGCGGTTTAGCTATACACCCGGCCAAGGAGCTGCCGATGGCTTTCAAACTGATCGAGCACATCCCGTGTGATCTGATCCTGCGTGAAGCCCATCAGGTCGTAATCCTGGCTACCGTTGTGCAAATACACTTCAGCGCGGTAGTAACGCTGGCGCGCTTCATCGGACTGGGCCGATTCGGTCGGCGTCGCCAGGTAGCCGTCCAGGCTCACTTCGTAGACGAAAGGGTTGCCCTCTTCCATCTCCACGCGCACGCCCATGCAGCGCTTGGATTTACCCAACAGCGTCTGCACTTCCAGACCCTGCGCACGCATCTGCGCGGTGGCATCTTCCAGCGCCGGGCTGACTTGCTTGTCCATGAAACGCTGCACCACCGATTGGCTCGGTTGCAGATCCAGTTGCGTCAGACGCTCACTGAAACCACGACGACCGCGTTCAGCCAGTTGCGCTTGCTCCTGTTCGATCTGCACGTCCTGGCGCATCGCCTTGTGCAGGCCGAACATAAAGAACACCAGCACCACCGAGAACGGCAGACCGGCCAGCACCACCATGGTTTGCATGGCTTCGAAGTTACCGGCAAACAGCAGTCCGATGGTCACCAGGGTGATCACCACCGACCAGAAGATCCGCAGCCAGTGCGGCGCATCTTCGTCGACGTTGCCACCCTTGCAGGACAGATTCGCCATCATCACCGCGCCGGAGTCGGCCGGGGTCAGGAACAGCACGAAGCCAACAAAGATCGACACACCGATGACGACTTTCGACGCCGGGTAGTGTTCAAGCAATTGATAGATCGCCATCGACGGCTGTTCCAGCGCCGTCTTGCCGAGCTCCACCGCACCATGGTTCATCACCAGATCGAGTGCCGAGTTACCGAAGATCGACAGCCAGGCCAAAGTGAAGCCCAGCGGAATCAACAGCACGCCAGCTACCAGTTCACGCACGGTACGACCACGGGAAATACGCGCGATGAACATGCCTACGAATGGCGCCCAGGAAATCCACCACGCCCAGTAGAACAGGGTCCACAGGCCCATCCAGCGCTCGGACTTGGCGTTGTCGCCTTCGTACACATACAGGTCGAAGGTTTTCAGCACGATGCCATTGAGGTAGTCACCGATGTTCTGCACGAAGCCGTTGAGCAGGTGCAGGGTCGGGCCGAACAGCAATACGAAAATCAGCAGACCGCTGAACAGCACGATGTTCAGGTTGGACAGACGACGGATGCCGTTTTCCACGCCGGACACGGCAGCGATGGTCGCCACGGTGCTCATCACGATGATCACGATCAAAAGGTTAGTGTTGCTGTGTTCCATGCCGAACAGGTTTTCCAGGCCCGACGACACTTGCAGCGAACCAATCCCCAGGTTGGTCACCAGACCCAGCAGGGTCACGAACATACCGAAGCCGTCCACCGCGTGACCGGCCGCGCCCTTGACCCAACGCTCGCCCACCAGCGGATACAGCGCCGAACGCAGGGCCAGCGGCTGGTTATGCCGGTAAGCGAAGTAAGCAACAGCCAGACCGACCAGTGCGTAGATCGCCCAGCCGTGCAGGCCCCAGTGCAGAAACGTCAGCTGTACTGCCTGACGCGCGGCCATGTTGCTGGCCGATGCGCCTTCCGGCGGATTGAAGTAGTGATCCAGCGGCTCGGACGCGCCGAAGTACAGCAGCGAAATACCGATCCCCGACGAGAACAGCATCCCCGCCCAGGCGCCGTAACTGAAATCCGGGGTGTCGTCCTTGCTGCCCAGTTTGAGTTTGCCGTACGAGGAAAACGCCAGACCGACGACAAATACCAGGTAGGCGGCGATCACCACCATGTAGTACCAGCCGAAGCTGCGCGACAACCAGGCCTGAGCGATACCCAACAGTCTGCCGGCCTCTTGCGGGGCGATAATCAGAATGGCGGTCAACAACAGAATCAGCGCGGTAGAGGTGTAAAACACCCAACCGTTGACCGTCACCTTCTCGGGCGGGGTCTTTATAAGCGAGGCAGAACTCATGGCACAAATGCTCCAGGCAGTGCGAGAGAAGAACACAAGGCAACACGGAACCCGACCAATCGGTTAGTTGGCAGCCGACCGGCGGGTGATATAAAGACACCCCGAAAAAAGCCCGAACCTGCCGAAATGGCGCTGCGAATCGCTTTCGTGGCCGAAGGTGGACGGACGTTCATCCGAAACCTGGCCCTGAGCGTCTTGCCCTTTCAACACGTCCATCGAATCGCGAACCGCGCCATGCCCCACGCAGGTTTCGAGCTGTTTCGGATGTCGGTTTTATCGCCACTTACACGTAGGAAAAATCTGTAGGCAGCGACGATTTGTCGCAGATCTTATTCTTTGTTGATTGAACGTTCAATCAAAACAAAATAGACTGGCCGTCAATCCGATAGGCGTCATTCGCCGCTCGGAAGGCCTAAGGAGATGTGCAAGATGCCCAAGGTCGGTATGCAACCCATCCGCCGCCAACAACTGATCGAAGCCACTTTACAGGCGGTCGATCAGGTCGGAATGGGGGACGCCAGCATTGCGCTGATCGCCCGTTTGGCCGGTGTCTCGAATGGCATCATCAGTCATTACTTTCAGGACAAGAACGGCCTGATTGCCGCCACGATGCGGTATCTGATGAACGTCCTCAGCGAGAACGTCACCGCGCGCCGGCAGGCGCTGGCAGATGACAGCCCACGGGCGCATCTGCAGGTGATCATCGAAGGCAACTTCGACGCCAGCCAGGTCAATGGCCCGGCAATGAAAACCTGGCTGGCCTTCTGGGCCACCAGCATGCACCAGCCGTCTTTGCACAGGTTGCAGCGGATCAACGATCACCGTCTGTATTCCAACCTGTGTTGCGAGTTCCGCCGTGTGCTGCCGCTCGAAGATGCGCGCAGCGCAGCGCGTGGCCTGGCAGCGTTGATTGACGGCTTGTGGTTGCGCGGCGCTTTGTCGGGAGACGCTTTCGACACAGCGCAGGCGCAACAGATCGCTTACGAATACATGGATTTCCAATTGGCCAAGAAGGTGAGCTAGAGCACACAGAAAACGCTCGGCCCCTGAACGCCACCGCAGCTTCATCGCGGTGGTCAACGCCAACCACCAATGCACTTGCGAGGACACTATGGCCCGTTTCGAACTGCAAAAACTTTACATCGATGGCGCGTACTCCGACGCCGGCAGCGATGCCACCTTCGAAGCCATCAACCCGGCTAACGGTGAAGTCCTCGCACTGGTGCAACGTGCGACCAAGGAAGACGTCGAGCGCGCCGTAGTCAGCGCTGAAAAGGGCCAGAAAATCTGGGCCGCGATGACCGCCATGGAGCGTTCGCGCATCCTGCGTCGCGCCGTCGACATCCTGCGCGAGCGCAACGATGAACTGGCTGCTCTGGAAACCCTGGACACCGGTAAATCCTTCTCCGAAACCAAGTACGTCGACATCGTTACCGGCGCCGACGTGCTGGAATACTACGCAGGCCTGGTGCCCGCCATCGAAGGCGAGCAGATCCCGCTGCGTGACACGTCTTTCGTCTACACCCGTCGCGAGCCGCTGGGCGTGGTCGCCGGTATCGGCGCGTGGAACTACCCGATCCAGATCGCCCTGTGGAAATCCGCGCCAGCCCTGGCGGCCGGTAACGCGATGATCTTCAAGCCAAGCGAAGTCACTTCGCTGACCACCCTGAAACTGGCCGAGATCTACACCGAAGCCGGCGTTCCAAACGGTGTGTTCAACGTGCTGACCGGCAGCGGCCGTGAAGTCGGCACCTGGCTGACCGAGCACCCGCGCATCGAAAAAATCTCCTTCACCGGCGGCACCGACACCGGCAAGAAGGTTATGGCCAGCGCTTCGGCTTCGTCGCTGAAAGACGTGACCATGGAACTGGGCGGCAAGTCCCCGCTGATCATCTGCGACGACGCCGATCTGGATCGCGCTGCCGACACCGCGATGATGGCCAACTTCTACAGCTCCGGCCAGGTCTGCACCAACGGCACTCGCGTGTTCGTACCGGCGCACCTGAAAGCCGCTTTCGAAGCCAAGATCGTTGAGCGCGTTGCACGCATCCGCGTCGGCAACCCGGAAGACGAAAACACCAACTTCGGCCCGCTGGTCAGCTTCGCGCACATGGAAAGCGTGCTGGGCTACATCGCCAAGGGCAAAGAGCAAGGCGCTCGCGTGCTGTGCGGCGGCGACCGTCTGACCGACGGCGAATTCGCCAAAGGCGCATTCGTGGCACCTACCGTGTTCACCGATTGCACCGACGACATGACCATCGTTCGTGAAGAAATCTTTGGCCCGGTGATGGCGATCCTCTCCTACGAGACTGAAGAAGAAGTGATCCGCCGCGCCAACGACACCGACTTCGGCCTGGCCGCCGGTATCGTCACCAAAGACCTGAACCGCGCGCACCGCGTGATTCATCAACTGGAAGCCGGTATCTGCTGGATCAACGCCTGGGGCGAGTCCGACGCGAAGATGCCGGTTGGCGGTTACAAGCAGTCGGGTGTGGGTCGTGAGAACGGCATCAGCTCGCTGAACAACTTCACCCGCATCAAATCGGTACAGGTCGAGCTGGGCGATTACGTCTCGGTGTTCTAAGACCCGAGTCTTGTATTGCTCGTGAGGCCGTCTTCGCGAGCAGGCTCGCTCCCACAGGAGATCCCATTCCAATGTGGGAGCGAGCCTACTTGCGATTCGAGTGCAAAGCACTCGTCAGGCCCGACCTGACCACATCTAAAGAGGGTGCATTCAATGTCCCAAGAATTCGATTACATCATCATCGGTGCCGGCTCGGCCGGTAACACCCTGGCGACCCGTCTGACTGAAGACGAAGGCGTCACCGTTCTGCTGCTCGAAGCCGGAGGCCCGGACTACCGCCTCGACTTCCGTACCCAGATGCCCGCTGCGCTGGCGTTCCCGCTGCAGGGTCGCCGCTACAACTGGGCCTACGAAACCGATCCAGAGCCACACATGGACGGTCGCCGGATGGAATGCGGTCGCGGCAAGGGCCTTGGTGGTTCGTCGCTGATCAACGGCATGTGCTACATCCGTGGTAACGCGATGGACTACGACGGCTGGGCGAAACTGCCAGGTCTGGAAGACTGGTCGTACCTCGACTGCCTGCCGTACTTCCGCAAAGCCGAAACCCGCGACATCGGCCCGAACGATTACCACGGTGGCGAAGGCCCGGTCAGCGTGACCACGCCGAAGGCTGGCAACAACCCGCTGTTCCACGCCATGGTTGAAGCCGGCGTGCAGGCCGGTTACCCGCGCACCGAAGACTTGAACGGTTACCAGCAGGAAGGCTTCGGCCCGATGGACCGCACCGTGACGCCGAACGGCCGTCGTGCTTCCACCGCCCGTGGCTACCTCGACGTCGCCAAAAAGCGCTCCACCCTGACCATCGTCACCCACGCCCTGACCGACAAGATTCTGTTTGAAGGCAAGCGTGCCGTCGGTGTGCGTTACCTGGTCGGCGACGCCGAAGAGCGTGTTGAAGTCAAAGCGCGCAAAGAAGTCCTGCTGTGCTCCGGCGCCATCGCTTCGCCGCAGATTCTGCAGCGCTCCGGTGTTGGCCCTGCCGAACTGCTGAAGTCGCTCGACATCCCGGTCGTTCACGATCTGCCGGGCGTCGGTGAAAACCTGCAGGATCACCTTGAGCTGTACCTGCAATACGCTTGCACTCAGCCGGTTTCGCTGTACCCGTCGCTGCTCTGGTACAACCAGCCAGCCATCGGTGCCGAGTGGCTATTCAACGGCACCGGCATCGGCGCCAGCAACCAGTTCGAAGCCGGCGGTTTCATCCGTTCGCGTCCGGAATTCGAATGGCCGAACATCCAGTACCACTTCTTGCCGGTGGCGATTAACTACAACGGCAGCAACGGTGTGAAAGAGCACGGTTTCCAGGCGCACATGGGCTCCATGCGTTCGCCGAGCCGTGGTCGCATCCAGGCCAAGTCGAAAGACCCGCGCCAGCACCCGAGCATCCTGTTCAACTACATGGCCACCGAGCAGGACTGGCAGGAATTCCGCGACGGCATCCGCCTGACCCGTGAAATCATGCAGCAGCCGGCACTCGACGCTTTCCGTGGCCGCGAAATCAGCCCGGGCATCGAAGTGCAAACCGATGAGCAGCTCGACAAGTTCATCCGCGAGCACGCCGAAACCGCGTTCCACCCGTCCTGCTCGTGCAAGATGGGCACCGACGAGATGGCTGTGGTTGATGGCGAAGGTCGCGTGCACGGCATGCAGAGCCTGCGTGTGGTCGATGCTTCGATCATGCCGATCATCACCACCGGTAACCTGAACGCGCCGACGATCATGATCGCCGAGAAAATCGCCGACAAGATCCGTGGTCGCCAGCCGCTGCCGCGTAGCAATGCTGCCTATTACGTTGCTGGCGGTGCCCCGGTGAAGGGCAAGCCGATGCGTGATATCACCCCGGCTGCTCAGTAGCCTGAAGTGATCGTTCCCACGCTCTGCGTGGGAATGCATCCGGTGACGCTCCGCGTCACACAGCGGACGCAGAGCGTCCAAGGCGGCATTCCCACGCAGAGCGTGGGAACGATCTCCTGCCTCGCACAGTAAATCCCCCTACACCCCCTCTTCACTTGATCCTACCCCCACGCAGGCCTACTCTAGACCTCGCGCAACCGTTTCACCCCCTCCCCCGCCGCTGCTCTACCGCTTCCCCCTGACAAGGAGGTTCCCGAATGTTCGATTTCCACCCCCAGCTCAAGCAGCGCTTCGCTGCCTTGCGCACGGGCGCTGAGTTCTTTTCCCTGCGGTATGTACGCGAGTCCGGCCAATACCTCTCGGTACGCAAGAATGTCGCCGAACCGCCGAGCCTGAGCCGTGACGAAGGCGCGATGCTCACCGTGCGCGTCAACGGCGTTGAGGCCTACGCGGCGACCAATGACTTGTCGCAACAAGGTCTGCAAGCCGCCCTCGAACGCGCCGAGCTGCAAGCCCGTCGGCTCAAGCCGCACGCCTTGCTCGACCTGCGTGATCAGCCAGTGTCCAGCGATCGCGCTGATTATTTTTCGCCCAATCTCGAACAACCTTTCCCGTCCCTGAGCGAATGCTTCGAGCTGCTCGGCGCGGAATCCGCCTCGGTGCCAAAGGATGAGCGCCTGGTGAACTGGCAAGTGAGCATCGGCATAACCCACGTCGAACAGATCTACCTGAGCAGCGCCGGGGCCGAATTGCGCCAGGCCCAGCGCTTCGTCTATCCAGGCCTCGACGTCACCGCCTACGACGGCAACGACAGCCAGACCCGCAGCCTCGGCCGCGAGAACTTCGGCCAACAGGGCGGCGCGGACGTGATCAGCCGTTGCGGTTTGATCGGTGCCGGCCCGCAAGTCGCCGACCAGGCATTGCAACTGCTGCTCGCGCCGAACACCCCGCAAGGCCCGCGCGACCTGCTGTTGATGCCGGATCAAATGATGCTGCAGATCCACGAATCCATCGGCCACCCGCTGGAACTCGACCGCATCCTCGGCGACGAACGCAACTACGCCGGCACCAGTTTCGTCAAAGCCAGCGACTTCGGCAGCCTGCAATACGGCTCGAAACTGCTCAACGTGACGTTCGATCCGGGCATTCCCGAAGAACTGGCCAGCTACGGTCATGACGACGACGGCAGCAAAGCGAGCAAACAATTCCTGATTCGCGATGGCCTGTTGCTACGTCCGCTGGGCGGGGCACTATCGCAATTCCGCGCCGGGCTCGATGGCGTTGCCAACAGCCGCGCCTGCGGCTGGAACCGCCCGCCGATTGATCGCATGGCCAACCTCAATATCGAACCGGGCGATCAGCCGCTGAACAAGCTGATCGAAGGCATCGAGCACGGCATCCTGATGAGCACCAACCGCTCGTGGTCGATTGACGATGCGCGCAACAAATTCCAGTTCGGTTGCGAATGGGGCCAGTTGATCGAAAACGGTGAACTCAAAGGCGTGGTGAAAAATCCCAACTACCGGGCGATTTCCGCGCACTTCTGGAAAAGCCTGCGCGCCGTCGGCGACGCCAACACCGTCAAGGTGCTGGGCACGCCGAACTGCGGCAAAGGCGAGCCGAACCAGGTGATCCGCGTCGGCCACGCTTCGCCGGCCTGCGTATTCAGCAACGTTGATGTGTTTGGGGGAGACGCCTGATGAGCATTTCGAAGAGTCAGTCCGACGCCTTCAAGGTCATGGTCGAGTGGCTGCGCGACAGCGTGCGCGAGCCGGAACAGTTCACCCTCAGCTTCGCCGCCGAATCGTCGGCGTTTGTGCGTTTCAATCACGCCAAGGTGCGTCAGGCCGGGCAAGTGCAACAGGCCAATATCGTCCTGAAACTGATCAACGACGGTCGCCACGCCGACCTGCAGGTCACCCTGTCCGGTGATCAGGAAGGCGATCTGCGACGCCTCGCCGAAGGCCTGCAACAACTGCGCGAAACCCTGCCGTTGCTGCCGCAGGATCCGTACCTGCTGCTCAATCACAACGGCTGGCAGAGCAAGAACGTACAGGAACATCCGCTGCCGGACACTGAACAGGTTGTCGATGAAATCTGCGCTGCCGCTGAAGGTCTGGACCTGGTTGGTTTCTATGCCGCCGGCCCGATCAGCCGGGGTTTCGCCAGTTCTTCGGGAGCATTCGGCTGGCATCAGGCCAACAGCTTCAACTTCGATTTCAGCCTGTTCCACGAGAACGGTGAAGCGGTGAAAGCCAGCTACGCCGGGCATGACTGGAGCAGCGAAGGTTTCGCCAAGCGCTTCGGCCAGGCTCGCGAGCAACTGGAGTTTCTCGGCCGCCCACTGCGCACCTTGGCGCCGGGGCAGTACCGCGCGTATCTGGCACCGGCGGCGCTGGAAGAAATCATGGGCATGCTGAGCTGGGGCGGTTTCTCGGCGCAGTCGATCGCCAGCAAAAGCAGCCCGTTGCAGAAGTTGTATGTCGGTGATCAGGCGTTCAGTCCGCTGGTGTCGCTGGATGAGAAAGTCAGCGAATCGTTGAGCCCGGCGTTTTCCGGAGAGGGTTATCCGCGCAGTGATTTGCGTTTGATCGTCGAAGGCAAGGCCGGTGATCAACTGGTCGGCTCGCGCAGTGCCGCTGAGTACGGCCTGACCGCCAACGGCGCTGGTGGCGGTGAAATGCCAAGCGCGTTGAACATGGCGGCGGGCGATCTGGCGCAAGCAGAGATCCTCAAGCAGTTGGGCACCGGGCTGTACATCAGCAACCTGTGGTACCTGAACTACTCGGATCAACCGGCGGCGCGCATGACCGGCATGACCCGCTTCGCGACCTTCTGGGTCGAAAACGGCGAGATTCAGGCACCGGTCAGCACCATGCGTTTCGATGACAGCGCCTACAGCCTGCTCGGTTCGCAGCTGGAAGCGTTGACCGCCGAGCGTGAGTTGTTGCTGTCGGCGAGTACCTACAGCCAACGCAATACTTCGTCGGCGTTGCTGCCGGGGGCGCTGGTGAGCCGTTTGACCTTGACCCTGTAACACCGCAAAAACCTGTGGGAGCGAGCTTGCTCGCGAAGAGGCCAGGTCATTCAACATTGATGGCGACTGACCTACCGCTTTCGCGAGCAAGCTCGCTCCCACACTGACCGCGCTCGACAATGGATATGCATTAACCCCAACCACAAGAGGTTCCATGCCCAACCGCCCGCCTCTCGACGCCATCACTGCCCGCTGGTTGCCGTGGGTCGTCGCCATCGCTTTCTTCATGCAGTCCCTCGACGGGACCATCCTCAACACCGCCCTGCCCGCCATGGCCCGCGATCTGGCCGAAGATCCCTTGCGTATGCAAGGTGTGATCATCGCCTACATGCTCACTGTGGCCCTGCTGATCCCGGCCTCGGGCTGGATCGCCGACCGCTTCGGCACCAAGAAAATCTTCTTCGGCGCGATTCTGCTGTTCAGTTTCGGCTCACTGCTCTGTGCGCTGTCGAGCAGCCTGAGCATGCTGATCGGCGCCCGGGTCATTCAGGGTCTGGGCGGTGCGCTGATGCTGCCGGTCGGCCGACTGGTCGTGCTGCGCGCTTATCCACGATCCGAGCTGGTGCGGATCATGGGTTTCATCACTATCCCCGGCCTGCTCGGTCCGCTGATCGGCCCGACCATGGGCGGCTGGATGGTCGAATACCTGACGTGGCACTGGATCTTCCTGATCAATCTGCCGGTCGGCGTGATCGGCTGCTACGCGGTGTGGAAGTTCATTCCCGACCTGCGCGGCACTGAGCGTACGCGCTTTGATAGTCTGGGTTTCCTGCTGTTTGGCGCGGCGATGATCCTGATCACCATTGCCATGGAAGGCCTCGGCGAATTGCACTTGCCGCACCTGCGGGTGATGTTGCTGCTGTTCGGTGGCATGGCCTGTCTGGCGGCGTATTGGTTGCGCGCCGGGCACATCGAAAACCCGTTGTTTGCGCCATCGCTGTTCAAGACCCGCACCTTTGCTGTCGGCATTCTCGGCAACCTCTTTGCCCGACTGGGCAGCGGCGCCCTGCCGTTTCTGGTGCCGTTGCTGCTGCAAGTGGCGCTGGGCTATTCGCCGTCGCAAGCGGGGATGAGCATGCTGCCGCTGGCGGCGGCGGCGATGTTTGCCAAGTGGATGGCGCGGCCGCTGATTGAACGCTTCGGTTACCGAATCGTGCTGACCGGCAACACCCTGGCGCTGGGGATCATGCTGGCGAGCATGGGCCTGATCAGCGAGCAGACGCCGTACTGGCTGCTGTTGTGTCTGCTGGCTATTCTCGGCGCGATCAATTCGCTGCAGTTTACGGCGATGAACACGGTGACGCTGATCGACCTCGACGACGCCAGCGCCAGCAGTGGCAACAGTTTGCTCTCGGTGGTGGCGCAGTTGTCGCTGAGTCTTGGGGTTGCCTGCGCCGGTGCGTTGCTCGGCGGGTTTACCGCAGAGGTCGGTAACGATGGCGTGGAAACCGTACTCGGCGCGTTTCAGCTGACCTTCGTCACCGTCGGGATCATGGCGATGCTCGCTGCGACGATCTTCTCGCAACTGTCGAAAGAGGACGGTCGCCGCGCCAAGCGTCCGGAAGAACACATCGAACATTAACCGCTGTTCGTCCAGAACTTTCGAAGAAAGTGGCACGGGGCTGCTACACTGCGCGACATTTTGTTTTGCAGGCCAGTCCCGTGACCACCATCGCCACCGCTTTTAATACTCTGCCGCTGTCCGCCGCCATGCTGGCTAACCTCGAATCCCTCGGTTATGCCCAGATGACGCCGATCCAGGCGCAGAGCTTGCCGGTGATCCTCAAGGGGATGGACCTGATCGCCCAGGCCAAGACCGGCAGCGGCAAGACCGCCGCGTTCGGCATCGGCCTGCTGAATCCGATCAACCCGCGCTACTTCGGTTGCCAGGCACTGGTGATCTGCCCGACGCGCGAGCTGGCCGACCAGGTCGCCAAGGAAATCCGTCGTCTGGCCCGTGCCGAAGACAACATCAAGGTCCTGACCCTGTGTGGCGGCGTGTCGTTCGGCCCGCAAATCGCTTCGCTGGAACACGGCGCGCACATCATCGTCGGCACCCCAGGCCGCATCCAGCAGCACCTGCGCAAGGGTTCGCTGGTCCTTGATGGCTTGAATACTTTGATTCTCGACGAAGCCGACCGCATGCTCGACATGGGTTTCTACGACGCCATCGAAGACATCATCGTCAAGACCCCGGAGCGTCGTCAGACCCTGCTGTTCTCCGCCACTTACCCGGTAGGCATCAAGCAACTGGCGTCGAAATTCATGCGTGATCCGCAAACGGTGAAAGCCGAAGCGTTCCACGATGACACGCAGATCGAGCAGCGTTTCTATGAGATTTCCCCGGAAGACCGCATGAGCGCAGTGACCAAAGTCCTGCACCACTTCCGCCCGGCGTCCTGCGTAGCGTTCTGCTTCACCAAGCAGCAAGTGCAGGAAACCGTTGATCACCTGACCGCCAAAGGCATTTCCGCCGTCGGCCTGCACGGCGATCTGGAACAGCGTGACCGCGATCAGGTGCTGGCGATGTTTGCCAACCGCAGTACTTCGGTACTGGTCGCCACCGACGTCGCCGCACGTGGTCTGGACATCGATGCGCTGGACATGGTGATCAACGTCGAACTGGCCCGCGACTCGGAAATCCACATTCACCGCGTTGGCCGTACCGGTCGCGCCGGCGAGAAAGGCATCGCGATCAGCCTCGTTGCTCCGGGCGAAGCGCACCGAGCGCAAGCCATCGAGCAACTGCAGAAATCGCCGCTGAACTGGGATCAGGTCGACAACCTGAAATCCCAAGGCCTCGCGCCGCTGCAGCCGCCGATGACCACGCTGTGCATCGGTGCCGGTCGTAAAGACAAAGTGCGTCCGGGCGACATTCTCGGTGCATTGACTGGCGACGCCGGCATTCCGGGTGCGCAGGTCGGCAAGATCGCGATCTTCGATTTCCAGGCCTATGTGGCTGTTGACCGCACTGTGGCCATGCAGGCCTTGCAGCGTCTGAACGACGGCAAGATCAAGGGCCGTTCGCTGCGCGTACGCATCCTCTGACCTGATCGTTCCCACGCTCTGCGTGGGAATGCATCCCGTGACGCTCCGCGTCACATAACAACGGACGCAGAGCGTCCATGGCGGCATTCCCACGCAGAGCGTGGGAACGATCATTGTGTGAGGACACCGTTTTGCGCTCTACCGAAGTCGTGATCATTGGCGCTGGCGCCGCTGGGTTGATGTGTGCACTGACCGCCGCCGGGCGCGGGCGTCAGGTGTTGCTGCTCGACCACGCGAACAAGGCCGGCAAGAAAATCCTGATGTCGGGCGGTGGCCGCTGCAATTTCACCAACATGTACACCGAACCGAGCAATTTCCTCTCGCATAACCCGCATTTCTGCAAATCCGCACTGGCGCGCTACACCCAATGGGATTTCATCGGCATGGTCGGCAAACACGCCGTGCCGTACCACGAGAAAAAACTCGGCCAGCTGTTCTGCGATAACAAATCCAGCGACATTCTTGAGATGCTTCTGACCGAGTGCGATCAGGTCGGCGTCGAGCTGCATCTGGACACGTCGATTCAAACCATCGAGAAGGTCGAAAGCGGTTACCTGCTCGACACCACCCTCGGCCAGATCCAGTGCCAATCGTTGGTCATCGCCACTGGCGGGTTGTCGATCCCGACACTGGGCGCCACCGGTTTCGGTTATCAGGTCGCCAAGCAGTTCGGCCACGAGTTGCTGCCGACCCGCGCCGGTCTGGTGCCATTCACCATCACCGATCAGCTCAAGGAACTGTGTACCGAGCTGTCCGGGACGTCGGTGGATTGTCTGGTCAGCTGCAACGACCAGAGCTTTCGCGAGAACATCCTCTTCACTCACCGTGGCCTCAGCGGCCCGGCGATTTTGCAGATTTCGTCGTTCTGGGAATCCGGCGACACGGTGGAGATCAACCTGCTACCGGATCACGACGCCGCGAGCTGGCTGCAGCAGCAAGTGGCCGAGCGCCCGAACAGCGAGCTGAAAACCCTGCTCGGTGAGATCTTCACCAAGAAGATGGCCAATCTGCTGGCGGACAACTGGTTTGTGTCCAAGCCGATGAAGCAATACACCCACGCGGAACTCGCGGAAATCGCCGACAAGCTCGGCAGCTGGAAGGTCGTGCCGGCGGGGACTGAAGGTTATCGCACCGCCGAGGTAACGCTGGGTGGCGTTGATACCCGCGAAGTGTCGTCGAAAACCATGGAATCGCTGAAAAGCCCGGGCCTGTACTTCATCGGTGAAGTGCTCGATGTCACCGGCCACCTCGGCGGCTTCAACTTCCAGTGGGCGTGGGCTTCCGGCTACGCCGCCGCGCAGTACGCCTGATCAATACACAAAACCCTGTGGGAGCGAGCTTGCTCGCGAAAGCGGTCTTTCAGTCAACATTGTGGTGACTGATACATCGCATTCGCGAGCAAGCTCGCTCCCACAGTGGTTTGTGGTGTAAGTAAAAGGAACACTTTTTGCTGTCAGATGTGCTCGGCGCCATTGCGTCGGCGTCATTACTGGCTCAATTTAGCGGCATCGCCTCGGAAGGCCTTCGCACTTCATGTCCTCGACCTCGTTTCGTCAGTCTTTGCGGCGCCTGTGGGCGCTGGATAAATTCAGCTATAGCGTGCGGGTGTTCATCGCCCTGACCGGCAGCATGGCGCTGTGTTGGTATCAGGATGAAATGGGCCTGCTGATCCCGTTGTTCCTGGGGATTATCGCCAGCGCCCTGGCCGAGACCGACGACAGTTGGCAGGGCCGCCTCAATGCACTCGCGGTAACGCTGGTGTGCTTCAGCATCGCCGCGCTGTCGGTGGAATTGCTCTTCCCCTACCCCATCGTGTTTGCCATTGCATTGGCGCTGGCCAGCTTCGGCCTGACCATGCTCGGGGCACTCGGTGAGCGTTATGGCGCGATTGCCTCGGCGACGCTGATTCTGTCCGTATACACAATGATCGGCGTTGATCAGCGCGGTGGCGCGGTCACCGATTTCTGGCACGAACCGATGCTGCTGGTCGCCGGTGCGGCGTGGTACGGCCTGCTCTCGGTGCTGTGGCAGGCGCTGTTTTCCAACCAACCGGTGCAGCAGAGTCTGGCGCGGCTGTTCCGTGAACTGGGTTTTTACCTGAAGCTGAAATCGTCGCTGTTCGAGCCGATCCGGCAGATGGATGTCGAAGCCCGGCGTCTGGAACTGGCCCAGCAAAACGGCCGCGTGGTGGCCGCGCTGAACAGCGCCAAGGAAATCATCCTGCACCGCGTCGGCAACGGCCGCCCCGGCTCGAAAGTCAGCCGCTACCTGAAGCTGTATTTCCTCGCGCAAGACATCCACGAACGCGCCAGTTCCTCGCACTATCCGTACAACGCCCTGGCCGAAGCGTTCTTCCACAGCGACGTGCTGTTCCGCTGCCAACGCCTGCTGCGCCAGCAGGGCAAGGCTTGCCGCGCGCTGGCCGAATCGATCCAGATGCGCCAGCCGTTTATTTACGACGCCAGTTTCGCCGAAGCCCTGAGCGACCTCGACGCCTCCCTTGAACACCTGCGCATCCAGAGCAACCCGGCATGGCGCGGACTGCTGCGCTCGCTGCGCGCACTGGCCGCCAACCTCGGCACCCTCGACCGTTTGCTCAGCGACGCGAGCAACCCCGATGCCTTGGCCGACGCGACCGACAGCAGCCTGCTCGACCGCTCGCCGCGCAACCTCAAGGACGTCTGGATTCGTTTGCGCACGCAGCTGACGCCGACCTCTCTACTGTTCCGCCATGCCCTGCGCCTGCCCTTGGCGCTAAGTATCGGCTACGGCATGGTGCACCTGATTCACCCGTCGCAAGGCTACTGGATCATCCTCACCACGCTGTTCGTCTGCCAGCCAAACTACGGCGCGACGCGACGCAAACTCGGTCAGCGAATTTTCGGCACCGCCATCGGCCTGACCGTGGCGTGGGCGCTGTTCGATCTGTTCCCGAGTCCGTTGGTGCAGTCGTGCTTTGCCATCGCCGCCGGCGTGGTGTTCTTCACCAACCGCACCACCCGCTACACCCTGGCGACAGCGGCGATCACCATCATGGTGCTGTTCTGCTTCAACCAGGTCGGTGACGGTTACGGGCTGTTCCTGCCACGGTTGTTCGATACGCTGCTGGGCAGCCTGATTGCCGGACTGACGGTGTTCCTGTTCCTGCCGGACTGGCAGGGCCGGCGCCTGAACAAAGTGCTGGCCAACACCCTGACCTGCAACAGCATCTACCTGCGCCAGATCATGCAGCAATACGCCGCCGGCAAGAGCGACGACCTCGCCTATCGTCTGGCCCGGCGCAACGCGCACAACGCTGATGCGGCGCTGTCGACGACACTGGCGAACATGCTCATGGAGCCGGGGCATTTCCGTAAGGAAGCGGATGTCGGTTTCCGCTTTCTGGTGCTGTCACACACGTTGTTGAGTTATCTGTCAGGGCTCGGCGCGCATCGCGAGACTCAGCTGCCGGCGGATGTGCGCGAGCATTTAATCGATGGCGCCGGGGTGAAACTGGCGACGAGCATTGATGAAATCGCCCAAGGGCTGGCGAACAAGCAGCCGGTGGCGATTCAGAGTGACGAGGAAGAAGCGCTGGCCAATGAGCTGGAGCAGATGCCTGATGAGATCGATGAAGGGCAGCGGCTGGTGCAGACGCAATTGGCGTTGATTTGCCGACAACTCGGACCGTTGCGTACCCTGGCGGCGCATCTGATCAAGGACACCAGTGAGGTTAGCGCTGGCTGACAGGACGCCTTCGCGAGCAAGCTCGCTCCCACATTTGTTCTGCGTCGGTCACGAATCCAATGTGGGAGCGAGCTTGCTCGCGAAGAGACCATCAGCCACACAGAGGATTCTGGATCAACCCTCACATCCCATGCTGGCGAAGCAACTTTTCATAACTGCCATCCGCCTTCATCGCCGCAATCGCCTTATCAAACCCCGCGACAATCTGCTCATGTTGCGGATTCTTCAGGCTCACCAGTATATGCAGGCTGTTCTCACTCAACGGTTTGGGCAAAAACTCAACTGAATTGCGCACCTTGGCGGATTCGCGCGCCAGGTAATACTTGGCCACATACTCATCTTCCAGCGTCAGCTTGACCCGATCCGCCGCGAGCATGCGCACAGCCATGGCGAAGTTATGCACAGGGACTTTCTGCAACGCCGTGTCGGCATCGAACGGCGCCGAATAGGCGTAGCCGCGCACCACCGCAATCGGGTAGGTATGCAATTGCTGCAGATTCGAGTAATCGAGTGGCGTGTCTTTGCGCTTGAGAAAGCGGATGCGGTTGAGCAGGTATTCCCCGGAAAACTGCCCGAGCCTGGTCCGTTCGTCGTTGTACCAGGCGTTAACCAGCACATCGTAACGGCCCTCGCCAACGCCAAGCAGCGCCCGCGCCCACGGCACCTGCTCATAATTGCTGGCATAACCGGCCCGGGCCAGCGCAGTCGTGACGATGTCAGTGGCCAGCCCACCGTTGACCAGGGTGTCGTCAGTAAAGGGCGGCCAGATATCAAACACCAGCCGCAGTTTATCCGCTGCGGCGGTCTGGGCCAGCAAGAGCAATCCGATCAAAGCAAAGGCTCGATGCAAACGCGGCATGCTTGAAAATCCTTAGCGGGCGAGTTGCCCAGCATGTTTTCAGTCAAAACCCCAAGGCCCCTTACCGGCAAAACCCAGGCCCTAACATTAGCTCATTGCAGCCAGTGCACAGGGCTCTCCAGCAGATTACACAAAGTCGCCGAGACTGCGAGAAAGGAATGATGGCATTTTGACCTTTGTCACAGACTCTTACGCCATACAGACATCTTTGCCGTGGGCGCTTAGTATCAGGCGACACGTTCAAGGAATCGGCAAATGACAATCGAATGGGTCTGCAAACATCACAGTGATCTGGGCAAGGAACAGCTGTACGCGCTGTTGAAGCTGCGCTCGGAGGTGTTCGTGGTCGAACAGAAATGCGCCTATCCGGACCTCGACGGCCAGGATCTGGAAGGCGACACCTATCACCTGATGGGTTGGGAAGATGACCAGTTGATGGCGTATCTGCGCCTGCTGGATCCGGAATCCCAGGGCGGTGATGTGGTGATCGGCCGGGTGATTACTGCACCGCAAGGTCGCGGCAAAGGGCTGGGGCACGAAATGATGGAGCAAGCACTGAAACATGCCGACAAGCATTGGCCGCAAGTGCCGATCTATTTGTCGGCGCAGGCGCATTTGCAGGGGTATTACGGCAAATACGGGTTTGTGGTGGCGGGTGAGGAGTATCTGGAGGATGACATTCCGCATATCGGGATGCGTCGCCCTTAAGATCCCCTTCGCGAGCAGGCTCGCTCCCACAGGGAAACGCATTCCAACTGTGGGAGCGAGCCTGCTCGCGAAGGCGTCAGCTCAGGCGCCGCAGGACTCAGGGATACTCCAGAACTGCCTTGATCTGCCGCAAATTACGCTCGATCCACCCGCGATCAATCGCCCCCCACTCACGAATCCGATAGCGCCCCGCATGATTACGCGCGCCCTCTTCCTGCTCAAATTCACAGACGATATCCAGATCCGCCAACGCGGCAATCGTGTCCTGCGCCGTGCGCCGGGGCATGCCGGTCACTTCGGTCAGCGTCGGCACACTCGGCGCCAGACCGCTGTCGATCAGGTACGCCACGTACAAGCGACGGTAGAAACTGCTTTTGGTCTTGCTGACGTCCATCCACACCTTCCTGGTTGCGTACTGTTAAGCCTGCATATCCCGCCACGTCAGGTACACGCGCAGATCGAACTCGACCTGGTGATACCCCGGCAGCATGTGCTCGCACAATTTATAGAACGCCTTGTTGTGATCCGATTCCTTGAAGTGCGCCAGTTCATGCACCACGATCATTTTCAGAAAGTCCGGCGCGGCATCCTTGAACAACGAGGCGATACGAATCTCTTTCTTGGCCTTGAGCTTACCGCCCTGCACCCGCGAAACCGTGGTGTGCAGACCCAGTGCGCGGTGCGTCAGGTCGAGGCGGTTGTCGAACAGCACCTTGTCGATGGCCGGGGCGTTGCGCAGGTATTCCTGCTTCAGGTCCAGCGCGTAGCTGTACAAAGCCTTGTCGCTCTGCACGTCGTGTCGCCCTGAATAGCGTTGATTCAGGTAATCACCCAGACGCCCTTCGGCGATCAGTTGGCGCACCTGATCCTGTAATTGCGCGGGATAGGCCTGGAGGTACTTCAACACAGTCATGGACAAGCGACACGGTTCGAAAAGGTGCGCCAGTGTAGCGAATTCAACCGGGCAGCGCGCTCCAGTCAAACGGTTCGGCGAAGCTGACCGCATCTTCGGCGATCAACGGCCGCGCGACGAGGAAGCCCTGCACATACTCGCAGCCGTGGGCTTGCAGCCATTGGTATTGCTCAATGGTTTCCACCCCTTCGGCGATCACCAGCAAACCGTATTGCTTGCACAGACTGATCACCGTGCTGACCAGCGAGGCGTCGCGTTTGGAGTCCGGCAATCGTGCTATGAGATGGCGATCAATTTTCAGCGTATCGAGTTCCAGATCGCGCAGATGCGCCAGCGAACACGGCCCGGAACCGAAGTCATCCAGCGCCACGCGCACACCGAGATTACGCAACAAACGCAACTGCTTACGGGTTTCGTCAGGGTTTTGCATCAAGGCTTCTTCGGTGACTTCGACCTCCAGTTGCCGGGGCTGCAAAGCGTGCCGCTCCATGACCTGACGCAACTCGGTGACCAGATTCGGCAGGCTGAACTGGGTGTTGCTCAAACTCACGCCAAGCACCAGATCTTCGGCAAACAGGGTTTCCCAGGCTTTGCGCTGACCGGCGCCGCGATGATAAATCCAGCTGCCGAGGCGACTGATCAGCCGCGCTTCCTCCAGCAGCGGCAAAAACAACCCCGGCGGCACATCGCCGACACTCGGATGCTGCCAACGCAACAGCGCTTCGAACCCCCGAATCTGGCCACTGTCGATAGCCACTTGCGGCTGATAGACCAGATTGAAATCGCGATTCTCGATGGCCGCACGCACGCTCTCTTCGAGCATCAAGCGCGAACGCGCCCTGCCGTTCATTTCATGATCGTAGAAACGATATTGCTGACGTCCGGCGCGCTTGGCTTCGTACATGGCGATATCGGAGGCGCGGAGCAAGCCGTCGAGGTTAGAACCGCAGTCCGGATAAGTGGCGATGCCGATGCTGGCGCCGAGAGCAATGTCCAACCCTTCGATCTGCTGACAGATCGACACCCGCTCGATGAGCTTTTCGGCAATCTTCGCCGCTTGCTCGGGGAACTCCAGATCGAGCAGCGCAGTGAATTCATCACCGCCCATGCGCGCGAGAATGTCGAACGGTCGCAGGCAGGCTTTCAATTGCTCGGAGACCCAGCGCAACACGCGATCGCCGGCATCGTGACCGAGGGAGTCATTGACCCGTTTAAAGCCGTCGAGATCCAGATACAGCAACACCCAACTGCTGTCACTGCGCTCACCGCGCAGCAGCAGGTTTTCAACGGTCTGGTAAAACCCGCGACGGTTGAGCAAACCGGTCAGTGGATCGGTCACCGCTTGAAATTCGAGCTGCTGGTGCAAGTGCCGCACCACCGACATGTCCAGCACCGTCACCACCATCGCGTGTTGCTCGGCGGGCAACGCCGCACAGGACAGCGCCACCGGCACCTGCTGGCCGGGCGCCGTGCGCAGCAAGGCGTCGTGCAGCCTTAGCGTTTCGCCACGTTTATAGCCGGCATAAAACTCGGAATCAGCCCACAGCGGAATGTGCGGCTTCTGAAGAAAATCGAGAAACTCCTTACCTTCCAGCTCCTTCACCGGCGCATTCAACAACCGCGAAATCGCCGGATTGGCAAAGCGGATCAAACCGTCTTCGCCCACCACCAGAATGCCTTCGGCGGCGTTATCCAGCACCGAGGCATTGAAGGCGCGTGCCACCTCCAGGTCATGACTCAGGCGTTGCAAGGCACGGCGATTGCGCTGGTGTTCCAGCAACGCCTGTACCTTGGGCTTGAGAATCTGCGGGTCGAACGGCTTGAACAGGTAATCCACCGCGCCACTGGCATAGCCCTTGATCACGGCATCCTGGGATTGCTCGTTGGCGGTCAGAAAGATAATCGGCGTCAGGCGCGTGCGCTGGCTGCCGCGCATCAGCCGCGCCACTTCAAAGCCGTCCATGCCCGGCATCTGCACGTCCAGCAGCACCAGATCGACATCGTGGGAGAGCAGAATATTGAGCGCTTCGAAACCGGAGGCTGCGGTGAGGACGTGCCAATCCTGGCGCTGCAGCAACGCGCGCATGCTGATCAGATTTTCAGGGTAATCATCAACGATCAAAAGGACAGAGCTGCCTTCACCTGGCGGGGGTTGCGCGCATTCCATGCTGCTTCTCTTGTCGGGACTTCAGGGCGATTCCAGTAAAACCGTACACATACTGAGCCTTCACTCTAGTACTGGATCCAAGAAAGCAGAAGCTGTCGTCAGGCCATCATTTAACCAAAGCGTGAATTTGCCGACTAACGGTCACCGCTGTAGCCCCCGAAAACCGGCAGAGATGGCATTTCGACAGGATGTTGACGTCAATCATCTGCCAAACGGGCATTAACAAAAAATCCCTCTACGCTTATAAAGGCCGCCCCAAAACGTGCGGGCTAGAGCTTCTGGCACGTACGTGCAGTGAAACTTGAGTGGAAGAACCGACATGATCGACCTCGCAACCTGGAACCTCAGCGTTCCCGTTGGCAGTCCGCCATACACCGTCGAAACCGAAAAACTGGTGAACGGCTTCAAGGATCAATACTTCCATTCCGACACCGGCACCTTGTTCTTCTGGTCACCGGTTACCGGGTCAAAAACCGAAAACGCCATCTACCCGCGCACCGAACTGCGCGAAACCTACAGCAACGGCACCCTGCGCAACTGGTACTACCCGGACGCCGACAACCTGCTGCGCGCGACCCTCACGGTTAACAAAGTGCCCAGCTCGGGCAAGATCGTTATCGGCCAGATTCATGCTTATGAAAGTCAGAAGCCGATGGTCAAACTTGAATATCAGTACAAGACAAAAACAGAAACCGGCAATCTGGTGATCAAAGTGCGCATGCACCCGGATGATGACGAAAGCCGCGTCATCACCCTGGCTACCGGGATCAAACTGGATCGCGAATTCAACTACCTTATTCACCTGAGTCCCGGTGGCGCGTTGGGTGTGAGCGCGGCGGGTTATCAGTGGGATTCACAGATCAGCGCGACGTGGCGGAACAAGCCGTTGTATTTCAAGGCCGGAGTTTATGTGCAGGACAACACCGGGTACACCAGCGAAGGTGGCCAGGTAACCTTCTCCAAACTCGACATCGATCACGACAAATAACCCAACCCCCACTGCAGGATCTGCCGAAGGCTGCGATCTTTTGATCTTGTTTTTGATTCTGAAAAGACAAAATCAAAAGATCGCAGCCTTCGGCAGCTCCTACCTTTAAACAGTGCTGTTTAGATCTGTCGGCGGTTACCTCCGGATGCCTACAACAGCTTGCGTCGTTGCCTACCACTACGCCAGAATCCGCCGGCTTGTGCGCCTGGCGGGCCATCGGTAACTTGATTCGTGTCACTGATTTCCAGTGATCGGGTTTAGTAGCCCGTGGTTACGCGAAGCGTATGTGCATCCGTTCAGTCAGGTATTTCTAAGCCTGCACTTGATGGTAGCTGTACGCAGGGCGCCTTCGGGTGCGCCGGTCGCGTCTCCCCGGTCTACTAACCTGCGTTCAGCTGCCACCCTCTTCGTTTAGTAGCGATCCGGTGTCGGCTCCGTTTACCGGAGACGAAACATGATCAAATCAACGCCACACCCGCCAGAAACAGATCCCGCATCCCCCTACGAATCCCTCGATTCAAAAAAACTCAACGACGCCGCCGAGCGCGCCCTCGACCACTACCTAAAACCGTCCGCCTTCATCATGGCCAGCACGCATAAACCCGAGCCCATGTACCTCGCCAACCCGAAGTACAACACCGAATCCCTGCTGGCCAACGCCAGCGAAACCCTGGGTTCAGCCAGCGAAATGCTCAACAACTTCGCCGCCATGCTCGATACCTCACACCGCAAGACTGCGCTAGGCATCGCGCAAGTGGTCATGCTTGGAGAACTGGCAGTGAATCAGGCGCTGGATCATGTTGAACTAAAGGAATAACCGCCCACAAAAAAACCCGCTTCATGGCGGGTTTCTTAAGCCAAATGGATTAAATGTTCCGCATACGCAACATCGACATCAAAATGTGACGGTAGCGCAACATGGATTACTCTCTTTTAATCACCCGTCTCGGTATTCAACTACGCGAAAAACGTATAAATCGTGGCCTGACGCAGGCGCAGCTTGCCGACCTAGAAGGACTGACACGATACAATCGAATAAAGGTGACAAAGACACACAAAAGGGGACGAAATCTTGATAAATAAATCCGTCCCCTTTTTTTGCAATTTCACCGAGATCTTAATCAAAAAAAATCCGGCCAATTTGACATTGCCTCCTTTTGCCACTCCCTTATTTTATTAAAAAACCAGAACCCTTATAGCGAAAAAATATTAAAACCTGTCATTTATTACAGGTTACCTGCAACAACTTCTCGCCTAATATCATCGACGTAATACGAGACAACCTATTTGAATTTAATACTTGAACACACAGAAGGTAAACATCATGAATACTTACAATGGCTTCGTATTTAACGCCAGCGAGGAACATGCCGCCACACTCAGATTTGACGATCTAGGCCAGCAAAATGGCAATATAAACAAAGGTTACATGGACTATTGCGGACTTGATTTCGTCGTCACCGGCACCTACACAAAGCCCACCAGGTCTTTTACTCTTCAAGCGAAATCAGATGCAAAAAACAGAGATGAGCTCAACCATGGCCCAAGCTCTCTGACTATTGCCATGAAATCATCTGATGGAACCGATAGTTACTTGGAAGGTACAGTTACCGTTAAAGCAGGCGGGCCGAATGTAGGTCAGACCTATGGAATCAAATTCACAAAAGGCTGATATCCTTCATTACCTATGAAACAGGATAAATCAGTTAACCTTACACTTAGCTGACCCTTCAGATAACGCTGATATATAGCCTCCAGCGAGATCGGCTTAATCTTCGAAGCATTATGGGTTGCTCTTACTTTTAGATGACTTCGTCAGGCGACAAAATCGCCCACAAAAAACCCGCCTCACGGCGGGTTTCTTTTAAAGCAGTCTAACGCTCAGGCTCAGTTGACCTTGGCGTTCAACTCACCCTTCAGATAACGCTGATACATCGCTTCCAGCGAGATCGGTTTGATCTTCGAAGCATTACCAGCAGTACCAAACGCTTCATAACGAGCGATACACACGTCACGCATTGCGGTCACGGTGGCGCCGAAGAATTTACGTGGGTCGAATTCGCTCGGGTTGGTGGCCATCAGGCGACGCATCGCACCGGTGGATGCCAGACGCAGGTCGGTGTCGATGTTGACCTTGCGCACGCCGTGCTTGATGCCTTCGACGATTTCTTCAACCGGTACGCCGTAGGTTTCTTTGATGTCGCCGCCGTACTGGTTGATGATCGCCAGCCACTCTTGTGGCACCGAGGACGAACCGTGCATCACCAAGTGGGTGTTCGGGATGCGTTTGTGGATTTCCTTGATGCGGTCGATCGCCAGCACGTCACCGGTTGGTGGCTTGGTGAACTTGTAGGCACCGTGGCTGGTGCCGATGGCGATGGCCAGGGCGTCGACCTGGGTGCGTTTGACGAAGTCAGCGGCTTCTTCCGGGTCGGTCAGCATTTGGCTGTGATCCAGAACGCCTTCGGCGCCGATGCCGTCTTCTTCACCGGCCATGCCGGTTTCCAGCGAACCCAGGCAGCCCAGCTCGCCTTCTACCGAAACGCCGCAGGCGTGAGCCATGGCTACGGTTTGTTGAGTAACGCGGACGTTGTAGTCGTAGTCGGTCGGGGTCTTGCCGTCTTCACCCAGCGAGCCGTCCATCATCACCGAGCTGAAGCCCAGCTGAATCGAGCGCTGGCAGACGTCAGGGCTGGTGCCGTGGTCCTGGTGCATGCACACCGGGATGTGCGGGAATTCCTCGATCGCGGCCAGGATCAGGTGACGCAGGAAAGGCGCGCCGGCATATTTGCGAGCGCCGGCCGAAGCCTGAACGATCACCGGGGAGTCAGTCTTGTCAGCGGCTTCCATGATGGCGCGCATCTGCTCAAGGTTGTTGACGTTGAAAGCTGGAACGCCGTAGCCGAATTCGGCTGCGTGGTCCAACATCTGGCGCATGCTGATAAGTGCCATTGTGTGTGTCTCTCCCGGTTGAGGGTCGTTAATCGTGCCAGCCTGCCGGAGCGGCGGCGGCTATTCAAGTGATTGCAGATCGGGGGTTGAGGCCCGGTCTGGTGATTCGATAAAGCCAATTCTTCAGAACTGCGCAGAACCCCTGTGGGAGCGAGCTTGCTCGCGAATGCGGCTTGGCATTCAGCATTGATGCAAGCTGATCCACCGCTTTCGCGAGCAAGCTCGCTCCCACAGTTGGATCGGTTTCCACATTGGATCTGTGGTGTGTCAATTACTGCGCTTTGCAGCCGCGGCCGATCAGATCATTGGTGGCGACCCAGTACACCAGGCCTTCGTCACCCTTGACGTGAAACGCCAGCATGCCGTCGCTGTACAGCGTGCCCGAGGCGCCCGGCTCTTCTTTCAGGCGATAGACCTGATCACCGCCACCCAGCCGAACGTCGACTTCCTTCTGGCCGGCATCGGCGTAACGCCATAGCACCTTGGCCTGGCTGTCGCAGGTCCAGGTGGTCCAGTTTTCCGCCGGAGCAGACGACTGAAACAGGTTCAACTGCGCGCAACCGCCCAACAATGCCAACGCCGCAATGGCGATCAAGCCTTTCATCCGTGTTCCTCGACTGACGGCGCACGCCGCCAGCCCTGAGTTAAAGAGTCAGACCCGTCAAGGACAACCATGTTCCTTGGCCGGGGTTTGCGTCTCGTATTTGTCCAGACCGTCCGGGCCCGAGCGCTTGTTCAGCACCGGGTTGGTTTCGGCCTGCCAGTCGGCCTGATAACAGCCCTTTTGCGACTCGCTCGGCGCCGGCGTGGCTTCGGCCTTCGGGTTACTCCCGCAGGCCGCCAGCGTACCGGTCAGCAACAACAGCGCTAACGACTTGACCATGAAAACACTCCTTTGCCTGGCCAAACGGGCGGCCTCAGGCCTTGGCCCGGCTTTCCAGGACTTCAACGGCTGGCAGCACTTTGCCTTCGACGAATTCGAGGAACGCGCCACCACCGGTGGAAATGTAGGAGATTTGCTCAGCCACGCCATATTTATCGATCGCCGCCAGAGTGTCGCCACCGCCAGCGATGGAGAACGCCGAGCTTTCCGCGATGGCCTGGGCCAGCACTTTGGTGCCGTTACCGAACTGGTCGAACTCGAACACGCCGACCGGACCGTTCCACAGAATGGTTTTCGACGATTTCAGCAGTTCGGCGAAGTTGGCCGCGGTTTGCGGGCCGATGTCCAGAATCATGTCGTCAGCCGCGACGTCAGCGATCAGCTTGACGGTGGCTTCTGCGGTTTCAGCGAATTCTTTGGCAACCACGACGTCAACCGGCAGTGGCACGCTGACTTTGGCAGCGATGGCACGCGCGGTGTCGAGCAGGTCCGGCTCGTACAGCGATTTGCCGACCGGGTGACCGGCCGCAGCGAGGAAGGTGTTGGCGATGCCGCCGCCGACGATCAGTTGATCGCAGATCTGGCTCAGGCTGTTCAGCACGTCGAGTTTGGTCGACACTTTGGAGCCGGCAACGATGGCCGCCATTGGCTGAGCCGGTGCGCCCAGAGCCTTGCCCAGCGCATCCAGTTCAGCGGCCAGCAATGGACCAGCAGCGGCGACTTTGGCGAACTTGGCCACGCCATGGGTCGAACCCTCGGCGCGGTGAGCGGTGCCGAACGCGTCCATCACGAATACGTCGCACAGGGCGGCGTATTGCTGGGCCAGTTCGTCGGCGTTCTTTTTCTCGCCTTTGTTGAAGCGCACGTTTTCGAACAGCACGATGTCGCCGGCCTTGACGTCAACGCCGCCCAGGTAATCGGCGACCAGCGGCACTTCGCGGCCCAAGGCCTTGCTCAGGTAGTCAGCGACAGGCTTGAGGCTGTTCTCGGCGGAGAACTCGCCTTCGGTCGGACGGCCAAGGTGCGAGCAGACCATCACGGCCGCGCCTTTTTCCAGGGCCAGCTTGATGGTCGGCAGCGAAGCCAGGATACGCGCGTCGCTGGTGACAACACCGTCCTTGACTGGGACGTTGAGGTCTTCGCGGATCAATACGCGCTTACCTTGCAGATCGAGGTCGGACATCTTCAACACGGTCATGGGTCGCACTTCCTACGGTTTTTTTGAAGTTGCTGTTTGCAGATAGTGTTCTGCAACGTCCAGCATTCGGTTGGCAAAACCCCATTCGTTGTCGAACCAGGCCAGGATGTTCACCAGCTTGGGGCCGGAAACACGGGTCTGACTGGCATCGACGATGGCCGAATGTGGGTCATGGTTGAAATCACAGCTGGCGTGCGGCAACTCGGTATAGGCCAGCAGGCCTTTGAGCGGGCCATGGGTAGCGGCTTCGCGCAGGATCCGGTTGACCTCACTGGCGTCGGTCGCGGTGGCGGTCTGCATCGTGATGTCGAGGCAGGACACGTTGACCGTCGGCACGCGTACGGCTTTGGCCTGAATTCGCCCGGCAAGTTCCGGCAGCAGGCGCTCGATACCACGCGCCAGACCAGTGGACACCGGGATCACCGACTGGAACGCCGAACGCGTGCGGCGCAGGTCTTCGTGGTGATAGGCGTCGATCACTGGCTGATCGTTCATCGCCGAGTGAATGGTGGTGATCGACACGTAATCGAGGCCAATGGCCTTGTCGAGCAAGCGCAACAACGGTACGCCGCAGTTGGTGGTGCAGGAGGCGTTGGACACCAGCAGCTCGTCGCCGGTCAGGCAATCCTGATTGACGCCATAAACGATGGTGGCGTCGACATCCGCCTCGCTGGCCATCGGCTGCGAGAACAACACGCGTGGCGCGCCGGCGTCGAGAAAGCGCTGGCCGTCGGCACGGGTGTTATAGGCACCGGAGCATTCGAGCACCAGATCGACGCCCAGCGACGCCCAATCGATGCCTTCGGGGGTGGCACTGCGCAGGACCTTCACGCAGTCGCCATTAATATGCAGACAATCGCCTTCTACTCGCACCTCGCCCGGAAAGCGGCCGTGGGTGGAGTCAAAGCGTGTCAGGTATTCGATGCTGGCCATGTCCGCCAGATCGTTGATCGCGACAATTTCAAACCCTGCTTTTTCGCCTCGCTCAAACAACGCACGCAAGACGCAACGACCAATCCGGCCGTAGCCGTTGAGTGCAACTTTGTAGGGACGCGGTTGAGGCATGGGGTTCTCGATTACCGTGGTGAATCAGGCAGTGCGATGTTGTCCAAACCAACGCTTTCGCGAGCAGGCTCGCTCCCACAGGGAAACGCGTTCCAATGTGGGAGCGAGCCTGCTCGCGAAGGCGTCAGCTCAGACGACATCTTTTCTGGATCAGTCTTCCAGCAGCTCTTCAGCCTGACCCAGGATGTTTTCCAGGGTAAAGCCGAACTCTTCGAACAGTGCCGAAGCCGGAGCCGATTCGCCGTAAGTGGTCATGCCGATCACGCGACCTTCCAGCCCCACGTACTTGAACCAGAAATCGGCGTGAGCCGCTTCGATCGCGATACGCGCGCTGACCTGCAACGGCAGAACCGATTGCTTGTAGCCGGCGTCCTGAGCATCGAACACGCTGGTGCATGGCATGGAAACCACACGCACCTTGCGACCTTGCTCGGTCAGTTTGTCGAAGGCCTGAACCGCCAGACCGACTTCCGAACCGGTAGCGATCAGGATCAGCTCAGGCTCGCCTGCGCAGTCCTTCAGTACATAACCGCCACGGCTGATGTCGGCAATCTGGCCGGCATCGCGTTCCTGGTGCTGCAGGTTCTGACGCGAGAAGATCAGCGCCGAAGGGCCGTCCTTGCGCTCCAGAGCGTTTTTCCAGGCCACGGCCGATTCAACGGCATCGGCTGGACGCCAGGTGTCGAGGTTTGGTGTGGTACGCAGGCTGGTCAGTTGCTCGATCGGCTGGTGCGTCGGGCCGTCTTCGCCCAGACCGATAGAGTCGTGGGTGTAGACGTGGATGACCTGCTTCTTCATCAGTGCGGACATGCGCACCGCGTTGCGGGCGTATTCCATGAACATCAGAAAGGTCGCGCCGTAAGGCACCAGACCGCCGTGCAGGGTCACGCCGTTCATGATCGCGGTCATGCCGAATTCGCGCACGCCGTAGTACATGTAGTTGCCGCTGGCATCTTCAGCGCTGACGCCTTTGCAACCTTTCCACAGGGTCAGGTTGGAACCGGCCAGGTCAGCCGAACCACCGAGCAGTTCCGGCAGCAACGGGCCGAACGCGTTCAGGGTGTTCTGGCTGGCTTTACGGCTGGCGATGGTTTCGCCTTTGGCCGCGACTTCAGCGATGTAGGCCGAAGCTTTTTCCGAGAAGTCGGCTGGCAGCTCACCGCTCAAGCGACGAACGAGTTCGTTGGCTTCGGTCGGGAATGCAGCGGAGTAGGCCGCGAAACGCTGATCCCACTCGGCTTCGGCCGCGCGACCTTTTTCCTTGGCATCCCACTCGGCATAGATGTCGGCCGGGATTTCGAACGGACCGTGGTTCCAGTTCAGCGCCTGACGGGTCAGGGCGATTTCCGCGTCACCCAATGGGGCGCCGTGGCAGTCTTCTTTGCCCTGCTTGTTCGGCGAACCGAAACCGATGGTGGTCTTGCAGCAGATCAGCGTCGGCTGCGCGCTCTTGCGCGCGGTTTCGATGGCTGTCTTGATCTCTTCCGGGTCGTGACCGTCAACGTTGCGGATCACTTGCCAGTTGTAGGCTTCGAAACGCTTCGGGGTGTCATCGGTGAACCAGCCTTCGACTTCGCCGTCGATGGAGATGCCGTTGTCATCGTAGAAGGCGATCAGCTTGCCCAGGCCCAGCGTACCGGCCAGCGAAGCGACTTCGTGGGAAATGCCTTCCATCATGCAGCCATCACCCAGGAACACGTAGGTGTGGTGATCGACGATGTTGTGGCTTGGACGGTTGAACTGCGCCGCGAGGACTTTTTCAGCCAGGGCGAAACCGACAGCGTTGGCCAGGCCCTGACCCAGTGGGCCGGTGGTGGTTTCAACACCCGGGGTGTAGCCGAATTCAGGGTGGCCCGGGGTGCGGCTGTGCAGTTGACGGAATTGCTTGAGGTCTTCGATCGACAGGTCGTAACCGGTCAGGTGCAGCAGCGAGTAGATCAACATCGAGCCGTGGCCGTTGGACAGCACGAAGCGGTCACGGTCGGCGAACGATGGATTGCTCGGGTTGTGCTTGAGGTAGTCGCGCCAAAGCACTTCGGCGATATCTGCCATACCCATAGGGGCACCGGGATGGCCGCTGTTGGCTTTTTGCACGGCATCCATGCTGAGGGCACGAATGGCGTTGGCACGCTCACGACGGCTAGGCATCGCTGATCTCCTGGGTTCTGGTAAGTCGAAACGGAAAAAAGGAGGGCATTTTCCCTCACCGGGGCGCCTCGGGGCAATGACAGATAGTCATCGGGGGGCGTTTTTCCAATGGATAGCGGCGCTTTCTGTTGGTGAAACCTTTCCGCTACTCGTTTGTAGAGTTAACCGTCCAGTGAGAAGTGCCATTTATCGAGCAATATCAAAACTTTTTGATATTGCCCTTGCGATGAATTCCCCCCGTCACTAGACTGCGGCCCTATGAATTTACGCGTGCCTTCCATTCGCCATGACGATTGCGACGAGCTGGCGGCCCTGTGCAAGGCCGGCGGCGATCCGTTGCGGCTGAATGTATTGCGCGCGCTGGCCAACGATTCGTTTGGTGTACTGGAGCTGGCGCAGATTTTCGGCATCGGTCAGTCCGGCATGAGTCATCACCTTAAAGTGTTGGCGCAGGCCGACCTGGTGGCGACGCGCCGCGAAGGCAACGCGATCTTTTATCGCCGCGCCCTGCCCCACACCGAACTGCTGGGCGGCAAGTTGCATGCGGCGTTGTTAGAAGAAGTCGACAACCTGAATCTGCCTGACGACGTGCAGGCGCGCATCGAACAGGTTCACGGCCAGCGTGCCGCGGCCAGTCAGGACTTTTTCGCCCGGGTGGCGGAGAAATTCCGTGCCCAGCAAGACTTGATCGCAGGCCTGCCGCAGTACCGCGAAAGCGTGCTGGCCCTGCTCGACAAACTGAACTTCGATGGTGCAGCCACGGCCATTGAAGTCGGCCCCGGCGATGGTGCTTTTCTGCCGGAACTGGCCCGCCGCTTCGGCACCGTCACCGCGCTGGACAACAGCCCGGCGATGCTCGAACTGGCGCGTCAGGTATGTGAACGTGAACAACTGGCTAACGTCAGCCTGCAATTGGCCGATGCATTGAACGGCACCAGCCTTACGGCCGATTGCGTAGTGTTGAACATGGTGTTGCACCATTTCGCCGCGCCGGCCGATGCGCTCAGGCACATGGCCGACCTGCTGCAACCGGGCGGTAGCCTGCTCGTGACAGAGTTATGTAGCCACAACCAGAGTTGGGCCAGGGAGGCCTGCGGTGATCTGTGGTTGGGGTTTGAACAGGACGATTTGGCCCGTTGGGCCACCGCTGCGGGACTCGTTCCCGGGGAAAGCCTCTATGTAGGCTTACGTAATGGTTTCCAGATCCAGGTCCGCCACTTTCAGCGACCGGCTGGCGACACTCACCATCGGTAAATTCAGGAAAACATCGAGATGAGCGAATACTCCCTCTTCACCTCCGAGTCCGTGTCCGAAGGACATCCGGACAAAATCGCCGACCAGATTTCCGATGCGGTGCTGGACGCCATTATTGCCCAGGACAAACACGCACGCGTTGCTGTGGAAACCCTGGTCAAGACCGGCGTGGCCATCGTTGCCGGTGAAGTGACCACCAGCGCCTGGGTCGACCTGGAGCAGATCGTTCGTGACGTGATTTGCGACATCGGCTACACCAGCTCCGAAGTCGGCTTCGACGGCGCGACTTGCGGCGTGATGAACATCATCGGCAAGCAGTCCCCAGACATCAACCAGGGTGTTGACCGTGCCAAGCCTGAAGATCAGGGCGCCGGCGACCAGGGCCTGATGTTCGGCTACGCCAGCAACGAAACCGACGTTTTGATGCCAGCCCCGATCACCTTCTCGCACCAGTTGGTGCAGCGCCAGGCCGAAGCCCGTAAATCGGGCCTGCTGCCTTGGCTGCGTCCGGACGCCAAGTCGCAAGTGACTTGCCGTTACGAAGGCGGCAAGGTTGTCGGTATCGACGCGGTTGTTCTGTCGACCCAGCACAACCCTGAAGTGTCGTACAAAGACCTGCGCGAAGGCGTGATGGAGCTGATCGTCAAGCACGTGCTGCCTGCCGAACTGCTGAGCAAAGACACCCAGTTCCACATCAACCCGACCGGCCAGTTCATCATTGGCGGCCCGGTAGGTGACTGCGGTCTGACCGGTCGCAAGATCATCGTCGACAGCTACGGCGGCATGGCCCGTCACGGCGGCGGCGCGTTCTCCGGTAAGGATCCATCGAAGGTTGACCGTTCGGCTGCGTACGCTGGCCGTTACGTTGCCAAGAACATCGTCGCTGCCGGCCTGGCCGAGCGTTGCGAGATCCAGGTGTCCTACGCGATCGGCGTGGCTCAGCCAACTTCGATCTCGCTGAACACCTTCGGCACCGGCAAGATCAGCGATGACAAGATCATCAAACTGGTGCGTGAAGTGTTCGACCTGCGTCCATACGCGATCACCACCATGCTCGATCTGCTGCACCCGATGTACCAGGAAACTGCAGCGTACGGCCACTTCGGTCGCGCGCCAGAGACCAAGACCGTTGGCGAAGACACCTTCACCACGTTCACCTGGGAAAAAACCGACCGCGCCGACGCCCTGCGTTCTGCTGCTGGTCTGTAAGACTCCCTGGCGGTACAAAAAAGCCCCGCACGGTTCGCGCCGTGCGGGGTTTTTTCATGCGTGCGCAATACCTGTGGGAGCGAGCCTGCTCGCGAAGAGGCCCGAACAGACAACATTACTTTCCAACCGAAACACCCGGCAAAACACCCCGCCAACCCACTTCAAAATCCTCGCCTAACCTTCAAGCATTCCCCTGAGCAAGGACGCTCAACATGCTTGCCACGCTGCGCCTGTTTTCAATTCTTCTGCTGAGCTTCATCCACCTGATTGCTTACGCCGCTTGCCCTGACTGGCCTGCCCCCACCGCGCTAAACGAAATCGCCACCCTGCAAAAACAGATCGACCAATGGGACGACGCCTATCACCGCGAAGGTCGGTCTCTGATTGCCGACGAACTCTACGATCAGTCGCGCACACGCCTGAATCAATGGCGAAAATGCGTCAAGTTATCCTCGCCACCCGATCCCTTGCGTACCGCCTCAGGCTCAATCGCACACCCCTTCGCCCACACCGGTCTGGATAAGTTGCACGAAGCCGCCGCCGTGGAAATGTGGCTGCGCGACCGCGAGAATGTCTGGATACAACCCAAAATCGACGGCGTCGCGGTGACGCTGATTTACCGCTCGGGCGTTTTGCATCAGGCAGTCAGTCGCGGTGACGGGGTTCACGGCCAGGACTGGACGCCATCAGCGCAGAAGATCGCTGCTATTCCTCAACGCCTGTCACAACCACTGGATCTAGTGGTGCAGGGTGAACTTTACTGGCGGCTGAACCAGCATGTGCAAGCCCGAGCCGGCAGCGTTAACGCCCGCGCCACCGTTGCCGGACTGATGAGCCGCAAATCCCTGAGCGCAGAACAAGCCGCCGGTATCGGGCTGTTCGTTTGGGGCTGGCCACAAGGACCTTTGCACTTGCCCGAACGGATATCCGGATTGACGACCCTGGGTTTCGCCACGATCGAGCCGTACAGCCATCCCGTTGCCGACCTGGCAGACGCGCAGAAGTGGCGCGATCACTGGTATCGCTCACCTCTGCCGTTTGCCACCGACGGCGTGGTTTTGCGCCAGAGTCTGCGACCTCCAGCAGCGCGCTGGCAGGCGCGCTCCCCCTACTGGGCCGTCGCCTGGAAATACCCGTTCGCTCAGGCATTGGCTGAAGTCCGCAAGGTCAACTTCAAGATAGGTCGCACCGGTCGCATCACACCGGTGATCGAGCTGGTCCCCGTCATGCTCGACGACCGGGAGATCAAACGCGTCAGCGCGAACTCGTTGAAGCGCTGGCAGGCGCTGGATATTCGCCCGGGCGATCAGATCGCGATCAGCCTCGCCGGGCTGACCATTCCACGGCTCGACACCGTTGTGCTGCGCGCTAGCGAGCGGGTAGACATCAATATCCCCAACGCGGATGACTTCCACAATCTGAGCTGCTGGCAACCCACGCCCGGCTGCGAAAGCCAGTTTCTCGCGCGCCTGACCTGGCTCAGTGGCAAACAAGGGCTGGCGATGCAGCATGTCGGGCGCGGTACCTGGGAGAAACTTTTCGAAACAGGCCGCGTGAACAACCTGCTGGATTGGTTGACCCTCGATGGGCCGGAGCTTGCTAACATTGCCGGCTTCGGCGAGCGCAGTAGCGAACGCCTGATGCACAGTTTTCACAGCGCCCGCCAGCGACCCTTTGCGCAATGGCTCAAGGCCTTGGGCCTGCCGCCAACCGGTCAGGCACAACTGCCTGATTCGTGGCAGGCGCTGGCGCAACGTGACACCGAACAATGGCAGGCCGAAGCCGGTATCGGCCCGGGACGCGCAGCGCAATTAAGCGCATTCTTTCGCGATCCGCAGGTGCTGGCTTTGAGCGAAACCCTACATGCCGCCGGAATCGACGGTTTCTGACTATGCAATCCCGGCGCGCCGGGAACCCGAAGGCCGCCGCGGCGCTCCAACAGCGCAGTGCCGCCCTGACCCGATTGCCTTTGCACATGGAGCTTTTATGAAATTTCTCGCACCGCTTGCCATGCTGACCCTTTGCGGCGTAATGGCCGCCCCTGTCATGGCCGAAGAAGACGCCCCGGGCCTGACCGGTTGTGCCGCCAAGAAGCAGGGCATCATGAATCAGATCGAACAGGCCAGGTCGCGCGGCAACACCGATCAGCAGGCAGGCCTGGAAACGGCCTTGCGTGAAGTGACCGAGCACTGCACCAACGCCGGCCTGAAGAAAGAACGCGAAAACAAGGTGCTCGAAGCCAAACACGAAGTGAGCCAGCGCCAGGCTGATCTCGACAAGGCGATGAAGAAGGGCGATCCGGAGAAGATCAACAAACGCAAAGACAAACTGGCCGAGTCGCGTAAAGAACTGCAGGACGCGCTGGACGAAATCGATAAGTAATTGATGGCCCTGTGGCGAGGGGATTTATCCCATCGCCACAGGGTTACTCAGCACTCATAAAGATCAATGATCGCGAAACTGTTTATGGCAAGCGCTGCAGGCATCTTCAACTTTCTGCACCGCAGGCCCGAGGTTGCTGGCCTTGTAGGGCTGAACCTGACTGGCAACCACCAATTCAGCGGTGGCGGCTTCAAGGGTGCGGGCCATGTCCTGAAACTGTGCCTGTTTCTGCCAGACATCGTCTTTGGCGCTGGTGTGATCGTCTTCGCGAACCTGCGGAAAATGCTTCCACGGCTCATGGGACAACGCATCGAGCTTGACCGCGCCCTCGGCGAATTTCGGCCCGTCGAACGGAATGCGTCCACGCAACATGCCACCCAGATCTTCACCGGTCTTGAGCATCTGCTTGAAGATCGCCTTGCGTTGGCCCAGCGGAGAATTCGGATCGACACCGCCACAGGCGGACAAGGTCAGACAGGCCAGCAATACAACAGCAATACTTTTAAGAGTCATGGTGGCTTCAGGTCACGGAATTCGGCGGCCAGTATCCTCGCGTCACCACCAAACACCAATAGCCCTATTAAAATACGGGTTGTTCGAGCGCATGGAGCACACGGGCAACCGGCACAGGAATCACTCCATGAACAGCCGTTTCAAGGCCTGGCGTCACCCGCTGATCGCAACCCTTCCACTGCTGGCGATCCTCGCCGGCTGCACGGGTGGTGACAACGCCCAACCGAAGACCCACGCACTGGCCACTTATTCCAGCGCCACCTGGGAAGCATTGCCGGCCGTGTCCGACAGCGATCTGGTCGCCGGCTTCGGTTCGTGGCGCAGCGCCTGCACCCGCCTGAAGGCTGATCCGGTCTGGGGCAGCACCTGCGCAGCAGCGGCCAATGTGCCACAGAGTGCTGGCGAGATTCGCGCCTTCCTCCAGCAGAACCTCGACGTGTTTGGCCTGCGCGCTGAAAACGACAACCCCAACGGCTTGATCACCGGCTACTACGAACCGGTCTACCCCGGCAGCCTGACGCCCACCGAAACGGCCAACGTGCCGGTGTACGGCGTGCCGGAAGACATGATCATCGTCTCGCTGGACAGCATTTATCCCGAACTCAAAGGCAAGCGTCTGCGCGGTCGCCTCGAAGGTCGGGTACTCAAACCCTACGACGATGCCGCGACCATTGAATCCAAAGGTGTGAAAGCGCCAGTGGTGGCTTATCTGACCGACCCGATGAACCTGCAGTTTCTACAGATCCAGGGTTCCGGGCGCATTCAGACCGAGGACGGCAAACAACTGCGCATCGCCTACGCCGATCAGAACGGCCACCCGTACCGACCAATCGGCCGCTGGCTGGTCGAGCAAGGCGAGTTGAAGAAAGAAGACGTGACCATGAGCGCGATCAGCAACTGGGCCAAGGCCAATCCGTCGCGCATCCCCGAACTGCTCGGCAGTAACCCGAGCTACGTGTTCTTCACCCGCAACCCGGACAGCAACGAAGGCCCGCGTGGTTCACTGAACGTGCCGCTAACTGCCGGTTATAGCGCGGCGGTGGATCGCAAGGTGATTCCGCTGGGCAGCCTGCTGTGGCTGTCGACGACAAAACCGGATGGCTCGGCACTGGTGCGCCCGGTGGCGGCGCAGGATACCGGCGGCGCGATTGCCGGCGAGGTACGCGCAGATCTGTTCTGGGGCACCGGAGATGCGGCCGGGGAACTGGCCGGGAACATGAAGCAGCAAGGGCAGATCTGGATGCTCTGGCCTAAAGGTGCAGCGCTGCCGCAAGTGCCGCAGGTGGCTGATACAGAAAAGAAGTAACCCTTAGGATCTTTGTCGTCTGAACAATGGTTTTCGCGAGCAGGCTCGCCCCCACAGTTGGAATGCATATCCATGTGGGAGCGAGCCTGCTCGCGAATAGGCCATCGGCAATACCCAATAATCAGACCGAGACAAAGAAGAACGAAGCAATCAACCCCATCCCCACAAACCACACCAGCGAGCGCAGGATCGCCCAGTCCGCCAGGTAGCAAATGATGTACAGCAGGCGACTGGTGATAAACAGCACCGCCAGCACATTGACCGTCACCAACTGCGCCGTCCCTACCAGATGCGCAACGATCACTGCCGCGGCAAACGCCGGCATCACTTCAAAACTGTTCAATTGCGCCGCATGCGCCCGCCGGGCCACGCCACCCACACTGTCGAGGAAATCCCGGGGATCATGATTGTCCCCCAGCCTGAAACCGCCCGAGACCTTGGCCACAATCGTGCACACATACGGCAGAAAAATCGCAATCAACACACACCACAGAGCCACCGTCATAACGCCGTCCTTTTTCGAGTTATAGATTCGCGAGCGGTCAGAACTTCATCACCAGCATGCCGATCAGCACCAGCCCACAGGCTAAGAGCCGCGGGCGGCCGAAAGGTTCTTTCAAGTAGCGCATGCCGAACAGCACCACCAGAATCACGCTGATCTCGCGCAATGCCGCCGCTTCCGCAATCGAACCCAACTGCATCGCCCACAGCACCAGAGCGTAGCTGAACAATACACAGAACCCGACGGCCAGCCCCAGCTTCCATTGCTCACGCCAGAACTGCATGAACGCCGGACGCTTGGCGACCCACGCCAGCAGTGGAAATGGCCAGGCACTGAGCAGCGTGACCCATACCAGATAATCCAGCGGGTGCGACCAGCGCCGCAACGCCTGGCCATCGATGTAGGTGTAGCAGCCGATGCACAGGCCGATCAGTGCTACCACCGGCAACATCGACCACGGCAAGTGCTTGCCACCGCCACCCTGCCACAGCAGGCAAACCATGCCCAACGGAATCAGCATGATCCCGAATATCTGCTGGGTGGTGAGCACTTCACCGGCGAAGATCAGGGTCAGCGCCAGCACTACCAATGGCGACAGTCCGCGCATCAACGGATAGACCAGGCCGAGATCGCCGACCCGATAAGCCTGGATAAGCAGATAGCGGTAGAGCAGTTCGAAAGCGGCCGACGCGAGAATCCATGGCCAGATTTCCATGGGCGGCAAACTCACGAATGGCAGCGCAATGGCGACGACTAACAGCGCCACGGTGTCCATGCACGCCACCACCAGCAGCCGTTCGGCGCTGAATTTGATCAATGTATTCCACGTCGCGTGCAACAGCGCCGCCACCAATACCAGAGCTGTCGCCAGCACGCTCCACTCCTTATTGTTGTTATCCAGCCAATTAGTCAGATTATTGATTCGCGATGTGTCAGCAGCTGTTTATACTGCAAGCGACCACGCCGCACTCAGTTGCGCACAGAAAAATACCAATAATTCCCGCCCGCACCGCCCTCCTTCGAGATCGGTCTTCGGCCTGCGTATGCCTGATCAAAGCGTCAAGACTACCGACAGAGACCTTGCGCATGCCACTCGCCTTGCTTGCCCTCGCTGTTGCCGCATTCGGCATCGGCACAACCGAATTCGTCATCATGGGCCTGCTGCCCGATGTTGCCCGCGACCTTGCCGTGAGCATTCCCGATGCTGGTCTGCTGATCACCGGTTACGCGCTGGGCGTGGTGTTCGGCGCGCCGATCCTGGCGATCGGCACCGCCAACATGCCACGCAAAGCGACATTGCTGGGCATGACGCTGATGTTCATCCTCGGCAATATTCTTTGCGCCCTCGCGCCAAACTACGCGACGCTGATGGCCGCTCGCGTGGTTACGGCGCTGTGTCACGGCGCGTTCTTCGGCATTGGCTCGGTGGTTGCCGCCGGGCTGGTCGCGCCGAACAAGCGCGCACAGGCGATTGCGATGATGTTCACCGGCCTGACCCTGGCCAACGTCCTTGGCGTACCGCTGGGCACAGCGCTTGGGCAATACGCCGGTTGGCGCTCGACCTTCTGGGCCGTGTCGGTGATTGGTGTGATTGCGGCGCTCGCCCAATGGTTATGGCTGCCGAAATACATCCCGATGGACAAGGCCAACCTCGCCAGCGAGTTCAAGGTGCTGGGCAAGCTCAACGTGTTGCTGGCGCTGGGCATGAGCGTGTTGGCGTCGACCAGTCTGTTCAGCGTGTTCACCTACATCGCGCCGATCCTGCAAGACATCACCGGCGTCAGCCCGCATGGCGTAACGGTGATGCTGCTGTTGTTCGGCGTCGGCCTCACGGGTGGCAGCATGCTCGGCGGGCGTCTGGCCGATAGCCGTTTGCTGCCGTCGCTGGTGGGTGTGGCCTTGGCGGTGGTGGTGATTCTGGCGGCGTTCAGTCAGACCAGCCGTTCAGTGGTGCCGGCGGCGATCACGTTGGTGCTGTGGGGGATTTTCGCTTTTGCGCTGTGCCCGATTCTGCAATTGCTGATCATCGATCAGGCCCATGAAGCGCCGAATCTCGGCTCGACGTTGAACCAGAGTGCATTCAACCTTGGCAACGCGGCGGGTGCGTGGATTGGCGGGCTGGTGGTGGCCAGTGGCGCGGATCTGGCGGACTTGCCGTGGACGGGTGCGATGGTGGGTGTGTTGACGGTGCTGACGGCGCTTTTCTTTATCTATCTGCAACGTCGTGAGGCGGCTGCGGTCAATGTGTCCGGCTGATCGGGTTTAGCCTGCAAGAGCCCTCACCCTAGCCCTCTCCCAGAGGGAGAGGGGACTGATTGGGGGATGCTTCAGAAGTCCGTCGACCTGAACGTACATTGCCGAATCCATAATCGGCGCGGTTATTCAGGTCGATGCATGCCGCCAGACAATAAGGTCGGCTCCCTCTCCCTCCGGGAGAGGGCTGGGGTGAGGGAAGCTTGTGCCCTCTGTCGCTCTCAGCCCATCCAATCCCTGCACCAAAGATTCGGTGCGCTATCTTTCACCCCTCATCCAAAGGACCCCGGATGCTTGAACTTGTCGCCGCTTTCATCTGCCTCACCACCCTCCTCACCTTCGTCAACTTCCGCTTCATTGGCCTGCCCCCGACCATCGGCGTGATGGTCACCGCACTGCTGTTCTCTCTGCTGTTGCAAGGCCTGAGCGTGCTCGGCTACCCCGGCCTCGAAGAACGCGTGCAGCAACTGATCGGCCAGATCGACTTCGGCGATCTGCTGATGAACTGGATGCTCTCGTTCCTGCTGTTCGCCGGCGCCCTGCACGTCAACCTGAATGACCTGCGCAGCTATCGCTGGCCCATCGGCCTGTTGGCGACCTTCGGCGTGTTGATTGCCACCACGGTGATTGGCAGCCTCGCCTATTACATTTTTGCCTTGTTCGGCTGGCACGTGAGCTTCTTGTATTGCCTGCTGTTCGGCGCGCTGATTTCGCCGACCGACCCGATTGCGGTGCTCGGTGTGTTGCGTACCGCCAACGCCTCGAAACCGCTGAAAACCACTATCGTCGGCGAGTCGCTGTTCAACGACGGCACAGCCGTAGTGGTGTTCACCGTGCTGCTGGGTATCGCCCAACTCGGCGAAACCCCGACCCTCAGCGCCACCGCGATGCTATTCGTTCACGAAGCGATTGGCGGCGTGCTGTTCGGCGGGCTGATCGGTTATCTGGTCTATCGAATGATCAAGAGCGTCGAGCAGCATCAGATCACTGTGATGCTGACCTTGGCGCTGGTCATTGGCGGTTCGGCGATGGCCACCGAGATTCATGTTTCCGCGCCGATCGCGATGGTCGTCGCCGGGCTGATCATCGGCAACGTCGGGCGCAATCTGGCGATGAATGACATGACCCGCCGCTATCTCGACGGCTTCTGGGAATTGCTTGATGACATGCTCAACGCGCTGCTGTTCGCGCTGATCGGCATGGAGCTGTTGCTGCTGCCGTTCAACTGGCTGCACATGGCCGCGGCAGGGTTGCTGGCGGTGGCGATTCTGCTCTCGCGACTGCTCACCGTGGCTCCGGCAATTGTCCTGCTGCGCCGCTGGCGGACGGTGCCCGCCGGCACCATCCGGATTCTGACCTGGGGCGGTTTGCGCGGCGGTGTTTCGGTCGCACTGGCGCTGGCCCTGCCGTTGGGCCCGGAGCGCGATCTGCTGCTGAGCATCACTTACATCGTGGTGCTGTCGTCGATCCTGTTGCAGGGTCTGACCATTGGCAAACTGGTCAAGTACGCGACTCGCAATGAGCCCGCGACCGTGACTGAACCAGCGCACCACTGATCATTTTTTGATCTGTTGCGGATCAGGCTTCTCGGCCTGATCCGCCGCTTCCTTCGGCGCCCCGCTCTCGCTGCGGATCTGCGCATGACTGATCAGCGCAAAGATAAAACTGCCGCCAATGATGTTCCCCGCCAGCGTCGGCCCCGCGAAGACCATCCAGAAATCACTCCACGGCAATTCACCGGCAAACACCAGATACGACACTTCCGCCGATCCCACCACAATGTGCGTGAAATCACCGAGCGCCATCAGGTAGGTGATGAGGATAATGATCCACATCTTCGCGCTCTCCATGGACGGAATCATCCAGACCATAGTGGCGATCATCCAGCCAGACACGATGCCTTTGGCAAACATCTGGCTGGCGTGGTTTTCCATGACCTTGCGCCCAATTTCGAGGAAGGCATGGTCAGTCTTGGTGTCGAAGATCGGCAATTCGAGCATCACGTATGCGACCAGAATCGTGCCACACAGGTTGCCGACCAAAACCACTGTCCACAGGCGGATCAGCCGGCCGAAGTTTTTAAGGGTTGGTTTGGTCATGACCGGCAGTACGGCGGTCAGGGTGTTTTCGGTGAACAGTTGCTGACGGGCGAGGATCACCGCGAGAAAACCTGCGCAGTAGCCGAAGCTGGCGATCACTTTGAATTCATCACCGTCGGGCAGGCGCGAATTGAGCAGGCCCATGCCCATCAGCGACAGGCCCATGGTCAGCCCGGCCGCCAATGCCGACCACCACAGCGCGGCGATGCTGCGCTCCAGTTCCTGATCGCCTTGGCTGCGGATGATTTCGTGCAGAACGGCCGCGCGGGGCGGCTGGTTTTTCTCGACTTCGTGCTGCTCTTTGGCCGAGAGATCGGGGGTCTTGCCGTCGGTGGGGGTGGTCATGGCGTGGGAACCGTGGGGGTGGTGTTTACCTACGACCCCGGCGGTTCATGGCTGTTCAGTGGCCAGATGATTCTTCGCTGACTGACCAACCGCTTTCGCGAGCAAGATCGCTCCCACAGATACCGCGTGATCCTTGTGGGAGCGAGCTTGCTCGCGAAGAAAGCACCGCCGATGTTATTTGGTGACTAGCTCATCTTCCTGAAACTGGTCTTTCACATATTTGATTTCAGTGCGGCCATGCGGCGCTGGCAGGCCGTCTTCGCCCAGATTCACAAAAACCATCTTCTCAACGGTAAGAATGCTCTTGCGGGTGATCTTGTTGCGCACTTCGCAGGTCAGGGTGATCGAGGTGCGACCGAACTCGGTGGCGGTGATGCCCAGTTCGATGATGTCGCCCTGACGCGAGGCGCTGACAAAGTTGATTTCGGAAATGTACTTGGTCACCACGCGCTGATTGCCCAACTGGACGATGGCGTAAATCGCCGCTTCTTCGTCGATCCAGCGCAAAAGGCTGCCGCCGAACAGGGTGCCGTTGGGGTTGAGGTCTTCGGGTTTTACCCATTTGCGGGTGTGGAAATTCATCTTCACTCCTGAGTGTCTTGCCGAACGATGGACGGTATCTTGGCAGACTGAGCGGTCATGCTCCATGCGGCTTCGACTATGGTCGTCATTAACGATCTTCATCTGGCCGACAGAAACCCTTTGGAAGATCAGTCTAGACGGCTATAATCGCCCCCGTTTCAAAACGGTAACGTTCACTTGCTACCGTTTTCCCGCCACCTGTCCGAGGGGCGCTGCAGCAGGTTCAACCTGTCAGGCTCGGATGGGGCGTTGACTGGCTCAGGCCAGACACTAAACGCACAACGGCGCCCATTCGCATACATTACGAATGGAGGCTCTTCATGAGCGCTGTTATCACGCCTGCAGATTTTACCGATTACAAAGTTGCCGACATGTCCCTGGCTGCCTGGGGCCGTCGCGAAACCATCATCGCCGAATCGGAAATGCCGGCCCTGATGGGTCTGCGTCGCAAGTACTCCGGCGAACAGCCGTTGAAAGGCGCCAAGATCCTCGGCTGCATCCACATGACCATTCAGACTGCCGTGCTGATCGAAACCCTGGTTGCCCTGGGTGCCGAAGTACGCTGGTCGTCGTGCAACATTTTCTCCACTCAGGATCAGGCTGCTGCCGCTATCGCTGCTGCCGGCATCCCGGTTTTCGCCTGGAAAGGCGAGACTGAAGAAGAGTACGAGTGGTGCCTGGAGCAGACCATCCTGAAGGATGGCCAGCCATGGGACGCCAACATGATCCTCGACGACGGCGGCGACCTGACCGAGCTGCTGCACAAGAAGTACCCGGCCGTTCTGGACCGCGTTCACGGCGTGACCGAAGAAACCACCACCGGCGTACACCGTCTGCTGGACATGCTGGCCAAGGGCGAGCTGAAAATCCCGGCCATCAACGTCAACGACTCGGTGACCAAGTCCAAGAACGACAACAAGTACGGCTGCCGTCACAGCCTGAACGACGCGATCAAGCGCGGTACCGACCACCTGCTGTCCGGCAAGCAAGCGCTGGTCATCGGTTACGGTGACGTGGGCAAGGGCTCCGCTCAGTCCCTGCGTCAGGAAGGCATGATCGTTAAGGTTTCCGAAGTTGACCCGATCTGCGCCATGCAAGCGTGCATGGACGGTTTCGAACTGGTTTCGCCGTTCATCGACGGTATCAACGACGGTTCCGAAGCAAGCATCGACAAAGCGCTGCTGGGCAAGATCGACCTGATCGTGACCACCACCGGTAACGTCAATGTTTGCGACTCGAACATGCTCAAAGCCCTGAAGAAGCGCGCCGTGGTCTGCAACATCGGTCACTTCGACAACGAAATCGACACCGCTTTCATGCGCAAGAACTGGGCATGGGAAGAAGTGAAGCCACAGGTACACAAGATTCACCGTACCGGCCCGGGCGCTTTCGACGCGCAGAACGACGACTACCTGATCCTGCTGGCCGAAGGCCGTCTGGTGAACCTGGGCAACGCTACCGGTCACCCAAGCCGCATCATGGACGGTTCGTTCGCCAACCAGGTTCTGGCGCAGATCTTCCTGTTCGGCCAGAAGTACGCCGACCTGTCGCCAGCCCAGAAAGCCGAGCGTCTGACCGTTGAAGTACTGCCGAAGAAACTCGACGAAGAAGTGGCCCTGGAAATGGTCCGCGGCTTCGGTGGCGTGGTCACTCAACTGACCAAGCAACAGGCTGACTACATCGGCGTGACCGTCGAAGGCCCGTTCAAGCCGCACGCCTACCGCTACTAAGTTAAGAGCAGCTGCGAGCTTCTAGCTTCAAGCGGCAAGCGAGGTCAAAAGCCGAACTTGCCGTGCGAAGCCTGAGGCTCTGCCATCATTTCAAAACAGCGTCAGGCTACAGGCTACATGCACAAGAGATCAGCGCACCTCCGCTCCTCTTGCAGCTCGTAGCTTGCAGCTTGTGGCTGGAGGTCCCCTCCGATGTCTCAAGACCGTCGCTACAGCTTCGAGTTCTTCCCGACCAAGACCGATGCTGGGCATGAAAAACTGCTCGCCACTGCCCGTCAGCTGGCCACATACAACCCTGACTTCTTTTCCTGCACCTATGGCGCGGGGGGTTCGACCCGTGATCGCACCCTCAACACCGTTCTGCAACTGGAAAGCGAAGTCAAAATCCCGGCCGCACCGCACCTGTCGTGCGTCGGCGACAGCAAGGACGATCTGCGCGACCTGCTGAACGAGTACAAGGCTGCCGGCATCAAGCGTATCGTTGCCCTGCGTGGTGACCTGCCGTCCGGCATGGGCATGACCAGCGGTGAGCTGCGCCACGCCAATGAACTGGTGGAATTCATTCGTGAAGAAACCGGCGATCATTTCCATATCGAAGTCGCCGCTTACCCGGAGATGCATCCGCAAGCACGCAACTACGAAGACGATCTGGCCAACTTCATCCGCAAGGCCAAGGCCGGTGCCGACAGCGCAATCACCCAGTACTTCTTCAATGCCGACAGTTACTTCTACTTTGTCGAGCGTTTGCAGGCGCAGGGTGTCGATTTGCCGATCGTCCCAGGGATCATGCCGATCACCAACTACAGCAAGCTCGCGCGCTTCTCCGATGCCTGCGGTGCGGAAATCCCGCGCTGGATCCGCAAGCAACTGGAAGCCTACGGCGATGACACTCAGAGCATTCAGCGCTTTGGTGAGCAAGTCGTCAGCGAGATGTGCGAACGCCTGTTGCAGGGCGGCGCGCCGGGGCTGCATTTTTATTCCATGAACCAGGCTGAACCGAGTCTGGCGATCTGGAATAACCTGAAGTTGCCTCGTTGATGCAGCGACAAGCATCAAGCTGAAAGCTACAAGCAAGATCAAGAGATCGCAGCCTTCGGCAACTCCTACAGGGGTTGGCGGCGCTGCGATTTTTTACGTTTGAATCCCCGTTTTAGAGCTTGTGCAGGCACTTTCTGGCTCTTTCGCGTTTCTCGTCGTAATCTCAAGCCATGCCTTTGATCACACAGTTATTCGCCGTGCTGGTTTTTGCTTGCCTGAGCGTTGCTGCTCGAGGCGAGAAGCTGCGTATTGTCACCGAGCCGTGGGCGCCTTACGTCTACGAAGAAAACGGTAAAAACCTCGGGCTGGATTACGAAACCACGGCCATCGTCTTCAAACGTCTGGGCATCGAAGTCGAATGGCAATTCCTGCCGTGGAAGCGTTGCCTGTCGATGCTGGAAACCGGCCAGGCCGACGGCGCACTGGATATCTTTCACAGCGATGAACGCGACGCCACCCTGCTCTACCCAAGCGAGCCGCTGTCGGACGTCGAGTTCGTGATGTTCTACGCCAACGAGCGGCCGCACCCGTTCAGCAAACTCGAAGAACTCAAGGGCCTGACCATCGGCACTTCGCCGGGTTATCTGTACAGCCCCGACTTCAGCGAATCGACGCTGTTTACCCGTGAACCGGCCCCGACCCACGAAGCCAACTTCGGCAAACTGGTTCGCGGTCGCATTGACTTGCTGATCACCGATCGCCGCGTCGGTCAGCATTTGCTCGATGAATTGAATATCCGCGATCAGATCAGCGAGAACCCAACGGTTATTAGCCGCCAAAGCCAGTTTCTTGCGGTTCGGCGCAATGCCGGGATGGATTTGCTGGTGCAGCGGTTTGGCGCCGAACTCAAGCGATTCAAGCGCGAACCGGCTTATGCCGAGCTGAGCGCTCGTTATGGCGCGGCGCCCGCGATTGCCGCGCCGCTGGGCAATGCCACGGCCAGCGGCAAAACCGTTGAGCAGCAGGAAAGCAGCGCGCAGTGATTGCTCTGTTATACTCCGGCGTTCCCGCCAGGCTCACGCCCGGACGCCCGGAACCGTAACAGGCCTCTCGACCCGCTACAGCGCAGCTTTGCAGCCCGCGCGAGCACTCCAGACGTGCCTTCGGAACCGCAGCAGGACCGGACGGGATTGCGTCCTCTTAAACGCCATTCGCGCCAGGCAAGACTCCCATTGGGCCAAGCCCTAACTAAAACAGGATTACTCATGTCCTTTGCTTCCCTCGGTCTCTCCGAGGCTTTAGTCCGCGCCATCGAAGATGCGGGCTATACCGAGCCTACTCCGGTGCAACAGCGGGCCATTCCCGCCGTGTTGCAAGGTCGCGACCTGATGGTTGCGGCACAGACAGGTACCGGTAAAACCGGCGGTTTCGCCCTTCCGATCCTGGAGCGGTTGTTCCCCAACGGTCACCCGGACAAATCCCAGCGTCATGGCCCGCGCCAACCGCGCGTACTGGTCCTGACCCCTACCCGCGAACTCGCGGCCCAGGTTCACGAGAGCTTCAAGATCTACGCCCGTGACCTGAAATTCGTCAGCGCCTGCATCTTCGGCGGCGTCGGCATGAACCCACAGGTTCAGGCCATGTCCCGTGGTGTAGACGTGCTCGTCGCCTGCCCGGGTCGCTTGCTCGACCTCTGCGGCCAAGGCAGCGTTGACCTGTCCCACGTGGAAATCCTCGTCCTCGACGAAGCCGACCGCATGCTCGACATGGGTTTCGTGCACGACGTGAAGAAAGTCCTCGCGCGCCTGCCGTCCAAGCGTCAGAACCTGCTGTTCTCGGCGACGTTCTCCAAGGACATCACCGACCTCGCCGGCAAGCTGCTGCACAACCCGGAACGCATCGAAGTGACGCCGCCGAACACCACGGTCGAGCGCATCGAACAACGCGTATTCCGTCTGCCGGCCAGCCACAAGCGTGCGCTGCTGGCGCACCTGATCACCGCCGGCGCTTGGGAACAGGTGCTGGTGTTCACCCGCACCAAGCACGGCGCCAACCGTCTGGCCGAGTACCTGGACAAGCACGGCCTGCCGGCTGTGGCGATCCACGGTAACAAGAGCCAGAACGCGCGCACCAAAGCGCTGGCCGACTTCAAGGCCAACCAGGTACGCATTCTGGTCGCCACCGACATCGCCGCACGCGGTCTGGACATCGATCAGTTGCCACACGTGGTCAACTTCGAACTGCCGAACGTCGATGAAGATTACGTACACCGTATCGGCCGTACTGGCCGTGCCGGTCGTTCGGGCGAGGCGATCTCGCTGGTCGCGCCGGACGAAGAAAAACTGCTGAAAAGCATCGAACGCATGACCAAGCAGAAAATCGCCGACGGCGACCTGATGGGCTTCGATTCGAGCACCATTGAAGCCGAGAAACCGGAAGTGCGTGAGCGTCCGGACGTGCGCAACCCGCGCAATCCACGTGGCCCACGCGGTGACGGCCCGAATGGCGGCGGCGGTGGCGGCGGTCGTAAAGACAAAGGCAAAGACAAGGGCAAGGAAAAACCGGCCGGTGAACGTGGCGAGCGTCCTGCCCGTCAGCAAAAACCGCGCGAAGGCACCCCTGCCCGCGAACAGCGTCCGAGCCAACCGCCACGTGCAGCGGCCGATCGGGCACCGGACGAGTTCCTCGACGACGATATCGATAACTTCGGTAACCGCGTTGACTACGTGCCAAAGCCTGCCCCTGCTGGCGGCCGTGGTCGTCGTCCAGGCGCACCGGCTCAAGGCGCAGGTTCCGGCGCACCTCGCGGCGGTCAGTCGCAAGGTCGCCAGAGCGGCCCGCGCAACAGCAACGGTTCGAGCACCGGCACCCCGCCAGCCAAACGCAGCGGCGGCCCGCGCAACGGTGCACCGCGAGATGGTCAGTCGGGTCGTCGCGACGATTCCGCCTCGTCGTCGCGCAACCGCCGCCCGGCACGTGACGATCAGCCACGCAGCGAGCCAGCCGTGCAGAACCCCCGCAGCAACGGCCCAAAGATCATGCACAAGGAATCGAAAGCCGACCGCTTCCCGACGCCTGAGCAGCTCGATCAACTGCCAAGCCGCCCACGTGGCGAAAAACCAGCGCTGCTGACTCGCAATCGCTGATTTGACGCTGCAATGAAAAATGCCCCGACTCGAAAGAGCCGGGGCATTTTTTATGGCGTCACCAATCCCCGCATCACGACAATCCCCCTGTGGGAGCGAGCTTGCTCGCGAAAGCGTCGGATCAGTCGAGACCTCTGGTGAATGACACACCGCATTCGCGAGCAAGCTCGCTCCCACAGGGGATGTGTGTGACGCGCAATAAAAAACGCCCCCGATCTTTCGACCGGGGGCGTTTTTGTATGGAGAGCGAAAGTTACTTAACTTTCACGCCTTCCAGCGAGATGTCCAGATCTGCGGTTTGCGAGGTAGGACCTGGGCCCTTGATCCCGAAATCGTTCAGGTTAAGGGTGGTCTTGGCGTTGAAGCCAGCACGCTCGCCGCCCCATGGATCCTTGCCTTCGCCGTTGAACGTGGCCTTGAAGGTCACAGGCTTGGTCACGCCGTGCAAGGTCAGGTCGCCAGTCACGTCAGCAGTTTTTTCGCCGGTCGATTTAACGGCGGTGGAGACGAACTTGGCATCAGCAAACTTGCCCACGTCGAGGAAGTCTTTGCTGGCGATGTGCTTGTCACGTTCAGCGTGGTTCGACCACAGGCTGGCGGTTTTCACGTCAACCGAGATCTTGCTGGCTTCAGGCTTGGCCGAATCCCACGAGAACGTACCGTCGAAATCCTTGAAAGTACCGTGAATGAAGCTGTAACCCAGGTGGCTGATTTTCCAGTCAACGAAGGCGTGCTGACCTTCCTTGTCGATTTTGTAGTCCGCTGCCATGGCCTGAGCCGAGAGCAGTGCAGAACCGATTGCCAGAGCGGCCAGAGTCTTTTTCAACATGCTTTCTTTTCCTTTGAGTCGAGGTTGAATTTCAGGCTTTGCGACCGAGCATTCGTGTCAGGGTCGCATCACGATCGATAAAGTGGTGCTTCAATGCTGCCAACGCATGGAGACCGGAAAAAATTACCAGCGCCCACGCCAGCCAGAGATGAATCACCCCAGCGGTATCTGCCTGATCCGGTAGCCCGGAAACCAGTGCAGGAACTTCAAACAGGCCAAACACCGGGATCCCGACACCGTCTGCGGTGGAAATCAGGTAACCGGCAAGCATCACAGCGAACAGCGCCAGATAGAGAAACCCGTGGCCGAACTTGGCGCCGAGACGGGTCATGCGGCTGTAGCTTTGCAGCGTCGGCGGCGGTGGGCTGATAAAGCGCCACAGCACCCGCAACACCATCACGGCCAGCAACACCAGGCCGATACTCTTGTGCAGGTCCGGCGCCTCTTTGCGCCAGCTGCTGTAGTAATCCAGCCCGACCATCCACAGGCCCAGCGCGAACAGTCCGAAGACCACCAGCGCCACGCCCCAGTGCATGAAGATGCTGACCCAACCATAGCGCGAAGAAGAGTTACGTAGCTGCATTGCCCAAATCCTGTGAGAACTGCGAACCAAGACTAGCGAGTTATCTATCGAATTAAAGCGGAAAATTTTGCTTTGAAATATCGAGAAATACGATCAAGAGTCTGGAAGTGACGTGTTAAGGAAAGATTAAAGGCGATTACGGCGTGGGACGTCTGGACAAATGATCGTTGCTGAAGCTCTCGGGCGCCTGCACAAGCGCAAGCAAAGGTGGCCGAGGGAAACGGCCGAACGGGACAGAGTTATTCAAGTAACCGGCCCTCTATTCATGGCTGATTAGTTATGAAGTACCGCCGGCGGTTGAAGGCATTCGGCGCTGTAGGGATCTATCTGGCATTTATGCGCGAGCTCTGAACCATAACCGCCAGGAAAGAAACGCCCGTTGGAGCAACCGGGAAGTGCAATCAGCAAAAGCATGAGAGTGAACGTTTTCATCAAGTGCCTCCTGTTTTTCCCAGCATAGAATTGGCACCGGGACATCCGCTATCACCTCACTCTGAGTACTTTGTGGGAAGGCTCCGGTACACAAGTAAGCTCCGTGACCGGATGGCGAAGGACAAAAATGCAGGAAAAAAAAACGCGGCCCTCATGGCCGCGTTTTTATTGAAGCAAAGGCTTACTGCGCCTTCGTCTCAGTAGTGGCTGCCGGCTTGGCTGCTGGCTTCTTCGCCGGTTCAGCCTTTTTTGCTGCCGGTTTGGCCGCAGGCTTTTTCGCCTCGGTTTTCGCAGCCGGCTTCTTCGCCGCTGGCTTGGCTGCCGCTTTCTTCGCTGGCTCAGCTTTCACCGGAGTCGCTGGCTTCGGCGCTTCCACCGGAGCTGGCGCAGGTGCCGGGGTCGGCGCAGGCGCTGGAGCAACCGGAGCTGGAGCCGGCTCTGGCGCTTTCACAGGCTCTGGCTTCTTCTCGTCATCCGAACCACCGAACAGGTTGCTGAAGAAGTTGCCCTTCTTCGCCGCCACGGCACCCGCCGCGCCTGCCGCTGCAGCGGCCGGGACCACTTTGGCTGGCTCGAACGATTTGCCTGCTGCCAGATCTTCAACCTGACTGGCCGCACGCTGACCGGTGCGCAATGCGCCTTCCAGCGTGCCCGGGTACAAGGTGTCGGTGTGTTCGCCGGCGAACGTCACGCGTTGCAGCGGACGTTCCCACAGGCGCCAGAACTTGCTGATCTGACCCGGGCCGTAAGCCAGGTAGGCGCCGCCCATCGACGGGTCGGTGCTGTAGCGACGGATTTCATAACCGGTGAACGAGCCACGGGCCTGTGGATAAAACGCGTGCAGGCGAATCAGCACCTGATCGACCATTTGCTTGTCGCCGAACGCCTGCATCACGCGGGCGTTGTCGCCGGACAGGTTGATCACCACGTTAGCGCCGCCCTTCAGCGCAGGCTCGATCCAGAGCATGCCGAGACCGGTGTTGCTGTAGATCTCGCCGGACATGCGCGCCTTGCTTTCCCACACTGGCGTCTTGAACTTCAGCATGATCTGGTCGCGCCAGCCGTAGTTGGTGCCCTTGATCGCCGCCAGATGCTGAGCGTCCAGCGCAGGCGTCAAAGCAATCTTGTTCAGCGCACGCAATGGCACGGCCAGCACCACGTAGTCAGCCTGATAGCCAACACTGCCGACCTTGACGGTCACGCCGTCCTTGTCTTGGCTGATGGCCGATACCGGCGAGTTGGTCTTGATCGTTTTGATCTGTTTGACGAAGGCCTGCGCCAGCACCTGGCTGCCACCGACCAGACGCGAAGCGCGCAGGTCACGGTCAGAAACGCCGCGATAGACACGATTCTGCTGAGCGAAATACAGCAGCGACAGACGCGAAGGTTCGTCGTAGTGAGTGCGGATGTCCTGGTTGATCAGCTGACGCGCGGTGGCCGGCAGATTTTGCTTGTCGAGCCAGCTCGACACGGTGATCTGATCCAGTGCGTGCAGGGTGTTGGTCGCGGCCGGGTTCTGCGGGTCGTCGATCGAACGCGCCAGATCGTCGAGGGTTTTCTGATAGCGCTTCAGGGCATCAGCCGTGGCCGGTTGCTTGGTCGCCAGATCAACGGCGGAGAAATACTCGCCGTCGATCAGATACCCCGGGGTACGCACGAATTCCGGCGCCGGCGTGGTACCGAGCTTGAATGTCGAGACGTACTTGTTCAGCACCGGCTGGGTCTTGTCGTTGCCGATCCACTCGCTGGTGGCCATGCCCGAGCGACCGCCCAGGCTCGGCTTGGCTTCCAGCAGCGTGACCTGCCAGCCCTTGTTTTGCAGTTCATAAGCGGCAGTCAGGCCCGAAAGGCCACCGCCGATCACGATTGCAGTTTTATCCTTGGCCAGCGCTGTAACGCTGAACAGCCCCAACATCACCAGCGCACAGGCGCGCAGCCAACCGACAGACATTCAGCGAACTCCGGAAATACACGTAGGAAAAAGCAGTTGTGCGGGTCAGACGACCCAAAGAACCGCGAAGAATACGTTAGCCATCAAAACGCCGCCAGCGACGTCTATCGGCTCATACAAAGTAGCTCAATCGACACAATGGGTTGTCCCCACGCGACGCATTGCATAGGCTTGCGCGATTGTTTGCCCGCGCCTGTCGCGAGCCGCCTCGAGGAGACTGTAAATGGGCCTTAATAATCAGTGGATGCAACGCGACCTCGCGGTGTTGTGGCATCCCTGCACCCAGATGAAAGACCACGAACAGCTGCCGCTGATCCCGATCAAGCGGGGCGAAGGCGTCTGGCTCGAAGACTTCGAAGGCAAGCGCTACCTCGACGCCGTCAGCTCGTGGTGGGTCAACGTATTTGGCCACGCCAACCCGCGGATCAATCAGCGCATCAAGGATCAGGTCGATCAGCTGGAGCACGTGATTCTGGCCGGTTTCAGCCATCAACCGGTGATCGAGCTGTCCGAGCGTCTGGTGAAGATGACCCCGGAAGGGCTGAACCGGGTGTTCTACGCCGATAACGGTTCGTCCTGCATCGAAGTCGCGCTGAAAATGAGCTTTCACTACTGGCTCAATCGCGGCCAACCAAACAAGAAGCGCTTCGTCACCCTGACCAACAGCTACCACGGTGAAACCATGGCAGCGATGGCAGTCGGCGATGTGCCGCTGTTCACCGAGACATACAAAGCGCTGCTGATGGACACCATCAAGGTGCCAAGCCCGGATTGCTACGGGCGCCCCGAAGGCATGAGCTGGGAAGAACACTCGCGCAACATGTTCGCCGCCATGGAACATACCCTGGCAGAAAACCATGACAGCGTCGCGGCAGTGATCGTCGAGCCGCTGATTCAGGGCGCTGGCGGCATGCGCATGTATCACCCGGTTTATCTGACGTTGCTGCGCGAGGCCTGCGACCGTTATGGCGTGCACCTGATTCTCGACGAGATCGCCGTTGGCTTTGGCCGCACCGGAACCATGTTTGCCTGTGAACAGGCTGGCATTCGTCCGGACTTCCTCTGCCTGTCGAAAGCCCTGACCGGCGGCTATCTGCCGCTGGCGGCGTGCCTGACCACCGACGAGGTCTACAGCGCGTTTTACGACGACTATCCGACCCTGCGCGCCTTCCTCCATTCGCACAGCTACACCGGCAACCCGCTGGCGTGCGCGGCGGCACTGGCGACGCTGGATATCTTCGAGCAGGACAACGTCATCGAAAACAACAAGGCCCTGGCCCAGCGCATGGCCTCGGCGACGGCGCATCTGGTCGATCACCCCAACGTGTCTGAAGTGCGTCAGACCGGCATGGTCCTGGCCATCGAGATGGTCAAGGATAAAGCCACCAAAGAGGCCTACCCTTGGCAGGAACGTCGCGGTTTGAAGGTGTTCCAGCATGCACTGGAACGTGGCGCGTTGCTGCGCCCGCTCGGTAGCGTGGTGTATTTCCTGCCGCCGTACGTGATCACCCCGGAGCAGATCGACTTCCTCGCCGAAGTGGCTAGCGAGGGTATCGACATTGCTACGCGTGACAGCGTCAGCGTTGCCGTGCCGAAAGACTTCCATCCCGGCTTCCGTGACCCAGGCTAACCGTGACCGCTCGTTCCCACGCTCCGCGTGGGAATGCAGCCCGGGACGCTCCGCGTCCCCAAAGCGGACGCAGAGCGTCCATTGAGGCATTCCCACGCAGAGCGTGGGAACGATCTAATCTGAGAGACCCGAAATGAGACTGTCCCGCTTCTTTATCGACGCCCCCCTGAGCACCGGCGAACACGAATTGCCGGAGGCCCAGGCGCATTACATCAGCCGCGTGCTGCGCATGGCCGAGGGCGATGCGGTGCAGTTGTTCGACGGTTCCGGCCATGAATTTCGTGGCTCGCTGCTGGAAGTCGGCAAGAAGCGCGTGACCGTGCAGATCGACGAACAACTCGCCGGCCAGGTCGAATCGCCGCTGCACATCCACCTCGGCCAGGGCCTGTCCCGTGGTGAGCGCATGGATTGGGCGATTCAGAAAGCCACCGAACTGGGCGTGAATGAAATCACCCCGATCTTCAGCGACCGTTGCGAAGTCCGCCTCAAGGACGAACGTGCCGACAAACGCCTGTTGCACTGGCGTCAGGTAGCAATCAGCGCGTGTGAACAGTGCGGGCGCTCGCGGGTGCCGGTGATTCATCCGCCGGTGTTGCTGGCTGACTGGATCAAGCAGACCGAAGCCGAGTTGAAACTGGTGCTGCATCCAGTGGCGGAGCCGTTGGTGAGTCATGCCAAACCGGCGACGCTGGCGTTCCTGATCGGGCCTGAAGGCGGGTTGACGGATGCCGAAGTCGAGCAAGCCAAGGGCAACGACTTCCACGCCGCCCGCCTCGGCCCGCGGGTGTTGCGTACCGAGACGGCGCCGGTGGTTGCACTGGCGGTCGCCCAACAGCTTTGGGGTGATTTCTAGGGCCTCTTCGCGAGCAAGCTCGCTCCCACAGTAGATCTCCAGTGAGCACAGATTATGTGAACGCCCTAGATCCAGTGTGGGAGCGAGCTTGCTCGCGAATGCGGTGTGTCATTCAGCAAAAATGTTGGTTGACCTGACGCCTTCGCGAGCAAGCTCGCTCCCACAGGGATTGCATTTACAGGACATAAAACAGAATCGCGACAAAGTGCAGCAAGCTCCCCGCGATCACGAACAAATGCCAGATCCCATGCGCATGCCGTAGCCGATGATCAAGGGCAAAAAAGATAATCCCCACCGTGTACAACACGCCGCCCGACGCCAGCCAGGCAAACCCTGCAGTACCCAGCGCCGCAATCAAAGGCTTCACCGCCACCAACACAATCCAGCCCATCACCGCGTAAATCACGATCGACAGAACCCGCGCCTCGGAGCGTGGTTTGATCTCTTGCAGGATGCCGATCAGCGCCAGCCCCCAGACTATCCCGAACAACGTCCAGCCCCACGGCCCGCGCAGGGTCACCAGGCAGAACGGCGTATAGCTGCCGGCGATCAACAGGTAGATCGAAAAGTGATCGACCTTCTTCATGATCGCTTTCTTGCGCCCGCGCACGCTGTGGTACACGGTTGATGCGCTGTAAAGCACCAGCAAAGTGAAAGCGTAAATCGCCACGCTGACAATCTTCCACGGGCTGCCGTCGAGGCAGGCAATCACCAACATCCACACGCCGCCGACAAAAGCCGCCACTGCCCCGACCAGATGGGTCCAGGCGTTCAATCGTTCTCCGTGATACATGTATTGCTCACCTCACATTCATTACCGCAGCGCGCAAGGCTCGGGCCTTGAGCGTAAAAGCGCAATGTTTCTGTTCAACACGGGCCTGCGCACGTCGTGGTAATTGGGCACAATCGGCCGATACCAAAAAGAGTCCGCGCCATGCTGATCGACGAAGAATTGACCCTGAAAAAACTCGAGGTGTTCCTCGCCTTCATGCGCACCGGCAACCTCGCCCGCGCCGCTGCCGAGTTGCAGACCAGCAACGTCAGCGTGCATCGCGCGATTCACTCGCTGGAAAGCGCCCTGCGCTGCCCGCTGTTCAAACACGAAGGCCGCAACCTGACGCCGCTGGAAAGCGCTTACGTCCTCGAAGAGCGCGCACAGAAGTTGATCAACGACGTCGTCGAAAGCGTACGCCTGACCCGCGAAGCCGCCGGGTTCTCCGCCGAACGCTTCAAACTCGGCTCGCTGTATTCGCTGACAGTGAAAACCGTTCCGCAACTGATCATGGGCCTGAAGATTCGCCGCAGCGAACTCAACATCGACCTGATCCTCGGCTCGAACATCGACCTGCTCTACAAGCTCAAAAACATGGAAGTCGACGCGATTCTGGTGTCGCTGGACGACAGCATCAACGACCCGGACTGTGAGCAGATTCCCCTGTTCTCCGATGACATCTTCCTCGCCACGCCGGCGGATTCAAAGTTTGCCCAGCGCAGTGAGGTGGATCTGGCTGAGGTGCGCGATGAAACATTTATCACCCTGACCCAGGGCTTCGCGACGCATCAGGACGGCAACCGGGTGTTCAAGCAGGCGGGGTTCGAACCGAAGGTGGCGATGCAGGTGAATGACATTTTCACGCTGCTGAGCATGGTCAGTTCGGGGGTGGGTTATGCGTTGCTGCCGGGAAGGATCGCGGCGGTGTATGAGAACCGGGTGAAGCTGATTCCGTTGCAGGAGAAGTACCGGTTGCAGCAGCACATTGGCGTGGTGTTTTTGAAAGCCAAGGAGAGGGATCCGAATTTGCTGGCGTTGTTGGCGGAGTGTCGGATGTATGCGAATCGGCAGGCTGGGGTTTAGATCAAGATCAAGATCAAGAGCTACCCCCTCACCCCAGCCCTCTCCCCCAAGGGGTAGAGGGGGAAAGGGAGCAGAGCTCCATGGGTTTCGGAACCTGAGTTCGACATAAATATTTCAGGTCGATGTATAACGCCAAAACAACTCGGTTAGTCCCCTCTCCCTCCGGGAGAGGGCTAGGGTGAGGGCAGCTTTTGGCGATTAACCCACCAACCCGCGCATCGCCAAAAACAACAGCGAAGGCCCAAGCAAACACCCGAGCGCGGTATAAAACGCAGCCGTCAGACACCCATAAGGCACCAGCTTCGGATCCGTCGCCGCCAACCCGCCGGCCACGCCGCTGGAGGTGCCCATCAAGCCGCCAAAAATCACCGCACTGCGCGGGTTATTGAGGCCAATCATCGGTGCCACGAACGGCGTCATCACCATCACCAGAATCGCCTTGATCAGCCCCGCCGCAATCGACAGCGCCATCACCTCGGAACTCGCACCAATCGCCGCGCCGGTCACCGGGCCGACGATGTAAGTCACCGCGCCCGCGCCAATGGTGGTCAGGCTCACCGCATCGGTATAACCGAACGCCATCGCCACACCGACCCCGGCGACAAACGACGTGCCGACACCCACAAACAGCGCCAGCACACCGACGAACCCGGCACGCTTGAGTTCATCGACACTCACGCCAAACGCAGTGGCAACAATCGCGAAATCCCGCAGCATCGCCCCACCGAGCAAGCCGATGCCCGACAGCAACGGAATATCCACCACGCCCTTCTGCCCACCGGTCAGCGCGCCGCCGACATACGACAGCACCAGCCCGAGCAGAATGGCGATGGCCGAGCCGTGCAAACGGCCCTTGGTGAAGGTGTTGGACATCCAGTAGGACACCCACATGGTCAGGCCGACAATCAGGAAACCGCTGATCAAACCGTAGCCGGTGATCACTTTCATCATTGATTCGTACATGGCGCTTACCCCGCAGTCTTGGCTGGAGCGATCGGGGTCTGTTCCTTGTTGCCCATCCGGGTCAGCACCGGCACCAGGGCAAAAGCGATGACCACGGCCAGCGTCCCGGCGAGGATCGCCATCGGCCCACCCTTCAGTGCGCCGTAGACGTTTTGCTGCGCGGCCATGGCGACCACGATTGGAATGTAGATAGCGCTCCAGAACTCGACGCCCTGCTCGGTCTTGCCCTTGAGCCAGCCGCTTTTGTTCAGATAACTGCCCAGACCGATCAACAGCAGCATCGCAATGCCGACACCGCCGACGTTGGCCGGCACGCCGATCAGCTTGCCGAGCAGTTCACCGACCCAAATGCCTACCAGCGTACAGAAGGCGAGAAACGCCACACCGTAAATAATCATTGTTGTAGTCCTCAAAGTGCATCGTCGAATGTTGTTTTTGTTGTTCGAAGCTTGAGTCGGCGGTTTTAGAGTTGGCGGCTACCCTCCTCACGCAACAGCGCTTGCAGGGTGTCGAGACGCGCACTGTCGAAGGCAGTGACCGTGCCTTGCTCGAACACCCGGCGCGCCAGCCCGGTCAGCACCGCACCGGGCGGCAGTTCGATCTGTAAACGTACGCCGCGCTCGTAGGCGCTTTGTACGGTGCCGCGCCAGTCCACCACGCGACACATGTTGAAGGCGAGGTCGTCGCGCAGGGCTTCAGGTTTGATCACCGGGCGTGCGCGACTGCCACTCAAGTAAGTGACTTTCGGGGTTTTCAGTTCGACCTTGGCGAAGGCTTCGGCGAGGGTTTGCGCCGGTTCGCCCAGCAGTGGGCAGTGCGACGGCACGCTTACCGCCAGACGTTTCGCCAGACCCGCGCCACGACTGCGCGCCAGTTCGGCCACCGCTTGCATGGCTTCGTCACTGCCGGCAATCACCACCTGATTGTCGGCGTTGATGTTGGCCAGATACACCGGCGCATCCTCGCTGTGTACCTGCGCCAGCAACGTTTCGACTGTGGATAACTGCAGGCCGATGATCGCGGTCATGCCGAAACCCTGTGGATAAGCCTGCTGCATCAGCTCACCGCGCAGGCTGACCAGATGCAACGCATCGCTGAAGCTCAAGGCGCCCGCAACCACTGCTGCCGGGTAAGCACCGATGGACAAACCGGCGACGTAATCCGCCGTTAGTCCGTCCTGCAACAACTGCCGCGATGCCGCGACGCCAGCGATCAGCAGACAAAGCTGGACCGCCCTTGTCGTGCGCAACGCTGCGCTGGAATCCAGCAGCGAGACATCTTCGCCGAGCACATCACTGGCCTCGACCAAGGTCTCGCGGGGCGAACGCTGAAGCATGCCCGCTTGCTGCGCACCCTGGCCGGGGAACACCAGCAGACTGCTCACGCTGCCTGCTCCTGCGGGTTCCATGGGTCAGTCACCAGACGGGCCTGATACTCGTTTTTCAGCAGCACACGTGCAGATCCGCTGGCCCACTCGCGCAATGCGACCGCACCGAACGGCGTTTGCAATTGCATGTCGATCCGGCACTCGGCTTGATCGAAAATCTCTACGAATTTACGAGCCTGATTGCGGGTGATCAGTTGCGGCGTACGCAGAATCAGATCGAGATCGCTGTCCGCGTGCATCGCTTTAAAACCACTGGCCAATTCAAACCCGACACTGCCGCTGACACCCCATACCCAACCGCAATCGTCGAGCATCGGCCGCAGTTGTTTGAGTGCCTGCATGACCGGCAGATCGCGCTCGCAGTCGACGTGACACAGCGCCTCCGGACTGACCCGACAGGCAATCGAATCGAGCGCCATAAACGCCGCCAGCCGCTGCTCGCGCAAAACGCCGCGCACGCCGACCGCGACGTAACCTTCCTCGCTCAACGCCCGCCGCACCACCACCGGTTGCCCGGCGGCCAGCGACTCGACTGCCCACAACGGCGCATCCGCCGGCAACTGCGCCGGGGTCATGCCCCAGAGCAGGTCGTGAGCCAGAGGCGTGTTCACCACTGCGCCCTCAGCAATTCGCGAACTTTGCTGGAGGCGGCACGATTCTTAGCGCCAAGACGATTGCTCAGATCAGTGCTGACGATATCGCCGATGGCTTGCTTCAGGCACTCGTTAACGCTCGAAAGATCCTCCGCCGTCGGCTGCTCAATCTGTTGCACCGACAGGGTTTCCCAGAGCAATCCGAGACTCGCATAACTGTCGATGTCATAAGCCATCGGCGGCACACTGGCGGCCAGCGCTTCCAGCTCTTCAACACTGCGCAACGTCACCCGCGCCGCCGAAGCCTTGCCCATCGCATGCACCATCACGCCGGGATCGCGCAGCGCAATCAAACGGTTGGCCTGATAACCATGAGCGAGAAACGCCCCGGACATTGCCTTACCGACCAGTAATGCAATCACCGGATGCCCGGCCAACCGCGCACGGGCGTAACTGTCCGCCGCACCGGCCAACGCCTGATGAATACCGAGCGCTTCTTCGCGCCGACCATAAGCCTGGCTCGGTACATCGACGATGGCGATGATCGGGCGCTTCTGCGCTTTATCGCGGTCAGCGCTGATCGCATCATCCACAGCCTTGGCCAGACCCCAGCCTTCAAGCAAGCCGACTTCGCCATTGCGAGCACGCGGAAAACGATTGTCCGGGTCAGTCACCACAGCGATAAAACGCCCCAGCTCACCGTCAGCCACCTTCAATGAGGGCGGCAGCCCTTCAACAGCCACAGCGCCCGCGCTCAAGGCGTTGAACCAGTTCAAACCGCGCAATGAATAACCGCTCATGAGCGCTCTCCTTGATACAGATCGCGAACCACCGACGGTTCGATTTGCGGGTCAGTGTTCAGACTGCTCAGGCGTTGCAGAAACCACTCGGCGCGTTGGCTACGCGGTTGTGCCGGCAAACCCTGCTGCAGTAATTCACCAACCTGTTGACGAATCTTCGCCACGTCATCGGCGACATAACGATCCACCAGACCACTGGAGAACCGCTGCTCGCCACCGGTCAGGCTCCAAATGAATGGCCGGTCGCGGGAATCGTATTCTTCAATCCCCGCTTCCTGCTCAATCACCTGCGGGCCGTTCAAACCAAGCCGTGCTTCCTGAGTCACCAACAAATAACTGCACAGCGCAGCGGCAATCGACATGCCGCCGAAGCAACCAACGCTACCCGCGACCACGCCGACCACCGGTTGGTACTGCTGCAAATCGACAATCGCCGCATGAATATCAGCAATCGCCGCCAGCCCGAGATTGGCTTCCTGCAAACGCACACCACCGGTTTCCAGCAACAGCACCGCGCGGGTCGGGATGCCTTTGCGGTTGTCTTCAGCCGCCAGTTCCAACGCGCCGGCAATCTTCGCCCCGCCGACTTCGCCAAGGCTGCCACCCTGAAACGCGCCTTCAATAGCGGCAATGACTACCGGCAAACCATCGAGGCTCCCCTTGGCAATCACCACGCCGTCATCGGCCTGCGGCACTACGCCTTGGCGTTCAAGCCACGGCGACATGATCCGTTGAAACGGATCGAGCAATTCACGAAAACTGCCGGCATCGAGCAAGGCTTTCGCCCGTTGCCGCGCGCCGAGTTCGACGAAGCTGTGTTTGTTGAGCAACGCTGCGCTGTCAGTCATGGCCGATCTCCTCGAAACCTTGTTCCAGACGCAAGCGAACTACGCCCGGTGTCGCGCCGAAGTCGTGGATATCAATAGCCATGGCCGGCGGCGTGGTGCCGTCGAACATCCGCGCAAACAGGTGCTGCCAGCGCAGTTGCGCGCCGTTGACCGAGGTCTGCACATTGATCGTCAGCTTGCCGGCCAGACCCGGTTCGATCAGCACTTCCAGATCACCCGAGCCGACACAACCGACCAACGCGCGACCGCGTGGTGGCTGCCCAGCGGGGAATTCAAACGATAGGGTTTCCATCAAAACGCTCCCTGAAGGATGCCTTCGCGCTCGATACGGTCGAGCAGCAGCGTGGCGGCGAGCAAGTCGGCGGCGCCACCGGGCGAGGCATTCAATGCGATGAGTTGTTGATCGAGTTCGTGCAAGCGGCGACGACCGCCGAGGCTGGCGCTGCCACCGGCGTCGAGCACCGCTTGCGCACCGTGTTGCATGGCCTGCAAACCCTCTTCGCCAGCGCGGTAGAGCACGCAGGTGTCGGCCAGATTCGTCATGATTGCGAGCAAAGCGTCGAGGCGAGCGTTCTGCTCGCCATGGCCGTTGGCGCGGCTGCGCTTGAGTTGTGGCAGGCCGCGTTGCAGCACCGAAGGGAAGCCGAGTTGCGCTTCTTCGCGAGCACCGCGTGCGCCGTAACGCAGGGCGACTTGGGCGCCGTGGCTCAGAGGTTTGGGTGCGTGGCGATCATCCAGCAAGGCCAGACGTGCAGCGCGCAGGGTCACGGCGTTAGCGCTGGAGAATTGCGGTTCCAGCGCAGCGGCCGTCACCAACAACCCCAGCGCCCAAATGGCACCGCGGTGAGTGTTCACGCCGTTGGTGGTCGTGAGCATGGCTTGCTCGCCTTCACGACCGATCCGGCCAATCGCTTCGCGCAACGTTGAATCGACTTCGCCGATTGCAACCGCCGCTTCAGCCATTTCCTTGAACGCCGGCCACAACGACAGTGCCGAAGCGTGCATCAGGCCCAAGTGCAGATCGGTGTGCGCGCCATTGCCGCGACGGTCGACCAGTGCCGGTTTCGGCGACAGATCCGCTTCGTCGATGAGCGCGTCCACCGCCAGATCGGCCAATCGATCAGCCAGGGACAGCGGTTTCGCTTGCAGGTTAAATGCGTGCATTACCAGCTCCTGAATTTGGCGGGCGGGTTGTACAAACCGCCGGACCACTCGACCAAATCAGCCACGCTCTTCGCCGCGAGCAATTCGCGAGTGGCGTCGGTGCGGCGGATACCGAGGTCTTCGGGCAAGGCGATCAGGCCTTCGCGGCGCATGCGTTCGGTGTCTTTCGGGTTGTGGCGCAGGCCGATGGCGGTGACGCCGGCGACCGCGGCGATCATCGCCTGGCGCTCTTCCAGCGAGCGCGCCTTGTACAGGTAGGCGATGCCTTCTTCGGTGAGCAAGTGGGTGACGTCGTCGCCGTAGATCATGATCGGCGCCAGCGGCATGCCGCTTTTCTTCGCCACTTCCACGGCGTCGAGGGTTTCGACGAAGGTCGGTTTGCCGCCCTCCTGGAACGTCTCGACCATTTGCACCACGAGTTTTTTGCCGCGTTCGAGCATCGGTTGCTGCGAATCGTCATGACGCATATCCAGCCACGCCGGGGTGCCGTGACGGCGCCCGCGCGGGTCGTGGCCCATGTTCGGCGCGCCACCGAAACCGGCGAGGCGGCCACGGGTCACGGTCGAGGAATGGCCATCGCCATCGACTTGCAGCGTCGCGCCGATAAACAGATCCACCGCGTATTGCCCGGCCAGTTGGCAGAACATGCGGTTGGAACGCAGCGAGCCGTCGCGACCGGTGAAGAACACGTCCGGACGCGCGGCGATGTAGTTTTCCATACCCAGTTCGGTGCCGAAGCAATGCACGCTTTCGACCCAACCGCTTTCAATCGCCGGGATCAGCGTCGGATGCGGGTTGAGCGTCCAGTTGCGGCAGATTTTGCCTTTGAGGCCGAGGGATTCGCCGTAGGTCGGCAGGATCAGCTCAATGGCAGCGGTGTTAAAGCCGATGCCGTGGTTGAGCGACTGCACGTTGTGTTTTTCGTAGATCCCGCGAATCGCCATCATCGCCATCAACACGTGCACAGGCTTGATGTGGCGCGGGTCACGGGTGAACAGCGGTTCGATGTAGAACGGCTTGTCGGCGACCACCACGAAGTCGACCCATGAGGCGGGGATGTCCACGCGCGGCAGTTCGCTGACGTCGTCGACCAATTGGTTGACCTGGACGATGACGATGCCGTCGCTGAATGCGGCCGGTTCGATCAGTGCCGGGGTGTCTTCGGTACTGGGGCCGGTGTAGATGTTACCGGCGCGGTCGGCCATAAACCCGGCCGAGAGCACGACGTTGGGGATCAGGTCCACCACCAGTCGCGCATAGAGTTCGATGTAAGTGTGAATCGCGCCGATTTCCAGCAAGCCGTCTTCCAGCAACTGGCTGATGCGCAGGCTCTGGGTACCGGCGAAGGAGAAATCCAGTTTGCGGGCGATGCCGCGTTCGAACAGGTCGAGGTGTTCGGAGCGGCCGACGCTGGGCATGATCATGTGCAGATCGTGGAGCTTTTCCGGATCAGCCTTGGCCAGCGAGCGCGAGAGAAAGTCCGCCTGCTTCTGGTTGTTGCCCTCCAGCACCACACGGTCGCCGGGATGAATCAGCGCTTCGAGCGCGGCGACGATCTTGTCGGTGGGCAACACCACACCGTCGGCCAGCCCGCGCACCTTGTCGAGGCGGCGCTGCTTCTCATCGCGCCGCCGCGTCCAGCGCGAGTCGGGGGAAATTGTTGTTGTCATGCTCACTCCACGGGGTTCGCTGTCGTGGAGCTAAGGTAGGCGTGTGGGGAGGGGGCATCAATCAAGCGCGGTGGTGGATCGTTACGCTGAGCGTAATGGTCAAGAGCGCCCTCACCCTAGCCCTCTCCCGGAGGGAGAGGGGACCGACCGAGGTGTCTGGCGCCATACATCGACCAGCCCCACCGAGTCGATTATGGATTCACAGCAGTATTTTCAGGTCGGCGTAACTTGTGAGCATCCCACGGTCGGCCCCCTCTCCCTCCGGGAGAGGGCTGGGGTGAGGGTTGGCTTTTAAATCACTCCGTCGGCACCAACCTATCCAACACACGATTCACAGCCATCTCCGCCACCATCACCACCTGCGCAATACCTTGCACTGTCTTGCGGTGCGTACCTTCCACCATTGCCGCATGGTTGTTGAGCATGACCGTGGCCGAGCCAAGGGTTTCACTGGCATCGGCCAGCAGGGATTCGGTGTCGGCATTGGGATTGGCCATGTACAGCGTGTTGGGGGTGTAAGGCGTGGCCATCAGATCGGCGTTGGTCGGGCCGAGGTAATGGTCGAGGGCGCGTTCGGCGGCTTCGTGGAATTTCTTTGAGTCGGGGGATTCGTAGGGGGATGCCGGGTCGGTGATCGGCGGGTTAGGCGTTACTTTGAACATTTACCAGATCCTCATTCGGGCTAGCCACCGCTTCTCTACTAAAAGAAGTGGAGGCAGCTGTGCGCAGGTTAGTAGACCGGGGATCTGGGAAACCGGCGCGCCCGAAGGCGCCCTGCGCACAACCACCATAAAGTGCAGGTATGGAGTACCTGACTGTCTGATGAGCTATACGCCCCAAATATGACGGGCTACTAAACCCGATCACTGGAAATCAGTGATGCGAATCAAGTTACGCAGCATGCCAAAGGCGCACAAGCCGGCGGATTCTGGTGCATGCGTAGGCTGCGGCGCAAGGATTTGTAGGCTAGGGAGCCGTAACACCGGGTGTCTTTAAACAACGCGACTGGAAGGCGTTTATTACGCACGGAGATTGAGGATTTGTCTGTCGGATTGAGGTGTGGCGACTGGCGCTTTCGCGAGCAGGCTCGCTCCCACAGGGGGACTGTGTCCTGTCCAAAATCTGTGTTCACTGAAGATCAACTGTGGGAGCGAGCCTGCTCGCGAAGAGGCCAGTCGCAATACCGAAAAGGCTGGATCAGCCCGCCGATGATCGTTCCCACGCTCTGCGTGGGAATGCCTCAACGGACGCTCTGCGTTCGGCTTTGAAGGGACGCAGAGCGTCCCGGGCTGCATTCCCACGCGGAGCGTGGGAACGATCAAATCACTGGACGAGACCCGCCTCCACCAACAAACTCTCCAGCCCCAACAAATCCGGCACCTTCGCCACCTGCTCCCCGACCTGCACCGCCGCCTGCTCCAGCGCACACAACGGCACATCGACATAACTCAACTGGCTATCAAGCTTGTACGAACGCGGGATCCCCTGCACCAGCAGGGCAATGAACTTCAGCTCCGGCAACCCGCCGAGAGCATTGAGGATGACAATCCGCGCGCGCTCACCAATGACGATTTTCTGCCCGCAAGCCGACTCGAAACTCAGCAACGGAATTTGCCGCTCACGCCACGTAACCTTGCCGAGATACCACGGCGGCGTATCCAGATCGAAGGCGCTGGCCTGGTAATCAATCAGCTCCGCGACAGCAACGTTAGGCAGGATCAAATTGCGATCCGCCAACGGCAGCAGCAACCCGGTCAGCTGACTGCTGCGTTGATTATGCCGGCGCTCATGCATGTTTCTTGCTCCACTGGGCAATGCTTTCAAGCAGCACCGACTCTTGATACGGCTTGCCGAGGTAGTCGTTGACGCCGATGGCCATGGCGCGGTCGCGGTGCTTCTGCCCGGTGCGTGAGGTGATCATGATGATCGGCAGGTGTTGCAGACGTTCGTCGTTGCGCACCTGGGTGGCGACTTCGAAGCCGTCCATGCGCGGCATTTCGATGTCGAGCAGCATCAGGTCGGGCATGTGTTCTTCCAGCAGCAGCATGGCGTCGACACCGTCCTTGGCCGTGAGCACGTTCATGCCGTGGCGTTCGAGCAAACGGCTGGTGACCTTGCGCACGGTGACCGAGTCGTCGACCACCATCACCAGCAGCGGTTTGTGCGGTTCGCTGTCGATCTCCGGCAGCGTCGGTGTCTGCGCAACCCGCGCTTGCATCGCCCGAATCGGCGCGAGCAAATCGAGAATCAGCACCACCCGGCCATCACCGAGAATCGTTGCCCCGGATACGCCCTGCACCGCCGCGAATTGCGCGCCGAGGCTCTTGACCACGATCTCGCGGGTGCCGGCCATGGTATCGACCAGCACCGCGATGCGCCGGTCGTTGTAGTGCACCAGCAGTACCGGCAATGGCAGGTTCTGGCCGAGCAGTTTCGGCCGTGGCGCGGTTTTCAGCAGTTCGCCGAGGTAGCACAGCTCATAGGTCTGGCCGCCGTACTGATAGCGCGGCGGATCTTGGCGGAAGTGCCCTTCCAGGTCATTCGGCAACACGCGGACGATGCCTTCGATGGTGTTCAGCGGAATCGCGTATTGATCCTCGCCACACTGCACCATCAACGCGCGATTGACCGACACGGTGAACGGCAGCCGAATGCGGAAATGCACGCCCTGCCCCGGTACTGAGTCGATGCTCATGCTGCCGCCGAGTTGCCGCACCTCTTCATGCACCACGTCCATGCCGACGCCACGTCCGGAAATCTGCGTGATTTTTTCGGCGGTCGAGAATCCCGGCTGCAGGATGAACTGCAACACGTCGCGGTCGCTGATCTCGGCATTCGGTGCGAGCAATCCGCGCTTGATCGCCTTGTTCCGCACGGCTTCCAGCGGCACCCCGGCGCCGTCATCACGAATATCGAAAATAATGTCGCCGCCCTCGCGGGACAGGTCGAGGCTGATCTGTCCTTGCGCCGGTTTGCCCGCCGCCAGCCGCACCTCAGCAGACTCCAGACCGTGGTCGACGGCGTTGCGCAGCATGTGTTCCAGCGGCGCGGCCATGCGTTCGAGCACGTTGCGATCCATCTCGCCTTCAGCGTTGCCGACGACAAACGCGACGTCTTTGTTCAGCTCTTCGGCGACCTGGCGGACGATGCGTTTCAAGCGCGGCAACATGCGCTCGAACGGCACCATGCGCGTACGCATCAGGCCTTCCTGCAATTCGGTGTTGATGCGGCCCTGTTGCTGCAGCAGGTTCTCGGCGTCGTGGTTGCGGCGGTCGAGGGTTTCCTTGAGGTCGAGCAAGTCGGATGCCGATTCGAACAGCGCCCGCGACAGTTGCTGCAACTGCGAATGGCGGTCCATTTCCAGCGGGTCGAATTCTTCGTAACCGAGGCGTTCGGCGTCGACTTGCTGGCGGCTGAGAATCCGCCCTTGGGTTTCGGTGTCGAGGCGGCGCAACTGATCGCGCATCCGTTCGATGGTGGTCTCCATCTCGTTCAGGGCAATTTGTGCGTCGTTGACTTGCTGCTCGATGCGGCCACGGAAGATCGAGGTTTCGCCGGCCAGATTGACCAGCTCATCGAGCAATTCGGCGGAGACCTTGACCATGTCCGCGCCGGCGTCGGCAGCCGGCGGCGCCGCGTCAGTCTTGACCGGAACGGGTAGCACTGGCGGCGTTTCTACGGTCACCGGATGGCTGAAATTCTGAATCGCGTTGATCAGCCGATCGGCCGGTGGACACGGTTGCCCGGCGCGCACGCCATCGAGCATTTGCGCCAAACGATCATGACCGCGCTGCACCAGCGCAAACAGCTCCGCCGACGGCTGCAAAGCGCCGCTGGAAAGACTTTCGTAAAGGTATTCCAGTTCATGGGCGAGGTCGCCGATCGGGCCGATTTCGACCATCCGCGCGCCGCCCTTGAGGGTGTGCAGATCGCGCAGCAGGGTTTCCACTTCCTGACGATTGCCAGGCTCGGCCTGCCAGCGCAGCAGCGCGGCGCCGGAGTTTTCGATGATGTCAAAACCTTCTTCGAGGAAGATTTCCAGCAGCTCGGGATCGTGGCCAGCGCTGTCGTGTTCGGTTATTGCTGGCGGCGTTTCAGCGACGCTGTGGCCCTGACGCACCTGACGGATCGCTTCGATCAGATCCTCTGCCGGCGTCAGTGGCTGATGGTTTTGCAACTGATCAAGCAACAATGCCAAGCGGTCATGGCTCTTGAGCAACAAGCGGCCCAGGCTTTCGCTGTAGTTGAAGCGACGATCGACCAGACCTTCGTAAAGGCTTTCCAGTTCCTGAGCCAGATCGCCGACGGCCTCGACTTCGGCCATCCGCGCGCCGCCCTTGAGCGTATGCAAATCCCGTTGCAACGAGGACAGTGGTGCTGTGTTGTCCGGGTCGCTCAACCAGCGCTGCAAGGCCTGGCCTGAGCTGTCGAGTATGTCCACCGCCTCCTCAAGAAAGATCTCGACAATCTCGTCATCGGGTTCAAGCGCCGTTGCCTTTTGCTGCAACTCAGCAGTGGCGCTGCCCAGTTCACGGATGCTCAACGTACGGCTGCCATCGCTGCGAATCAGGCCCATCGACGACGGGTCGAGGCTCTCATCGAGCAGATCATGCAAGGCGCGAATACGTTCTGGCTGAGGCGTGACTTCCTGACCCGCCGCCAGTTCGTCGAGCATGTTGATCAGCGCTTCGTGGGCGTTTTGTGCTTCCTGGAAAAACCGCTCACTGACCGCCAGACTGCTTTCTTCCACCGCGCCATACAGGTCGAGCAAGGCTTCACAGAGCACGTCGACCGGCAGCAGATCGGCCATGTGCGCGCCTTCGCCGAGGGTGGTCAGCTCATCCAGCAACGCGCTGAGTTCCTGACGCTCGCCGGGATGTTGCTGCCAGCGCTGCAAGAGATTTTCCGCGTCAAGGAGGATGTCCATGCCTTGGGCGAGGAAGTTGTTGATCAGTTGCGGGTCGCGCTTGATCCGCAGGCCGGTGTGCGGCGCATCGAGGATCGACGCCAGACGCTCGGCGAGCAGGGTTCCCGAGCGTTTGATCAGCGACTGCGCACCGACAATCGGTGCCAGCGGATCATGCTTGAGTTGACGCAGGCCGACGCGGAACAGGCCCTCGGCTTCGAGCAGCAATTCCACTTCGTCGAGGTCCAGCGGCAACTGGTGCCCCTTGAACTCGCGGGCCAATTGATCGAGCGGTGCAGCGAGTTCAGCAATCGGCAACACCCCGGCCATCGACGCACTGCCCTTGAGCGTGTGCAGGGCGCGCTGCAATTCATCGCTGACCTGTAGCGGCACATGCTCGGCGGCTTGATCGAGAAAACGGTTGAGGCTGGCGAGGTGGGTTTCGGCTTCTTTGCGGAAGATCTCCAGCAACAGCGGATCGAGCGCCGCGACATCATCGACGTCTTCGGCGGCCAGCAGCTCGTCCCCCTTGGCCAAGGCGTGAGCACGGGCCGCGAGTTGATCGACATCGCTGCGCTGACGCTGACTGTTGGTGGCGAAATCGCTGATCAACTCGGGCAGCAACAGCACCGTGTCGGTCAGCAGTTGCTGGACTACCGAGCCCGGCTCGACGCTTTGTTCAAGCACGCGGTTGAGCAGGTTTTCCACCGACCACGCCAGCTCACCGAGAATCAGCGCGCGGACCATGCGCCCGCTGCCCTTCAATGTGTGGAAGGCGCGGCGCAGTTCAGTCAGCGCGGCGCGATCCTGCGGATCGGCGGACCAGCGCGGCAAGTATTCGTGGAGAACTTCGAGAACTTCATCGGTCTCTTCGAGGAACACTTCGCGCAACTCATCGTCGACCGGCTCTTCATCGGCCGGCGGCGGCATCAGGCTGCCGGGTGTAATCAGTGCCGGCGGATTGACCGCTGACACCGGGCTGGCCAGAACGTCGGCCAGCGACTGTACGGTTTCCGGATCGTCGAGCGCCTGCATGTCCTGCATCACCAGCGCTTCGCTGGGGCTGAGCACGTCGTCGAGCACGGGCACATGCGCCTCATTTGGAAAGAAACCCAGACTGGCGAGGGACTTCTGCGCGACGTCCAGCAATTGTTCGCCCGGTGCCTGCGGGTCGTCGCTCAAGCGTTCGAGGTAATACTCGAGGCTGCTGATGACATCGGCCAGATGATCGAGTTGTTCCCAACCCGGCTCGTGCGGATCGAGCAGCAAATGTTCGCGGATAAAACCGGTGCAGGCCTCGACCAGACTCGCCGCACGGCTGAGTGGAATCATCGCCAGCGCACCGCGCACTTGGGTCAGCAGCGCCGGCAGCGGTTGCAGTTGCTGGCGATCCCAATCGGCGTCGATGTAGTCGACGATCATGTCCTTGGCCTGTTGCAGGCAGATGCGCGCTTCCTTGATCACGATCTGATGAATCTGCGTCAGGTCGGTGGTCGGCAGGCGCGAATCTTCCGGGCTTTCCGGCTCGACGGTGCCGACCATCCCGGCCAGCGTCGCTTCGACGTAGAGCAGCGCCCCGGCAACGTCCATCAGGATTGCGTCGTTCGGTTCGCGCTGGCCTTGGGCGAGGCTGAGCACCACCGCCAGTTGATCGATGATCACTTTGCGCGGCTGGCCAAAACCGAGCACGGCGAGGGTGTCGGCGATCTGCCGCAGCGGCGCGAGCAGGCTTTCCAGATCCGAGGTGTGCTGGCGGTCGCTGCGCACGAACAGGTCGAGGCGTTCCTTGACCCGCACCAGTTCTTCGCACAATGCCGCCAGCACCGAGCGCATCGCATCGCGGTCGGGGCCGGCCAGGCGTGCGCGTTCTTCGTCGACCATCGCGCTGTCGGGCAACGCGTCGTCCAGGGAGTAGCGATCTTTCATGGTCAGCATCTGCCCGGTGGGATGTTCGGCTTTGGCAATATAGAACAACAGGCTTTTCAGCAGCTCGGCAGGCGCCGGTTGATTGAGGCCAGCCATGCCCTGATCGAGCAGGCGTTTGAGTTCTTTGTCGGCATCCTTGAACAGGCTACGCAGCGCCGGGCTGTTGGCGATGACGCCTTCGCGCATGCCTTCGACCAGCGCCGAAGCGACTTGCCACAGCGCGCTCAGGGGCGAATCGCCGCTCAGTGCTTCGAGGCGGGTGAAGACTTTGGCCAGATAACCGAGATGGGTCTGGTCATCCTGTTCACGCAGCAAACCGACCAGAGCCATTTGCAACATCTGACGTAATTTGCGCAGCACGTTGGGTAGTTCGGCGGGCTCCAGCAGCGCCAGTTCGTCGGCCCGCAGCGGCGGTAGCTCGGGCAGTTGCGGGCTGAACAGGCTGGTTTCCGAGAGCAGGCTTTCGCCCCGAGCGCTGCGCAGATCGTTGATCAGCGGCAGCACCACCAATGGCAAATCACGCCGGGCGCTCTGCACGCGGTCGAGGTAGATCGGCAATTGCCCAAGGGCTTGCAGCAAAAGATGCAGTGCTTCGTCGCGATGGCTGACGCGCTCGTGCTGCAGGGCTTCGACCAGATGTTCCATTTCTTCGGCGAGCAACGCTGCGCCGTAGAACTCGACCATCTGCAAACTGCCATGGACCTGATGGATGTAATCCAGGCAACCGTCCAGCCCGGGAAAGGCTTGCGGATCATCAAGCACGGCTTCAATCGCCTGATGCGCCCGCCTCAGCGTTTCGGCAATTTCGCCTTTGACCCATTCGAGGGCCACATAGTCGTGCCGATCACCCATAACCACTCCACTCACGCTTTATCTGTCGCCGCCGGCAAGGTGAACCCGGACACCGAGCGCCGCAGCTGACTGGCCATTTTCGCCAGGTTACCGATGCTTTCCGCAGTAGCCGTGGAGCCGGACGAAGTCTGCGAGGTGATCTGCTGGATCACGTTCATCGTCAGCGAGATCTGCCCGGCCGACGAGGTCTGCTGCTGCGCCGCGTTGGAGATGCTTTGAATCAATGCCGCGAGGGTCTTCGATACGCCTTCGATTTCTTCCAGGGCCACACCGGCATCCTGCGCCAGTCGCGCGCCGCGCACCACTTCGGTGGTGGTTTGCTCCATGGAAATCACGGCTTCATTGGTGTCGGTCTGGATCGCCCGCACCAGGGTTTCGATCTGCCGAGTGGCGGCGGATGAGCGTTCGGCCAAACGTTGCACTTCGTCGGCGACCACCGCAAAACCACGCCCGGCATCACCGGCCATGGACGCCTGAATGGCCGCGTTGAGGGCGAGGATGTTGGTCTGGTCGGCGATGTCGTCGATGAGGCTGACAATGTCGCCGATTTCCTGCGACGACTCGCCCAGACGCTTGATGCGTTTGGCGGTGTCCTGAATCTGTTCGCGAATGTTGTCCATGCCGTGGATGGTGTTGTGCACCACTTCGTTACCCTTGTTGGCGATTTCCACGGAGCGCTCGGCTACCGCTGAAGACTCAGCGGCGTTGGCCGAGACCTGATCGATGGATTCGGCCATGTCGCTGATCGCCGTCGAGGCTTCGGAAATCTGCTGGGCCTGATGCTCCGAGGCCTGGGCCAGATGCATGGCGGTGGCCTGGGTTTCCTGCACCGCAGCGGCGACTTGGCCGGCGGTGAGGTTGATGGTCGCGACCAGATCGCGCAATTGGTCGACGGAATAGTTGATCGAGTCGGCGATGGTGCCGGTGAAGTCTTCGGTCACCGAGGCGGTCACGGTGAGGTCGCCGTCGGCGAGGTCTTCGATTTCGTCGAGCAGACGCATGATCGCGTTCTGGTTACGCTCGTTCTTCTCGGCGGTTTCGCGCAACTGGCGATTGGTTTCCCGGACCATCACCAGACCAATGAGGATGATCGACGCCAGCGCCAACAACCCGAGGACGTAACCGCCGATGGTGTCGGTATTGCGCCCGCCGGCAAGGTTCTCGAAACGAGTGGCCAGGTGCGAGGCTTCGTCGAGCAGGGTCTGCGAGAGACTGAAGATATTGCTCGCCGATTCACGAACCTTGAACAGCTCCGGTGAGGTTTCGAGGATTTCATCCACCGAGCCGGAAACGAATTGGAACAGCTCGGAGATTTCACTCAAACGCGCACGGGCATCGCGGTCTTCGACCTGGCTGATTTTCAGCGCCGGGTTGCCTTGCAGCATGCCGTTGAGCACTTGGCCGAAACGGGTGGCGTCGCGGCCGAAGGCATCGGCGGCTTGCTGGGAGTTTTCGTCGCCGGCGAGCACGGTGTTGACCGCGCCGAGAATGCGTTCGGCCAGCAGCGACTGACGCTGGGCCATCGCCACTTGCGCCGCCGGGGCGCCGCGTTGCAGGAGGATTTCGACGACTTTTTCGTATTCGATCTGCAACTGCGGCACGGTTTCGGCCAGGGTCGCGGCGACCTGATGCAACGACAGCACGGTCTGTTCGCTGGAAAGAATCGCGTCGGTGTTTTTCAGCAGGCGCTCCCAATCCAGCTGCACGGCGCGCATTTCCGGGCGCACAGTAGCCGGGGCGGGAGGCAGACCGGTGGCCGGATCACCCTTCTTCAAGTAACCCCAGCGCTGGGCGAAATCGTTGCGCGCATCACTGAGCAACTTGAACGCGGCCGCCTTGCCGGCGGCGGCTTCGGTGGCGTTCTTGGCGATGCGTTGCGAGAGCACGCGCAGCTCACCGGCGTGGCCGATGTACTGTTTGTCGTAGTTCGCCTGGGTGTTGAGGTACGCGAAGTTGGCGAACAGCAGCATGATGAACACGATCAGTGCGATGAACAGCACGATGATCTGCGAGCGACTGCGCGAGCCTTCCGCCGGCTTGCCTGTTTTTGCTTTTGTCATCGGTCCTCGCCCTTAACCCACACCTTTGAGGCCTGCTGCAATCCCTGTGGGAGCGAGCCTGCTCGCGAAAGTGCTGGGTCAGCCAATATTTATCTTGCCTGATACGCCCTCTTCGCGAGCAGGCTCGCGCCCACAGGGGACGGTGCTGTATCCGTTATATCGCGACGCTCATGAACACCGGGGATTTGGCCAGCGCAAACAGGCTGAACACCCGCCAGTTCTGCTCACGGCGGAAATAGCCTTTGACGAACTCGGCCTTGGAGCCTTGGCGCTTGCTGATCGAGATCGGTTCGAAGCTGTCCTGTTCAAAGTGCTGCAAACCAATAACCTCATCGACCATCAACCCGGCAAACACATCGCCATGCTCGACCACCAAGACCCGCCGCTGTTTACGCAACGGCGACAGCTCATGCCCGAAGAAACCACACAGATCCATGATCGGCAGCAGCCGCCCGCGCAGGTTAGCCACACCTTTGACCCACGGCTTGACCCCGGGCAATTGAGTGAAGCGCGGTTCGTGCAGCACTTCGCTGACTTCCCCCATCGGCGCCACATACCAATGCTCGCCGAGGCGAAAGCCGATACCGCTCCAGCGATCCTGGCGCGCCGCTTGCGACGGCAGGTCCGCCGCCAGCAAGCGGCAGCGCTGGTCGATTTGCCAGAGCAGTTCGAATGCGGTCAGCGATTCGCTCATGGTCGCGTGATCAACCGGCGAGCACGTTGTTCAGGGTCTTGATCAGGGTGTCTTCGTCGACCGGTTTGGTCAGGTAGTCCTTGGCGCCCTGACGGGTGCCCCAGACCTTGTCGGTTTCCTGATCCTTGGTGGTGATGATGATCACCGGGATGTGGCTGGTGTCGGCGTCCTTGGTCAACTGGCGAGTCGCCTGAAAACCGTTGAGGCCGGGCATGACGATGTCCATCAGCACCGCGTCGGGTTTTTCCTGACGGGCCAGGGCCACACCATCGGCGCCGTTTTCGGCCTTCAGCACTTCATGGCCGTGCTTTTCGAGCATGCCGGTGAGTTTGTACATTTCAGTCGGCGAATCATCGACGATCAGGATACGTGCCATGGTTTTCCCCATTTTTCTTGTCGACCCCCGGCCCGCTGGCCGAGCGTCACTGTACGTGTCTTACTGCGGCAAAACAGCGGCGAAGCCCGGAACATGGGCCTGAATTGCGTTGAGCAGTTCTTCCTTGCTGAAAGGCTTGGTCAAAAATTGATCAGAGCCGACAATCCGCCCCTTGGCCTTGTCGAACAGCCCGTCACGCGATGACAGCATGATCACCGGTGTGGCCTTGAACGCACTGTTGTTCTTGATTAAAGCGCAGGTCTGATAACCATCCAGACGCGGCATCATGATGTCGACAAAAATGATCCCGGGATGGTTGTCGGCGATCTTCGCCAGGGCGTCGAAACCGTCGATCGCCGTGATCACTTCACAACCGACATTCTTCAACAATGTTTCGGCGGTGCGACGAATCGTTTTCGAGTCGTCGATCACCATGACCTTCAAGGCGCTGGACTGCTGTTCCATAAGAGGGCTCTACCGTCGCCTTTGCGAATCAAATTGTCCGTTTTGCGATGACTGATGGCTGGAAACCCTTGATGCTCAAGGGCCAGCACGGCATGGCAGCCTTTTTAGCACAGTCTCCAGATGCAATCTATCGACGGGTTTTTCCTTGACCGAAAACCCGCCCGGCGCCACTCTGGCGGCACTTTTTCAATACCGATCCGGTAGCCAATTTTCGAGGAAAACCCAATGAGCGTTCGCGTCGGGATTGTCATGGACCCTATCGCCAGCATCTCCTATAAAAAGGATAGCTCGCTGGCCATGCTGCTGGCCGCGCAGAAGCGTGGCTGGGAACTGTTCTATATGGAACAGCGCGACCTGTATCAGGGTGAAGGTCAGGCAAGGGCGCGCATGAAGCCGCTGAAAGTCTTCGCCAACCCGGAAAAATGGTTCGAACTGGACGCCGAGCAGGACAACCTGCTGAGCGATCTCGACGTGATCCTGATGCGCAAGGATCCGCCGTTCGACATGGAGTTCGTCTACTCCACCTACCTGCTCGAACAGGCCGAAACCGCTGGCGTACTGGTGGTGAACAAGCCGCAGAGCCTGCGCGACTGCAATGAAAAGCTGTTCGCCACGCTGTTCCCGCAGTGCACACCGCCAACCATCGTCAGCCGCCGCGCTGACGTGCTGCGTGAATTCGCCGCCAAGCACGGCGACGTGATCCTCAAGCCGCTGGACGGCATGGGTGGCACTTCGATTTTCCGCCACCGCGCAGGCGACCCGAACCTGTCGGTGATTCTGGAAACCCTGACCGCACTCGGTGGCCAGCAGATCATGGGTCAGGCTTACCTGCCGGCGATCAAGGACGGCGACAAACGCATCCTGATGATCGACGGCGAGCCGGTGGATTACTGCCTGGCGCGGATTCCGGCGCAGGGCGAAACCCGTGGCAACCTCGCTGCCGGTGGTCGTGGTGAAGCGCGACCGCTGACTGAAAAGGATCGCTGGATCGCGGCTCAAGTCGGCCCGACGTTGCGTGAGAAAGGTCTGCTGTTCGTTGGCCTCGATGTGATCGGTGAAAGCCTCACCGAAATCAACGTCACCAGCCCGACCTGCATCCGTGAAATCGACAATGCGTTTGGCACCGATATCGGCGGCATGTTGATGGATGCGATCGCCAAGAAGCTGCAAGCCGCCGGCAAATTGCCACAAGCTTGATGCACGTCACATGCAGTCTGTCGCTTGAAGCGTGAAGCCCAAGGCGTGAAACCAACATTGCGTTATCATGCGCAGCCTCTGAAAAACGCGATGTTGGTTTTCTTGTCATGACCCTCCCGTCCGATCTGCCCGCAGAACTCGCCCACCGTGGCGTGCGCCCGGCCGATCGCCTCGGTTTTACCCTGTTTCTCGCGGCGCTGATTCATTTGGCGCTGCTGCTCGGCGTCGGCTTCACGATGGTCGAGCCCAAGCAAGTCAGCAAAACCCTGGAAATCACCCTCGCTACCTTCAAAAGCGAAAAGAAGCCGGAGAAGGCTGACTTTCTCGCGCAGGAAAACCAGGAAGGTAGCGGCACGCTGGACAAAAAGGCGATCCCGAAGACCACCGAGGTGGCGCCGTTTCAGGACAATCAGGTCAAGAAGGTCACCCCGCCACCGGCCGCCAAGCCGGAAGTGCAGGAGGCCGCGCCCAAGGCTGCGGTGACCACCGTCGCGCCGAAGCCGAAAAAGGCGCCGACCAAGAAAGAAGAAAGCAAGACCGAAGTCAAACCGACGGTCGACGCGCCGGAATTCGACAGCTCGCAGCTGTCCAGCGACATCGCCAGCCTCGAAGCCGAACTGGCCAAGGAACAACAGCTGTACGCCAAACGCCCGCGTATTCACCGTTTGAGCGCGGCGTCGACCATGCGTGACAAGGGTGCCTGGTACAAGGACGACTGGCGCAAGAAGGTTGAGCGCATCGGTAACCTCAATTACCCCGAAGAAGCACGGCGCAAGCAGATCTACGGCAATTTGCGCCTGATGGTTTCGATCAATCGCGACGGTTCGCTGTATGAAGTGCTGGTGCTGGAGTCTTCCGGGCAGCCGCTGCTGGATCAGGCGGCGCAGCGCATTGTTCGTCTGGCGGCACCGTTTGCGCCGTTTACCGGGGACCTGTCGGATATCGACCGTCTGGAAATCATTCGTACCTGGAAATTCGCTCGCGGTGACAAGCTCTCGAGCAATTGAATACACCGCAAATCCCCTGTGGGAGCGAGCTTGCTCGCGAAGAGGCCGGCACATGCACCATTGATATTGCCTGACCTGACGCCTTCGCGAGCAAGCTCGCTCCCACATTTGATCTGCGTTGTTCTCTGATCCTCAGCTTGTCAGTTTGCCCCTTCGACGCCACACTAGCGCACATGAAAAACGTCAGCCCCAGCTACCTCAAGCATCAATTCCTGATCGCCATGCCACACATGGCCGACCCGAACTTTGCCCATACCTTGACCTACATCGTCGAGCACACGGCCAATGGCGCGATGGGGATTGTGGTCAACAGGCCGCAAGAGCTGAATCTGGCCGACATCCTTGAGCAATTGCGCCCGGACATTGACCCGCCAGCACTGTGCCAGCACGTACCGATCTTCATCGGCGGGCCAGTGCAGACTGATCGCGGCTTTGTCCTGCACCCGGCGGGCAAGACCTTCCAGGCCACCGCGCAGCTGGACGGCGATCTGGCGTTGTCGACTTCGCAGGACGTGCTGTTCGCCATCGCTGACGGCGTCGGCCCGGCGAAAAGCCTGATTGCCCTCGGTTACGCCGGTTGGGAAGCCGGGCAGCTGGAAGCGGAACTCGCCGACAACGCCTGGCTGACCTGCCCGTACGACGCCGACATCCTCTTCAACACCAGCAGCGAACTGCGCCTCGAAGCGGCGGCCCGGCACCTGGGGATCAACCTCAGCCTGCTGACCAGCCAGGCAGGTCACGCCTGATGGCCCTGCGCCTGATTCTCGGCTTCGACTACGGCACCAAACAGATCGGCGTCGCGGTCGGCCAGGTGATCACCGGCCAGGCCCGCGAGCTGTGCACCTTGAAGGCACAGAACGGCGTGCCGGACTGGAACCAGGTCGAAGCCCTTATAAAAGAATGGAAACCTGACGCCGTGGTCGTCGGCCTGCCGCTGAACATGGACGGCACACCGAGCGACATGTGCGTGCGCGCGGAGAAATTCGCCCGCCGCCTCAACGGCCGCTTCAATCTGCCCTTCTATACCCACGACGAACGCCTGACCACGTTTGAAGCCAAGGGCGAGCGGCTGGCCCGTGGCGGTCAGAAAGGCAGTTACCGCGACAACCCGGTGGACGCCATCGCCGCCGCTCTGCTGTTGCAGGGCTGGCTCGATGAAAACACTGCATTGTTTGAATCCTGACAAGCGCTTCGGCGCTTTTCTTTTGAGTGAAAAACCGAGCCGGGTCCAAGGACCCGGCTCGCCCCCAACAAGGAGCAACCATGAGCCTGCCAAATCCCGCCGATCTGATCAGCCAGATGGCGACCCGCCTCAAGGCGCACCTTGCCCAGCGTGAAATCACTGAACCGCGTTACATCGGCATCCGCACCGGCGGCATCTGGGTCGCGCAGGCCCTGCTCAAGGAACTGGGCAGCGACGCGCCACTGGGCACGCTGGACGTGTCTTTCTACCGCGACGACTTCAGCCAGAACGGCCTGCACCCGCAAGTGCGCCCGTCCGCCCTGCCCTTCGAGATCGAAGGCCAGCATCTGGTGCTGATCGACGACGTATTGATGAGCGGCCGCACCATCCGCGCCGCCATGAACGAATTGTTCGACTACGGCCGCCCCGCCAGCGTGACCCTGGTCTGCCTGCTGGACCTCGACGCCGGTGAGCTGCCGATCCGCCCGAACGTGGTCGGCGCGACCTTGTCGCTGGCCGCACATGAGCGGGTGAAGCTGTCCGGCCCCGAGCCGTTGACGCTCGAACTGCAAGACATGTCCCTTTAATCCGCCCTATTGAGAGTCCCCTTCGCGATGACGCCTCTAGATACCAAGCGCCCGCTGCAGCTCAATGATCAGGGCCAGCTGCGCCACTTCCTCTCGCTCGACGGCCTGCGCCGCGAGTTGCTGACGGAAATCCTCGACACTGCCGACTCGTTCCTCGAAGTCGGTGCCCGGGCGGTGAAGAAAGTCCCGTTGCTGCGCGGCAAGACCGTGTGCAACGTGTTCTTCGAAAACTCCACGCGCACCCGCACCACCTTCGAACTGGCGGCTCAGCGGCTGTCGGCGGACGTGATCACCCTGAACGTGTCGACCTCGTCGGCGAGCAAGGGTGAAACGCTGCTCGACACCCTGCGCAACCTCGAAGCCATGGCCGCCGACATGTTCGTCGTGCGCCACGGTGATTCCGGTGCCGCGCACTTCATCGCCGAACATGTCTGCCCGCAAGTGGCGATCATCAACGGCGGCGACGGCCGTCACGCGCACCCGACGCAGGGCATGCTCGACATGCTCACCATCCGTCGGCACAAGGGCGGCTTCGAAAACCTCTCGGTGGCCATCGTCGGCGACATCCTGCACTCGCGGGTGGCACGCTCGAACATGCTTGCCCTGAAAACCCTCGGCTGCCCGGACATCCGCGTGATCGCGCCGAAAACCCTGCTGCCGATCGGCATCGAGCAATACGGCGTGAAGGTCTACACCGACATGACCGAAGGCCTGAAAGACGTCGACGTGGTGATCATGCTGCGCCTGCAACGTGAACGCATGACCGGCGGCCTGCTGCCGAGCGAAGGCGAGTTCTACCGCCTGTTCGGCCTGACCACCGCGCGTCTGGCCGGGGCCAAACCCGATTGCATCGTCATGCACCCGGGGCCGATCAACCGTGGCGTGGAAATCGAGTCCGCAGTGGCCGACGGCCCGCATTCGGTAATCCTCAATCAGGTCACCTACGGCATCGCGATTCGTATGGCCGTGCTGTCCATGGCCATGAGCGGGCAAACGGCCCAGCGCCAATTCGAGCAGGAGAACGCCCAGTGAAGCTCAGCATTCTCGGCGCACGCGTCATCGATCCAAGCAGCGGCCTGGATCAAGTTACCGACATTCACGTTGAAGCCTGCAAGATCGTCGCCCTCGGCGCGGCCCCGGACGGTTTCAGCGCTTTAGAAACCATCGACGCCCAAGGCCTTGTCGCCGCTCCGGGCCTCGTTGATCTGAACGTGGCCCTGCGCGAGCCGGGCTACAGCCGCAAAGGCTCGATCATCAGCGAAACCCGCGCAGCGGCCGCCGGTGGCGTGACCAGTCTGTGCTGCCCGCCGAAGACCAAGCCGGTGCTCGACACCTCCGCCGTGGCCGAACTGATCCTCGACCGCGCCCGCGAAGCCGGCAACACCAAGGTGTTCCCTATCGGCGCGCTGAGCAAAGGTCTGGACGGCGAGCAACTGGCCGAGCTGGTGGCGCTGCGCGACGCTGGTTGCGTGGCGTTCGGCAACGGTCTGGAGAGTTTCCGCAACACCCGCACCCTGTGCCGGGCGCTGGAATACGCAGCAACCTTCGACCTGACGGTGATTTTCAACTCGCAGGATCATGATTTGGCTGAAGGTGGTTTGGCTCACGAAGGCGCGGTTGCCAGCTTCCTCGGCTTGCCGGGGATTCCGGAGACTGCTGAAACCGTGGCATTGGCCCGGGATCTGTTGCTTGTCGAGCAGACTGGCGTGCGTGCGCACTTCAGCCAGTTGACCAGCGCTCGCGGCGTCGCCCTGATCGCGCAGGCTCAGGCCCGCGGCCTGAAGGTGACGGCGGATGTCGCGCTGTATCAACTGATTCTGACCGACGAAGCGCTGATCGACTTCAGCAGTCTGTACCACGTGCAGCCACCGCTGCGCACTCGTGCGGATCGTGATGGTCTGCGTGAGGCAGTGAAATCCGGCGTGGTCTCGGCGATTTCCAGCCATCACCAGCCGCACGAACGCGACGCCAAACTGGCACCGTTCGGCGCGACCGAACCGGGCATCAGCAGCGTTGAGCTGTTGCTACCGCTGGCGATGACGCTGGTCGAGGATGGTTTGCTGGATTTGCCGACCTTGCTGGCGCGCCTGAGTGCAGGCCCGGCTGAAGCGTTGCGTCTGCCGGCGGGAAAACTGGCGGTGGGTGGGGCGGCGGATATCGTGTTGTTTGATCCGCAGGCTTCAACGGTGGCCGGTGAGAACTGGTTGTCGAAGGGTGAGAACTGCCCGTTCATCGGGCACACTTTGCCGGGCGTGGTTCGCTACACACTGGTGGATGGGCGGATCAGCCACCAGGCCTGATACCGCGTCGCCCCATTCGCGAGCAAGCTCGCTCCCACAAGGATCACCGTGAACCCTGTGGGAGCGAGCCTGCTCGCGAAGACTTACTGGAAGGCGCCTCTGCCTTCGGCGTTACGCACCGACACCTGATCATTCAGCGTCCAGAAGTCATACAGCACCCCCAGAAAGAACAACCCGCCCGTCAGCAGATAGATCAGCCCACTGATCCATTTCCCCTGATACATCCGGTGCACACCCAATGCTCCGAGGAACGTCAGCAGAATCCACGCCACGTTGTATTCGATCGGCCCGGCGGTAAAACGCAGATCCGCCTCGCGATCCATTGCCGGGATCAAGAACAGGTCGATCAACCAGCCTATGCCCAGCAAACCGAAGGTGAAGAACCAGATCGTCCCGGTCACCGGCTTGCCGTAATAGAAGCGGTGAGCACCGGTAAAACCGAAAATCCACAGCAGGTAACCGATGATTTTGCTGTGCGTATCTTGCTGCTGAACAACTTGTTGATAGGGGTTCATGAAGACCTCGATTCACACGATAGATAAATATTCTTGAATTCTTTGTGACTTTTTTACAGGTAGCCGACGTACGGCAAATGTTACCGTTGCTAGCGTCAAAGCCTTATAACACCGGACTTCTGTCGGACAATTGCGTCCATTTGCCGCTTATTTGGTTCCGTTGGCTGCCAACTGAATCGACCAACGGACTCGGAATGAAAAAAAACTCTGTTATAAAGTTGCGCGCTATCACTAAAGAGCCACGCCTAATGCGACCATTTTTCAAGACATGGCTAACCATCTGCCTATTATTGCCACTGGCCGCCCACGCCACCAATCGTGAGCAACGTCTTCCCAACGTTAACGGCTTTACCCCTAAATCCCATGCTTCGGCTCCTTCGAGCAAAAGCAGCAAAAGCAAAACCACCACGCTGAGCAGCAAGAGCCACAGCAAGCTGGTGCCACCGATGGCGAGCAAGGAAAGCAGCAATGTGCTGAGCCGTGCGGTCAACGTCCTCGGTACACCTTATCGTTGGGGCGGCAGCAGCCCAAGTAAAGGTTTTGATTGCAGCGGTCTGGTGAAATACGCGTTCAACGACGCTACCTTCGACCTGCCACGTACCTCGAACGCCATGGCCAGCGGCCACGGCGAGAAAGTCGAGCGCAAGGATCTGAAGCCGGGCGACCTGATTTTCTTCAACATCAAGAGCCGTCGGGTCAACCACGTTGCCATCTACCTGGGCAACGACCGCTTTATCCACGCCCCGCGTCGTGGCAAAGCGGTAAGCATCGATACGTTGAACAAGCCGTACTGGCAGCAGCATTACGTGGTTGCCAAGCGTGTGTTGCCGAAGGAACAGAGCCAGATGCGCGTGGTTCAGCGCTAAGCCGACTGATCCGCAACGTGTATCACCAGCACTGACCTCTTCGCGAGCAAGCTCGCTCCCACAGGTGAAAGCATTCCAATTGAAGGAATGCAAACAAATGTGGGAGCGAGCTTGCTCGCGAAAGGGCCGGTGAGAACACCGAAAATCTTCCTCAGAAATTATCCGGCGTACGCGCCTTCTCTCGTGCATGCTCGCGGCTGATCAAGCCCTTGGTCACCAGATCCTTCAGGCACATGTCCAGTGTCTGCATGCCCAGCGACCCACCCGTCTGAATCGCCGAATACATCTGCGCGACCTTGTCTTCACGGATCAGATTACGGATCGCCGATGTGCCCAGCATGATCTCGTGCGCCGCCACCCGCCCGCCGCCGATCTTCTTGATCAGCGTCTGCGAAACCACCGCCAGCAACGACTCCGACAACATCGAACGCACCATCGACTTCTCGTCACCGGGGAATACATCGACCACGCGATCGATGGTTTTCGCTGCAGAGGTGGTGTGCAGCGTGCCGAACACTAGGTGCCCGGTTTCGGCTGCGGTCAGCGCCAGGCGAATGGTTTCCAGATCACGCATCTCGCCGACCAGAATCACGTCCGGGTCTTCACGCAGCGCTGAACGCAAAGCCGTCGCGAAACTGCGGGTATCACGGTGAACTTCACGCTGATTGATCAAGCATTTGCGCGATTCGTGAACGAATTCGATCGGATCTTCGATGGTGAGGATATGGTGATGGCGATGAGTGTTGAGGTAATCGATCATCGCCGCCAGCGTGGTCGATTTGCCGGAACCGGTCGGCCCGGTGACCAGCACCAGCCCGCGTGGCGCATCGGTGATCTTGCGGAAGACGTCGCCCATGGCCAAGTCTTCCATGCTCAACACTTTCGACGGAATGGTACGAAACACCGCCCCGGCGCCACGGTTCTGGTTGAAGGCGTTAACCCGGAACCGCGCGACACCCGGCACTTCGAAGGAAAAGTCGGTTTCCAGATGTTTCTCGAAGTCGACACGCTGGGTGTCGTTCATGATGTCGTAGATCAGTTCGTGCACTTGCTTGTGATCCAGCGCCGGCAGATTGATCCGCCGCACATCGCCATCGACACGGATCATCGGCGGCAGACCGGCCGACAGGTGCAGGTCGGAAGCGCCTTGTTTGGCGCTGAAGGCCAGCAATTCAGTGATATCCATAGCGCTCCTCAATTCCAGTAGAATGCCGCGAACCTTCAGACCGCTGGCGCCTCTTGATGTCCACGATAGCAGACAACATTCTTCAGGTTGGTTCGCGCATCCAGACCGCGACCCAAGCCGCACACCGTCCTGAAAACAGCGTCCAGTTGCTCGCCGTGAGCAAAACCAAACCCGCCGAAGCCCTGCGTGAAGCCTATGCCGCCGGCCTGCGTGACTTTGGCGAGAACTATCTGCAGGAAGCCTTGGGCAAACAGCTCGAACTGGCTGACCTGCCCTTGATCTGGCACTTCATCGGCCCCATTCAATCGAACAAGACTCGCGCCATCGCCGAGCATTTCGACTGGGTGCACTCCGTGGATCGCCTGAAAATCGCTCAACGTCTGTCCGAACAGCGTCCGGCCAACCTGCCGCCGCTGAACATCTGCATTCAGGTCAACGTCAGCGGCGAAGCCAGTAAATCCGGCTGCACCCCGGCGGATCTGCCGGCGCTGGCCGAAGCCATCAGCGCCCTGCCCCGGTTGAAACTGCGCGGGCTGATGGCGATTCCCGAGCCAACCGAAGATCGCGCCGAGCAGGACGCGGCCTTCGCCGCCGTGCAGAAATTGCAGGCAAGCCTCGATCTGCCGCTCGACACACTGTCCATGGGCATGAGCCACGACCTCGAGTCGGCCATTGCCCAAGGCGCCACTTGGGTGCGTATCGGTACCGCCCTGTTTGGCGCCCGTGATTATTCCCAGTCTTGAACGATTCCAGATAAGGACCACACATGAGCAACACACGTATTGCGTTTATCGGTGCGGGCAACATGGCGGCCAGTCTGATTGGCGGCCTGCGCGCCAAGGGCCTGGAAGCCGGGCAGATCCGTGCCAGCGACCCGGGTGAAGAAACCCGCGCCAAGGTCAGCGCCGAACACGGCATCGAAACCTTTGCTGACAACGCCCAGGCCATCGACGGCGTCGATGTGATCGTGCTGGCGGTCAAGCCGCAGGCGATGAAAGCCGTGTGCGAAGCGATTCGCCCAAGCCTGAAACCGAATCAACTGGTGGTGTCGATTGCTGCCGGTATCACCTGCGCCAGCATGACCGCGTGGCTTGGCGAGCAGCCGATCGTGCGCTGCATGCCCAACACCCCGGCGCTGCTGCGCCAAGGCGTCAGCGGTTTGTACGCGACCAGCGAAGTGACCGCCGAGCAGCGTCAGCAAGCCGAAGAGCTGCTGTCCGCCGTCGGCATTGCCCTGTGGCTCAACGACGAGCAGCAACTCGATGCCGTGACCGCTGTATCCGGTTCCGGCCCGGCGTACTTCTTCCTGCTGATCGAAGCCATGACCGCCGCCGGCGTCAAACTCGGCCTGCCAAAGGAAATTGCAGAACAACTGACCCTGCAGACCGCGCTGGGCGCCGCGCACATGGCTGTTTCCAGCGACGTTGACGCCGCCGAACTGCGCCGCCGCGTGACCTCGCCAAACGGCACCACGGAAGCTGCAATCAAATCATTCCAGGCCAATGGCTTCGAGGCCCTGGTCGAAACCGCACTCGGCGCCGCCGCGCACCGCTCGGCCGAAATGGCCGAACAACTGGGCAAATAAGGAGCCTTACATGATTGGATTGAACACCGCAGCGGTTTACGTGCTGCAAACCCTCGGCAGTCTGTACCTGCTGATCGTGCTGCTGCGCTTCGTGCTGCAACTGGTGCGGGCGAACTTCTACAACCCGCTGTGCCAGTTCATCGTCAAAGCGACCCAGCCATTGCTCAAGCCGCTGCGCCGGATCATCCCGAGCCTGTTTGGTCTGGACATGTCGTCGCTGGTGCTGGCGATTCTGGTGCAACTGGCGCTGATGGCGCTGACCCTGCTGCTGACTTACGGCACCACTGGCAACCCGCTGCAACTGTTTATCTGGTCGCTGATCGGCGTGACCGCGCTGTTCCTGAAGATCTTCTTCTTCGCCCTGATCATCAGCGTGATTCTGTCGTGGGTTGCGCCGGGCAGCCACAATCCGGGGGCTGAACTGGTCAACCAGATCTGCGAGCCGGCCCTGGCACCGTTCCGCCGTTTCCTGCCGAATCTCGGTGGTCTGGATCTGTCGCCGATCTTCGCCTTCCTCGCGCTGAAACTGATCGACATGCTGGTGATCAACAATCTGGCGGCGATGACGATGATGCCGGAAATCCTCCGTCTGCTAATGTGAGCTGGTTTCGATGGGACGGTGACGACTTGATCCTCGAGTGTCACCTGCAACCGGCAGCCCGCAGCGATGACTTCGCCGGGCTGCATGGGGATCGCCTGAAGATTCGTTTGACCGCGCCGCCGGTCGAGGGCAAGGCCAATGCTTATCTGATGGGCTTTCTGGCCAAGGCGTTTGGCGTTTCGAAGAGCCAGGTCAGTTTGCTCAGTGGCGAGTTGAACCGGCAGAAGCGGGTGAGGATCTGCTCGCCGAAGAAGTTGCCGGATTTGCCCGGACTAGTGCGCTGATCGTTCCCACGCTCCGCGTGGGAATGCATCTCGGGACGCTCCGCGTCCCCCGCCGAAGCGGACGCGGAGCGTCCAATGAAGCATTCCCACGCAGAGCGTGGGAACGAGCGCAGGTAGTTGCTTGCCGCTAACCCCCCCGGTCTTTAGACTTACGCCTCATTTCAACGAGAGCAGGGTCGATGCCAACTGCCTTTCCCCCCGATTCTGTTGGTCTGGTGACGCCGCAAACCGCGCACTTCAGCGAACCGCTGGCGCTGGCCTGTGGTCGTTCGCTGGCCGCCTATGACCTGATCTACGAAACCTACGGCACGCTGAACGCGCAGGCGAGCAACGCCGTGCTGATTTGCCACGCCTTGTCCGGCCACCATCACGCCGCCGGCTACCACAGCGTCGACGACCGCAAACCTGGCTGGTGGGACAGCTGCATCGGCCCGGGCAAACCGATCGACACCAACAAGTTCTTCGTGGTCAGCCTGAACAACCTCGGCGGCTGCAATGGCTCCACCGGCCCGAGCAGCATCAACCCGGAGACCGGCAAACCGTTCGGCGCCGACTTCCCGGTGCTCACCGTGGAAGACTGGGTGCACAGCCAGGCGCGTCTCGCTGACCTGCTCGGCATCGGCCAGTGGGCCGCAGTGATCGGCGGCAGCCTCGGCGGCATGCAGGCGTTGCAATGGACGATCACTTATCCGGATCGCGTGCGCCACTGCCTGGCCATCGCCTCGGCTCCGAAGCTGTCGGCGCAGAACATTGCCTTCAACGAAGTCGCGCGTCAGGCAATCCTGACCGACCCGGAATTCCACGGCGGTTCGTTCCAGGAAGCGGGCGTGATCCCCAAGCGCGGCTTGATGCTGGCGCGGATGGTCGGGCACATCACTTACCTGTCCGACGATTCCATGGGCGAGAAATTCGGCCGGGGCCTGAAGAGCGAAAAGCTCAACTACGACTTCCACAGTGTCGAGTTCCAGGTCGAAAGCTACCTGCGTTATCAGGGCGAAGAGTTTTCCGGGCGTTTCGACGCCAACACCTATCTGTTGATGACCAAGGCGCTGGATTACTTCGATCCGGCGGCGAACTTCGACGATAACCTGGCGAAAACCTTCGAGCACGCCACGGCCAAGTTCTGCGTAATGTCGTTCACCACTGACTGGCGTTTCTCCCCGGCGCGTTCGCGCGAGCTGGTGGATGCGTTGATGGCGGCGCGCAAAGACGTCAGCTATCTGGAAATCGACGCACCGCAGGGCCACGACGCCTTCCTGATTCCGATCCCGCGCTACTTGCAGGCGTTCGGCAATTACATGAACCGCATCACGCTGTGAGAAAGCCATGAGAGCTGATCTGGAAATCATCCAGGAATGGATCCCCGCCGGCAGCCGCGTCCTCGACCTCGGTTGCGGTGACGGCGAGCTGCTGACCTGGCTGCGCGACAACAAAAATGTCACCGGTTATGGCCTGGAAAACGACGCTGACAACATTGCCCAGTGCGTGGCCAAAGGCGTCAATGTCATCGAGCAGGACCTGGACAAGGGGCTGGGCAACTTCGCCAGCAACAGTTTCGACATCGTCGTCATGACTCAGGCCCTGCAAGCTGTGCATTACCCGGACAAGATCCTCGACGAAATGCTCCGGGTCGGCCGCCAGTGCATCATCACTTTCCCGAACTTCGGCCACTGGCGCTGCCGCTGGTACCTGGCGAGCAAGGGCCGCATGCCGGTTTCCGAGTTTCTGCCGTACACCTGGTACAACACGCCGAACATTCACTTCTGCACCTTCGAAGACTTTGAAGAACTTTGCCGCGAACGTGATGCGAAGGTCATTGATCGGCTTGCCGTGGATCAACAGCACCGCCACGGGTGGGCCAGTAAGCTATGGCCTAATCTGTTAGGTGAGATCGGTATCTACCGCGTCAGCAGCCCGCAGCTTGCAGACCACAAAGTCGCGGTCTGAATTCCGGCATTTCGAGGAGCACGATCATGGGTCGTTTAGCGTTGTTGTTATTGACTGCCTGCCTGAGCGCCAGCGCCCTGGCGGCCGACGTCATCAAAGGTGAGCGCAAGGAAACCTTTGGCGACGTCACGGTGCACTACAACACTTTCAACTCGACGTTCCTGCAACCGGACATCGCCAAGGCTGCGGAGCTGATTCGCAGCAAGAACCAGGGCGTGATCAATGTCTCGGTGATCAAGGACGGCAAACCGCTGGTCGCCAACGTCACCGGCACGGTCAAAGACCTGACCAGCCAGAGCGTGCCGCTGAAATTCCGGCAGGTCACCGAACAGGGCGCGATCTACTACATCGCCCAGTACCCGGTTGAGCAGCAGGAAACCCGCACCTTTGAGATCAAGGTGCAGAACGGCGACAAGATCAACACCATCAATTTCAACCAAGAACTCTTTCCCGGCGAATGATGAACCTCAAGCAGCTCGTACTGGCCAGCCATAACGCCGGCAAACTCAAAGAACTTCAGGCCATGCTCGGCGACTCGGTGCAACTGCGCTCGATTGGCGAGTGGAGCAAGGTCGAGCCGGAAGAAACCGGTCTGTCATTCGTCGAGAACGCGATCCTCAAGGCACGCAACGCCGCACGCATTTCCGGGCTGCCGGCACTGGCCGACGATTCCGGTCTGGCCGTGGATTTCCTCGGCGGTGCGCCGGGCATCTATTCGGCACGTTATGCCGACGGCAGGGGAGATGCGGCGAACAACGCCAAACTGCTTGACGCCTTGAAGGATGTGCCGGAAGCCGAGCGCGGTGCGCAGTTCGTTTGCGTATTGGCGCTGGTGCGTCACGCCGATGATCCGTTGCCGATCCTCTGCGAAGGCTTGTGGCATGGACGGATTCTGACCGCTGCCAGCGGCGAGCACGGTTTCGGTTATGACCCGCTGTTCTGGGTGCCGGAGCGCGATGTGTCCAGCGCCGAACTGAGCCCGGCGGACAAGAACCAGATCAGCCACCGCGCCCGAGCAATGGATCTGCTGCGCCAGCGTCTGGGCCTGAAATGACCGACAGCCCTTCCGCGTCGTCGCTGATTGTCGGCGGCGCCGCCTCTTCGCCTCGGGCGCCGTTGCCGACGCTGCCGCCCTTGGCGCTGTACATCCACATCCCGTGGTGTGTGCGCAAATGCCCGTATTGCGACTTCAACTCGCACACCGCCAGCCCCGTGCTGCCGGAGCAGGAATACGTCGACGCCTTGCTGGCCGATCTCGATCAGGACCTGCACGCGGTTTACGGGCGTGAAATCAGCTCGATCTTTTTCGGTGGCGGCACGCCGAGCCTGTTCAGCGCCGAAGCCCTTGGGCGTTTGCTTGAGGGCGTCGAGCAGCGTATCCCGTTTGCTCATGACATCGAAATCACTCTGGAAGCCAATCCCGGCACCTTCGAACAAGAGAAGTTCGTCGCGTATCGCAAGCTGGGGATCAATCGCCTATCGATTGGTATCCAGAGCTTCCAGCAGGAAAAACTCAAGGCGCTGGGGCGGATTCACAACGGTGACGAAGCAGTGCGCGCGGCGGGGATGGCGCGGCAGGCCGGGTTCGATAACTTTAACCTCGACTTGATGCACGGCTTGCCGGATCAGTCGCTGGACGATGCCTTGAGCGATCTGCGTCAGGCCATCGCGCTGAATCCGACGCACATCTCCTGGTATCAGCTGACACTGGAACCGAACACGGTGTTCTGGAATCAGCCGCCGGTGCTGCCGGAAGACGACACGCTATGGGACATTCAAGAGGCCGGGCAGGCGCTGCTGGCCGAGCACGGTTACGCGCAGTACGAAGTGTCGGCCTATGCACAGGCTGGACGCCCGGCGCGGCATAACCTCAATTACTGGAGTTTTGGCGATTTCATCGGCATCGGCGCGGGTGCGCACGGCAAGTTGAGTCATCCGGACGGACGCATCGTTCGTACCTGGAAGACCCGTTTGCCGAAGGACTATCTCAACCCGGCAAAAAGCTTTCAGGCTGGCGAAAAAGCGCTGACTAATGACGAGATGCCGTTTGAGTTTCTGATGAACGCTTTACGCCTGACCGCCGGCGTCGAATCGCGCCTGTATCCGCAGCGCACTGGGCTGTCGCTGGAAAGCCTCGCCGAAGGCCGGGCAGCGGCAGAACAAAGCGGTCTGTTGCAGGTCGAACCGTCACGTCTGGCGGCCACCGAGCGCGGACAGCTGTTCCTCAACGACTTGCTGCAACAATTTCTGAACTGATTTCAGTGCTAAGGGAAAACGCATGGATTTGATACTCGACCTGCTCGCCACCGTCTCCCGCTGGAGCCGCAGCAACCTCTCGGAAATCGCCCTGGCGCTGGTGGGCTGCCTGTTGGTGCTGTTCGGCGCCGACTTCAAAGGCTGGGTCGAGCAACGCCTGGGCAGCATCGCCGGTGCCTTGCGCGTGCCGCTGATGGCGCTGTTGTGCGTGATTGGCAGCGGCGCGGCGCTGATCTACGCCACGCCGTGGGTGGTCAAGGGTTTGAGCCAGTTCAACAACTACAGCCTGGCGCCGGTGTTGTTGGTAGTCCTCGTCCTCATCGGCGTAGTCGCCGACCGTCGCTAACTCCGCAAACACCCCAAAACAACTGTGGGAGCGAGCCTGCTCGCGAAGGCGTCTTAACATTCAACATCATCGTTGACTGTCAGACCGCTTTCGCGAGCAAGCTCGCTCCCACAGGTTTTATTGCGTGATGCTTAAGCGAGCTTTTCGAACTTCAGGTCCCAGACGCCATGGCCAAGACGTTCGCCGCGGCGCTCGAACTTGGTGATCGGGCGTTCGGTCGGGCGTGGCACGCACTTACCGTCTTCGGCGAGGTTGCGATATCCCGGGGCGACGTTCATCACTTCCAGCATGTATTCCGCGTACGGTTCCCAGTCGGTGGCCATGTGCAAAATGCCGCCAACCTTCAACTTGCTGCGCACCAGTTCAGCGAACGACGCCTGAACGATACGACGCTTGTGGTGACGGCTCTTGTGCCACGGATCCGGGAAAAACAGCATCAGGCGATCGAGGCTGTTGTCGGCGATGCAGCGGTTGAGCACTTCGATCGCGTCGCAATCGTAGACCCGCAGGTTGGTCAGGCCCTGAGTCAGCACGCCATTGAGCAGCGCGCCAACACCCGGACGGTGAACTTCGACACCGATGAAATCCTGATCCGGTGCCGCCGCAGCCATTTCCAGCAACGAGTGGCCCATGCCGAAACCGATCTCCAGCGAGCGCGGTGCCGAACGGCCGAACACTTGATCGTAATCCACCGGCGCGTCGGCCAGCGGCAGCACGTACAGCGGCGCGCCCTGATCCAGACCGCGTTGCTGGCCTTCGGTCATGCGCCCGGCGCGCATCACGAAACTCTTGATGCGGCGGTGTTGGCGCTCGTCGCCCTCTTCCGTCTGGATAGGCGTGTCGTTCGATTCAGTCATCAATGGCTCTTACTTGATCAGACCATCCAGCGGCGAAGAGGCGCTGGCATAGAGTTTTTTCGGCATACGGCCAGCGAGATAGGCCAGACGGCCTGCAACGATGGCGTGTTTCATGGCTTCAGCCATCATCACCGGCTGCAGGGCGTGGGCGATCGCCGAGTTCATCAGCACCGCATCGCAACCCAGTTCCATGGCGATGGTCGCGTCGGACGCAGTGCCGACACCGGCATCGACCAACACAGGAATTTTCGCTTCTTCAAGGATGATCTGCAGGTTGTACGGGTTGCAGATCCCCAGGCCAGAACCGATCAGGCCGGCCAGCGGCATCACCGCGATGCAGCCGATTTCCGCCAGTTGCCGGGCGATGATCGGGTCATCGCTGGTGTAAACCATCACGTCGAAGCCTTCCTTGACCAGCGTTTCGGCGGCCTTGAGGGTTTCGATCACGTTAGGGAACAGAGTTTTCTGGTCGGCCAGCACTTCCAGCTTCACCAGGTTATGGCCGTCGAGCAGCTCACGGGCCAGGCGGCAGGTGCGCACGGCTTCGATAGCGTCGTAGCAACCAGCGGTGTTCGGCAGGAAGGTGTAGCGCTCCGGCGACAGCACGTCGAGCAGGTTCGGCTCGCCTTCGATCTGGCCCAGGTTGGTGCGGCGCACGGCGAAGGTGACGATCTCGGCACCCGAGGCTTCGATGGCCTGACGGGTTTCTTCCATGTCACGGTACTTGCCGGTACCGACCAGCAAACGCGACTGGTAAGTACGACCGGCCAGCACAAAAGGCTTGTCGCTACGAACGATGCTCATGGGGAATCCTCTTTAGGGGTGAGGGTCTTGCAGAATTCTGTGCCGATGCGGGCCGGACGATCAGCCGCCGCCGATGGCGTGCACCACTTCAACGTTGTCGCCATCGTTGAGCGTGGTGTCGGCATGCTGGCTGCGCGGGACGATATCCAGATTGAGCTCGACTGCCACTCGGCGTCCGGTCAGTTCCAGACGGGTGATCAGGGCCGCAACGGTCTCGCCGTCGGGCAGTTCAAGGGATTCACCGTTCAACTGAATGCGCATGCGCTAGGCCGCCATCATTTTTAGGGGGTGGCATTCTAGCCCGATCATGACCTAAAGGTCAGCACCAAGCGTCAAGCGGTTGGTTGCAAGCGCCAGGCGGCGAGCCCGAGGCAAACCCATCCGGCCAGAAACGCCAGACCACCAAACGGAGTGATGATGCCGAGTTTGCTGATACCGGTGGTGGTCAGTACGTAGAGACTACCGGAGAACAGCAGGATGCCGACGGCGAAGGAAACGCCGGCCCACGTCACCAGCCGTCCCTGAATCTGCGTGGCCAGCAGCGCGACACCGAACAATGCCAGGGTGTGCACCAGTTGGTAGGTAACGCCGGTATGGAAAATCGCCAGATACTCCGGCGTCAGGCGGTTTTTCAGACCATGGGCAGCGAACGCACCCAAAGCGACTCCGGTGAAACCAAAAAAAGCAGCCAGCATCAAAAAGCCACGCAGCATTGGGAACTCCAGTCAAACGCGATCGGCAGGGTCTGTATAATGGCCCGCTCCACCGGTTCGGCCAAGCCATCTCTATGCTGCGTACTATTTTCCGTCGTCTCACGAAGGCCCTGCTCTGGTTCGCCGGCGGCAGCGTCTTGCTGGTGCTGGTATTTCGCTTCGTGCCGCCGCCGGGTACGGCGTTGATGGTCGAGCGCAAGATCGAATCGTGGGTCGATGGCGAGCCGATCGACCTGCAGCGCACATGGAAGCCGTGGGACGAGATCTCCGACGATCTCAAAGTGGCGGTCATGGCGGGGGAGGATCAGAAGTTTCCCGAGCATTGGGGTTTTGACTTCAGTGCGATCCAGGCAGCGCTTGCTCATAACGAACTCGGTGGATCGATTCGCGGGGCCAGCACCTTGAGCCAGCAGGTGTCGAAGAACCTGTTTTTGTGGGCCGGGCGCAGCTATCTGCGTAAAGGTCTGGAGGCCTGGTTTACCGCGTTGATCGAGGTGTTCTGGCCCAAGCAGCGGATTCTTGAGGTGTACCTGAACAGCGTCGAGTGGGATGACGGGGTGTTTGGTGCGGAAGCGGCGGCTCGGCATCACTTTGGTGTGAGCGCGAAGTCGTTGTCACGGCAGCAGGCGAGTTATCTTGCCGCCGTTCTGCCGAATCCTCGGGTGTGGAGTGCTAGCCATCCGACTGCTTATGTGTCGCGCCGGGCCGGGTGGATTCGGCAGCAGATGAGTCAGTTGGGTGGGGATAGCTATTTGCTGGGCCTGAACGATTCGCGGCGGGCGCCTTGGTCGCGATAACCGATCAAAGATCTCCAAACCCTGAAGATCCCTGTGGGAGCGAGCTTGCTCGCGAATGCGGTGGATCATTCAGCAGTGGCGGTGACTGACACTCCGCCTTCGCGAGCAAGCTCGCTCCCACATGGGTTTTGTGTGAAGCCTGAATGAAAACGCCCCGATCATCGCTGATCGGGGCGTTTTTTATTACCTGCTCGCCGGTTATGCGGCGATCGACAACTTGAGCTTGTTCATCGCGCTCTTCTCGAGCTGACGGATCCGCTCGGCCGATACGTTGTACTTCTGCGCCAGGTCGTGCAGCGTGGCTTTCTCTTCGGCCAGCCAGCGCTGGTAGAGGATGTCGCGGCTGCGTTCGTCCAGCACTTCCAGCGCTTCATGCAGGTTGCTGTTGGAGTTGTCGCTCCAGTCGGCATCTTCCAGTTGACGCGCCGGGTCGTACCGGTGGTCTTCCAGATAGTTGGCCGGCGACTGGAAAGCGCTGTCGTCGTCGGCTTCAGCAGCCGGGTCGAAAGCCATGTCATGGCCGGTCAGGCGACTTTCCATCTCGCGCACTTCACGCGGTTCAACGCCGAGGCTTTCTGCCACACGGTGGACTTCCTCGTTGTTCAGCCACGCCAGACGTTTCTTCTGGCTGCGCAGGTTGAAGAACAGCTTGCGCTGGGCCTTGGTGGTCGCGACTTTCACAATGCGCCAGTTGCGCAGTATGAACTCGTGAATTTCCGCCTTGATCCAGTGCACGGCGAACGACACCAGACGCACACCCATTTCCGGGTTGAAGCGCTTCACGGCCTTCATCAGGCCGACGTTACCTTCCTGGATCAGGTCAGCCTGAGCCAGACCATAGCCGCTGTAGCTACGGGCGATATGTACAACAAAACGCAGGTGGGCGAGCACCATCTGCCGAGCCGCCCCCAAATCCTGCTCATAGTAGAGACTCTCGGCCAGTTCACGCTCCTGCTCCGGCGTCAGCAATGGAATGCTGTTGACGGTGTGCACGTAGGCTTCCAGGTTCGCACCCGGAACCAACGCATACGCAGGTTGCAAAGAATTGGTCATACGAAAAAACCTCCCACTTACATACTCGTGCCTCTCGGCACTGCGAAAAATTGACCGGGAATTCAAGTGCAAGTTCCCAAAAAAACCGCGAGGTCAATCACGCGCAAAAAAGATTCTACTTCGGCGCCAGCTCCCTGAGATGGCGTGCGACTGCAATCCATGCACCGATATAACCCAACAGCACCGCGCCAAGCAAGAGCGACAGACCGTCGGCAACTGGCACTCCGGCCAGCGCGAAATCACTGCCGTACAAGCCGGCCAGCCCAACCACCGCATCGTTCAGCCAGTTCAGGCCGAACGCCAATACACCCCAGGACAACAGTCCCGCACCGAAGCCATACAACGCGCCCATATAAAGGAAGGGACGCCGAACATAGCTGTCAGTGCCGCCGACGAGTTTAATCACTTCTATCTCGGTGCGGCGGTTTTCAATATGAAGACGAATGGTATTGCCTATCACCAAAAGTAATGCAGAAACCAGCAGCACCGTCAGACCGAAGACAAAACGATCGCCAAGCTTGAGGATGGCGGCCAGACGCTCGACCCAGACTAGATCAAGTTGCGCCTGTTGTACCTTGGGCAGCTCGGAAAGTTTTTGTCTTAATGCTTCCAGGGTTGGCTTGTCGACCTCGTTCGGGGTGACCAGCACCACGCCCGGCAAGGGGTTCTCAGGCAGCTCGCGCAGGGCTTCCCCCAGCCCGGACTGCTGCTGGAACTCTTCCAGCGCCTGATCGCGGCCGACATATTCAGCATCAGCTACGCCGGGCATGCCTTTGATCTGCTCGCGCAACGACTCGCCCTGCTCCGGACTGGCGTCGAGTTGCAGATACAAGGAAATCTGCGCCGCACGCTGCCACGAACCGCCAAGACGTTCGACGTTATTGAGCAACAGCGAAAGCCCCATCGGCAGACTCAGCGCCACGGCCATCACCATGCAGGTGAAGAAGCTACCGATTGGCTGCTTGCCGAGACGACGCAGACTGTCGAGCAGGCTGGCGCGATGGCTTTCGACCCACGCACGGAACAACGTGGCGAAATCCGGACCATCGTCATCATCGTGCTTTTTCTTCTTCGGCGGCTGCGGATCGGCGGCTTTCGGGGCCACGCGCTCGGAAACCTTCGGACTGCGTGTGGCACTCATACCCCGGCCTCCCCGTCGCCGATCAATCGGCCGCGTTGCAGGGTCAGCATGCGGTGACGCATGCGCGCGATCAGTGCCAGGTCGTGACTGGCGATCAGCACGCTGGTGCCCAGACGATTGATGTCTTCGAACACGCCCATGATCTCGGCCGCCAGACGCGGGTCGAGGTTACCGGTCGGTTCGTCCGCCAGCAGCAAGGCCGGACGGTGAACGATGGCGCGGGCAATGCCGACGCGCTGTTGCTGACCGGTGGACAGGTCGCCCGGGTACAGATCGGTTTTATCCGAAAGCGCCACGCGCTCCAGCGCCGAATCGACACGCTTGGCGATTTCGGCCTTGGACAGCCCGAGAATCTGTAGCGGCAAGGCGACGTTGTTGAACACCGTGCGATCGAACAGCAACTGGTGGTTCTGGAACACCACGCCGATCTGCCGGCGCAGGAACGGAATCTGCGCGTTGCTGATGGTGCTCAGGTCTTGCCCGGCCAGCAGCAGTTTGCCGCTGGTCGGACGCTCCATCGCCAGCAACAGGCGCAACAAGGTGGATTTACCGGCACCGGAGTGGCCGGTAACAAACAAGAACTCGCCACGACGGACTCGAAAGCTCAGCTCATGCAAGCCGACGTGACCGTTCGGGTAGCGTTTACCGACCTGTTCGAAACGAATCATGAACGCTCCCGCTCGGCAAACAGTGCCTGGACAAAGGGTTCGGCTTCAAAGGTACGCAAATCGTCGATGCCTTCACCGACGCCGATGTAGCGAATCGGCAGACCAAATTGCTTGGCCAGGGCGAAAATCACCCCGCCCTTGGCGGTACCGTCGAGCTTGGTCAGCGCCAGGCCGGTCAGTTCGACGGTCTGGTTGAATTGCTTGGCCTGATTGATCGCGTTCTGGCCAGTACCGGCGTCGAGCACCAGCAGCACTTCGTGCGGTGCGTCGGCGTCGAGCTTGCCGATCACCCGGCGAACCTTCTTCAGTTCTTCCATCAGATTGTCTTTGGTGTGCAGACGACCGGCGGTGTCGGCGATCAATACGTCGATGCCGCGGGCCTTGGCAGCCTGTACGGCGTCGAAGATCACCGAAGCCGAGTCGGCGCCGGTGTGCTGGGCGATCACCGGGATCTTGTTGCGCTCGCCCCAGACTTGCAGTTGTTCCACGGCAGCAGCGCGGAAGGTGTCACCGGCGGCGAGCATGACTTTCTTGCCTTCCAGTTGCAGCTTCTTCGCCAGTTTGCCGATGGTGGTGGTTTTGCCGGCGCCGTTGACGCCAACCACCAGAATCACGAAAGGCTTGTTCTGCGAGGCGATTTTCAGCGGCTGTTCAACCGGTTTGAGCATCGCGGCCAGCTCGGCCTGCAGGGATTTGTAAAGCGCATCGGCGTCGGCCAGTTCTTTGCGGGCGACCTTCTGGGTCAGCCGCTGGATGATCTGCGTGGTGGCTTCGACGCCGACGTCGGCGGTGAGCAGACGGGTTTCGAGGTCATCGAGCAGATCGTCGTCAATGGTTTTGCGCCCGAGGAACAAGCTGGCCATGCCCTCGCCGATGCTGGCGCTGGTTTTCGACAGGCCTTGCTTGAGGCGGGCGAAGAAACCGGCTTTGGTTTCTTCGGTGCGCGGGGCTTCGGCTGGTGCTTCGGCGACCACTTCAACCGGCACGACTGGCGCAACCGCAACAGGTGCAGGTGCTGGTTCGGGCTGCTGAACAATCGGAGCAACTGGCTCGGCAACAACCGGCGCAGGCTCGACAACCGGTTCATCCACAGGTGCCGGAGCCACCTCTGGAGCAAACGCAGCAGGCGCAGGAATTTCTGGGGTGATGTGCGGCGCGGCCTCTTCAACCAACGCCACTGGCTCTTCCGCCACTGGCAAAGTCAGCCATGGCTCAGCCGCCGGAGTCAGCGGCAGTTCAGCCGCCACAGGCGCTTCTGGTTCTGGCTCAACCGGTTGCAACACCGGCTCGGCAATCGGCAGAACGATCGGTGCCGGCTCTTCTTCTATAACCGGAGTCGGCGCCGGAGCAGGCTCAGGAATCGCGGGCGGCTGTTCGACGACGGGTTCCTGCGGTTTCTTACGCAGCCATCCGAACAGGCTTTTCTTCTCGCCAGCCGCAGCTGGGGTCTTCTTGTCGTCGTTGGAACCAAACATGGAGGACGGCTATCTCACGGTAGCGACGCGCCATAAGGGCGCCCCGGCAAATAAATATTCGATGCAGAACAGACTGTGTTTCATCCAGCTTGTTCACGCGCAACATTTTGTCGAGGCGCCACAGGCACCTCAAAGGTCGATTAATACGAAGGACTGGAACGGCATCGTCGGCGAAAACGCAGAGTTTAGCTGACAAACTCAAAGCTTCTTCCGGGAACCCATACAACCTCTCGACCGATCAGTGGCTTGATAGGCGTGGCCGCCAGTAAAACGGATCAGTATCCTAGCACCTCCTCGCCCGCCTAGGCTAAGACCAAGCGGGCAGCCCAACAGGTTAAAAAACGAATGAATGCTCTAGCCCGCCGCGCTGCAGGCCTGCTGCTCAGCACAGTCTGCCTGCCCCTTTCGGCCCTGGCGGCCGATCCGCAACCGACCCACGAATTCACCCTCGACAACGGCCTCAAGGTCGTTGTGCGCGAAGACCATCGCGCGCCGGTGGTGGTCTCGCAGGTCTGGTACAAGGTCGGCTCCAGCTACGAAACCCCGGGCCAGACCGGTCTGTCACACGCGCTTGAGCACATGATGTTCAAGGGCAGCGAAAAAGTCGGCCCCGGCGAAGCCTCGTTGATCCTTCGCGACCTGGGCGCCGAAGAGAACGCTTTCACCAGCGACGACTTCACTGCTTATTACCAGGTGCTGGCCCGTGACCGTCTGGGCGTGGCGTTCGAACTGGAAGCCGACCGCATGGCCAATCTGCGCCTGCCGGCCGACGAGTTTGCCAAGGAAATCGAAGTCATCAAGGAAGAGCGCCGTTTGCGCACCGATGACAAGCCGATGTCCAAGGCTTACGAGCGCTACAAGGCCATGGCCTACCCGGCCAGCGGCTATCACACGCCGACCATCGGCTGGATGGCTGACCTCGACCGCATGAAGGTCGAAGAGCTGCGCCACTGGTACCAATCCTGGTACGTGCCGAACAACGCCACACTGGTGGTGGTTGGCGATGTGACCCCGGACGAAGTGAAAACCCTCGCCCAGCGCTATTTCGGCCCGATCGCCAAGCGCGACGTGCCACCGGCGAAAAAGCCGCTTGAACTGGCCGAGCCGGGAGAACGCCAGATCACCCTGCACGTGCAGACGCAACTGCCTAGCCTGATGCTCGGTTTCAACGTGCCAAGCATCGCCACGGCTGAAGACAAACGCTCGGTCAACGCCCTGCGCCTGATCTCGGCGCTGCTCGACGGTGGGTACAGCGGTCGCATCCCGACACAGCTGGAACGCGGCGAAGAGCTGGTTTCCGGCGGTTCGTCGAGCTACGACGCTTACACCCGTGGCGACAGCCTGTTCACCCTGTCGGCAACCCCGAATACGCAGAAGAAAAAGACCATGGCGCAAGCCGAGGCCGGTCTGTGGAAACTGCTGGAGCAGCTGAAGACCACCGCGCCGTCTGCTGAAGAACTCGAGCGTGTGCGTGCACAAGTGATCGCCGGTCTGGTCTTCGAACGTGATTCGATCACCAGCCAGGCCACCGCCATCGGTCAACTGGAAACCGTCGGCCTGTCGTGGAAACTGATGGACACCGAACTCGCCGATCTGGAAAGCGTGACCCCGCAAGACATCCAGAACGCCGCCAAGCTGTATTTCACCCGCGAACGTCTCAGCGTCGCCCACGTCCTGCCACTGGAGACGACTCATGAGTAAGCGCAAATCCCCACGCCTGCTGCTCGGCCTGATTGCCGTGGCGGTGATCGGCTCTGCCGCGCTCTACCTGTCGCCCGGCGTTGACAGCAATGCCAGTGAAGCGCTGGACAACGCCAAAACCAGCCAGAAGCTGCAATCGCTGGCCGAACTCGACGGCAAAGCCCCGGCCAGCCGCAAGCTCGATGTACAAACCTGGAGCACCGCCGCAGGCGCCAAGGTGCTGTTCGTCGAAGCCCATGAGCTGCCGATGTTCGACATGCGCCTGATCTTCGCCGCCGGCAGCAGTCAGGACGGCAGCGCCTCCGGTCTGGCGGTGCTGACCAACGCGATGCTCAACGAAGGCGTCGCCGGCAAAGACGTCGGCGCCATCGCGCAAGGCTTCGAAGGTCTGGGGGCGGATTTCGGCAATGGCGCTTTCAAGGACATGGCGCTGGCTTCGCTGCGCAGTCTGAGTGCGCCTGAGCAACGTGAACCGGCGCTGAAGCTGTTTGCGGAAGTGGTCGGCAAACCGACCTTCCCGGCCGACTCCTTCGCGCGCATCAAGAACCAGATGCTTGCCGGTTTCGAGTACCAGAAACAGAACCCCGGCAAACTCGCCAGCCTTGAGCTGATGAAGCGTCTGTACGGTGATCACCCGTACGCGCATTCGAGCGACGGCAATCCGCAGAGCGTACCGAAGATCACCCTCGCGCAATTGCGTGAGTTTCACGCCAAGGCTTACGCGGCCGGCAACGTGGTGATCGCACTGGTCGGTGATCTGTCTCGCGCTGAAGCCGAGGCGATTGCCAATCAGGTCTCTTCTGCCCTGCCGAAAGGCCCGGCCTTGGCGAAGATCGCTCAGCCGCAGGAACCGAAGGCCAGTATCAACCACATCGAGTTCCCGTCGAAGCAGACTAATCTGATGCTCGCGCAACTGGGCATCGACCGTGACGATCCGGATTACGCGGCGCTGTCGATGGGCAACCAGATCCTCGGTGGCGGCGGTTTCGGCACACGCCTGATGAGCGAAGTACGTGAGAAACGTGGCCTGACCTACGGCGTGTACTCTGCTTTTAGCCCGATGCAGGCTCGCGGCCCGTTCATGATCAACCTGCAGACCCGTGCGGAAATGAGCGAGGGCACCCTGAAACTGGTGCAGGACGTGCTCGCCGATTACCTGAAAACCGGGCCGACGCAGAAGGAACTCGACGACGCCAAACGCGAACTCGCCGGCAGCTTCCCGCTGTCCACCGCGAGCAACGCCGATATCGTTGGCCAACTCGGCGCGATGGGCTTCTATAATCTGCCGCTGAGCTACCTGGATGATTTCATGCGTCAGTCGCAGAGCCTGACCGTGGAACAAGTCCGCGACGCCCTGAACAAACATCTGAGCACGGACAAAATGGTCATCGTCACAGCAGGCCCGACCGTGCCGCAAAAGCCGTTACCGGCCCCATCTGATAAACCTGCCGAGCAGCCGCTCGGGGTTCCGGAGCATTAATGGCAACTCGTTCCCCTAAAAAACCTGCGCAAAACGTCCACAACGGTGTGAACCAGTTGCGCATCATTGGCGGCCAATGGCGCAGCCGCAAGCTGAGCTTCCCCGATGCGCCGGGCCTGCGCCCGACGCCGGACCGCGTGCGTGAAACCCTGTTCAACTGGCTCGCGCCATATGTTGAAGGGGCCAAGGTACTCGACCCGTTCGCCGGCAGCGGCGCGCTGTTTCTCGAAGCGCTGTCCCGTGGCGCGGCCATGGGCCAGGCGCTGGATGCCAGCAACATTGCCGTCTCGAGCCTGAAGGAACACCTCGGTACCCTGCGCTGCACCAACGGCCAGGTGCAGACTGCCGACGCCCTGCGTTATCTGGAAACCCAGACCGCCAGCGCGTACGACCTGGTGTTCCTCGATCCGCCGTTCAACCAGAACCTGCTGCCTGCCGTCTGCACCTTGCTCGAAGAGCGTCAGTGGCTGGCGCCCGACTCGTGGATCTACACTGAAAGCGAAACGGCGCCATCGACGCTGGGCCTGCCGGGCAACTGGCGCCTGCACCGCGAACAGAAATCCGGCCGGGTTTACTACGCGTTGTGGCAACGTACGGCAGAGATCGCCGGTTAACCGACCGGCCTGAACAAGCGGCGCTCCTTCCAGCAGGAGCGCCGCGCTGCATCGAGAACCATCGTGCCCGCTCCTTCAGAACGCTTCACCCCCGCTCTCGGCCTCGGCAATCCGCACCTGCAAACCTTGTGGGGACCGCTGTGGCGCAAAACCGTACATATCGAGCGTGAACGCGAACGCCTGTGGCTTGAGGATGGCGACTTTCTCGACCTCGACTGGCACGGCCCGCACACGGCAGATGCGCCACTGGTGCTGGTGCTGCATGGGCTGACCGGCTCTTCCAATTCGCCGTATGTAGCGGGTATCCAAAAGGCCTTGGCCGATCAAGGTTGGGCCAGCGTCGCGCTGAACTGGCGCGGCTGCTCGGGCGAGCCGAATCTGCTCCCGCGCAGTTACCACTCCGGCGCGAGCGAAGACCTCGCCGAAACCATCAGACACCTGCGCGCCAAACGACCATTGGCACCGTTGTATGCCGTCGGCTACTCCTTGGGCGGCAACGTGCTGCTCAAACACTTGGGCGAAACCGGCAGCGCCAGTGGCGTGCTCGGCGCGGTGGCGGTGTCGGTGCCGTTTCGTCTCGACCAGTGCGCCGACCGCATCGGCCAGGGATTTTCCAAGGTCTATCAGGCGCACTTCATGCGCGAGATGGTCGCTTACATCAAGAACAAGCAACGGCAGTTTCAGCATGACGGTCGCGAAGACGGACTCGCCGCGCTGGCCGCCCTCGGCTCGCTGGAGAACATGCGCACGTTCTGGGATTTCGATGGCCGGGTAACTGCACCGTTGCACGGTTTCAATGATGCCGAGGATTACTATCGCCGTGCTTCGAGCCGTTACTTCCTCGGCGAAATCCGCACGCCGACCCTGATCATTCAGGCGGCGGACGATCCGTTCGTGTTCCCGCACAGTTTGCCGCAGGCCAGTGAGCTGTCGGCGTCGACCGCTTTCGAATTGCAGGCGCGCGGCGGGCATGTCGGCTTTGTCGATGGCTCGTTGCGTCAGCCCGGCTACTACCTGGAACGACGCATCCCGCAGTGGCTGGCTCGCGTGCCCGCATGAGCAATCAGGGCGAGTCGATCCGCTTCTGGCAAACCGCGCCGCTGGCCGGGGTCGAGTTATTGTCGGCTCGCTACATCGAGCATCGTTTTGCCCCGCATGTGCATGACGGCTATGTGATCGGCATGATCATGGCCGGCGCCCAGCGTTATCGCTACCGCGGCGCCGAGCATCTGGCCGGCAGCGGCACGCTGGTGTTGATCAACCCCGACGAGTTGCACACTGGGCACAAGGGCACCGAGGACGGCTGGCTGTACCGGGCGTTTTATCCCGATACCGCGCAAATCGTTTCGCTGCTGGATGAGCTGGAGCTGTCCACCAGCAACCTGCCGGCGTTCGGCGCCACGTTGTATCGCGATGCGGATCTGGTCAACGGCTTTGCGCAGTTGCACCGTTTGCTCGAAAGCCCGGCCACCGCACTGCAACAGCAGACGGTGTGGCGCGAGATGATGTTGCTGCTGTTGCAGCGCCATGCGCAAGTGCCGGTGCCCGGTCGAGCCGGCAAGGAACACCGCGCGGTGCTGTTGGGCAAAGAACTGTTGCACGCGCAACTGGCGGCGCCACCGTCATTGGAAGAACTGGCGGCGGCGGTCAATCTGTCGCCGTTCCATTTCGCCCGGGTGTTCCGCCGCGCCACCGGCATGCCGCCGCACACCTGGCTGATGCAGCAGCGCATCGCTCAGGCTCGTGCACTTCTACAACACGGCTGCCTGCCGGTAGAGGTCGCCACGCAACTGGGCTTCGCCGACCAGAGCCATTTGAGCCGACAATTCAAGCAGGCTTATGGCGTCGGGCCCGCCGCGTACCGCAGCGCCCGACAGCTTCCTTCAGACAACGAATAACCAATGTGGGAGCGAACCTGCTCACGAAAGCGGTGTGTCAGTCCAAGAAATAGTGGCTGACAGGACGCATTCGCGAGCAGGCTCGCTCCCACAGGTGTTGGTTATTCGCCGGTGGCGATACCGCGCGAAGGCTGGTTGATCCACTCGCTCCACGATCCGGCGTATAACGAACCCAACGGATAACCCGCCAGGCACAACGCAAACAGGTTGTGACACGCCGTCACGCCGGAACCGCAATACGCCACCAGATCCGCTGGCGAACGCTCACCGATCTTGGCGGCAAAACGCTGCTTGAGCTGTTCCCCCGGCAGGAATCGCCCATCGCTGTCGAGGTTGTCGGTGAACGCTGCGCATTGCGCGCCCGGAATGTGTCCGGCAATCGGATCGATTGGCTCGACCTCGCCTTTGAAACGCGGCAGGCCCCGGGCATCGATCAATGTCAGTGTCGGTTGGCCAAGGCGTTGCTGTAATTGTTCGGCGCTGAGCAGCAGGCTCATATCCGGCTGACCACTGAAAGTGCCGCGACTGACCGTCGGCGCATCCAGGCTCAGCGGCAACCCCGCCGCATGCCACGCCTTGAGCCCGCCATCGAGAATGAACACACCATCACGCTTGCCCAGCCATGCCAGCAACCACCACGCCCGCGCTGCATACGCACCGGGACCGTCGTCGTACAAAATCACGTCGCTTTCGTTGTTGATGCCCCACGCCTGCAGCCGCTCGATCAACGCCGCCGGCTCGGGCAACGGATGACGACCGGTCACGCCTTTGATCACGGTGCCACTGAGGTCACGCTCAAGATCGGCGAAGCTCGCCCCGGCAATGTGCCCTTCGGCATAGCTGCGCTGACCGTAGTCCGGGTCTTCGAGGGCAAAACGACAATCGAGAATCACCAGCCCCGGCTGTTCCTTGCGGGCATCCAGCGTTTGCGGGCTGATCAGTTGCGCAATCGGCATAACAGGCTCCAGAGGGATTTCAACAGAACGGTTTATTTCACGTCTTCGAGGGCCTGGGCCAGCGGCACGTAGAACTCCTCGAACAACGCATTGACCTCGTCACGCGCCAGCTCGGTGACAAATCCGGCCTCCAGCACCAGCACCTGATACACGCCACGTTTAATGGCTTGTTCACTGAGGTGGTTGGAGTTTTCGCGGGTGGTGCACAGGAAGCGCACCCAGGACGTCAGGATGATCCAGGCATTGAGGGTCAGGGATTCGATCTGCACGCGATCCATATCGAGAATCCCGGCGGCAACAAAACCTTCGTAGATCGCCGCACCCTGAATCACGCAGCGTTGGGAGAAGCGCCGATAGCGGGCGGCCAGCTCCGGATCGCTGTCGAGCAGATGCTCCAGATCGCGGTGCAGAAAGCGGTAGCGCCACATCGCCGAGAGCAATTCCTTGAGGTAGAAACGCTTGTCCTCGACCGTCGCCGCTCGCCCCTGCGGCGGGCGCAGGAAACTGTCCACGAGGCTTTCGTACTCACTGAACAACACGGCGATGATCGCCTGCTTGTTGGGGAAGTGGTAGTACAGGTTGCCCGGAGAAATCTCCATGTGGGCAGCAATGTGATTGGTGCTGATGCTGCGCTCGCCCTGCTGATTGAACAGCTCAAGGCTGTTCAGCACGATACGCTCGCTGGTTTTTATTCGTGGGGCCATGGCTTGAGCTTTAATTCAGAGTGCGTTGGGGGGCATCTTACGACCTAACCGGAAATGGATAAAACACTGCCGTGCAAGGAAGTCATTTGACTTTCTAGAGCATAGACTCTAAAAAGTCATCACTACAATAAATCCGGAGCAGACCATGACTGCCGACATTGCCTACCTGCAAACGCTGCAACAACCGCTGGCCGAGCTGGACCGGTTGTTCGAGGCGCAGCGGGCTGCGTATGCCGCCAATCCGATGCCGCCCGCCGCGCAACGCCAGCAATGGCTCAAGGCACTGAGTGATTTGCTCAGTCACGAGCGTCAGGCCTTGATCGAGGCGATCAGCTCCGATTTCAGCCATCGCAGCGCTGACGAAACCCTGCTCGCCGAACTGATGCCAAGCCTGCACGGCATTCATTACGCCAGCCGTCATCTCAAAGGCTGGATGAAAGCTTCGCGACGCAAGGTCGGCATGGCGTTCCAGCCGGCCTCGGCGAAAGTGGTGTATCAGCCACTGGGCGTGGTCGGCGTCATCGTGCCGTGGAATTATCCGTTGTATCTGGCCGTCGGCCCGCTGGTCGGCGCCTTGGCCGCGGGTAACCGGGTGATGCTCAAGCTCAGCGAATCGACCCCGGCCACCGGGCTGTTGCTGAAGGAATTGCTGGCGCGAATTTTCCCCGAGGACCTGGTCTGCGTGGTGCTCGGTGAAGCCGACATCGGCGTGGCGTTCTCGCGTTTGCGCTTCGATCATTTGCTGTTCACCGGGGCCACAAGCATCGGCAAACACGTGATGCGCGCCGCCGCCGAAAACCTCACCCCGGTCACACTGGAACTGGGCGGCAAGTCGCCGGCTATCGTCTCCCGCGATGTACCTCTTAAAGATGCCGCCGAGCGCATTGCCTTCGGTAAAACCCTCAACGCCGGGCAGACCTGCGTTGCCCCGGATTACGTGCTGGTCCCGGAAGACCGGGTCGGTGGATTCGTCGAAGCCTATCGTCAGGCCGTGCAGGTTTTTTATCCGACACTCACCGATAATCCGGACTACACCGCGATCATCAACGAACGCCAATTGGCCCGGCTCAACAGCTACGTCAGCGATGCCACCAGCAAGGGCGCGCTGTTGATTCCGCTGTTCGAACAGGGCCAGGGCCGACGCATGCCGCACAGTGTGCTGCTGAATGTCAGCGACGAGATGACGGTGATGCAGGACGAAATCTTCGGCCCGCTGCTGCCGATCGTGCCGTATCAGGATCTGGAGCAGGCATTCGCTTACATCAATCAGCGGCCACGTCCTCTGGCTCTTTACTACTTTGGCTACGACAAACGCGAACAGAACCGTGTGCTGCACGAAACCCATTCCGGCGGCGTGTGCCTGAACGATACGTTGCTGCATGTGGCTCAGGACGATATGCCGTTTGGCGGTATCGGTGCTTCCGGTATGGGCCACTACCACGGCCACGAAGGCTTCCTGACCTTCAGCAAAGCCAAAGGCGTGCTGATTAAACAGCGCTTCAACGCAGCCCGACTGATTTACCCGCCCTACGGCAAATCGATTCAGAAACTGATCCAGAAGCTGTTCATTCGCTAAACACTTGTCACCGCCGGGTAATAACAACAATGCACCCAAGCCTGACCGAAACACCTGCACTGTCGCGCCGTGGCCTGCTGAAATTCAGCCTCGGCGCCACGGCGTTTCTCGCCACCGCCGGAATCGGCGCCAGCCTCAGTGGCTGTTCATCGAGCGTCGCGGCCAACGGTTTTGTGTCGTTGCGTGACGGCGACCTGCTGTTTCTGCGTGCGCTGATTCCGGTAATGCTCGACGGCGCCGTGGCAGCCGAGAGGATGCCGAGCGCGGTTGATGGCACGCTCAAGTCGCTGGACGACAGCCTCGACCACCTGTCGCCCGAGATGCTCAAACTGACCCGGCAACTGTTCGATGTACTCGGCATGGCCGTGACGCGCGGGCCACTCACCGGGATCTGGGGCAGTTGGGAAAATGCCAGTGCCGAGGCGATGCGGCATTTTCTTGATCGTTGGGAGAACAGCTCGTTAAGCCTGCTGCGCATGGGGCATAGCTCGTTGCAGCAGATGGTGATGATGGCTTGGTACACCCGCGCCGAGTCGTGGGGACATTGCGGCTATCCCGGCCCGCCTACCGTTTGAGATCGGCGGCGCGGCCTTCGCGAGCAGGCTCGCTCCCACAGGGGCCAGTCGCCACACCTTGCATCCAAAAATAATAAAGAGAACCTGACTGATGCCCGTACCCGACCCGTTCCGCGAAGGCCTCGCCCGAGGCTGGAAAACCTACAACGGCGCACAGTTGACCGATGACCTCACCCTTGAGGCCGACGTGGCGATCATCGGCAGCGGCGCCGGTGGCGGTACCACAGCGGAAATCCTTAGCGCTGCCGGCTACAAAGTCCTGCTGATCGAAGAAGGCCCGCTGAAAACCAGCTCCGATTTCAAAATGCTTGAAGACCAGGCCTACAGCAGCCTCTATCAGGAAGGCATCGGCCGCATGAGCAAGGACGGTGCGATCACCATCCTCCAGGGCCGCGCGGTTGGCGGCACGACGCTGATCAACTGGACCTCGAGTTTTCGCACCCCGGAGCCGACCCTCGAACACTGGGCCAAAGAACACAACGTCAAAGGCCATAGCCCCGCCGAGATGGCGCCGTGGTTCGAGAAAATGGAACAACGTCTCGGCGTCGCGCCGTGGATGGTCCCGCCCAATGCCAACAACGACGTGATCCGCAAAGGCTGTGAGCAACTCGGTTACAGCTGGCATGTGATCCCGCGCAACGTGCGCGGCTGCTGGAATCTCGGTTACTGCGGCATGGGCTGCCCGACCAACGCCAAGCAATCGATGATGGTCACGACCATTCCGGCGACGCTGGAAAAGGGCGGCGAGCTGCTTTATCTCGCTCGCGCGGAGAAGCTGCTGATCAATGGCGACAAAGTCACTGGCCTGCAATGCGTGGCAATGGACGAACGTTGCGTCGCACCGACCGGACGCAAAATCACGGTCAAGGCGAGGCACTACGTCTTGGCCGGCGGCGGCATCAACAGCCCGGCGCTGTTGCTGCGTTCGGACGCTGCGGACCCGCATGAAACCCTGGGTAAACGTACCTTCCTGCACCCGGTGAACATGTCCGCCGCGCGCTTCGATGAAGTCATCAATCCGTTTTACGGGGCGCCGCAGTCGATCTATTCCGACCATTTCCAGTGGAAGGACGGCACGACCGGTCCGATGGCCTTCAAACTCGAAGTGCCGCCGCTACATCCGGCGCTGGCGGCCACCCTGCTCGGCGGCTTCGGTCAGGAAAGCGCGCAGCACATGGCGGACCTGCCGCACACCCATGCCATGCTGGCATTGCTGCGCGACGGTTTTCACCCGGACAGCAAGGGCGGCACAGTCGAGCTGCGTGGCGATGGTTCGCCGGTGCTCGACTATCAGATCTCACCCTACGCCTGGGAAGGCTTGCGCCGGGCCTTTCACGTCATGGCCGAAATCCAGTTCGCCGGCGGCGCAAAATCAGTGATGCCGATGCACGCCGACGCTCGCTACGTGAAAACCATGGCCGAGGCCCGCACGCTGATCGATGGTTTGCGCCTCGAGCTTTATCGCACCCGGCTCGGCAGCGCGCATGTCATGGGTGGCTGCGCAATGGGTGAAGACCCGAAACGCGCGGTCACCGACAGTCTCGGCCGCCATCATCAATTGGCCAATCTGTCGATTCACGACGGCTCACTGTTTCCCACCAGCATCGGCGCCAACCCGCAGCTGTCGGTGTATGGCCTCACCGCGCAACTGGCGACTTCCCTCGCCGATCGGCTGAGAAATCCGTGAAAAAACCGATTAATCGCGTCGTCTATAGTGCTTTCTTACCCAACAGGCGACTTGGCCGACCGGGACGGCTGCGATACCATCCGACTCCCCAACGGACTCCCGCCAGGACGACGCGATGAACCGAGTGTTGTACCCAGGTACCTTCGACCCTATTACCAAGGGCCATGGCGATCTGGTCGAACGCGCCTCGCGCCTGTTCGACCACGTGATTATTGCGGTCGCTGCCAGCCCGAAGAAAAACCCGCTGTTTCCGCTGGAACAACGGGTAGAACTGGCTCGCGAAGTCACCAAACACCTGCCGAACGTGGAAGTGGTCGGCTTCTCGACGCTGCTGGCGCATTTCGCCAAAGAGCAGAATGCCAATGTATTCCTGCGTGGTCTGCGCGCGGTGTCGGACTTCGAATACGAATTCCAGCTGGCCAACATGAACCGTCAGTTGGCCCCGGATGTGGAGAGCCTGTTTCTCACACCTTCCGAGCGTTATTCGTTCATTTCCTCGACGCTGGTACGGGAAATTGCCGCGCTGGGCGGTGATATCAGCAAGTTCGTCCACCCGGCCGTGGCCGATGCGCTGACCCTACGCTTCAAAAAGTAGGCACTGCCGAAGGCTCGGGCTGCGATCTTTTGCTTTTAAAAGATTGCAGTCTCGTGCCCTTGATCGCACCCGCGTGCACTGCGCGCGCCAATGCGGCACAATTGCGCGCATTGATTTATAGCGCCCGGGCCTGCCGCCCCGGCTGGAGTTAGCATGTCCCTGATCATCACCGACGACTGCATCAACTGCGACGTCTGCGAACCCGAGTGCCCGAACGCCGCCATCTCCCAAGGCGAAGAGATCTACGTGATCGACCCGAACCTGTGCACCCAGTGCGTCGGTCACTACGACGAACCGCAGTGCCAACAGGTTTGCCCGGTGGATTGCATTCCGCTGGACGAGGCACATCCGGAGACTGAAGAACAGTTGATGGAGAAGTACCGCAAGATTACCGGCAAGGCCTGATCCGCCGGATTTGTAGCGCTCTTTTCGGGCCTCTTCGCGAGCAAGCTCGCTCCCATATTTGAAATGCATTCCAAAGTGGGAGCGAGCCTGCTCGCGAAGAGGCCATCAGCACCACTGAAAATTCTGAATCAGCTCACTCGCGCTGCTCAAACCCCTCCCCGATACACCCCAGGCACCGCACAAAAGCGGCTTTCGCCGGATCCACCACCAACGCCTGCCCGGCATCGCCAATCCCGCCACCCAGCGCGGTAAACGGCAACGACACGACAAACGCCCCCGCACCAATCACCGTCGCCACCACCAATAAAGGTCGGGCAATCAGCAAATCGCCGAGCATGGCGTAGGCCGGTGGATTCTGGATGGTGTAGCGCGGGTCACCGCTGCCATTTTCCTCGGCCTGAACAGCCAGACTGGAACACAGCAGCAGCGCAACAAAGAGGACTTGCAAGGACTTCATGGCACGATCCTTCGGGCTGAACAGTGAGACAACTCACTATAGACCGTAGGACTTTTTCAGCTTTTTGCCTCAGGTCTGGCAGCGCGGGCAGAACACACTGGCACGCTGACCGAGCTTCACTTCACGCAGCCCTGTGCCGCAGACCTTGCAGTGTTCACCACCGCGGCCATAGACAAACAGCTCCTGCTGGAAATAGCCCGGCTGACCGTCACCACCGATGAAGTCACGCAACGTGGTACCGCCGCGCTCAATGGCGGCGGCAAGGATGCGTTTGATCTCGATCGCCAGTTTCAGATAGCGCCCCCGGGAAATTCCCCCGGCCTCGCGGCGCGGGTCGATCCCGGCGGCAAACAAGGCTTCGGTCGCATAAATATTGCCGACCCCGACCACCACCGCGTTGTCCATGATGAACGGCTTGACCGCCATCGAGCGCCCGCGCGACAGCTGAAACAAACGCTCACCATCGAACAGATCGGTCAGTGGCTCCGGGCCGAGACGGATCAGCAATTCATGATTGAGCGGATCGTTGCTCCACAACATCGCGCCGAACCGGCGCGGATCGGTGTAGCGCAGCGCCAGCCCCGACTCCAGTTCGATATCCACGTGTTCGTGCTTGAGCGCCGGCAGCCCGACCTCAACCAGGCGCAAATTGCCCGACATGCCCAGATGGCTGATCAGCGTGCCGACCTCGGCATTGATCAACAGGTACTTGGCGCGACGCTCGACCAACACGATGCGCTGCCCCGACAGGCGCACATCGAGGTCTTCGGGAATCGGCCAGCGCAGCCGCCGGTCCCGCACGATCACCCGGCTGACACGCTGGCCTTCCAGGTGCGGGGCAATCCCGCGACGAGTAGTTTCGACTTCCGGCAGTTCAGGCATAGCGTCCTCGAATCAATGCGCGCCGAGGTCGCGGATCGTTTGTTTGAGGGTTTCGAAGTCGTAATCCGACAGCCCTACATAGTCGAGTACCAACGGCCCGACGGCGATCCATTCGAAATCTTCGGTCTGGTTGCCCAGTACCCGGTAAGACGCACAGATATGCTCGGCCATTTTCAGGATCGCCAAAAGATTTTTCAGTTGGCTGTTCTTTGACGATTCATCGCTGAATATCGCCAACGCGTTGTGGTGGTTGGCGATGGCGGCGCTGACATGCTCCGGCAGGCGCCACGACTTGGCGGTGTAGTAGCCGACCACGGCGTGGTTGGTGTTGAACTCGCTATTCTCGGTGTCCACCACTCGACATTCAGCGCTGGCATTGGCGTAAGCCTTTTCCAGAACCGTCATGTAGTTGGGGAAGCGCTGCAGCATCAACGGCACGCCGCAATCGTGGAACAAACCCAAGGCATACGCCTCGTCGCCGGCCTGAGTGCCGATACGCTTGGCCAGCGTCAGGCAGGTCATCGCCACATCCTGGGCGGTGTCCCAGAAACGGTTGAGCGTGACGATGGTGTCGTCGTTCATCTCGCCCTTGATCGACTGCGCGTTGATCAGATTGATGATCGAGCGGCTACCCAGCAGGTTCACCGCGCGCTGGATCGAGGTGATCTTGTTGCTCAGGCCGTAATACGGCGAGTTGACGATTTTCAGCAGCGAACCGGACAAGCCGGGATCCTGGGAGATCAGCCTGGCGATCACCTCCAGGTCCGGGTCGGGCATGTACTGCTCCATTTGCAGATCCACCATGATCTGCGGTTGCGCCGGCACGCTGATGCCTTGCAGCGATTGTTGAATCTGTTCGGTGGTCAGCTCTTGGGACATAAGTACACACTCTGGGACAGGCGGCGATTCTAACCTCTAAAAACCGCACGACGACACACCAGTGGGCAATTGTCAGGAACTTTCATTCAGGCCACGGCTTCGGAATCTGTAATGCCCAACGGATCACTCCGGTCCCTTACGGCGACAATCTCCCACAGACTCAGGAGCTTATGATGGTCACTTCCCTCAACGGCAAACGCGTCGCCATTTTGGTAACAGACGGTTTCGAACAGGTCGAACTGACCGGCCCCAAGCAGGCCCTGGAGCAAGCCGGTGCCCAGGTCGACATCCTTTCCGCCGAAGCCGGCAAAGTCAAAGGCTGGAACCACGACAAACCGGCAGACGACTTCAAGGTCGACCAGACCTTCCAGAGCGCCAGCAGCGAGCAATACGACGCGATCGTCCTGCCGGGCGGCGTGCAGAACTCCGACACCATCCGCATCGATCAGGACGCCCAGCACCTGGTCAAGACCGGCGCCTCGGCCGGCAAACCGATTGCGGTGATCTGCCATGGCGGCTGGCTGCTGATTTCCGCCGGGCTGGTCAACGGCAAGACCATGACCAGTTACAAGACCCTCAAGGATGATCTGGTCAATGCAGGGGCCAACTGGGTCGACAAAGAAGTGGTCAAGGACGGTCATCTGATCAGCAGCCGTCAGCCGGATGATATTCCAGCGTTCAATAAGGAGCTGATCGACGCACTGTCGGCGTAGCATTCGAGACCGCCTTCGCGAGCAGGCTCGCTCCCACAGGGGAATGCATTCCAATGTGGCAGCGAGCCTGCTCGCGAAAGGACCATCAGCGTTTCATCGCTCATCAAACCCGGCACAAGTCGCAACACGCTATACTCCCGCTCTTTTTTCCGGAGCGACGTCATGTCCCTGCCTAGCTTGCGCCTCAAAGCCAACGCCGACCGTCGCCTGCGCGCCGGTCACCTGTGGGTCTACAGCAACGAAATCGATGTAGCCGCCACCCCGCTGCACGGCTTCAATGCCGGCGACCAGGCCATCCTCGAAGCCGCTGGCGGCAAGCCGTTGGGCATCGTGGCGATGAGCCCGAACAATCTGATCTGCGCCCGTCTGCTGTCGCGCGACATCAAAGTGGCGCTGGACAAATCGCTGCTGGTACACCGTTTGAACGTGGCCCTGTCGCTGCGCGAGCGTCTGTTCGACAAGCCGTTCTATCGTCTGGTTTACGGTGATTCCGACCTGCTGCCTGGCCTGGTCGTTGACCGTTTTGGCGACATCCTTGTGGTCCAGATCGCCTCGGCGACCATGGAAGCGCATAAAGATGACGTGATCGCAGCCCTGACCCAAGTGCTCAAGCCAAGCGGCATCCTGTTCAAGAACGACTCCGCCGCCCGTGACGCCGAAGGCCTCAACCGCTACGTCGAAACCGTGTTCGGCCTGGTGCCGGAGTGGGTAGCGCTGGAAGAGAACGGCGTGAAGTTCGAAGCTCCGGTTATCCAGGGCCAGAAAACCGGCTGGTTCTACGACCACCGCATGAACCGCGCGCGCCTGGCCCCTTACGCCAAAGGCAAACGCGTCCTCGACCTCTACAGCTACATTGGTGGCTGGGGCGTGCAGGCAGCCGCGTTTGGCGCCAGCGAAGTGTTCTGCGTCGATGCCTCGGCGTTCGCCCTTGACGGTGTTGAGCGCAACGCAGCGCTCAACGGCTTCGCCGACAAGATGACCTGCATCGAAGGCGATGTCTTTGAAGCACTGAAAGAGCTGAAAGCCAGCGAAGAGCGCTTCGACGTGATCGTTGCCGACCCGCCAGCGTTCATCAAGCGCAAGAAAGACATGAAAAACGGCGAAGGCGCCTACCGTCGTCTGAACGAGCAAGCCATGCGCCTGCTCAACAAGGACGGCATCCTGGTCAGCGCGTCGTGCTCGATGCACCTGCCGGAAGACGACCTGCAGAACATCCTGCTGACCAGCGCCCGTCACCTGGACCGCAATATCCAGTTGCTGGAACGTGGCGGTCAGGGCCCGGATCACCCGGTGCACCCGGCCATCGCCGAAACGCGCTACATCAAGAGCATTACCTGCCGCCTGCTGCCCAACAGCTGATTCTTGCGGATAACGGGGAGCCAGCAGGCTCCCCGTTCTGGTTTCAGGCATCGCCCCTCCCTCGTCACTCCGCTGGACTTCCTACAATTACTTCCCGCAAACATGCAGGACATTTCCTTACGTCTTTTAATTACTGAAACTTGCCCTACAAGTTTATTTCCAGCTAAAGACTGCTCCGACAAAATTACTGGAAAATTCCTACTTAATATCCCCTTGCCAATAATCCATTACAAACTATTATGAATTTGTCACCACGAGGTGACTTCAACTATCAATGAACAAGGAGTTCACATCATGAAAAGTATTTCTCTGGAAAGTAAGAAAATCGCAAATCTGGCTTTTCTGGTTGCCTCTAAAGCCCGCTAAGTAAGTCAGGACGCTGGGGAGTGCCGGCGACCCGGCGTCCTTTTGACTTTATCCAGAGTGAATAGCCCCACATGTACATCAATCCTTTTCTATTTATACTGCCGCGTCCGCCCGGACAAATTGTATGGAACTATAAAAACCATACACAACATGAACTTGATCTCAATTATGCGACTCGCCTTGCGCAATTAATCAACGACCCCGAACTTTTTGACAGCCACAACATAATAGACACACAACTATTAAGTGCGGACATTCTTACCGTTTCAAAAATAGACAATCCGCAATGGGGCTGGGATGAGCTGTCGAAGATTTATCACATCGGCACGCAGAACATTCCCTGTGAACATACCCCCCAGAACATTCACGAGTGGTCCAGACAATATCTGGCGCACTGCAATGAAGTATTGGCCACACCAGCGCCGGCAACAGACCGACCGACGCTTGAAGCCGGACAGCGTATTACCCTGCCCGCACCGTGCGCATTGAGTGACGACAGTCTTGAAAAGGTACTGCTCCAGCGCAAAACCTGTCGCAGCTATACAGGTGCAGCAATAACCCTGAGTGACGTCGGCACCCTGCTCTACCTGTCCCTGGGTTATCTCCGAGAGCGTGACAATGATCGCGACGACAGCATTGCCCACGGGCTCAGCGCACGGCGCAGCTGTCCTTCCGCAGGTGGCCTGAACGCTTGCGAAGGCTTCCTGCTGGTGCAGAACGTCGAGGGCCTGGAGCAGGGCATCTATGCCTATCATCCGGACGACCACGCCTTGAGCCGGGTCAATCCGTTACCTGAACCAGCGCTGGGCCACTTGCTCGGCGGTCAGCATTTCATCAATAACCTGCCGCTGGGATTGTTCATCACCGCTCGATTTGACCGACTCTGGTGGAAGTACGAACACTCGCGAGCCTATCGCATGGCTTTCGTTGAGGCGGGCCACTTGTCGCAGACCTTTCAACTGGTCGCCACGGCACTGGGCCTCAATACCTGGCTGACGGGTGCGTTTGCCGACCAGCAGGTTGAAGCACTCCTCAACATCGAGGACAGTGCTGAACAACCGCTGTTCTTTGTTGGCTGTGGGGAGAGCGACGGGCAAGTGATGTGCCACGAAATGCGCGATCTGTTGCGCGAGGGACAGCCATGACCCTCTCAATGTCGGCACCGGATGAAGCACCGGTCTCTTGGGCGCTCAAGTTCACCCTGGCAGACTGGGAGAGCCGCGCCTCGGTGCGCAGCAGTACCCATGACTATCTGTTGCCCGACGATGTGCCACTGCAACTGCAAACCCGCCACTGGTTTCCACCGGCGTTTCTGCCATATCTGGCACATCCGGCCATTCAGGCGGCGGGACTCGATGTGTTGCACCGGCTGTCAGCCAACCATCTGGTGCACTTTCTCGATTACACCACCCTGCTCGAACACCGCATCGTCAATCGTGCCGTGGAAGTCATCGTGCACCGGGAACTGCCCATCTACGTGCCTCTGCCGATGAAGCACGCCGCGCTGCAGCTCTACACCGACGAGGGTTATCACGCGCTGTTCTCCAATCGCCTCGCCGAGCAGATCGCCGCGTTTTACGGGCTCACCGGCCGCCCGGCGATTCCGAAGCGCATCACCCGCATGAACGCACTGATCGCCCGCACCCCGGAGAACAACCGGCCGCTGGCATGGTTTCTGCTCGGCTTCGTCTCGGAAACCATCATTGCCCGGGAACTGCTGGACGTCTGCCGCGACAGTTTGGTGTCCAGTGTCAACGACATGCTGCGTGACCATCTGGCGGACGAAGCCCGCCACAGTCGTTACTTCGCCGAAGCGTTCCATTACTTCTGGCTGTCGATGAATAGCCGCCAGCGTACGTTCGTGAGCCGGACACTGCTGGAGATCATCGGAATTTTTTTCGAAGCCGACGAACGTTGGTTGCAACAAAGCCTGCGAGGGGCCGGCATCGCTGATAGTGACGTGATGGAAATCGTTGGTGGCATGACAACGGTGCAAGCCCATCGCGCGCGTGCACGATCAGGTGCCATCGCAACGCTGGACGCACTGCGCAAGGCCGGATTTTTCGCACTTCCCCACAACCAGAAACTTTTCGCCAAGGCAGGACTGATCGATGGATAAAGGACAATCCGTGGCAACCACAAGGCAGCGCCGCGCCGCTGTCAGCCTGTTGCTGGCCATGGTGCTGCTGGGTGTGTTTCCGCTGGATGTGCTGCTGCCTTCCTTTCCGGCGATGGCGACGCACTTCCTCCGTTCACCGGCAGACATCGCACTGTCCATCAGTCTGTTCGCCGTGGGGATTGCGTTTGCCCAGGTCTTGATCGGCCCTCTCTCGGACGTGATCGGGCGCAAGGGCCTGCAACTTGCCGGCATGAGCGTATCGATGCTGGGTGCGTTCGGTTGCGTGATGACTTCCGATTACACGCTGTTCCTGATTTTTCGGGTGATGCAGGCACTGGGCTGTGGATGTTTCGTGCTGTCCCAAGCGCTGGTGCAGGATCTGTTCGAAGGTGAGGAGCGCGACCGGCTGCGTATTCTGATGGTCACGGCGACCGGGATATTCATCTCGATATCGCCGCTGGCCGGGACTTTTCTGCAGGCCACACTCGGTTGGCGCGGCAGCTTCTGGGTCTTTACTGCACTCTCTGCCATGGTACTGATCAAAGCCTGGCTGTTTTTACCGAGCAGCCGCCCGACCTCGGGTGGTTCGCCGACCGGTTTCATTCAGTCCTACCGGCGCGTACTGGGGGACTTCGAGTTTGTCGGCTACTGGCTGATTTCAGCGTTTGCCTTCGCCTGCCACTTCTCGTTCATCGTGATTTCGCCGCTGATTTTCATGGACCAACTGCAACTCGCGCCTTATGACTTTTCGCTGATCCTGCTGGTTTACGGTGCGGCCTACGTTGTTGGTGGCATCGTCGCGGCGGTACTCAACCGACGCATCACGCCGGTTCAGCAAATCCTCACCGGGCTGAGCCTGATACTGCTGTCGGGACTGGCAATGCTGTATCTGGCAGCCAATCATGCGTTGGCGCCAGCCACAGTGTTGATCCCGATGCTGATCTGCACGGCGGGCACCACCATTGCCCGCCCCGCCGCCACCTCTCGGGCCATGGGCCTGTTTCCTGAAAACGCCGGCACCTCGGCCTCGGCGGGCAGTACGATCATTTTTATCTGTGGCGGACTGATCAGCGCCTTGATCAGCCTCAGTCCGGCCAATCTGCAATCGACGCTGGGCTACAGCTTTGTGCTGCTGAGCCTGATTGCGCTGGTGCTCAACAACCGGCTCAGCCGCCGCGCGAGAAACCTTGAAAGCAATGTCATGGCGCAGACCGGCGGTGATTAAACCCGCCGGTCGTCATTCCATAGGCGGTATCGGCACTGGAACAACGCTTTGCGCCATTCCCTCCAGACGCCAGCGGTGTAGAATCGGCTGATTCATCGCCATTCATCCCCCGGCGGGTTTATGAGCTCAGGCTGAGACCAGCGGCGATCCCGCAACGTCATCGGCAACTTCACGAACACACGGCCATTTTCGAGTGTTCCAGACGTCAATAGAAGCTCACTCCCTTTTGATACCTGATTAGCCGCCCGGAGTGCTCCATGCCAGATTACCGCTCGAAAACATCCACCCACGGCCGCAACATGGCCGGCGCCCGCGCACTGTGGCGCGCCACGGGGATGAAAGATGACGACTTCAAAAAGCCGATCATCGCCATTGCCAACTCGTTTACCCAGTTCGTACCAGGCCATGTGCACCTGAAGGATCTGGGCCAACTGGTCGCCCGTGAAATCGAACGCGCCGGCGGTGTAGCGAAAGAATTCAACACCATCGCCGTGGATGACGGCATCGCCATGGGCCACGACGGCATGCTGTATTCGTTGCCGAGCCGCGAGATCATCGCTGACTCCGTCGAATACATGGTTAACGCCCACTGTGCTGACGCCATCGTCTGCATCTCCAACTGCGACAAGATCACCCCGGGCATGCTGATGGCTGCCCTGCGCCTGAACATTCCGGTGATCTTCGTTTCCGGCGGCCCGATGGAAGCCGGCAAGACCAAACTCGCTTCCCACGGCCTCGACCTCGTTGACGCCATGGTAATCGCCGCCGACGAAAGCGCTTCTGACGAGAAAGTCGCTGAATACGAGCGCAGCGCCTGCCCGACCTGCGGTTCGTGCTCCGGCATGTTCACCGCCAACTCGATGAACTGCCTGACCGAAGCACTGGGCCTGGCATTGCCGGGCAACGGTTCGACCCTGGCCACCCACAGCGACCGCGAACAACTGTTCCTGCAGGCTGGCCGCACCATCGTCGAGCTGTGCAAACGTTACTACGGCGAGAACGACGAATCGGTTTTGCCGCGCAACATCGCCAACTTCAAGGCGTTCGAGAACGCAATGATGCTCGACATCGCCATGGGCGGTTCGACCAACACCATCCTGCACTTGCTCGCTGCCGCCCAGGAAGCCGAAATCGATTTCGACCTGCGCGACATCGATCGTCTTTCGCGCAGGGTTCCGCAACTGTGCAAAGTCGCGCCGAACATCCAGAAGTACCACATGGAAGATGTGCACCGAGCTGGCGGCATCTTCAGCATCCTCGGCTCGCTGGCCCGTGGCGGTCTGCTGCACACCGACCTGCCGACCGTGCACAGCCGCAGCATGGAAGAAGCCATCGCCAAGTGGGACATCACCCAGACCACCGATGAAGCAGTGCATCACTTCTTCAAGGCCGGCCCTGCCGGGATCCCGACGCAGACGGCGTTCAGCCAGTCGACCCGTTGGGAAACCCTCGATGACGACCGTGAAAACGGCTGTATCCGCAGTTTTGAACACGCCTATTCGCAAGAAGGTGGTTTGGCCGTGTTGTACGGCAACATCGCCCTCGACGGCTGCGTGGTGAAAACCGCCGGTGTCGATGAGTCGATCCACGTCTTCGAGGGCAACGCGAAGATCTTCGAAAGCCAGGACAGCGCCGTACGCGGCATCCTCGCTGACGAAGTGAAGGCTGGCGACATCGTCATCATTCGCTACGAAGGCCCGAAAGGCGGCCCGGGCATGCAGGAGATGCTCTACCCGACTTCGTACCTGAAATCCAAAGGCCTGGGCAAAGCCTGCGCCCTGCTCACCGACGGTCGTTTCTCCGGCGGTACTTCCGGTCTGTCCATCGGCCACGCTTCGCCAGAAGCCGCCGCCGGTGGCGCGATCGGTCTGGTGCAGGACGGCGACAAGGTGCTGATCGATATTCCCAACCGCTCGATCAACCTGTTGGTCAGCGACGAGGAACTGGCTGTACGCCGCGCCGAGCAGGACAAGAAAGGCTGGAAACCGGTCGAGATTCGTCCGCGCAAAGTGACCACCGCCCTCAAGGCCTACGCCCTGCTGGCGACCAGCGCCGACAAAGGTGCTGTGCGTAACAAAGCGATGCTCGACGGGCTGTAAGCCTTAAGCGTCGAATAAAAAATGCCCCGCCTCAGTGCGGGGCATTTTTGTGTCTGACCGAAATCCCAAAGTCACGGCAGATCAAACTGTGGGAGCGAGCCTGCTCGCGAATACGGTATGTCAGAAACAGAGATGGTGACTGACACTACGCTTTCGCGAGCAAGCTCGCTCCCACATTAGATCTGCGGTGGTTATTGGATTTCCTCAGGCTTGACGATCACCCAGTTCTTGTCCGCCGTCACCGGCAACCCTTCTTTCGCCTGCGCTGCCGCATGCTTGGCCATCATGCCGTTCAACTGCGTCATGTATTTGTCCTTGCGGTTGATCCACAAGTGAATCCCGCCCTTGGCCACATCCACATCGTGGAACAGCATGTAACCGTCGCTGGTCGGGGTATCGCCACCGACTAATACCGGTTTTTTCCACTCATCGATGTAGGTGAGGATCGCCGCGTGCTTGCCGGCCATCCACGTCGCCGGGGTCCACAGATACGGCGTCAGTTCCAGGCCGAGGTTGGCCTTCTCGTCATATTTACCGGCGGTAATCTGCTTGCGCGCGGTGGTCAGTTCGCCTGTCTTCGGATCCTTGAGCAACATCGAAACGCCAATGACGTTCTGCGGTTTGACGTTGTAGCCGTACTTCGGATCCGCCGCGACCATGCGCACCAGTTCTTCAGACGCGGCGGTCATCACGTAGACCTCGATGCCATTCTCCATCAGCTTGTTGTACAGCTCTTGCTGGCCGGTGAAGATCTTCGGCGGATTGACGTCGAGCTTCTTCACCACATCGCCTTCGTAATAGGTGGCCGGCACCGGTTTGCCAGAGGCCATCAGCTCATCGACGTAGCCTTTGAGTTCCTTGAGGGTGAAGCCGGAGAACACCTGCGCCACCCACGGGTAGCAGACCATGTCGTCGACTTCACAGAGGCGATAGTAGTAACTGAACAGGCTTTCCTTGTGGTCGGCGGTGTCCTTGAACGGCATCAGTTTCAGGGAAGGATCGAGTTTGTCGCGGGTGATCAGGCCCTTGTTTTCCATGAACGGCAACAAGGACTCTTCGAGGTCGTAGCGGTAACTGGTGTTGTCCATGTCGAACACCGCGTAGTTACCTTTGTTGGCGTTGGCCGCGATCATTGCGTCCAGCGCTTTGGCCTGATCGGCCGGCCAGTGTTTCAGGTCAGTAGCGAACGCCTGAGTGGCCAGGCCCATGCCCACAGCCAGTGCGACAGCCAGAAATTTCGGTGCGAACTTCATAAGCCTCTTCTCCCCGATTCAAAGAGATCGACGCTAACAAATAAGTGTGACAGTCCTCGCCTGTCAGCGACCGCCCGCGTCCCCATTGCGCCAGATGCATTGCCGAGAGCGACAGACGCTTATTCCAAAAACGACGGACAACCTTCGATTTTGGTATTAATTCATTGCAAATCAAGCTGTTAGGCTTGCCGGTTCGCAGCAGCCCCGGAAGGCTGTTGGCAAAGTCTTTCTGGAGTTCTCATGAACCTACCGTTGATTCTCAACCTGCTGGTGTTCCTCGCCCTGCTCTTCGGTCTGGCACAAACCCGCCACACCACATGGAGCCTGGCGAAAAAAGTCCTGCTCGCGCTGGCGATGGGCGTCGCGTTCGGCGTGGCCCTGCATACCGTTTACGGTGCCGGCAACCCGGTGCTGAAAGCCTCGATCGGCTGGTTCGATCTGGTCGGCAACGGCTACGTGCAGTTGCTGCAAATGATCGTCATCCCGCTGGTGTTCGCCTCGATCCTCAGCGCCGTGGCGCGCCTGCACAACGCTTCGTCGCTGGGCAAAATCAGCTTCCTGACCATCGGCACCCTGCTGTTCACCACCGCGATTGCGGCGCTGATCGGCATCGGCCTGACCAACCTGTTTGGCCTCACCGCCGAAGGTCTGGTCGCCGGCACTCAGGAAATGGCCCGTCTGCAAACCATTCAGACTGACTACGCCGGCAAGGTCGCCGACCTGAATGTGCCGCAACTGCTGCTGTCGTTCATCCCGCAGAACCCGTTCGCCGATCTGGCGCGGGCCAAGCCGACCTCGATCATCAGCGTGGTTATTTTCGCTGCGTTCCTGGGAGTCGCCGCGCTGCAACTGCTCAAGGACGACGTCGAGAAAGGTCAGAAAGTGATCAACGCCATCGACACCCTGCAAGCCTGGGTGATGCGTCTGGTGCGCCTGGTGATGAAACTGACCCCGTACGGTGTGCTGGCGCTGATGACCAAAGTGGTCGCCGGCTCCAACCTGCAAGACATCATCAAGCTCGGCAGTTTTGTCGTGGTGTCGTACCTCGGTCTGGGCCTGATGTTCGTCGTGCACGGTTTGCTGGTGTCGGCAGCCGGGATCAACCCGTTGCGTTTCTTCCGCAAGATCTGGCCGGTGCTGACGTTCGCGTTCACCAGCCGTTCCAGCGCCGCCAGCATTCCGCTGAGCATTGAAGCGCAGACCCGGCGTCTGGGGATTCCGCAGTCAGTGGCGAGTTTTGCTGCGTCGTTCGGTGCGACCATCGGCCAGAACGGTTGCGCCGGTCTGTACCCGGCGATGTTGGCGGTGATGGTTGCGCCGACCGTTGGCATCAACCCGCTGGATCCGCTGTGGATCGCGACGTTGGTGGCGATTGTGACCTTGAGTTCGGCGGGCGTGGCCGGTGTCGGTGGCGGCGCGACGTTCGCGGCGCTGATCGTGCTGCCGGCGATGGGGTTGCCAGTTTCACTGGTGGCGTTGCTGATTTCGGTTGAGCCGCTGATTGATATGGGGCGCACGGCGTTGAACGTGAGTGGTTCGATTACCGCTGGGGCGATTACCAGTCAGGTGATGCAGCAGACTGATAAAGAACTGCTGGATGCCGATGAGCATGCGGAGTTGGCTCAGGCTTAAGTCGTTCAGCGACTGAGCGGGCCTCTTCGCGAGCAAGCTCGCTCCCACATTGGATCTGTGATCGACACAAATCCCCCGTGGGAGCGAGCCTGCTCCGGGCGGCGTTCCGACGAAGCTCTTAAGCCTTTTCCCAGACTTCGAAGTTGTACGCGGGCTTATCTTCAACCGCCGGGTTTTCAACGTTCGACACCAGTTTCCACTGCTCCAAATCAAACTCCGGAAACCACGCATCCCCTTCCGGGCTCAACGCCACGCGCGTCAGATACAGACGATCCGCCTGCGCCAGCCCTTGCACGTACAACTGCGCGCCGCCAATCAGCATCAACTCATCGACACCCTGCGCTTTCGCCCATTCTTCGGCGCGAACCACGGCTGCCTCCAGCGACGGATACACCTCGGCACCTTCGAGCACCAGACCGGCCTGACGGCTGACCACGATGTTCAAACGCCCCGGCAACGGCCGACCGAGCGAATCCCAGGTCTTGCGCCCCATGATGATCGGCTTGCCCAAGGTGGTGGCCTTGAAGTATTTGAAGTCCCCCGGCAGGTGCCAGGGCATGCTGTTGTCGACGCCGATCACGCGGTTTTCACCGAGGGCTGCGATCAGGCTGAGGGGGAGTGATTTAGTCATGCCGGCGAGGATACCAGAGCCGCACTTACCCCGATAAGCGCCACAGCGGTTATGCTCAGCGCTCAATTAAGCGACGGGAAGCCGCGTGACTGAACTGACTCCACTGCAAAACCTCTGGCTCACCGAGACCGTGCGCCTGCGCGAAGAACACGCAGGCCCGCTGGACGATCTGGAAGCCAATCGCCTGGCCCGCGCGGCCGGCGGTGATCTACCGAGCCGCATTCAACGCCGGGCCTTGTGGCTGGCCGAGCGTGACGGATTGACCGATGCGCTGAAACACTGGCGGCAAGGCGCGCGTCTGGCGTTGTTGCTGATGGTGCTGCTGGCCTGTGTCACCGGGGCTGGCATGGCATTTTCTGCGCTCGGCGACGGCACGCGAGCGGTGAATATTTTCTGGGCGCTGGGCACTTTGCTCGGGATCAATCTGATTCTGCTGCTGAGTTGGGCGCTGGGCCTGTTTTTCGCCGGCGAACACGGGGCCGCGCTTGGCCGGTTGTGGTTGTGGCTCAGCGAAAAACTCGCCCGGGACGCCAAAGCCGCGCAATTGCCCCCCGCATTGCTGGTCTTGCTGCAACGCCACAAACTCAATCGCTGGGCAATTGGCACGCTGGTCAATGGCCTGTGGCTGCTGATCATGTTCAGCGCGCTGAGCATGCTGGTATTGATGATGGCGACGCGGCGTTATGACTTCATCTGGGAAAGCACGCTGCTGGGCGCGGACTTCTTTGCGGCACTGACTGATGCGTTGACGGTCATTCCCCATGCGCTGGGCTGGAGTGCGCCGAGCGTGGACATGATTCGCGTGACGCTGGACACCGATTACAACCCCGTCCTGGTTCGCCAGATGTGGGCGATCTGGCTGGTCGGCGCAGTGCTGATCTATGGCGTGCTACCCCGTCTGCTGCTGATGCTGTTCTGCCGTTGGCGCTGGAAACGTGGGCGGGATCGCTTGCGTCTGGACCTGAACCTGCCCGGCTACGCGCAATTGCGTGAACGTCTGATGCCGACCAGCGAACGCCTCGGCGTCAATGACCCGGAGCCGGCGCAACTGCACCGCGTCGAAAGTAGCGTCGGCGAACTCGCCAGCGAAGGTGCGTTGCTGGTCGCCATCGAACTCGACGAACAACGTCCATGGCCGCCCGCGCTGCCGAAAAACGTCAGCAACGCCGGCATCCTCGACAGCCGCGAATCACGCCACAAACTCCTCGAACAATTGAGCCGCTTCCCGCCGGCGCGTCTGGCGATTGCCTGCGACCCACGGCGCTCGCCGGATCGCGGCAGCCTCGCCTTGATCGCCGAACTGGCGCGCAGTGCTGGCGAAACCCGCGTGTGGCTGCTGCAAGCGCCACCCGGTGAAGCACTGGATGGCGAACGCCTCGGTGACTGGCACGTCGCGCTGCAACAGCTTGATCTGCAGTTTGCCGATTGCGCACCGTTGAACTGGCTGGAGACTGGCCATGACTGATGCCTGGAAAGCGCCGCTGAAACTCGCGGTGGTCGGCCACACCAACGTCGGCAAGACCTCGCTGTTGCGCACGCTGACACGCGATGTCGGTTTCGGCGAAGTGTCCCATCGCCCGAGCACTACGCGGCATGTCGAAGGCGCACGGTTGTCGGTGGACGGCGAGCCGTTGCTCGACCTCTACGATACGCCGGGGCTGGAAGACGCCATTGCCCTGCTGGATTTTCTCGAACGCCTGGAACGCCCCGGCGAACGCCTCGATGGCCCGGCGCGGCTGGCGCGGTTTCTCGACGGCAGCGAGGCGCGCCAGCGCTTTGAACAGGAAGCCAAAGTGCTGCGGCAACTGCTCGCTTCCGATGCCGGTTTGTACGTGATCGACGCCCGCGAACCGGTGCTGGCCAAATATCGCGATGAACTCGAAGTGCTCGCCAGTTGTGGCAAACCGCTGCTGCCGGTGCTGAATTTTGTCAGCAGCGCCAATCATCGCGAGCCGGATTGGCGTGAAGCATTGGCACGGTTGGGGCTGCATGCGCTGGTGCGCTTCGACAGCGTGGCACCGCCCGAGGATGGTGAGCGACGGCTGTATGAAAGCCTCGCGTTGCTGCTGGAAAATGCCCGGCCGCAACTGGAGCGATTGATTGCCGATCAACAGGCTCAGCGCCTCGCGCGTCAGCACAGTGCGGGGCGGTTGATCGCTGAACTGTTGATCGATTGTGCGGCGTGTCGGCGCAGTGTGGTCAGCGAAGCGGCGCAGGAACACCAAGCCATCAGCGAACTGCGCAAGGCTGTGCGTCAGCGTGAGCAGAAATGTGTCGAGGCGTTGCTCAAGCTGTATGCGTTTCGCCCGCAGGATGCGGCGGCGAGTGATTTGCCGCTACTCGATGGACGCTGGGGTGATGACTTGTTCAACCCGGAAACCTTGAAACAACTCGGCGTGCGCGTGGGCGGCGGCATTGCTGCCGGTGCGGCGGCCGGGGCGGGTGTGGATCTGCTGGTCGGCGGGATTACCCTCGGCGCTGCGGCGCTGGCGGGTGCGATTGCTGGCGGTGCGCTGCAAACGGCGCGCAGTTATGGCAGTCGGTTGCTGGGCAAGATCAAAGGACAACGTGAGTTGACGGTGGATGACGGGGTGTTGCGGTTGTTGGCTTTGCGTCAGCGACAGTTGGTGTTGGCGCTGGATCTGCGTGGGCATGCGGCGATGGATGCAGTTCAGGTCGCAACACCGCAGGACAAGACCTGGCGCGAGGGCAAGTTGCCGGAGGCGCTGAGCAAGGCGCGGGCGCATCCGCAGTGGTCGTCGCTCAATCCGCAGGCGAAGTTGAATCAGGGGGAAAGGCAGGAGCAGATTGAGGCGTTGGTTGATCGGGTGCTTGAGCTGTAGACGCCGACCCTCACCCCAGCCCTCTCCCAGAGGGAGAGGGAGCTGACCGTGTTGTTCTTCCGTCATACGTCGACCTGAGATATCCAGTCGAACTCAGGTTTGAAAGGCATAAAGATCGGCCCCCTCTCCCTCTGGGAGAGGGCTGGGCGGGCGGCGATCCGATGAGGGTTGCACTCACCCGGCCGACAACAAAACCTCAGCCTTACGCTTCAGCACACCCAAGTCCATCACTGGCACCGCCGTCTCCTTCGCCAACTCATCCCACTGCCGCATCCGCAGGCTGACCGCACACAACGGATCGCGCTCAAACACATCCGCCTCTGCCTCGGTCATCACCCCGCCCTGATACTCCAGCGTCCGCCGACTCGCCTCACTCAACCGATCAAAATACCCCGGCTCACGCAACGTCAGATACCGTTTGGCCTGCACGTGATATTCCACCAGCCGCGCCATGCGCTCGCTGAATCCCGCCTTACGTAAATAATCCGCCCCCAAGCGCTCATGACTGACAACGCCATAACCGCCCATGTTCTCTGCGCCCTCGGCACACAAATGGCCGATGTCATGAAAGAACGCTGCCAACACCACTTCGTCATCAAAGCCCTCAGCCATCGCCAGTTCGGCAGCTTGGGACATGTGCTCGATCTGCGAAACCGGCTCGCCGATGTAATCGCTGGTGCCGAAGCGTTCGTACAGCCCGAATACCCGCGCGACGACTTGCTCGTGACCTGTCATTCAATTTCCTCCAGCCACTGCGCAACGTTGCGTTCGGCCAGCGCTGGGCCGACGCTCATGCCGACACCGGTGTGCATCAGCGCCACACTCAACCCCGCTGCCGGGCGCAGCAACGAAAACGGCCCAGGCCCTCGGGAACCATAGACGCCCTGCCAGCGCTCGATCACTTGCACCTTGCAGCCCAATGTCTGTTCGGCCAGTTCGAGCATCCAGTTGTCCACTTGCTCGGCGTTGAACGGAGACGGATCGCTGCCGTAGTGGTGCGAGTCGCCGATGATCAGTTCGCCGTACGGCGTCGGGCTGATCAACAGGTGGATGCCGTTGTCGTGCAGGTGCGATTGCTCACGGAGGATTTGCGCCTGCACCGCCGCCGCTTCCGGCAGATCGGCGAAAGCGCCGTAGTGCACGCAGCTGAGGCCGGTGAGCAAAGCGTGTTGCAGGTTCAGATCGATCTGCGGTTTGGCGCGGAGCATTTGCAGGCGGCAGATCTGCGGGTCGAGCGCGGCAATCGGCTCGGCCAGCAAGGTCTGATAATCGTGGCCGGAACAGACGATGATCTGCTTCGACGTGAAGCTGCCGGCGGTGCTGTGCAGGCGCCCGGGTTCAACATCGCGCACCAGCGTGGAAAAGTGGAACTCGACACCGAGGTCGCGGCGCAGGTAGTCGATCAGCGCCGGAATCGCTTCGCGCGAGTACAGCTGTTGATCGTCCATGCCATGCAACGCGGCTCGGTGATGGCTGAACTGGCCGTGATACAGATCGCGTAATGCGGCGCCGCGCAGCAGGTCGACGTTGTAGCCGTGTTCAATGGCACGGCCGGCGCAGAAGGTTTCGAGCAGGTGTTCTTCGGCTTCCGTTCTCGCGAAAAGATAAGAGCCGTTGCGTTTGATTTGCAGGCCGGCGAGTTGCGTCCAGTCGCCCCAGATCTCGCGGCTGGCCTTGGCCAGTTCGAGCATCGTGCCAGGGGGTTGGCCAGTGACCAGTGCCTGGCCGAAATTGCGCACCGAGGCGCCGAGGGGGGTGGCGGTGCGTTCGAAAACGGTGACTTTGAGACCGCGTTTGGCGGCGGCGTAGGCGTGGGACAGGCCGAGGATACCGGCGCCGACGATGAGCAGGTCTTTGTGTTGGGTCATGAGGCTACCTCAATGATCGTTCCCACGCTCCGCGTGGGAATGAATACCGTGACGCTCCGCGTCACAGGGACGCGGAGCGTCCTTGGCTGCATTCCCACGCAGAGCGTGGGAACGATCGGCAACGGTTACTTGGCAGCGACTTTCTCGGACTTGCCGTCATAACGCTTGCGCCACTCGGTCAGGATCTCGTCGCGATTCTTCGAAGCCCAGGCAAAGTCGTTCTTGATCAGGCGCTGCTCGTAATCCGCCGGCAGTTCGGTCTGCGGCTTGGCGATCCCCGGCTGCGCGAGGACAGCGAAGTTCTCCTTGTACAGATCCATCGCCTCAGCACTCGCCGAGAAGTCAGCCAGCTTCTTCGCCGCCTCTTCATGCGGCGTGCCTTTGATCACGGCAGTCGCTTCGATCTCCCAGCCCAGACCTTCCTTCGGCAGGATGATGTCCAGCGGCGCGCCCTGGCGCTTCAACTGTACGGCTGGATATTCAAAGGAAATACCGATCGGGAACTCGCCCGCCGCCGCTAACTTGCAAGGCTTGGAACCAGAGTGAACGTACTGGCCGATGTTCTGGTGCAGACCGTCCATGTAGGCCCAGCCCTGTTTCTCGCCGAAGGTTTGCAGCCAGGCGCTGACGTCGAGGAAACCAGTGCCGGACGACGCCGGGTTGGGCATGACGATCTTGCCCTTGTACTCAGGCTTGGTCAGGTCCTGCCAGCTCACTGGCTTGGTCAAACCTTGCTTCTCGGCCTCGACAGTGTTGAAGCAGATAGTCGCGGCCCAGACGTCCATACCGACCCAGGCTGGCGGGTTGGCAGCGTCGCGGTAGTTCGCGCCGATCTTGCCGAGGTCCTTCGGCGCGTAGCTTTGCAGCATGCCTTGCTGATCGAGGATCGCCAGGCTCGAAGCGGCCAGGCCCCAAACGGCGTCAGCCTGTGGACGGGCCTTTTCGGCGAGCAGTTTGGCGGTGATGATCCCGGTGGAATCACGTACCCATTTGATCTCGACGTCCGGGTTGGCCTTTTCGAACGCTTCTTTATAGGACTTCAGTTGTTCGGCTTCGAGGGCGGTGTACACCGTCAACTCGGTTTTTGCCGCAAAGGCGTTCAGGCTGAAAGTAGCGAGCACAGCAGCGGCCAGGGCCAAAGGCTTGAACATGATCGGTATCCTGTCTTTTGAGTTGAGGGTGTGAATCAGTGACCGGGCGAGGTTTGCCGCCAGGCTTGAGAACGGCGCAGCAAGCCGCGCGAAGCCCACGCCAGCAGCAAGGACACGCCCGCCGAGGTGAACAGAATCAGGGTCGACATCGCCGCCGCGCCGCCGACGTTGCCGGCGTCATCCATGTTCAGCACCGCCACCGCCGCGAGGATGGTGTCGGGGCTGTAGAGGAAGATCGCCGCCGACACCGTGGTCATCGCCGAGACGAACAGGTAGCGCACGATGTCCAGCAGCGCCGGCAGGCAGATCGGCACGGTGACGCGCAGGTAGTGGCGGTACAGCGGCGCTTTGAGCGACAGCGCGGCGGCTTCAAACTCGGCGTCGAGTTGGCGCAATGCGGTGGTCGCGGTCATCTGCGCGGTGGTCAGGTAGTGCGCAATGGTGCAGACGATCAGCAGCGTCATCGTCCCGTACAGCACATGCAGCGGGTTACCGGTGAGGTTGAAGAAGAAGACGTAACCCAAACCCAGAACCAGTCCCGGCACCGCCATCGGCACGAAACTGAGCATGCGCAACGCGAGGTTGAGGCCGCGCTGAGTGCGGGTTTTCTCCATCAGGTAGGCGCCGGTGAAGATCAGCACGCTGCCGATCAACGCCGTACCCAACGCCATCTTCAAACTGTTGCCGTAGGCCAGCCAGCCACCGCCAGCGGTTTCGTTGAACTGATAGTGGTTGAGCGACAGCGACAGGTTGTACGGCCAGAACTTCACCAAGGAGGAGAACACCGCCATGCCGAACACCAGAATCAACGCCGCGCTGATCAGCAGGACAATCGCCAGATAGCAGCCATCGCGCAGCTTCGACGGCGCCGGTTTGAACACCTGAGCGCGACCGCTCATGGAGTCACCGTGACGGCGGCGCAGCCAGGCATCGACGCCGAAGCTGAACAGCGCCGGCAGCAACAGCACCATGCCGATCAACGCGCCGCGACCGAATTGCTGCTGGCCGACCACGGCTTTGTAGGCCTCCAGAGCCAGCACTTGATAGTCGCCACCGACCACCACCGGCACACCGAAATCGGTGATGGTCAGGGTGAACACCAGACAGAACGCGGCAAACACAGCCTGGCGCGTCGCCGGCCAGGTGATGCTACGAAAGGCTTTGGCCGGACTGGCGCCCATGCTCGAAGCGGCATCGAACAGTCGTGCATCGGCCAGCGACAACGCCGAGAGCAGAATCATCAACGCATGGGGAAAGGTATAAATCACCTCACCCAGCACAATCCCCCAGAACCCGTAGATGTTGTCCGAGAGCAACCCACGCAACATGCCCTGATTGCCGAACAGATAAACCAGCGCAATGCCCGGCAACATCGACGGTGCCATCAGCGGCAACAACGAAATGCCGCGCCAGATGCCTTTCGCCGGAATCAGCGTGCGTTGCAGCGCGTAGGCAAACAGGTAAGCCAGCGGAACGACGATGGCCGCCACGCTGAGGGAAACCTTCAGGCTGTTGCCAAGCAGCCAGTGGAAATTCTCGCTGGTCACCAACTCCTTCGCCGCGACCCAGCCGCCGCCCTGCCCGGCTTCACTGCTGAAGCCACGCCAGAAGATCGCCAGCAACGGCAGCAACACCGCGACGCCGAGCAACAGCAGCAGAAGGACTTTGCCGCCGACGACAAAAATGCGATCGCCGATCTCGGCTTTCGAAGTCTGGCGCACCTGCTTGTGCGGTAGCGGCAGCGCGAGGTTGCTGTTCATCAGGCAAACACCTGCAGGCTGCGCGGCGGCAAGGCGACCATGATCTGCTGGGCGCCAAGGCGTGGCATGGCTTCCGGGGCGAGTTCGGCGAGGAGTGCGTGGCCGGGCAGTTGATCGAGTTCGAAGCTCATGCGGCAGCGGTTACCGAGGAAAGTGATTTCACGAACTTTGGCCGGGAACAGGTTTTCCTCATGCACCGGCGGATTGACGTTGATCGCTTCCGGGCGGCAGAACAAACGGCCCGAGGCGCGCTGAATGCTGCCGTCGCTGAGGCGCAGGTTCATCCCGCCGACCTGCGCGTGAGTGTCGCTGCTGCGCTGGAAAGGCAGCCAGTTGCCCTGGCCGACGAACTCGGCCACGAACGGCGTAGCCGGGCGGTTGTAGATTTCCTGCGGGGTGGCGTACTGCTCGACGCAGCCGTTGTTCATCACCGCGATGCGGTCGGCCATCAGCATGGCTTCGTCCTGATTGTGCGTGACCATCAGGGTGGTGATGCCGAGGTTGCGTTGCAGCTGGCGCAGTTCGGTGCACAGATGCTCACGGACGCGGGCGTCGAGGGCGGACATCGGTTCATCGAGCAACAGCAGCGACGGTGCCGGCGCCAAGGCCCGAGCCAGAGCAACGCGCTGTTGCTGGCCGCCGGACAACTGGCCGGGGTATTTTTTCTCGCTGCCAGTGAGGCCGACCAATTCAAGCATTTGCCCGACGCGGCGACGCACTTCGTCGCGACCGCTGCCAGCAAGGCCGTAGGCAATGTTCGCCTCGACGGTCAGGTTGGGGAACAGTGCGTAGGACTGGAACAGAATCCCGTAGTCGCGGGCTTGCGGGGCGAGGTGCGAGACGTCGCGGTCGCCGAGGTACAGCTCGCCGCTGTCCTGTTTTTCCAGACCGGCGATGCAGCGCAACAGCGTGGTCTTGCCGCAACCCGAAGGTCCGAGCAGGCACACCAGTTCACCGGCGGCGACGTCGAGGGAGACGTTATCCAGCGCAGTGAACGCGCCGAAGCGTTTCTCCACGCCGCGCACTTTCATGGGTGCGCCGGGGTTGGTCAGGGCAGTTGCGATGGCAGGATTCATGGACAGACCTCATCAAGCAGATGAGGCCAATCCTAGAGTTGTAATGCGTCCGTCATGTGGCAGTGAGGCAAAAACCGCCGATAGTGGTATTCGGGGATTTTGGTTCACCAGAGATCGTTCCCACGCTCTGCGTGGGAATGCCTCATCGGACGCTCCGCGTTCGGCTCTTGGGACGCAGAGCGTCCCGGGCTGCATTCCCACGCGGAGCGTGGGAACGATCATTACGCAGGGGACATTTCCTGTGCCAAGCCGAGGAACGCCGCCGGCAACCGCGCGCCCTTGCGCTCTTTCAGGCAATACAGATATTCAGGAATCTGCGGCGCATTCTCGATCGTCAACACGCGCAACTGCGGATCATGCGGCACTTCCTGCCGCGCAATGATGCTGATACCGATATTGCGCAACACCGCCTCCCGAATCGACTCGCGGCTGCCAATCTCCAGCAACGGCCCGAAACTCACCCCGGCACTCGCCAGCAATTCTTCAGTCAACCGCCGCGTGGTGGAGCCCGACTCACGCATCAACAACGTATGCCCGGCCAATGCACTCAATGCTACATGCTCCTGCGCCGCCAACGGATGATTGCGATGCACCGCCAGCACCAGCGGATCAGTGCCCAATACCCGGCGAATCAACCGCGCATCATCGAGCAATTGCGACGACGCAGCGATATCCACCCGGTAATCCTCCAGCGCTTCGAGCACCTGCTGCGAGTTGCCGATTTCCACCGACACTTCCACTTGCGGCAGACGCTCGCGAAAGGTCTTCACCAGATCGAGAATGTAATACGGCGCGGTGGCGGCGATGCGCAGCGTGCCTTGCACCTGACCGCTGTTGCGCAGGAAGAACTCGATGTCCGCTTCCTGCTGCAACAGCGTCTTGACCATCGGCAGCAGCCGCGCGCCTTCGTCGCTGACGCTCAGGCGCCGGCCGCCACGATAAAACAGCTCCACCGAATACTGACTTTCCAGATTGCGGATCTGCGTGGTCACGGTCGGTTGGCTGAGACCGAGTTTTTTCGCCGCCAGCGTAATGCTGCCCAGGCGGGCGACCATGTAAAACGCTTTCAGCTCGGCACTCAGCACAACCATCCCTCATCGTTTATTTGCGCAGCAGGCGCAAACCGTTGAACACCACCAACAGGCTCACGCCCATGTCGGCGAACACCGCCATCCACATGGTGGCGAGCCCGGCGAAGGTTACCGCAAGAAAGATAGCCTTGATCACCAGCGCCAGGGCGATGTTCTGTTTCAGGATGCTGGCGGTGTTGCGCGACAGGCTGATGAATGCGGGAATCTTGCGCAGATCGTCGTCCATCAGGGCGACATCGGCGGTTTCAATCGCGGTGTCGGTACCGGCAGCGGCCATGGCGAAACCGATCTCGGCGCGGGCCAGTGCCGGGGCGTCGTTGATGCCGTCGCCGACCATGCCGACTCGCCGACCCTGTGCATAAAGGTCTTCGATGGCTTGCAGTTTGTCGGTCGGCAGCAAGTCGCCCCGAGCTTCATCGATGCCGACCTGTGCGGCAATCGCCTGGGCGGTGTGGACGTTGTCGCCGGTGAGCATCAGGGTTTTCACCCCGAGTTCATGCAATTGGCGGATCGCTTCGCGGCTGGTTTCCTTGACGGTGTCGGCCACGGCGAACAGTGCGAGCGGGCCAGAACTGTCGAGCAGCAGCACCACGGATTTGCCCTGTTTCTCCAGCGCGAAGAGTTTTTCTTCCAGCGCCGGCGAGCACAAACCGAGTTCTTCGACCAGACGATGGTTGCCCAAGTGGTACGTCTGGCCGTTGATTTCGCCTTTGACGCCGCGCCCGCCCAATGCTTCGAAGTTATCCACAATCAGCGCAGCGAAGTTTTTATCCACAGCGGCATTGGTGATGGCCAGCGACACCGGGTGATCGGAGCGTCCTGCCAACGCCGTAGCGATTGCAGGTGCGCTGGCATCGGCGGTTGGATCGAGGGACAGGTAATCGGTCTGCACCGGTTTGCCGTGGGTGATCGTGCCGGTTTTATCCAGCGCCAGATAATCCAGTTTGAAACCGCCCTCCAGGTACACGCCGCCCTTGACCAGAATGCCTTTGCGCGCGGCTGCCGCGAGGCCGCTGACGATGGTCACCGGCGTCGAAATCACCAGTGCGCATGGGCACGCCACCACCAGCAACACCAGCGCGCGGTAGATCCAGTCGAACCACACCGCGCCCATGAACAGCGGCGGAATGATCGCCACGGCCAAGGCAAACAAGAACACTACGGGCGTGTAGATTTTCGAGAACTGATCGACGAAGCGCTGGGTCGGCGCGCGCGCACCTTGAGCCTGTTCAACGGCATGGATGATCCGCGCCAGGGTCGAGTTGTTCGCTGCAGCGCTGACCGCGTATTCCAGCGATCCGGCCTGATTGATGGTGCCGGCGAAGACTTTGTCACCGACGGTTTTTTCTACTGGCAGGCTTTCCCCGGTGATCGGCGCTTGGTCGATGGTCGAGTTGCCGCTGAGCACTTCGCCGTCCAGCGCAATGCGCTCGCCGGGTTTCACCCGCACGCGGGCGCCGAGTTCGACGCCCTTCACGTCCTGCTCGATCCACGAACCATCAGCCTGCAACACCGTGGCTTGCTCTGGCGTCATTTGCATCAGGCCGCTGATCGCGTTGCGCGCACGATCGAGCGAGCGCGCCTCGATCAGCTCGGCAACGGTGAACAGAAACATCACCATCGCCGCTTCCGGCCATTGGCCGATAAGGATGGCACCGGTGACGGCGATGCTCATCAGTGCGTTGATGTTGAGGTTGCGGTTCTTCAGGGCGATCCAGCCCTTTTTGTAGGTAGTCAGGCCACCGCTGAGGATCGACACCAGCGCAATGATCGCCACCACCCAGGTGGGAGCGGCGTTGGTGAAGTGGATGACTTCGGCAGCGAGGGCGCCGACACCGGACAGCGCCAAGGGCCACCAGTGCTTTTTCACTGGCGCCGGGGCCGGTGCTTCGACGCCCGCCTCCAGAGGCTCGGCGTGCATGCCGAGGGATTTGATCGCTTCGGTGATCGGCTCGGTGCCCGGCAGGTTATGGGTCACGCCGAGTACGCGGTTGATCAGGTTGAATTCCAGTTGCTGCACGCCGGCGAGTTTGCCGAGCTTGTTCTGGATCAGCGTCTGCTCGGTCGGGCAGTCCATCGCCTCGATGCGGAAACTGCTCAGCCGCGCGTCGGCGCTGGTTTTTTCGCTCAGTTGCACCAACGCAGGCGCAGCGGCTTTCGACGAGCAGCAAGAATCCCCGCCATGTGAATGCTTATGCACAGGCTGCAATTTATGACTGTGATCGTGGCCGTCGCCGGGCTTGTGGGTGTGCTGGGAATCGCTCATTGGTCGCGTCCATGAAGGTGCCTGTTGCCAAGTAAAGACCCTGTAGCCACTATAGGGTCAAGCACCCTTTTGGAGATTGCCGTCATGAAGATCGGAGAACTGGCCAGACTCACCGACTGCGCCGTGGAAACCATCCGCTATTACGAGCGCGAAAACCTCCTGCCGGAGCCGGCCCGCAGCGACGGCAACTACCGCGTCTACACCCAGGCCCACGCCGAACGCCTGACCTTCATCCGCAACTGCCGCACCCTCGACATGACCCTTGAAGAAATCCGCAGCCTGCTGGCCATGCGTGATAGCCCGCAGGATCAGTGTGAAAGCGTGAATACGCTGATCGACGAGCATATCCAGCATGTGAAGGCGCGGATCGATGGGTTGCTGGCGTTGCAGACACAACTGCTCGACCTGCGCCAACGTTGTGGCGAAGGGCCGATGGCCGATCAGTGCGGGATCTTGCAGCGGCTGGAAGTGAGTGGCGGGGTTGTCGCGACGGAAATCGAACACTCCCATGTAGGCCGCAGCCACGGCCACTAGGAACCCCAATAAACACTGTGGGAGCGAGCTTGCTCGCGAAAGCGGTAGTTCAGTCAATATTTCTATCAACTGACACTCCGCCTTCGCGAGCAAGCTCGCTCCCACAGGTTTTTGTATTGCTTGTCAGACCGCCATCGGCGCGGTCATTGGCGCGTGGTGCTCATAGCCTTCCAGCGAGAAATCGCTCGGCTCGACCAGCTCCAGCCATTCCGGCTGATACACACCGGTCTTGGCAAACTCCGGCACACGATCCGAGATTTTCAGTTTCGGCATGGCGAACGGCTCGCGCTTGAGCTGCTCGTTGAGCATGTCCAAGTGGTTCTCGTAGACGTGCGCATCACCAATGAAATAGGTGAACCAGCGTGGCGTGTAGCCGGTCAGGCGACCGATCAGGCTCAGCAGCGCAGCGCCTTCGGTAAGGTTGAACGGCGTGCCCAGGCCCAGATCGTTGGAGCGGATGTAGAGGGTCAGAGAAATCTCTTTGGTCTCGACATTCGGGTGGAACTGATACAACAGGTGGCACGGCGGCAGGGCCATTTCATCCAGCTGCGCGACGTTCCAGCCGTGGAACAGAATGCGGCGGCTGCCCGGATCCTTGATGATCGTGTCGACGCACTGGCGCACCTGATCGATGGCTTTGTACAGGACCACATAGGCCTGACCGTCTTCTTCGCCTTGAGCGATTTGCTTGTAGCCGTTGCTCAAGGTTTGTTCGATGGCGGCGGTGTTGCTCAGCGGAATCTGCTTGTACGCGGGCCATTTGCGCCATTGCACGCCGTAGATTTCGCCGAGGTCGTCGTCGCCCTGACGGAACGGGTTGGCCAGCCACTGTGCGTTTTCGTTGGCGTTCTGGTCCCAGACCTTGCAGCCCAGCGCACGGAATTCAGCGGCATTGTTCACGCCACGGAGAAAACCGCACATCTCGCCGATGGCCGATTTGAAGGCCATTTTGCGCGTGGTAATCGCCGGAAAACCTTCCTGCAGATCGAAACGCAGCATCGCACCCGGAAAGCTGATGGTGTTGATGCCGGTGCGGTTGGCCTGTTTAGTGCCGTTCTGAATGACGTGCGAGACCAGTTCGAGATATTGCTTCATGAGTTACCTGTGTCCTTTGAGCCCCGGCGTCGCGCGCCGGGGTTCGTAGTTTAAGCCGTCGGCGCGAGCGGTGCTGCCGGTGCGCGACGATAGGCCAGCCAGATCAGGAACAGCCCGCCGACGATCATCGGCACGCAGAGCACCTGGCCCATGGTCAGCCAGTTCCAGGCCAAGTAGCCCAGTTGCGCATCCGGTACGCGAACGAATTCGACGATAAAACGGAAGATGCCGTAGAACAGCGCGAACATGCCGGAAACGGCCATGGTCGGACGCGGTTTGCGCGAGAAAATCCACAGGATCAGGAACAGCGCCACGCCTTCCAGCGCGAACTGATACAGCTGCGACGGGTGACGCGGCAGTTGCGCCGGATCGCTGAATGGCGGGAAGACCATGGCCCACGGCACGTCAGTCGCCTTTCCCCACAATTCGGCGTTGATAAAGTTACCAATGCGCCCGGCGCCCAGACCGATCGGCACCATGGGTGCGACGAAGTCCATCAACTGGAAGAACGACTTGCCGTTGCGCTTGCCGAACCACAACGCGGCCAGCATTACGCCGATGAAACCGCCGTGGAACGACATGCCGCCCTTCCACACTTCGAAAATCAGCGTCGGGTTGGCCAGGTAGGCGCTCAGATCGTAGAACAGCACGTAACCCAGACGTCCGCCGACGATCACGCCCATCGACATCCAGAAGACCATGTCGGAGAGTTTCTCCTTGGTCCAGGTCGGGTCGAAACGGTTGAGCCGGCGCGACGCCAGCAGCCACGCACCGCCGATGCCGATCAGGTACATCAGACCGTACCAGTGGATTTTCAGCGGACCGATGGCCAGGGCCACCGGGTCGATCTGCGGGTAAGGCAGCATTGCGACTCCTCGTTAGAGTTGAAACCAAAATTCCCGGGCGACGCTGCCACCTCAGGATTAAGCCAGGATTGCGACGCGATTAAAGCAGGAAGCTCACACCCACGCTGAACAGCAAAGCGGCGAACAGCCGTTTCAGCAAGCGCGGCGACAACCGATGCGCCAAACGCGCGCCAATGCGGGCGAAAACCATGCTGGTCAGGGCGATGCCCAACAACGCCGGCAAATACACAAAACCGAGACTATGCGGCGGCAACAACGGATCGTGCCAGCCCAGTATCATGAAACTTAATGCACTGACCAGCGCGATTGGCAGCCCGCAGGCCGACGAGGTCGCCACGGCTTGCTGCATCGGCACACTGCGCCAGGTCAGAAACGGCACGGTCAGCGAACCGCCGCCCACGCCAAAAATCGCCGAGGCCCAGCCAATCACACTGCCGGCCACGGTCAGACCGAGTTTACCCGGCACCGTTCGGCTGGCCTTGGGTTTGATGTCCAGCGCCAGTTGCACCGAGATGATCAAGGCGAACACGCCGATGATCTTTTGCAAGTGCGGGCCGGAAATCGCTTCAGCGGTCAGTGCGCCGAAACCGGCGCCCAACAGAATCCCGACGGCCATCCACATGAAGATCGGCCAGCGCACCGCACCGCGTCGATGATGCTCACGCACGGCGTTGACCGAGGTGAAGATGATCGTCGCCAGCGACGTGCCGACCGCCAGATGGGTGAGGATCGACTGATCAAAGCCCTGCAAGGTGAAACTGAACACCAGCACCGGCACGATGATGATCCCGCCGCCAACCCCGAACAGCCCGGCCAGCACGCCCGCACAGGCGCCCAGCGCCAGATAGAGCAGAAATTCCATGACCGTCTCCCCAGACCGCATCCGCAAAACCGGAGCGGCATGGTAACGGATGCACACCCTTTGGCTCCACTGGCGATGGATGCACGGACGCCGGATGCGTAGAGTGAGCAAAAAACACACAAGGACCACCTTATGTGCCTGATTGTTTTCGCCTGGCGCCCGGGCCATGCCCAGCCGCTGATCGTCGCGGCCAACCGTGACGAATTCTACGCCCGGCCGAGCCTGCCACTGGCGCAGTGGCCGGAGGCGCCGAATGTGCATGCCGGACGTGATCTAGAGGCCGGCGGCACCTGGCTGGGAATTGGCGCCAACGGCCGCTTTGCTGCGTTGACCAATATCCGTGATCCGCAGCAGGCGCCAGCGCGCAAGTCACGAGGGGAACTGGTGGCGCGGTTTCTGACCGGCGATGCGTCGATTGATGATTATTTGAGCGATGTGGTCGGGCGTTCGGCGGAATATGCCGGGTTTAATCTGTTGCTCGGCAACAGTCATGAGCTGTGGCATTTCAATGCGCGGATGTCGGAACCGGTGATGCTGGAATCGGGCGTCTACGGATTATCCAATGCCGGACTGGATACGCCGTGGCCGAAGTTGCTCAAGGCCAAGGCAGCGTTGAATGCGGTGCTGGATGATCCGCAGCCTGAGCATTTGTTGGCATTGTTGGGTGATTCGCAGACGGCCCCATCTGCCGAATTGCCAGATACCGGGGTGGGTCTGGCCACGGAATCACTGTTGTCGAGTGTATTTATTGCCAGTCAGAGTTACGGGACGCGGGCGAGTACGGCGTTGATTGTGCAGGCGGATGGGACGCGGCGGATGGTCGAGCGGAGTTTTGGGCCGTATGGCGGGCATTTGGGCGAAGTGGAAATAACAGCTTAAAAGCCGACCCTCACCCCAGCCCTCTCCCAAAGGGAGAGGGGGCCGACCGAGGTGTCTTGAGCCATACATCGACCTGAAAGACCGAGTCGATTATGGATTCAAGACAGCACCTTCTTGTCCGTGTGAGTCGATTATGGATTCAACACAGCACTTTCAGGTCGGCGGAGTTCTGCAGCATCCCCCAATCAGTCCCCTCTCCCCCCGGGAGAGGGTTAGGGTGAGGGGCTTTTGATCTTCAGAGGGCTTTGACCACCGCCGGCGGATGCATCTTCGACAACCCAAGGTTCTTCAGCGCCAGTTGCAGCGAGCTGTGGATCACTTGCGGGTTATCAATGGTCATCAGCTCCGCCAGCAATTCCTGAGCCTTGCTCAGATTGACCTGACGCAACATCCACTTCACCTTCGGCAAGTTGGTGGCGTTCATCGACAGACTGTCGAAACCCATCGCCATCAACAGCACCGCCGCCGCCGGATCACCGGCCATCTCGCCGCAAATGCTCACCGGTTTGCCCTCGGCATGGGCATCGCGCACCACGGTTTGCAGGGCTTGCAGCACCGCCGGGTGCAGATAATCGTAAAGATCGGCCACACGCGGGTTGTTACGATCGACCGCCAGCAAATACTGGGTCAAGTCGTTGGAACCGACGGAAAGGAAGTCGACCATCCGCGCCAGTTCCTTGGTCTGGTACACCGCTGCCGGAATCTCGATCATCACGCCAATTGGCGGCATCGGCACGTCGGTGCCTTCGTCGCGCACTTCGCCCCAGGCGCGGTGAATCAGATGCAGGGCTTCTTCGAGTTCGTGGGTGCCGGAGATCATCGGCAGCAGAATCCGCAGGTTGTTCAGGCCTTCGCTGGCCTTGAGCATCGCGCGGGTCTGCACCAGGAAGATTTCCGGGTGGTCGAGGGTGACGCGAATGCCGCGCCAGCCGAGGAACGGGTTGTCTTCCTTGATCGGGAAGTACGACAGCGACTTGTCACCGCCGATGTCGAGGCTGCGCATGGTCACCGGTTGCGGGTGGAACGCGGCGAGCTGCTCGCGGTAGATCGCCAGTTGTTCCTTCTCGCTCGGGAAGCGCTGGTTGATCATGAACGGCACTTCGGTGCGGTACAGGCCGACACCTTCGGCGCCACGCTTCTGCGCCCGCGCCACATCGGCCAGCAGGCCGGTGTTGACCCACAGCGGCATGCGGTGACCGTCGAGGGTCACGCACGGCAGGTCGCGCAGGGTGTCGAGGCCCAGTGCCAGTTGTTTCTCTTCTTCGACGACTTCGGCGAACTGCTTGCGCAGCACTTCGCTCGGGTTGGTGTAGACCTCGCCGCGTGTGCCGTCGACGATCATTTCGATGCCGTCGACCTTGGCGTACGGCAGGTCGACCAGACCCATCACCGTCGGGATGCCCATGGCCCGGGCAAGAATCGCTACGTGGGAGTTGCCCGAACCGAGTACCGAGACCAGACCGACCAGCGTGCCTTCCGGCACCTCGCCGAGCATCGCCGGCGTCAGTTCTTCGCTGACCAGAATGGTTTTTTCCGGGTAGACCAGGTTTTGCTGGCGCTCTTCCTGCAAGTAGGCGAGCAGGCGGCGACCGAGGTCCTTGACGTCCGAGGCACGCTCACGCAGGTAGGCGTCGTCCATCAGTTCGAAACGGTTGACGTGCTCAGTGACCACTTGGCGCAGCGCGCCCTGGGCCCACTGGCCTGTCTTGATCACGGTGGTGATTTCGCTGCCCAGCGAGGCATCGTCGAGCATCATCAGATAGACGTCGAACAGCGCGCGCTCTTCCGGGCGCAACTGCGTCGCAAGCTTGGCGGACAAGGCGCGCATGTCGGCGCGCACGCCTTCGATGGCGGTCTTGAACAGCGCCAGCTCGGCGTTGATGTCGGTAATGGTCTTGTCCGGCACCACGTCCAGGTCCGCCGGCGGCAGCATGACCACGGCGGTACCGACGGCAGCACCGGGCGAACCCGGCACACCAACGAACTTGGCTTCCTGAATGCCTTTGCCCTGACGGCCCAGACCCCGGATCGACCCGGTGGCCTCGGCGTGGGCGATAACCCCGGCGAGTTGCGCGCTCATGGTCACGAGGAAGGCTTCTTCACCCTCGTCGAACTGGCGGCGTTCTTTTTGCTGAATGACCAACACGCCGACGACGCGGCGGTGGTGAATGATCGGTGCTCCGAGGAACGAGGCATAACGCTCTTCACCGGTCTCGGCAAAGTAGCGATAGCGCGGGTGATCCGCAGCGTTTTCGAGGTTCAGGGGTTCTTCACGCGTGCCGACCAGACCGACCAGACCTTCGTTGGGTGCCATGCTGACCTTGCCGATCGAGCGCTTGTTCAAGCCCTCGGTGGCCATCAGGACGAAGCGGTTGGTTTCGGGATCAAGCAGGTAGACCGAGCAGACCTGGCTGCCCATGGCCTCTTTGACGCGCAACACAATAATCCCCAACGCCGCCTTGAGATCCTTGGCGGAGTTAACTTCCTGGACGATCTTGCGCAGCGTATTGAGCATGGCTCGGGGTCGAACTCCGTCGTCAGTCGCGCGCTAAAAGGCGCGGGGCAAGCTCTTTGAGGGCGCGGCGATACACCTCGCGCTTGAATGTCACCACCTGGCCCAACGGATACCAATAGCTGACCCAGCGCCAGCCATCGAACTCCGGTTTACCGGTCAAATCCATCCGCACCCGCTGCTCGTTGGAGATCAGGCGCAGGAGAAACCATTTCTGTTTCTGGCCGATGCACAGCGGTTGGCTGTGCGTACGCACCAGACGTTGCGGCAAACGATAGCGCAACCAGCCCCGGGTACAGGCCAGTATTTCAACATCTTCACGTTCCAGGCCAACTTCTTCGTTCAGCTCGCGGTACAAGGCGTCTTCCGGCGTCTCTTCAGGGTTGATTCCCCCTTGCGGAAACTGCCAGGCATCTTGATTGATACGGCGAGCCCATAGCACCTGGCCGGCGTCATTCGTCAGAATGATCCCGACATTGGGGCGGAAACCATCGGGGTCGATCACGGCAACAACCTCGCAAACGCATGTCGCCGCATTGTTCCACAAAGGTTGATAAGGCGGCAACGAAGCTTCCTACCTTATGTGCACTCTTGTGAAAAGACCGTATTCTTGTCGCCTTTTTACAGACTTATCAGCGGGTAACTGCAATGCGCCTGGCACTCTTCGATTTGGACAACACCCTTCTGGGCGGCGACAGCGATCACGCCTGGGGCGACTATCTGTGTGAACGCGGCTTCCTCGACCCGATTGCGTATAAAGCGCGCAACGACGAGTTCTATCAGGATTACCTGGCCGGCAAACTGGATAACGCCGCGTACCTGAACTTCTGCCTGGAAATCCTCGGGCGCACCGAAATGGCCGTACTCGAGCAATGGCACAGCGATTACATGCGCGACTGCATCGAACCGATTGTCTTGCCGAAGGCGCTGGAACTGCTGAAAAAGCACCGCGATGCCGGCGATAAACTGGTGATCATCACCGCGACCAACCGTTTCGTGACCGCACCGATTGCCGTGCGCCTGGGCGTTGAAACGCTGATCGCTACCGAATGCGAAATGGTCGATGGCCGTTACAGCGGGCGCAGTACTGACATTCCGTGCTTCCGTGAAGGCAAGGTGACACGCCTGAACCGTTGGCTGGAAGAGACCGGGTATTCGCTGGACGACAGCTATTTCTATAGCGATTCGATGAATGATTTGCCGCTGCTGGAGCAGGTGGCGAATCCCGTCGCTGTCGATCCAGATCCGAATCTGCGGGCTGAAGCCGAGAAGCGTGGCTGGCCGGTGATTTCCTTGCGCGGCTGATTACGCCTTCGCGAGCAAGCTCGCTCCCACAAGGTATTTGTGAACGACACAGATCCAATGTGGGAGCGAGCTTGCTCGCGAATGGGGTCGATTCGGTCTCAAGCCTTAAACAGGCTTGGCACCCATCAACGCCGCAATGGCGAGAAATCCGATGCCGCTGACAATCGCCAGCGCCAGCGTGAATTTCCAGTTACCAACCCCGCTAGTCCACAGCCGATTAAGCCGCACCAACAGCCACACTGCACTCAACGTGGCCACGGCATAGATCACGCTGGACCCCAGAATCCAGAACTGCCCCAGTGGCCAGCCAATCAGATGCACCAGCCACCAGCCAGTGAAGGGCATGCTGAACATACCGATCAGCATCAAACACCAGATAAACAGCCAGGGGCGCTGCATCGTGCTGGCTGGCCCTTCGCTGCGATTACGCCAGGTCAGAGCGGCAAGCCCCAACCCGCTGACGAGGATCACCACGGTCGCCGCGACGTGAAGGACTTTCAGGGTGGTCAGGGTTTCCATGAATTTCTCTTCCTTGGGCCATGCCCATCAGCGTAGCCGCTCAGCCAAGAAACAGCTGATAGGCCGGGTTGTCGCTTTCATCCCAGTACGGATAGCCGATTTCCTCAAGCGCCGCCGGCACCAGATGACGCTCGTCGTGCGGCACTTGCAGGCCCGCGACCACACGGCCATCGGCCGCGCCGTGGTTGCGGTAGTGGAACATCGAAATGTTCCAGCGCCCGCCCAGCTTATTAAGGAAGTTGAACAGCGCGCCCGGACGCTCCGGGAATTCGAAGCGAAACACCACTTCATCAATTACGTGCGCTGCGTGCCCGCCGACCATATGGCGGATATGCAGTTTGGCCAGTTCGTTGTCGGTCAGATCGGTGACCGGGAAACCTTGCTCGGTCAGGCTCGCCAGCAATGCGCTACGTGGGTCGTTCTCCGGGTGCGTCTGTACGCCGACGAAAATGTGCGCTTCGCTGCCGGTGTTGTAGCGGTAGTTGAATTCGGTGATCTGGCGCTTGCCGACGGCCTCGCAGAACGCCTTGAAGCTGCCGGCCTTCTCGGGGATGGTCACGGCGATGATCGCTTCACGGCCCTCACCCAGTTCAGCGCGCTCGGCAACATGACGCAGGCGGTCGAAGTTGACGTTGGCGCCGGAGTCGATGGCCACGAATGTCTGGCCACTGACGCCGCGCAACTCGACGTACTTCTTGATCCCGGCCACGCCCAACGCGCCGGCAGGTTCGGTGATCGAGCGGGTATCGTCGTAGATATCCTTGATTGCCGCACAGATCTCGTCGGTGCTGACGGTGATCACTTCATCGACGTAGTCTTTGCAGATGTCGAAGGTGTGCTGACCGATCTGCGCCACCGCTACGCCGTCAGCGAAGATGCCTACGGTCGGCAGCACCACGCGCTCACCGGCAGCCATCGCCGCTTGCAGGCAGTTGGAATCGTCCGGCTCGACACCGATGACTTTGATGTCCGGACGCAGGTATTTCACATACGCGGCGATACCGGCGATCAAACCACCACCGCCAACCGGAACGAAAATCGCGTCCAGTGGCTGCGGGTGCTGGCGCAGAATTTCCATCGCCACAGTGCCCTGCCCGGCGATGGTGTGCGGATCGTCGTACGGGTGGATGTAGACGTAGCCTTTTTCATCGACCAGTTTCAGCGAGTAGGCGAGCGCCTCCGGAAACGAATCGCCGTGCAGCACCACTTTGCCGCCGCGCGAGCGCACGCCTTCAACCTTGATCTCGGGGGTGGTCTTGGGCATAACGATGGTGGCTTTGACGCCCAGCACTTTCGCCGCCAAGGCCAGGCCTTGTGCATGGTTGCCTGCCGACGCGGTGACCACGCCACGGGCACGCTCTTCCTCGCTCAGTTGCGTCAGTTTGTTGTAGGCACCGCGAATCTTGAACGAGAACACTGGCTGCAAGTCTTCGCGCTTGAGCCAAATGTCATTGCCCAGCCGCTCCGAGAGCTGGCGAGCGTTCTGCAGCGGGGTTTCTACGGCAACGTCATAAACGCGCGAGGTGAGGATCTTCTTGACGTACTGTTCGAGCATCGGAAAGCATCACTGAGCGGTTGAGCGGGACCGAGGAGTCTAACCCGGCTTTTGCCCGCACGACCACACGAATCCAGAGGTTTTAGCCACGCTTGCGGCTATAATGCCGGCCTTTCCGTTCTCACCTTGCCCGCTTCCGGAGCCCGCATGACCCAGGATCAACTCAAACAGGCAGTGGCTCAGGCCGCCGTCGACTTCATCCTTCCGAAACTCGACGATAAAAGCATCGTTGGGGTCGGCACCGGCTCCACCGCCAACTGCTTCATCGACGCCCTGGCCCAGCACAAGGGCGCGTTCGATGGCGCGGTTGCCAGTTCCGAAGCCACTGCCGCGCGCCTGAAGGGTCACGGGATTCCGGTGTATGAGCTGAACACCGTCAGCGACCTGGAGTTCTACGTTGATGGCGCCGATGAAAGCGACGCGCACCTGAACCTGATCAAAGGCGGCGGTGCCGCTCTGACCCGCGAGAAGATCGTTGCCGCCGTGGCCAAGACTTTCATCTGCATCGCCGACGCCAGCAAACTGGTGCCGGTACTGGGCGAGTTTCCGCTGCCGGTTGAGGTGATCCCGATGGCCCGCAGCCACGTCGCGCGCCAACTGGTGAAGCTGGGCGGCGACCCGGTGTATCGCGAAGGCGTTTTGACCGACAACGGCAACATCATTCTGGATGTATTCAACCTGCAGATCACCAAACCGGTTGAGCTGGAAGCGCAGATCAATGCGATTGTCGGCGTGGTCACCAATGGCTTGTTCGCGGCGCGTCCGGCGGACTTGCTGTTGCTGGGTACTAGCGAAGGCGTGAAAACCCTCAAGGCTGAGTAAACCCAGACTGCCCGAAATTTATGGGCAGACAAATAACCTGTGGGAGCGAGCTTGCTCGCGAATGCGGTGGATCAGCCAACATCTTCATTGGCTGACCCGACGCCTTCGCGAGCAGGCTCGCTCCCACAGTGTTTCGTGGTGTTGATTAGTTCGGTGTTGGTTTTTTGAAGACGTAAAACAGATTCGGCTCGCTCACCAGGTACAACGTCCCGTCATCATCCATCGCAATGCCTTCCGCCTGCGGTACGGTCTTCTTCAACCCCTGCCGACCGCCGCTGATGGACATGGTGCTCAAGGGGCGCCCATCGACATCCAGCTCCAGAATCAGCCGCGATTCATCCGACAGCGCCAGTAAATGGCCGCTGCGCTCGTCGTATTGCAAGCTCGACAGATCGCGCACAAACATCCCGGCGTCACGCTTTGGATCGTTGATCACATGTACGGCGTAGGACTTCTCCGGATTGAAGTGCGGAAAACCGTGCACTTCGTAGATCAGCATTGGATTGCGTTCTTTCGCGACAAACAGGCGCTTGCCCACCGAGTCGTAAGCCAGACCTTCGAAACCCTTGTTGCCGGCCATATGCACGCCGAGGGTCATCTGCTCGGCGTCCGCCGCGTCTAGGAAGGTGGTGTCTGCGTCCAGGTGAATCTTGATCAGCCGCTGCTGGCGCTCGTCGGTGATCACGTAGGTGTCGGCGCTGATGTACTCGACGGCTTCCGGGTCGCCGAAGCCAATCAGGGCGATGCGCCGCAGGATCTTGCCTTCCAGCGACAGCTCGACCAGTTCGGAATTCTTGTTGGTCACGGTAAACAGGCTTTTGCGCACCGGGTCGAAGGTCAGCGCCGAAACATCGGCATCCAGCCCATCAATGACCCGCGCCTCGATCTCGACTCGATACTGGTCCAGCCCAATCGATTCGCTGCTCTGCGGTTGCCACAGGGTGTGCAAGTTAAACCAGGCGCGCTCGAACAGGCGCATGTATTGGCCGATCGCGATCAATGCGATCAGGGCAATCACCGCCAGGATGATAATCAGAGGTTTTGGACGGGCAAGTCGACGCATTCGGGTAGGCTCGGGATCAAGACAGGCGGATGAAATATCACGCCTGTCTGAAATGAAGCTTAATGGCCACTTGCCTGTCAGGACAATCAGACTTGTCTGAAATTGCTGCGAGGACAGTTATTTCTGTTTTTCGAAGCGATAGAACAGGTTCGGCTCGCTGACCATGTACAGCGTGCCCGCCTCGTCCATGGTCACGCCTTCGGCGCGGGGGATGGTGTTTTTCAAACCGTTGAAGCCACCAAGCAGGGTCATGAAGCTGACCTGTTCGCCCTTCTCGTCCAGCTCCAGCAACAGGTGCGAATCAGCAGACAGCACCAGCGTATGGCGGGTGCGCGGATCAATTTCCAGTGCGGAGAGGTTGCGAATATCCAGTTCATCACTGGCGAGTTTTTGCTTATCGCCCTTGAGGATCTGGCTGCCATCGCTTTTCCAGGTAAACAGCGCAGGTGGCCGCTCCTCACCCAGTAGCAATTGCCGGTTGTGCGCATCCCAGGTGATCGCCTCGAACGCCTTGTTCTGATCTTTCGACGGACCGAGATCGTATTTCGGGAAGTCAGCGATGTTCAATTCGCGGGTATCGGCGTCGACCTTGACGATCGACAGCATGTGCTGGCGCTCATCGACGATGGCCATCAGGCCGTTTTCCATCACCGTCAGCCCCTCCGGATTGCTCCAGCCCACCAGCGGCATCTTGCGCAGCACATCACCTTGCAAGGTCAGTTCGACGAGAAACGGGTTTTTACCCATCACCGAAAACAGCGTTTTGGTCTGCGAGTTGTACGAGAGGTCTGAGGCCTCGTCCTTCTCCATACCCTTCAGCGGTTTGGCATCGATGACCACCCGATAGTCCGGCAGCCAGATACTTTCCTTCTGCTCGGCCTGGCTTTCAAAGCGCTCCTGCAGCCAAAGCACACCGCGATCATCCCAATGCATGGCAAACGCCAGGACATATGCCGCGGCAAGCACCAGCAACAGCCAGACATACCAGCGCAGGGCGAAACGTGAACGGCGGGTGGGCTTGAGCTGAGTTTGAGATGACATCGATGGACGCGTTCCGAAAATTCAGGCTATGGGTAATAGCACAAAGAGGCCGGCTCAGACGCCAGAATGAGAGGAATTATCCGTACAGGATGTGAAAAAAACGGCAAATGGCGGGATTGTCGTGTGCTGCCAACCATCTTCAGGGCACCACAAAGCAATGTGGGAGCGAGCTTGCTCGCGAAGGCAGAGTGTCAGTCGATATCTTTGTTGACTGAAAAAATGCTTTCGCGAGCAAGCTCGCTCCCACAGGGGATTTGCGGCGTGGCGGTTAGCGCACGCTGCTGGTGAAGCTGCTCGCGCCGACCAGTTCGAGGACGATGTCGTCGCCAACGTTCAGCGGGCCAACACCCACCGGTGTACCGGTGAGGATCACATCACCGGCCTGCAGCGAGAAGCAGCCGGCCATGTGCTGGATCATCGGCACGATCGGGTTGAGCATCGCACTGCTGTTGCCGTCCTGACGCACTTCGCCATTGATGGTCAGGCGGATGCCGATGTCAGTCAGGTCAGCAAAGGTGCTGCCGACCACGAACGGTGCAAGCACCGCCGCGCCGTCGAACGACTTGGCGATTTCCCACGGCAGGCCCTTGGCTTTCAGCTCGGCCTGCTTGTCGCGCAGGGTCAGGTCCAGCGCCGGGGCGAACCCCGAGATCGCGTCGAGCACTTCTTCACGGCTCGGTTTGGTCGACAACGGCTTGCCGATCAACACGGCGATTTCAGCTTCGTAATGCACCGAACCGCGCTCGGTCGGAATGCTGAAACCGCCTTCCAGCGGCACCACGCAACTGCCCGGCTTGATGAACAGCAACGGCTCGGTAGGCACCGGGTTGTCCAGTTCCTTGGCGTGTTCGGCGTAATTACGGCCAATGCACACGACTTTCCCGATCGGGAAGTGGATGCGCGTGCCGTCGACGTACTGGTGCTGATAGCTCATTTACCGACTCCTGCCTTCATGGATTCATCAAAGATTGCCGATCAAACCGCAAAAATCTTGCCCGGGTTCATGATGCCGTTCGGGTCGAACACCGCTTTGACCGCTTTCATGTACTCGATCTCAACCGGCGAGCGGCTGTAGGTCAAGTAATCGCGTTTGGTCATGCCGACGCCGTGTTCAGCGGAAATCGAACCGTTGTACTTCTGGACGGTTTCGAACACCCATTTGTTGACGGTTGCGCACTTGGCGAAGAACTCGTCCTTGCTCAGGTTATCCGGCTTGAGGATGTTCAAGTGCAGGTTGCCGTCGCCGATGTGGCCGAACCAGACAATTTCGAAATCCGGATAGTGTTCGCCGACGATCGCATCGATTTCTTTCAGGAACGCTGGCACTTTCGACACGGTGACCGAGATGTCGTTCTTGTACGGCGTCCAGTGCGAGATGGTTTCGGAGATGTACTCGCGCAGCTTCCACAGGTTCTGCAGCTGGGTTTCGCTCTGGCTCATCACGCCGTCCAGCACCCAGCCCTGCTCGACGCAATGCTCGAAGGTTTCCAGGGCGCTGTTGGCCACCTCTTCGGTGGTCGCTTCGAATTCCAGCAACGCATAGAACGGGCAATCGGTTTCGAACGGCGCCGGTACGTCGCCACGGCCCATGACTTTGGCCAGGGCTTTGTCGGAGAAGAATTCGAACGCGGTCAGGTCGAGCTTGCCCTGGAAAGCGTGCAGCACCGGCATGATCGAGTCGAAATCGGTAGTGCCGAGCACCATGGCGGTGAGGTTTTTCGGCGCACGATCAAGGCGCATGGTCGCTTCGACCACGAAGCCAAGGGTGCCTTCTGCGCCGATGAACAACTGGCGCAGGTCGTAACCGGTGGCGTTCTTGATCAGGTCTTTGTTCAGCTCCAGAACATCGCCCTTGCCGGTGACGACTTTCATGCCGGCGACCCAGTTGCGGGTCATGCCGTAGCGAATCACCTTGATCCCGCCGGCATTGGTGCCGATATTGCCGCCAATCTGGCTGGAACCTGCCGAAGCAAAGTCGACCGGGTAATACAGGCCGTTTTCTTCGGCGACGTTCTGCAAATGCTCGGTCACCACGCCCGGCTGACAAACGGCGGTGCGGTCGGTGAGGTTCACGTCGAGAATCTGATTCATGTAATCGAAAGAGACGACCACTTCGCCATTCGCGGCCACCGCAGCGGCGGAAAGCCCGGTTCGCCCGCCCGAGGGCACCAGCGCAACCTTGTGCGTGTTGGCCCAACGGACCACCGCCTGCACCTGTTCGATGGTCTTGGGAAACACGATGGCACTTGGCGCGGGGGCGAAGTGCTTGGTCCAATCCTTGCCGTACGCATTCAGGGAGTCGGCGTCGGTCAGGACCTTGCCAGGCTCGACCAGGGTCTTCAGTTCATCAATCAGGGCAGGATTGGTCATCGACAGAACTCTCGAACAATTCATGGTCATCCTGAGAACGCTTCACGTCGCAGGAATGAGTGTTTAGCGGGGAGGCTATGCTAGCATACCGACCCCGCAGGCCAGTGCCCAAGGCCAGATCTGCGGTAACGGCTTTCCTGCCGTTTGGGTCAGCTCAAGGCTGCGCCCCTCCCTGCCATTTTTCTCCGGGATACAGGTTTACGCAGATGAGCAAGACTTCTCTCGATAAGAGCAAGATCAAGTTCCTTCTTCTCGAAGGCGTCCACCAATCGGCTGTCGACGTCCTCAAGGCGGCGGGCTACACCAGCATCGAATACCTGACTGGTTCCTTGCCGGAAGCCCAGCTCAAGGAAAAGATCGCTGACGCTCACTTCATCGGCATTCGCTCGCGCACTCAACTGACCGAAGAGATCTTCGATCACGCGAAGAAACTGGTTGCGGTCGGCTGTTTCTGCATCGGCACCAACCAGGTTGACCTCAGCGCTGCCCGTGAGCGCGGAATCGCCGTGTTCAACGCGCCGTACTCCAACACCCGCTCCGTTGCCGAGCTGGTGCTGGCCGAAGCCATTCTGCTGCTGCGCGGCATCCCTGAGAAAAACGCTTCCTGCCACCGTGGCGGCTGGATCAAGTCCGCAGCCAACTCCTTCGAGATCCGTGGCAAGAAACTGGGTATCGTCGGCTACGGCTCGATCGGTACTCAGCTGTCGGTTCTGGCGGAAGGCTTAGGGATGCAGGTGTACTTCTACGACACCGTGACCAAGCTGCCACTGGGCAACGCTACCCAGATTGGCAGCCTGACCGAACTGCTGGGCATGTCCGACATCGTCACCCTGCACGTTCCGGAAACCGCAGCGACGCAGTGGATGATCGGCGAGAAGGAAATCCGCGCCATCAAGAAGGGCGGCATCCTGATCAACGCTGCTCGTGGCACCGTGGTCGAGCTGGACGCCCTGGCGGACGCGATCAAGGACAAGCACCTGATCGGCGCGGCCATCGACGTATTCCCGGTGGAGCCACGCTCCAACGACGAAGAGTTCGAAAGCCCGCTGCGTGGCCTCGACAACGTGATCCTGACCCCGCACATCGGTGGTTCGACCGCCGAAGCGCAAGCCAACATCGGTCTGGAAGTGGCAGAGAAACTGGTCAAGTACAGCGACAACGGCACCTCCGTATCGTCGGTGAACTTCCCGGAAGTGGCCCTGCCGGCTCACCCTGGCAAGCACCGCTTGCTGCACATCCACGAGAACATCCCGGGTGTGATGAGCGAGATCAACAAGGTCTTCGCCGAAAACGGCATCAACATCTCCGGTCAGTTCCTGCAGACCAACGAGAAGGTTGGCTACGTGGTGATCGACGTCGACGCCGAGTACTCGGAGCTGGCGCAAGAGAAGCTGCAGCACGTCAACGGTACTATCCGTAGCCGGGTTCTCTTCTGAAGAAGCAGCGGCAAGCTTCAAGCTACTAGCGGCAAGTGAACAGCGCTTTTGCTTTACCTTGCCGCTTGCAGCTAGCCACTTGAAGCTGAATTAAAAAAGGGAGCTCCGCAGGGCTCCCTTTTTTTATTTCACGTTGACCGTGATTTTTTCCGAAACGATCGATGGGTCGAACGGCATGTGGCCGCTGTCGCCGAGGATCAATTGCAAGGTGTGCTTGCCCGGGGCCAGTTTGATCGTGGCTTCGGTCTGCGCCTTGCCGAAATGCATGTGGTGGGCGTCAGTCGGGATCGGCGCGCCTTCGGCAGGCAGGTCGTCGACGTCGATCAGCAGGTGATGGTGGCCGGTGTTCTTGGTGGTGTCACCCGCCGGGGCCAGCGCGATGTTCTTGACGCCGAACTTGACCTTGAATTCCTGCGAGACGGTAGCGCCGTCCTCGGGAGAAACGATGAACACTTCAGCATCCTTCGGGGCCGGCGTCGCCGCACTGGCCAGCACCGAAACGCCCATCAGCACACCCGCGAACGCTGCACGTGACATAAAGCTTTTCATTTTCTTCTCCAGTTTTTCCGTAAAATCCGCACGGTCATGACAACTTCATGACCATTCGTTGTCGAAGGCACTCGACAACCATAGCAAAGCGAGCCTGAATCAGAGCATCGCGATAATGATTTCAAAGGAGTGACCATGCGTTTTCTGCCTGGCCTGATCTGCCTGCTACCCCTTTTGAGCCCTTTGGCTCACGCCGAACTGATTGATGACGTCAACGACCGTGGCGAGCTGCGCATAGCCCTTGAGGCTAATACACCGCCCTTCAATTACAAGGAAGGCGACTCACTCACGGGGTTCGAGGTCGAGCTTGGGCAACTGCTGGCCAACGAGCTGGATGTGCGCGCCGACTTCATCGTCACCGACGAGGCCGACCTGCTCCAGGGCGTTGAAAGCGGCAAGTACGACGTTGCGCTCAACCACATAGCACTGACACCCGAACTCAAGGATCGTTTCGACTTCAGCGAGCCTTACGGCAAGGTCGATGGGCAGTTGCTGGCGAAGAAAGACGAGACACCACGGCCGATGGTGCTGGTGCAGGCATTGACTGAAGAGAAGCCGAAAGCGGCGGAACCGGTGGATTTGGCGATTCCGTTTCAGAAGGGTAATCCGGCGTTTCAGGCCAGCCTTGCGAGTGCGATGCAGCGGATCAAGGCGGATGGACGTTTGGCAGCGCTGACTGAGAAGTGGTTGAAGCCTTAGAAGCCCCTCACCCTAACCCTCTCCCAGAGGGAGAGGGGACTGAATGGGGGATGCTTTAGAGGTACGCCGACCTGAACCTACTTTGCCGAATCCATAATCGACAAGGTCTTTCAGGTCGATGAATAGCGCCAGACACTTCGGTCGGCCCCCTCTCCCCTTGGGAGAGGGCTGGGGTGAGGGCAACGATTCCGGATCAGTCCAAACTCGCCAGAGCCACCGCAGCCTGCGGCAGTTCAAGCTCGCTGAATACCTGCACCCCATGGCGCTTGAGCAGCGCAGCCGTCACGCCCTCGCCACTGACTTTGACGCCACTGAACGTCCCGTCATACGTCAGCAAATTCCCGCAAGATGGACTATTGGCCTTCAGCACCGCCACGCGAATCCCATGCTTCTGCACCAGCTCCAGCGCCTGCCGCGCGCCATCGAGAAACTGCGCACTGACATCCTCGCCCTCAGTGGTGATCACCGCGGCGACACCATCGAGCACTTCACCACCCTGCCCGCCCGGAATCTCCGCCGCTGCCCGTGGCGTCGGCAATCCCCCAGCGACTTCCGGACACAAAGGCACCACCCGCCCTTCGGCAATCCACTGTTCAAGCAGATCAAACGGCCCGCTCGCACCGCCGTCGTAACGCACGCGGTGGCCCAACAGGCAGCGACTGACCAGAATCCTGTCCATCTCAGAACGGCTCGTTGCCACGACGGCGGAACCAGCCAGTCAGCGACAAGCGCTCGCGGTGCGCCGGCAGCACTTCGTGCGGCACTTCGCCGGAAAGAAACACCACCAGACACCCGCCGGTAGGCTGTACGTCATGCACGCGTTCATCGTTCAGGTACATGCGCAACTGACCGCCATCCTCCGGCAGCCAAGCGTCATTGAGGTAAACCACCACCGAGACCATGCGCTTGTCGTCGTCGCGAAAACGGTCGACGTGCTTGCGATAGAACGCACCCGGCGGATACAGCGCGAAATGGCATTCAAAGTCCTCAAGACCCAGAAACAGGCCACGATTGAGCGCCTCGCGCAGGCTTTCCATCAAGTTCAGATAGCGGTCGCTGGCCTCGGCCTGACCGGGGTCGATCCACTGAATGTGATCGCCGCGAATACCTTCGCGAATCTCTGAAAACGGCCCGCGACCGACCGCCGCCGGCGCCAGTTCACCTTCGGCCTCACGTTTACGGCACTCGGCCGCCAGCTCGCGGGTCAAACCGGCGGGCAGGAAAATGTTCTGCTGCGACCAGCCGTGGTCGGCCAGGTCATCGACAATGCGTAACAGCAGTGGGTGTTCAGAGGATATTTGCATGGCGCGCATAGTATGTCGGCGGCAAGAAATCCGACAGAGCCACGCGGCGGCTTGATACGAATTCTCGACAAGTACCGGCACCGCACGGAGAATAGTCCGCTGCTGACAGGAGTCCCTATGCGCCGTTTGCTTTTTTCACTGTTGATGTTCTGCGTTTTGCCCGCCTGGGCGGACGGCCACGATCAGTTGTACAAGGTCGCCGGCTGGCCAGATCAACGTGCGCATTTCAACGATGCCCTGACGGCCGCACAGCAGCGCTATCAGAACAGCCTGCCGCCGGCGGTGTTTCAAGCATTGGTGAATAACAGCAATCAGCGCTTCGCCCCGCAGGCCGTCGATCAACGTGCCGAAGCACAACTGCGGCAGAAGCTTGCCGATCCGAAACCGGCGCTGACGTTCTTTCAATCGCCACTGGGCAAGAAAATCGTCGCCGCCGAATTGCTGGCGACGCGCCGCGATCAATTGGCGAAAAACGCCAAGGGTCTGCCGAAGATGCAGGCCAGCGACAGCCGTCTGCTGATCATCGGCCACCTTGCTCAAGCCTTGCCGGCCCGTGAAGCCGGCGCCGAAGTGAGCCTGGCGATTGCTGGTGTGGCAGCGGACAGCCTGAGTTCGATGATCCCGGGGCTGCTCGGTGGTGGTCAGGCGCAAGGCATGCTCAATGGTCAGCGCCAGCGTTTGATGGATCAGATCGGCGCGGACATGAACAACACGCTGCTCTACGTTTATCGCGACTTGTCGGATGAAGAGCTGGAAGAGTTTGCGACGTTTGCCGAGTCGGCTGAGGGCAAGGCGTATTACCAAGCCGCTCTGGCGGCGATTCGGGCGGGGCTTGCGGTCGGGCAATGATCCTTGTTGCCTGACAAACCGCCTTCGCGAGCAAGCTCGCTCCCACATTTGGATCTTCAGCGAACACAAAATTGTGAACATCCCCAAGCCCCTGTGGGAGCGAGCTTGCTCGCGAAAGGGCCCTCACAGACGCTACAGATTCCGGCCCCTGATCCGCTTGCTCAGAAACTCGAAATACTCCTCGCGCATCTCCACCGTCTCATTCGCCAGATGATGCCGCGCCTCGGCCAGCAGCAAGATCTGCGGCCGATCGAACTTCCACTTCATCACCTGCAAATTGTGCTGCCAGTCCACCGTCATGTCCGCCTGCCCCTGAATGATCAGCGGCCGTCGCGGACTTTTTTTCGCGTGCTCGACGCGAATGATCCAACGCGACAACGCCCCGACCCATTTCGTCGGCAAGCGTCGCGGCTGCAACGGATCAGCCTGCAGAAACGGCAGGAAATCCGGATCATTGGAGTTCTCGCTGAAGCGCCGCGCGACACCCCGAACGAAGGGCCTGAGCAGGTAATAACTCAGCTGCGACCAGCCCCACGCCCGTGGCCGCACCAGCGGCGCCATCAAAATCACCTGGCCCTGCGCCGGGCTGTTTTCAGCATGGTTGAGCAGGTGATCAACCACAATCGCCCCGCCGGTGCTTTGCCCGCACAGATGCCACGGTTGCGGTAGCGCAATCGACTGCGCCTCGGCGAACAACGCCTGCAGAACGTCCTGGTATTCAGAGAAATCGCGGATGCTTGCGCGCGGCCCGCTCGACAGGCCATGGCCCGGCAAGTCGCAGGCGATCACCGCAAAATCCTGTTCCAGCGCCCACTCGATCACATGTCGATACAGCCCGACGTGATCGTAGTAACCGTGCAGCAGAAACAGCGTCGCCTTGACCTTCTCCGGCCACCAGCAATGGCTGACCACTTCATAGCCATCTACCTCGAAACGGCCCATGCCACGCCAGACATCCCGCTCGGGAAAGTCGGTTTTGTAAAAGCGCTGATAAGCCTTGGCCTCGTCCGACAACGGCTGCCACTCGGCCAAAGGCTTGAGGCTGGCGCGGATCTGATCGGGGTCGAAAGTGGCAGGCATGCGGGTATTCCAAAGCGGTAAACAGACTTTATCGGCCTGCGATATTCATCTGTTGCGGCAAGCATGGCAAGCTAGCCGACCTTTCGAGGAACGAAAACCATGCGTTCGCCCTACCGCACCGCACTGTTTGCCAGCCTGCTCGCGTTGATCTGCGCCGGGGTGCTGTGGGCCGCATACGACTGGTTTCAGGGGCGTTATCTGCGCGCGTTCAGCGAACACACGGCGGTGTTTTCCGGTGATCCGCTGCGCCTTCCTGACAATCTCGCCGGCCCTGGCAAGATTCGTCTGGTGCATTTCTGGGATCCGGCCTGCCCGTGCAACGTCGGCAATCAACAGCATCTGACCGAGATGGTCGAGCAGTTCGGCGCCAAGGGTGTTGAGTTCTTCGCCGTGCAAAAAACCGGCAGCCACGGGCAGTTGCCCGCCACCCTCAGCAGTCTGAAAACCATCACGGTATTGCCCGGCTCTGAACAGGTTCCGGCCAGCCCGGCCGTGGCGATCTGGGATCGCAGTGGCAAACTGGCCTACTTCGGCCCGTACAGCGAAGGCCTGACCTGCAACTCCAGCAACAGCTTTATCGAACCGATTTTGAATGCCCTGACCGAAGATCGCCCGGTCAATGCCACGCACACCCTGGCAGTCGGGTGTTACTGCCCATGGCCGGTGGAGGCGCAGTAAGGCATTCCGGACTTTTCAAGGACAGCGCTGCACGGCACGGAAGGTCTGTGCTAATTGTTTGCAGCCCGACGGGCGGCAATCCCGTATGCACAAGGAGTCACCATGAAGCGCGTGTTCACCGTACTTGGCTTGCTCATCGTTGTTCTGCTCGCCGGCGTCGGCTGGTATGTCTACAGCAAACAACCGACGCGCCAGGGCCAGGTCGAACTGCGTAACCTGCAAGGCTCGGTGAGCGTGCGTTATGACGAACGCGGTGTGCCGCACATTCGTGCCGAGAACGAAACCGACCTCTACCGCGCCCTCGGCTATGTGCATGCCCAGGATCGCCTGTTCCAGATGGAAGCCATGCGCCGCCTTGCCCGGGGCGAACTGGCCGAAGTCCTCGGGCCGAAGCTGCTCGACACCGACAAACTGTTCCGCAGCCTGCGCATCCGCGAGCGCGCCGCCAGTTACGTCGCCAGTCTCGATAAACAGTCGCCAGCGTGGAAGGGCCTGCAAGCCTATCTGGATGGCATTAACCAGTATCAGGATACGCACGCCGCGCCGATCGAGTTTGACGTGCTGGGCATCCCCAAGCGGCCGTTCACCGCCGAAGACAGCATCAGCGTCGCCGGGTACATGGCCTACAGCTTTGCCGCCGCGTTCCGCACCGAACCGTTGCTGACCTATGTGCGCGATCAACTCGGCGCCGGTTACCTCAACGTTTTCGACCTCGACTGGCAGCCCAAAGGTGTGCTGGTCAACGGTCACGCCAAGCCTGCGCCGGCCCTCGCCGCCGGCGACTGGAAAGACCTCAATGCCCTCGCCCGCCTCAGCGAACAAGCGTTGATCGACAATGGCCTGCCGCAGTTCGAAGGCAGCAACGCCTGGGTCATCGCCGGCAGCCGCAGCCAGAGCGGCAAACCTCTGCTAGCGGGTGATCCGCACATTCGCTTCTCGGTGCCGTCGGTGTGGTACGAAGCGCAATTGTCAGCGCCGGGCTTCGAGCTGTACGGCCATCATCAGGCGCTGGTGCCGTTTGCGTTCCTCGGTCACAACCTCGATTTCGGCTGGAGCCTGACCATGTTCCAGAACGACGATCTGGACCTGATCGCCGAGAAGATCAACCCGGATAACACCAATCAGGTCTGGTATCGCGGCCAGTGGACCGACATGGTCGTCACACAGCAGCAGATCAACGTGAAGGGGCAGTCGCCGGTGACCCTGACCCTGCGCCAATCGCCCCACGGCCCGATCGTCAACGATGCGCTCGGCACCGCTGCCGGCAAAACGCCGATCGCCATGTGGTGGGCCTTCCTCGAAACGCCAAATCCGATCCTTGAAGGCTTCTACCAGCTCAACCGCGCCGACACCCTGGCCAAGGCCCGCGCCGCTGCGGCGAAAGTGCAGGCACCGGGGCTGAACCTGGTTTACGCCAACGCCAAGGGCGATATCGCCTGGTGGGCTTCGGCGCTGCTGCCCAAGCGCCCCGCCGGGGTCAGACCGGAATTCATTCTCGACGGCAGCAGCAATCAGGCCGACAAGGACGGCTTTTACCCGTTCAGCGCCAACCCGCAGGAAGAGAACCCGGCACGCGGCTATATCGTCTCGGCCAACTTCCAGCCACTGTCGCCGACTGGCATGGAGATTCCCGGTTATTACAACCTCGCCGATCGCGGGCAGCAACTCAATCGTCAGCTTGCCGACAAGAGCGTGAAGTGGACCAACGAGGCCAATCAGAAACTGCAACTGGGCACCGCCACCGGCTACGGCCCGCGCTTGCTGGCGCCATTGCTGCCGGTGCTGCGTGAGGTCGTCAGCGATCCGGCGCAACTGAAACTGGTCGAGCAACTGGCGCATTGGCCAGGCGACTATCCGCTGGATTCGGTCAGTGCGACGGTGTTCAACCAGTTCCTCTACGACCTGGCCGATGCGGCAATGCGCGATGAGTTGGGCAATGACTTCTTCGACACATTGCTGTCGACGCGGGTGATCGATGCGGCGCTGCCGAAACTGGCGGCGAATGCCGATTCACCGTGGTGGGACAACCGCAGCACACCGAACAAGGAGACCCGTGTCGATATCGTCCGCGCGGCGTGGCAGGCAAGCATGCAGCATTTGAAGCTGACCCTCGGCGATAACTCCGCCGAGTGGAAATGGGGCGCCGCACACACGCTGGCCCATGGTCATCCGCTGGGGCAACAGAAGCCGCTGGAGCGGATTTTCAACGTCGGGCCGTTTGCGGCGCCGGGCAGTCATGAAGTGCCGAACAACCTGTCGGCGAAGATCGGCCCGGCGCCGTGGCCGGTAACCTATGGGCCGTCGACGCGGCGTTTGGTGGATTTTGCTGACCCGGCGCATGGGCTGACGATTAACCCGGTTGGGCAGAGTGGTGTGCCGTTTGATAGCCACTATGACGATCAGGCTGAGGCGTATGTCGACGGGATGTATGTGCAGGCGCATTTCAATGACGAAGAGGTGACGGCGAATACGCGCAGTACGTTGAAGTTGTTGCCGGCGCGGGCACCTTAAAAGCCCCTCACCCTGGCCCTCTCCCGGGGGGAGAGGGGACCGATTGGGGGATGCTCATGGCTTACAGCGACCTGACACTGCTTTACCGAATCCATAATCGCTAAGGTCTTTCAGGTCGATGTATCACGCCAGACACTGCGGTCGGCCCCCTCTCCCTCCGGGAGAGGGCTGGGGTGAGGGTGAGGGTTAAAGCACCACCGCAAAATTCAGCCGAAACTGCTGCGGCGTCACGCCTAACCTTCGGTTAAACACCCCACGCATATGCTGCGCATCGCGAAACCCACACTGATACGCCACAGTCTTCAACGGCGCCGCCGTGCTTTCCAGCATCACCCGCGCCGCATCCACCCGCGCCCGCTCGACGAACTCCGCCGGCGTCACCTTCGCCTCCCGAGCAAACACCCGAGAAAAGTTACGCGCACTCATGTTCGCTGCATTGGCCAGATCGGCAATCGTCAGATCGCCCGTGAGATTGGCCAGCACATACAACTGCACCATCGCCACCGCCGACGTCGGCTCCGCATGCGGCGTCAGGAACGGGCTGAACTGCGACTGCCCACCCGAACGCTGGGTGAACACCACCAGCCGTTTAGCCACGCTCAGCGCCACTTCAGCACCGTGATCACGCGCCAGCAAATACAGCGACATATCGATCCCCGCCGTGACCCCGGCCGAGGTGTAGAGCGTGCCGTCCTCGACATACAAGCGATCGGCCTCGACCTGCGTGGCCGGGCACAACTGCGCCAGCGCCTCGGCATCGTTCCAGTGTGTGGTGACAGTGCGCCCCTCCAGCAATCCGGCGCGCGCCAGCATGAACGCGCCGTTGCAGATCGAGCCGAAACGCTGCGCCCGTGCACAGGCCCCGCGCAGCCAACCGTAGAACGTCGCGCCGAAATCCATGAAGGGCAATTGCGGCCCGCCGGCGACCAGCAGCAGATCGTAGGCATCGAGTGCTTCGCTGAAATGCCGATGGGCGTTCAGGTTCAAACCATTGGAACAGGCCATGGGGCCGTGTTCGACGCCGATCACTTCGAGCCGATAGTGATCCTCGGGCGCCAGGAAGCGATTGGCTTCGGCGAACACATCCATCGGGCCGCTGACGTCCAGCGACTGCACGCCGGCGAACACCACGATGGCGACGGTTTTGGTCATGGCGGCAAAGCTCCTTTGGGTCTCTGAGCCGAGTTGGCACGATTTGCAGGTGGATTGGCAAGGATCGTGGCCATGCATCGATTGTCCGCTTTCAGCGCCGGGAACAGACTTTCCCCATCAGCGCCACGACGGCGTTCACTGAGGAAACTCCCCATGAACACGACCATTGCCGGCATCAAAATCCCCGACAGCACCCTCGCCCGGGCCACTACCGAGTACATCCGCGACATCGAGTCCGACCTGCTCTATCACCACTCGCGGCGGGTCTTCCTGTTCGGCGCCTTGAGTGGCGAGCGCCAGCAACTGGCCTATGATCCGGAGCTGTTGTACGTCGGCGCGATGTTCCATGACCTCGGTCTGGTCGAGGGCCATCGTAGCGCTGACGAACGTTTTGAAGTGGATGGGGCCAACGCAGCGGCGGCGTTTCTCAAACCGTACGGGTTGAGCGATGACGACATCGAGCAGGTGTGGCTGTCGATTGCCCTGCACACCACGCCGGGCGTGCCCAAGCATCTGCGCCCAACCGTGGCGCTGGTGACCGCTGGTGTGGAAATGGACGTGCTGGGCATGGATTACGCAGCCTTCAGCACCGTGCAGCGTGAAGCGGTGGTGCATGCGCACCCGCGCGGGGAAGGGTTCAAGGAGTGCATCATCTGCGCGTTTGCCGATGGCTTGCGCCATCGTCCGCAGACCACGTTCGGCAATGTGAAGACCGATGTGCTGGTGGATCAGGAGCCGGGGTTCAAACCGATGAACTTTGTCGAGGTCATCCGCCACTCTCCCTGGACCTGAAGGCCACCCAAAAACATGTGGGAGCGAGCTTGCTCGCGAAGGCGGTAGGTCAGTCACGTGGATGTTGACTGACAGATCGCATTCGCGAGCAAGCTCGCTCCCACAGGGATTGGGGTTGGTCACAGATTTGTGATCAACCCCATTGGCTTACGCCGCTTCCGGGCTTGGCGCCCGGCGCACGTCCGGTTGCTTCCACGAATCGGCTGCGCTTTCTTCGATGGCTTGCTGGATGGCTTTCTTGCGCGCTTCTTCGGCACGGCGGCTGAAGAACCAGACCATGAAGGTCACGATCGATACCGCCAGCAGAATCAGGCTCGCCACGGCGTTGATCTCAGGCTTCACACCCAGACGAACTGCCGAGAACACTTCCATCGGCAAGGTCGTCGAACCAGGACCCGAGACAAAGCTCGCCAGCACCAGGTCATCCAGCGACAGCGCGAACGACATCATGCCGCCCGCCGCCAGCGATGGCGCGATCATCGGAATGGTGATCAGGAAGAACACCTTCCACGGCCGGGCACCGAGGTCCATCGCCGCTTCTTCGATCGACAGGTCCAGCTCACGCAGACGCGCCGACACCACCACTGCCACATACGCCGCACAGAATGTGGTGTGGGCGATCCAGATGGTGACGATGCCACGTTCCTGCGGCCAGCCGATCATCTGCGCCATGGCCACGAACAACAGCAACAGCGACAGACCGGTGATCACCTCAGGCATCACCAACGGCGCCGTCACCAGACCGCCGAACAGCGTACGGCCCTTGAAGCGCGTGATGCGCGTCAGCACGAACGCCGCCAGCGTGCCCAGCGCCACCGCGGCAACTGCGGTGTAGCAGGCGATTTCCAGCGAGCGCAACACCGAGCCCATCAGTTGCGTATTGTCGAGCAGGCCGACGTACCACTTGATCGACCAGCCGCCCCACACCGTCACCAGTTTCGAGGCGTTGAACGAGTAGATCACCAGGATCAGCATCGGCAGGTAGATGAACAACAAACCGATGACCAGCATCAGGCTGGAGAAACGGATGCGCTTCATTCTTTGCCCTCCATTTCTTTGGCCTGACTGCGGTTGAACAGAATGATCGGCACAATCAGGATCGCCAGCATCACCACTGCCAGCGCGGATGCCACCGGCCAGTCACGGTTATTGAAGAACTCTTGCCAGAGCACTTTACCGATCATCAGGGTTTCCGGACCGCCGAGCAGTTCCGGGATCACGAACTCACCGACCACCGGGATGAACACCAGCATGCAGCCGGCAATGATGCCGTTCTTGGACAGCGGAATAGTGATTTTCCAGAAGCTGTTGAAGGTGCTCGAACCCAGGTCCGATGCGGCTTCCAGCAGACTGTGATCGTGCTTCACCAGGTTGGCGTACAACGGCAGGATCATGAATGGCAGGTACGAGTAAACGACGCCGATGTACACCGCCAGGTTGGTGTTGAGGATCTGCAGTGGCTCATCGATGAAGCCCATGCTCATCAGAAAACCGTTGAGCAAACCGTTGTTGCTGAGGATGCCCATCCACGCGTAAACGCGAATCAGGATCGCCGTCCAGGTCGGCATCATGATCAGCAGCACCAGCACCGTTTGCAGCTCTTTACGGGCGGTGGCGATGGCGTAGGCCATCGGGTAGCCAATCACCAGACAAAGAATGGTACTGATCAGCGCCATCTTCAGCGAGCCGAGGTAAGCGGCGATATACAACTCGTCGCCCGCCAGCATCGCGTAGTTACCCAGGTTCAGCAGCAGTTGCAGCTTCTGCTCGGCGTACGTGTAGATCTCGGTATACGGCGGGATCGCCACGTCGGCTTCGGCGAAGCTGATCTTCAGAACGATGAAGAACGGCAACATGAAGAACAGGAACAGCCAGATGAACGGGACCCCGATGACCAGTTGGCGGCCATTGGGGATTATTCGGTTGATGCGGCGTTTGAATTTGCGCATGTTCATGAGCGAAGTACCACGCCGCTGTCGTCTTCCCACCACACGTAAACCTGATCGCCCCAGGTCGGACGCGCGCCACGGCGCTCGGCGTTGGCGACGAACGACTGCACCAGTTTGCCGCTCGGCAATTCAACGTAGAACACCGAGTGTCCGCCGAGGTAGGCGATGTCGTGCACCTTGCCGCTCGACCAGTTGTATTCGCAGGTCGGTTGATCGGCTGTAACCAGCAGCTTCTCCGGACGGATCGCGTAAGTCACGGACTTGTCCTGCACCGAGGTGCTGATGCCGTGGCCGACGTAGATCTGCCGGTCGAGGTCTTTGCAGGTGATGGTCGCGTGGCCCTCAGCGTCGTCGATCACTTCGCCTTCGAAGATGTTGACGTTGCCGATGAATTCGCAGACCAGACGGCTGGTCGGGGTTTCGTAGATGTCGATCGGGCTGCCGATCTGGGCGATCCAGCCCAGGTGCATGATCGCGATGCGCTCGGCCATGGTCATGGCCTCTTCCTGGTCGTGGGTCACCATCACGCAAGTCACACCGACGCGCTCGATGATTTCCACCAGTTCCAGCTGCATCTGCGAACGCAGTTTCTTGTCCAGTGCGCCCATCGGCTCATCGAGCAGCAGCAGTTTCGGGCGCTTGGCCAGCGAACGTGCCAGCGCCACGCGCTGACGCTGACCGCCCGACAGTTGGTGCGGCTTGCGCTTGGCGTACTGGCTCATCTGCACCAGCTTGAGCATCTCGGCCACGCGTGCATCGACTTCAGCCGCCGGGATCTTGTCCTGCTTGAGACCGAAGGCGATGTTCTGCGCCACGGTCATGTGCGGGAACAAGGCGTACGACTGGAACATCATGTTGATCGGACGTTCGTACGGCGGCATGTCGGTGATGTCGACGCCGTCGAGGAAAATGCGCCCCTCCGTGGGCCGTTCGAACCCTGCCAGCATCCGCAGCAGAGTGGATTTGCCCGATCCCGAACCGCCGAGCAGGGCGAAGATTTCGCCCTTTTTGATTTCCAGGGACACATCGTCCACGGCAATCGTCTCGTCGAACTTCTTCGTGACCCGGTCGATTTTGACCAACACCTGTTTCGGTGTCTGGTCGCCCTCGAGGGCTTTCTTATAGGCGCCGGAGGCAACTGCCATTTACGAAACTCCCAGAAAAAAACAGTGCAGTCCGCCCCGCAAGGCGAACCCAGGATAGTGTGTGCCTTACATCCCCGACTTGACCTTGGTCCAGCTGCGGGTCATCAGGCGCTGAATGTTCGGTGGCAACTCGATCGACACATAAGCCTTGTCGATAACGGCCTGCGGCGGATACACCGACGCATCGGTGCGGATGGATTGTTCCATCAACTTGTCCGAACCCGGATTGGGGTTGGCATAACCGACGTAATCACTGACCTGGGCGATCACCTCAGGTTTCAGCAGATAGTTGATGAAGGCATGAGCCTCCTTCACGTTCGACGAATCCTTGGGAATTGCCAGCATGTCGAACCACAGCGCACCGCCCTCTTTCGGCACCGTGTAGGCGATGTTTACGCCCTTCTTGGCTTCGGCTGCGCGATTCTTCGCCTGGAAGATATCGCCGGAGAAACCGATGGCCACGCAGATGTCGCCGTTGGCCAGATCACCGATGTATTTCGAGGAGTGGAAGTAGGTCACGTAAGGACGCACCGCGAGCAATTTGTCGGTGGCTTTTTCGTAGTCCTTCGGATTGGTGCTGTTGGCATTCAGGCCCAGATAGTTGAGCACGGTCGGCATCATTTCATCCGCCGAATCGAGGAATGCCACGCCGCAACTTTGCAGCTTCTTGATGTTCTCAGGTTCGAACAAAACGCCCCAGGAATCGATCTTGTCGACACCCAAAACGGCCTTCACTTTATCGACGTTGTAACCGATGCCGTTGGTGCCCCACAGGTACGGCACGGCGTACAGGTTGCCCGGATCGTTTTGCTCCAGACGCTTGAGCAGCGCCGGGTCTAGATTCGAATAGTTCGGCAGCTGCGAGCGGTCGAGCTTCTGGAACGCGCCCGCCTTGATCTGCTTGCCGAGGAAGTGGTTCGACGGCACGACCACGTCGTAACCGGTACGCCCGGCCAGCAGTTTGCCTTCCAGGGTTTCATTGGAATCGAAGACGTCGTAGACCGGTTTGATCCCCGTCTCTTTCTGGAAGTCGGCCAGCGTGGATTCGCCGATGTAATCGGACCAGTTATAAATATGCACCGTACCGGCGGCCTGGGCTCCGACAGCAATCGTCAGGCCGGCAGTGGCCAGCAGGGCTTTGCGCAAAGAAGAAAAAATAGGCAAGTGGAGGTCCTCTAAATTAGTTGGGCCCAAGTTGCCCCGCGCTGCATGACAGCGATGGCTGCCCGGCAACAAAACCGGCGCGCAACTTACCCTCGAAAAACCGTTCCTGCAAAACTTCCTGTCATTTAATTGATCCGCTGGCCGCCTTAGCGGGAGACGACGGCCAGCGGTTGCTGCTTCAAACCGGCTTATTTACCGGATTTGATCTTGGTCCAGCTGCGCGTGATCAAACGCAAGGTCGCTGCGTCCAGGTCGCTGATCGCATAGAGCTGTTTCTTCACTTCAGCCGATGGGTAGATGCTCGGATCGCTGGTGATGTCTTTGTCCACCAGCGGCGTAGCAGCTTTGTTGCCGTTCGGGAAACGCACGGCGTTGGTAATGCCGGCCATCACTTGCGGCTCAAGCAGGTAGTTCATGAACTTGTAGGCGGCTTCGACGTTTTCGGCATCCTTGGGAATGGCGACCATGTCGTAGAACGTGCCAGCACCTTCTTTTGGAATGGTGTAGGCCAGTTTGACCTTGTCACCGGCTTCCTGGGCGCGGGTCTTGGATTGTTCCAGGTCACCCGAGTAACCGACGGCGACGCAGATGTTGCCGTTGGCCAGGTCGGAGATGTACTTGGAGGAATGGAAGTAGGCAACCGAAGGACGAATCTTCAGGAACAGGTCTTCGGCGGCTTTCAGGTCAGCCTTGTCCTTGCTGTTGGTCGGCTTGCCCAGATAGTGCAACGCCGCCGGAATCATTTCGGTCGGTGCGTCGAGGAAGCTTACGCCGCAGCTTTTGAGCTTCTCGATGTTTTCCGGCTTGAACACCACGTCCCAGGAATCGATCTTGTCGATGCCCAGCGCAGCCTTGACCTTGGCCGGGTTGTAGCCGATGCCGATCGAGCCCCACATGTACGGGAACGCGTGCTTGTTGCCTTGGTCGCTGGCATCGCCAACAGCCTTGAGCAGGTCTTCGTCGAGGTTCTTCCAGTTCGGCAGCTTGGACTTGTCCAGCTCCTGGTAAACACCGGCCTTGATCTGCTTGGCGAGGAAGTTGTTGGAAGGCACCACGATGTCGTAACCGGACTTGCCGGCCAGCAGCTTGGCTTCCAGGGTTTCGTTGCTGTCGAAGACGTCATAGACGACTTTGATCCCGGTGGCTTTTTCGAAGTTGGCCACGGTGTCCGGGGCGATGTAGTCGGACCAGTTGTAGACGTGCAACACCTTGTCGTCCGCCTGAGCCGCAGCCGCCATGACTCCCATCAGGGACATGGCGAGCAGAGTCTTGCCAGCGAGCTTTTTGCCTAATGCCTTCATGCGTTAATGCTCCAAATTTTTCTTTTTTGAACCACTTTGTTCAGCGGCCGAACCCGGACAACTGGAACCGCGGCTAGTCTGGCAAGATCCGAGGCGGTCTTTCAAGAAAAGACCAGCCTTTCTGACAGCTTTGAGCGCGAGCGCCACGGCTCCCCCGCTCAAAGCCTAGCACTTAGCCCTGCAACGCACTGAGGGTCAGGTCCAGACACTTGCGTGCCTTGGTCACCAGCTCATCGATCTCGGCTTTGCTGATCACCAGCGGTGGCGCGATGATCATGGTGTCGCCCACAGCGCGCATGATCAGGCCGTTGTCGAAGCAGAACTGGCGGCAGATCATGCCGACGCCCTTGCCTTCGTAACGCTTGCGCGTGGCCTTGTCCTGCACCAGCTCGATCGCGCCCAACAGACCGACTCCGCGAACTTCACCCACCAACGGGTGATCGTTCAGTTCCCGCAGACGCTTCTGCAAATACGGTGCCGTTTCGTTGTGCGCGTTCTCGATAATTTTTTCATCGCGCAGGATGCGGATGTTTTCCAGGCCCACCGCGGCTGCCACCGGGTGACCGGAGTAAGTGAAACCGTGGTTGAAATCGCCACCCTCGTTGAGCACGGCTACGACGCTGTCGCGAACGATCAGGCCACCCATCGGGATGTAGCCGGAAGTCAGACCTTTGGCGATGGTCATCATGTCCGGCTTGAGATCATAGAAATCACTGCCGAACCACTCACCGGTACGGCCGAAACCGCAAATCACTTCGTCCGCCACGAACAGGATGTCGTACTTGGCGAGGATTTCCTTGATGCGCGGCCAGTAGCTGTCGGGCGGAATGATCACGCCACCGGCGCCCTGGATCGGCTCAGCAATAAAGGCTCCGACGTTGTCGACGCCGACTTCGAGAATCTTCTCTTCCAACTGATTGGCCGCCCAGATACCGAACTCTTCCGGGGACATGTCGCCACCCTCGGCGAACCAGTACGGCTGCGCGATGTGGACAATGCCCGGGATCGGCAAGTCGCCTTGCTCGTGCATGTAAGTCATGCCACCGAGGCTCGCGCCGGCCACGGTCGAACCGTGATAACCGTTCTTGCGGCTGATGATGACTTTCTTGTTTGGCTGGCCCTTGATCGCCCAGTAGTGGCGAACCATGCGCAGCATGGTGTCGTTGCCTTCGGAGCCGGAACCGGTGAAGAACACATGATTCATGCCTTCCGGCGCGACGTCGGCAATCGCTTTGGCCAGCTCCAGTGCCGGCGGGTGCGCGGTCTGGAAGAACAGGTTGTAGTACGGCAGTTCGCGCATCTGTTTGGCGGCCGCGTCGGCCAGCTCATCGCGACCGTAACCGATGGCCACGCACCACAGACCGGCCATGCCGTCGAGAATCTTGTTGCCTTCGCTGTCCCACAGGTAAACGCCCTTGGCGTTGGTAATGATCCGCGGGCCTTTCTCTTTCAGCTGCTTGAAGTCGCTGAACGGGGCCAGGTGGTGATCATTGCTGAGTGCTTGCCACTCGCGGGTTTGCGGGTTGTTGCTGGTCATGCCAATTCTCCTTGTTATCGGTGAAGACGCGGCCGCTGAGGACCGCGCCCGGCGTATCAGACGGCGAAGAGCAGGTACTCACGCTCCCAGGAACTGATCACGCGCTTGAAGTTTTCATGCTCGGCCCGTTTTACCGCGACGTAGCCTGTGATGAAGGTTTTGCCCAGGTACTTCTCGATGGTCGCGCTGTTTTCCATACGCTCCAGCGCGTCCTCAATGGTCAGCGGCAGACGCAGGTTGCGGCGCTCATAACCACGACCCACCACTGGCGCGCTCGGGTTGAGGCCTTCGACCATGCCGATGTAGCCGCAGAGCAGGCTCGCGGCAATCGCCAGGTACGGGTTGGCGTCGGCGCCCGGCAGACGGTTTTCGACACGACGGTTTTGCGGGCCGGCATCCGGTACGCGCAGGCCGACGGTGCGGTTTTCTTCGCCCCACTCGACGTTCACCGGTGCCGAGGTGTCCGGCAGGAAGCGGCGGAACGAGTTGACGTTCGGCGCGAACAGCGGCAACAGCTCAGGGATCAGTTTCTGCAGACCACCGATGTGGTGCAGGAACAACTGGCTCATGGTTCCGTCTTCATTGGAGAAGACGTTTTTGCCGGTCTCGATGTCGATGATGCTCTGGTGCAAGTGCATCGCGCTGCCCGGCTCGCCGGTCATCGGCTTGGCCATAAAGGTCGCGGCCACGTCGTGCTTGAGCGCGGCTTCGCGCATGGTGCGTTTGAACACCAGAATCTGGTCGGCCAGCGACAGTGCATCGCCGTGACGGAAGTTGATTTCCATCTGCGCCGTGCCGTCTTCGTGGATCAGCGTGTCGAGGTCCAGCTCCTGCAGTTCGCACCAGTCGTAAACGTCTTCGAACAGCGGGTCGAATTCGTTCGCCGCTTCAATGGAGAACGACTGACGACCGATTTCCGGACGGCCCGAGCGGCCAATCGGCGGCTGCAACGGATAGTCCGGGTCATCGCTGCGCTTGGTCAGGTAGAACTCCATTTCCGGCGCCACGATCGGCTGCCAGCCTTTGTCGGCATAGAGCTTGAGGACTTTCTTGAGGACGTTGCGCGGCGACAGCTCGATCGGGTTGCCTTGCTTGTCGTAGGTGTCGTGGATCACTTGAGCAGTTGGCTCGATGGCCCACGGCACCATGTACACAGCGTTCTGGTCGGGGCGGCAGATCATGTCGATGTCGGCCGGGTCGAGCAGTTCGTAATAGATGTCGTCTTCGACGTAATCGCCGGTCACGGTCTGCAACAGCACGCTCTCGGGCAGGCGCATGCCTTTTTCGGCGATGAACTTGTTGGTCGGCGAGATCTTGCCCCGGGTGATCCCGGTCAAGTCGGCGATCATGCATTCGACTTCTGTGATCTTGTGGTCTTTCAACCAATCGGTGAGCTGGTCGAGGTTGTTACTCATAAATGCCTCTGGGCTGAGTCTCCTGACATGATGTCAGGCAAAGTTTGACGCTCTGGGCGTCGCGTTAAAGGGGGCTTGCTCGCGCAGTGTCGGCTTACGCCTGGCACCGCGCATAGACAATGAAAGAGGAGCTTACCTGCCCTTTACGCTGGCGTTGCATTTCCTGTGCACAGTCAAAGCGTGCAGAATCGTGAGCACGGCTTGGCAAGCGGCCCAGGCTTTGGCAGTGAAAGAGATCTATATTGGAAGGAGACGCCATAAACCGGATGCTTTCCCGTACGTCCAGAATATCGGACGCTGGCGCTTGAACGGCCATGGACGGGAACATCGTCGGCAGCTTGTCAGCCATGCTGGCTGCGCTACGGACGGATTGGTCGCCACTGATGTGATGAGCATGCAGACCGGACTGTTGCGAGCAGTCGGTGATGCCGATTAACGGCAGGCGAGACATGAAGCACCCCGGTATTATTGCTGTTATGGGTTTGATCGGAGCTTAGCCTTGTTCATTTTTTTACACAACACCCCCGTAAAAAATACAACACGGCCTGCTCAAGCCCGCGGGTGCCCAGCGTCACAAGGACTAAAAACCGCCCCAAAGTGCCCCATAAATGCCCTTGCGGCGCTTTTTTAGGGCAAAAAAGCCCTCGCTTGACTTCGGCAGGCCGTTCGGGTTGACTGAAACCAGAAAAGATCAATGATTGATATTTTTAACAACAAAGGTGTTGCATCATGTCGGTACCCCCGCGTGCCGTTCAGCTTAACGAAGCGAACGCGTTCCTTAAGGAACATCCTGAGGTTCTGTACGTTGACCTTCTGATTGCGGATATGAATGGTGTGGTGCGCGGCAAGCGCATTGAACGCACCAGCCTCCACAAGGTTTACGAGAAAGGCATCAACCTGCCGGCCTCTCTATTTGCTCTGGATATCAATGGCTCTACGGTGGAAAGCACCGGTCTGGGCCTGGACATCGGCGACGCCGACCGTATCTGCTATCCAATCCCCGATACCCTGTGCAACGAGCCATGGCAGAAGCGCCCGACCGCGCAACTGTTGATGACCATGCACGAACTCGAAGGCGACCCGTTCTTCGCCGATCCGCGTGAAGTACTCCGTCAGGTTGTTGCAAAGTTTGACGAGCTGGGCCTGACCATCTGCGCCGCCTTCGAACTCGAGTTCTACCTGATCGACCAGGAAAACGTGAACGGCCGTCCACAGCCGCCACGCTCGCCGATCTCCGGCAAACGCCCGCACTCGACCCAGGTCTACCTGATCGACGACCTCGACGAATACGTCGACTGCCTCCAGGACATTCTGGAAGGTGCCAAAGAGCAAGGCATCCCGGCCGACGCCATCGTCAAGGAAAGTGCCCCGGCGCAGTTCGAAGTGAACCTGCACCACGTCGCTGACCCGATCAAGGCCTGCGACTACGCGGTACTGCTCAAGCGTCTGATCAAGAACATCGCCTACGACCATGAAATGGACACTACCTTCATGGCCAAGCCGTACCCGGGCCAGGCAGGTAATGGTCTGCACGTACACATTTCGATTCTGGATAAAGAAGGCAAAAACATTTTTGCCAGCGAGGATCCCGAGCAGAACGCCGCGCTGCGTCACGCGATCGGCGGTGTGCTCGAGACCCTGCCCGCGCAGATGGCTTTCCTCTGCCCGAACGTCAACTCGTACCGTCGTTTCGGCGCACAGTTCTATGTACCGAATTCGCCGTGCTGGGGCCTGGACAACCGCACCGTGGCGATTCGCGTACCGACCGGCTCTGCCGATGCCGTGCGTATCGAACACCGCGTAGCCGGTGCTGATGCCAACCCGTATCTGTTGATGGCGTCGGTTCTGGCTGGTGTGCACCACGGTCTGACCAACAAGATCGAACCGGGCGCGCCAGTCGAAGGCAACAGCTACGAACAGAACGAGCAAAGCCTGCCGAACAACTTGCGCGATGCCCTGCGCGAGCTGGACGACAGCGAGGTGATGGCCAAGTACATCGATCCGAAGTACATCGATATCTTCGTCGCCTGCAAGGAAAGCGAGCTGGAGGAGTTCGAACACTCCATCTCCGACCTTGAGTACAACTGGTATCTGCATACCGTTTAAGCGGATTGCGAACCAGATAAAAACGCCGTCGGCTGTCATAGCCCACGGCGTTTTTTTATGGCCGAACACAAATTCCTGGGTTGGGGTGAATGGCCGCCTGCGGCGGTTCGCGAGCAAGCTCGCTCCCACAGGGGGCTGTGTGTACAAATACACAAGTTCACTGGAGATCAAATGTGGGAGCGAGCCTGCTCGCGAAGAGGCCGACAAGACAACGCGCAAGCCGGCTCGTACAATGCCCGCTGCCCCGCAGGAGACTTCCATGACGCGACCCGCCCCCGTCCGCAAACCCCGTGCCCGCAGCCAGGCGCGCATCGATTCGATACTCGACGCCGCGCGCACATTGCTGGCGGCCGAGGGTGTGGCCAGTCTGTCGATCTACAGCGTTGCCGAGCGCGCGCAGATTCCGCCCTCCTCCGTGTATCACTTCTTCGCCAGTGTGCCGGCGCTGCTTGAGGCACTGACGGCAGATGTGCACGCGGCGTTTCGCGCTTGCCTGCAAGCGCCGATTGATCACGAAGCCCTGCGTGACTGGCGCGATCTGTCGCGGCTGGTCGAGCAACGGATGCTGGAGATCTACGACGAAGACGCCGCCGCACGGCAGTTGATCCTCGCGCAACATGGTCTGACCGAAGTCACTCAGGCTGACCGTCAGCACGACATCGAACTGGGCGACTTGATGCACAAGCTGTTCGATCATCACTTCGAGCTGCCGAGGTTGCCGGAGGATGTCGATGTGTTTGCCTTGGCGATGGAGTTGGGTGACCGGGTTTATGCGCGCTCGGTGCAGCAGCACGGGCAGATCACACCGCGCATGGCCGAGGAAGGGATGCGCGTGTTTGATGCCTATATCGGGTTGTATTTGCCGCCTTATCTACCCAAGCGCTGAGCCCTGAACGTTCCCACGCTCTGCGTGGGAACGTTCAGGGCTCACGCCTTCCAGGGTTGTTTTTTACTCACCGGCTTACAACTTGGCGATCGACACCTCGGTGGATTTCACAAAGGCGATCACTTCGCTGCCCACCACCAGTTCCAGCTCTTTGACCGAGCGGGTGGTGATCACCGAAGTAACGATGCCCGAAGCGGTCTGCACGTCGATTTCCGACAGCACGTCGCCGAGGACGATTTCCTTGATCGAGCCTTTGAACTGGTTACGGACGTTGATGGCTTTGATAGTCATGGCAATGATTCCTGTCGTTTGCTTGAGTTATTGAGCCCAACGCAGTTGCGTAGGCAGGGGTGAAACAGGTTCCGGCGCCGGCGGTTCACCGGGCAGGGAGAGAACACGGTTAAGCACTTCGGTTTCCAGCGCTGCGAGTCGGTGCGAACCACGCACTCGCGGCCGCGGCAGTTCCACATGCAGATCGAGGCCGACTTCGCCGTCCTCGATCAGAATCACCCGATCGGCAATCGCCACCGCTTCACTGACGTCGTGGGTCACCAGCAGTACGGTGAAGCCGTGTTGCTGCCAGAGACGTTCGATCAGTTGCTGCATTTCAATCCGGGTCAGCGCGTCCAGTGCGCCGAGCGGTTCGTCGAGCAACAGCAGACGCGGTTGATGGATCAGCGCGCGGGCCAGTGCAACCCGCTGCTTCTGCCCACCGGACAACGCCGCCGGCCATTCATTGGCGCGATCCGCCAGACCCACCGCATCCAGTGCTTCGAGAGCCTTCGGGCGCCAGTTGCCTTTGAGGCCGAGGCCAACGTTGTCGATGATCTTTTTCCATGGCAGCAGACGCGCTTCCTGGAACATCAATCGGGTGTCTTCCCGCGCATCGCTGAGCGGCGCAGAACCGGCCAGCAAGTCGCCACCCGTTGGTTGATCGAGCCCGGCGAGCAAACGCAGCAAGGTACTTTTGCCGCAGCCACTGCGCCCAACCACAGCGACGAATTGCCCCGCCGGAATGTGCAGATCAATGTCACGCAGCACCTGCCGCGCGCCGAAGGTTTTCTGCAGGTTGCGCACCGCCAGCGGGATCCCGCGCAGCAGGCGTGGAGGTTGTTGAGCGGTCATGCCACACCTCCTTTGGCAACCTGATAAGCCGGATGCCAGCGCAGCCACACACGCTCAAGTCCACGGGCCGCGAGGTCGGCGAGTTTGCCGAGCACCGCGTAAAGCAGGATCGCCAGCACCACCACGTCGGTCTGCAAAAACTCGCGGGCGTTCATCGCCAGATAGCCGATGCCGGAGCTGGCGGAAATGGTTTCGGCGACGATCAGCGTCAGCCACATAAAGCCCAGGGCGAAGCGCACACCGACCAGAATCGAAGGCAGCGCACCCGGCAGAATCACCTGCCAGAACAGGCTGAAACCGCTCAAGCCATAGCTGCGCGCCATCTCCACCAGCGCCGGATCGACGTTGCGGATGCCGTGATAAGTATTCAGATAGATCGGGAACAACGTGCCCAATGCCACCAGAAAAATCTTCGCCGATTCGTCGATGCCGAACCACAGGATCACCAGCGGAATCAGCGCCAGGTGCGGCACGTTGCGGATCATCTGCACCGAGCTGTCGAGCAGGCGTTCGCCCCATTTCGACAGGCCGGTGATAAAACCCAAGACCAGACCGATGCTACCGCCGATAGTGAAACCGAGCGCCGCGCGCCAGCCACTGATCGCCAGGTGCGTCCAGATTTCGCCGCTGCGCACCAGGCTCACGCCGGCCTCGATCACCGCCACCGGTGCCGGCAGAATCCGCGTCGACAACCAACCGGCCGACACCGACAACTGCCACACCGCCAGCAACAACACCGGCAACGCCCAGGGCGCGAGGCTGTGAATGATTTTTTTCATGGCGCGCCTCAGCTCTGCGACGCGGCTTTGGGAAGGATGTCGTTGGCAACCATCTCGCCGAACGGGCTGACATAACCGGCGCTTTTCGGCAGTTCCGGACGCTCGATGTCGAGGTGCGGGAACAGCAGTTCAGCGACGCGATACGACTCTTCGAGGTGTGGGTAACCGGAGAAGATAAAGGTGTCGATGCCCAGATCGGCGTATTCCTTCACGCGAGCGGCGACGGTCGGGCCATCGCCGACCAGCGCCGTACCGGCACCGCCGCGTACCAGACCGACGCCGGCCCAAAGGTTCGGGCTGACTTCGAGGTTGTCGCGACTGCCGCCGTGCAGCGCGGCCATGCGTTGTTGGCCAACCGAATCAAAGCGCGCCAGCGAAGCCTGAGCACGAGCGATGGTGTCGTCATCCAGGTGCGAAATCAGCCGATCTGCTGCCTGCCAGGCTTCAGCGTTGGTTTCACGGACGATCACGTGCAGACGAATGCCGAAGCGCACGGTGCGGCCGAGCTTGGCGGCTTTGGCGCGCACCTGTTCGATCTTCTCCGCCACTGCTGCGGGCGGCTCGCCCCAGGTCAGAACCATTTCCACTTGTTCGGCAGCCAAGTCCTGCGCCGCTTCCGACGAGCCACCGAAGTACAGCGGCGGACGCGGTTGCTGGATCGGCGGATAGAGCAACTTGGCGCCTTTCACGCTGATGTGCTGACCGTCGTAATCGACGGTTTCGCCTTCCAGCACACGACGCCATATGCGAGTGAACTCCACCGAGGCTTGATAGCGTTCTTCGTGGCCGAGAAACAGACCGTCGCCTGCCAACTCTTCCGGGTCACCACCAGTGACCAGATTGAACAGCGCACGGCCGCCGGACAGACGATCCAGCGTGGCGGCCTGCCGCGCTGCCACCGTCGGGGAAATGATCCCGGGGCGCAGGGCAACGAGGAATTTCAAACGCTGGGTCACCGGGATCAGCGACGCTGCCACCAGCCACGAGTCTTCGCAGGAACGGCCGGTGGGAATCAGCACACCGCCGAAGCCCAGACGATCCGCCGCTTGCGCGACCTGTTGCAGATAACCGTGGTCGACGGCGCGAGCGCCTTCGGCGGTGCCAAGGTAATGGCCGTCGCCGTGGGTGGGCAGGAACCAGAAAATATTGAGGCTCATGGAGTGGTCTCCTTGGGAATTCGAATTACTGCGCTTTAGCCACAGCGGCCGGTGGTGTCCAGATCACATCCTTGATGCTCAGCGGCTTGGGAATCAGCTTGAGCTGGAAGAACGTGTCGGCGATCTTCTGCTGCGCGGCGACCACCTCCGGGGTCAGGAACAACGCGCCGTAGCCCTGGCGTTTCACCGAGGTCAGGGTGATGTCCGCCGGCAGACCGAGCAGTGGCGCGACTTGTTGAGTCACGTCTTCAGGATTGGCTTTCGACCACTCGCCAACGGCGCGTACTTCTTCCACGAGGGTCTTGATCACCTCAGGATTTTTCTGCGCGTAAGGCTTGGTCGCGAGGTAGAACTGGTGGTTGTCGACGATGCCTTTGCCGTCGCGCAGGGTGTGCGCTTGCAGTTGTTTCTCGGCGGCAGCCTGGTACGGATCCCAGATGACCCAGGCGTCGACGCTGCCACGTTCGAACGCGGCGCGAGCATCGGCCGGCGGCAGGAATACGGTTTGAATATCGCTGTATTTGAGGCCGGCGTCTTCCAGTGCGCGCACCAGCAGGTAGTGAACGTTGGAGCCTTTGTTCAGGGCGACTTTCTTGCCCTTGAGATCAGCCACCGATTTGATCGGCGAGTCTTTCGGCACGAGGATCGCTTCGCTGTTCGGCGCAGGTGGTTCATAGGCGACGTAGAGCAGATCGGCGCCGGCAGCCTGAGCAAAAACAGGCGGGGTTTCGCCGGTGACGCCGAAGTCGATCGAGCCGACGTTCAGGCCTTCCAGCAACTGCGGACCACCGGGGAATTCAGTCCATTGCACGTCGACGCCTTGGGCGGCCAGACGCTTTTCCAGCGTGCCTTTGGCTTTGAGCAGCACCAGCGTGCCGTACTTCTGGTAACCGATCCGAAGGGTCTCGGCTTGAGCTTGAGTGATGGCGCCGAAGGTGACAGCCGCAGCAAACAGAGCGACCAGACCACGACGCAAAAATACAGTGCGCATAGCGCTCTCCTTTTTGCTGTTGGGTTTTGGCTGCACCTGCTTAACCGTTAGCGGCTGAGTAAGGTGAGTTTTTTTGCCTGAAAAGTGCCTGCGCTCGATCATGCTGCGTTAAAAGTCAGCTCGGAATGCTCATTGACTAACGTCAACTCCGCTTCCTCGCTAACTTTTGCCTTGCCTGCTCTTCGCTCGGCGACTTTTCAAACAAAAAAATAAAATTGCTTTAAATGCTCCAGCGAGCACTCAACAAACGTTCGTTCAACAGGCCCGGCTCCAGCGGTTTCGGCCGACGGGCCATGGCGCCGACAAACTGATCCAGCGCTTCATGCAGTCGCTGCTCCAGCGCCGGTGCCAGTTGCGCCGCAGCACTGCCTTCGCCGTAAGCGATCTGGCTGTCCTCGGCGAAAATCCCCTGAAGCATTTCCTGGGCTTTCAACGCCGACAGCACAGGCTTGAGCGCGTAATCGACCACCAGCATGTGGGCGATGCTGCCGCCAGTGGCCATCGGCAAGACAATCTTGTGGTTCAGGGCGCGCTCCGGGAGCAGATCCAGCAGCGTCTTCAACGCGCCGGAAAACGAAGCCTTGTACACCGGCGTGGCGATCAGCAGGCCGTCGGCGTTTTCAATCTGTTGCAGCAAGTCGAGCACCTTCGGGCTGTCGAAGCGGGCGTGGAGCAAATCTTCGGCGGGGAAATCCCGAATCTGATAACTCACCACTTCCACCCCTTGCGCCTGCAACCAGCGTTGCGAGCGTTCCAGCAGCACCCCGGAACGGGAGCGCAGGCTGGGACTGCCACCGAGTGAGACAACCAGCATTGAGACAATTCCTTAAGCGTTACAGGCGATTCGCAGGTTGCGATCTCGCTTCGATGGAGAGACCTTACCAGCTGATTTATATATCCATAAATCATATTTATTCATTTGGTTATGCGTTTTAGAGATATGCGACTCAGGTTATTCAAGGCGAAAAAAAGGCCGTCGAAACGGCCTGAAATCCCCTGCTTTGTGGCTACACGCTGATCGTTCCCACGCTCTGCGTGGGAATGAATCCATGGACGCTCCGCGTCCACTGTGACGCGGAGCGTCACGGGCGGCATTCCCACGCTGAGCGTGGGAACGATCTGCCCAAGAAGATCATTTGTTCGGCTGCGGCGTCAGGCGCAGGTACGGCTTCACCGCGCGATAGCCCTTCGGAAAGCGCTTTTTGATCTCGTCTTCATCCTTGAGCGACGGCACAATCACCACCTCTTCACCGTCCTGCCAGTTGGCCGGGGTGGCCACCTTGTAGTTGTCGGTGAGCTGCAGCGAATCGATCACCCGCAGAATCTCGTGGAAGTTGCGCCCGGTGCTCGCCGGATAGGTGATGGTCAGGCGAATCTTCTTGTTCGGATCAATCACGAACAGCGAACGCACGGTCAGCGTGTCGTTGGCATTCGGGTGGATCAGGTCATACAGATCGGACACCTTGCGATCGGCATCGGCCAGGATCGGGAAGTTGACGATGGTGTTCTGGGTCTCGTTGATGTCTTCGATCCACTTGTGGTGCGAATCCACCGGGTCTACCGACAACGCGATGGCTTTGACGCCGCGCTTGCTGAACTCATCTTTGAGCTTGGCGGTGAAGCCCAACTCAGTGGTGCACACCGGGGTGAAGTCCGCCGGGTGGGAGAACAGCACGCCCCAGCTATCACCCAGCCATTCGTGGAAACGAATCTTGCCGGCGCTGGAATCCTGTTCGAAATCGGGGGCGATGTCGCCGAGTCTGAGGCTCATGGTGCTGCTCCTGATGAGTTGTTCGAGACCTCAACTGTAGCCCGGGATTTGCCATCGTGAAAAAGAATAAATAACTAGATATTTAGATCATTAGCGAATATTAAACATCTATTCACTGGACGCTCGACGGCATCACGACGAACATCGGTCGCAAGGTTCGAGAAGGCCTTGAGTTGCTGTAAAGAGGGAAGTTTCGGGGAGGGCTTACGGGGGTGAGCCTGACTCGAAAATGCAAAAGCCCCGTCCGGCGCGATGCCGGACGGGGCTTTTTTTACATCAACGAATCGAGACGCGCTATTACAACAGCGGGATCGAGTAGCTGACGATCAGGCGGTTTTCATCCTGGTCACGCTGACCTGGGATGTCGTTGCGCCACATAGCGTTTTTCCACATCACGCCAACGTTTTTCAACGGGCCTTCAGGTACTACGTAACCAACGGTGATGTCGCGTTCCCACTCGGAACGGCCGGTGGCATTGACGCTGGTTTGCGGAACAGTGCTGCCGACTTTACCAGTGGTGTCGATGTTATCGCCACGCAGGTAAACCACACCAGCGGTCAGGCCAGGTACGCCAACTTTGGCGAAGTCGTACGAGTAGCGAGCTTGCCAGGTACGCTCGCCAGCGCGGGCGAATTTTGCAATCTGCATGTCGGTGGTGATGTACGCCGACGAGCCGTCACCTTGGTTCAGCCAAGGGAAGTCGCTGTTGCCGTTGCTGACCTGATAGCCGCCACCGAAGGTGTGACCTTCAACGGTGTACAGGAACAAGCCGCTGTACAGGTTGTTGTCGACTTTACCTTTGGTAATGCCGGTGCCGTAGTCACCCGTGGTGTAGTAGGCCGGGTCGTTACCGTTGGCGCCATCGTCACGGCTGTTGAAGTAACGGAAGTCAGACTTCAACACACCAGGACCGATTGCCCAGTTGTGCACCAGACCCAGGAAGTGCTGTTTGTAGTAATCCTGCAGATTGCCGTAGTAGTACTGGGCAGTCAGGTCTTTGGTGATTTTGTAGTCGCCACCACCATAGATGAACTTGTTGCTGTCACGACCGGCAGCGGTGTGAGCGTTGGAACCCGCGATCGACAACTCTTCGTTGTTGCTAGAGTTACGACCCTTGGCGTGCTCGATCTGACCAGCTACCAGTGTCAGATCCTTGATCTCGTTGGAAGTGATCTGGCCACCCTGGAAGGTTTGCGGCAACAGACGACCGTCGTTGGTCACGATAACCGGCAGTTTTGGCTGCAGGGTGCCAAGCTTCAGTTCAGTCTGGGAGATCTTGGCTTTGGCCGTCAGCCCCAGGCTGGAGAAGTCATTAACCGCTTTACCGTTGGACTCGCTTGGGAAAACAGTGCCGCCGTAGGAGGTCTTCGAGGCGCCGTTGGTGCCGCCACCCGAATCCAGACGCACGCCCAACAGACCGATAGCGTCGATACCGAAGCCTACGGTGCCTTGGGTGTAGCCGGAGATGAAGCGCAGATCGAAACCTTGGCCCCATTCTTCTTGCTTGTTCTGAGCGCCGGCAGCTTTGGTATCGCCATCACGGTTATCAGTGTTGATGTAGAAGTTACGCAGCCCCAAGGTAGCTTTGCTGTCTTCGATGAAACCGGCGGCGCCTGCCTGCTGCGCCATAACCCCTACGGCCACAGCCAGGGCCAAGGTGGACTTGTTCATGTAAAGCTCCTCTCGTTTCTAATTCTTGTGTTCCTGGCCCGGGGTCTGATGCCCTGGATCCTAAGATGCGCGATTAGCGCCAGACCGTGACTGACAAGTCAATCGTAACCTTGTGTGTCTACGACCAAGGTCTAATCGCAGTGATTTGGTCCGTGCAGAGTAAAGATTTCCTGATAAACCCAAAAAGAATTTATTCATTCTTTTTCATATCATTTCGGAATATGGCCATTATCGTGCCATCTTCGCCGCGATACAGCGTATCGGCGACTAAGCTCATTCCTAAATGGTATTTGTTGGCCTTTTTTTATATCGATTAGCTTTGGCGCAACCCCAAATCGTCAAACCCTATCGAAAAGGCGACGCCATGATGGCCAAACGCGCACTATCTAGTCAATTTGTTACAGTTTGTGTGTCAGCACTGATTACTTTTTCCGCTCACGCCGCCAACCTCACCGTCGGCTACCAAACCGGTATCGACCCGAGCAAAGTCCCCCAGGCCGACGGCGTCTACGAGAAAACCATCGGCGAGAAAATCGACTGGCGCCGCTTCAACAGCGGCCCGGAAGTTGTGACAGCCATTGCTTCGGGTGACGTGCAGATCGGCAACCTCGGCTCCAGCCCGTTGGCAGCGGCGGCCTCGCGTAATCTGCCAATTGTCGCGTTCATCGTTTCGGCGCAGATCAATGCCGCCGAAGCCTTGGTGGTGCGCAATGGCAGCGGCATCGACACCCCCCAGGATCTGGTCGGCAAGACCATCGCCACGCCGTTCGTTTCCACCTCCCACTACAGCCTGCTCGGCGCACTCAAGCACTGGGGTCTGGATAGCTCGAAAGTCAAAGTGGTGAACCTGCAACCGGCAGAGATCGCAGCGGCGTGGAAGCGTGGCGATATCGATGGCGCGTTTGTCTGGTCGCCGGCGCTGGGTGAAATCCGCAAGACCGGCAAGACCCTGACCGATGCCGCGCAGGTCGGCCAGTGGGGCGCGCCGACCTTTGAGGTATGGGTCGCGCGCAAGGATTTTGCCGAGAAGCATCCTGACGTTGTAGCGAAATTCGCCAAGGTCACGCTGGATTCATTTGCCGATTACGCGGCGCATAAAGACAGCTGGACGGCTGACTCGGTGCCGGTACAGAAAATCGCCAAACTGACCGGTGCCAATGCCGCCGATGTCCCGGAACTGCTGGCAGGTTCAGCTTTCCCGGACGCCAAGGCACAGCAAACCACGGCGTTGCTGGACGGTGGCACGGCGAAAGCGATTGGCGAGACGGCGAAGTTTTTGAAGGAACAGGGCAAGGTTGAGACGGTGCTGCCGGATTATTCGCCCTACGTCAGCGCGAAGTTCGTGGCGCAATAAAAGCTTCGCGAGCAGGCTCACTCCCACAGGGTTGGGAGCGAGCCTGCTCGCGAATGGAGCACCTCGGTTACAGAGTCTTTTCGAAGATCTTCGAATTGCGCTGATAGTTGTACAGCGACGCCCGCGCCGCTGGCAGGCGTTCGACGCTGCTCGGCTCGAACCCACGCTCGCGGAACCAGTGCGCGGTCCGAGTGGTAAGGACGAACAAGGTCTTCAAGCCCTGCGCCCGCGCTCGGGTTTCGATGCGTTCCAGCAATTCATCCCCGCGACCGCCATGGCGGTACTCCGGATTCACCGCCAGGCACGCCAGCTCACCGGCGTCGGAATCGGCAATCTGATACAGAGCCGCGCAGGCGATGATCATGCCTTCACGCTCGACCACGCTGAACTGCTCGATCTCGCGCTCCAGCACTTCCCGTGAACGACGCACCAGAATCCCTTGCTCTTCCAGCGGGCTGATCAAGTCGAGCAAGCCGCCGACGTCTTCAATCGCGGCCTCGCGCACCAGTTCGAATTGCTCTTGGGCGACCAGCGTACCGCCACCGTCACGAGTGAACAGCTCGGTCAACAGCGCGCCATCTTCGGCATAACTGACGATATGGCTGCGCGCCACACCGCCACGACAGGCTTCGGCAGCGGCATCGAGAAGCTCTGCCTGATAGTTGCTGCCCAGACGCTGCAAATGCGCCGGCACCTGCTGTGGACGCAGTTCCCGTACCAGTTTGCCGTTTTCGTCGATCAGACCGAGGTCCGCACCGAACAGCAGCAGCTTGTCCGCCCCGAGGTCGATGGCGGCGCGGGTGGCGACGTCTTCGCAGGCGAGGTTGAAGATTTCACCGGTCGGCGAGTAGCCCAACGGCGACAGCAGTACGATCGAGCGCTCATCGAGCAGACGGTTGATGCCTTTGCGGTCGACCCGGCGCACTTCGCCGGTGTGGTGATAGTCGACGCCCTCAAGCACTCCGATCGGCCGCGCGGTAACGAGGTTGCCGCTGGCCACGCGCAAGCGCGAGCCCTGCATTGGCGACGAAGCCATGTCCATCGACAAACGCGCTTCGATGGCGATGCGCAATTGGCCGACCGCATCGATCACGCATTCCAGGGTCGCCGCATCGGTGATGCGCATGCCGTGGTGGTAATGCGGGGTCAGCCCACGCGCGGCGAGGCGGGTTTCAATCTGCGGGCGCGAACCGTGCACCAGCACCAGGCGCACGCCGAGGCTGTGCAGCAAGACGATGTCGTGGACGATGTTGCCGAAATTCGGATGCTCCACGCCGTCGCCGGGCAGCATGACGACGAAGGTGCAGTCGCGGTGGGCATTGATGTAAGGGGACGCGTGACGAAGCCAGTTAACGTATTCGGGCATGAACCTGGGCCTGTAATAAATAGCAGCCTAAAAAGGGGCGAAACGGAAAACGCACAGCGGGCTGATGGTTATCGTCGGAACAGGCTTGGCGACACGCGCGCTCTCCTCATGAATACGGGTTGGGGTGCTGGCAATTTACAGCGTTTGATCAGGCAAAACACAGATCCCTTGTGGGAGCGAGCTTGCTCGCGAAAGCGTTGTGTCAGATACATCAATGTCGATTGAGCCGACGCATTCGCGAGCAAGCTCGCTCCCACAAGGTGCATCAGGGTTTGTCCGGGGTCAGGCAGTAATGTTCAATCAGTTGCCGTAATAGATGCACGGTAGGCTGCAAACGTGACATTTCAAGGTACTCGCCGGGCTGATGCGCACAGGCGATGTCGCCAGGGCCGAGCACAATGGTTTCGCAACCAAGGCGCTGAAGATAAGGCGCTTCGGTGCCGAACGCTACTGCTTCGGCGCGGTGACCGGTGAGCTTTTCGGCGATGCGCACCAGTTCGGCGTCTTCGGCCTGCTCGAACGACGGCACTTCCGGGAACAATGGCTTGTAGTCGATCTTCACCTGATGCCGCTCAGCCACCGGATTGAGCTTGCGCAGAATCTCCGCGCGCAGGACTTTCGGGTCCATGCCTGGCAACGGCCGCAGATCAAACTCCAGCGAACACTGGCCGCAGATACGGTTGGGATTATCGCCGCCATGGATGCAGCCGAAGTTCATCGTCGGTTGCGGCACACTGAACTGCGGGTTGTTGAATTCACGTTGCCACAACAGGCGCAGGCCGCGCAGTTCGCCAATCGCATCGTGCATGGCTTCAAGGGCGCTATGACCCAGACGCGGATCCGACGAATGGCCGCTCTGCCCGAGGATATCGATGCGTTCCATCATGATGCCTTTGTGCATGCGGATCGGCTTGAGCCCGGTCGGCTCGCCGATGACCGCTGCGCGGCCCAACGGACGCCCGGCCTCGGCCAGCGCACGGGCGCCGGACATCGAGCTTTCTTCGTCACAGGTGGCGAGGATCAGCAACGGCTGCTTGAACGGCTGATCGAGCAGCGGCAGCACGGCTTCGATGATCAGCGCGAAGAAGCCCTTCATGTCACAACTGCCCAGGCCGACCCAGCGGCCATCGACTTCGGTGAGTTTCAGCGGATCGGTCTGCCACAAGGCATCGTCGTACGGCACCGTGTCGCTGTGCCCGGCCAATACCAGCCCGCCGGGGCCGCTGCCGAAACTGGCGAGCAGGTTGAACTTGCCGGGGCTGACCTGCTGGATGTCGCAGCTGAAACCCAGGTCACCCAGCCAGCCGGCGAGCAAATCGATCACCGCGCGGTTGGACTGATCGAGGTTCGGTTGGGTACAGCTGACCGATGGCGCGGCGATCAGCGCAGCGAACTGGTCTTGCATGGACGGCAAAGGCATCGCTGACTCCAACTCCCGAATTGAGGTCCATCATAGAACCATCCGGCGCTCGGAATAAACCGCCGCAGGGCGTAGGAAGTTTGAGTCCTGTACACTGCACGGCCTTGGCAGCCACACATTCCCCCGGCTGCGCTCCCGATCCTGGATTTTCCGGCCATGCAGAAAGAAACCGAAATCAAACTCCGCGTCAGCCGCGAAACCCTCGCCGCCCTGCGCGAGCACCCGTTACTGAAAAAACGCAACAAAAGTGGCTGGGAACGCCGTGAGTTGATGAACCAGTACTTCGACACCCCCGAGCGCGATCTGGCCCAAGCCAAAGTCGCCCTGCGCCTGCGCAAGGACGGTGACGAGGTGATTCAGACCCTCAAGACCCGTGGCCAAAGCGTTGCCGGTCTTTCCGAGCGTAACGAGTACGACTGGAAGTTGCCCAAAGCCAAGCTCGACGTGAAGAAACTCGACGGCGAATGCTGGCCCGAGTCGCTGGCCGAGCTGGACAAGAAAACCCTCAAGCCGATCTTCACCACCGATTTCGTCCGCGAGCGCGCCGAAATCGCCTGGGGCCGTGGCAAATCCAAAGTGGTTATCGAGGCCGCGCTGGATCTTGGCCACGTTGTCGTCGGCAAGCAGAAAGAAGAAATCTGCGAGCTGGAACTGGAATTGCGCGAAGGCGAGTCTGCTGCGCTGCTGGAACTGGCTGCCGAACTGGCCGAAACCCTCGCGCTGATGCCGTGCGACATCAGCAAGGCTGAGCGCGGCTACCGTCTATACGACGCCAACAGCTACTCGCTGAGCCTGCCGGCGCCGGAGCTGACTGCGGAAACCCAACTCGACGACGCCTTCGCCGCGCTGAGCTGGCATTTGCTCGGCAGCAGCCAGCGCCTGGCCGAACAGTACCGTTTCAACGGCCACTGGCGCCTGTTGCTCGACTGGGTCGAGAACCTCGCGGAAATGCGCGCCCTGCTCAGCAGCCTCGGCCAGGCCGCGCCGCGTCAGTCGACTCACGACTTGCGCGTTGCCCTGGATGCGTTGCTGGAAGACTGGCGCCCGCTGGTGCAGGTCGGTATCGAAGACGAAGACGTACGCAAAGCCGCGCCGGAGCAGTTCCTCGAAGAACTCGAAGACCCACGCTGGGGGCTGTTCTCGCTGAGCACTTCACGCTGGCTGCTGGCCCGCACCTGGACCGCCGAACGCAACGTGCGTGGCAACCGTCAGGGTGGTGCGCAGTTGCACAGCTGGCTGCCGCGTACCTTGGGCGAAGAAGCCACGGCCCTGCAATTGCAGCGCTATCAGCAGCAGCCGGAAGATCTGGCCGAACAACTGCCGCGTATCGAACGCATTCAGGTCTGGCTGCACCACGCCCGTAATGTGCTGGACATCCCGGAAATGGATCGTCTGTACGGCGAGCTGAACAAGCTGGCGCAGTTGGCCAACGAGCCGACGATCACTGACGAACTGCTCGACGCGCGCAAGCAGCAGGCGATTGCGGTTTACCAGAATCGCGCCTGGAAAATGCTCCTGCGCATGTAAAACCGCTTTCGCGAGCAGGCTCGCTCCCACATTGGAATGCAATCCCCTGTGGGAGCGAGCCTGCTCGCGAAGAGGCCAGCTGCCTTGGCCTCAAACCGGCAGGCTGGTGGTGGACTTGATTTCAGAAAGCGCCACAATCGAATTCACCTCCTGAATCCCCGGCACCAGCGACAGCTTCTCGAAGAAGAACCGCTCATACGCCTCAATGTCCGCCGCAACAATGCGCAGTAAAAAATCCACCGCGCCCATCAGCACATAACACTCCAGCACTTCCGGAAACCCACGAATCGCTTCGGTGAACTCCGTAAAGTTCGAACGCCCGTGGGCGTTGAGTTTGATCTCGGCAAAGATCTGCGTATTCAGGCCAATCTTCTTGCGATCGAGCAAGGTCACCTGGCCACGAATGATCCCCTCCTCCTTCATCCGCTGAATCCGCCGCCAGCACGGCGATTGCGACAGGCCGACCTGCTCGGCGATCTGTGCACTCGAGAGCGAGGCGTCCTCTTGCAGCAGGGCGAGAATCTTGCGGTCGTAGCTGTCCAGCTCGCTATGCATAGAAAAACCCCAAATGAACTGTTAAGCGAATTAAATCAATCGTTCAATCGCCAATAGCCGCGATCATAGCCAAGAAATACCCGCCACCGAATGTAAAAATTCCTCCAGTGATTTTGGAGACCCGCCATGCCGCACCTTGAAGCCGTCACCACAACGCCCACCCGTGCCGATGTCTGGAACGTCAGCAACGCTCACTGCCTGGCGCAGTATCAGATCCTCGCCGAAGCCGAGCCGGACTTGCTGGTGCGCGTGCTCAACCTGTTCGCGCTGCAATGCCTCACGCCCGAACAAGTCAACGTGCAGCGCATGGACGATCTGCTGTCGATCGACCTGGTCATGGGCGGATTGAGCTGGCATCGCGCACAAGTGATCGCGGAAAAACTTCGTAACCTGATCAGCGTCTGCTCGGTCAATCTGCAAAACGCCGACAGCGCTTGGGATGCGCCCGCTCAAGCGGCCGGCTGACAGATCCGGCAACGGCTTCGTCGGGTAGTGGCCCAACGGTCTGCGGGGCCACGACTATCCTTTTGCGCACTGTCGCTCAAAAGGAAGCCCGCATGTCCGTACAACTTGCCACTCAGGACCGCTGGCTGGAACTCAACGAGGTGCTGCGCGAACTGGTCGCCCAAGGCTTTATCGGCCAGGACGCGGCGGAGCAGGCGCTGAATGCCCGCCGGCGCCACGCCACCCACGGTCAGATGCATCCGCTGGAATTCATCGCCAGCCAGCAACTCGACGACCTCAGCCGGCCAGGCAAACACCTCGACCTGGAAAGCCTGACCCTGTGGCTGGCACAGCAGGCCGGTCAGCCGTATCTGCGCATCGATCCGTTGAAAATCAACGTCGCCGCGATTACGCCCTTGATGTCTTACGCCTTTGCGCAACGGCACAAGATTCTCGCCGTGGCGGTCGACCGCGATTTTGTCACCGTGGCCAGTGCCCAGCCCTACGTCACCGGCTGGGAGGCCGATCTCACCCACGTATTGAAGCTGCCGATCAAACGGGTGGTGGCCAACCCGGCGGACATCCAGCGCTTCAGCGTCGAATTCTTCCGCCTGGCCAAATCGGTCAGCGGCGCCAGCAATGCCGACGCTCAGGGCGGCAATCTCGGCAACTTCGAGCAACTGCTCAACCTCGGCGCCAGCGATCAGGAGCCGGACGCCAACGACGCGCACATCGTCAACATCGTCGACTGGCTGTTCCAGTACGCCTTTCAACAGCGCGCCAGTGATATCCACATCGAACCGCGCCGCGAGCAAGGCACCGTGCGTTTTCGCATCGACGGCGTGCTGCACAACGTTTATCAATTCCCGCCGCAGGTGACCATGGCAATTGTCAGTCGCCTGAAAAGCCTCGGCCGCATGAACGTCGCCGAAAAGCGCAAACCCCAGGACGGCCGGGTCAAGACCAAGACCCCGGACGGCGGTGAAGTCGAGTTGCGGCTTTCAACGCTGCCGACGGCGTTCGGCGAAAAAATGGTCATGCGGATTTTCGACCCGGAAGTGCTGCTCAAGGATTTCGATCAACTGGGTTTTTCCGCCGAGGACCTGCGCCGCTGGCAGGACATGACGCGTCAGCCCAACGGCATCATTCTGGTCACCGGGCCGACCGGTTCGGGCAAGACCACCACGCTGTACACCACGCTGAAAAAACTGGCGACGCCGGAGGTCAACCTCTGCACCATCGAAGACCCGATCGAAATGGTCGAGCCGGCGTTCAACCAGATGCAGGTGCAGCACAACATCGACCTGAGCTTTGCCGCCGGCGTGCGCGCACTGATGCGGCAAGACCCGGACATCATCATGATCGGTGAGATCCGTGATCTGGAAACCGCTGAAATGGCGATTCAGGCGGCGCTCACCGGGCACCTGGTGCTGTCGACCCTGCACACCAACGACGCCCCCAGCGCGATCAGCCGCCTGCTCGAACTCGGGGTGCCGCATTACCTGATCAAAGCCACCGTGCTTGGCGTCATGGCCCAGCGTCTGGTGCGCACCTTGTGTCCGCATTGCAAGGCGCCGCTGACGCTCGAAGACGAAGACTGGCAAACCCTGACCCGCCCGTGGCAAGCACCGCTGCCGGGCAACGCGCAACGTGCCATTGGTTGCGTGGAATGCCGCGACACCGGCTATCGCGGCCGCGCCGGGGTCTACGAAATCATGCAACTGAGCGACAGCCTGAAAGCCTTCATCACCCCGGATACCGACCTCACCGCCATTCGCCGGCAAGCCTTCAAGGAAGGCATGCGCAGCCTGCGCCTGTCCGGCGCGCAAAAAGTCGCGGCAGGGCTGACCACCGTCGAGGAAGTGCTACGGGTGACGCCGCAGAGCGAGCAGAAATAAGCCGCCACGGAACCGGATCGGGGAAATGGCGATCCAACGCCTCAGTTAACCCCCAGGAGTCATCTCATCATGCGTCTCAAACTTGCTGTTGCCACACTGGCCTTGCTGTCCCTTCCCGTTGGTTCGGCCATGGCGGACAGCTTTTGGCGTAACGTCATCTCGTCCGGCGCCACCACCGGCTCCACCTACCTGACCTTCAAGGATCACAAGCTGATCGTCGCCGCGCAGGACGATGCCGGCAGTTTCGTTGCCAGTGACGGCGGCATCCGTGGGCCGTATCTGGAAGCGGCGATGCAGAAAGTCCGTGCCGATAATCCGGGCCTGCAGGCGACCGATATGGAATTGGCGAATGCGATTCTGGCGAAGAACGCCGTGGCTTCCGAGTAACAAAAAATGCCGCTCAAATGAGCGGCATTTTTTTGCCTGTCTTCTGACCCCAGCACAAAACCCTGTGGGAGCGAGCTTGCTCGCGAAGGCCATTTCACATCCGAAATATGCGGCGACTGACACGCCGTCTTCGCGAGCAAGCTCGCTCCCACAAGGACCGCATACAGTCTGAACGTCAGCGGTAATCATCCACCGGGACGCACGCGCAGAACAGGTTACGGTCGCCGTAGACATTGTCGACCCGATTCACTGCCGGCCAATACTTGTGTGCCTTGGTGTGCGCATCCGGGGTAACTCCTTGCTCGATGCTGTACGGCCGCTCCCAGACTCCAGTGACATCCGCCAGGGTATGCGGCGCGCGTTTCAGCGGATTGTCCTCGGCCGGCCAGTTGCCGTTCTGCACCTCAGTGATTTCTGCGCGAATGCTCAACATTGCACCAATAAATCGGTCCAGCTCCGCTTTGGATTCACTCTCGGTCGGTTCGACCATCAAGGTCCCCGGCACCGGGAAGGACATGGTCGGCGCATGGAAGCCGTAATCCATCAGACGCTTGGCAACGTCCTCTTCGCTGATACCGGTCAGCGCCTTCAATGGCCGCAGATCAAGAATGCATTCGTGAGCCACGCGCCCGTTGCGCCCGGTGTACAGCACCGGGAACGCACCGGATAAATGCTGCGCCAGGTAGTTCGCCGCCAGAATCGCCACCTCACTGGCGTCCGCCAATTGCGGCCCCATCATGGCGATGTACATCCAACTGATCGGCAGAATGCTCGCGCTACCCCACGGCGCTGCGCTCACGGCACCATTCTGCGCAAGTGGCCCGTCGATCGGCACCACCGGATGATTGGCGACGAACGGCGCCAAGTGCGCACGAATGCCGATCGGTCCCATGCCCGGCCCACCGCCGCCGTGTGGGATGCAGAAGGTCTTGTGCAAGTTCATGTGCGAAACGTCGGCGCCGATGTCCGCAGGTCGCGCCAGCCCGACCTGCGCATTGAGGTTGGCGCCGTCCATGTACACCTGACCGCCATGCTTGTGGATAACTTCGCAGATCTCGCTGATGCCCTCCTCGTACACCCCATGGGTCGACGGATAGGTCGCCATCAGGCACGACAACTTATCCCCAGCCTCGGCGGCTTTCGCTTTCAAATCCTCAAGATCGACGTTGCCTGCCTCGTCGCACTCGACGATCACTACGCGCATCCCGGCCATTTGCGCCGAGGCCGGGTTGGTGCCATGGGCCGAGGACGGAATCAGACAGATCTCCCGCGCGCCCTGCTGACGGCTCTCATGATATTTACGGATCGCCAGCAACCCGGCGTACTCGCCCTGGGCGCCGGAGTTGGGCTGCATGCAGATCGCATCGAACCCGGTGATTGCGCACAGCCAGCGCTCCAGCTCCTCGATCATCAAGGTGTAACCGACGGCCTGCTCCCTCGGTACGAACGGGTGCAGATTGGCGAACTGCGGCCAGGTAATCGGGATCATCTCGCTGGTGGCGTTGAGTTTCATGGTGCAGGAGCCCAGCGGGATCATCGACTGGTTGAGCGCCAGATCCTTGTTCTCCAGTTGTTTGAGATAGCGCAGCATCTCGGTTTCGCTGTGATGGGCGTTGAATACCGGATGGCGCAGGTACGGTGTCTGGCGTTGAAGATTGTCGGGGATGCCTGAGGTCAGCGCCTCGGCGTCGAGATCGGCGACGGTCAACCCGTGATCAGCTCCGAGCAATACATCGAACAGTCTGGCGACGGTGGTTTCATCGCAGGTCTCGTCGAGGCTCAGCCCTACCCGCCCACGGCCGAGAATTCGCAGGTTGATCTGCGCAGCCCGGGCACTGTCGATAATCGCGGTTTGCGCACCGCCAACGTCCAGCGTCAACGTGTCGAAAAACTGCGCATTGATCCGGTTGATCCCTTTACGCTCAAGCCCTGCCGCCAGAATGCAGGTCAGCCTGTGCACACGCTGGGCGATGCGCTTCAAGCCTTCCGGGCCGTGATACACCGCGTAGAAACTGGCAATGTTGGCCAGCAGGACCTGTGCGGTGCAGATGTTCGAATTGGCCTTCTCACGACGAATATGTTGTTCGCGGGTTTGCAACGCCATGCGCAGCGCCACGTTGCCCCGCGCGTCCTTTGATACGCCGATGATGCGCCCGGGAATCGCCCGCTTGTACTCCTCGCGGCTGGCAAAGAACGCTGCGTGCGGGCCGCCATAACCCATCGGCACGCCGAATCGTTGAGACGAACCGAACACCACATCGGCACCCAATTCGCCCGGTGGCGTCAGCAACAGCAGACTCAACAAATCCGTAGCGACACAGGCTAGCGCCTGTTGCGCATGCAGGTGACCGATCAGCGGACGCAGATCGCGAATCTCGCCGTGGGTGTCGGGATACTGCAGCAGTGCGCCGAACACCTGATGTTGCTTCAAGTTATCCACAGCGTCGATGATCAGCTCGAAACCGAAGCCTTCGGCACGGGTCTGCACCACGGAAATGGTTTGCGGGTGGCAGTTCTCATCGACGAAAAACAGATTGCTCTTCGACTTCGCCACGCGCTTGGCCAGCGCCATGGCTTCCGCCGCTGCCGTGGCTTCATCGAGCAGCGAGGCGTTGGCCAGTTCGAGGCCGGTGAGGTCGATGGTCAATTGCTGAAAATTCAGCAGCGCTTCGAGCCGACCCTGGGCGATCTCCGGTTGATACGGCGTGTACGCGGTGTACCAGCCGGGATTTTCGAGGACGTTGCGCAGGATGACGGTCGGCGTGAGCGTGCCGTGGTAGCCCATACCGATCAGGCTGGTCCAGACCTGGTTCTGCTCGGCGTAACCACGCAATTTTGCCAGCGCCGCTTGCTCGTCGAGGGCGGGCGGCAGCTCCAGTGCACGATTGAGACGAATGCCCGGCGGCACGGTTTGCTCGATCAGCTCGACCCGGCTGCCGAGGCCGAGGCTGTCGAGCATTGCCTGCTGCTCGGCGGCATCGGGGCCGAGATGACGGCGCAGGAAGGCATCGGGATCGCGTAACTGGCTCAGGGACGGCAACTGGGACATGACGGGCTCTCTCTTGGCTGGCGCTCGGCGTCAATGCAACACGGTCAAACCAGCATAGCAGCCCAAGCCACCACTAAATTTTCAAGATCAACACTGACCCTGTGGGAGCGAGCTTGCTCGCGAATGCGGTGTGTCAGTCGCGGAAGATGTTGAATGTAAAACCGCCTTCGCGAGCAAGCTCGCTCCCACATTGGATTTTTCATTGCCCATGAAAAAGCCCCGACAGGTCGGGGCTTTGCGGTGTTGCGTAACGCTTACTCGCCGATGGCAGCCTTATACGCCGCAGCATCCAGCAGCTTGTCCAGCTCAGCCTTGTCGCTTGGCTTGAGCTTGAAGATCCACGCGCCATAAGGGTCGGAGTTCAGCAGTTCCGGCGAACCGCCCAGATCCTCGTTGATCGCGATGACTTCACCGCTGACCGGCGAATAGATGTCGGAAGCGGCTTTCACCGACTCAACCACACCGGCCTGATCTTCGGCAGTCAACACCTTGCCCACTTCGGGCAGCTCGACGAACACCACATCGCCCAGCGCTTCCTGCGCGTGATCGCTGATGCCCACAGTGACGGTGCCGTCGGCTTCCAGACGTACCCATTCATGACTTTCGGCAAAACGCAGTTCAGCGGGGATATTGCTCATCTTCGGTGTCCTCTGGATTTGGGTCAGCGGTCGTGCCCGCCGGAAAAAGGTTAGATCAAAGTCTTGCCATGGCGGACGAAGGTCGGTTTGACCACCCGTACCGGGTACCACTTGCCACGGATTTCCACTTCGGCGCGGTCGGCGGTTGCCATCGGTACACGCGCCAGGGCAATCGATTTGCTTAGCGTAGGAGAGAAACTACCACTGGTGATCTCCCCTTCGCCAACATCGGCGATACGAACCACCTGATGAGCGCGCAAAACGCCGCGCTCTTCCAGCACCAGACCGACCAGTTTGTGTGCAACGCCAGCGGCTTTTTCCGCTTCCAGCGCGGCGCGGCCGATGAACTGGCGCGCGGCCGGTTCCCAAGCGATGCTCCAGGCCATGTTCGACGCCAGCGGCGAAACATCCTGATGAATGTCCTGACCGTAGAGGTTCATCCCGGCTTCAACCCGTAGCGTGTCACGGGCGCCGAGGCCGATCGGGGAAATGCCGGCGCCGACCAGATCGTTGAAGAAACCCGGCGCCTGACTGGCCGGCAGGCAGATTTCCAGGCCATCCTCACCGGTATAACCGGTACGCGCGATGAACCAGTCACCGTCGGTGTAGCCTTCGAAGGGTTTGAGGTGCTGGATCAGCGTGGCGCGGGACTGGGTCACCAGTTCAGCAATCTTGTGCCGGGTCTGCGGACCTTGAATGGCGAGCATCGCCAGTTCGGCGCGTTCGTGCAGTTGCACGTCGTAATCGCCGCGCTGCGCGTTCATCCAGGCCAGATCCTGATCGCGGGTGGAGGCATTGAACACCAGGCGATAACAGTCATCGAGACGATAGACGATCATGTCATCGACGATGCCGCCGCGCTCGTTGAGCATGGTGCTGTACAACGCACGGCCGGGGCGGTGCAGGCGGTCGACATCATTGGCCAGCAAATGCTGCAGCCAGGCCTTGGCCTGGGGGCCGGTGACATCGATCACGGTCATGTGGGATACATCGAACACCCCGCAATCGCGGCGCACCTCGTGGTGCTCCTCGACCTGCGAGCCGTAATGCAGGGGCATATCCCAACCGCCAAAATCGACCATCTTCGCGCCGAGGGCGAGATGCAGGTCATACAGAGGCGTACGCTGTCCCATGGGTTTCTCCTTCCGGGCGTGGCGAAGGTGCGGACAGCCGCTGCACGGGGTGAAAGCCGCTAAATAGAAGGCTTTCAGCCGATTTCAGCGAGCGGGTCTGTCAGACGAACCGCACCGAATGCCGCGCATTGTAGCCGCATGATTCAGGACTCACTACTAAGTGTTTCGATGGGCGGAGCGACGAATCAGGCCGATGACCGGTAACAATCCGACCAGCACAAGGGTTAACGCCGGCAAAGACGCCCGCGCCCATTCGCCTTCGCTGGTCATTTCAAAGATGCGTACGGCCAGCGTGTCCCAGCCAAACGGGCGCATCAGCAGGGTCGCGGGCATTTCCTTGAGTACGTCGACGAATACCAGCAACGCCGCACTCAACGTACCAGGCAGCAAAAGCGGCAGATACACTTTGAAAAACAGTCGCGGCCCACTGACACCCAGGCTACGTGCCGCTTCAGGCAAAGATGGCCGTATACGCGCCAGACTGCTTTCCAATGGTCCGTAAGCCACGGCCACGAAGCGCACCAGATAGGCCATCAGCAACGCCGCCAGACTGCCGAGCAGCAACGGCTTGCCCGCCCCCCCGAGCCAGCCCGAAAGCGGAATGACCAGTTCGCGATCCAGATAACTGAACGCCAGCATGATCGAGACCGCCAGCACCGAACCCGGCAAGGCGTAGCCCAGATTGGCCAGACCAACGCCGGAGTTGATCGCCTGCGTCGGCGCCAGGCGCCGGGCAAACGCCAGCAGCAAAGCAACGCTGACGGTAATAAACGCCGCCATGCCGCCCAGATAAAGGGTGTGCAGGATCAGCCCGGCGTAGCGTTCATCAAGATCGAAACGCCCGCGCTGCCAGAACCAGACGATCAGTTGCAGCACTGGAATAACGAAAGCGCAGGCGAACACCAGACCACACCAGCTCATGGCCGCGAAGGCCTTGAGCCCACGCAGGTGATACAGCGCTTTCACCCGTGGCCGCTCGTTGCTCGCCCGATTGGCGCCACGCGCGCGACGCTCGCCATACAGCACCAGCATCACCACCAGCAACAACAGACTGGCCAGTTGCGCCGCGCTCGGCAGGCTGAAGAAGCCGTACCAGGTCTTGTAAATTGCGGTGGTGAAGGTGTCGAAGTTGAACACCGAGACCGCGCCAAAATCCGCCAGGGTTTCCATCAGCGCCAGCGCCACACCCGCACCGATAGCCGGCCGCGCCATCGGTAATGCCACGCGCCAGAAGGCTTGCCACGGCGATTGACCAAGCACTCGCGCCGCTTCCATCAGGCCCTTGCCCTGGGCGAGGAACGCGGTGCGCGCCAGCAGGTAAACGTAGGGATAAAAGACCAGCACCAGCACGATAATCACCCCGCCGGTGGAGCGCACCCGTGGCAGGCGCAGACCGGTGCCGAACCATTCCCTGAGCAGTGTCTGCACCGGGCCGGCGAAATCCAGCAGGCCGACGAAAACGAAGGCCAGCACATACGCGGGGATGGCGAACGGCAGCATCAGCGCCCAGTCGAGCCAGCGTCGCCCGGGGAATTCGCAAAGGCTGGTGAGCCAGGCGAGGCTGACGCCGAGCAGCGTTACGCCGACGCCGACGCCAACGACCAGCGTCAGGGTGTTGCCGAGCAGGCGTGGCATCTGGGTTTCCCACAGGTGCGCCCAGATCTGCTGATCGATGGTCTGCCAGGAGAGCAGCAGAACACTCAGGGGCAACAGCACCAGCGCGGCGATGGCGAAGACGATGGGGTACCAGCGGCGTTGGGCGGGGTGGGCCAAGGAAACAGTCTCGTTCAAATGATTGTGCCCACGCTCTGCGTGGGCACACATCCTGTGACGCTCTGCGTCACGCTGTCGGCGGCACGACGCAGAGCGTCGATGGATGCATTCCCACGCAAAGCGTGGGAACGATCAGTGTCGCGTGGCGCAGTATAAACGCCGGGTCAGTTCCAACCCGCCCGATCCATCATCCGGATCGCCTCAGCCTGACGCTTGCCCGCCACTTCCACCGGCAACGTATCAGCCACAAACTTGCCCCACGCCGCCACTTCTTCGGAAGGCGCCACCGCCGGATTGGCCGGGAATTCCTGGTTCACGTCAGCAAAAATCTTCTGCGCCTCAGGCGTGGTCATCCATTCAACCAAAGCCTTGGCCGCTTCCGGGTGCGGTGCATGCTTGGTCAGGCCGATGCCCGACAGGTTCACGTGCACGCCGCGATCGGCCTGATTCGGCCAGAACAGCTTCACCGGCAGCTCCGGCTTCTGCTTGTGCAGGCGACCGTAGTAGTACGTGTTGACGATGCCGACATCGCACTGCCCGGCGTTGATCGCTTCGAGCACCGCAACGTCATCGGAGAACACATCGGTGGACAGGTTGTTGACCCAGCCCTTGAGGATCTTCTCGGTCTTCTCGGCGCCATGGACTTCAATCATGGTCGCGGTCAGCGACTGGTTGTAGACCTTCTTCGCCGTGCGCAGGCACAGGCGCCCTTCCCAGTTCTTGTCGGCCAGTGCTTCGTAGGTGGTCAGTTCGCCCGGCTTCACCCGCTCGGTGGAGTAAGCGATGGTCCGCGCGCGCAGGCTCAGGCCGGTCCAGGCGTGGCTGGACGAGCGATATTGCAGGGGGATGTTGGCGTCGATGGTTTTCGAGGTGAACGGCTGGAGGATGCCCATCTGCTCGGCTTGCCAGAGGTTGCCGGCATCAACGGTGAGCAGCAGGTCGGCGGTGGCGTTTTCACCTTCTGCCTTGATCCGCTGCATCAGCGGCGCTTCCTTGTCGGTGATGAACTTGATCTTCACCCCGGTCTTGGCGGTGTAGGCATCGAACACCGGTTTGATCAGCTCATCGATGCGCGACGAGTAAACCACCACCTCATCAGCGGCCTGGGCCGTTGTGCTGCCAATCAGGGTCAGGGCCAGTGCGGTCAGAAGACGCTTGGGTGCCAACATGGGAGTGGTCTCTCGGTCGGGAAATGTGGGCCAAATGATAAGGACTCACATTTACCACCTCAATCGAACTCTTTTTGAAGGAGTTACCAGATGTTGCACAGCCTGAAATTCGTTGCGCCTGTTCTGGCCCCTTCGCGAGCAAGCTCGCTCCCACATTGGAATGCATTTCAAATGTGGGAGCGAGCTTGCTCGCGAAGAGGCCATCAGCCTCAATGGAGATGTCAGGGTTTGGCGAGGGCCGGAAGATCCCCGGTCAACCCGAGAGCTTCGCGCACAAACAATGCTTTCGCCTCAGGCATCTGCTCAACAAGCTTCAACCCGGCATTGCGCAACCAGCGCACGGGCAACGGGTCAGCCTGGAACAACCGTTCAAACCCTTCCATCGCCGCCATCAACGCGAGGTTGTGCGGCATACGCCGACGCTCGTAACGGCTCAGGACCTTCACATCGGCCAAACGCTCACCGCGCTCTGCCGCCTGCAACAGCACTTCCGCTAGCACCGCCGCATCGAGGAAACCCAGATTCACACCCTGCCCCGCCAAAGGATGAATGGTGTGCGCCGCATCGCCGATCAACGCCAGACCTTCGGCCACGTAACGCTTGGCATGACGCTGACGCAGCGGCACGCACAGGCGCGGATCAGCACTGATGACCTCGCCCAGACGACCTTCGAAGGCGCGTCCCAGCTCCCGGCAGAAATCCGCTTCGTCCAGCGCCATCAGACGCTCGGCTTCGCTCGGCGTGGTCGACCAGACGATCGAACACCAATCCTGCTGCCCGTCACGTTCCAGCGGCAGAAACGCCAGCGGCCCGTGATCGGTAAAGCGCTGCCACGCGGTCATCTGATGCGGTTTGCTGCTGCGTACGCTGGTAACGATGGCGTGGTGCAGATAATCCCATTCACGCGTCGCCACACCGGTGAGACGGCGAACAGCTGAGTTGGCACCGTCAGCGGCGATCACCAGCGGCGCACGCAACTGGCGACCGTCAGCCAACGTCAGCAGCCAGTCATCGCCGGAGCGACGCATCTGCTCCAGCCGCGCATTGGCCAGCATGCCCAGATCGCAATCGTGCAAACGGTCGAGCAAGGCGTCCTGTACCACACGGTTTTCGACGATATGGCCAAGCACCTCGGCGTGCACACTGGCCGCCGAAAAGTGAATCTGCCCAGTGCCACTGCCGTCCCACACGTGCATGTCGGTGTATGGGCTGCTGCGGCGTTTGGCGATGCCATCCCAGACGCCGAGGCGTTCGAGGATTCGTTGGCTGGCGGCCGACAAGGCGCTTACTCGCGGTTCAAACGCCGCGTCGGCAGCGAACGGTTTGACGCTCAACGGGCTGCCGTCGAGCAGCAGGACTTCCAGCCCGCTGTCCTGCAACGCCAACGCCAAAGCGCTGCCGACCATTCCGGCTCCGACAATCAGCAGATCTGCGCGCATTTCCATGCTTTAAGCCTGTCTCGCTTGCGGCTTGAGCCGCACGTAAAGGGTTTTACCGACCCGCGCCACCAGATTGCCGGCGCCGTCATGAATGTCGACCTGCAACTGCGGCAGGTATTTCTCACCATTGGCGGTTTGCCGGCGAATCTCGGTGAGCAAGGTCTCGTCGATCGTGAAGCGGGCGAACACCGGGCCTTTGCCCGGCGCAATGAAATCGATGTCGGCAGCCTTATCCCAGACGATGTACTTCGAGCCGAGGTTTTCCATGAGCATCAGCATGAAAAACGGGTCGACCATCGAATACAGGCTGCCGCCAAACTGGGTGCCGACATAGTTGCGGTTGTACCAGCCCAGCCCCATCGACACCTGGATGTCGCGAAAGTCGTCACTGATATGCCGAACCCGTACACCGGCGCCAAGATACGGCGGGTAGAACGTCATCACCCAGCGCATCAGTCGCGCCTTGCCAAATGTTGCGGTCAACCACTTAAGCATCCGTACGCGTTCCCAACCCCATGGCCTGACGGGCAAACCAGCGCTTGGCCGGCGGCAACAGGTCGAGGCCGAGCAAACCGATGTTACGCCCCAGCGAAACCAATGGCTGCGTGCTGCCGAACAGCCGGGTGACCTGATCGGAAAAGCCGACGGTGAGGTCCTGATCGAGACGCTGACGCTCACGATAGGCCTGCAATGTGGCGAAGTCGCCCAGCGGCTTTTCACTGGACAACAACGCGGCGGCCAAGGCATCGGCATCACGCAGCGACAGGTTGAAACCCTGGCCGGCAATCGGATGCAGGCTGTGCGCCGCGTTGCCGAGCACGGCCAGATGCGAACGTACTTGTTCTTCGGCCTCGACCAGCGTCAGCGGATAAAGATGCCGCGCGCCCACCTGTTTCAGCGTGCCGAGGCGATAACCGAACACGCCCTGCAATTCGCTGAGGAAATCGCGCTCGCTCAAATCGGCCAGACGCTGCGCGTCCATGCCCAGACGGGTCCAGACCAGTGCGCAACGGTTATCCGGCAGCGGCAGCAGCGCCATCGGCCCTTCGTCGGTGAAGCGCTCGAAGGCCATGCCGTTGTGCGCTTCGCTCGGGGTAATGTTGGCGATCAGCGCACTCTGGTTGTACGGACGCTTGCGCACGTTGATGCCCAGCTGTTCGCGCAGCCCGGAGCGACCGCCATCGGCGAGCACCGCGAGATCGCATTCAAGGATGGTTTCATCGTTGAGGGTCAGGCGATAGCCGTCGGGCAGCGGTTCCATGCGCGTGACTTCTGCCGGGCAACGCCAGCTGATCACGTCTTTGTCGACGTGTTGCCAAAGGCAATGGCCGAGCCAAGCGTTTTCCACCACGTAGCCGAGCGCTGGCACGCCCTCTTCCATCGCCGACAAACGCGCAGTAGAGAAACGGCCACGATCGGAGACGTGAATCTGTTTGATCGGCTCGGCGCGGCGGGAGATTTCCTGCCACACGCCCAGCCGTTGATAAATCTGCCGCGAACCAAAAGACAGCGCCGATGAACGTGCGTCGTAGCTCGGCTGCCAGCTATCACCGGGGGCGAACGGTTCGATCAGCACGATCTTCCAGCCACGGGCCTTGGCCCCGGCCTGCAAGGCCAACGCCAGACTGGCGCCGACCAGACCGCCACCGATGATTGCCAGATTGACTCGACTCATGCCGCGTGTGTCCTTGCTTGCGCCATCAGCGCTTCGATTTCAGCGACGCTTTTCGGTACGCCGGTGGTGAGGATTTCACAGCCCGTTTTGGTCACGACCACGTCGTCCTCGATGCGTACACCAATGCCGCGCCATTTTTTCGCGACGTTCTGGTTGTCTGGGGCGATGTAGATGCCCGGCTCCACGGTCAGCGCCATGCCGACTTCCAGCACGCGCCACTCGCCGCCTACCTTGTACTCGCCGACGTCGTGTACATCCATGCCCAGCCAGTGGCCGGCGCGGTGCATGTAAAACGCTTTATAGGCTTCGCTGGCGATCAACTCGTCGACCTCGCCTTGCAGCAATCCGAGCTTTACCAACCCGGTGGTGATCACCCGGACCGTGGCTTCGTGCGCTTGATTCCAGTGTTTGTTCGGGGCGATTTCGGCGAACGCGGCTTCCTGCGAGGCCAGTACCAATTCGTAGATCGCTTTCTGCTCGGGCGAAAACGTGCCGTTGACCGGCCAGGTGCGGGTGATGTCGCTGGCGTAGCAGTCGATCTCGCAACCGGCATCGATCAGCACCAGATCACCGTCCCTGAGCAACGCGTCATTTTGCTGGTAATGCAGGATGCAGCTGTTGCGCCCGGCGGCGACGATAGAACCGTACGCGGGCATTTTCGCCCCGCCCTTGCGGAATTCGTAATCGAGTTCGGCTTCGAGGCTGTATTCGTAAAGTCCGGCCCGACTGGCTTGCATCGCACGGATGTGGGCTTGCGCCGAGATCCGTGCGGCTTCGCGCATCACCTTCACTTCTGCCGCCGATTTATACAGACGCATGTCGTGCAGCAGATGATCCAGGGCAACGAATTCGTTCGGCGGCTGGGCGCCGAGGTGCGCCTTGGAGCGGATCACATTGATCCAGTCCATCAGATGGCGATCGAATTCGGGGTTGCTGCCCATCGCCGAATACACTCGGTCGCGGCCTTCGATCAGGCCCGGGAGGATGTCGTCGATGTCGGTAATCGGGAAGGCGTCGTCGGCACCGAAGTCGCGGATCGCGCCTTCTTGCCCGGCGCGCAAACCGTCCCACAACTCGCGTTCGGCATTGCGTTCACGGCAGAACAGCACGTATTCGCCGTGCTCGCGGCCGGGCATCAAGACGATGACGGCTTGCGGCTCGGGAAACCCGCTGAGGTACTGGAAGTCGCTGTCCTGACGGTAGACGTGCTCGACGTCGCGGTTGCGAATGGCTACCGCGGCGGCGGGCAGGATCGCGATGCTGTTGGGTTCCATCTGCGCCATCAGGGCCTTGCGGCGACGGCTGTATTCCGCTTTCGGGATATGGGTCATGGGCAGATGGCTTTCCCTGGCACGCGATTAATGCAGCGACGGCTTGGCGGCTGGCGGCACGTCGGCTTTCTTGGTTTCCGAGAACAGCAGCAGCGGCGCGACGCGCAGGTACTCCATGACTTCCATGTAGTCGGTTTCGCCGTCTTCGGATTCTTCGAGGGCGTCTTGCACCTGGGAAATGGCCGCCAAGTCTTGCAGCACTTCGGTGGCTTCCGTGCTGAGCATGCTGCTGTCGCGGCAGTTCAGGCCGAAACCGCTGAGGAAGCCCTGGCACCACTCGCCCAGTGCAGCGGCGCGGTCGGCCAGTGGCGCGTCGTCGGTTGGCAGCAGCAGAACGACGGTGACGTCGTCGCCGGTCAGTTCGCCTTTGACCATCTCTTGCAGGCCGATCAGGGCGTTGCGGACGTTGTCCTGGATGTCGCCTTCGAGCAGTTCGGCGGCGTCGATCAACCACCCTTCGTTATCGAAGCCGGCACCGGCGCAGCTGCGTCCGAGCAGCACGCCATGCAGTTCGGCAGGCGAGACGTTGTGGCCGCTGGAGGTCAGCAGGGTGGCAAAGGCTTGGTACGGGGAATTCGCAATGGTCATGGGCAGCTAGGCGCCAGACGGCGCTATGTCTAGAATGAAGGCCTTGTATCCTACATCGACAGACTCGCCAAGACTATTAAAGGCTGTCCGCCAGCTATCCCATCAGACAGACTCCGACCCAGTGGACACAATGGAAGACACCGACCTGCAAGCGCTGATGGCCAGACTCGAACTGCTGATTGGCCGAGTCGAGCAACTAAAGAGTCAAAACGCACTCTTACTAGCTCAGGAAAAAACCTGGCGCGAGGAACGCGCTCACCTCATTGAAAAAAACGAAATCGCCCGGCGTAAGGTCGAATCGATGATTTCGCGCCTCAAGGCCCTGGAGCAAGACTCATGAGTTCAAGCAATAGCGTCACCGTGCAGATCCTCGACAAAGAGTATTCGATCATCTGCCCGCAGGAAGAACGCAGCAATCTGGTCAGTGCCGCGCGCTACCTGGATGGCAAGATGCGCGAGATCCGCAGCAGCGGCAAAGTCATCGGTGCCGACCGTATCGCCGTGATGGCCGCGCTGAACATTACCCATGACCTCTTGCACAAAGAAGAGCGCCCGGACATCCAGGCCAGCGGTTCGACCCGTGAACAGGTGCGTGACTTGCTCGATCGTGTCGATCTGGTGCTCGCCGACGATCAGAACACCACCAAGGGCTGATTCGACTGGCCGCTTGCGGTATACTCGCGGCACTCCCTGGGGTGCTTGCCAGTTGACGATGTCCCTGAGCCGATTCGCACTACCCTGGAAGTTGCACGTTGGGCTGGTGTGCATGTCCGCTAGACGGAAAGCCTTAAAGTCTACTGCATCTTCCACCTTGAACTTTCGGGTTCAAGGGCTAAGTTGACAGCGGTTCATCCGGGGAGCCTGATTCGAATCCGATGTCGGTGAAAACCGCCATCGGATTTTTTATGCGTACGTTTTCGTCCAACCTGCCGAAGCAGAACCATGACCGAACCCGCGCTGCTGCCCCGCCCGCAACTCCGCCGCCTGCTGCGCAAGGCACGCCGCTCCCTGAGCAAAAGCGAACAACGCCAGGCCGCCAAAGGCCTGTACCGGCAACTGGCACAAGACCCGCATTTTCGCCGGGCGAAACATATCTCTCTGTATCTGCCCACTGACGGTGAAATCGATCCGCGCCTGCTGCTGCGTGAAGCGCAGCGTCGGGGCAAGGCCACCTATCTGCCGGTGCTCAGCGCCTGGCCGCGCACCAAGATGGTCTTCCAGCGGATTCGTCCCGGCGAAAAGCTCAAACCCAATCGCTTCCGCATTCTCGAGCCGCGGGCCAATCTGACGCAGCAACGCAAGGTCTGGGCGCTGGATCTGGTGTTGTTGCCATTGGTAGGGTTTGACGATGTCGGCGGACGCCTCGGGATGGGTGGCGGCTTTTATGATCGCAGCCTGGCGTATCTGGCTCGACGCAAAAGCTGGCGCAAGCCGACGCTGCTGGGTCTGGCCCATGAGTGTCAGAAGGTCGAGCGGTTGGCGCAGGCGAGCTGGGATGTACCGTTACAAGGCACGGTCAGCGACAAGGCGTGGTATTTCGCAGGATAGGACGCCGCGCAGATCAGCGGCGTCGAAAAAGCCGTTTCAGCGCTTGAAGGCTGTCGACTGTTGTACTTGCTGCGCGACTTCAATCGGCGCATCGGCCTTGTTCGCCCACAAGCTCTGCGCGTAACCGGTGGTCACCACGCCCAGGCCAAACAAAATTACCAAAGTCCATAGTAAATCCGGTTTGCGTTTCATCGATTGCCCCCCTCAAGGCACATCATCACGATGACAGCAGCGGTTTCCGTTGTAGGCCGTGCAGCAGCGTCAAGCTTTAAAGGCCGGCATTTTGCGACAACGTGAACCTGCGCGCAAACGCTGACGTCAACCGACTGTCGGTTTGTCATAAAATTGCCCGACAACCTGCCCAATGACCGTTTCAGGAGCAAAAAACCATGGCCTATTGGCTGATGAAGTCCGAACCCGACGAACTCTCGATCAAAGGTCTGGAAAAGCTCGGCAAGGCGCGCTGGGACGGGGTTCGCAACTATCAGGCGCGCAACTTCCTGCGTGCGATGGCGGTGGGCGATGAGTTCTTTTTCTACCATTCCAGCTGCCCGGAGCCGGGAATTGCCGGAATCGGCAGGATAATCGAGGCAGCGTACCCGGATCCCACCGCATTGGAGCCGGAGAGTCATTACTTCGATCCGAAGGCTACGCAGGAGAAGAACGCGTGGAGCGCGATTGACGTTGAATACGTCGAGACGTTTGCGCGGGTGTTGAAGCTGGACTATCTGAAGCAGCAGACGGCGCTGGCGGACATGCCGCTGGTGCAGAAGGGCTCGCGGTTGTCGGTGATGCCGGTGACGGCGGAGCAGTGGGCTGCAGTGATGGCGTTGAAACCTTGAATCATCCTTCGCCTTAGAGATTGCCTTCGCGAGCAAGCTCGCTCCCACAGGGTTTTTCGGTGGATGCAAAAATGTGCATCACCACAAATCCACTGTGGGAGCGAGCTTGCTCGCGAAGGAGCCAGCCCGGACAACGAATGGCTTACTGAATGATCAGGTTGTTGAACAACAAATCTTCAACCACTGGCTTGCCGGTCTCGTCATTCATCACTTGCTGGGTCTGCTTCAACGCTTCCTGACGCAGCTTCTCTTTACCTTCGATGCTGCCCATCGCCTCGGTGGTCTGTTGCGTGAACAGCGCCACCAGTTGATTGCGGATCAATGGTTCGTTTGCCTTGACCAGTTTCGCCGACTCCTCGCCGGTCACTCGCAGCGCCACGTCAGCCTTGTAGACCTTGAGCTTCGGCGTGCCATCGAGCCCATAATTACCCACGAACGGCGGGCTCAGGGTGATATAGCTCACCTTTGGCGCTTCACCTTCTTTGGCTTCTTCGGCCAGCGCTGCCACAGGCAGAGACAGGGCCAGCAACAACATGATCCACGCTTTCACAATTCGCTCCTTATCCGGTTTGCGGCCTAGCATAACGGCCCGCCGCGCAAGCACAAGCTTATGGCTGACTATCAGGGCCGGGTATGCTCGTTGACCCGTTGACTGACACACCTACACTTATCGGCCATCACTCCCAAAGGAATAGCCCTGATGAAAGCCGTGCTGTGCAAAGCCTTCGGCCCTGCCGAATCGCTGGTGCTGGAAGACGTCGCCAGCCCCGCCCTGAAGAAGAACGAAATCCTGCTGGACGTGCACGCCGCCGGGGTCAACTTCCCGGACACGCTGATCATCGAGGGCAAGTACCAGTTCAAGCCACCCTTCCCGTTCTCGCCGGGTGGCGAAGCGGCAGGCGTGGTTCGCGAAGTCGGCGAAAAGGTCAGCCACCTCAAGGTCGGTGACCGGGTCATGGCCCTGACCGGTTGGGGCAGCTTCGCCGAACAGGTTGCGGTGCCGGGCTACAACGTCCTGCCGATTCCGCCATCGATGGACTTCAACATCGCCGCCGCTTTCAGCATGACCTACGGCACCTCGATGCACGCCCTCAAGCAACGCGCCAACCTGCAACCGGGGGAAACCCTGCTGGTGCTCGGCGCATCCGGTGGTGTTGGCCTCGCGGCCGTGGAAATCGGCAAGGCCATGGGCGCTCGCGTCATCGCCGCCGCCAGCAGCTCGGAGAAACTCGCCGTGGCCAATGCTGCCGGCGCCGATGAACTGATCAACTACAGCGAAACCAGTCTCAAGGACGAAATCAAACGCCTCACCGATGGCCAGGGCGCCGACGTGATCTACGACCCGGTTGGCGGTGACCTATTCGATCAAGCCATCCGCGCCATCGCCTGGAACGGCCGCCTGCTGGTGGTCGGCTTTGCCAGCGGCCGGATTCCCGAGCTGCCGGTCAACCTCGCCCTGCTCAAGGGCGCGGCGGTGCTCGGGGTGTTCTGGGGCTCCTTCGCCCAGCGCCAGCCGCAGGACAACGCGGCGAACTTCCAGCAGTTATTCGGCTGGTTTGCCGAGGGCAAGTTGAAACCGCTGGTGTCGCAGGTGTACCCGCTGAGCAATGCAGCGCAGGCGATCAATGATCTTGGCCAGCGCAAGGCTGTCGGGAAGGTGGTCGTGCAGGTTCGCTGAGACTCTTCAACGACCGGGCGACGCCGCAATGTCGCCCGGCATCAGATGTTCCTGAACCTTTTCGCTCTGTGACCCAACAAGCTTTCCCTTGCCATCGAAGCGCAGAACAATCAGCCAGTCGTAAACATCCACCGGCCACTTCGGCTGACCGATCAACGCCGGGCCATCGCCGCCGAAGGCGGCAATCAGTTTGTTGATGTGGCTGTGGTGCCAGGCGATCAGCACGGTTTTCGCCTGATTATTCTTGCGCAGCGAGCTGACGAGTTTGTCGACGTCGTTATTGGCGTAAGGCTGCTCGATCGGCAGTTGCAGGCGCTGGGACAGTGGAATCAGCGTCTGACGCGGCCGGATGCTTTGCGGACTGTCAGCGGTAGCGATCAGACGTTGCGGTGTGAGTGTCTGGTCATCCAGTTGCAACGAGGTGAAGTAGTCCGCGTAAGCCGCAGCGCGCTGTTCGCCTCGGGCATTGAGTTCAGGTCCGATTTCAGGCTTTTCCGCATGACGGACGATCAGCACAGTGACATTGCGTAAACCTGGCGCCGCAGAATCCTGCGCATAACTCAGCGCCAGCACTGAAACAGTGAGCGCAACAGCTACCAGCAATCTCGACACCAACCTGCGAACTTTCAGGACCATCATTCTTCTCGGCGATCAGTCGGTCTATTGATCGCGAGTCTAAGACACAACGTCCCGACCGCTACAAAAACGCCCCGTTCTTACAGCTGAGCGACAGGTTCGTAAAGGAACGCGCGACTTCCAACATTTTCCGCTATTTGCCCGATGCGAACCGGTGCTATTTTCGGTAACGAAACTGTAACATTCGCATCCGCAGTCAAAACAAGAAATCTGGAGCTCTTGAATGTTTGCTTTCTTTCGTCCTGCCGCACATCAGGCTCCATTGCCTGAAGAAAAAATAGACAGCACGTACCGACGCCTGCGCTGGCAGATCTTCGCCGGTATTTTCTTTGGCTACGCGGGTTATTACCTGCTGCGCAAAAACTTCTCTCTGGCCATGCCGTACCTGATCGACGAAGGCTACAGCCGCGGTGATCTGGGTCTGGCGATGTCGGCGATTGCCATCGCGTATGGCTTGTCGAAATTCCTCATGGGCCTGGTGTCCGACCGTTCCAACCCGCGCTACTTCCTGCCATTCGGCCTTTTGGTCTCGGCCGGGGTGATGTTCATTTTCGGTTTCGCACCTTGGGCAACGTCCAGCGTGACCATGATGTTCATCCTGCTGTTCATCAACGGTTGGGCCCAGGGCATGGGCTGGCCGCCAAGTGGCCGGACCATGGTGCACTGGTGGTCGCAGAAGGAACGCGGTGGCGTGGTGTCGGTGTGGAACGTGGCGCATAACGTCGGCGGCGGCCTGATCGGCCCGTTGTTCCTGCTCGGCATGGGCCTGTTCAACGACTGGCACGCAGCGTTCTACGTACCGGCAGCCGTGGCGCTGGGCGTGGCGGTGTTTGCCTTCATCACCATGCGCGACACCCCGCAATCGGTCGGCCTGCCGCCGATCGAGAAGTACAAGAACGATTACCCGGAAGGCTACGACGCCAGCCACGAAGACGAATTCAGTGCCAAGGAAATCTTCGTCAAATACGTGCTGCGCAACAAAATGCTCTGGTACATCGCCATGGCCAACGTCTTCGTCTATCTACTGCGCTACGGCGTACTGGACTGGGCACCGACGTACCTGAAGGAAGCCAAGGGTTTCACCGTGGATAAAACCTCATGGGCCTATTTCTTCTATGAGTGGGCGGGGATTCCGGGCACGCTGCTGTGCGGCTGGATGTCGGACAAGATCTTCCGTGGCAACCGTGGCATGACCGGCATGGTGTTCATGGCACTGGTGACCGTGGCAACGCTGGTTTACTGGCTGAACCCGGCCGGCAACCCGACCGTCGACATGATCGCACTGTTCTCGATCGGCTTCCTGATCTACGGCCCGGTAATGCTGATCGGCCTGCAGGCGCTGGAACTGGCACCGAAGAAAGCCGCTGGCACTGCTGCAGGTTTCACCGGTCTGTTCGGTTATCTGGGCGGTTCGGTCGCGGCCAGTGCGGCGATGGGCTACACCGTTGACCACTTCGGCTGGGACGGTGGTTTCGTGCTGCTGGTGGGCGCTTGCCTGCTGGCGATGGCCTTCCTCGCACCGACGCTATGGCACAAGCAAGTCGCCAGTCAGAGCCGTGAAGCGGTCGCCTGATCGCTTTGTGACTGACAGCGCTTGAGCCGCGCCTCCAGATTGCGGTCTGGCATGGCGTGGCTGCGCAGGGCGTGTGCGGTCTGCTCGACATAATCGCGAGTAGTGCCGTAACGCCCGCTGGCGCTCTCGAACACCTGGCTCAGCACATGATCCGGCAAGTTGCCGGCATAGCTGGGCAGGTGTCGCTCCAACACAAATCCCAAGGCCTGAACCTGACTGCCATCTTCGAGCCGGCAGTTGAGCCAGTGTGGCCGATAGGACGGCACCGGCATCTCGCGTTTCCACAGCGCATAGAGCGCGGTATCGAGATTGTCTTCCGGCAATCGATAAGCGAAGCCGCTGCACGAACCACCACGATCCAGACCAAATACCAGACCGGGCATTTCCGGCGTACCGCGGTGCTCGTGAGACCACAGGTACAAGCCACGATGGTAGCCGTGCACACGCCCACGCACCCGCTCCACCGCCGAACACTCCGGCCGCCAGATCAGCGAACCATACGCGAACAGCCACACCGGCCCGCCCTTGTGGCGCGCCATGGTCGATTGCATGGAGGCGAGAAGTTGTTCGTGCGTCAGCTGCGGCCCAAGGTCGAGCCGCGGAGGGTAATTCAAATTCAGAAAAGCGTTTTCAATGGCGCTCATGGCGAATAGCGTTCAGCTCCCCGCGGGTGAAGAATTACTTAATAGAACGCACCGCTGTAACAATAAGGCACATATGTTTTAAGGCAATTTGAGTGCCATGGCACAGTTCTTAATTGATTGCCTGATTGATATATAACCTAGCGGTATTTATGCAATTACATAAATACCGATCGGCTATATAGCGAGTTATAAAGGATCAGGAGCGAGGGGCGTAAGCGAACACGTCGGCACGCATTTGATGGGCGTCCATTCCGGCTTCGACCAAGGCGTCGAGGGTGCCGTAGACCATGGCCGGCGAGCCGCTGGCGTAGACGTGCAAAGGTTTCAGATCGGGGAAGTCTTCGCAGACCGCCTCGTGCAACATGCCGCAGCGCCCTTCCCAGCCGCATTGATCGCTGACGACTTTGTGCAGGAACAGGTTGGGCAACTTCAGCCATTCGTCCCAGTGCTCGATCTCATAGAAATCTTCCGGACGACGCACGCCCCAGTACAGATGCACCGGGTGCTTGAAGCCGTTGGCGCGGCAATGTTCGATCAGGGCGTGAATCTGGCCCATGCCGGTGCCAGCGGCGATCAGCACCAGCGGACCGTCTGGCAACTCGGCCAGGTGTGTATCGCCGAACGGCAGCTCGACACGCACCATCGCGTTGCGTTGCAGCTGTTCGATCAGGCTCAGTGCACTGGCTTCGCGCGCCAGCACATGGATTTCCAGGTCTCGTCCGCCGTGCGGCGCCGAGGCCATGGAGAACGCTGACTTCTCACCGTTCTCGCGCTCGATCATCAAGTACTGCCCGGCGTGGTAGCGCGGCGGCTTGCCGGCCGGCGCACGCAGACACACGCGCCAGGTGTCACCACCCACGTCGCGGCATTCGATGACCTGACACGACAGGCTGCGCACCGGCAGTTCTCCCAGCGCGAGCACGCCATCCCACAGCAGGATGCAGTCTTCCAGCGGCTCGGCTATGCAAGTGTAGAACTCGCCGTGGTCGTGCACCTTGCCGTCCTGCGCGACGCTGCCTTCAACCAGCAGCGCCGCACACACGTGACAATTGCCGTTGCGGCAGCTTTGCGGGCATTCGTAGCCCAGGCGCCGCGCGCCGTCGAGAATCCGCTCACCGGGCTGTATCTCGAGCACTGCTCCGGAGGGCTGCAGGGTTACACGCATCAATCTATTCCTAACTGATTCCAGATGGCATCGATCCGTTGGGTGACGGCGTCGTCCTTGACGATCACGCGGCCCCACTCGCGAGTGGTTTCGCCCGGCCACTTGTGGGTGGCATCGAGGCCCATTTTCGAACCTAACCCTGAAATCGGCGAGGCGAAGTCGAGGTAGTCGATCGGCGTGTTATCGATCATCACCGTGTCGCGCTTGGGGTCCATGCGCGTGGTAATGGCCCAGATCACGTCGTTCCAGTCGCGGGCGTTGATATCGTCGTCGGTGACGATAACGAACTTGGTGTACATGAACTGTCGCAAAAACGACCAGACACCGAGCATCACGCGCTTGGCATGCCCCGGATACGACTTCTTCATGGTCACGATGGCCATGCGGTACGAGCAGCCTTCCGGCGGCAGGTAGAAGTCGGTGATCTCCGGAAACTGCTTCTGCAGGATCGGCACGAACACTTCGTTCAGCGCCACGCCCAGAATCGCCGGCTCATCCGGCGGACGACCGGTGTAGGTGCTGTGGTAGATCGGTTTGATCCGGTGGGTGATGCGCTCGACGGTGAACACCGGGAAGCTGTCGACTTCGTTGTAGTAACCGGTATGGTCGCCGTACGGGCCTTCATCGGCCATTTCGCCCGGGTGGATCACGCCTTCGAGGATGATTTCGGCGGTGGCCGGCACTTGCAGGTCGTTGCCACGGCACTTGACCAATTCCGTGCGGTTGCCGCGCAGCAGACCTGCAAAGGCGTATTCGGAGAGGCTGTCCGGCACCGGCGTCACGGCACCCAGGATGGTCGCAGGATCCGCGCCGAGGGCCACGGACACCGGGAACGGCTGGCCGGGATGCTTCTCGCACCATTCGCGGAAGTCGAGGGCGCCGCCACGGTGGCTGAGCCAGCGCATGATCACTTTGTTGCGGCCGATCACTTGCTGACGGTAGATGCCGAGGTTCTGGCGGTCCTTGTTCGGGCCTTTGGTGACGGTCAGGCCCCAGGTGATCAGCGGGCCGACGTCGCCGGGCCAGCAGGTCTGCACTGGCAGCATCGCCAGATCGACGTCGTCGCCTTCGATAACCACTTCCTGGCACACCGCGTCTTTGACGACTTTCGGCGCCATCGAGATGATCTTGCGGAAGATCGGCAGCTTCGACCACGCGTCTTTCAAGCCCTTCGGCGGCTCCGGCTCCTTGAGGAAGGCCAGCAGCTTGCCGATTTCGCGCAGCTCGCTGACCGACTCGGCGCCCATGCCCATGGCCACCCGCTCAGGGGTGCCAAACAGGTTGCCGAGCACCGGAATGTCATAGCCGGTGGGCTTTTCGAACAACAGCGCCGGGCCCTTGGCCCGCAGCGTGCGGTCGCATACCTCAGTCATCTCCAGCACCGGCGAGACGGGAATCTGGATGCGTTTCAACTCTCCGCGCTGCTCAAGCTGCTGCACGAAATCCCGAAGATCCTTGAATTTCATTGACGATGGCACCCTCAAAATAGGCGTACATCCTACCTGCTCTGACGGGCAAACAGCAGCCCGTCAGTGCCCTTAATCCGTCGATTGCCAAACAGGCGCATAACGTTTCTTGCCCTTATGGATACCTGCCGATCAGACAAGGACACTGCCGTATCAGCAAATTCATGGCTCCCAAAAGCAAAAAAAAACGCCCCCTTTCGGGAGCGCTCTTTTAAACAGCTACGTATTACTTGCGCTTCATCGACAAGAAGAACTCGTCGTTGGTCTTGGTCGTTTTCAGCTTGTCGACCAGGAACTCGATGGCGGCCACTTCGTCCATCGGGTGCAGCAGCTTGCGCAGGATCCACATACGCTGCAGTTCGTCGTCAGCGGTCAGCAACTCTTCGCGGCGGGTGCCGGAGCGGTTGATGTTGATGGCCGGGAACACACGCTTCTCGGCGATCTTGCGATCCAGAGGCAGTTCCATGTTGCCGGTACCCTTGAACTCTTCGTAGATCACTTCGTCCATCTTCGAGCCGGTTTCAACCAGCGCGGTGGCGATAATGGTCAGCGAGCCGCCTTCTTCGATGTTCCGCGCAGCGCCGAAGAAACGCTTTGGCTTCTCCAGGGCGTGGGCATCGACACCACCGGTCAATACCTTGCCGGAGCTCGGGATCACGGTGTTGTAGGCACGGGCCAGACGGGTGATGGAGTCGAGCAGGATCACCACGTCTTTCTTGTGTTCAACAAGGCGCTTGGCCTTCTCGATCACCATTTCAGCAACCTGCACGTGACGGGTCGGCGGTTCGTCGAAGGTCGAGGCAACCACTTCGCCGCGCACGGTGCGCTGCATTTCGGTTACTTCTTCCGGACGTTCGTCGATCAGCAGCACGATCAGGTGAACCTCAGGGTTGTTACGGGCGATGTTCGCTGCGATGTTCTGCAGCATGATCGTTTTACCGGCTTTCGGCGGTGCGACGATCAGACCACGCTGGCCTTTGCCGATCGGGGCGCACAGGTCGATCACACGACCGGTCAAGTCTTCGGTGGAACCGTTACCGGCTTCCATCTTCATGCGCACGGTCGGGAACAGCGGGGTCAGGTTCTCGAAGAGAATCTTGTTTTTCGCGTTCTCCGGACGATCGAAGTTGATCGTATCGACCTTGAGCAGGGCGAAATACCGCTCGCCTTCCTTCGGAGGGCGAATCTTGCCAACGATGGTGTCACCGGTGCGCAAGTTGAAGCGGCGGATCTGGCTTGGCGAGACATAGATATCGTCGGGGCCGGCCAGGTAGGAAGCGTCAGCGGAGCGCAGGAAGCCGAAGCCGTCCTGGAGAATCTCCAGCACGCCATCACCGGAGATTTCCTCGCCGCTTTTCGCGTGCTTTTTCAGCAGGGAGAAAATCACGTCCTGCTTGCGCGAACGGGCCATATTTTCTATGCCCATCTGTTCGGCCAATTCGAGCAGTTCGGTAATCGGCTTTTGCTTGAGTTCAGTCAGATTCATATAGGAATGACGTAATCATTTATGGAGGGGGGGAAATTAAGCTTTTGGCTTAATGAGGCCGCGCCGCGGAGAAGGCGACAGGATCGCGAACTAATTCGAAAAGGAGTGCGTCGGCGACGGCTAGCAGGGGGCAATGGAGAAACCAGTGCGGGGCCGAATGTACCACCTGAGTTTCGGAGCGTCTAGCCCTGAATACGCAAAAAGCCCCGCTATTTTGCGGGGCTTTTTTTCAGGCACTTTACAGCGACGCTTAGATGTTGGCGTCGAGGAAAGCCGCCAGTTGCGACTTCGACAGGGCGCCGACTTTGGTCGCTTCAACGTTGCCGTTCTTGAACAGCATCAGCGTCGGGATACCACGCACGCCGTGCTTGGCCGGGGTTTCCTGGTTTTCGTCGATGTTCAATTTGGCAACGGTCAGTTTGCCTTTGTAAGTCTCGGCAATCTCGTCCAGAACCGGAGCGATCATTTTGCAAGGACCGCACCATTCAGCCCAGTAATCGACCAGGACAGCGCCTTCGGCCTTGAGTACGTCGGCTTCGAAGCTAGCGTCGCTAACGTGTTTGATAAGATCGCTGCTCATGGAATTCTCCAGGTTGTAAGCAAAAAAACGTGGCCCATCATAGCCGCCCTTCCCCTGTTCAGGAAGCCGCAGTTGATTGAGTCTTGCTATGGCACTCGATGAGTTTGGGTATAGCTCAAGTCACGCCGTGGCGGGGGCGATGAAGGCAATTCCAGTACGCAGGGCGGCGTTGCGCACATGTTCCTGCATGGCTTTTTGCGCCGCAGCGGACGCACGGCGCGCGAGGGCACGAAGAATCTTGCGGTGCTCCTGCCAGGTTTCCATGGCACGTTCGGCACGGATGAACGGTAGTTTCTGACTCTCAAGGAAGATCTCGGCACTGGCGGTGAGAATGCTCAACATCGCCTGATTGCCGCTGGCCAGCAGGATTCGCCGGTGAAACTCGAAGTCGAGTTTCGCCGCCGCTTCGAAGTCGCCGGCCTTCAATTGCTCGCGCATTGCCGCAACGTTGTCCTCCAGCGCATCCAGATCGAACGTGCTGAGCGTCACCGCCGCCAGCCCTGCGGCAAAGCCTTCCAGCGCATAGCGCAATTGAAAGATGTCCAGCGGTGACGCCTGCGCCGCGAACGCCCAACCGGGCGTGCTTTCGCCGGACGACAACGCCACCGGCGACTGCACGAACACGCCTTTGCCCGGCTGAATACTGACCACACCCAACGCGCTCAGCGACGATAACGCCTCACGCAACGACGCCCGGCTGACACCCAGTTGCAGCGCCAGATCTCGTTGCGACGGCAAGGCATCGCCCGGTCCGAACCCCTGTTCGGTGATCAGTTTGCGGATCGCTTGCAGCGCCACTTCGGGTACCGCACGGGAAATCGAATTCATGGTTTTTCAGACGCGCCAGGCCAATGTGCGGCTAGTTGTAAAGCTATTCGTCGAGTCCGGCAAGTCGTGCCCCAGCGGGGTTCGGTGAACCACGCCGGTGCGCCATGGCAGTGCGAAAAACAACCTGACTGTTCAGACCAGTAAGACCGAACAAACCCGCTAAAACCATGGCCTGCCGGGATGAAAACCGCGTATTGGCACGGCGCATGCTCTGTCCGATCGCAGAAATCATTTCCCGCCGATCCGGAGATTGTCCATGACCAAGCGTTACAGCGCCCTCCTCGCCGCTCTGTTTTCCTCTCTGTTGCTCAGCCAGGCCCCTGCGCACGCCGACGGTCTGGACGACGTGGTCAAACGCGGCACGCTGAAAGTCGCGGTGCCCCAGGACTTCCCGCCATTCGGCTCGGTCGGCCCGGACATGAAGCCGCGCGGTCTGGACATCGACACGGCGAAACTGCTGGCCGACCAGCTCAAGGTCAAACTCGAACTGACCCCGGTCAACAGCACTAACCGCATCCCGTTCCTGACCACCGGCAAGGTCGATCTGGTGATTTCCAGCCTCGGCAAAAACCCCGAGCGCGAGAAAGTCATCGACTTCTCACGCGCCTACGCACCGTTCTACCTCGCCGTGTTCGGCCCGCCAGATGCCGCCATCAACAACCTCGACGACCTCAAAGGCAAAACCATCAGCGTCACCCGTGGCGCCATCGAAGACATCGAACTGACCAAGGTCGCCCCCGAAGGCGTGACCATCAAGCGCTTCGAAGACAACAACTCGACCATCGCCGCCTACCTCGCCGGCCAGGTCGACCTGATCGCCAGCGGCAACGTGGTGATGGTCGCAATCAGCGAAAAGAACCCGAAACGCGTGCCGGCACTGAAAGTGAAGCTCAAGGATTCGCCGGTCTACGTCGGCGTGAACAAGAACGAAGCGGCACTGCTGGCCAAGGTCAACGACATCCTGACCAGCGCCAAGGCTGACGGCGCACTTGAAAAGAATTCGCAGACCTGGCTGAAAGAGCCGCTGCCGGCCGATCTCTGATCGACTGCGCGGGAGACCTTCATGGCTTATCAGTTCGATTTCATGCCGGTGGTGGAAAACACCGACCTGTTGCTGCGCGGGGCGCTGTTCACCCTTGAGCTGACGGCCATCGGCGCGCTGCTCGGGGTCGGCGTGGGCATTGTCGGGGCGTTGGTGCGGGCGTGGCACATCCGCCCGTTCTCGGCGATCTTTGGCGTCTACGTCGAGTTGATCCGCAACACGCCGTTTCTGGTGCAGTTGTTCTTCATCTTCTTCGGTTTGCCGTCGCTTGGCGTGCAGATTTCCGAGTGGCAAGCGGCGGTACTGGCGATGGTGATCAACCTCGGTGCCTATTCGACAGAAATTATCCGCGCGGGCATTCAGGCGATTCCACGCGGGCAGCTGGAAGCCGCAGCGGCGCTGGCGATGACCCGCTTCGAGGCGTTCCGCCATGTGGTCCTGCTGCCGGCGCTGGGCAAGGTGTGGCCGGCGCTAAGCAGTCAGATCATCATCGTCATGCTTGGCTCGGCGGTATGTTCGCAGATCGCCACCGAAGAGCTGAGTTTTGCCGCCAACTTCATTCAGTCGCGCAACTTCCGCGCTTTTGAAACCTACGCGCTGACCACGCTGATCTATCTGTGCATGGCGCTGCTGATCCGCCAGTTGCTGAACTGGATCGGCCGGCGCTACATCAGCAGGAGCCGCGCATGAGCGATTTCACCTTCTGGGACATCCTGCGCAACCTGCTCGTCGGCTTGCAATGGACGCTGGCGCTGTCGCTGGTGGCGTTTATCGGCGGCGGGATCGTCGGGCTGCTGATCCTGATCATGCGCATCTCGAAGAACTCGGTACCAAGCAGCATTGCCCGCACCTGGATCGAGTTGTTCCAGGGCACACCATTGTTGATGCAGCTGTTTCTGGTGTTTTTCGGTGTGGCCTTGGCCGGCATCGAAATCTCGCCGTGGATGGCCGCAGCGATTGCCCTGACCTTGTTCACCAGCGCCTATCTGGCTGAGATCTGGCGCGGCTGCGTCGAGTCGATCTCCCATGGCCAGTGGGAAGCCTCGGCGAGTCTTGCGCTCAATCCACTGGAGCAATTGCGCTACGTGATCCTGCCGCAGGCTTTGCGCATTGCCGTAGCGCCGACCGTGGGCTTCTCGGTGCAAGTGGTCAAAGGCACCGCCGTGACCTCGATCATCGGCTTCACCGAGCTGACCAAGACCGGCGGCATGCTCGCCAACGCCACGTTTGAACCGTTCATGGTCTACGGCCTCGTCGCCCTCGGCTACTTCCTGCTCTGCTACCCCTTGTCCCTCAGTGCGCGCTACCTGGAAAGGAGACTGCATGCCTCTGCTTAGAATTTCCGCCCTGCATAAATACTACGGCGATCACCATGTGCTTAAAGGCATCGACCTCAGCGTCGAGGAAGGCCAGGTGGTGGCGATCATTGGCCGCAGCGGCTCGGGCAAATCCACCCTGCTGCGCACCCTCAATGGGCTGGAATCGATCAATGACGGCGTGATCGAAGTCGACGGCGAATACCTCGACGCCGCCCGCGCCGACCTGCGCAGCCTGCGGCAGAAAGTCGGCATGGTGTTTCAGCAGTTCAATCTGTTCCCGCACCTGACCGTGGGCGAAAACGTCATGCTCGCGCCGCAAGTGGTGCAGAAAGTGCCAAAAGCCAAGGCAGCAGAACTGGCGCGCGAGATGCTGGAGCGTGTGGGTCTCGGGGAAAAGTTTGATGCGTTCCCTGATCGATTGTCCGGCGGCCAGCAACAGCGCGTGGCGATTGCCCGGGCATTGGCGATGTCGCCGAAGGTTTTGCTCTGCGACGAAATCACCTCGGCGCTCGACCCGGAACTGGTCAATGAAGTGCTCAGCGTCGTGCGGCAATTGGCCAAGGAAGGCATGACGTTGATCATGGTCACCCATGAAATGCGCTTTGCCCGCGAAGTCGGCGACAAACTGGTGTTCATGCACCATGGCAAGGTGCATGAGGTGGGGGATCCGAAGGTGTTGTTTGCCAACCCGCAGACGGCGGAGTTGGCTAACTTCATTGGCACGGTGGAAGCGACAGCCTGAAGATCTTCTGAGGCAGTGATGCCCTCTTCGCGAGCAAGCTCGCTCCCACATTGGAATGCGGTCACCTGTGGGAGCGAGCTTGCTCGCGAATGGCCGCGCCGCGATCTCCAGACTTTCTGCGCTGAATCAAGGGTTTGAACCATGCGCGTTGGCGCCAGCGTTTGATCGTGGCACGATGTCGAGGTTATCGACCGAGACCCCCTGACCATGCCGCAATCCCAAGCCAAGAATCTGTCCCTGATCGCCGCAATCGACCTGGGCTCCAACAGCTTTCACATGGTCGTGGCCAAGGCCCAGAACGGTGAGATCCGCATTCTCGAACGTCTCGGGGAGAAGGTTCAGCTCGCCGCCGGCATCGACGATGAGCGCCATCTCAACGAAGAATCGATGCAACGCGGCCTCGATTGCCTCAAGCGATTTGCCCAACTGATCAACGGTATGCCGCTGGGCGCCGTGCGTATCGTCGGCACCAACGCCCTGCGTGAAGCACGCAACCGCCTCGAATTCATCCACCGCGCCGAAGAAATCCTCGGCCACCCGGTGGAAGTCATCTCCGGCCGTGAAGAAGCGCGTCTGATCTATCTGGGCGTGTCGCACACCCTCGCCGACACCCCGGGCAAGCGTCTGGTCGCCGACATTGGCGGTGGCAGTACCGAGTTCATCATTGGGCAACGATTTGAGCCATTGTTGCGCGAAAGCCTGCAAATGGGCTGCGTCAGCTTCACCCAGCGCTACTTCAAGGACGGCAAGATCACCCCGGCCCGCTACGCCCAGGCATACACCGCGGCGCGGCTGGAGATCATGAGTATCGAACATGCCCTGCACCGGCTGACCTGGGATGAGGCCATCGGCTCCTCGGGCACCATCCGCGCCATCGGCCTGGCGCTGAAGGCCGGCGGTCACGGCACTGGCGAAGTGAATGCCGAAGGCCTGGCGTGGCTCAAGCGCCGCCTGTTCAAGCTCGGTGACGCCGACAAGATCGATTTCGAAGGCATCAAACCGGATCGCCGGACAATCTTCCCGGCGGGCCTGGCGATTCTCGAAGCGATTTTCGACGCTCTCGAACTGCAACGCATGGATCACTGTGACGGCGCCCTGCGTGAAGGCGTGCTCTATGACCTGCTCGGTCGCCATCATCACGAAGACGTGCGCGAACGCACGCTGACCTCGCTGATGGAGCGTTACCATGTCGATCTGGAGCAGGCAGCGCGGGTGGAGCGCAAAGCCTTGCACGCGTTTGACCAAGTCGCGGTGGACTGGGAACTGGACGACGGCATCTGGCGCGAACTCCTCGGCTGGGCGGCGAAAGTGCACGAAGTCGGCCTCGATATCGCGCACTACCATTATCACAAACACGGTGCCTATCTGATCGAGCACTCGGACCTCGCCGGGTTCTCCCGTGAAGACCAACAGATGCTCGCCCTATTGGTGCGTGGCCATCGCCGCAACATTCCCAAGGATAAATTTGCTGATTTCGGCGACGACGGCGACAAGCTGATTCGCCTGTGCGTACTGCTGCGCTTTGCGATCCTGTTCCACCACATCCGTGGCACCCAGACGATGCCGCAGGTGGTGTTGCACGCCAAGGGCAACAGCCTGGATGTGGAATTCCCGGAGAACTGGCTGGATGAGAATCAACTGACTCAGGCGGATTTCGGGCTTGAGGCGGATTGGCTGACGCGGGTGGGGATTGTGCTTACCGTTCACTGATACCCAGCAAATTTGTGAATGACAGGTATAAAAAAGGCGATCCGCAGGGATCGCCTTTTTATTGGGTTCGGCTTGAAATTGGAGGTGGGCCTTCCCCTCACCCCAGCCCTCTCCCGAGGGAGAGGGAGAGGGAGAGGGAGCCGATTGTGGGCTTTTCAAATCCTGAGTTCGACTCGATTTCTCAGGTCGGCGTATAGCGTAAGACACCTCGGTCAGTCCCCTCTCCCTCCGGGAGAGGGTTAGGGTGAGGGGCTTTTAGCTGCTTACCGGAAGGATGGGGCTACCCAGTCGTTCCAACAGGGTCGCCTGCGCACTCCTCGGGTTCTGGTTGCCGGTCGGCGTGTTGCGGATGTAACGGCCATCCGACTGCAAGCTCCAGCTATGAGTGTTGTCAGTCAAATACAGCTCCAGCTCTTTCTTCACCCGGGTCAGCAGCTTCTTGCCTTCCACCGGGAAGCAAGTCTCAACGCGCTTGTCGAGGTTGCGCTCCATCCAGTCGGCGCTCGAGAGGAACATCTGCTCGTCGCCGCCATTGAGGAAGTAAAACACTCGGGTGTGCTCAAGGAAGCGGCCGATGATCGAGCGCACATGAATGTTGTGCGAAACCCCGGCAATCCCCGGACGCAGGCAGCACATGCCGCGCACCACCAGATCGATGCGCACACCGGACTGGCTGGCCTTGTACAGCGCGCGGATGATCTTCGGATCGGTCAGCGAGTTGAACTTGGCGATGATGTGCGCCGGCTTGCCTTCGACGGCGAACTGGGTCTCGCGGGCAATCATGTCGAGCATGCCCTTCTTCAGGGTGAACGGCGCATGCAGCAGCTTCTTCATGCGCAGGGTTTTGCCCATGCCGATCAACTGGCTGAACAGTTTGCCGACGTCTTCGCACAAGGCGTCGTCGGAAGTCAGCAGGCTGTAGTCGGTGTACAGCTTGGCGTTGCCGGCGTGGTAGTTACCGGTGCCGAGGTGCGCGTAACGCACGATCTCGCCGGCCTCACGACGCAGGATCAGCATCATCTTGGCGTGGGTCTTGAAGCCGACCACGCCGTAGATCACCACCGCACCGGCCGCTTGCAGACGGCTGGCCAGTTGCAGGTTGGATTCTTCGTCGAACCGCGCACGCAGCTCGATGACCGCCGTGACTTCCTTGCCGTTACGCGCGGCATCCACCAGCGCATCGACAATCTCGGAGTTGGCACCGGAGCGGTACAGGGTCTGGCGTACGGCCAGAACGTGCGGGTCTTTCGCCGCCTGACGCAGCAGGTCGACCACCGGAGTGAACGACTCGAACGGGTGCAGCAAGAGAATGTCCTGTTTGCTGACCACGCTGAAAATGTTTTCGCTGTTCTGCAGCAGTTTCGGGATCTGCGGGGTGAACGGCGTGTATTGCAGCTCCGGATGGCTGTCGAGCCCGGTGATGCTGAACAGCCGCGTCAGGTTGACCGGGCCGTTGACCTGATACAGCTCGCTCTCGCTCAGGTTGAACTGCTTGAGCAGATAGTCCGAAAGGTGTTTCGGGCAAGTGTCAGCGACTTCCAGACGCACCGCATCACCGTAACGACGCGAGAACAACTCGCCACGCAGGGCGCGGGCCAGGTCTTCGACATCTTCGGAGTCGAGCGCCAGGTCGGCGTTTCGGGTCAGACGGAACTGGTAGCAGCCTTTTACCTTCATGCCTTGGAACAGGTCATCGGCGTGAGCGTGGATCATCGACGACAGGAACACATAGTTGTCGCCGGGGCCGCCGACTTCTTCCGGCACCTTGATGATCCGTGGCAGCAAACGCGGCGCCGGGATGATCGCCAGACCGGAGTCGCGACCAAAGGCGTCGATACCTTCCAGTTCAACGATAAAGTTCAGGCTCTTGTTCACCAGCAACGGGAACGGGTGCGTCGGGTCGAGGCCGATCGGGGTGATGATCGGCGCGATCTCGTCGCGGAAATAGCGGCGCACCCAGGTTTTGATCTTGACCGTCCAGTGGCGGCGACGGATGAAGCGCACCTGATGCTTTTCCAGCTCCGGCAACAGAATGTCGTTGAGGATCGCGTACTGACGGTCAACGTGACCGTGCACCAACTCGCTGATCCGCGCCAGCGCTTGATGCGGCTGCAAGCCGTCAGCACCGGCCTGTTCACGGGCGAAGGTGATCTGTTTTTTCAGGCCGGCGACACGGATTTCAAAGAATTCGTCGAGGTTGCTGGAAAAGATCAGCAGGAACTTCAAGCGTTCCAGCAACGGATAGGACTCGTCCAGCGCCTGTTCCAGCACGCGGATGTTGAATTGCAGTTGCGAGAGCTCGCGGTGGATATACAGGCTGCTGTCATCCAGGCCCGGAATGGCAATCGCCGGCACCGCCGCCGCAGGTTCGGCCACCGGCGCGGGAGGCGCAGGCTCCAGTTCCGGCGGGGTCTCGGTGATTTGCTCGACCACCGGTTGAGCTTCTTTTACTGCAACTTCCGTGAGTCCTTCGGTATTCATTGAATGTTCCTGGGAGGGCTATTTCTGCTCTCGTAACAATTGAGCGGCGCGGACAGCAAAGTAAGTCAGGATGCCATCAGCGCCGGCACGTTTAAAGGCGGTCAGGGATTCAAGAATCACCGCCTCGCTCAACCAGCCATTCTGGATCGCCGCCATGTGCATGGCGTATTCGCCGCTGACCTGATAGACGAAGGTCGGCACTTTGAAGGCATCTTTTACCCGGAAAAGAATGTCCAGATAGGGCATGCCCGGTTTGACCATGACCATGTCCGCGCCTTCAGACAAGTCAGCACCGACTTCGTGCAGCGCTTCGTCGCTGTTGGCCGGGTCCATCTGATACGAGGCCTTGTTGGCCTTGCCGAGGTTCGACGCCGAGCCGACCGCATCGCGGAACGGGCCGTAATAGGCGCTGGCGTACTTGGCGGAATAAGCCATGATCCGCACGTTGACGTGGCCGGCGACTTCCAGCGCTTCGCGGATCGCCTGAATGCGACCGTCCATCATGTCCGACGGCGCCACCACCTGCGCACCGGCTTCGGCGTGGGACAACGCCTGGCGCACCAGTGCGTCGACAGTTATATCGTTCTGTACGTAGCCTTCTTCGTCGAGAATGCCGTCCTGGCCGTGGGTAGTGAACGGATCGAGCGCAACGTCGGTGATCACCCCCAACTCCGGGAAACGCTCACGCAGGGCGCGGGTGGCACGCTGGGCGATACCTTCAGGGTTCCAGGCTTCGGCGGCGTCGAGGGATTTCAATTCCGGGGGAGTGACCGGGAACAGCGCCAGCGCCGGAATACCCAGTTCGACCCATCGGGCCGCTTCTTCGAGCAGTAAATCGATCGTCAGCCGCTCTACCCCGGGCATCGAGGCCACGGCTTCGCGGCGGTTTTCACCGTCGAGCACGAACACCGGCAGAATAAGATCATCGACCGTCAGCACATTTTCCCGCACCAACCGACGCGAAAAATCGTCACGACGGTTGCGCCGCAGGCGAGTGGCAGGAAACAGACGATTGGCAGGGGTAAAGCTCACGGCGGACTCCTGAGCCCGCGCAAACGGGCGAGCGTGACAGTTATAGACGGCCATTATGACGAACAGATGACAGTTGTGTGAGACCTGTGACAGGTAGCCGCATTCCATTCTCAGTGTAGGAATTGTTCACGTCGAGACACATTTGGACACTTTCATGAATGTGTCCGAAGGGTTAGGCTGCGCGTTCATTTCGCCAGCACCCAGACAATGCTCCAACAATTTCTGCATGACTTTGGCTACTTTGCCTTGTTCCTCGGCACGTTCTTCGAAGGCGAAACCATTCTGGTGCTCGCGGGCTTCCTCGCGTTTCGTGGATACATGGACATCAACCTGGTGGTGGTCGTGGCGTTCTGCGGCAGCTATGCCGGCGATCAGCTGTGGTACTTCCTCGGCCGCAAGCACGGACGCAAATTGCTCGCGCGCAAACCTCGCTGGCAGATGATGGGCGACCGCGCGCTGGAGCACATTCGCAAGCATCCGGACATCTGGGTGCTGAGTTTCCGTTTCGTTTACGGTCTGCGCACGGTGATGCCGGTGGCGATCGGCCTGTCGGGCTATCCGCCGGGACGTTATCTGTTGCTCAACGGCATCGGTGCGGCGATCTGGGCCACGGCGCTGGCCGCTGCGGCTTACCACTTCGGCGCGGTGCTGGAAGGCATGCTCGGCAGCATCAAAAAGTACGAGTTGTGGGTACTCGGTGCGCTGCTGATTCTTGGCGTTGGCCTGTGGCTGCGTCGTCGCTTCAAGAATGCGCGGCTGGCCAAACAAGTCTACGCCGACGAGCAAGCCGCGAAAGCTGCACTGCTGAATCAGACCGAAGTGGCCAAACCTGCCGAACCGAAGACGCCAGCCGAGTAACTCGCTGGCGACTGGCGTACGGCCCTGCGCACAGCGTGGGCTGGCCGCCTCTTTCAGTCATTTGCCCCCTCTGCGCTAGCGGACTCCCGTTCGCCAGCGGCGTTCTCACGCCAAAAATCTCCCGCTCGTTACGCAGCAGGCAACTGCAAATAATGAACACCCCGCCGTTGTTGCGATCCATGTAGAAAGCGTTCCATGCAGGTGCCGCCACCACTTGAGCCTATGGCAACGCGCGACAATTTAGTGGACATTTACCGCCATGAATCTGGAGAGAAACCCATGAGCAAAAAAGTTGCAGTGATCCTGTCCGGCAGTGGCGTGTACGACGGCGCCGAGATCCATGAAAGCGTCATCACCCTGCTGCGCCTCGACCAACGCGGCGCGCAGGTGCAATGCTTCGCCCCGAACATCGCGCAATTGCACGTGATCAACCACCTGACCGGCGAAGAAATGCCCGAGTCGCGCAACGTCCTGGTGGAGTCGGCGCGGATTGCCCGCGGCAACATCAAGGACATCCGCGAGGCCGACGTCGACGACTTCGATGCGCTGATCGTGCCGGGTGGGTTTGGTGCGGCGAAGAACCTTTCGAACTTTGCCGTTGAAGGTGCTGGCTGCAGCGTGCAGCCTGAGGTGCTGGCCTTGGCCGAGGCGTTCGCAGAAGCAGGTAAGCCCGTCGGGCTGATGTGCATTTCCCCGGCACTGGCGGCGAAGATCTACGGTCCGGGCGTGACGTGCACTATTGGCAACGACGCCGACACCGCCACGGCAATGAACAAGATGGGCGCCACCCACGAAGACTGTGCGGTGACCGAAATCATCGAAGACAAGGCGCGCAAACTGGTGACGACCCCGGCTTACATGCTGGCGCAGAACATCAGTGAGGCGGCATCCGGAATCAACAAGCTGGTCGATCGCGTGCTCGAACTGACCCACGAAAACGACGCCTGATTCCCCGCAGTACACAAATCCCAATGTGGGAGCGAGCTTGCTCGCGAAAGCGGTGTGTCATTCAACATAGCGTTGCCTGACCCGGCGCCTTCGCGAGCAAGCTCGCTCCCACAGGTTTTGTGTACCGCTCAAGACTGGCGCGATAGTCGGGTCAGGATCCGGTCCAGCGCATTGGCAAACGCCTGCTTCTCGCGATCGCCGAACGGCGCGGGTCCGCCGCTCATCTGGCCTTGTTCGCGCAGATCGGTGAACAGGTTGCGCACGGCCAAGCGCTCGCCCATGTTCTGCGCATCGAACTCCTTGCCGCGCGGATCCAGCGCCGCGACGCCCTTCTTCACCAGCCGGTCGGCCAGCGGGATATCGCTGCAAATCACCAGTTCACCCGGCACTGCGTGCTCGACCAGATAATCATCCGCCGCATCCGGGCCGCTCGGCACCACAATCAGCTTGACGATGGCCAATCCCGGTTTGGTTTGCGGCTGCCCGGCGACCAGCACCACTTCGAACTGACGCTTGAGAGCGAACTTCACCACCAGATCCTTCGCCGCCCGTGGGCAGGCATCGGCATCGATCCATACACGCATTTTTCCAAACTCCAAAAACAATTCGCGAGCAAGCTCACGCCCCACAGGATACACACCGTCGCTGTGGGAGCGAGCCTGCTCGCGAATGTGAGCGCAACGAATGCGGTTAAGCGACTACCCGCCGCTTCTCCGCCACCCAACTACGCCCATACAACACCACAATCGCCAGAATCGCCACGGCCTGCGCTGTCAGCGAATAGGCGTCGGCATGAATCCCCAGCCAGTCGAACTCAAAGAACGCCACCGGCCGCGTGCCGAAGATCCCGGCTTCCTGCAAGGCCTTGACGCCATGCCCGGCAAACACCACCGAAAGCGCACAGAGCAGCGCCGCGTTGATGCTGAAGAACAGCGTTAGCGGCAGCTTCGCCGAACCGCGCAGAATCACCCACGCCAGACCGACCAGCAGCACCAGCGCCGTCGCGCCACCGGCGAGCACTGCGTCATGCCCGGCCGGGCCGGCCTGCAGCCACAGGGTTTCGTAGAACAGGATCACTTCGAACAACTCGCGATACACCGAGAAGAACGCCAGAATCGCGAAGCCAAAACGCCCGCCACCACCGACCAGACTGCTCTTGATGTAATCCTGCCAGGCCGCGGCATGTCGGCGATCGTGCATCCACACGCCGAGCCACAGGACCATGACACTGGCGAACAGCGCCGTCGCGCCTTCCAGCAGTTCACGCTGCGAACCGCTGACGTCGATCACATACGCCGCCAGCGCCCAAGTGCCGAGGCCGGCCAGCAGCGCCAGGCCCCAACCGACGTTGACGCTGCGCACCGCCGATTGCTGGCCGGTATTGCGCAGGAAAGCGAGGATCGCCGCCAGCACCAGAATTGCTTCCAGACCTTCGCGCAACAGAATCAGCAGGCCGGAAATGTAGCTCAGCGACCAGCTCAGGCCGTCGCTGCCCAACAGGCCGGCAGACTCTTTCAACTTAGACTTGGCCGCGTCCAGACGCTGCTCGGCCTGCTCGACCGGCAAGCCGTCCTGCAACGACTGCCGATAGGCCATCAAGGATTTTTCAGTGTCCTTGCGCACATTGGCGTCGACGTTATCCAGCGAACTCTCGACCAGCTCGAAGCCTTCCAGATAGGCCGCTACCGACAAGTCGTAAGCCTGATCGTGCTCTCCGGCGCGATACGCGGCCAGGCTCTTGTCCAGCGTTGCCGCGGTGTAGTCGAGCAACTGCGCCGGACCACGCTTGACCTGTGGCGGCTGCGCGCGCTGCGCACGAAACGTCGCTGTGGCTTGCGGGCCTTCGGCGGCTTGCACTTCGGCCGGGGTCTGGCGCGCCAGATCGGCGATGTTGTAGGTCTTCTCGGACTTGGCGGCCGTGGCATCGGCGCTGAAGCCGGCGATATAAGTCGCCAGATCCCAGCGCTGCCGATCATCGAGCTGATCGGCAAATGCCGGCATATCGGTGCCTTCGACGCCTTGGCCGAGGGTGTTGTAGATCGCATACAGACTCAGCTGATCCATCCGCGCTGCATCACGCAGATTCGCCGGTGCCGGGGTCATGCCGAGCCCCGCCGGGCCGTCACCGGCGCCGCTGGCGCCGTGGCACACCGAACAATTCTGCGCATAGAGCGGCGCGCCTCGGGTCGGATCGGGGGTGATGATCGGCGCTTGGCTGACTTCATACGCCACGGCCAGCTGCGCGCCCAGTTGCCGCGCCTGCCGGGCCACTTCGGCGCCATCCTGCTTCGCGGCGATCGCCGCCTTCAAAGCACTGACACCTTGCTCCAGCGCAGCCTTTTCCGCCTTGGCCGGCATGCCGGCGATCAAGCCTTGCAGCGCTTGAGTGAACTCCAGCTGCTCGCGGTATTCGGCGTCATCGACAACCTTGCCCGCCGCGACCGTCGGTGGGTAATCCGCACTGATGTAATCGAGCAGGTGCAGCGCTTGCGGTGCGCCTTCCACGGTATCGGCCAGCAGATTGAAGCTGCTCAAGGCACATAACGGGAACACCAGCCAGGCCAGGAAACGGGACGAGGCAGTCATGAGTGATTCTCAAATGGAAATGCGAAGTTACATATTGTTCACTTCGCGGACTTTTCTCTCAAGCTTTGTCGGTATTTCGCCTGTATTGGGCGGATATGCCCGGCAGACGAACACTGCAAAAACGCCGAGGATTGCCGCAGTGACAGGGTCCTTGATCAGCGCACATCGGCCCCAACCTGAATCGCAGCAACTGGCCAGCATCCGCCACTATACTGCGCGCGCATTCAACATTCCGGCCCAAGGAGCACAACCGTTCATGCGGATCATCCCGTTACTCGTCCTGCTCGCCACTGCTCCTTTATTGAACGGTTGCGCGGCTTACCGCGATTACGATCAGGAAATGCAGCAAACCACCGACGAGATGACCAAGGGCAACCTCACCGGTGCACTGGCACTGGTCGAGATGCACAACCCGTGGGAAGACAAGGATCTGCTGTATTACCTGGAAACAGGCGCCATCCTCAGCGCGGGCAGTGCCCTGCCCGAAAGTCAGCAAGCCTGGCGCAGTGCTGACCGGATGATCTTCCAGCGTGAAGAAGTCACCCCATCAGGTGCCATGAAGTTGCTGGCACGGTTCGGCGATGAAATGGGCACCATGCTGGTCAACGACAAGTTGCGGCGCTACGAAGGCTACGATTACGAAAAGGTCATGCTGACCACGCAGATGGCCCTCAATCAGTTGTCCATTAACGATTTCGACGGGGCCCGCGCCGACATCAAGAAAACCCACGAACGCGAAGCACTGATCGCCCGGCAGCGCGAAAAACAATACGAAGAAGCCGAAGAACAAGCCAAGACCCAAGGCATCGTCTTGCGTTACAAGGATCTGCAAGGCTACCCCGTGGCCATTCTTGACGCGCCGGCTGTGGTAGAGCTGAAGAACGGCTACCAGAGTGCTTTCAGCCATTATCTGGCTGGCTTCACTTACGAGGCCTTGGGCGAGCGAGACCTCGCGGCGCCCGGCTATCGCCAAGCGATCGAATTGCGCCCGGACCTGCCTTTTCTGCAAAAAGCCTTGCGCAATCTCGACAAGCCCATCGCGAAAACCGATGAAAGCGATGTGTTGATCATTATTCAGAGTGGCCTGGCACCTGCCCGCAGTTCGGTGCAAGTACCGATCCCTGTGCGCCTGAACGAAAATCTGGTCATCGTCGCGCCGATTTCTTTTCCCGTCATGGTGCCTGACACCGTGACCCCCGGCTTCAGTCATGTCACGGTGGATGGTCGAAAACAGCCGCTGACCGTGATCAACAGCGTCACCGACATGTCCATCCGCACACTACGCGATGACATGCCGGCAATCATTTCGCGGGCAATGTTCCGCGCCAACATGGCTGCCATCAGTCAGGCGCAGGAGAACGAGCGCAATCCGGCCAAGGCTTCGCTGACAGTCACCCAGCATGATCCGTTTGAAGAAGCTGACACGCGAACCTGGCGGGCGCTGCCGGACAAAACACTGATCACCCGCCTGCGCCTGAAAAAAGGTTTGCATACGTTTCGATTGCCAATCCCACCGACTGACTACCCGTTTCAATTACGCGTCGACCAAGACCACCAGATTCTGCACCTGCGAGTGTTCCGGGATCAGACGTATACGGTGGGTTCGGCTTTCGTGCCGCGGGACACTCCGTTACCGGAAAAAACGCCGACGCCTGCCAGGTAATGGCACGCTACTAAACCAGTGCAATCAAAAAGCAATTACATAGCCACTACGTCACGCCTATAATGCCGCGCCCTCGCCATGCGAGCCGGCACAAAAGCTCCTCCGGTAACGAGGAATTGGCAGGAGGCCAACGCCCTGTCGATGGGTCACACCAGCCCGACCAGCACACGCGGCTGCAGTTAAATCAGCTACTCAGGGAAGAAGTACCCCATGGTTTTCCGCGCTCCCACCTTGATCGCGCTCAGCGCCGTCACTCTGCTCTCCGGCTGTTCGGCGTTTCGCAACTACGACTCCGAACTGGCCCAGACCAATCAGCAACTGGCCTCCGGCAACGTCGACGCCGCGCTGACCCTGCTGGAAAAGAACAACACCGGCCCTGACAAAGACCTGCTCTATTACTTCGAGAAAGGTGAATTGCTGCGCGCCAAGGGCGACCTGTCCGGCAGCCAGAATGCCTGGACCAGTGCCGACCAGGTGGTGGGCAAGTGGGAAGACTCGGTCAAGCTCGACACCGACAAGTACCTGGCTCAGTTCGGTAGTTTCCTGGTCAACGACAAAGTGCGTCGCTACGAAGGCTACGACTACGAAAAAGTCATGCTGACCACCCAGATGGCCCTGAACCTGCTGGCGGTCAATGACTTCGACGGCGCGCGTACCGCGATCAAGAAGACTCACGAGCGCGAAGCAGTGATCGCCGAGCTACGTGACAAGGAATACCTCAAGAGCGAAGAAGAGGCCGAGAAAGAAGGCATCAAGACGCAGTACAAAGACTTGCAGGGTTATCCGGTCGCCAGCCTCGACGCACCGGAAGTGGTCGGTCTGAAGAACAGCTACCAGAGTGCTTTCAGCCATTACCTGTCCGGGTTCGTCTACGAAGCCCTGGGCGAAAAAGGCCTGGCTGCACCGGGCTACCGCAAGGCTGCCGAACTGCGGCCGAACACACCGCTGCTGGAACAGGCACTGGTCAACCTCGACAAGCCTGGCAAATCCGACGACAGCGATATCCTCATCGTCGTCCAGAGCGGTCTGGCCCCGTCGCGCGACTCGATCCGCGTTCCGCTGCCATTGCCGATCTCCAACAACGTGGTGATCACGCCGCTGTCCTTCCCGATCATCAAGCCTGACACCTCCACGGCGACTTTCGCGCAAATCGGCGTCGACGGTCAGCAGGTCGATCTGACCGCACTCAACAGCACCACCGCCATGTCCCGCCGCGCCCTGCGTGACGACATGCCGGGGATCATTCTGCGCACCACCGTGCGGGCGATCACCAAGGGCGTAGCGCAAAAGCAAATCAACGAAACCAACCCGCTGGCGGGGCTCGCCGTCGGTATCTCTTCAGCTGTGCTCGAAGGTGCCGATACCCGTACGTGGCGCACCCTGCCGGACAACACCCAAGTGGTGCGTCTGCGTCTGAAAAAGGGTGAGCACCAGGTGACCCTGCCGAGCGCCGTGGGCGGTTCGGTGGTCAAGGTGACTGTCGATCAGCGTTATCAAGTGATCACTTTGCGCGCCGTGGGCAACCAGGTCTTCGCCGGTGGCATCGCCGCCCACGTCATCCCGAACGCCGGCGCGACCAACGTCGCCAGCCTCAAACAACCTTAAGAACGGAGTCTTTGCATGCGCTTCAAACTCATCGCCGTCGCCGCCCTCGCCTTGCTGGCGAGCGGCTGCGCCACCCCGCCGCCACCAGAGCCGGGCAGCGCCGCGAGCAAAGTCGTGGCCATGGGCCCGCAAAAACACATCGTCGTCGGCGCCATGCGCGTCGCTCGCGAAAACGGCTTCATGACCGTCAATGTGCAGTTGAGCAACACCCTCAACAGCAACAAGATTTTCTACTACCGCTTCGCCTGGCTCGGTGCGGAAGGCTTCCCGATTGCCGAAGAAGAAGTGTGGAAAAGCCAAATGATGTACGGCGCCCAGACCAGCTTCATTCAAGGCATCGCCCCGACCCCGAAAGCCGTGGACTTCCGTCTGGAAATCAAGACGCCGTAAGCCCGCCACCCTATTCCTGTTTTAGAGAGCATCCCCATGTTTGCACGCTTTTCCTGCATCGCCGTCATCGCCCTGCTGGCCTCCGGTTGCGCCAATACTTCGCCGACCCTGGGCAGCAAGAACATCAGCTACGGCGACACCAAAGCGGTTGAAACCGTGACCAACGAATTCGGTTCGACAGACCTGCAAATGATCGCCGAGTCGATGACCCGCTCGCTGGCCCAGTCCGGCATTCTGCAGGGCCGTCCGGTGGTTCAGGTCTACGACGTGAAAAACAAGACCAGCGAGTACATCGACACCCGCGAAATCACCACCAGCATCAAGACTCAGCTGATGAAGACCGGCGTTGCCCGTTTCGCCAGCGACAACAACGCGATGCAAAGCCAGGTTGACCAGCTCAAGCTGCAAAACCAGAGCGGCCTGTACAAGAAAAGCACCGTGGCCAAGACGGGCAACATGGTTGCCGCCAAGTACCGCATCGAAGGTTCGATCAGCTCGATCGTCAAGCGCAGCAGCGACTACAAGGACGTCTTCTATAAATTCAGCCTGCAACTGATCGACGTTGAAAGCGGTCTGGCCGAGTGGATGGACGAAAAAGAGATCCGCAAAACCACGGAGCGTTAATCAATGCGCGCATGGATTGGCATGATGGCCCTGGCTTGCGCGTTCAGCGCGCAAGCGGCCCCGAAAGTCGCGGTGACGGATCTGGCCTATCAGGAACGTGTGGAGCAATACATCCACATCGTTTCCGCCCAGAGCAATCATCGCGAGGGTTACTACAGCTCCAGCGGCTCTTCGAGCTACAACGAGATCGAAGCGAGCACCAGCTACATCGAGCAGGGCGAGTTGCGCAAATTCACCGGCGACATCAAGGGTGAAATCCTGCGTACCGGCATGTTCCAGCTGGTGCAGGGCACGCCGTACACCGCGTCGTCCAAGGGTGACGTCTACGACGTGATCAAGCGCATCAAGGCCGGCAACTTCAAAGGTGCCGACTATGTGCTGTTTGGTACGGTGTCGGACATCGACTTCACTCAGGACATCAACGAGCTGGCGAACACCGACAGCTATTCGGCGGTACTGGGCCTGACGCTGGTGGCGGACTTCAGCCTGATCAACACCAAGACCTTCGAGATCACCTCGGCCTTCACGGCGATGGGTGAAGCGCAGGACACCAAACTGGTGAACCACCGCGACATCAAGATCTCGCTGAACCGCCCTCGGGTGGTGCGTGACGTGTCGAAGGCCTTGGGCGAAGACGTGGCCGGGCAACTGAGCATGCAGCTCGGTGGTGGCGGTTACGAGCAGCCGCGCGAAGCACCGCAGCGCAACAACCTGCCGCGTGATACTGCGCCGGTGATCTTGCGCTGATGACTGGCTCCGGAACGCTCCGCGTTCCAGCCACAAAAAAGGCGACCTGCAAAGGTCGCCTTTTTTGTGCCCGCGATGTTTACGCCGCTGCTTTACGCAACGTTGCCATAAACGCCGCCGCACCGATGAATAGCCCGGCAAACGTGCGGTTCATGCGCTTCTGCTGCTGCGGGGTGCGCAACAGACGCAACACCTTCGACGCCAGACCGGTGTAGCCCGCCATGACGATCAGGTCGACACAAACCATGGTCACGCCGATCACCACGTACTGAATCAACAGCGGCGCATGCGGATTGATGAACTGCGGCAGCACCGCCAGCATGAACACCAGAGCCTTGGGGTTGCTGATGTTCACAAGAAAGCCACGGAACACCAGCGCCAACGGCTTGCCGATCGGGCGTACCGCGGCGTCATCGCTCATGTCCATGGGCAGCGCACGCCATTGCTTGATGGCCAGATACACGAGGTAAGCCACACCAAACCATTTGATCGCGTGGAACGCCGTGGCCGAGGCGGTCAGGATCGCGCCAACACCGGCGCCGACAATCGCAATCTGCACCGCCAGGCCGATCTGCAGGCCGAGGGCGTTCCAGTAACCGCGCCAGAAACCGTATTGCAGACCGCTGGACATCGACGCGATGGCGCCGGCGCCCGGGGACAGGCTGATCACCCAGCAGGCGGCAAAAAATGCCAGCCATGTTTGAAGCTCCATCGCACACCTCGACTCATGCTCGTGACAAATGCCTAAGCTAATCCGGGTTTGAATGGATGACTACCAATTTTTGCTGAATGTTGCAGGTGCTGCTGAGGGCCCCTTCGCGAGCAAGCTCGCTCCCACATTTGATCGCGGTCTACTGTGGGAGCGAGCCTGCTCGCGAAGGCGCCAGATCAGACGCCGCAGAAATCACTTTTCGAAACCACTCGACGGAAACACCTCCGTCCCGCGCCAACGTCGCACCGATCGCTGGAAGAACAGACTATTGGGCACCTGCACCATCGCGCTGCCAGTCCCCAGCTCCTCCGCCTCGATCAACGTGGTGTAAAGCAGATTGATCGCCACCACCCGCCCCTTCACGCCAGGCTTGTCCGTGGTGTCCACCAGCTCGACGATATCACCCAGCCGAAACGGTCCGACCGTGAAGATCAGAATCGCGCAGAGCAAATTCGACAACACACTCCACATCGCAAAGAACGCGACCGCTGCCACCGCGACGAAACCCGACAGCGCCGTCCACAACACCGTGGCCGAGACACCGAGGCGTTCCAATACGAAGATCAGCGCGCTGCCCATGATCAGCCAGCGCAACACGCCACGCAGCGGCATCAGCAACTGCGGCGGGAACGGATAGCGCTCGCCCAGCCGGGTCAGGCCTTTGGCGACGAAGCGTTGAGTGAGGTAACCGGCCAGCAGGATCAGCAGAATCTGCACCGTAAACCAGATCGGCTCGACCCACACCGCCGGCAGCGGCAGCTTGAACGCTTCCATCAGGACAGCGCCTCCAGCTCCGCCTGCATGCTTTCCAGCACCTCGAGGGCTTCCATCCACGCCTCTTCCAGCTCGCCTTCGCGAACCTTCAGCCTGGCCTGCTCGGCGAGCAGATCGCGCAATTCGTTCTTGCGTGCCGGCTCGTAGATATCGCTGTCGCCGAGACTGGCATCGACCTTGGCAAGCTTCTCGTGAAGCTTGCCAAGTTCGGCTTCAAGCTTGTCGGCTTCGCGCTTGTGTGGCGCCAGTTGCTGGCGCAACGCAGCAGCGGCCTGACGCTGAGCCTTCTTGTCGGTCTTGTCCGGGTTCACCGGGGTGTTGCTGACCGGCGCGTTGCGCTGGCGGTATTCCACCAGCCAGCGTGCGTAGTCTTCGAGGTCGCCATCGAACTCTTCGACCTTGCCGTCAGCGACCAGGTAGAAGTTATCGGTGGTGCTCTTGAGCAAATGCCGATCGTGAGACACCACCAGTACCGCGCCGCTGAATTCCTGCAGCGCCATGGTCAGCGCCAGGCGCATTTCCAGATCGAGGTGGTTGGTCGGCTCGTCGAGCAGCAGCAGGTTCGGTCGTTCCCAGGCGATCAACGCCAGGGCCAGACGCGCTTTTTCGCCACCGGAGAAATTCAGCACTGGCTCGTCGATGCGCGCACCACGGAAGTCGAAACCGCCGAGAAAATCGCGCAGGGTCTGCTCACGCTCGGTCGGCGCCAGACGCTGCAAGTGCAGCAACGGGCTGGCCTTGGCGTCCAGCGAATCAAGTTGATGCTGGGCGAAGTAGCCGACCACGGTGTTCTCGCCACGGGTCAGGCGCCCACCGAGGGGTGACAGCTCGCCGGCGAGGTTCTTGATCAGCGTCGACTTACCCGCGCCGTTCGGGCCAAGCAGGCCGATCCGCGCCCCCGGGGTCAGCTGCAACTTGACCTTCTCCAGGATGGTTTTGTCGCCATAACCCAGACGCGCATCGGACAGGTCGATCAGCGGACTGGAGATCTTGCTCGACTCGCGGAAGACGAAGTCGAAAGGCGAATCGACGTGGGCGGCCGACAGCTCTTCCATCCGCTCCAGTGCCTTGATCCGGCTCTGCGCCTGACGCGCCTTGGTGGCCTGGGCCTTGAAACGGGCGATGTAGCTTTCCATGTGCGCACGTTGCGCCTGCTGCTTCTCGTAGGCCTGTTGCTGCTGGGCCAGACGCTCGGCACGGGCGCGTTCGAACGCGGTGTAGCCGCCACGATACAGAGTGATTCTACGCTGATCGACATGGGCGACGTGATCGACGACTTCATCGAGGAAATCGCGGTCGTGGGAAATCAGCAGCAAGGTGCCCGGGTAGCTTTTCAGCCACTCTTCGAGCCAGATGATTGCGTCGAGATCCAAGTGGTTGGTCGGCTCATCGAGCAGCAACAAGTCCGACGGGCACATCAATGCCTGCGCCAGATTCAGACGCATCCGCCAGCCACCAGAGAAATCTCCTACCTGGCGATCCATCTGCTCGTTGGTGAAGCCGAGACCGGCGAGCAATTTGCGCGCCCGCGCATCGGCGGTATAACCGTCGGCGCTGTCGAGTTCGGAATGCAGACGGGCCTGAGCGGCACCGTCGTGCGCCGCTTCGGCGGCGGCGAGGTCACGTTGCACCTCGCGTAGACGCAGGTCGCCATCGAGCACATAGTCGACGGCAAGGCGCTCGAGCGTCTCGATTTCCTGGCGCATGTGGGCGATGCGCCAGTCCGCCGGCAGGAAGCAATCACCCGAGTCGGGGTGCAGCTCACCTCGAATCAGGGCGAACAGGCTCGATTTGCCGGCGCCGTTGGCACCGATGAGGCCGGCTTTGTGGCCGGCGTGCAGGGTCAGCTCGGCGTCTTCTAGCAGACGTTGCGGGCCACGCTGTAAAGTCAGGTTCTGAAGTCGGATCATAATGGCGGCGGAGTCTACCAGCTTCGCTCACAACTGGCGCGAGTAGCACGATGTCCTCTGACCTGTGGAGCTTTTCCCTTGCCACCTACGCCCGACCAGGCGTGGAAAATGCCTGCCTGCAGTTGCAAACGGCGGGGGCCAATGTGTGCCTGCTGTTGTGCGGTTTATGGCTGGAGAAACGCGGGGTGACGTGCGATGAACAACGCGTTCGCCAGCTTCAGGCGCTGACCGAACCGTGGGATATCGAGGTGGTACAGCCGCTGCGAACACTGCGTATGCAATGGAAAACACGGGCGATTGATGATGCGGTATTGCAAGGCATGCGCGAGCAGATCAAAGCACTCGAGCTTGAGGCTGAGCGGGCGCTGCTGTCACGACTTGAAGGTGTGGCACAGGAGTGGGCGCGAAACGACGCAGGTTCAATCACTTGGCTTGAGGGATTGGCCGGCACGGCGGCCAGCCTGAACCGCGACGCGCTGCAAGTGCTGCGCGTCGCGGCAACCAGCGCTTAGGAAGCGCTGGTCGGGTTGCTGCTGACGCTCGACGCAGCGGCTGGCGATGGCGCAGTCGAAGGGGTCGAGGTGGTAGCGGTGGGGGCAGCGGCGGCTGGCGTGGCCGGAGTGGCTGGCGCGGCAGGCTTGGCAGCTGGAGTGGTAGCCGGCTTGGCGGCAGCTGGTTTGGCAGCTGGTTTGGCAGCTGGTTTGGCAGCGGCTGGCTTTTTCACGGCTGGTTTTGCGGCAGGCTTGGCGGCCGGTTTGCCAGCAGCAGGCTTGGTAGCAGTGGTCGCAGGTTTAGCAGCGGCAGCCGGTTTCGCGGCTGGCTTGGCCACGGCTTTCACTGCTGGTTTTGCAGCAGGTTTTGCCGCAGCCTTGGCAGCTGGTTTGGCAGCAGCGGTTTTTGCAGCAGGTTTTGCTGCTGGTTTCGCTACAGCTTTGGCAGCAGTTTTAGCGGCCGGTTTAGTGGCTGCGGTTTTCGCCGGAGCAGCTTTGGCAGCGGCTGGTTTTGCAGCCGGCTTGGCAGCGGCAGTACGTGCAGCTGGCTTGGCGGCAGCGGGTTTGGCAGCGGTGGTTTTAGCCGCTGGTTTTGCAGCGCTCGCCGCAGCCGGTTTTTTCGCCGCAGGTTTTGCAGTGGTTTTAGCGGCCGGTTTGGCCGCTGCTTTGACCGGTGCTTTGGCCGCAGGTCTGGCGGCAGTTTTTGCAGCTGGCTTAGCCGCTGCGGTTTTCGCAGGGGCCTTGGCTGCGGCCGGTTTGGCGGCTGCTTTCTTGGCTGGGGCCGCTGCCGGTTTGGCTGCGCGCGAGGACAACACTTTGCCTACGGCTTCTTGAACGCGACCTACACCTTGGGCCAGTTTCAGGCTTTCCTCGGCGTCGCGCTTGAGTTGCAGAATGTAGCTGCGAGTATCGGACTGACGATCCTTCAACGCATCGAGCAGGTCTTCCAGTTCTTTCACTGCGGCCTTGGCTTTGTTCTGCGCCTTGGCTTTACCGGCAGTGGCTGCGTCCTGCAATTTGGTGCGGGATTTGTGCAGTTTTTCCTGCGCCTTGCCGCGTTGCTTTTCCAGTTTGGCGAGCAGTTTTTCAGCATCAGCCAAGGCTTGGGAGCAAGCGTTTTCCAGATGCTCGAGCAAGCTGCCCGAGAGTTGTTGGAGTAAGTGCAACGGAGTGTTTACAGGCTTCTTGGTGGCCGACATGGTTTACCTCCTGGCTGACGTGAGTGCGGCTCATACTAGACCTCTGCAGTTACCGCCGCTAGGGCATCTTGACAGTATCGATTGCGTTGCGTTGCACCGAATCGAAAATGTTCTGCGCGAAGTCAAAAGCAGTTCACCGTTGCAGACGTTCGCGCTGGCATAATCCACCGCATCTCAGGACGGAGAGTGCCCATGTCGCGCTACCTTTTTTTATCCCTCTGCATGGTTTTTCCGGCCGCTTACGCTGACGAAAAATCCACTGCGAACGAAGCTCACGATCTGGCCTACAGCCTCGGTGCCAGCCTCGGTGAACGGCTGCGTCAGGAAGTCCCGCAATTGCAGATTCAGGCGCTGGTCGACGGTTTGCAACAAGCCTATCAAGGCAAGCCACTGGCGCTGAGCGAAGCCCGCATCGAACAGATTCTGGCCGACCATGAAGCGCAGAATGCCGAACACTCGGCACAGCCTTCGAGCGACGCGGCGATGGAAAACGAGCAGCGTTTTCTCACCGCAGAAAAAGCCAAACCAGGCGTGAAGGAATTGGCCGATGGCATCCTGCTGACCGAACTGACACCGGGCACTGGCACCCAGGCCGGTCCCGATGGGAAAGTGCAGGTGTTGTATATCGGTCGACTACCCGACGGCACCGTGTTCGATCAGAACACTCAGCCGCAATGGTTCAATCTCGACAGTGTGATTGCCGGTTGGCGCACCGCGTTGCAGAACATGCCGGTGGGCGCGAAATGGCGTCTGGTGATTCCATCGGATCAGGCCTATGGCGCCGACGGTGCCGGCGACCTGATCGCACCGTTCACACCGCTGGTGTTCGAAGTGGATTTGCGCGGCGCGAGCAGTTGAGCAGGCAATAAAAAACGGTGCGCTTGGGGCGCACCGTTTTTTTGATCAGGGTTCGGATCAGGCCTGAACCGGATCCTCTTCCTTGTGTGCTGTGTGCAGCACTTCAATCAGGCAGTCTTCGAGTTCGAAGCGCTCGTGCAGCAAGCCACCGAGTTCCTTGAACTTCTCGGCTACGCACTTGCCTTCATCGCACAGATCGTTGAAGGCGAGCAGCTTCTCGGTGATGACATCGATGCGCGGATAGATCGTCTCGGCGAGTTCCAGACCACGCTTGTCGTTGAACGCCTTGGCTTCGCCAGTCAGCTGTTCGTAGATTTCGAAGTGCCCGGCCGAGACGTAATCGACCAGCACGCCGCAGAATTCCTGCAATGGCTTGCGGCTCTCGGCCAGCGACTCAGGCTGTGCACCGAGGTTATCGTAGGCGTCGATCAGCTCCTTGCGCTCCTGGAGCCAGCGGTCGATCAGCAGATGAACTCCACCCCAACGTTCCTGAGCATTCTGACAACTTTCGAGCATGGCGATCTCTCTTCCCTTGTGGGTCATGCTGCTCTACACCCGCGCCCCTCTTTTGATTTTGCCTTGGGGGTCGGCCGGGCAGAGCGTCATCGAGCAACATAAATCCAATGACACATGCGGGCCAGATTATGCCCGCACGCCTATGGCTTCAAGGTACGCAGGAGATAATGTTCATACAAGTGTTTAATCCCGCAGCAGCACCGGGTGCGACGCTTCGCCGCTGAGCGGGCGTTGCAGAGCACTCCAGACCAGCCGCAACATTTGATACACCGCGAGAATCGAGACGGCGACAAAGAACAACAGGCTCCACTCCGGGATGCTCAGATCGAACAGGGTCCAGGAAATTTCCGCACAATCGGCGCCGCCGCTAAACATTTTTTGCAAGGCACAGATCCAGGGCAGACCACTGAACAGGGTCTCGGGAGCCGGCGAGCAGTTGAGCAGATGCAGCAGCGGGTCACTCTGGATCAGCACCTGCCGCCAGGCAGCCGTAGTGCCGCCAAGGCTCGCGCCCAGCGTCAACAGCCAGTAGAACCACAAACCGACACGCATGGGGCCGTGCACCGCCGCTACACCGCTGCAAACGCATAGCAGCGTGAGGAACAGGCGCTGCACCAGACAGAGACTGCAAGGGGTCAGGCCGACAGCATATTCAAGATAATAGGAAGCTCCCAGAGCAAAGGCCCCCGCAGTGAAAGCCATGAAGAACAAGGAGCGTGAGCAGGCCAACGACATGGCTTTTCCGTACCAATAGAGACAGACGGTTACGGTAGAGGAAAGCGTGTCAGCCTTTCAAGGCAAGGCCCTGCCGACAGTTCACCAGAGGTGTAGGGAAAACCCGACAGGTTAGAGAGGAATAGATGTAACCCGTTGTAGGAATTTGCCCTGGACACCCACTGAAGTTGAAATTCCAGTCACAAAAGACACGCGAGGGAGCGAACCCCCGCGCCCCTTCAGACGTGAGCAGGAACCGGCAACGGCGCGGCCAGCAGGCGTTCGTCCAGCAGACCGAGGCCTTCCTGAAACAACTGATTACTGCGTTCGGTATCGCCCAACTGTGCGAGCAGACGCGCCAGCTCCGCACAGGCTTCCGGATTGCGCTGCACACGCAGGCTGCTTTCCAGATAATCCCGCGCCTTGCCCCAAAGACTGGTTTGCAGACACAGGCGGCCGAGGGTCAGTAGCAAGCTCGGATCGTTCGGATGATCTTTCAACCAGCCTTCAGCGGTTTGCAACTGGCGGGCCGGGTCGCTACCGCGCACCAGACCATAGAGACGCGCCAGATGGCTGTCGTATTTGCGCTTGAGGGCGGTGCGCAGCACTTCTTCCGCTTCGACCTGAGCACCCAACTGACGTAACTGTTCGGCGTACGCCAACACCAGCGGCGGCTCCTGCCGTTGCGCCGAGGTGAGCTGTTCCCAGGCGCGCGTGAGCGACTGCAAACCAACGCTGCCATCCTCCTCGCGCTGTGCGGCCAGCGACAGGTTTTCACCCCAGGCGCGGCGCTCAAGTTCGGCCAGCTCGGCACGCGGCAGAACTTTGTCCTTGCGCAACTCCGGCAGCAAACGAATCACCGCCGACCATTCGCCGCGCTGCTGATACAAGCGCTGCAACTGGCGTAACGTCTGCGCATTGTGCGGGTGGCGATCGTGCATCGCTTGCAGGGTCACCAAGGCACCGTCGGTATCGCCACGATCAGTCTGTAATTGCGCATGGCTCAGAGCGATTGCCAATTCCGCTTGAGGCTGACGCTCCAGCGCGCGCTCCAGCAATCGATCGCATTCCTCGTAGTTTCCTTGCTCATTGGCCGCGCGGGCTGCGCCGAGGTAGTACAGCAGCGGCTGGCGCTCAGCTTCAGCCGCTCGATACAGATGTCGCTGCGCGCTGGCCCAGCGACCTTCGGCCAGATCCAGTTGGCCGTGTTCGATCGCCACCTGGACACGACGACTGCGGTTGCGGCGCGACCATGGATTGACCACACCACTTGAGGTCATGACCAGTTCAACCAGCGCCTTGATGGCCCAGATCAGCAGCCACAACACCGCGATCACCGCCAGTGTCGCCCACAGACTCGCTTCGTAACGGAAGCTCTTGTAGGCAATCAGCACGTAGCCAGAATGCTGTGCCACTGCAAAGCCCAGCGCCGCCGTCGCCGCGATCACCAGAAACACGATCACATACAGGCGTTTCATGGCGTGTTCTCCTGCGCGGTGTTGGCGGCAGGTTTGGCAAAGGGTTTCACCGACTCTTCGGCGTTGACGTTGCGCCGCTCAAGATAAGCTTGCACCGCACTAAGCGCGCCGGCCAGATCCGGAGTCACGACCGTAACCGGCTCCTTGCTCAGCTCGCCGACCTGTTCGAGCATCACTTTGCTTTGCGGATTGTCCGGGTTGAAATTGCCCTTGAGCACATCACGCGCTTCGGCCAGCGCCTGGGTATAGACCGGCGCCTGTCCGTTGAGGGCTGCCCACTGTGCCTGTTCAAGCGCAAGGCTCAGGGCCAGACGAACCTGACTCAGACTCTGCCCGGCCAGCAACGGCCGCACATTTTTGTCGGCATTGAAATCGATACGGATGTAGCGCGAGACCTGATCCCACCACTGCGCCCAACGACTGGCGCCATCACCGTCGGCAGTCAGGCCCAGCAGTGATTCGCCGCGATCCTTGTACTCCGGCGCCAGCTCGGTGAGGTCGATGACTTGATCACGCAGCGCGCCGAGACGCAGGAACAGGCCGGTGCGATCCGGCTGCGCGGTGCTGCGCAGCGCCACCAGGGTTTTCGCCACTTGCTCGCGAGCAGCGAAGGAGCCGGGATCGTTTTGCTCGCGAAGGATTTCGTCAGCACCCTGCACCAGCGCCTGAGCGCTGCTGATGTCCTGCAAGGCCGAAAGGCGAAGGCTGGCCAGACGCAGCAAGTGCTCGGCCTCGGCCAGACGCCAGTCCTTGCGGCTGGCACCGAGGACGGTTTCCAGACGTTGATTGAGGCGCTGTTGATCGCCCTGAAGCTGGGTTACCAGACGCTGGCGTTCGGCAAGCTCATCGGCGCCCGGCAGTTGTGCGAGGCGCTCGGTCAGACGCTGTTCATTGAGCTTCAGGCTCTGCGCCTGATCGTTCAATGCCTGCACTTCACCGGACTGCTGCTGGGTATTGGTCTGCAGGTGGCGGACCTGCCAGACACCCCAGCCACCGATCGCGACGCCGGCAGCGCCGAGCAACAGGGCGACGATGGCCAGTCCATTGCCTCGGCGCGGCTCTGTGGCCGGCGGTGGAGTTTCAACCTGAGTTTCAATCACAGGCTGGACGTCATCTTTAGGCAAGGCTGTTTCGCTCACGTATCCATCCTTTGCATTAGAAAACGGGTTCGGGATGCTCCCGCAACGCCGTCAGCAAAGCCGCGGCACTCGCGCCGCGGCAATCCACAACTGTTTGAGCCCCGGCGGCATGTGCCAGCTCGGCGACCCTTGGGCTTGGTACAAACAACGGCAACCGCGCGATCGTCGGCCAGACATCGCCGGCCATTTGGCGCAGGTGCTCGAAACCCTGTCCACTGCTGACCACCAGCCCGTTCAAGCGTTCCGCTTCTATCCGCCGTGGCAGCTCATCCGGGGCATAGGCTGGCAGGTCGCGTCGATACAACTCCAGATACTCGACACTAGCACCTAGCGCCCGCAAGCGCTCGGCGAGCAGTTCTCGCCCACCCTCACCGCGCAGGATCAATACCTGCGCACCGGGCTGGCTGACCGCCTCACGCAGACGCGGTAATTGCAGCAACGCTTCGCTGTCATCGCCGGCGGCCGGGAAGTTCGCGTCCAGACCGTGATCCAGCAGAATCTGCGCGGTCGCCGCGCCGACGCTGAACCACGGCATCGCCAGCGAAGACGAATTACCGAGCAGATCCAGCGCAATGCGCGCCGCCGGTTTGCTGACCACGATCACCGCATTGCAACGCGGCAACCGCGCAATCGCCTGACGAATCTTCTCAGAGACCGGCAGCGGGACAATGTCCAGAAGCGGCAAACAGCTACTGAAAACGCCCTGCCCGGCCAACGTCTGCGCCAGCGCCGCACAGTCTTCCGCAGGGCGCGTCAGCAGCAGGCGCCAGGCGGTCACTCGTGACCTGCCTCGCCGTAGACCGCTTTGAGAATGTCATCGGCACCCTGACGCAGCAGGTCTTCGGCAACTTGCACACCCAGCGCTTCGGCCTCGGCGCGCGGTGCCCGGGCTTCGGCGCTGAGCAGCTTGCCGCCGCTTGGCTCTCCGACCAGACCACGCAGCCACAACTGCTCGCCTTCGAGCACGGCGTAGCAGGCGATCGGCACCTGGCAGCCGCCATTCAAATGTTTGTTGAGGGCACGTTCGGCGGTCACACGCGACGTGGTATCGGCGTGATGCAGCGGTGCGAGCAAGGCATGGATTTCAGTGTCGGCGCTGCGGCATTCAATACCGACAGCACCTTGGCCACCGGCCGGCAGACTGTCGTCGACGCTGATCGCCGAAGTGATGCGATCTTCGAAGCCGAGGCGGATCAGGCCGGCGGCCGCGAGGATGATCGCGTCGTACTCGCCGGCATCGAGCTTGGCCAGACGGGTGTTGACGTTGCCGCGCAGGAAGCGGATCTGCAGATCCGGACGACGCGTCAGCAGTTGCGCCTGTCGGCGCAGGCTCGAAGTACCGACGATCGCGCCGGCAGGCAACGCTTCGAGGCTTGCATAGGTATTGGAAACGAAGGCATCGCGCGGGTCTTCGCGCTCGCAGATGCAGAACAGCCCGAGGCCTTCAGGGAAGTCCATCGGCACGTCTTTCATCGAGTGGACGGCGATATCGGCTTCGTTCTCGAGCAGCGCGGTTTCCAGTTCTTTGACGAACAGACCCTTGCCGCCGATCTTCGACAGTGGCGAATCAAGCAGCTTGTCGCCGCGACTGACCATTGGCACCAGTGTCACCAGCAGGCCCGGATGGGCCGCTTCCAGACGGGCTTTGACGTATTCGGCCTGCCAGAGGGCAAGCGCACTTTTACGGGTGGCGATGCGGATTTCGCGAGAGGACATGGATCAATCCGTACTGAATAGATACGGCGGATAATAACAGCTCAGCCAAATCCACTTTGACTTGAATCAGAGTCGGCGCGGCCTCCCTGGCCTGCGATGCCCGGTAAAAAGGAGTCGGAGCCGCCCGCAATGACCGGCTTACAGGCCCTGCATCATCTTGCGCACACCGGCCACATGCCGACGGCTGACGATCAGCGCATCACCATTGAGACCTTTGAGGAACAGCTGGAAATGCCCCAGCGGCGTGCGCTGCAGACGTTCGATGCGGTCGCGGGCGACCAGCGCGTTGCGGTGGATACGCACGAAGCGTTCGCCGAATTCGTCTTCAAGGGCTTTGAGCGGTTCGTCCAGCAGCACCTCGCCAGCCTCGTGACGCAAGGTCACGTACTTGTGGTCGGCGATAAAATAGACCACCTGATCCAGCGGGATCAGTTCGATGCCTTTGCGGGTGCGGGCGCTGATGTGGCTGCGCGGGCCAGTGCCACTTTCGGCAGCGGGACGGGTCAGGGCCGAGAGTTGCGCCCGATTGGGACGTTCAGCCCGTTTCAGGGCGTCATGCAGATGTTCGGTTCGCACGGGTTTCACCACATAGCCCACGGCGCTGGCCTGCAGGGCTTCCACGGCAAATTCATCGGGGCTGGTGCAAAACACCACGGCCGGCGGCGTTTCGCGTTCGCACAGACGGGCAGCAACCTGCAGGCCATCGAGGCCCGGCATGCGGATATCGAGCAGCACGATATCCGGTTTGTGGCTGTCGATCAGTGCCAACGCCTCCTCGCCATTCGTGGCGCTGGGCTCCAGAACTGTATAACCCTCAAGCTCGCTCACCATTCGGCTGAGGCGCTCGCGAGCCAGTGGTTCGTCATCAACGATCAGGACATTCATATTGCGCTGGATTCCTGCGTGAGTCTCGCACAAGGATAGCGTAGACAGGTGAAGTGACGTCCGTCACCGCGATCCACGCTAAGACTAGCCCGAGCGCCAAAAAGTGCCGTACGTCGGCCAGCAATATTTGCCAGTGTCCGGGTCGTACTGCTCAAAGCCCGCTGTTTCCTGCGTGTTTCACGGGGAATGCCGAAGGACAAACTGCACCCGTCCCCTCTTCTTATAGTCGGCGGCCAGACCTTTGCCCGATCCAAGTCACACCGACCCTTATGTCCAACTGTAGACGCTCGCCGGGCCGATATTGCTCAATCGAAAAATATCCTTGCGCGAAACCTCCGGAGCAGGCGGCGACTATGGCGCGCACAATGAGAAAAAAACGTATCGACCAGTGTCAGCGACAGGATTGGCAACCCTGTTATTATCCGCGCCAGCGTTTCACGCCTTTTTTCTTCAAGCCGATACGAGCGAATTCATGAGCACTGACAAGACCAATCAGTCCTGGGGCGGCCGCTTCAGTGAACCCGTCGACGCCTTCGTCGCCCGCTTCACCGCCTCCGTCACTTTCGACCAGCGCCTGTATCGCCACGACATCATGGGCTCGATCGCCCACGCCACCATGCTGGCCAAGGTCGGCGTGCTGACCGATGCCGAGCGCGACAGCATCATCGATGGCCTGAAGACCATTCAGGGCGAAATCGAGGCCGGCCAGTTCGACTGGCGCATCGACCTCGAAGACGTGCACATGAACATCGAAGCACGCCTGACCGACCGCATCGGCGTTACCGGTAAAAAGCTGCACACCGGGCGTAGCCGCAACGACCAGGTCGCCACCGACATCCGCCTGTGGCTGCGTGACGAAATCGACCTGATCCTCGCCGAGATCACCCGCCTGCAAAAAGGCCTGCTGGAGCAAGCCGAGCGCGAAGCCGCGAGCATCATGCCGGGCTTCACCCACCTGCAGACCGCGCAGCCAGTGACGTTCGGGCACCACATGCTGGCCTGGTTCGAAATGCTCAGCCGCGACTACGAGCGCCTGGTCGACTGCCGCAAGCGCACCAACCGCATGCCGCTGGGCAGCGCCGCGCTGGCTGGCACCACCTACCCGATCGACCGTGAATACACCGCGCAACTGCTGGGTTTCGACGCCGTCGGCGGAAACTCGCTGGACAACGTCTCCGATCGCGACTTCGCCATTGAATTCTGCTCGGCCGCGAGCATCGCGATGATGCACTTGTCGCGCTTCTCCGAAGAGCTGGTGCTGTGGACCAGCGCGCAGTTCCAGTTCATCGATCTGCCGGACCGTTTCTGCACCGGCAGCTCGATCATGCCGCAAAAGAAAAACCCTGACGTGCCAGAGCTGGTGCGTGGCAAGACCGGCCGTGTGTTCGGTGCACTGATGGGTCTGCTGACTTTGATGAAAGGCCAGCCGCTGGCCTACAACAAGGACAACCAGGAAGACAAGGAACCGCTGTTCGACGCCGCCGACACCCTGCGCGATTCGCTGCGGGCCTTTGCTGACATGATCCCGGCGATCAAACCGAAGCACGCGATCATGCGTGAAGCGGCGCTGCGTGGTTTCTCCACCGCGACCGATCTGGCGGATTATCTGGTGCGTCGTGGTCTGCCGTTCCGTGATTGCCACGAGATCGTTGGTCACGCCGTGAAATACGGTGTCGACACTGGCAAGGATCTGGCCGAGATGAGCCTGGAAGAACTGCGCCAGTTCAGCGATCAGATCGAGCAGGATGTGTTTGCCGTGCTGACCCTGGAAGGCTCGGTGAATGCCCGTGACCATATCGGCGGCACTGCGCCGGCGCAGGTCAAGGCAGCGGTGGTACGCGGCCAGGCGCTGATCGCTCAAAGATAAAGCGCTGTCTGCCGGGCAAATCTGCCCAGGGCGTTCATCCTCGACAGCTCATCAAAAAACCTGCTTCGGCAGGTTTTTTGCTATCAATCATAATCATTATTCAAGCACTAAACCCTCGTGCAGCTCCCAGACTCACCAAGCGGAGCAACGTACACGCGCCAATCTGTATATACAAAAAATACACAAAACTCTAAAAATAGTGAAAATACGTTTATTTTCAGTCACTTAAGCGTCGTTGACCGCCTCTGAAAAGACGACCATACTGTATATACAATTTTCTGGTCGGCGGCTGGTGAAACGTGGCAGGGATAAAAATTTCCGATAAGGTAGTTGACAAACTGAAAGTGAAGCACAACGTGACTGCTGCAGAGGTTTTAGAATGCTTCAAGAACAGGTGCCCCGGGAGTAAATTCCTGATCGATACCCGGGAAACTCATAAAACCGATCCTGCCACTCATTGGTTTATCGCTGAGACCAATAAAGGCCGGAGTTTGAAGATTTGCTTCATTCCACCTCACTCAGCAAATCAGCAGTCAGTGGAAATCAAGACAGCTTTCGAACCAAATGAAACTGAAGTTAATATTTACGACAAGTACGGAACAACATAGTCAGGACGACTAAAAGGGCAGCAGGCAACATCAAACATGCTACTGCCCTCAACCCTTCGCAATGAATGCGGAGAACCTTATATCAGATAGATATAATATGGTGAAACAAATGAAAAAAGAAAACGTAGAACTTTGGGATAGTCGTGAACTGGGCGCATCCGAAGAGCACGTTAGCACTACAAACTTAAACTTTGAAATTGATGAAAGCCTAGGCTTGCAAGCCATTTCAATAAGACTGCAAAAAGATCTATTGAAAAACCTGAAGTCCATTGCCTCATATTATGACGTTGGATATCAACCCATGATCAGAGATCTATTGAATAGATTTGCCGAATCTGAAATAAAGAAAATTTTACGCGACCAGCTTAGACAACTTGAACAACAAGATAAAAACAGACCACAAGACACAACAGTGCCGGTAGACGTATTCATATCTAATATGCAGAAAAGAGCGTAGCAGGTTATCCATGAATAACGTGATAGATTTCGCGGCAAAAAAAAATTTATTAGAAGCTAGCAAAGCACAAGCCGAACATACAATAGAACGCGCACTGGCGTTGCTTGACCAAGACTTCATTGGGAGCCTTGAAACAGCAAAAGACAAGCACGCCTTTATTAAAAGCGTAAAAGGCATTCTTAACTCTAGAAACATAAAGTACAAAGCCTCCATAAAGGAGCTGAAAAATAGACTCAACAAGAAAACAACGCTGTTATTTATTGATGAGAAAATTGGTTTCAGCCTAGATATAACAACAAAGGCAGTTTTGTGTGAAACCTGGAAAATCTATCCCTTTAAAGAATGCTCAACCCCTGCTGAGAATGCGGGCTTGATATCAGAAAAATTAAACGAGGCTAAAAAAAATGGATGAAATCGACAAAGGCATATTGGAGGCACAAGAGCACTACCTTCGAGGAGCTGAAGCCACTAACAAGACGTTCTCTTCCATAGGAGGCAGGCAATTGCGCAATGGAGACCCGGAGGTTATAAACCAGTATAAAAAGAATTTGAAAAAAATTGAAAACCATTCAAACGAAGTTTCGAAAAAACTCGAGAACCTGCAAAAAACACCAGCTGGTAAAAAAACAAAATCCAAATGAAATTAGCGACCGCCTAGCACTTTTATGTGCTAGGCGGTTTGTTTACTTTTTACTGGCGATCATCGCCAAAAACGCCGGCATCGCCGTCTCTTTATCCGCTGCAATCTGCTGCACATGCGGATTCTGCTCAAGCCGTTCCAGCAGTGCTTTCGCCTGCGGCATCTCCTCCAGCAAATCAATCCCGAACAGCTTCTGCCCGACCGCACAGGCCAGCGGCACGCTGTAAAGGAAATACAAATCGGCAATACTCAAGCTGTCGCCCGCCACGTACGGGGCGAATTTGCCGTGTCGGCCCAACGCCGCAAAACCCAGCAGCAATTCGGTTTTGGTCTTTTCCTTGATCGCCTCAGGCAGGCTCATGCCGAAGAATGCTTCGCCATAACAGGCGCGCCCCGGCAGTTCGATGTACAGCTCGATCTCCTTGGCAATCGCCAACACCTGCGCGCGCTCGAACGGATCGCTCGGCAGCAGCGGCGAGCCTTTCTGGGTCTGTTCGAGGTACTCGAGGATGATCGCGGTTTCATTGATGAAACCGGCGTCCACGCCCAGCACCGGCACTTTGCCACGCGGGCTGATGGCCAGTGATTCCGGGGTCGGCGTCGGGTAGAACGTGATCTCTTCGAATGGCAGGCCTTTTTCCAGCAGCGCCAGTTTGACCATGTTGTAGTAGTTGCTGACAGAAAATCCGTAGAGCTTGAGCATCACATAGCCTCCAGGCCGTGCGGGGTGGGCAGTGGCTGTTTATAGATCGCTCAGGCGAATCCCGCCAGCAGCATCACGCCGCTGAATGCGGGTAAACTGGCGCCTTTCCATGAGGAGCCTGCCATGAGCGAGCCGACAGACATCGACAACGACGAAGAAGAGTTCACCGAGGCTACTTTGATCGAAGCGATCGAGAACCAGATCGAAAGCGACAACCCGCCAGCGGCCAAAGCGACTTTCAACAAGCTGACCCTGGTGGGCGTTGAACGCGAAGAGATCCTCAATCTGATGGCGCACGTACTGGCTTACGAGATTGACGCGATGCTCGATGAAGACCGTGCATTTGATACCGAATGGTACGAAGCGGCGCTGCGTGCACTGCCAGAGCTGCCACCCGAAAAACAGTAACAACACAGTCCCCCTTGCTCGCGAAGGCGTTTTATCAGTCAACTTATTTGGTGAATGACCCATCGCTTTCGCGAGCAAGCTCGCTCCCACACAATTTGTCATCCATCTATCGGCCCTGCGCCTGAGCCCCGACTACACTGGAATCGCCTCAAGACAAAATCCCTGATCTGAGCACTGGACATGCCGCAAAAGCGGGTTCACCTTAGGGACGCTGTCGTCCAATTCCTAGAAAGTCTGGAGTCCTTATGTCGCTTACCCCTGAGTTGGTTGCCGAACTGGAAGTCCTCGCACTCTTCAACCTGGACAGTTCCCAGGAAGGCCTGAAAATTCATCAGACCGCTGCCCCGAAACACATCGCTGCCGCCAAACGCCTCTTCGAAAAAGAACTCACTGACCAGCCCGATGGCGGGTATCTGACCAGCCTCGGTCGCGATGCTGCACAAAATGTGCAAACCGTGCTGACCATTCTGAGAGAGCAAGCAACCGCCTGATCCCCCTGACTTTGCCCACGGGAACTCCTGCCACGGGATTTCCGCGGGCCTGCCCGGTCGCCCGCGATAGAAATCTGACGTCAAAAACAAATTCAGCTTAAAAGTCCCGCCACGCTAAGGCTAAACTGCCTGACATTCCGAGACCCTCTACGTCCGAGCCCGCGAGCCGGTTTGAGCTGACATGACGCGCACCCACGAAATCCGCCCCGACCTGGACGAAGGCATTGACCGCAAGGTCCTCAGCCAGCTGCGCGCGCGCTTTCTCAAACTCAATGAAGGCCGCCTCGGCCGCGCCCTCGAAGGGTTGTCGACCCGCCAGCAAAGCGTACTAACGCTGTTGCCGCTGTTCTTCCACGTCAACCATCCGCTGCTGCCGGGTTATGTCTCTGGCAGTACACCGGCCGGCCTGTCGAATTACGAACCGGACACCAATACGCTTGCCGAAGCGCAACGCCTGACTCGTTCGTTCTCCTACAAGCCGCGCCACGGCAGCAACCCGCCACGACCGATCCACGGCCTTTTCCTGATGGGCAGCCTTGGCACGCTGGCGCAGGCCGATCAGAGCGATATGGACGTGTGGGTCTGCCACGCGCCGGATCTGAGCGAAAGCGAACTCGCTGAACTGGGCAAAAAATGTCAGTTGCTGGAAGCCTGGGCGGCCAGTCAGGGCGCCGAGGCGCACTTCTTCCTGATCGACCCGGAGCGCTTCGTCAAAGGCGAACGCGACTCCCAGCTCAGCTCGGAGAACTGCGGCACCACCCAGCACTATCTGCTGCTCGACGAGTTTTATCGCACCGCAATCTGGCTGGCCGGGCGCACGCCAATCTGGTGGCTGGTGCCGGTTTACGAAGAAACCGCCTACGACCTTTACACCCATACCCTGCTGTCCAAGCGCTTCATCCGCGCCGACGAAACCCTCGATCTTGGCCATCTGGCGAGAATTCCACCAGGCGAGTTCATCGGCGCCGGGTTGTGGCAGTTGTTCAAAGGCATCGAGTCGCCCTACAAGTCGGTGCTCAAGCTGCTGCTGACCGAGGTTTACGCCAGCGAACACCCACAGGTGCAGTGCCTGAGCCTGCGCTTCAAGAAAGCAGTATTCGCCAACCAGCTCGATCTCGATGAACTGGATCCGTACATGGTCGTGTACCGGCGTATCGAGGAATACCTCACCGCGCGCAACGAGCCGGAACGGCTGGAACTGGTACGCCGCGCGCTGTACCTGAAGGTCAACCGCAAGCTCACCGGCAACAGCCGCACCCAGAGCTGGCAACGTTCGTTGCTGGAACGGCTGGCCAGCGAATGGCATTGGGATCAGCGGCAACTGACGCTGCTCGACAGCCGCAGTCAGTGGAAAGTCCGCCAGGTCAGCGCCGAGCGCCGCGCACTGGTCAATGAGCTGAACTACAGCTATCGCTTTCTGACCCAGTTCGCCCGCACCGAGCAGACCGTCAGCCTGATCAACAAGCGTGACCTCAACGTACTCGGCCGTCGGCTCTACGCAGCCTTTGAACGCAAGGCCGACAAGGTCGAGTTCATCAATCCGGGCATCGCTCCGGATCTGGCCGAAGACACGCTGACACTGGTGCAGTCGCGCAACAAAAAAGAACCGGGACAAACCCAGTGGGGCCTGTATAACGGCAGCCTCACGGCCCTTGAGTGGGAACACTTCGCGCCGATCAAGCGCAGCCGCGAATTGCTTGAATTGCTGACCTGGTGCCACCGCAACGGCGTGATCGACAGCAGCACGCGTCTGGCCCTGCATCCCGGCACCAGCGACCTGAGCGAGTTCGAACTGTTCAACCTGCTCGGCAGCCTGCAACAGTGCATCGCCCTGCCCTTGCCCACCGTTGCCGAAGAGCCGTTGCTGCGCGCTGCCGTGCCCAGCGAAGTGCTGATTCTGGTCAACGTCGGGATTGATCCGCTCAAACACCATCGCGACCTGAACATCCTGATGACCACCGAGCGCACCGACTCGCTGAGTTACGCTGGCGTGCGCGAAAACCTCGTGCTGACCCTGGATCAGGTCACGCTCAACAGTTGGAACGAAGTACTGGTCAACCGCTTCGACGGCCCGCATGCTTTGCTTGATTGCCTGCGCGACTACCTCAACAACCTGCCGCGCGGGCCCTTGCAGCCGTCGTTGAAGGTGCGCTGCTTCTGCCACAACCGCGCGCAATTCATTGCCCGTCGCGTCGAGGAAATCATCGACACCGCGCAGAACCTGTTGCTCAGCGAATTGAACCACCGCTACCTGATTCAAGTGCAACAGCATTATCACGTGCTGGAACTGGTGCCTGGTCAGGTCAACCACGTCGCGCTCGCGACATTGCCAGCGTTGCTGGATTACCTTGGTGAAGAACAGCCGCGCTACAGCCCGCTGCACCTGGATCCGATGGCGCTGGAAGATCACGATCTCGCGCTGATCCTGCCGATGGGCCAGCCGGAATGCATTCAAGTGTTCTACCGCATCACCGAGCAGCGGGCCGAGCTGTACGTGCTGGATGAATTCAACGCGCTGTGGCAGCAGCATTTGCCGTACCACGACGAGCAGAGTCTGCTGGTGCCGTTGCAGCGTTTCCTGCAATCGATCCTGTTCCGTCGCGAAGCCGTGCTGCCGATGGACGCCAGCTCCGATGCCCGACTCGAAACGTTGTATTACCAGTTATTGCCTTCGGGGCCGGGGCGCGCGCGCCGGGTCGAAGCACGGCCGGCACCGCAAACGCCGGTGAACAAGCCGTTCTATGACGTGCAGGCGATCGTCGGCAAAGCCGCACCGGGCGAAGTGCAGGTCACGCTGTATTGCAATCAACGGGAATTCAGCGAGCTGGAACATGGCGACCAGCTGTTCAGCGTGGTCGCCCGGGAGATCGTCGAGCAGCGCCGCGACAGCGAACGCTATCGCTGCTACATCACCGACCTCGACCTCTCGGGCCTGCTCGGTGACGGGCAGAGTTCTAGCAATCTGTATCTGCGCTACAAGGCTGACCTGGAGCGCGCTCTGAACGAGGCGCTCGAACTGGTCTGAGGCAGGCTCACTCGCGGAAATCACCGCCATTGGCCGGCTGCGATTCGACTTCGAGCAAGGTCAGTTTGAGGGTCTTGCCACCCGGTGCCGGCCAGTCGATGTGCTGACCGACCTTCAGGCCCAGCAGCGCGCTGCCGACTGGCGCCAGAATGGAGATCTTGCCTTCGTCAGCGTTGGCATCCTTGGGATAGACCAGCGTCAGGTGATAGTCCTTGCCACTGCCTTCTTCGCGGCAATGCACACGGGAATTCATGGTCACGACATCGGCGGGCACTTCATCGTGGCCGACCACGGTATCGGCGCGGTCCAGCTCGGTTTGCAGCGCAATCACGCCCGGCGCAGCCTGGTCTTTCTCATTCAGGTTGTCGATCAGGCGCTCCAGACGTTGCACGTCCAGACGGGTAAGGGTGATGGAAGGTGCGGTCATGATCCGGGCAGACTCCTTTCTTCTGCACACAAAAAAAGCAAAACCCCGCCAAAAAAGACGGGGTTTTCACCAGGCCTCGATGGGTTGAGGCGTATTCGGACACTATCACAGCTCAAAAAATATACAAGTCACGCCCCGCCGCACTGTTTGCGCTGCGACGCCTGCGCGCAAATTACCCTTCGCCGCTCGTCGTCCGCCGAGCGCCATTCGCGAATGTCTTCGACATGGCGGAAGCAGCCGAGGCAGACCTTTTGTTCGTCAAGTCGGCACACGCCGCTGCACGGCGAAGGCACCGCCGGGCTGATGTTGCTGTACAGCGGCTTCGGTGGACGAACTGGAGCGGTGTCAGTCACGGAATCACAGACCTTCGAAATCGAAATCGGCGCCGGCCTGCTGCTTGACGATGCGCTCGAGCATTTCGCCCAGTTGCTCTTCGCTCTTGTCGCACATCCAGCGCTCGCTCTCTTCGTCGTAGTCGAAGTGGAAACCACCGGACACCGCCGCCAGCCACAGCTGACGCAGTGGCTCCTGGCGACTGAAGATCAGCTGCGAGCCGTTTTCGAACTTGACGGTAAGCACACCGGCCGAGTTCTCCATGTCGATATCCAGGTCGCTTTCATCAAAGATGTCTTCCAGTTTTTCCTGGGTTTCATCGACCAGATCGTGGAAACGGGCTTCGGACAAACTCATTGCGGCAACCTCAAAAAATGTCTGATCAGGCACAAGCGCCGAAAGATACGGACGCTTCCGGCCGATTGCAAAGATTAACGACCTGTGGGAGCGAGCCTGCTCGCGAATGGCCGGCACATTCAACATTATTGCTGGATGACCCGCCGCATTCGCGAGCAGGCTCGCTCCCACAGAGATATTGGTGCATTTAGAGAGCCCCGCCGGACGGGAACCCCCTCGCATAGGCAAGCTGCCGGGTGGCCGGTATACTCCGGCGCAATTAACGCATTTTCAAGGATTTCGCCATGAAGCGCCTGATCTCTTCCCTTGCTGCGCTCGTCGCGGTTGCCTGCCTCGTTTCGGCCTGTGGTCAAAAAGGCCCGCTGTACCTGCCGGATGACGATCAGGACCCGGCCGAGCAAGCCCAGTCTTCGCAGAAGCAGCCGTCCAAAGCACACAAGCACGACGTTTACCAATAAGGGATCGCCATGGACGCTTTTAACTACCGTGGCGGGGAGCTGTTCGCGGAGGGTGTGGCGCTGTCCGCCATCGCCGACCGCTTCGGCACGCCCACCTATGTCTACTCGCGCGCGCACATCGAAGCCCAGTATCTGGCTTACGCCGATGCGCTGGCCGGCATGCCGCACCTGGTCTGCTTTGCCGTCAAAGCCAACTCCAACCTCGGCGTGCTGAATGTCCTGGCCCGCCTCGGTGCCGGTTTCGACATCGTTTCCCGTGGTGAACTGGAGCGCGTCCTCGCCGCTGGCGGCAGCCCTGAGAAAATCGTCTTCTCCGGTGTTGGCAAGACCCGTGACGACATGCGTCGCGCACTGGAAGTCGGCGTGCACTGCTTCAACGTCGAATCCACCGACGAGCTCGAGCGCCTGCAGGTCGTTGCCGCCGAGCTCGGCGTTCGCGCCCCGGTGTCGCTGCGCGTGAACCCGGACGTCGATGCCGGCACCCACCCGTACATTTCCACCGGTCTCAAAGAGAACAAATTCGGCATCGCCATTGCCGACGCCGAAGACGTGTACGTGCGTGCCGCGCATCTGCCGAACCTCGAAGTGGTCGGCGTTGACTGCCACATCGGTTCGCAACTGACCACGCTGCCGCCATTCCTCGACGCACTTGATCGCTTGCTGGATCTGGTCGATCGTCTGGGCGATTGCGGTATTCATCTGCGCCACATCGATCTCGGTGGTGGATTGGGCGTGCGTTATCGCGATGAAGAGCCACCATTGGCAGCCGACTACATCAAAGCCGTGCGCGAGCGTCTCAACGGTCGTGATCTGGCGCTGGTGTTCGAGCCGGGCCGTTTCATCGTTGCCAACGCCGGCGTGCTGCTGACTCAGGTCGAGTACCTCAAGCACACCGAACACAAAGACTTTGCCATCGTCGACGCGGCGATGAACGACCTCATCCGCCCGGCGCTGTATCAGGCATGGATGGACGTCACGGCGGTCAAACCGCGTGACTCCGCTGCGCGCAAATACGACATCGTCGGCCCGATCTGCGAAACCGGTGACTTCCTCGCCAAGGATCGTGAACTGGCGCTGGAAGAAGGCGACTTGCTGGCTGTGCATTCGGCCGGTGCCTACGGTTTTGTGATGAGTTCCAACTACAACACCCGCGGCCGTGCCGCTGAAGTGCTGGTAGACGGTGACCAGGTCTTTGAAGTGCGCCGCCGCGAAACCGTGGCCGAGCTGTTTGCCGGCGAAAGCCTGCTGCCGGAGTAACCCATGCTGCTGCGTTTTACCAAAATGCACGGCTTGGGCAATGACTTCATGGTTCTCGACCTGGTCAGCCAGCACGCGCATATTCAGCCAAAGCACGCCAAGCAATGGGGCGACCGCCACACCGGCATCGGTTTCGACCAGTTGCTGATCGTCGAGGCGCCGAGCAACCCGGATGTGGACTTCCGCTACCGGATCTTCAATTCCGACGGCTCCGAAGTCGAGCAGTGCGGCAACGGTGCACGCTGCTTTGCGCGCTTCGTGCTCGACAAGCGTCTGACCGCCAAACGGCAGATCCGCGTCGAGACCAAGGGCGGCATCATCGAACTGGACGTGCGTAACGACGGCCAGATCGGTGTGAACATGGGCGCCCCGCGTCTGGTGCCGGCGGACATTCCGTTCGAAGCGCCGGCGCAGGCCAGCAGCTATCAGCTGGAAGTCGACGGCACCACAGTCGAATTGGCCGCTGTGTCGATGGGCAACCCGCACGCAGTATTGCGCGTGCAAGACATCAACAGCGCGCCGGTGCATGAACTGGGGCCGAAAATCGAACACCATCCGCGCTTCCCGGCGCGAGTGAACGTCGGTTTTCTCCAGGTCATCGACCGTAACCGCGCGCAATTGCGCGTGTGGGAACGCGGTGCCGGGGAAACCCAGGCCTGCGGTACCGGCGCGTGTGCAGCGGCTGTCGCTGCGATCAGCCAGGGGTGGATGGATTCGCCGCTATTGATCGACCTGCCTGGCGGGCGTCTGTCCATTGAATGGGCTGGCCCTGGCCAACCGGTGCTGATGACCGGTCCGGCAGTGCGTGTATACGAAGGACAAGTACGTCTTTGAGTGAGCAGAAACCATGACCGATAAGCCTCAGGTACCCGCCCGACAGTCCGACGAATCAGCGTCCGAGAGCCTGGAGGCGGCAGCGGTTGCCGCATACCTGGAGGCTCATCCGGACTTCTTCGTCGAGCACGAAGAACTGCTGCCCGCCTTGCGCATCCCTCACCAGCGCGGTGACACCGTATCCTTGGTCGAGCGGCAGATGACCATCCTGCGAGACCGCAACATCGAGATGCGTCACCGCCTCTCGCATTTGATGGACGTCGCCCGCGACAACGATCGCCTGTTCGACAAGACTCGTCGCTTGATCCTGTCCCTGATGGACGCCAGTAGCCTGGAAGACGTGGTGATCAGCGTCGAAGACAGTCTGCGTCAGGACTTCCAGGTGCCTTTTGTCAGCCTGATCCTGCTTGGCGACAATCCGGCGCCAGTCGGCCGTTGGGTGACCCACGCTGACGCCCAAGTCGCCATCGGCGGCTTGCTCACCGAAGGCAAAAGCGTCAGCGGCACCCTGCGCGAGCACGAACTGGACTTCCTCTTCGGCGAAGAACAGCGCAAGCAGATCGGTTCTACCGCCGTCGTCGCGGTCAGCCATCAAGGCATTCACGGCATTCTTGCGATCGCCAGCCGTGATCCGCAGCACTACAAGAGTTCGGTCGGCACGCTGTTCTTGAGCTACATCGCCGAAGTCATGGGCCGCGTGCTGCCACGGGTCAACAGCTCCCTGCGCTCGGTACGCTGAGCATGGAACGGCAACTGGACGCTTACTGCGAACACCTGCGCAGTGAGCGACAGGTGTCGCCGCACACACTGTCGGCCTACCGCCGCGACCTCGATAAAGTCCTTGGTTGGTGTGTGAAGCAGAACATCACCAGCTGGGCAGCGCTGGATATTCAGCGCCTGCGCAGCCTGATCGCCCGGTTGCATGCGCAGGGGCAATCCTCACGCAGCCTCGCGCGACTGCTGTCGGCGGTGCGTGGGCTTTATCACTATCTGAATCGCGAAGGCCTCTGCGACCATGATCCGGCCACGGGTCTGGCACCGCCGAAAGGCGAGCGCCGACTGCCGAAAACCCTGGATACCGACCGTGCACTGCAATTGCTTGAAGGTGCGGTCGAGGATGATTTTCTTGCGCGGCGCGATCAAGCGATTCTTGAGTTGTTCTATTCCTCCGGCCTGCGCCTTTCCGAGCTGACCGGCCTCAACCTCGATCAACTCGACCTCGCCGACGGCATGGTTCAGGTGCTCGGCAAGGGCAGCAAGACCCGACTGCTACCGGTGGGTAAAAAGGCCCGCGAAGCACTGGAGCAATGGCTGCCGTTACGGGCCATGACCAACCCGGCAGATGACGCCGTGTTCGTCAGCCAGCAAGGCCGGCGCCTCGGCCCGCGGGCGATTCAGGTGCGAGTAAAACTGGCCGGCGAGCGCGAACTGGGACAGAACCTGCACCCGCACATGCTGCGGCACTCCTTCGCCAGCCACCTGCTCGAATCCTCGCAGGACCTGCGCGCGGTGCAGGAACTGCTCGGCCATTCGGACATCAAGACCACGCAGATCTACACCCATCTGGACTTCCAGCACCTGGCGGCGGTCTACGACAGCGCCCACCCACGGGCCAAACGCATGAAAGGCGATGATTCATGAGCATCCAGTTGATCACCTTCGACCTCGACGACACGCTGTGGGACACCGCGCCAGTGATCGTCAGCGCCGAAGCGGTATTGCGAGAATGGCTGAGCGAACATGTGCCGAATCTGGGCGCGGTGCCGGTAGAGCATTTGTGGGGGATTCGTGAGCGGGTGTTGGCCAGCGAGCCGGGGCTCAAGCATCGGATCAGCGCTCTGCGTCGGCGGGTGTTGTTTCATGCGATGGAAGACGCCGGGTACACCCATGGCGAGGCATCCGATCTGGCCGACCAGGGCTTTGAAGTGTTTCTGCATGCGCGGCATCAGATCGAAGTTTTTCCTGAAGTCGAGCCAGTGCTGGAAATTCTCGCCAATGATTACGCCCTCGGCGTAGTCACCAATGGCAATGCCGATGTGCGTCGATTGGGTTTAGCGGATTACTTCAAGTTTGCGTTGTGCGCGGAAGATATCGGCATCGCCAAACCGGATGCCCGGTTGTTCCACGAAGCCTTGCAGCGCGGTGGCGCTACAGCCGAAACCGCCGTACATATCGGCGATCATCCGGGCGATGACATTGCCGGGGCGCAGCAGGCGGGGTTGCGAGCGATCTGGTTTAACCCGGCGGGCAAACCGTGGGAAGCGGATCGTCTACCGGATGCCGAAATTCGCAGCCTGACCGACCTGCCAGCCGTTCTCGCGCGCTGGAATGCCATCTCGAAATAATCCACAAACCCTGTGGGAGCGAGCTTGCTCGCGAAGGCGTCAGGTCAGTCACTGCGATGCTGTACGACCTACCGCATTCGCGAGCAAGCTCGCTCCCACAAGGGAACTGCATTCACTTCAGTTCCTTTATTCCAGACATGAAAAAGCCCGCAGCGACGGCGGGCCTTTTCAGCAAGCCAGCGGCACGCCTCAGATAGGGCGGCTACCGTACTTGTTGTCCGGCTTCTTCGGCGGATCGGCGACCACGTTGGCCTCCACTTCCTGAACCTTGCCGCCACGCGACAGGAACTCTTCCATGGCCTTGGCCAGGGCGTCGCGCTCCTTGTTCTTGGCTTCAATGCTCGGCAACTCGTCTACCGACACCGCAGCCTTGGCTTTGCCTTTGGCAGCCGGGGCCGGCGTATCGTCGCCGCCATCGTCATCGGCAACGTCTTCCGCTGCCGCTTCCAGGCCTTCCTCGGCCTCGTCTTCGTCGCCTACTTCGAGGTCGTCGTTTTCCAGATCATCGTCGCTCATGTTCTACCTCATGACTTGCGAAAAGCAGATTAGTTATAGACCAGCTTTGGCAACTGTCGAAAGTCGCCGTTAAAAAATCAGTAACCATTGGTGACCAACGGTTTATGCCCCTTCACCGTGCAAGGTGGCGAGGACTTTTCGGGCACCGCCATGATCACGGTGCTCGCCCAGATAAACGCCTTGCCAGGTTCCCAGTGCCAGGCGACCTGCCGATACCGGCAGACTGATCTGGCAGCCAAGCACGCTGGCCTTGAAGTGCGCCGGGAGGTCGTCCAGGCCTTCGTCGTTATGCTCATAGCCGTCTGTTCCTTGTGGGATCAGACGATTGAAAAATCGTTCGAAGTCGCGACGTACCGCCGGATCGGCGTTCTCGTTGATGGTCAACGACGCCGAGGTATGCTGCAGCCACAAATGCAACAGACCGACCCGGCACTCCCTGAGTTCAGGCAGCCCCGCGAGTAACTCGTCCGTTACCAGATGAAAGCCCCGGGGCCGTGCCCGCAGGGTTATCAGAGTCTGTTGCCACATACAGTTCTCCGCACGTTCGGGGCGCATTCTAGCGCGCTCTGGGAAAAAACAAAGGCCCTAATATTCCTGCAATGATGTAAGCCATTGGCCGCAGAAAAACGCTCGTCGTAAACACGACCAAAGCCGTACGAAAAATCCTTTCAGCTGCTCTCTCTGCGACAAATTCCAGACAAAAAAATGCCCGGCGAACCGGGCAAATTTTTCAGTGCGCGTACTTACAGGTTGTAGCCGCGTTCGTTGTGTTGTGCCAGATCGAGGCCAACCGACTCCTCTTCCTCGGTCACACGCAGACCCATCACGGCGTCCAGGACCTTGAGGATGATGAAGGTGACGATCGCGGTGTAGATCACCGTGAAGCCAACGCCTTTGACCTGAATCCAGACTTGCGCACCGATATCGGTAACGGTGCCGAAGCCACCCAGAGCCGGAGCTGCGAACACACCGGTGAGGATCGCGCCGAGGATACCGCCGATACCGTGCACGCCGAACGCATCCAGGGAATCGTCATAACCGAGTTTGCGTTTCAGGGTGGTGGCGCAGAAGAAGCACACCACGCCCGCCGCCAGACCGATGACCAGTGCGCCCATCGGGCCCACGGTACCGGCGGCCGGAGTGATTGCTACCAGACCGGCAACCACACCCGATGCGATACCCAGTGCGCTTGGCTTGCCGTGGGTGACCCACTCGGCAAACATCCAGCCCAGTGCCGCAGCAGCGGTAGCGATCTGGGTAACCAGCATCGCCATGCCGGCGGTGCCGTTGGCAGCCGCAGCGGAACCGGCGTTGAAGCCGAACCAGCCGACCCACAGCATCGCCGCGCCCATCAGGGTGTAACCGAGGTTGTGCGGGGCCATCGGGGTGGTCGGGAAGCCTTTGCGCTTGCCCAATACCAGGCAGGCAATCAGACCGGCGACACCGGCGTTGATATGCACCACGGTGCCGCCCGCGAAGTCGAGTACGCCCCAGTCCCACATCAGGCCGCCGTTGCCGGACCAGACCATGTGCGCGATCGGTGCATACACCAGGGTGAACCAGATAGCCATGAAGATCAGCATCGCGGAGAACTTCATCCGCTCGGCGAACGCACCGACGATCAGCGCCGGGGTGATGATCGCGAAGGTCATCTGGAAGGTGATGAACACCGCCTCAGGGAACAACGCCGCTGGGCCGGTCAGGCTCGAAGGCGTGACACCGGCGAGGAACGCCTTGCCCATGCCGCCGAAGAACGAGTTGAAGTTGACGACGCCCTGCTCCATGCCGGTGGTATCGAACGCAATGCTGTAGCCATAAATGACCCACAGGATGCTGATCAGGCCGGTAATGGCGAAGCACTGCATCATCACGGAAAGAATGTTTTTCGAGCGAACCATGCCGCCGTAGAACAGCGCCAGGCCCGGGATGGTCATGAACAGCACCAGTGCTGTCGAGGTGAGCATCCAGGCAGTGTCGCCGGAATTGAGGACTGGGGCCGCCACTTCGTCTGCCGCCATTGCAAGGCTTGGCATTACGATGGACAACAGGGCTCCTAGCCCTGCGAATTTACGCAGAGTCATATTGTTTTCTCCTGGGGCGTTGGGGTTTGTGGCGGCGTTTAAATCGCGTCGGTATCGGTTTCGCCGGTACGGATGCGAATCGCCTGTTCCAGATTGACCACGAAGATCTTGCCGTCACCGATCTTGCCGGTGTTGGCCGCCTTGGTGATCGCCTCGATCACCCGATCCAGATCCTTGTCGTCGATGGCCACGTCGATTTTCACCTTGGGCAGAAAATCGACCACATATTCCGCGCCGCGATACAGCTCGGTGTGACCCTTCTGCCGGCCGAAGCCTTTGACTTCAGTAACGGTAATGCCCTGCACGCCGATTTCGGACAGCGACTCGCGCACGTCGTCCAACTTGAACGGCTTGATGATGGCAGTGACTAGCTTCATGAAAACTCTCTCCCGAATTGGTGGACTTGCCCCAGGAAAACAAACCCGACTCAAGTCTAAGCGCAGTGCCTGGCTTTGTAACGCATCGTCGGCCGTACCTGCCCGACTGACGCCAGCTAACCGCTGCTGACGAAACTCCCCGCTCCGTCTGCCGCACTGCATTCGTCACAGCGACTGCATCAGTGCATGGGTCGAAGGTGACTAAGCAGAAACCTTGCCATCTCGCCAAAGTCCCCTGATTTCAATCCCTTGGCCGCTGCTGCAAGCCATTGCACCCAAAACGCCCTCCGGATACGCACAACAACGGTGCGTCGCCGTCCGTCCGCCTGCGCGAAAAGCGTGCATCCCTGACGACGAGATTGACTATAGACACTGCGTGATACACTGCCGGCCATTGTTTCCAGGACATCCATCATGCTCGCGCCCAAAGACTTCCTCGACGCCCTGAGCGGCACCGCCTCCCGCCTGTTCAGCGGCGACACCCCGCTGCCGAAAGCCGAAATCGAAAGCCAGTTCAAGATGCTGCTGCAGAGCGCCTTCAGCAAACTCGACCTGGTCAGCCGTGAAGAGTTCGACAGTCAGATGGTGGTGCTGGCCCGCACCCGTGCCCGCCTCGAAAGTCTCGAAGCGAAAGTTGCCGAGATGGAAGCGAAGCTGACGCCGCCCGCCGAGTAACACTAAATCCCCCTGTAGGAGCTGCCGAAGGCTGCGATCTTTTGATCTTCAGCCCTTCAATCATCTCGGCAACGTCCTACAACCTGAATGACCGCCGTCCGATTGCGTCGAAAATCCCAGGTTTCTAAGCTCACCCGATGCTGAATGTTCAGCACCGGGTTTGGCGACCTGGATCGAATTCGACGCAATGCAACTAAATTGACAGAGAGGTTTTTTCTCTCAACGAATTATGGCGGCTTTGCGTGGGAGACCTCAGGGTCTGCCGGTTTCGAATTCACCGGTTCGCCAACCCGCGCATAGCTGCCACCCTTTTCGTTTGGCGACGAACAGAAGCAGTTTTCTTCACTTGAATTCGAGAACTGAACCATGGACGAAAACTACCTGACACCTAGCATCTTCACCCGCCACAAACTCCCCCTCCACGCCCTCCTCATCCAGAACCAACCCTGGTTCTGCGCCCGCGACCTCGGTCGCTTACTTCACATCTACCTAAACGAACGCATCCTGCGAAAACTCGACTCAGACCAACACCAAACCCGCAAAACCCTCATCCACAACCAAATCGAAAACACCCTGCTGATCAGCGAATCCGGCGTCTACGCCCTCCTCGTCTACCACTACTGCCCCGAATACCGAGCCCTGCGCGAATGGCTCACCCACCAGGTCATCCCCACCCTGCGCGACGCCCAACATTCCACCACAAGCGAACGCCCACACCTCAGCCTGCTCAGTTGGCCGGACATGACGTTGAGTTTGTTGCACTGGAATAACCAGCCGTGGATACGGTTGCAAGATGTGCCACACATGGTGACGGAGCGAGAACAGGCAAACCGCACGGTTGTGAACTCATGGTGGAGAAAGGCTCTGCAATTGATCTGAATTTTTGCGCTGCAACCTCACCAACGGTCATTTCAGTGATACCACTGAAATGACCTGTTTTGTGTCTTCGTTAACTCGCCCCCCCCTACTCCGAAATCCTCCACTCACAGAAGTAACGTCCTACAAAACGCGTCCCCCACGTCTGATTTCGCTGCCCCCTCTCTGCTGGCTATCTTCTGCGACCAGATCCAAACAGATGAAAACAATGAGAAGAAAAGGCAAAGCAACGGATCTTCGTAACCAGACATTCAGATCAAACTCGCGAAAGATCGCCTACAAATTCTTTCTAAAGAACATTGCCCCAAGAATCCCAAATATTGATGCAGCAGCGGTCAAGTTTGAGCCAATTACCCCAGCAGCGATAAAGCAATACTTTCTCTGGGAGGGGCCAACAATTTTCCCTTGGGATGACGTTGCAGACTGGAAAAGTAAAGATGCGAAAGGTCTGGATTTGGCGATATGGTTCAAACAGATTCTTTGCGGCATGTGCTATGCGACCCCGCGCGCAAGCTCTATCTGCTTAAAGATTATTCTGTTGGAAGGGCATCCGGACAGGGCGCACCCGCTTCGCGGCAGGATCGCGCCGATTGCTCTGCTTGTCGCAGATCACTATGCGCGAGCGCTAGGATGCAAAGAAATCGAAATTCAGGATCCTGATCCGAATGTTGTTTTTTACTACCGGAAACTGGGGTTCGAATTCGACCACTCCAACCGGCTTGTCATTTCTGTGAACGGTCAATAACATCGAAATCAACAACCCAATCGCACGAGGTGCGTATGAGCCCAAAAAAGCGAAAGGCAAAGCTTCTTCAGATTGTTGAACTACATCTCGAAGCACTCCGGTTGGCTGGGGATATGTCAGCCAACCAACGGCGATTTATTGAAGTTGCTGTTACGTGTGGGCCGGAGCTTGAGCCAAGCGGCCCGCTGGCCGGTAGAAGATCCTGAGTCAAAAATAAAAAGGCGTCCATAGGACGCCTTTTTTGTGTTTGGAGGAGTAGTCGCAGCGATTCTTTAGCTCCTGGCTTCGCAGCCATGGGTTCAGAATCCGACGAGCTGGCCCGTCGTCACTACTTCAGAGAAACCAGCTTTCTCTGCTGCCAAAAATGCGGGGGAGCTTTTACTGGTGCCCAGTCCCGACGAATGCGCAGTTGCAGTCCTTGAGCGGGAGGATCCGTCAATGCCGAGCGAGAGTCAACGCTCCAATTCAGGCAAGCAGTGACAGCCCATCAGGTCTTGATACGTCTTGTAAACCTCTATTTCAGCACTGAAACCCGGCTCAACTACCCTTCAAAAACCCGCAGGAAGCGGCTCCCGATTCAGCTCAAGGAACGACCATGTCCCTCTCCATCGTCCACAGTCGTGCCCAGATTGGCGTGGATGCTCCCGCTGTCACCGTCGAAGTCCATCTGGCCAACGGTATGCCGTCGCTGACCATGGTCGGGCTGCCCGAGGCTGCGCTTAGCTAGCGAATTATTAAACTCGAATCAAAACTTCCTATCCGCATAAATCCACGCACTCGGGTCTTTCTGGAAAATTTTCCTCCCATCCAAATGCCCTGAGAATCCCCAGACCCCGCGAGCACCGGGAGCACAGGCAGCACGCCGAGCACATGCAGCACAGCGAGCACGAAATCGGCTGTAACGCCATGAAAAGTAGAAGAAGGCACGTAAATTAATTTGCAACTAGAATCCTAGTAACTTTTAACGAATACAAACTGAAAACTGAGTTAGTCGATTAACGTTATCGGCAGCGCTCACTCGAAAATTTTAAGTCTTTGATAATTAAAGATTTTTAGTTGAATCTACAACCAGATAAGCAAGTAATCGAAGCCGGCGAAAGCCAAACCATTCTGCTCTGATCAAAATGAGGTGACCTATGACGACCGACTCCAATTTGCCTCCCCTTCCAACGCCAGCTGCTGCCGCCCCTCAAGCTATACCCGTGCCTCCCCCCCTAACAGGGTCGGGAGTAGCACCAGACTTCCTTGCAAGTCTAGCCGTGCTTAATGCGACTCAAAAAAAGAAGCGGAAAAGTAAGGCTCATGTAAATTCGATGAAAATGCGAGCAGAACTTTGGCCTGAGCTAGATGCTAGCTTGCTTTGGGACAGAAACCTTAATGACGGATACTCAACCATCCCAAGGACACTCTCTATAATCACAAACATAATTGACGATCTTTCAAAAAAGATTACAGGGAAATCTGTACCCGCAGGAAAGACCTACTTTGGGCTTTGGTGCCGAGTCTGGGATGAAAACATGCTAACAATTGAGAATGAAACAATTTATGCCATTGAAGCTGGGTATACGGGCGAGCGAAACGTAACAACTTGGCGCGCTCATATGAAGGTGCTTCTAGATTTAGGATTCATTGATGTTAGAGAGGGCGCTTATGGCCCATATAATTTCGTTCTAATTTATAATCCTTATTTGGTTCTAAAAACACTTAAGGATAAAATTCCGGCCACTTCATATCAACTCTTGGTGCAGAGAGCAATTGAAATTGGAGCCGATGGCGACCTGATCAATAAAACTGAGGCGGAGAAAAAATAATGGAAAACCTAAAGCTGATATTGATACTTGCTATAGAGCTAGTTCGCCTCATGGGTCAAATAATGAAACACCTGCAATGAAAATTAAAAGCAAGTAAGGCCTCTCTGCCTACAGGCCTTACTTACGGAGCAATCCTGCGGAAATCCACTCAGTCAACAGACTCGACCTCATCCAGTTGATGAAGCATAAGAATCTCACGGAATTCATTAATTTCTTTTATGAATTTCGGCTTAGAGTAAAAGATTTTTTCGTTAACTGTGCGGATAGTTTCTTCGTCTCTCCGAGCAATCTCAGCGAAAAGCGCAAATGTTAGAGAGATTCCTCTAGGAAGACGAATAATAGGCTCGCGACTCAGAAGCTGTTTTGCACGGAAGTCTATCAAGGGTATATTTCGCTTAAAAATAACATCTAGATCTGCTTCTGTATCTATCTCCAAAAAGTCTTTATATTTGAACTCCATCATAATTATGTGTTCATTCTCATACCAGCTATCAATTAAGTCTAGCTGATTTGCCTGACATACATCCTCATCCATCGCTTTGACAAGCGCACTTTTACGCCCGTAAAGCGAAATTGGGTTTGAGAACTCGCGCTCTAAAAGATCAAGAAGCAGAGTGTTTTTTGACTTACCTTCCATTAATGAGATGGCGTTAATTGCTTTATCTATTTCTAACGAAACATTCCTAATAGTGAATGCAACGGTTTCCTTTTTTTCTTCAGACATTGTATTTCCCTACGATTTGGCTGTTTGCACGATTCACTCTACACGAATCGAACCAAAATACAACTATCGAACCACAATCAGATTTAAGGTTCGATTTTGATGAGAATAAAAACGATTTGCAGATTCGAACCAGATGACGAAAATCCAGCCCCATAAATAAAATCCCTCAGAGATCGGGTTCCCTCGCAATGCTCAAGGAATGACCATGCCCTCTCTAGGCCCACGTCCGCGCGCAAGTTGGCGGAGATCCACCTCCGGTCACCGTCGAGGTCCATCTGAATGGGTTGCCATCATTGACCGTGGTCGCCTGCCCGAGGCGGCGATTTTTCTGATGAGTGAAAGATGCGTGCGTGCGATTTGCCAAAGCCCTGGATCGGGGCTTAGCTGTGGAGTGATTGCCAAAGGATGTCTATTCAATATCAGTAGGCCAGCAAGCTAGGGATTCTTAGAAGTGCCCTTAAAGACGAGCATCCCACTCGTTAGGTTTTTTGGCTTACCCAACTCTGGAGCCAGTAAACATGAGAGCGGAAGCGAAAATCGTCTTATCTATATCACTTATATTCCTCAGCGCCTGCGCAAATAAAGAACCTGTGCAAAAGTTCTCCACCTCTACAGAGGAGTTTGTGAAATCGTTTGATAGCTTTGCATCACGAGCGAAGGCCACGTGTCAGATGAAGTATATGTATATGGATTTGGACGCTTCTGGGGATTACAACGGCGACCCTGATAGTGCCGCATACAAAAAAGAATGCAAGGACTATGATCAGTCTTATACGGCTCTAAAAGTTTATTCGAGTGTAGTGTCAGCTTATGCTTCATCATTAGGTAAATTAGCAGGCGTCGAAAGCTCAGTATTTAATGATGATATTGATAGTGTCTCGACGCAATTCTCAAAATGGAAAACCTCGGCTGGTAGTAATGTAAATGCCGATGCGGTTAGTGCAGCAACAAAGCTCATAAAGTCGGCAGCCGAAGCTGTGACCGGATTTATGGTAGACAGCAAGATAAAGGAAGAGCTTCGAGATAATCACGATGACTTAGCCGTCGTCTTAAACGACATGAAAAGATTTGCCAAAGAGATACAGACAAAAAATCTAGATGTAGCAAGACAATATGCCGACTCACCTCTGGAGCAACTTAAGAAACTGTCATATATACCTGACTATAAAGTTCAAGGTGATCATTTTACAGATATTCTAGCAAGCGGCACTAGAAGTAAACAGCCAGCAGATGCATTAGGAGCTAGACTTCCTTATCGCATGCTCCAAGGAGAACTGTACAAGAATAGATCTCTTATAGATCAGGAAAAGAAAGCACTCAAGTCTTTTGATACATCTTGCGATGCTTTGCTGCAAGCCCATAAAGATCTTCGGGATAATTATGGAAAATTAAATAAGGAGGAGATGCTAAAGAAAATAAAAGAATTTTATGACAAAGTGAAAGAAGCAAGGGAAAACTTTATTGTACTTCGTTCCTGATAGGAGGAGTTATTCATGGTCACGAAAAAAGAAAGCTCAGAGGCCGCTATAGATCTTGCTGATTCATATTGTGCAAAAGCGGAAAAATTACGCATCATGAGACAAGGTATGCCTCACGGAGAAAAACGAGATGAGGTATTCAATACAGAAAGAGAGTACTTAAGGCAGTCTGATAGGCTCTACGCGCTTTCAATTATAATAATGGGGAATGAGTCCGAAAAAGCGATTCAGGCGATACATAGTGCAGCAAAAAGAATTTTAGAGTTCATTAAAATAGTTAAAGATGTCGAGCGCCTCCTTAGTGCCTCGGCAGCAATTCTTGGAATAGCTGTAGCAGTCCAAGGTGGTTCGGCACCTGCCATTCTTGCCGCAATCAAAGTTTTTGTAGAAGCTGTACGTGATCCTGAAAAGCAGGCTGAGCAAGTGGGAGAGGCAACACTGGCCGCGCTAAAACAGCTTGAGGGTGACAACAAAGCGAGAATTCTGCAAATAGGTCAGTAACAGATGCGGCAGTCTTTAACCCTCTCTCCCTTCTTCATAAGAGTAGAGGAGAGAGGGTTAATTTTGACTGACTTAGCTCGCGATTTAAAATAAAAATCCCTCTTTTGAGGGCTTTGAATCTCAGGCAACCGCGGCTTTTTTCCGCTTAGTAGTTTTGATATCCGGAGGGAGGAATGGCCGTATGTTGCGTAACAAAGCTTCTGCAATGATCGGCGAAACGCTATTCCCAATCATCCTGAAGCTATGCCATATGGTCGGGTTGAAAATGAATGAATCAGGAAAGCCTTGAAGCCGTGCAGCTTCCCGTGGGGTGATTACTCGATCCTCATCGGGATGCAATGGTCTAACTGATTGGTATGAGCCTCTGTCGCTCCCTGTACCTGCTCGCAAGGTTGGGCACAGTCCGTCCCACGCTAGCCTTTTATGCTTGCCTACCTGATCCACACCGCCTTGCGGCACGGTCGAAAATCGCCGAATGGTTTCAGGTCTGTGAGTGGTTCGTTGATGTCCCGTGAAAAGCCCGTTTGGAGTGCGCATGCGAAGAGCATAAGGGGACGCTATAGGATAAGCACCGTAGTGCCATAATCCTGGGTCATTGCTTGATGGAAACGCAGAGACTAAATCGGCTATAGCATCTTTGACGCATACCTGTTGTGCGTCTGTGGCAATGATCTGATCAAGCGTCGGCAGCTGCATTTTTTTCGGATTAAACCCAAAGACGAAAACCCGCTTTCGCCTTGTAGGTGCACCGTAGTGGGATGCGTCAAGCAAGATTGGACCTAAGACATGCCATTCGCTTCCGAGGCGTGCCAGCCCCTCATCCAAGATCGGTCGATTCTCTGGGAAGGCGAGACCCGGTACGTTTTCCATAATAAAAAACGCTGGTTGGATCTCCTGAACGAGCCTGAAAAATTCACCTACCAGTGACCTACGAGGATCATCAGGTAAGCGCTTTCCTATTCCGCTGAAAGCTTGGCAGGGTGGGCCCCCGACTATCCCATCAACCCCAGAAGGCAGATATTCACGGAGTGTGCTCTGAGTCAGAACGCCTACGTCTGCATGCAGAAATTTCGTGGTCGGAAAATTAACCGGAAATGAGCTGGAGAGAATAGGATCGATGTCAACAGCTAGAGCCGTTGTGAACCCGGCGTTTTTTGAACCTAACGCTAGGCCACCACAACCGCTAAATAAATCAAGAAGAGTAGGCATTCGATGAGTCCGTGTGAGTACGCGGACGATACAGGATGCGAGACGTTTTGTCGATCGACGGGCTAGTATAAGCGCCATCAAATCGGCATCATCAGACGCATTCTAGGGAGGTATTTATGACGGAAACGGACTCTGAGGTTAGAGAGAACATCAGCGCAGAACCGACTAAGGCTTTCTTCGTAGACATGCTCGTGCGGGACATCCCTCTTGAGCAGGCGGTGCTCGATCTCGTAGACAACTGTGTCGATGGTGCGAAAAGACTGGCTAAGAATGCAGAGCGGCCTTACGAGGGTTGCTATGTTGAAATTACCATCGATCAAAAGCAATTTCGCATTCAGGACAACTGCGGCGGCTTCGATATAGAAACAGCTCGCGAGTATGCTTTTCGGTTTGGTCGGCCAGCCGGAGCGAAAGCGACGGCCCATTCCATAGGCCAATTTGGCGTAGGCATGAAGCGTGCCCTCTTCAAGTTTGGTCGGCACTTCAACGTTCAATCGGCTACTCCGGAGGAGTCTTGGGCTGTTGATGTAAACGTCGAGGAATGGGAAGCAGAATCGGGATGGAATTTCCCGTGGTCAGATTTTAATAGTGACAAAGTTTCTACCGATAACCCCGGCACCGATATAAAGGTGACCAATTTGAGACCTGAGGTTGCGCTGAAATTTGGTACTACCTTTTTTGTAAATTCAATTATAGGACTTATAAAGTCGAAGCATCGTCAATTCATATCGGACGGACTACAGATATCTGTCAATAGCACCCGAATCGATGCAACTAATATCTATCTCTTAGTCGGCGACGGATTCGCTCCTGGGACCGATATATTAGAGTTCCCGAGTGACGATGGTGCTCCAGTAGTCGCAAAAATAATTGTCGGTGTGGGTCCATCATCTCCGAAAGAAGCGGGCTGGAACGTAATCTGTAACGGTCGCGTTATTTTGGAGGCTGATAGACGTCCTGTTACTGGTTGGGGTTTGCTCGAAGAAGAAGCAGGTAGAACTCTCATCCCTACCTTCCACAATCAGTTCGCTCGATTCCGTGGCATTGTCTCTTTTGATTCAGATGACTCTTCTAGAATTCCTTGGAACACGACAAAAACCGACGTTGATCAGGACAGCATCGTATGGAGAAAAACTTTCCAGCGTATGCTTGAAATGATGCGACCAGTAATTGACTTCCTTAATGAACTAGATGCAGACATCGACGAAAACACCCGTGAAAAAAGTGCTTTACTGGATTTCGTGACAAAGGCAACACCGCAAAGGCCCGAGTCATTTTCGGTAAAGGCAACTTTTACAGCGCCTGCACGTGGATCGATAGTTAAAGGTCCTAAAATGGTCAAAATTCAATATTCACGCACAGTTGACGATGTCGATTACCTCCAAGATGCGCTTGGACTTGGCTCCGCCAAAGCTGTTGGCGAAGCTTGTTTTGATATCGTACTGAAGAGGCAGCGTGACTAATGACCGCCAGCTTTCGAAAAATTGATTATTCTTTGCGACCTGCTAAATATGCAGAGCGCAAAATGCTTGTTGATGTTTTCCGGCGCCTTACACCCTTTCAACCAGTCGAAGATTACAACTACGTCGGATTTGGATCAGTCTGGTTCTCGGATTTCATATTGTTCCACAAGACACTTGGCATAAAAGACATGGTGTCAATAGAACAATCTGAAAGTGCCCGCGAGAGATTTGAAGAGAATCGCCCCTTCCAGATAAGAATAGAATTTGCAAACTCATCTGTAGCGTTGCCTCGACTAGACTGGACTAAGCGCACCATCAGTTGGTTAGATTATGACGACACGCTTGTAACGCCAATGCTCCAAGATGTAAGGTCCATTGCAACTAGGGCTGTCTCCGGGTCAGTTCTAGCAGTGTCAGTTCAATGCATGAAGGCAAAAGCGCTGATTGAATATCACGAAGAGAATGATCCTTCGAAAACGAGTGCAATTGAGCGATTCCGCCAAACATTTGGCAGAGAACGAGTACCCGATGGGGCACAGGACGATGACTTAGCGGGATGGCGTTATGGTGCACTTTGCCGGAAGATACTTTCTACGGAAATTGAGCAATCTCTTTCTGACAGAAATACCAGCCCAGAAACTTCTATTCAATTTTTTCCCATTTGCGAGATTGAGTATCAGGATGATGCTCGCATGACCACCTTAGTAGGAATTTTCGTTTCACCTGAAGAGATGAACCGTTATGAATCCTGCTCATTTGGAGGGATTGATTTTATTCCTACAGATAACAGGCCCATTCGAATAGAAATGCCTAAGCTCACAGTTAGAGAACTTCGTAAAATTGAGCAACAGCTACCTAACTTGGATGGACGGGAGCTTGCGCTGGGATCTATACCAGCTTCTGATGCAGAAAAATTTTGCAGAATGTACCGATACTTCCCGAATTTTTCTGTTATGGAAGCATAGCAAGTACATTGCCTAAAACAAAAATTGCGCCCAAAGATGTGTAAATTACAACTGAGGGCGTTTATTTTAAGTCTGTTATTACAGTCGCGCACTGTTAAGTAAATTTCAATCCTAAGGGTTTGATACGTCTTGTAAACCTCTATTTCAGCACTGAAACCCGGCTCAACTACCCTTCAAAAACCCGCAGGAAGCGGCTCCCCGATTCAGCTCAAGGAACGACCATGTCCCTCTCCATCGTCCACAGTCGCGCCCAGATTGGCGTGGAAGCCCCCGCTGTCACCGTCGAAGTCCATCTGGCCAACGGTCTGCCGTCGCTGACCATGGTCGGCCTGCCCGAGGCGGCGGTGAAGGAAAGCAAGGACCGGGTGCGCAGCGCGATCATCAATTCCGGGCTGCAGTTTCCGGCGCGGCGGATCACCTTGAATCTGGCGCCGGCGGATCTGCCCAAGGATGGCGGGCGGTTTGATCTGGCGATTGCCTTGGGGATTCTGTCGGCGAGTGTGCAGGTGCCGTGTCTGACGCTGGACGATGTGGAATGTCTGGGTGAGTTGGCGTTGTCCGGCGCAGTAAGGGCGGTGCGCGGCGTGTTGCCGGCAGCGTTGGCCGCGCGCAAGGCGGGTCGTGCGCTGGTGGTGCCGCGGGCGAATGCCGAGGAGGCGTGCCTGGCTTCGGGGTTGAAGGTGTTTGCGGTGGATCATTTGCTGGAGGCGGTGGCGCATTTCAATGGGCATACGCCGGTTGAGCCCTATGTCTCTGACGGCTTGATGCACGCCAGCAAGCCTTATCCCGACTTGAATGAAGTGCAGGGGCAAGTGGCGGCGAAACGGGCGTTGCTGATTGCTGCTGCGGGGGCGCATAACCTTTTGTTCAGCGGGCCGCCGGGAACGGGTAAGACATTGCTGGCCAGCCGATTGCCGGGACTGTTACCGCCGCTGGCCGAGAGTGAAGCGCTGGAGGTGGCGGCGATTCAGTCCGTCGCCAGTGGTGCACCGCTAACCCATTGGCCGCAGCGTCCCTTCCGTCAACCGCACCACTCGGCATCCGGGCCGGCACTGGTCGGAGGCAGTTCGAAACCGCAACCCGGTGAGATTACCCTCGCCCATCACGGCGTGCTGTTTCTCGATGAGCTGCCGGAATTTGATCGCAAGGTATTGGAGGTTTTACGCGAGCCTTTGGAGTCAGGGCACATCGTGATTTCCCGAGCCAAGGATCGCGTGCGCTTTCCGGCACGTTTCCAGTTGGTCGCAGCAATGAACCCCTGCCCCTGTGGATATCTTGGCGAGCCCAGCGGCAAGTGCTCGTGCACACCAGACATGGTGCAGCGCTACCGCAACAAGCTATCGGGGCCTTTACTGGATCGGATTGATCTGCACCTGACGGTGGCGCGGGAAGCAACGGCGTTGAACCCACAGGCCAAGCCGGGAGAAGACAGTGCCAGCGCTGCGGTGTTGGTGGCGGAGGCACGCGAACGACAGCAAAAGCGCCAAGGCTGTGCCAATGCGTTTCTCGATCTGCCAGGGTTGAAGCGGCACTGCAAGTTATCCACAGCCGACGAAGCCTGGTTAGAGTCTGCCTGTGAGCGTTTAACGCTTTCGCTGCGCTCGGCACATCGACTGCTCAAAGTGGCGCGGACTTTAGCGGATCTCGAGAAGCACGATGATATCAAAAGAGAACACCTGGCCGAAGCATTGCAGTACAGGCCGTCCACCCAGCCCTAAAGGATGGCGTTGCCCATATTAGATTTCTCCGACCAAAGCGAGAAATAAGGTAATTAACAGGGCAACAACGCCAAATTTATCTCCAGCGGCTGCATCTTTACCCATCGATATCAGCTTTGAATTGGTGTCCGCCTCCAAACTGAAATTGCTTTGCGCACGAGCGCGAGAAAGATCCTTATCGAGTTTTTCTCGATAAATTTCAAGGCCAAGTTTTTGGATAGCTGAATAGCTTGCCAAGAGAAAAGCGAGAAATTTGAAGCCACTGACAACAGGCTTTTCCATAGAAGGAACCATGTGAACAAGCAACATATACAACAACGAAGCTACGCAGGACAAAGCCAGTGCGTTTCTAGGATTCGCATCGTAGTAGCGGCAAACCAATTTTTTCCATAGATCATTCATATTTATCATAACCACTCCCTTTTATATGATATTGATCGGCCACTATACGACTTGTGGAAGTATCAACGAAAGCGATCAACCTCGGAACGCAAATCCGCCGCCAGCTTCTCCAGCTCTTTAGCCGTCACCGCCAGGTTCGACACAACCTCACGCTGCTCACTGTTGGCCAGTGCGATGCTTTGCAAATTGCTGCTCAACAACGTTGCGGTGCTGCTCTGCTCCTGAGTCGCCGTGGTGATCGCGGCAAACTGCTGCCCCGCCGAACGGCTCTGCTCGTCAATACGCGCCAGCGCCGACGCCACGTTGGCGTTACGCGACAAGCCTTCCTGCATCAGCACATTGCCCTGCTCCATGGTGCTGATGGCGTTGCCGGTTTCCTGCTGGATGCTGTGGATCATGCTGGAAATTTCATCCGTCGCCTGACGAGTACGCGAGGCCAGGCTGCGCACTTCATCAGCTACCACGGCAAAGCCGCGACCCTGCTCACCGGCACGGGCGGCCTCGATTGCAGCGTTGAGCGCTAGCAGGTTGGTCTGTTCGGCAATCGAAGTAATCACGCTGACGATGCCGCCGATTTCCTGGGAGCGCTGGCCGAGGGTGTTGATTACAGTGGCGGTGGTGTTCAGTGCGCCGGCGATTTGCTCCAGCGAGGACGACGCTTCTTCCATCGAGCTGCGACCAATCTGCGTTTGCTGGGCATTTTCCTGCGCCAGACGCTGTGTTGCGCCCATGTTGTCGGCAATGTTCAGCGAGGTCGCGCTGAACTCTTCCACCGCGCCGGCCATGCTGGTGATCTCACCGGACTGCTGCTCCATGCCTTCGTACGCACCACCGGACAGACCGGACAAGGCTTGCGCACGGCTGTTGACCTCTTCCGAAGAGCGGCGGATATGCTCGACCATGGTCGACAGCGCTTGACTCATCTGGTTGAACGCGCGCGACAGCTGGCCGATCTCGTCATTGCTCGACACATTAAGACGTACGCTCAGATCACCAGCGCCCAAAGCTTCGGCCTGACGTACCAGATCGCTCAGTGGTGCCAGTTTGCTGCGCAGCAACCAGACCACGGAACCGACCGCCAACAACATCGCCAGCAAGCTGCCGATGGCCAGTTGCGTACCGACGCTCCAGGTCACCGCGCGGATCTCGGCTTTCGGCATGCTCGCCACGACCGACCACGGCCCGCCGTCGAAAGGCACGGCAACGCTGTAGAAATCCTCGGACTTGTCACCCCAGAATTGACCTTTGCCCGGCGTCTTGGCCAGACCATTGATCACTGGAATCGCCTGATCCACCGCCTGCACACCCGCCGGCGCGACCAACCATTTGTTTTGTTCATCAAGCAACGCCAGCGAACCGGTCTGGCCGATGCGGAAGCGCTTGAGGTTGTCGAACTGGGCGTTCTGCGCGTCGGTGTAATCAAAGCCGACGAACAGCACCGCAATCACCTTGCCGCTGCCATCGCGCACCGGGGTGTACTGGGTCATGTAGGAGCGCTCGAACAACAAGGCGCGACCGACGTAGCTTTGTCCTGCCATCAGCTTCGCGTAGGCCGGGTGCGCGTGGTCGAGCAAGGTGCCGATGGCGCGCGTGCCGTCCTGTTTGGTCAGCGAGGTGCTGACCCGCACGAAGTCTTCGCCGCTGCGCACGAACAGGGTGGCGACGCCGGCGGTCATTTGCTTGAACTCGTCGACTTCCTTGAAGTTGTTGTTCAGCACTTCGCTGCCCAGGTGCAAGCCCGGGGTCTGGGTGCCTGCCACGGTCACCGGTTCACTCGGGTGAATGCTCAATCCCGCGCTGAAGCGCTTTTCGAACAACCCGCTCAGACGCTGGGTGCTTTCACGCAGCGTGCCGTGAAAGGTGCTCAGTTGGTCGGCCAGCAGCCGCGCCTCACTGGCCAGATGCTCTTCACGGGTGGCGAGGTTGGCCGAATCCAGCGAACGCAGGGCGAACACCGTACTGCCACTGATAACTATCGCCAGTATTACAGCGAGCGCGAGGCCCAGCTGCGAGGCGATCCGAGCGCGAGGTTGAGACATGGACAGCTCCTGGCCGAGCCACGGGATCCTCCTTGATCTCGACTCGGATAATTTTCTAATAGTGGGGTGAATCGTGGATACCGGCACGACGGTTCCACTTGCTCATAGTCGGCGGTAAAACCGAATACTTGAGCGCGCAACGTGGGTATGGCGCAAGGCCGGCATTGTGGCGGCTCGAACGTTTCAGCTCAAGCGCGTAACTGCCGGCAGCTCCATGGCGCGGACTTCGCCTTGCAGGAAGTCGCTGAGGCGGCGCAAACGTTCACCTCCCGGACGGGTTTTTGGCCACACCAGGTAATAATTCAGTCCGCTGGCGACGGCGGTTGGCCACGGCAGGCTCAGGCGTCCTTGGGCGACATCTTCAGCGACCATCAACAGGTCGCCCATCGACACACCGTAACCGCGCGCCGCCGCGATCATGCCCAGTTCGAGGGTATCGAACACCTGTCCGCCCTTGAGTGACACCTGCTCGGACAGCCCCATGTGCTCCAGCCAACTGCGCCAATCGCGACGATCGGGGGTCGGGTGAAGTAACTCAGTGCAGGCCAGCCGAGCCAGATCCCACGGCTGATCATTCAGCAGGTTGGGTGCACCCACCGGAATCAGCTCTTCAGGAAACAGCAGGCTGGCCTCCCAGTCCGGCGGAAAATGTCCGTCACTCAACAGCACGGCGCAGTCGAACGGCTCATCATTGAAGTCCACAGAGTCCACATCCATCCAGGCGCTGGTCAGTTGTACTTCGTTACCCGGCTGCAAGTGACGAAAGCGACTGAGCCGCGCCAGCAGCCAGCGCATGGTCAAAGTCGACGGTGCCTTCATGCGCAAAATGTCGTCCTCGGCACGCAAGGTATTGCAGGCCCGCTCCAGTGCACCAAAGCCCTCACGGATTCCAGGCAACAGCAGGCGAGCGGCCTCGGTCAGTTGCAGGTTGCGACCGCTGCGATGGAATAGCCGGCAAGCGAAATGATCTTCCAGCGTTCGAATATGCCGACTGACTGCGCTCTGAGTGATCGACAACTCTTCCGCCGCACGGGTGAACGAACTGTGTCGCGCCGCCGCTTCAAATGCGCGCAGGGCATACAAGGGAGGAAGACGACGAGACATACAGAAAGCTCCTATAGCGGGATACAGCCAGCCTGACAGATTCGCCTCAGGATGAGTTTTAATCATGCCACCCATCCTTTTTATCCCTTTGTGCAAAGCCTGCCAAGCGCCGAGAATCGACGGTCTTCTGTTCCCTCTGAAAATCGAGTGGTGATGACCATGCAGCATCCTGTGCGTACCGAACTCTGGGCCATCCTGCGGCTGGCAGGGCCGTTGATTGCTTCACAGTTGGCGCACATGTTGATGGTGCTGACTGACACCCTGATGATGGCGCGCCTGAGCCCCGAAGCCCTCGCAGGTGGCGGTCTCGGTGCGGCGAGCTATTCATTCGTGTCGATTTTCTGCATCGGCGTGATTGCAGCGGTCGGCACTCTGGTCGCGATTCGCAAAGGTGCTGGCGACATCATCGGCGCCGCACGTCTGACTCAGGCCGGTCTGTGGCTGGCGTGGTTGATGGCGCTGGGCGCCGGGTTGCTGCTGTGGAACCTGAAACCGGTGTTGCTGCTGTTCGGCCAGACCGAAACCAATGTCAATGCCGCCGGGCAATTTCTGATCGCCCTGCCCTTCGCCCTGCCCGGCTACCTGAGCTTCATGGCCCTGCGCGGCTTTACCAGCGCGATTGGCCGAGCGACGCCGGTGATGGTCATCAGCCTGGCCGGCACGGTGGCCAACTTCCTGCTCAATTACGCGCTGATCACCGGCATGTTCGGTCTGCCGAAAATGGGCCTGACGGGCATTGGCCTGGTCACGGCGATTGTCGCCAACTGCATGGCGTTGGCATTGGCCTGGCACATCCGTCGGCATCCGGCCTATGACGCTTATCCATTGCGCGAAGGCTTGTCGCGGCCCAACCGCCAGTACCTGAAAGAGCTGTGGCGCCTCGGCCTGCCAATCGGCGGAACCTACGCGGTGGAGGTCGGTTTGTTCGCCTTCGCGGCGCTGTGCATGGGCACCATGGGCAGCACGCAGTTGGGTGCACACCAGATTGCTCTGCAAATCGTCTCGGTGGCGTTCATGGTGCCGGCGGGTATGTCGTACGCGATCACCATGCGCGTCGGCCAGCATTACGGCGCCGGGCAATTGAGCGATGCGCGGATGTCCGGGCGGGTCGGGATCGTCTTTGGCGCGGTGGTGATGCTGGGTTTTGCCATGGTGTTCTGGCTGTTGCCGAACCAGTTGGTCGGGTTGTTCCTCGATCACAATGATCCGGCATTTGCCGAGGTGATTCGTTTGGCGGTGAGCCTGCTGGCAGTGGCGGCGTGGTTCGAGTTGTTCGATGGCACGCAGACGATTGCCATGGGCTGCATTCGTGGACTCAAGGATGCGAAAACCACGTTTCTGGTCGGGCTCGGTTGCTATTGGCTGATCGGCGCGCCGGCGGCGTGGTGGATGGCGTTCCACTTGAACTGGGGACCGACAGGCGTCTGGTGGGGATTGGCGTTGGGCCTGGCATGTGCGGCGGTGAGTCTGACGCTGGCGTTTGAATGGAAGATGAAGCGGATGATTCGGCTCGAGCCGCAATCTCAGGGCTTCAACATCCCTCAACCTGAATGAAGTTCCCCTGTGGGAGCGATCAGCTGACGATTTCGAGGGCTGACTGTTGGCTTGAGCCGTAGGTGAGATATTCAACCAGTTCCGCCAACGGCAGCGGCCGACTGATCAGATACCCCTGCACCTGATCGCAGCCAAACCCGCGCAGAAGTTCCAGTTGCTCCGGTGTCTCGACCCCTTCGGCGACCACTTCCAGATGCAGGTTGTGCGCAAGATTGATCATCGCGTGCACCAGTTTGCGGTTCTCCTCACGCTGCTCCATGCCGCCAACAAAGCTCTTGTCGATCTTCAGCAAAGTGATCGGCAGGCTGTTGAGGTGCACGAACGAGGAAAACCCGGTGCCGAAGTCGTCCAGCGAGAAGCGCACGCCGAGGCGACCGAGCGCATCCATGGTCTGCTTGACCAGATCGCTGCGACGCATCACCGCGGTTTCGGTCAGTTCGAATTCCAGCCACTGCGCCTCGACGCCACGCTCGGCGATCAAGCGGCTGAGGGTCGGCAACAACTGGCTGTCCTGAAACTGGCGGAACGACAGGTTGATCGCCATGTGCAGTGCCGGCAATCCGCGTTCGCGCAGCGCCTGCATATCGCGCAGGGCCCGGGAAATCACCCAGTAACCCAACGGCACGATCAAACCACTCTGCTCGGCCAGTGGCACGAACTCGCTCGGCGGCAGCAGGCCGCGCTCGCTGTGACGCCAACGCACCAACGCTTCGAGGCCGACAATCTGGCCATCCTGCATGTTCAGACGGGGCTGGTAATGCAGCTCCAGCTCATCGCGGCGCAAAGCCCGGCGCAACTCGCTTTCCAGATCAGCCATGCTCCGCGCATTGCGGTTGATGCGTTCGTTGAAGATATGAAAGGTGCAGCCCTGCGTGCTCTTGGCCTGCTGCATGGCGATGTGCGCGTGCCACATCAACGGATCGGCACCGCCCTGCGCACGGGCATGGGCAATGCCGAGGCTCGAGCCGATCAGCAGGCTTTCGCCATCCACCCAATAAGGCTCGGCAAGCGCTTCAGTGATGCGTTCAGCTATCCACTCGGCGCGCTGCGGTGCACGGCGGGTGTCGATCAGCAGGGCAAATTCATCGCTGCCGAGACGCGCCAGCTGATCGCCGGCCTCCAGCTGACTTTTCAGCCGCGCGACGACTTGCAGGATCAAACGATCGCCGGCCTGGTGGCCGAGGGCATCGTTGGCGTGACGAAAGTTGTCGAGATCGAGATGCCCGAGGGCCAGGCCACGACCGTCGTTTTCGGCGAGACGGGCGGCGAGCAAGGTCTGGAAACCCTGGCGATTGGCGATGCCGGTCAGCGGATCCTGTTCGGCGAGGCGTTGCAGGGTGTTTTCGAGAACGCCGCGTTCGCGCACATGGCGCAGGCAACGGCGCAGCATGCCGGCGTCGAGGGCGTCGAACACCAGCCAGTCGCTGACGCCAACCGGCGCAGTCTCCGGTTCATGTTCCAGCAGCAATACCGTCGGCAGGCTGCAGCGGCCCGGTGCCGGTTGCAATGCCGGAAGGGTCAACAACACCGCATGGCGGTTGTCTTCGAACAAACTGCTGACCGAGTCCCAGCTCGGCGCGCTGATCAGCACCGCCGCGCTCCCCATCGGAGCCAGACACTCGCGCAATAACGCTGTCCACGCTGGCTCTTCGGCCAGTAGCAGCAAACGCAAGGGTTCGACAGGCGTAGACAAGCTAGCTCCCTAGACTCTGCAATGATGTGGGCGGGGCATTATGCCGTTGCGCCGTTCAATGACCAAATGACAACGGTTATCAAAACGTTATTTTGTGTCACGAATGAGAACATTAGCCGCAAAATCACCGCGCATCCTCCGCGAAAGTAACAAAACCGGCAAATTTGAATCGCGTGGTACGTCACAAGTCGGAGAGAGCAGCACAATTCTCTGAGCCTGTTAAAATGCCGGCCCATTTCGTCAACGACTCCCGAATTTTCGTATGTCCCGACTCAATCCCCGGCAGCAAGAAGCCGTGAACTACGTCGGCGGCCCTCTATTGGTGCTCGCCGGTGCTGGCTCCGGCAAGACCAGCGTGATCACGCGCAAAATCGCGCACCTGATCCAGAACTGCGGTATCCGCGCCCAGTACATCGTCGCCATGACCTTTACCAACAAGGCCGCGCGCGAAATGAAAGAGCGGGTCGGCACCCTGCTGCGCGCCGGCGAAGGTCGCGGCCTGACCGTCTGCACGTTCCACAACCTCGGTCTGAACATCATCCGCAAGGAGCACGTGCGGCTGGGCTACAAACCCGGTTTCTCGATCTTTGACGAGACCGATGTAAAAGCCCTGATGACCGACATCATGCAGAAGGAATACGCGGGCGACGACGGCGTCGACGAGATCAAGAACATGATCGGCGCCTGGAAAAACGACCTGATCCTGCCGCCTCAGGCGCTGGAGAACGCGCGTAATCCCAAGGAACAGACCGCCGCCATCGTCTACACCCACTATCAGCGCACGCTGAAAGCGTTCAACGCCGTGGACTTCGACGACCTGATCCTGCTGCCGGTAAAACTCTTCGAAGAACATGCCGACATCCTCGAAAAGTGGCAGAACAAGGTGCGTTACCTGCTGGTCGACGAATATCAGGACACCAACGCCAGCCAATATTTGCTGGTGAAAATGCTCATCGGCACGCGCAACCAGTTCACCGTGGTAGGCGACGACGACCAGTCGATCTACGCCTGGCGCGGCGCGCGGCCGGAAAACCTGATGTTGCTCAAGGACGACTATCCGTCCCTGAAAGTGGTGATGCTCGAGCAGAACTACCGCTCGACGAGTCGCATCCTGCGCTGCGCCAACGTGCTGATCTCGAACAACCCGCACGAATTCGAAAAGCAGCTGTGGAGCGAGATGGGCCACGGCGACGAGATCCGCGTGATCCGCTGCCGCAACGAGGACGCCGAAGCCGAGCGCGTGGCCATGGAAATCCTCAGCTTGCACCTGCGCACCGACCGTCCTTACAGCGATTTCGCGATTCTGTATCGCGGTAACTATCAGGCCAAGCTGATCGAACTGAAGTTGCAGCACCATCAGGTGCCGTACCGCCTGAGCGGCGGCAACAGCTTCTTCGGTCGCCAGGAAGTGAAGGACCTGATGGCCTACTTCCGCCTGATCGTCAACCCGGATGACGACAACGCCTTCCTGCGCGTGATCAACGTGCCGCGCCGGGAAATCGGCTCGACCACCCTGGAAAAACTCGGCAACTACGCCACCGAGCGCAAGATCTCGATGTACGCCGCCACCGACGAAATCGGTCTGGGCGAACATCTGGACAGCCGCTTCACCGATCGCCTGTCGCGCTTCAAGCGTTTCATGGACAAAGTGCGCGAGCAGTGCGCCGGCGAAGACCCGATCTCCGCCCTGCGCAGCATGGTCATGGACATCGACTACGAGAACTGGCTGCGCACCAACAGCTCCAGCGACAAGGCTGCCGACTACCGGATGAGCAACGTCTGGTTCCTGATCGAGGCGTTGAAAAACACCCTTGAGAAGGACGAAGAAGGCGAAATGACCGTCGAGGACGCCATCGGCAAACTGGTCCTGCGTGACATGCTCGAGCGTCAGCAGGAAGAAGAGGACGGCGCCGAAGGCGTGCAGATGATGACCTTGCACGCCTCCAAGGGTCTGGAGTTCCCCTACGTGTTCATCATGGGCATGGAAGAGGAAATCCTCCCGCACCGTTCCAGCATCGAAGCCGACACCATCGAAGAAGAACGCCGACTGGCCTACGTGGGCATCACCCGCGCGCGCCAGACCCTGGCGTTTACTTTCGCCGCCAAGCGCAAGCAGTACGGCGAGATCATCGACTGCGCGCCGAGCCGCTTCCTCGATGAGCTGCCACCGGACGATCTGGCCTGGGAAGGCAACGATGACACACCGACCGAAGTCAAAGCCGTGCGCGGCAACAACGCATTGGCCGATATACGCGCGATGTTAAAGCGCTAGAATTGACCACTTTTTTACTAGACCTTCGGCGCACAAAGCGCCAAATGAGGACAGCTTCATGGAAGCATTGCAGCAGAAAATCCGCGAACAAGGCATTGTGCTTTCCGACCAGGTCCTGAAGGTCGACGCCTTCCTGAACCACCAGATCGACCCGGCCCTGATGAAGCTGATCGGCGACGAATTCGCCACGCTGTTCAAGGACTCGGGCATCACCAAGATCGTCACCATCGAAGCCTCCGGCATCGCCCCGGCGATCATGACCGGTCTGAACCTCGGCGTGCCGGTGATCTTCGCCCGCAAGCAACAGTCCCTGACTCTGACTGAAAACCTGCTGTCGGCGACCGTGTACTCGTTCACCAAAAAGACCGAAAGCACCGTGGCCATTTCCCCGCGCCACCTGACCAGCAGCGACCGCGTGCTGATCATCGACGACTTCCTGGCCAACGGTAAGGCGTCGCAAGCGCTGATCTCGATCATCAAACAAGCCGGCGCCACCGTTGCCGGTCTGGGCATCGTCATCGAGAAGTCGTTCCAGGGCGGCCGCGCCGAACTGGACTCGCAGGGCTACCGCGTCGAATCGCTGGCCCGCGTGAAATCGCTGAAGGATGGCGTCGTTACCTTCATCGAATAACCACTGAAAGCCGCAAGCACACCGCAATACCTGTGGGAGCGAGCTTGCTCGCGAAGGCGTCAGATCAGTCCCCTCTTCAGTGACTGACTAACCGCTTTCGCGAGCAAGCTCGCTCCCACAGGTTTTTTTGTCGTTTGTTATTGCGCGGTGGCTTTGAGGCCGGTGAGGAGCAGGCGTTGGAAGAGCTCTTCTTTCAGGCCTTCCGGGTTTGTGAGTTGCATGCGCTCGAGGTGTTCGGGGTATAGCGATGCCTCGGGGGCGTCGAGGGCGGCTTTGCCGAGCTCGAGGATTTCGGTCAGCTTGAATTTGCTCTTCAGCCAGTTCAGCGCCCGCAGCAGATCCCGTTCGATCGCGGTGAAATCACAGCCCAGCGGATACTCCGGAAACAGGTTCGGATGCCGTGCGGCGATCGCTTGCAAACGCTGTGGTGTGTTGTCGGCGAAGCGTGGATCGAGACGGAAATCCTTTGGCAGCTTGCCGACTTTTTGCGCTTGCTCGATCAGGCCCTGCTGAAAGCGGGAGTCGCTGATGTTCAGCAGCGATTCAATGACGACCGCGTCGGATTTACCGCGCAGATCGGCAATGCCGTACTCGGTGACGACGATATCGCGCAGATGCCGTGGAATCGTGCAGTGGCCGTATTCCCAGACGATGTTGGAGCTGACGTCGCCACCGGATTCGCGCCAGCTACGCAGGATCAGAATCGAACGGGCATCGTGCAACGCGTGACCCTGCGCGACGAAGTTGTACTGCCCGCCGACTCCGCTGAGTACTCGCCCATCCTCCAACTGATCCGCCACTCCGGCACCGAGCAAGGTCATGGTGAACACGGTGTTGATGAATCGCGCATCCAGGCGCTGCAAACGCTTGAGTTCTTCCTGCCCATATAGCTCGTTGATGTAGCTGATGCGGGTCATGTTGAATTCGAGGCGTTTGCTCTGCGGTAACTCGCGCAAGCGCTCGTAGAAACTGCGCGGGCCGAGGAAGAAGCCGCCGTGCACCGAGATCCCGTCAGTCTGCGCCGCCTCATCAAGGGTGCCGGCGTTGGCCTGCTCTTGCGTCGTCACATCCGGATAAACCTTGCGCCGGATGATCCCGGCATCCGCCAGCACCAGCAGCCCGTTGACGAACATTTCGCTGCAACCGTACAAACCTTTGGCGAACGGCCCGGTGCCGCCCTCGCGGTCGATCAACTGCGCCCATTGGCTGAGGTTGATGTCGTCGAGCAGCGCTTTATAGCCGGCATTATCGGCTTGACGTGCGAGCAACGCGGCAGTCAGTGCATCGCCCATCGAGCCGATGCCGATCTGCAATGTGCCGCCGTCGCGCACCAGCGTACTCGCGTGCAAGCCAATGAAATGATCCTGAAAGCCCACCGGCATGTTCGGCGTGGAGAACAGCGTGCTGCTGTCCTTCGCGTCAATCAGCAGGTCGAAGGTGTCGATATCGACTTCGGCATCTCCGGGCATGTACGGCAGATCGGTGTGCACCTGACCGACCAGCAAAATGGTCTCCCCGGCGTCGCGACGTTTGGCGATCATCGGCAACAGGTCGAGGGTGATGTCCGGGTTGCAACTCAGGCTCAGACGGTCGGGGTGTTCGCTGCTGCTGGCCAGTAATTGCGCCACAAGATTGAGCCCCGCAGCGTTGATGTCGCGGGCAGCGTGGCTGTAGTTGCTGCTGACGTAATCCTGCTGGGCCGGCGCGCTGTTGAGCAGGCTGCCGGGCTGCATGAAGAACTGTTCGATACAGATGTTGGCGGGCAGGCTGTCGCGGTGCAGGTCGGCGAGGAAATCGAATTCCGGGTAATCACCGAAGACGCGTTCGACGAAGGGTTCGATGAAGCGCTTTTGCAAACCGTCGCCCAACGCCGGGCGACCGAGACACAGGGCGGTGTAGATCGTCAGTTGCCGCTCGGGCAGGTCTTTGATCCGCCGGTACAGCGCGTTGACGAAGTGATTGGGTTTGCCCAGGCCCAGCGGCAGGCCCATGTGGATGTGTGCCGGCAAGCGTGCCAGCACGTCGTCCACTGCCTGTTCGATCGAACACAACTGCACCATCTGAAGCCTCCTGCCCGTTCCGTGAATAGGGGTAGACCGAGCTTGCCTTGAGTTTGCTGCAATGAACAGCTTCAGAGTGAGTGTGCGCTGTTCTTGAAATGTTTTTCCGACTTGAAATTGTTGCCCTCACCCTAGCCCTCTCCCGGAGGTAGAGGGGACTGATTGGGGGATATTTGGGAGGTACGCCGACGTGAACCTGCTTTGCTGAATCCATAATCGCTAAGGTCCTTCAGGTCGATGGATAGCGAAAGACACCTCGGTCGGCTCCCTCTCCCTCCGGGAGAGGGCTGGGGTGAGGGCTCTTGAATCGCAGGCACAAAAAAACCGTCCGAAGACGGTTTTTTTCATCAGAAGCGCGGCTTATTTCAGGCCAGACATCTTCTGGATCGCGCCCTTCAACTCATCATCCGAGCAATCGGCACAGGTGCCTTTAGGCGGCATGGCGTTGATGCCGGTGATGGCTTTGGCCAGGATGCCGTCGAGGCCGCCCTGGTGATCGGCGCGTTCTTTCCAGGCGGCTACATCACCGATTTTCGGCGCACCCAACAGACCGCTGCCGTGGCAGGCGTTGCAATGTTTGGCAATCACCTCATCCGGGGTTTTCGCCCCGCCACCGCCGCCGGCAGTTGCAGCCACTTCCATCCCTTTGCATTCCTGACCTTGAACACACACCTGGCCGACCGGCTCGAGGCGTTTGGCAATGTCGTCATTCGTCGCAGCTTGAGCGCTGACAGCCCAGAGGGCCAGTACGGTTGCTGGTGCAGCCAGCATTTTCATAATTAGGTTCACGCGTTCACCCTCAATGGTGGCTATTCACGCCTGCGGCCACGGTTCGCAGGCGGGCGGAAGTATAGCGGGTAGCCCGTCACACTGAAACAACCCCATAGTCGAAGGGGTTATACCGCACGGTAGAAAAACTGTCCGGATGCCTTTGCCATCATGGCTTGGCACCTCTTTGTTAAAAATTCGCCGGCGTGGCTGCGCTGATTAGTCGCGCAGGCGCGTCGAACGGATTACGGAAACGATGCGGCTTGGTACTTTCAAAGTAGTAGCTGTCGCCGGCTTCGAGAATAAAAGTTTCCAGACCCACCACCAGTTCCAGACGACCCTCCACCAGAATCCCGGTTTCCTCGCCTTCATGGGTGAGCATTTCTTCGCCGGTGTCGGCGCCCGGCGGGTAGATTTCATTGAGGAAGGCAATGGCGCGGCTGGGGTGCGCGCGGCCGACCAGTTTCATGGTCACGGCGCCGTCGGAGATGTCGATCAGCTCGTTGGCCTTGTAGACGATCTGGGTCGGGACTTCCTGCAGGATTTCTTCGGAAAAGAATTCGACCATGGACATGGGAATCCCGCCCAGTACCTTCCTCAGCGAACTGATCGAGGGGCTGACGCTGTTCTTTTCGATCATCGAAATGGTGCTGTTGGTGACGCCCGCGCGTTTGGCGAGTTCACGCTGGGAAAGCCCTTTGAGCTTGCGGATCGATTGCAGTCGTTCACCGACGTCCAAGGCGGGAGCCTCCTGATGTTGTAAGAATATTGAGCGTTATCATGGCGACAGCGTTCAGTATTTACAACACTTGGCCCCCGCAGCGGCCTTAAGCCTCGGAATAGAGCCTTGGCACTCGGCGCAGGTTGCAGAAGATCTGGTACGGGATGGTGTCGGCCCACTGCGCCACTTCACTGGCGAGGATGTTTTTACCCCACAGTTCGACGGTGGAACCGAGGCCGGCTTCCGGCACGTCGGTGAGATCGATGCAGAGCATGTCCATCGACACGCGACCGAGAATGCGACTGCGCTTGCCAGCCACCAACACTGGCGTGCCGGTCGGTGCCTGACGCGGGTAGCCGTCGGCGTAACCTATGGCGACCACGCCGATGCGCATTGGCTTGTCGGTGATGAATTTGGCGCCGTAGCCGATCGGCTCGCCGGCGGGCAGTTCGCGTACGCAGATGACTTTCGACTCAAGGGTCATCACCGGTTGCAAGCGATCAGCCACGGCGTTGGCCTCTTCAAACGGGGTCGCACCGTACAGCATGATGCCCGGGCGCACCCAATCGCTGTGAATCTGCGGCCAGCCAAGCACGGCGGGCGAGTTGCGCAGGCTGACTTCCGCCGCCAGACCCTGACGCGCCGCCTCAAACACCGCGACTTGCTCGGTGCTGCTCTGCGCGTGCAGTTCATCGGCGCGAGCAAAGTGGCTCATCAACACAATCTTTGCCACTTTGCCACTGGCCAGCAGGCGTTGATAGGCCGCCGGATAATCCTTCGGATGCAGACCCACGCGGTGCATGCCCGAATCGAGCTTCAGCCACACAGTGATCGGTTTGCTCAGTGCCGCCTGCTCGATCGCTTCGAGCTGCCACAGCGAATGCACCACGGTCCAGAAATCATGCTCGACGATCAACGCCAGCTCATCGGCTTCGAAAATCCCTTCCAGCAACAACACCGGCGCACGAATGCCGGCGGCGCGCAGCTCCAGTGCTTCCTCGATGCAAGCGACGGCAAAACCATCGGCCTCGGCTTCCAGCGCCTGGGCGCAACGCACCGCGCCATGGCCGTAGGCATCGGCCTTGATCACCGCAAGCGCCTTGGCGCCGGTGACTTCGCGGGCAATTCGGTAGTTGTGGCGCAGGGCTTCTAGGTCGATCAGGGCACGGGCAGGACGCATGGCGGCAGACTTCTAGGCGGTCATGGGAATAAAAACCGGCGCCGACTGACGACGTGAACCGCCAACAGCGCCGGGAGAGGGATCTTTACAACGGTTACGGCAGCGCGGCGACGATAGAGATTTCTACCAGAATGCTCGGCTTGGCCATCTTCGCTTCGACGGTGGCACGGGCCGGGGCAGCGCCTTTTGGCAACCACTGGTCCCACACCGAGTTCATCCCGGCAAAATGCGCTTCGATGTCGTTCAGGTAAATCGTCGCCGACAACAGATGCTGTTTGTCAGTCCCGGCCAAGTCGAGCAGGCGCTCGATATTAGCCAGGACGTCGCGGGTCTGCTGTTCAATCCCCGCGTCAAAGTCGTCACCGACCTGCCCGGCCAGATACACGGTGCCGTTGTGGCTGACGATCTGACTCATGCGCTCATTGGTGAGCTGGCGCTGGATTGACATGTTTTGCGGACTCCTGAGTTTTGTTGCCATAACGGGAAATATCGAGGCCTTCGGCGCTGATCTGTGGCTTTTTCTTCGCCATCAGATCGGCCAGCAAACGACCGGAACCGCACGCCATGGTCCAGCCGAGCGTGCCGTGACCGGTGTTGAGGAACAGGTTCTTGAACGGTGTGGCACCCACGATCGGCGTGCCGTCCGGGGTGGTCGGACGCAGACCGGTCCAGAAACTCGCCTCGGCCAGATTACCGCCCAGAGGATAAAGGTCGTTGACGATCATCTCCAGGGTTTCGCGGCGGCGCGGGTTCAGCGACAGGTCAAAACCGGCGATTTCGGCCATGCCGCCGACGCGGATGCGGTTGTCGAAGCGGGTGATCGCGACCTTGTAGGTCTCGTCGAGAATAGTCGAGGTCGGGGCCATCGCCGGGTTGGTGATCGGCACGGTCAGCGAGTAACCCTTGAGCGGATACACCGGGGCCTTGATGCCCAGCGGCTTGAGCAGTTGTGGCGAGTAGCTGCCGAGCGCCAACACGTAGCGGTCGGCGGTTTCCAGCTTGCCGTCGATCCACACACCGTTGATGCGATCACCGGCGTAGTCGAGTTTCTGGATGTCCTGGCCGAAGCGGAATTCGACACCGAGTTTCACTGCCATTTCGGCGAGACGGGTGGTGAAGATCTGGCAGTCGCCAGTCTGGTCGTTCGGCAAGCGCAGCGCACCGGCGAGAATGTCAGTAACACCCGCCAAAGCAGGTTCAACGCGAGCAATGCCAGCGCGGTCGAGCACTTCAAACGGCACGCCGGATTCTTTCAGCACGGCGATGTCTTTGGCGGCGTTATCCAGTTGCGCCTGGGTGCGGAACAATTGAGTGGTGCCGAGGCTGCGGCCTTCGTAGGCGATGCCGGTTTCGGCGCGCAATTCATCGAGGCAGTCGCGGCTGTACTCGGACAGACGCACCATGCGCTCCTTGTTCACCGCGTAACGGCTGGCGGTGCAGTTGCGCAGCATCTGCGCCATCCACAGGTACTGGTCGATGTCGGCGGTGGCCTTGATCGCGAGAGGGGCGTGGCGTTGCAGCAGCCACTTGATCGCCTTCAGCGGTACGCCCGGCGCGGCCCACGGCGAGGCGTAGCCCGGCGAGACCTGGCCGGCGTTGGCGAAACTGGTCTCCATGGCCGCAGCGGGCTGCCGGTCGACCACCACCACTTCAAACCCGGCACGGGCCAGATAGTAAGCACTGGCGGTACCGATGACGCCGCTACCCAAGACCATTACGCGCATTTTTGAATCCCTCATCGCGGCAGGGCCGCGTACGTCTGTTGTTAGAGCAATGATGCGCGCAGTGTAAAAAAGAAATGCCAGTGCTTTTCACTATATAAGCGCCTATATTTGGCGACAATTCTCGGCAAAAACCCTTTTCACGGAGGCGCATCCCCTATGCGTACCAACACTCAGACCAAACGTGAGCTGGACAAGATCGACCGCAACATCTTGCGGATCCTGCAGGCGGACGGGCGGATTTCCTTTACCGAGCTGGGCGAGAAGGTCGGCCTCTCCACCACGCCGTGCACCGAGCGGGTAAGGCGTCTGGAGCGCGAAGGCATCATCATGGGCTACAACGCCCGGCTGAATCCGCAGCACTTGAAGGGTAGCTTGCTGGTGTTCGTCGAGATCAGCCTCGACTACAAATCCGGCGACACTTTCGAAGAGTTCCGCCGCGCGGTGCTGAAATTGCCGCACGTGCTGGAATGTCATCTGGTGTCAGGGGACTTCGACTACCTGGTGAAGGCGCGGATTTCCGAGATGGCCTCGTACCGCAAGCTGCTGGGCGACATTCTGCTGAAGCTGCCGCATGTGCGCGAGTCGAAGAGTTATATCGTGATGGAAGAGGTGAAGGAGAGCCTGAGCCTTCCCATTCCAGACTGAGCACCGCGACGATCGTTACCACGCTCTGCGTGGGAACGATCTTTTAGACCAACACCTGCCGATTCGCCGCCATGTACTCGAATATCTGCTTCTCCACGCGCGGATGAATCAGCTCCACCGGCCGCCGCTCATTCGGGCACGGCAAGGTTTTGGTCGTACCGAACAACCGGCAAATCAGCGGTCGCTCTTCATACACCGTGCAGCCATTCGGCCCCAGATGCACACAGTTCAACTCCTCCAGCGCCGCATCCTGCTCGGCGCGGGTCTTGCGTGGCAGGCGGGCCATTTCTTCCGGCGAGGTGGTCACCGGCCCGCAGCAGTCGTGGCAGCCGGGCACGCACTCGAACGAGGGGATCTGCTGGCGCAAGGTGCGGATTTTCTGGCTGTTGCAGCTCATTGCAGCGGTGACCGAGGTGAAATAGACGGCAATTGTGCCGCAAAAGCCGCGATCCAGACACCGCCGGCCGACCAGTGTTGCCCACGTTCGGGCGTGCGGCTTATGCTCCGTCAAATTTTCTCGACACTCAGCTGCTGGATGACGCCCATGACTGCCCGCGCCTTCACCTCCGCGAGCCAACCCCACGTTGCCTCTTATTACGCCGCCAGCAGCCTGCCGCAGCCGGATCACCCTGTGCTGCAAGGTGAAGTGGTGGTTGATGTGTGCGTGGTTGGCGGCGGTTTTTCCGGGTTGAACACCGCGCTGGAACTGGCTGAACGCGGGCTCAGCGTGGCGTTGCTGGAAGCGCACAAGATTGGCTGGGGTGCCAGTGGTCGCAACGGCGGGCAATTGATTCGCGGAGTTGGTCACGGTCTCGATCAGTTCGCCAAGGTCATTGGCGCCGACGGCGTGCGTGAGATGAAACTCATGGGCCTGGAGGCGGTGGAAATCGTCCGCCAGCGCGTCGAGCGTTTTCAGATTGCCTGCGACCTGACCTGGGGCTACTGCGACCTCGCCAACAAACCTTCCGACCTCGAAGGCTTTGCCGAAGACGCCGAAGAACTGCGCGGGCTCGGCTATCGCTACGAAACCCGTCTGCTGCAAGCCAGCGAGATGCACACGGTGGTCGGCTCAAAGCGCTATGTCGGCGGTTTGATCGACATGGGTTCGGGGCATCTGCATCCGCTGAACCTCGCCTTGGGCGAAGCGGCAGCGGCGCAGCAGTTGGGCGTCAAACTGTTTGAACACTCCGCAGTGACGCGTATCGATTACGGCCCCGAAGTCAAAGTCCATACCGCCCAAGGTTCGGTACGCGCGAAAACGCTGGTCCTCGGCTGCAATGCCTATCTCAATGATCTGAATCCGCAACTCAGCGGCAAGGTTCTGCCCGCGGGCAGCTACATCATCGCGACCGAACCGTTGAGCGAAGAACAGGCGCACAGCCTGCTGCCGCAGAACATGGCAGTCTGCGACCAGCGTGTCGCGCTGGATTACTACCGGCTCTCGGCTGATCGTCGTTTGCTGTTCGGCGGTGCCTGCCATTATTCGGGACGTGATCCGAAAGACATCGCTGCGTACATGCAACCGAAGATGCTCGAAGTGTTTCCGCAACTGGCCGGGGTGAAGATCGATTATCAGTGGGGCGGCATGATCGGCATCGGCGCGAACCGCTTGCCGCAGATTGGCCGGCTCGCGGACCAGCCGAATGTGTATTACGCCCAGGCTTACTCAGGGCACGGAGTGAATGCCACGCACCTGGCGGGCAAGTTGCTGGCCGAGGCGATCAGCGGGCAGCACAGCGGTGGCTTTGATCTGTTTGCCAAGGTGCCGCACATCACCTTCCCCGGCGGCAAGCATTTGCGTTCACCGTTGTTGGCGCTGGGGATGTTGTGGCATCGCCTCAAAGAGTTGGTCTGATTGATCGTTCCCACGCTCTGCGTGGGAATGCATCCAGTGACGCTCTGCGTCACAGCGGACGCAGAGCGTCCGGGGCGTCCGGGGCGTCCGGGGCGGCGCTCCCACGCAGAGCGTGGGAACGATCAGTGGTTGTCAGATCCGCCAGAACGGCTTCAACCCCTCCTCCAGCGCCTGCTCACGGGTCAGTCCGATATCCTTGAGCTGATCCGCCGTCAGCGCCAGCAACGCCTTTCGCGTGTGCAGACGATGCCAGAACAGATTCCAGCGGCTAAGACCGGATGGCGCGTAGCGCATGAGATTGCGCGCGTTGTCCTTCTGCCCTGCCGCCAGTTCCTGACTGTGTAACGTCAGCCGCACATCGCTCAAGCCGTTCATTTTCGTTGCTCCTGTTTACTTGGGTAGCCAGAGATTCCATGATGCGCGGGCGAGCAAAACCGTTACAGATTCAAAGCGGCTGTATTAACTCCATACAGATTTGCCGCTTTGCCGACTGAATTGTCGTTTTTTGCCACATCTGTACTGGTATATAGAATCACCGCACCGAGGCAGAACCATGACCCTTTACGTAAACCTCGCCGAATTGCTCGGCACGCGCATCGAAAACGGTTTCTATCGTCCCGGCGACCGCTTGCCGTCAGTGCGCGCCTTGAGCGTCGAACACGGGGTCAGCCTGAGCACGGTGCAGCAGGCTTATCGCGTGCTCGAGGACAGTGGCCTGGCCACGCCGAAGCCCAAATCCGGCTACTTCGTGCCGGTCGGCCGTGAACTGCCGGAGCTGCCCGCCGTCGGCCGCCCGGCGCAGCGGCCGGTGGAGATTTCGCAGTGGGATCAGGTTTTGGAGCTGATTCGCGCGGTGCCGCGCAAGGATGTCGTGCAACTGGGTCGCGGCATGCCGGACATCAGCTCGCCGACCATGAAACCGCTGCTGCGCGGCCTGGCACGAATCAGCCGCCGTCAGGACATGCCCGGTCTGTATTACGACAACATCCACGGCACCCTGGAACTGCGCGAACAGATCGCTCGACTGATGCTCGATTCCGGTTGCCAGTTGAACGCCAGCGATCTGGTGATCACCACCGGTTGCCACGAAGCGCTGTCCACCAGCATCCACGCGATCTGCGAGCCGGGCGATATCGTTGCGGTAGACTCGCCAAGCTTTCACGGCGCCATGCAAACGCTCAAAGGCCTGGGCATGAAAGCCCTGGAAATTCCCACCGACCCGCTCACGGGTATCAGCCTCGAAGCGCTGGAACTGGCGCTGGAGCAATGGCCGATCAAGGTTATCCAGCTCACCCCCAACTGCAATAACCCGCTCGGCTACATCATGCCGGAGTCGCGCAAACGCGCCCTGCTCACCCTCGCCCAGCGCTTCGACGTGGCGATCATCGAGGACGATGTGTATGGCGAACTGGCCTACACCTACCCGCGCCCACGCACGATCAAATCCTTCGACGAAGACGGCCGCGTACTGTTGTGCAGTTCGTTTTCCAAGACCTTGGCGCCAGGCCTGCGCATCGGCTGGGTCGCACCGGGTCGTTATCTGGAGCGGGTGCTGCACATGAAATACATCAGCACCGGCTCGACCGCGCCGCAACCGCAGATCGCCATCGCCGAATTCCTCAAGGCTGGCCATTTCGAACCGCACTTGCGCCGTATGCGCACACAATACCAACGCAGCCGCGACCTGATGATCGATTGGGTGACCCGCTATTTCCCGGCAGGCACCCGCGCCAGCCGACCGCAAGGCAGTTTCATCTTGTGGGTTGAATTGCCGGAAGGTTTCGACACCCTGAAACTCAATCGTGAGCTACACGACCAAGGCGTACAGATTGCCGTCGGCAGCATCTTTTCCGCTTCGGGCAAATACCGCAACTGCCTGCGGATGAACTACGCTGCCAAACCGACAGCGCAGATCGAAGAGGCGGTGCGCAAAGTCGGCGAGACAGCCGTCAGATTGCTGGCCGAAGCCGACTGACCTTTTTCCAGAGAACCGCGTCCATATGCCGACCCTAGCCGCCAACCGGAATGATCCTACGTGAGCTTCAGACAGCCCCTACTCGCTTCGCTGTTACTCGCCTCGTTCCTGAGCGGCTGTGCCAGTCTCGATGTCCCGCGCGAGCCAAGTCAGGCGTTGCCGGCATCCGATTCCAGCTTCGGTCGTTCGATTCAGGCGCAAGCGGCGCCCTACCATGGCCGCTCAGGTTTTCGCCTGCTGTCCAACAGCAGCGAGGCGTTCACCGCCCGCGCCGAACTGATCCGCAACGCCCAGACCAGCCTCGATCTGCAGTACTACATCGTTCATGACGGCATCAGCACGCGAATGCTGGTGGAGGAACTGCTCAAGGCTGCCGATCGCGGCGTGCGCGTGCGCATTCTGCTCGACGACACCACCAGCGACGGTCTGGACCAGATCATCGCCACGCTGGCGGCGCATCCGCAGATCCAGATCCGTCTGTTCAACCCGCTGCACCTGGGCCGCAGCACCGGCGTCACCCGCGCGGCAGGCCGCTTGTTCAATCTATCGCTGCAACATCGGCGCATGCACAACAAACTGTGGCTGGCGGACAACAGCGTGGCCATCGTCGGCGGGCGCAATTTGGGTGACGAGTATTTCGACGCCGAGCCAAACCTGAATTTCACCGACATCGACATGCTCAGCGTCGGGCCGGTGGCCGAGCAGCTCGGGCACAGTTTCGACCAATACTGGAACAGCGCCCTGAGCAAACCGATCGACGAGTTCCTTACCAGCCAACCGACCGCCAAGGACCTGCAGAACACCCGCACCCGTCTGGAAGAATCACTGGAAGACACGCGCAAACAGAATCACGCGCTGTATCAGCAGTTGATGACGTTCAAGACTGCGCCGCGCATGGATATCTGGCGCAAAGAGCTGATCTGGGCATGGAATCAGGCGTTGTGGGACGCGCCGAGCAAGGTCTTGGCCAAGGGTGAGCCGGATCCGCAGTTGCTGCTGACCACGCAGTTGGGCCCGGAACTGCGCGGCGTGAGTAAAGAGCTGATCATGATTTCGGCGTATTTCGTACCGGGCCAACCGGGCCTGGTTTACCTGACCGGTCGTGCCGATGCCGGGGTGTCCGTGAGCTTACTGACCAACTCGCTGGAAGCCACCGACGTGCCAGCGGTACACGGTGGCTATGCGCCGTATCGCAAAGCGTTGCTGGAGCACGGCGTGAAGCTGTATGAGCTACGACGCCAGCCTGGGGATAACTACGGCAGTGGCCCGCATGTGTTTTACAGCAAGTCGTTTCGCGGCTCGGATTCAAGCCTGCACAGCAAGGCGATGATCTTTGATCGGCAGAAGTCGTTTATCGGCTCGTTCAACTTCGACCCACGCTCGGTGCTGTGGAACACCGAAGTCGGGGTCTTGGTCGACAGCCCGGAGTTGGCCGAGCATGTGCGTGAATTGGCCTTGCAAGGTATGGCGCCCGCATTGAGTTATCAGGCGAAATTGCAGGATGGCCAGATTGTCTGGGTCACCGAAGACAACGGCCAGATGCACACGCTGAGCAAAGAACCGGGGAGCTGGTGGCGACGGTTCAATGCGTGGTTCAGCACCAAGGTCGGCCTGGAACGCATGTTGTAATCAAATAGTGATTGCCCGGAAATCTGGGTCATGCGGGCTCGGTTACTGTGCCAAAGGCGCCCTGTCGCAACAGCAGAATCACCAAGCCAAACGCGCCAATCGCCATCAGCAACGGCAACGCATGCCCGCTGATCCACTGACTGCCCGCCCCCGCCGCAAGCGGCCCGACCAGACAACCAACACCCCACAACTGCGCGATGTGTGCGTTAGCCCGCACCAGCGCATCATCGCGATAACGCTCGCCGATCAGAATCAGCGACAGGGTAAACAGACCACCGGCACTCGCCCCGAACAGCACCCACAACGGCCAGATCAGCAGCGTATCGAGCAGCAGCGGAATCGCCAGACTCGACACCATCAACACCACCGCGCAACCCGCAAACAACGTACGCCGCGACAGGTAATCGGCCAACGCGCCAATCGGCAGTTGTAGCAATGCATCGCCCACCACCACGGTGCTGACCATCGCCAAGGCGATTTCAGCGGTGAAGCCCTGCTGCAGGCAATACACCGGCAGCAACGTCAGGATCATCGCCTCGAACGCGGCGAACAACGACACCGCCCAGGCAATCGCCGGCAGCTCACGGGCGAAGCCCCACAACTCCTTGAACGTTACGCTGCTGGCTTCACTGCTCGGCGCACCACTGCGGCCCAGTAGCAACAGTGGCGAAACCAACAGCAAACCGACACCGACCCAAAAGCCGTAATCATGCTCGGTGCCCAACGCGCCCAACAGCAACGGACCCGACAGTTGGCTCAAGGCATAGCTGCTGCCATACAGCGCCACCAAGCGTCCGCGCCAGTTCTCGACCACCAGTTGATTGATCCAGCTCTCGCCGAGAATGAACACGATGGTCAGGATCACCCCGATCATCAGGCGCAGGACCAGCCAGATCGGATAGCTCGGCAGCAGCGCCAACAAGCCGATCGACAGCGCCCCGGCCCACAGGCACAGACGCATCAGGTTCGCCGTGCCGAAACGTGCTGCCAGATGACTGGAAATTTTCGCGCCCAACAGCACGCCAATCGCCGGCATCGCTGCCATAACACCGATAGCGAAGGAACCGTAACCCCAGCCTTCCAGGCGCAGCGACACCAACGGCATGCTGACCCCAAGGGCCAGGCCGACACTCAAGACAGACGCCAACACGGCGAAATACGTCGCCCACCGCATGTTCCACGCTCCTGTGGATTATTTTTATGTGCACCACAAAACCACTGTGGGAGCGAGCTTGCTCGCGAATACGGTTTCACATTCAGCAGATCTGCTGACTGATACACCGCTTTCGCGAGCAAGCTCGCTCCCACAGGGGATCTCTGTCTGGTTTGGGAGCCTGATTGAATCAGGCTCCCTTCAGCGGCTTACAGCTTGATCCACGTTGCTTTCAGCTCGGTGTACTTGTCGAACGCATGCAGCGACTTGTCACGGCCGTTGCCCGACTGCTTGAAGCCGCCGAACGGTGCGGTCATGTCGCCGCCGTCGTACTGGTTGACCCACACGCTGCCGGCACGCAGGGCCTTGGCGGTCAGGTGCGCCTTGGAGATGTCCCGGGTCCAGACCGCAGCGGCCAGGCCGTACGGCGTGTCGTTGGCGATCTGGATCGCTTCTTCAGCCGTATCGAAAGCGATCACCGACAGCACCGGGCCGAAGATCTCTTCCTGAGCGATCTTCATCGCATTGCTCACGCCGTCGAAAATCGTTGGCTCAACATAAGTGCCACCGGTTTCCTGCAGGATTCGCTTGCCGCCAGCGACCAGTTTGGCGCCATCGGTATGTCCGGATTCGATGTACGACAGCACGGTATTCATCTGCTGAGTGTCGACCAGCGCACCGACGTTGGTCGCCGGGTCCAGCGGGTTGCCCGGTTTCCAGGTTTTCAGTGCCTCGATCACCATCGGCAGGAATGTGTCCTTGATCGAACGCTCGACCAGCAGACGCGAACCGGCGGTGCAGACTTCGCCTTGGTTGAAGGCGATGGCACTGGCAGCGGATTCGGCAGCCGCTTGCAGATCCGGCGCATCAGCAAAGACGATGTTCGGGCTCTTGCCGCCGGCCTCGAGCCAGACGCGTTTCATGTTCGATTCGCCGGAGTAGATCATCAGTTGCTTGGCGATCTTGGTCGAGCCGGTGAACACCAGCGTGTCGACATCGTTGTGCAGGGCCAGCGCCTTACCAACGGTGTGGCCGTAACCCGGCAGCACGTTGAGCACGCCCTTCGGAATGCCGGCTTCAACCGCTAGTGCAGCGATGCGGATGGCGGTCAGCGGGGATTTTTCCGATGGTTTGAGGATCACCGAATTACCGGTCGACAGCGCCGGACCGAGTTTCCAGCAAGCCATCATCAGCGGGAAGTTCCACGGCACGATAGCGCCGACCACGCCCACCGGCTCGCGGGTCACCAGACCGAGTTGATCGTGCGGCGTCGCCGCTACTTCGTCGTAAATCTTGTCGATCGCTTCACCGCTCCAGCTCAGCGCTTGCGCTGCGCCCGGAACGTCGATGTACAGCGAATCACTGATCGGCTTGCCCATGTCGAGGGTTTCGAGCAGGGCCAGTTCTTCGGCGTGCTGCTTCAGCAGGCCGGCAAAACGGATCATGGTGGCTTTGCGTTTGGTCGGCGCCAAGCGCGACCAGACGCCGGAATTGAAGGTGGCGCGGGCATTTTCCACGGCGCGCTGGGCGTCGGCGGCGTCACAGCTGGCAATCTTGCCGAGCAGACGGCCATCGACCGGGCTGATGCACTCGAAGGTCTCGCCGGAGACGGCATCGGTGTATTCGCCATTGAGGTAAGCGCGGCCTTCGATCTTCAGGTCGCGGGCGCGTTGTTCCCAGTCGGCACGAGTCAGGGTGGTCATTTAAGTGTCCTCCGCTTGTTGAATACGAGCGCCGCGCGATCTTCGCCAGCGTCCTCAGGAATTCTGCCCGGCCAGCCTGCATTTCGGCCCAAGGCACCCGCCACCCTAAACCAGCGGCCGGGGTTGTTTCAATATATTTGACACAAGCTCGCCATACGACCTTGCGGTGTTCAATTTAATAAACATAGACTTTCGCCCATTCCAACCATCGCGCCGTCAACACGGGAGAAAACAACAATGAACATCCAGAACGTCGTCGACATCAACCTCGCCAGCGGCGAAGCCGAACGCTATCGCCCGGACCCGACCAAAGTGCTCAAGGGTGATCCTGAACAAGCGGTGTTCCATCAATACGACAGCCCTTGCGGGCAGATGGGCGTCGGCGTGTGGGAAGGTGCGGTGGGGCAGTGGACGGTGAATTACACCGAGCATGAATATTGCGAAATCCTGCAGGGAGTTTCGGTGCTGCGTGACAGCGATGGCAATGCCAAGACGTTGCGTGTTGGCGACCGGTTTGTCATTCCGGCGGGTTTCCGCGGCACCTGGGAGGTGCTGGAGGCTTGCCGCAAGATCTATGTGATTTTCGAACAGAAGGCTTGAGGATTTTCGCTGGCTGATCCGGCCCTTTCGCGAGCAAGCTCGCTCCCACAATTGGTATGTGTGAACAAAAAATCTTTGCCCTGCACCGATCCCCTGTGGTAGCGAGCTTGCTCGCGAAGGCGTCAGGACAGGCGACACAAAAATCGAGGCAACAAAAAAGGCCCGTATCGTGAGATACGGGCCTTTTTCGTAAGTCGGGAAAAATCAATTACTTGATTTTGCCTTCCTTGTAGATCACGTGCTTGCGAACAACCGGATCATATTTCTTGATCTCGATTTTGTCCGGGGTAGTACGCTTGTTCTTGTCGGTAGTGTAGAAGTGACCAGTACCGGCGCTCGAGATCAAACGAATCAATTCACGCATGATTAGCTCCCTTAAATCTTGCCATCGCGGCGAAGTTCGGCGAGCACGACAGTGATGCCACGCTTGTCGATGATACGCATGCCTTTGGCAGATACGCGCAGACGCACAAAACGTTTCTCTTCTTCAACCCAGAAGCGGTGATGCTGCAGGTTCGGCAGGAAACGACGACGGGTTTTGTTGTTTGCGTGGGAAATGTTATTCCCAGTCACCGGACCCTTACCGGTAACTTGACATACTCTCGACATGCCTCAGCCCTCTAAAACCACATGCCCAACCCGGCATGGGTTGGCCGCTTAATCTCTCAGTCATTTGGCGCCAGGCGCCGCGTTTCTTTAGAGGTCTTACCGGCTACACCTACAGTGAAGGAACCGGGCCCCTAGAAAAGAGCGCTGCTTTATACCAGAAAGACTTCGGAGCAACAACAACCGGTGTGCAATCAATCCACAAAAAGGCGTTTTTTCAGCCTGCGAGCGCCTTGGATAAAGGCTGGCATCGATTTTTACCACTCGTCGCAGAAAATCGCCTGCGCAGGCGTTTCCGACTTTTAACATGACGCCGTGGTCTGAAAAACTGCCATCACTGTGCCCCGAAAATGCAAAAAGGGGATAGTCATTTGTAATCCAGCCCTCTAGGGTAGGCCTTTTCCAGACTGCACTTGCAGATGGGCCTTCGATCTGTAAAAGGAAACCGACCATGCGCCTCGCTGCCCTACCCCTGTTGCTCGCCCCGCTCCTGCTGAGCCCTCTGGCCCAGGCCGCCGCGCTGAGCGTCTGCACCGAGGCCAGCCCTGAAGGGTTCGACGTGGTGCAGTACAACTCGCTGACCACCACCAACGCCTCGGCCGACGTGCTGATGAACCGTTTGGTGGATTTCGACACCGCCAGCGGCAAAGTCGTGCCGAGCCTGGCCGACAGCTGGGAAGTCAGCACCGATGGCCTGACTTACGTGTTCAAGCTGCACCCGCAGGTGAAGTTTCACACGACCGACTACTTCAAGCCGAGCCGCGAGCTGACCGCTGAAGACGTCAAATTCAGCTTCGACCGCATGCTCGACCCGGCCAATCCATGGCACAAAGTCGCGCAGAGCGGCTTCCCGCATGCGCAGTCGATGCAGTTGCCAGCATTGATCAAGAAGATTGATGCACTCGACCCGCTGACCGTGCGCTTCACCCTCGATCACCCGGATTCGACGTTCCTGGCGACCCTGAGCATGGGCTTCGCTTCGATCTACTCCGCCGAATACGCCGACAAACTGATGAAGGCCGGCGCGACCGACAAGCTCAACAGCCAGCCGATCGGCTCCGGTCCGTTCGTGTTCACCCGTTTCCAGAAAGACGCAGTGATTCGTTACAAGGCCAACCCGGATTACTTCGGCGGCAAACCTTCGGTCGATCCGCTGATCTTCGCCATCACCCCGGACGCCAACGTGCGCCTGCAAAAACTGCGGCGCAATGAATGCCAGATCGCCCTGTCGCCGAAACCACTCGACGTACAGGCCGCGTTGAAAGAACCGACGTTGAAAGTCGAAAAGACTGACGCCTTCATGACCGCTTTCGTCGGTATCAACAGCCAGCACCCGCCGCTGGACAAGCCGGAAGTGCGTCAGGCGATCAACCTCGCCTTCGACAAGGCCAATTACATCAAGGCGGTGTTCGAAGACACTGCCCAAGCGGCCAACGGCCCTTACCCGCCGAACACCTGGAGTTACGCGAAGAGCCTGCCGGGTTACCCGCACGACGTGGCCAAAGCCAAGGTCCTGATGGCCAAGGCTGGATTGAAGGACGGTTTCCAGACCACGATCTGGACGCGCCCGTCGGGCAGTCTGCTCAATCCGAATCCAAGCCTCGGTGCGCAGCTGTTGCAGTCGGATCTGGCAGAAATCGGCATTCAGGCGGAAATCCGCGTGATCGAGTGGGGTGAACTGATTCGCCGCGCCAAGGCTGGCGAGCATGACCTGCTGTTCATGGGCTGGGCGGGGGATAACGGCGACCCGGACAACTTCCTCACGCCACAGTTTTCCTGCGCGGCGGTCAAATCGGGCACCAACTTCGCGCGGTACTGCAACGCCGATCTGGACAAGCTGATCAGTGCCGGCAAGACCACCAGTGAGCAAGGTGTGCGCACCAAACTGTATGAGCAGGCGCAGACGCAAATTCAGCAGCAGGCGCTGTGGTTGCCGCTGGCACACCCGACGGCCTATGCGCTGACGCGTAAAGACGTGCAGGGTTATTCGGTAAGCCCGTTTGGAAGGCAGGACTACTCCAAAACCAGCGTCAAGCCGTAAGCGACAAGCCTCAAGCTAGAGCCCTCCGCGCATGGCTCTAGCTTGCCGCTTGCAGCTCGACGCTTGCCGCTGCTTTTTTACATCCAGCCACACTCCGCCATCGACAGCGGCTCACCATCGCCAACGATGAAATGATCGAGCACCCGCACATCAATCAGCTCCAGCGCCTTCTGCAGACGCTTGGTCAACAATCGATCTGCCTGACTGGGGTCGGTGTTCCCCGACGGGTGGTTGTGGCACAGGATCAACGCAGCGGCGTTATTGGCCAGACATCGTTTCACAACCTCTCGGGGATGCACGCTGGTGTTGTCGATGGAGCCGCGAAACAGTGTCTCGAATGTGAGCACTTGATGTTTGGAGTCGAGAAACAGGCAAGCAAATACTTCGTGCGGTTCATGACGCAGCATTGCTTTCAAATAGTCGCGAACGACTTTAGGGTTTTCCAGGGCAGGTTTCTGCCGGGATTTCTCAGCCAGATGCCGCCTGTTCATTTCCTGAGCAGCTTGCAGCTGCGCAAACTTCGCCGGCCCGAGACCCAATTGTTTGCTGAATGCGTCCTGATCGGCCTCGAGCAGCAAACGCAGGCTGCCGAATTGAGTCAGCAGATTGCGCGCCAGATCCACAGCACTCAATCCGGGCAATCCGGTACGCAGAAAAATAGCCAATAACTCAGCGTCCGAAAGACTCGCTGCCCCGTGTTCCAACAACCTTTCCCGCGGGCGTTCCGCCGCCGGCCAATCGCGAATACTCATACACATTCCCTGTCTGTGGGCGCCGCTGTTCCGTAGCGGTCGCTGTGATATCTTAGCCCATCTTTTTTGCGGGCGAATTCACCCTGGGGAGGGGGTTTCGCCACGTATGTCACCCACGAAATGAAAGGCAGACCTATGCAGCGGCTGTATCGGAAACGCATCGTTCTGGGCGTCGGCGGCGGCATCGCGGCCTACAAGAGCGCTGATCTGGTTCGTCGCCTGATCGACCAGGGCGCCGAAGTGCGTGTGGTCATGACCCACGGCGGCGCCGAGTTCATCACCCCGCTGACCATGCAGGCACTGTCCGGCCACCCGGTGCACCTCGACCTGCTCGACCCGGCTGCTGAAGCTGCGATGGGCCACATCGAGCTGGCCAAATGGGCCGACCTGGTGCTGATCGCACCGGCCACCGCCGACCTGCTCGCGCGTCTGGCCCAAGGCATTGCCAACGATCTGCTGACCACGCTGGTGCTGGCCACCGACGCTGTCGTCGCCGTTGCTCCAGCGATGAACCAGGCGATGTGGCGCGACCCGGCGACCCAGGCCAACCTGCAACTTCTGGAAAGCCGAGGCCTGAAGACTTTCGGCCCGGCCTCGGGCAGCCAGGCCTGCGGCGACGTCGGCATGGGCCGCATGATGGAAGCCACCGACCTCGCACAATGCGCGGCGGACTGCTTCCAGCGCCAGGCGCTGACCGGCAAACACGTCGTCATTACCGCCGGCCCGACCCAGGAAAACATCGACCCGGTGCGTTACATCACTAACCACAGTTCCGGGAAAATGGGCTTTGCCCTCGCAGAAGCTGCGGTTGAAGCCGGCGCCCGCGTCACCCTGATCAGCGGCCCGGTGCACCTGCCGACGCCGGATCGCGTCACCCGTATCGACGTGGTCAGCGCCCGCGACATGCTCGCGGCCTGTGAGTCGGCGATCCCGTGCGACGTTTTTATCGCCTCGGCAGCCGTTGCGGACTACCGCCCGGAAGTCGTCGCCCCGCAAAAACTCAAGAAAGATCCTACGAGCGGTGACGGTTTCGTCCTGCAAATGGTGCGTAACCCGGACATCCTGGCCACCATCGCGACCCGCCCCGACCGTCCGTTCAGTGTCGGCTTTGCCGCCGAGACCGAACACCTGCTCGACTACGCTGCACGCAAGCTGAAGGACAAGAATCTCGATTTGATCGTCGCCAACGACGTCGCCAACCCGAGCATCGGTTTCAACAGCGAAGAAAACGCCTGCAGCGTGATTGACCGTGAGCTGCACGCCACGGTTTTCGCCCAGACCAGCAAGAGCAAGATCGCTCGCCAACTGGTCACTTTTATCGCCGAACGACTGAACCAGGTTTAATTTACATGCACGCTTTGCAAGCCAAGATCCTCGACCCACGCATCGGCACCGATTTCCCGCTGCCGCAATACGCCACTCCGGGTTCCGCCGGCCTCGACCTGCGCGCCATGCTGGATCAGGACATCGTGATCAAACCGGGTGAAACGGTGCTGATCCCGACCGGTCTGTCGGTTTACATCGGCGACCCGAACCTCGCCGCGCTGATCCTGCCGCGCTCGGGCATGGGCCATAAGCACGGCATCGTGCTGGGCAACCTCGTCGGCCTGATCGACTCCGATTACCAGGGCCCATTGATGGTGTCGTGCTGGAACCGTGGCCAGACCGATTTCACCATGACCGTCGGCGAACGTCTGGCGCAACTGGTGCTGGTACCGGTGGTGCAGGCGCATTTCGAAATGGTTGAAGAGTTCGTTGAAACCGAGCGCGGCACCGGCGGGTTTGGCCACACCGGCACCAAATAATCCATGCAGGAGCTGCCGCCAGCGGCAGCTCCTGCGGGGGAAATTTGTGCAATTTGTGCGTCAGGTTTTAACACCGAAAATCAAGGTTTTGCCGGCCGAAAGCCACGCCCGCCGAGGCATCATGGCCCTTTCACACCACGAACTCTCTGTGAAAAACGCCGTCATACCCTTCAGTTTGAGCCTGCCGTCGAACGATTCGTCGGTCTGTCCCGCCACTTTCGAGATGGAGCATTTCCGCAGATGAGCACCCCAGCCAAGTTAGCCCCGAAGCTGCCCGACAGCATCTTCCGCGCCTATGACATTCGCGGCACCGTGCCGGAATTCCTTAACGCCGAAACCGCATACTGGATCGGCCGCGCCATTGGTTCGCAGAGCCTGGCCCAGGGGGAGCCGAACGTGTCCGTCGGTCGCGACGGCCGTTTGTCCGGTCCGGAGCTGGTTGCAGAACTGATTCGCGGTATCGCCGAAAGCGGCTGCCATGTCAGCGATGTCGGCCTGGTGCCGACGCCGGCGCTGTACTACGCCGCCAATGTGCTGGCCGGCAAATCCGGGGTGATGCTCACCGGTAGCCACAATCCGTCGAACTACAACGGCTTCAAGATCGTCATCGCCGGCGACACCCTCGCCAACGAACAGATCCAGGCCCTGCACGAGCGCCTCAAGACCAACAACCTGAGCAGCGGCACCGGCAGCGTCACCCAGGTCGAGATCCTCGACCGCTACAACACCGAAATCGTCCAGGACATCAAACTGGCCCGGCGCATGAAAGTCGTGGTCGATTGCGGCAACGGCGCGGCCGGCGTGATTGCCCCGCAACTGATCGAAGCGCTGAACTGCGAAGTCATCCCGCTGTTCTGCGAAGTCGACGGCAACTTCCCGAACCACCACCCGGATCCGGGCAAGCCTGAGAACCTCGTCGACCTGATCGCCAAGGTCAAGGAAACCAACGCCGATATCGGCCTGGCTTTCGACGGCGACGGCGACCGTGTCGGCGTAGTGACCAACACCGGCAGCATCGTCTATCCCGATCGCTTGCTGATGCTGTTCGCCCGCGACGTGGTGGCGCGCAACCCGGACGCGGAGATCATCTTCGACGTCAAATGCACCCGTCGACTGGTACCGTTGATCAAGGAATACGGCGGTCGTCCGCTAATGTGGAAGACCGGTCATTCGTTGATCAAAAAGAAAATGAAACAATCCGGCGCGCTATTGGCCGGTGAAATGAGCGGGCACATCTTCTTCAAGGAGCGCTGGTTCGGTTTCGACGACGGTATCTACAGCGCCGCACGGCTGCTGGAGATCCTCAGCAAGGAAAAATCCACCGCGGAAGAGCTGTTTGCGACCTTCCCGAACGATATTTCGACGCCGGAAATCAATATCCATGTGACCGAAGAGAGCAAATTCAGCATCATTGATGCACTGCACGACGCACAGTGGGGCGCAGGCGCTGACCTGACCACCATTGACGGCGTGCGAGTCGACTACGCCAAAGGCTGGGGCCTGGTGCGCGCGTCCAACACCACGCCGGTGCTGGTGCTGCGCTTCGAGGCCGATGACGAGGCTGAATTACAGCGCATCAAGGACGTGTTCCACGCCCAACTGAAACGCGTTGCACCTGATCTCCAACTACCGTTCTGATCCACCCGGAGCCCTGAATGACCCTCGAACGCGATGCCGCCGCCAACACTGCCAAGGTCCTGTCCGAAGCACTGCCTTACATCCGACGCTATGTCGGCAAGACCCTGGTGATCAAGTACGGCGGCAACGCGATGGAAAGCGAGGAGCTGAAAACCGGCTTCGCGCGCGACATCGTGCTGATGAAAGCCGTGGGCATCAACCCGGTGGTCGTGCACGGTGGCGGCCCGCAGATCGGTGATCTGCTCAAGCGTCTGTCGATCGAAAGCCACTTCGTCGATGGCATGCGCGTCACCGACGCCGCGACCATGGACGTGGTGGAAATGGTCCTCGGTGGTCAGGTCAACAAAAGCATCGTCAACCTGATCAACCGCCACGGCGGCAGCGCCATCGGCCTGACCGGGAAAGACGCCGGGCTGATCCGCGCGAAGAAGCTCACCGTCACCCGCCAGACCCCGGAGATGACCCAGCCGGAAATCATCGACATTGGCCATGTCGGCGAGGTGGTCGGGATCAACACCGAACTGCTCAACCTGCTGGTCAAAGGCAACTTCATCCCGGTGATTGCGCCAATTGGTGTGGGTGAGAACGGCGAGTCGTACAACATCAACGCGGATCTGGTGGCCGGCAAAGTCGCCGAAGCGCTGAAAGCCGAGAAGCTGATGCTGCTGACCAACATCGCCGGCCTGATGGACAAGTCGGGCACCGTGTTGACCGGCCTGAGCACGCAACAGGTCGACGATCTGATTGCTGACGGCACGATCTACGGCGGCATGCTGCCGAAGATCCGTTGCGCGCTGGAAGCGGTTCAGGGCGGCGTGGGCAGCTCGCTGATCATTGACGGTCGTGTGCCGAACGCGATCCTGCTGGAAATCTTCACCGACACCGGTGTGGGTACGCTGATCAGCAATCGCAAGCGTCCGTAAGCGCAGACGCAAACAAAAAGACCCCGCTCAGCCTGGCTGAGCGGGGTCTTTTTTTGCACCGAATTCCTAGTGGGAGCGAGCTTGCTCGCGAAGACGGCTGCACATTCAACATTGACGCAAGCTGACCCACCGCTTTCGCGAGCAAGCTCGCTCCCACATGTTTGTCACAAGGCCATCAGACGCCGAACTGTGCGCGGTAGGCTTCCACGGCTGGCAGGTGTTGCTTGAGCTGCGGATCGTCAGCGAGGAATTCCAGCACCTGATTCAGCGAAACAATGCTGATCACCGGGATACCGAAGTCGCGCTCGACTTCCTGGATCGCCGACAACTCACCGTTGCCACGCTCCTGACGGTTCAGCGCAATCAGCACGCCAGCGGCCTTGGCGCCGTCCTGGGAAGCGATGATCTGCATCACCTCACGGATCGCGGTGCCAGCGGTGATCACGTCGTCGATGATCAGCACGTCGCCGGTCAGCGGCGCGCCGACCAGACTGCCGCCTTCGCCATGGGCCTTGGCTTCCTTGCGGTTGAAGCACCAAGGCAGGTCACGGTCGTGGTGCTCGGCCAGCGCGACGGCAGTGGTCGCCGCCAGCGGGATGCCTTTGTAGGCCGGGCCAAACAGAACGTCGAAGGGAATGCCGCTTTCGGCAATGGCGGCAGCGTAGAAACGCCCCAGCTGCGCCAGGGCCGAACCCGAGTTGAACAGGCCGGCGTTAAAGAAGTAAGGACTGGTGCGCCCGGACTTCAGGGTGAACTCACCGAAGCGCAAAACGCCGCGATCGATGGCAAAACGAATGAAATCGCGCTGATACGCTTGCATGAAAAAAACCCCAAATACCACGGATTTAGCTAATTAGCTTGACGCCGTGTATCATACACGCACGCGATTTTTGGGGCCATTTATGCGGATCATCAGTGTGAACGTCAATGGTATTCAGGCTGCAGTCGAGCGTGGTTTGCTCAGTTGGCTGCAAGCACAGAATGCCGACGTCATCTGCCTGCAGGACACCCGTGCCTCCGCCTTTGAACTGGATGACCCAGCCTTCCAACTGGATGGCTACTTCCTTTATGCCTGCGATGCTGAAGTCCCTGCCCAAGGCGGCGTGGCTTTGTACTCGCGGTTGCAACCGAAGGCTGTCATCAGCGGTCTCGGTTTCGAGACGGCCGACCGCTACGGGCGCTACCTGCAAGCAGATTTCGACAAAGTCAGTATTGCCACCTTGCTGCTCCCTTCGGGGATGAACGGCGATGAGGACTTGAACCAGAAGTTCAAGCTCATGGACGACTTCGGCAAGTATCTGGACAAACAGCGACGCAAACGTCGCGAGTACATTTATTGTGGCTCGCTGTACGTGGCGCAGCAGAAGCTCGACATCAAGAACTGGCGCGACAGCCAGCAATCTCCGGGCTTCCTGGCACCAGAACGCGCCTGGATGGACGAGATTGTCGGCAACATGGGCTATGTCGATGCCCTGCGCGAAGTCAGTCGTGAAGGCGATCAATACAGCTGGTGGCCGGACAACGAACAGGCCGAAATGCTCAATCTGGGCTGGCGTTTCGATTACCAGATCCTGACCCCGGGCCTGCGGCGCTTCGTGCGCAGCGCACGCCTGCCGCGTCAGCCACGGTTCTCGCAGCATGCGCCGTTGATTGTCGACTACGACTGGACGCTGACCATCTAAGCGTCGTTTCGAAGTTAAAAAAATGCCCGTATCGCAAGATTCGGGCATTTTTTTGTGCGCCTGTTTTAAGCAACTCGAACCTCAGAGCGCGACAAAGAACGGCAGCGCCAGATACAGCTTGATCACGATGACATTGATGATATCGATGAAAAACGCTCCGACCATCGGCACCACCAGAAACGCGATCTGCGAGGGGCCGTAACGCTGGGTTACCGCCTGCATGTTGGCGATGGCCGTGGGCGTCGCACCTAACCCGAAACCACAATGCCCTGCCGCCAGTACGGCCGCGTCGTAGTTGCGTCCCATCATCCGGAATGTCACGAAAATCGCGAACAACGCCATGACCAGCGCCTGCACTGCCAGGATGATGAAGATTGGCAACGCCAATGCCGCCAGATCCCACAGTTTGAGCGACATCAGGGCAATCGCCAGAAACAGCGACAAGCTGACATTGCCCAGCACCGATACCTCACGCTCGAACACCTGATACAGACCCAGCGCCGAAAGCCCGTTGCGCAAGACCACGCCAACGAACAGAACACAAACGAATGTCGGCAATTCGAATGAAGTACCGTGCAGCCAGCCATTCAGAAGATTGCCCGCCAACAAGCTGACCGCGATCAGTGCGAGTGTTTCGATAAAAGAAAACGGGGTAATCGAGCGCTCTTTGTTTGGTTGCTCGAAGCCCTTTGGCACGCGCGGCGCTTCCTGACCCTGACAACCAGGCACCTGCACTCGTTTGATGAGCAACCGCGCGACCGGTCCACCGATCAAACCACCCAGCACCAGACCGAATGTCGCGGAGGCGATCGCCAGCTCGGAGGCAGAGGCCAGACCGTATTTCTCGCTGAATACCGTGCCCCACGCAGCCCCTGTGCCGTGCCCGCCCGCCAGGGTGATCGATCCGGTCAGCAGCCCCATCAGCGGATCGAGCCCGAGCATTGTTGCCAGCCCGATCCCCATCGCATTCTGCACCACCAGCAATCCGGTGACTGCCAACAGAAATATCCCGACAACGCGCCCGCCTCTCTTCAAACTGGCAAAGTCTGCACTTAGACCAATAGTGGCAAAAAAGGCCAGCATCAAAGGCGTCTGCAGCGAAGTATCGAAACGAATTTCAATATTGAACGTTCGCAACAGCAACAAAATCAAAGCAACTACCAAACCACCTGCGACAGGTTCGGGGATATTGTAACTACGCATGAAACCAACACGCATAACGAGCCCGCGCCCAAGTAGAAGTACCAAGGAAGCGGCCACAAGTGTTCCGTAAAAATCGAGCTGAATCATTAGGATTATTCTTGGCTAGATATTCAGAGGCGAATTTATAACCTGCACCCGCCTCGTGAACCGGCTGATTGTCTCAACACTGATTACTGTGGAATTCAAGAGCCTTCGATGGCTTGAATATATCTTGATATTTCAGGAGAAATATTAGTCGGGAAACTTTAACAATCGACACCCGCGATTCCAAGGAGATAACTCAACACTAAGGCACCGCAGTTGTGACCAAAAGTGTAAGCGCGACTTTCATGTTAAATTTTATGCACCACTTATCGCAGCCAGATTATTCCTACATATCGGAGAGATTAATTCTGTTGCATAAATAAAAATGCCCTGACATGTCAGGGCATTTGTTTTAGAACTTTGCGAGCAGTTTATTTGATCAACCGCCAGGTAAACGGATATCGGTACGGGAAGCCCTCATTAGCTTTCACCCCCGCAATGATCGTCAGAACCAGTGCGCCGATAGCCAGTATTCCCAGCAGAAAGAACCCGATGATCAGCACCATCAGCAGGAAGCAGATCAACGATGCAATGGCGACGGTGATCTGAAAATTCAGCGCCTCCTTGCCTTGAGCGTCGATGAACGGATCGGTTTCGCGCTTCATCTGCCACAGGATCAACGGCCCGATCAGGTTGCCGAACGGAATCCAGATCCCCAGCAAGGCGGACAAGTGGCAAAACATCGCCCATTGGCGAACCTCCTGGCTCGGTTTGGGCAGCAGCTCTTGCTCGTCACTCATCGCGTCCTCCTTGCGGTTATCAACCTGCTCAGTCGGCCAATGCAGCCTTTTGCAGTTCGAAGATTTCGTTCATGCCTTGCTTGGCCAGTTCCAGCATGGCGTTCAAGTCTTCAGGCTGGAACGGCGCGCCTTCAGCGGTGCCCTGTACTTCGATGAAACCACCGGTGCTGGTCATGACGACGTTGAGGTCAGTCTCGGCAGCGGAATCTTCAAGATAGTCCAGATCCAGCACAGCCTCGCCCTGATACATGCCGACCGACACGGCGCCGATCATTTGCTTGAGCGGATCACCGCCCTTGAGGCCGCCACGCTTCTTGATCACTTTCAGCGCATCAACCAGTGCAACCATGGCGCCGGTGATGGACGCGGTGCGGGTACCGCCGTCAGCCTGGATCACGTCGCAGTCAACGTACAGGGTCACGTCGCCCAATTTGGACATGTCCAGCGCAGCACGCAGGGAACGACCGATCAGACGCTGGATTTCCAGGGTGCGGCCGCCCTGCTTGCCACGGCTCGCTTCACGCTGGTTACGCTCGCCAGTGGCGCGTGGCAGCATGCCGTATTCGGCGGTCAACCAGCCTTGGCCCTGGCCTTTGAGAAACCGCGGCACGCCGTTTTCGACGCTGACGGTGCAGATGACTTTGGTATCACCGAATTCGACCAGTACGGATCCCTCGGCGTGTTTGGTGTAGTTGCGGGTAATGCGGATCGAGCGGAGCTGATCGGCAGCGCGACCACTTGGACGTTTCATAGGGAATACCTGTACTGGGGACGGAAAACTGCCGAGCATTATAGAGCGCTGCACCGCACCTGGGCACTCGTTAAAAATCCCGGGCGACGACCGAAGGCTCTGAACCCCCCATTACCGACGGGCTGCAGCCCTTTGTCACACCGTGTGTTTGGGCGCATTCGCCGCACTGCGCTACAATCCTGCGCCTTTGCTGCCAGTCGGCTTAAATTCATACATATCGCGCCTGCGGAACACAGCTTTCGCGCCCGATCTGCATTTGCGAGGTCACCGCCATGGTGCACAGCATGACCGCCTTCGCCCGCGTCGAAAAAGCCGGCGCCCAGGGCACCCTGAGCTGGGAACTGCGCTCGGTCAACAGCCGCTACCTTGAACCCCACCTGCGTTTGCCCGAGTCATTTCGCGACCTTGAAGGCGCGGTGCGTGAAGCGCTGCGTCAAGGCCTGTCGCGGGGCAAGCTCGAATGCACCCTGCGTTTCACCGAAGAAAGCACCGGCAAAACCCTGCAGGTCGATCGCGAACGTGCCGCGCAATTGGTCGCCGCCGCCGAGACCGTTGCCGGCCTGATCAAAAACCCTGCCGCGCTGAACCCGCTGGAAGTGCTGGCCTGGCCCGGCGTGCTGGTCGGCGATGCGAGCGACCCACAGGCGCTGAATGCCGACGCCCTGGCGCTGTTCAATCAAGGCCTGAAAGAGTTGAAGGCTGGCCGCGAGCGCGAAGGCGCGGAGTTGGCACGCTTGATCAACGACCGCCTGACCTCCATAGAGGAAGACGTGGTGACCCTGCGCGAACTGGTACCGCAGATGCTGGCCACCCAACGCCAGAAAGTCCTCGACCGCTTCACTGACATGAAGGCCGAACTGGACCCGCAGCGCCTCGAACAGGAAATGGTCATGCTCGCGCAAAAAAGCGACGTGGCCGAAGAACTGGATCGCCTGAGCACCCACATCATTGAAGTGCGCCGGGTGCTCAAATCCGGCGGTGCGGCCGGACGCCGCCTCGATTTCCTGATGCAGGAACTCAACCGCGAAGCCAACACACTGGGCTCCAAAGCCTTCGACCCGCGCAGCACCCAAGCCGCCGTCAACCTCAAGGTGTTGATCGAGCAGATGCGCGAACAAGTGCAGAATATTGAGTAAGGCTCCCCCCATGACCCACAGCACCGGCACCCTGTACATCATTTCCGCTCCTTCGGGCGCGGGCAAGAGCAGCCTGGTCAAGGCGTTGACCGACGCCATACCGGAAATTCGCGTTTCGGTTTCCCACACCACCCGCGCCATGCGCCCGGGGGAAGTGGACGGCGTGAACTATCACTTCGTGACCCGCGAAGAGTTCGTGAAGATGGGCGAGCACGGCGATTTCCTCGAACGCGCCGAAGTCTTCGGCAACTTCTACGGCACCTCGCAAAGCCGTCTGCAGCAGACGCTGGACGAAGGTCACGACCTGATTCTGGAAATCGACTGGCAAGGCGCCGAGCAAGTACGCAAGCTGATGCCGCAAGCACGCTCGATCTTCATCCTGCCGCCGTCACTTCAGGCCCTGCACCAGCGCCTGACCAACCGCGGCCAGGACAGCGACGAGATCATTGACGGCCGGATGCGCGAAGCAGTCAGCGAGATGAGTCACTATGTCGAGTACGACTACCTGATCATCAACGACGATTTTGCTCACGCTCTGGACGATCTGAAGGCGATTTTCCGCGCCAATCAGCTCCAACAGAAGCGCCAGCAGGTCCGTTTCGGCAAGTTGCTGGCCGAGTTGCTCGGTTAAAACAGCACTTCCCAAAACAGCTGCAAGCGCTTTACATTGGTGCTTGCAGCGCGTTGAAGGGCTTGGTCAAAAAATCAGCGCTTCCCTAATCGCTGGTGATTTTTTAAACTGTTGAGTCCGCTCGCCCAACCGGGCAGCGCGCATATTGCATTCGCTCCGAGGAATACCATGGCCCGCGTAACCGTTGAAGACTGCCTAGAACACGTGGAAAACCGCTTTGAGCTGGTCATGCTCTCTACCAAGCGTGCCCGTCAACTGGCCACCGGCGGCAAAGAGCCACTGGTCCAGTGGGAAAACGACAAGCCGACTGTTGTCGCCCTGCGTGAAATTGCTGAAGGCCTGATGAGCTACGAGTTCATCGCCGAGCAGGAAATCGTCCAGGATGAGCCGCTGTTCGCAGCGTTCGAGGACGAGTCCAACGAGGCCGTCTAAGCCTATGCCTGGTCGACGTAGCACGGCGCGGGATCACAGCTTGCGGCAGGATTTATCATGCCGAGCATAGACGCCCTCGCCGATCGCTTATCGACCTACCTCGGCAACGACCAGGTCAACCTGGTCCGCCGAGCGTATTTCTACGCCGAACAAGCCCATGACGGTCAGCGCCGTCGCAGCGGCGAGGCGTACGTCACGCATCCTCTTGCCGTGGCCAATATTCTTGCCGACATGCACATGGACCATCAGAGCCTGATGGCCGCGATGCTGCATGACGTGATCGAAGACACCGGTATCGCCAAGGAAGCGCTGCAAGCGCAGTTCGGTGAAACCGTGGCCGAACTGGTCGACGGGGTCAGCAAACTGACCCAGATGAATTTCGAGACCAAGGCCGAAGCCCAAGCCGAAAACTTCCAGAAAATGGCCATGGCCATGGCACGCGACATTCGCGTGATCCTGGTCAAGCTCGCTGACCGCCTGCACAACATGCGCACACTGGAAGTGCTGTCTGGCGAAAAACGCCGCCGGATCGCCAAGGAAACCCTCGAAATCTACGCGCCCATCGCCAACCGGCTGGGCATGCATGCGATCCGCATCGAATTCGAAGACCTCGGCTTCAAGGCCATGCACCCGATGCGTTCCGCGCGGATCTACCAGGCGGTCAAACGCGCCCGGGGCAACCGCAAGGAAATCGTCAACAAGATCGAAGAATCCCTTGGCCATTGCCTCGCCATCGACGGCATCCAGGGCGAAGTCAGCGGTCGGCAGAAACACCTCTACGGCATCTACAAGAAAATGCGCGGCAAGCGTCGGGCCTTCAACGAGATCATGGACGTCTACGCGTTCCGGATCATCGTCGACAAGGTCGATACCTGCTACCGCGTGCTGGGTGCTGTACATAATTTGTACAAACCGTTGCCGGGGCGTTTCAAGGATTACATCGCGATCCCCAAGGCCAACGGCTATCAGTCGTTGCACACCACGCTGTTCGGCATGCACGGCGTACCGATCGAGATCCAGATCCGTACCCGCGAAATGGAAGAGATGGCCAACAACGGCATCGCCGCCCATTGGCTGTACAAATCCAGCGGTGACGAGCAGCCGAAAGGCACTCACGCCCGCGCCCGCCAGTGGGTCAAAGGCGTGCTGGAAATGCAGCAACGTGCCGGCAACTCGCTGGAATTCATCGAAAGCGTGAAGATCGACCTGTTCCCGGACGAGGTCTACGTGTTCACGCCCAAAGGCCGGATCATGGAGCTGCCGAAAGGCTCCACGGCGGTCGACTTTGCCTACGCAGTTCACACCGACGTCGGCAACAGCTGCATCGCCTGCCGGATCAACCGTCGTCTCGCACCGCTGTCCGAACCGCTGCAAAGCGGCTCCACGGTCGAGATCGTCAGCGCCCCCGGCGCACGACCGAATCCGGCGTGGCTCAATTTCGTGGTCACCGGCAAGGCGCGCACGCACATCCGCCATGCGCTGAAACTGCAACGTCGCTCCGAGTCCATCAGCCTCGGCGAACGCCTGCTGAACAAAGTCCTCAACGGTTTCGACAGTGCGCTGGAGCAGATCCCGGCCGAACGCGTCAAAGCCATGCTCACCGAGTACCGCCTCGAACTGATCGAAGACTTGCTCGAAGACATTGGCCTGGGCAACCGCATGGCCTATGTGGTCGCCCGCCGCTTGCTTGGCGAAGGCGAACAGTTGCCAAGCCCGGAAGGTCCGCTGGCGATTCGCGGCACCGAAGGTCTGGTGCTCAGCTACGCCAAATGCTGCACACCGATCCCTGGCGACCCGATTGTCGGGCACCTGTCGGCGGGCAAAGGCATGGTCGTGCACCTGGACAACTGCCGCAATATCAGCGAAATCCGGCACAACCCGGAAAAATGCATCCAGCTCTCGTGGGCCAAGGATGTGACCGGCGAATTCAACGTCGAACTGCGCGTCGAGCTGGAACACCAGCGCGGCCTGATCGCCCTGCTGGCCAGCAGCGTCAACGCAGCCGACGGCAATATCGAGAAAATCAGCATGGACGAACGCGATGGTCGCATCAGCGTGGTCCAGTTGGTAGTCAGCGTCCACGACCGTGTGCACCTGGCCCGCGTGATCAAGAAACTGCGCGCATTGACCGGGGTGATCCGCATCACCCGCATGCGTGCATAACTCAACCATTACAAGGAGTCATACATGACCAAGACTGTTATCACCAGCGACAAGGCCCCGGCAGCCATCGGCACTTACTCCCAGGCGATCAAGGCCGGCAACACCGTTTACATGTCGGGTCAGATTCCTCTGGACCCAAAAACCATGGAACTGGTTGAAGGCTTCGAAGCCCAGACCGTCCAGGTGTTCGAGAACCTCAAAGCCGTGGCTGAAGCCGCTGGCGGTTCGTTCAAGGACATCGTCAAACTGAACATCTTCCTCACCGACCTGAGCCACTTCGCCAAGGTCAACGAGATCATGGGCAAATACTTCGACCAGCCGTACCCGGCCCGCGCCGCCATCGGCGTGGCTGCCCTGCCGAAGGGTTCGCAGGTTGAAATGGATGCCATTCTGGTCATCGAGTGATGCGCACGGCGCGGCCTTCAACCGCCGCGCCGACTGCTGCAAGAAAAGGTTTTGAAAGGATTCCACCATGCGCAAAGCGCTAGCTCTCCCGCTGCTCGCCATTTTCCTCGGCGGCTGCGCCAGCAACCCTGCCGACCGTGATATCAGCGGCACCTGGATCAACCAGGTGGCGATCGATGCCGCAGCCAAAGGCGGCCCCCTGCGCGAAGCGCTTCAGGCTTACGGCCCGAATCTGGAGTGGGACGTCAATACCAAGGCCGGTCAGGCCCGCTACACCAACGGGTTTGAGAACGTCGAAGGACGGCTGCTGGGCGAACAGTCCGGCGCCTGGAAAGTCGACTTCTATGGCAGTTCTGCCAGCGAGCTGAAACGTGATGGCGGCCAATTGCAACAAGCCGCCAGTGACAACGAACCTGAGCAACTCTTCGACCGCGCACAGATTCCGGTGCCGGAAGGCGCGCCGATTGGCGCCAGTTTCGAACGTGCGCTGTATTCCGCCTACATGGGCGGCAACTGGACTATCGCCAGTGGTCAGGGTGAAGGCGGCACCGTGCAGTTTCAGGCTGACGGCCAAGTGTCAGGCCTTCCCGGCGCCGACCGTTATGCCTTGTGCCTGGCGGGCGATTGCGCGTCGATGAGCAACGGCAACGACAGCATGTGGTTGCAACAGAACGGCCAGGGCAATAACTGGATCTTTGTGCGCAAGGGCAAAGAGCTGGAAATTCTGCAGGCGGTGAATGCCGCGCTGGCGGATGAACAACCGCAGTTCACCGCCGGTGAGCGCAAGTGGTTGCTAGAGAAGCAGTAGATCGATTCTGAAACCGGTGAAGATCAAGTGTGGGAGCGAGCTTGCTCGCGAATGCGGTGCAACAGCCAACAGAGATGTTGAATGTTAAGCCATCTTCGCGAGCAAGCTCGCTCCCACAGTTGTTTTTGGGTGTCTGGGAGTCAGGATTTACCTTCGAGGATCGCAGCATAGCCTTCGCGGTAGCTTGGGTACGCTGGCGTCCAGCCCAATGCTTTCGCCCGGCCGTTGCTGCAACGCTTGCTGCCGGTACGCCGAACACTGGCGTCGTCCGACCATTCGGTAACGCCTAGATACTCACGCAACCAGCCCACCACTTCGGCCAACGGTGCCGGCGCGTCGTCGACGCCGATGTAGAAATCCTCCAGCTTCACGCCCTGCCGATCTTTCTCCAACAGGAACGCCAGCAACCCTGCCGCGTCGTCAGCATGAATCCGGTTGCCATATAGCGGTGGATCGACCGCAACGCGATAGCCGCGACGCACTTGAGTCAGCAGCCACTCACGGCCCGGGCCATAGATGCCGGTCAAACGCAGGATGCTTGCCGGAATGCCGCTGGTGAGCGCGACCTGCTCAGCCTCAAGCATCAATCGTCCTGAATAACCGGCAGCGACAGTCGCTGATTTCTCATCCACCCACTCGCCATCCTGCTGCCCATAAACGCTGCTGCTGGAGACGAAGATCAGTCGCTCAGGCACCTGCCCATAGTCGTCGAGCCAGCTCAGCACATTCTGCAAACCCTGCACATAAGCCGCGCGATAACCGGCCTCATCGTGATCGGTGGCCGCAGCGCAATACACCAGATAGTCCACCGCCCCCACCGGCCAGGTCGCCGGGCAGTCTTCGTTGAACAGGTCGCCGGCAACGCCGATCACACCCTCAGGCAGCTTCGAAACGTCCCGGCGCAGGCCATGAACTTCCCAGCCAGCCGCCAGCAATTGCGTGGCCAGACGACTGCCGACATCACCACAACCGGCAATCAAAACAGAAGGCGCGGACATTAAAAAACTCCCATCGGAAAGGTACAGACTAGCTCTGGCAAAGGACGAACGGCTAGCAATGCAGGAAAAAAAGATACTCTATTACTTTTGTTAACAAGAATTACTTGCAATAATGCACGCCACTTTTGTTCTCGGCCTCACGAGGCCTGGTAGAGCATCACCGTTTTTCTATCTCAGGTCCGGCCAGCATGACACGTAATCAAATCCCCGCTTCGCCAACCAATCGACCTCGCGCCTGGAGCGCAGTGGCGGCACTGTTGCTCAGCCTGATGCTGGCGCCGACTGCCGCTTTCGCCGACGCCCAGGCACCTGCAACGCCAGCCGCCACCGAGCAAAGCGCATCAGCCGCCGCTCCCGCTGCCCCGGCCGCTACCGATCCGGTGCAAGCGGTTGACGCTGCCGACGTTCCTGAAGTGCTCGAAGCCGACAACAGCCTGGGCATGGCCCACGACCTGTCGCCATGGGGCATGTACCAGAACGCCGACATCATCGTGAAAATCGTGATGATCGGTCTGGCCATCGCGTCCATCATCACCTGGACCATCTGGATCGCCAAAGGCTTCGAGCTGATGGGCGCCAAGCGTCGTCTGCGTGGTGAAATCGCCGCTCTGAAGAAAGCCACCACCCTTAAAGAAGCCAGCGCTACGGCCGGCAAGGAAGGCACCCTCGCCAACCTGCTGGTGCACGACGCGCTCGAAGAGATGCGCCTGTCGGTCAACAGCCGTGAGAAAGAAGGCATCAAGGAACGCGTGAGCTTCCGTCTCGAGCGTCTGGTAGCAGCCTGCGGTCGCAACATGAGCAGCGGCACCGGCGTGCTCGCCACCATCGGTTCCACCGCGCCGTTCGTCGGTCTGTTCGGTACCGTGTGGGGCATCATGAACTCCTTCATCGGCATCGCCAAAACCCAGACCACCAACCTAGCTGTCGTAGCGCCCGGTATTGCTGAAGCACTGCTGGCCACTGCATTGGGTCTGGTCGCGGCGATTCCTGCGGTAGTGATCTACAACGTCTTCGCCCGCTCCATTGCCGGTTACAAGGCGCAAGTTTCCGACGCCTCGGCAGAAGTGCTGCTGCTGGTCAGCCGTGACCTCGATCACCAGCCTGAGCGCAGCTCGCAGCCGCACATGGTCAAAGTGGGGTAATCGGCCATGGGCCTGCATTTGAAAGAAGGCGCAGACAACGATCTGGCCGAGAACCACGAAATCAACGTTACGCCGTTCATCGACGTGATGCTGGTGCTGTTGATCATCTTCATGGTGGCCGCTCCGTTGGCCACCGTGGACATCAAAGTCGACCTGCCTGCCTCGACCGCCAAACCGGCGCCGCGGCCAGAAAAACCGGTGTTCCTCAGCGTCAAGGCTGACCAGCGCCTGTACATCGGCGACGACGAAGTGAAAGCCGAAACCCTTGGCGCCGTGCTCGACGCCAAGACTCAGGGCAAGAAAGACACCACCATCTTCTTCCAGGCCGATAAAGGCGTGGATTACGGCGACCTGATGAGCGTGATGGACAAGCTGCGCGGCGCCGGTTACCTGAAGGTCGGTCTGGTCGGACTTGAGACGGCAGCCAAGAAATGATCACGACGCGCCATAAGCTGACGCGTTACAGCGGTAGCCTGGCCGTGGTGCTGGGCGTGCATGCGCTGGCCATCGCGCTGGCACTGAACTGGACCGCCCGCCCGCCCATCGAATTGCCGCCACAGGCAATGATGGTCGAGCTGGCCCCGGTTCCGGCCCCGCCACCGCCTGCTCCGCCGAAAGTCGTCACACCGCCGCAGCCACCGGCTCCGGTTGAAGAGTTGCCGATTCCGAAGCTGGCCGAAGCACCGAAAGCTGAAATCGCGGTGCAGAAACCCAAGCCGAAGCCCAAGCCGAAACCGCCGAAGCCGGTCGAGAAGAAGCTGCCCGATCCACCGAAGGAAAAACCTTCCGAGGAGAAACCGGCCGACACGCAACCGACTCAGGCACCGACGGAGAAATCCGCCCAGCCTGCACCGGGGCCTTCGCCGGCTCAGATGGCTGCCAAGGCCAGCTGGCAAGGCACCCTGCTCGCGCATTTGGCCAAGTACAAAAAGTACCCGGCCAGTGCTCAGGCACGGGGCAAGGAAGGCTTGAACCGCCTGCGCTTCGTGGTGGATGCCGAAGGTAATGTGCTGTCGTTCGAACTGGTCGGCCGCTCGGGCAACGCTGATCTTGACCGGGCGACCCTGGAAATGATCCGCCGCGCACAGCCGCTGCCCAAGCCACCGGCCGACATGCTGAACAATGGCTCGATTGAAATTGTTGCGCCGTTTGTTTACTCCCTCGAACGCCGCCGCTAAGCAACACCGCAATACCCTGTGGGAGCGAGCCTGCTCGCGAAGGGGCCAGGTCAGTCAGAGCAGTTTCGTCTGACATACCGCATTCGCGAGCAAGCTCGCTCCCACAGGATGATGTAATAGCCATAGATCCAGCCCAAAAGGCACCGAAAGGTGCCTTTTGCGTATCTGCACGCGGCAAACCTACATTGCCCGGTGTCGCATTCCACACTCAGTCTGATAACGTGCGTCTATCGATTGCAGCCGGTATGCTTGGCCCGCATCTTCATGGACGCTTGCTATGACCCTCACAGAATTACGCTACATCGTTACCCTCGCCCAAGAGCAGCATTTCGGCCACGCCGCCGAACGTTGCCACGTCAGCCAGCCGACCCTGTCGGTGGGCGTGAAGAAGCTTGAAGACGAACTCGGTGTGCTGATTTTCGAGCGCAGCAAAAGCGCCGTGCGCCTGACCCCGGTCGGCGAAGGCATCGTCGCCCAGGCGCAGAAAGTGCTGGAGCAGGCCCAAGGCATCCGCGAACTGGCCCAGGCCGGTAAGAACCAGCTGACCGCGCCATTGAAAGTCGGCGCGATCTACACCGTCGGCCCGTACCTGTTCCCGCATCTGATTCCGCAACTGCACCGGGTCGCCCCGCAGATGCCGTTGTACATCGAAGAAAACTTCACCCACGTGCTGCGCGACAAACTGCGCAACGGCGAGCTCGACGCGATCATCATCGCCCTGCCGTTCAACGAAGCCGACGTGCTGACCCTGCCGCTGTACGACGAGCCGTTCTACGTCTTGATGCCGGCCCAGCACCCGTGGACGCAAAAAGAAACCATCGACGCCGGCCTGCTCAACGACAAGAGCCTGCTGCTGCTCGGCGAAGGCCACTGCTTCCGCGATCAAGTGCTGGAAGCCTGCCCGACCCTGACCAAGGGCAACGACGGCGCCAAGCACACCACGGTCGAATCCAGCTCGCTGGAAACCATTCGGCACATGGTCGCGTCCGGTCTGGGCATCTCGATCCTGCCGTTGTCGGCCGTCGACAGCCATCACTACGCCCCAGGCGTGATCGAAGTGCGGCCACTGTCGCCGCCGGTGCCGTTCCGCACCGTGGCCATTGCCTGGCGCGCGAGCTTCCCACGGCCGAAAGCCATCGAGATCCTCGCCGACTCCATTCGCCTGTGTTCGGTGGCCAAGCCAGCGGCACCGGTTACAGCCGGTTAAGCGAGCGTCATGACGGAGCTGTCGCAAGTGTCGGTGACGGCACTCAAGGGTGTCGGCGAAGCCATGGCCGAGAAATTGGCCAAGGTCGGCCTGGAGAATCTGCAGGACGTGCTGTTTCACCTGCCGCTGCGCTATCAGGATCGCACCCGCGTCGTGCCGATCGGCGCCCTGCGACCGGGACAGGATGCCGTGGTCGAAGGCACCGTCAGCGGCGCCGACGTGGTCATGGGCCGCCGCCGCAGCCTGGTCGTGCGCTTGCAGGACGGCACCGGCGGCCTCAGTCTGCGCTTCTACCATTTCAGCAATGCGCAGAAAGAAGGCCTCAAGCGCGGCACGCGGGTTCGCTGCTACGGCGAAGCCCGGCCCGGTGCGTCCGGCCTGGAAATCTACCACCCGGAATACCGCGCCATCACCGGTGACGAACCGCCGCCAGTGGATGAAACCCTGACCCCGGTCTACCCACTCACCGAAGGCCTGACCCAAGCGCGTCTGCGCCAGCTGTGTCTGCAGACGCTGACGATGCTCAAGCCAGACACCCTGCCCGACTGGCTGCCAAACGAACTGGCGCGCGACTACCAACTGGCGCCGCTGGCCGACGCGATTCGCTATCTGCACAACCCGCCCGCCGATGCCGACGTCGATGAACTCGCCCTCGGCCATCACTGGGCGCAGCATCGTCTCGCTTTCGAGGAACTGCTGACGCACCAACTTTCACAACAACGTCTGCGCGAAAGCATGCGTTCGCTGCGCGCGCCAGCCATGCCGAAAGCGAAAAAGCTGCCGCCGAAATATCTGGCCAACCTCGGCTTCAACCCGACCGGTGCGCAACAGCGCGTCGGCAATGAAATCGCCTACGACCTCAGTCAGCACGAACCGATGCTGCGTCTGATTCAAGGCGACGTGGGCGCGGGCAAAACCGTGGTCGCGGCCCTCGCCGCCCTGCAAGCGCTGGAGGCCGGTTATCAGGTCGCGCTGATGGCGCCGACCGAGATCCTCGCCGAACAGCACTTCATCACCTTCAAGCGCTGGCTCGAGCCGCTGGGCATTGAAGTCGCATGGCTGGCCGGCAAGCTCAAGGGCAAGAACCGCGTCGCCGCGCTGGAGCAGATCGCCAGCGGCGCACCCATGGTGGTCGGCACCCACGCGTTGTTTCAGGACGAAGTGCAGTTCAAGAATCTGGCGCTGGTGATCATCGACGAACAACACCGCTTCGGCGTGCAGCAGCGTCTGGCGCTGCGGCAGAAAGGCGTCGGCGGGCGCATGTGCCCGCATCAACTGATCATGACTGCCACGCCGATTCCGCGGACGCTGGCGATGAGCGCCTACGCCGACCTCGACACCTCGATCCTCGACGAACTGCCACCCGGGCGTACCCCGGTCAACACCGTGCTGGTCACCGATACGCGCCGCGTTGAAGTCATCGAACGCGTGCGTGGTGCCTGTGCAGAGGGTCGGCAGGCCTATTGGGTGTGCACACTGATTGAAGAGTCGGAAGAGCTGACCTGTCAGGCCGCCGAAACCACCTTCGAAGACCTCACTCTTGCCCTCGGCGAACTGAAAGTCGGGCTGATTCACGGGCGCATGAAACCCGTCGAGAAGGCCGCCGTCATGGCCGAATTCAAGGCCGGCAACCTGCAACTGCTGGTCGCCACCACGGTGATCGAAGTCGGCGTCGACGTGCCCAACGCCAGCCTGATGATCATCGAAAACCCCGAGCGTCTTGGCCTCGCGCAACTGCACCAATTGCGCGGCCGCGTTGGCCGGGGCAGCGCTGCCAGCCATTGCGTGCTGCTCTACCATCCGCCGCTGTCGCAGATCGGCCGCCAGCGTCTGGGCATCATGCGCGAAACCAACGACGGTTTCGTCATCGCCGAAAAAGACCTCGAACTGCGCGGCCCCGGGGAAATGCTCGGCACCCGCCAGACCGGCCTGCTGCAATTCAAAGTCGCCGACCTGATGCGCGACGCCGATCTGCTACCCGCCGTGCGCGACGCCGCGCAAGCCCTGCTGGAACGCTGGCCGACCCACGTCAGCCCATTGCTCGACCGCTGGCTGCGCCATGGGCAGCAATACGGCCAAGTGTGAGCATCGTCGCAGTTTCTGACAGAACCTTCCGACAGAGCTGGTTATACTCCTGCCATTGTTTCAAAAACGGATACAGACCATGACCGAAGCTGCTCTCGCCCCCGAATCTCCGCACGCTCCGTCTGTTATTCGGCTGCTGCTCAACAAGCTGGGCGTTGCCTACGAAGAAGTGCTCGACCACCACGGCCTCAATGCATCACGCAAGGTACAAGCCGTGTTGCTGGACGACGCCGTCGGCGCGTTGATGGTGCTGTTTCCACAGAGCCAGTTGCTGGATCTCAATCGCCTCGCCGAACTCACTGGCCGGCGTCTGACTGCCGTCTCCACCGAACGCCTGGAAAAGATGCTCGGCAAACACAGCCTGAGCCTGCTGCCGGGCCTGCCAGCGCTGACCAGTTCGCCGTGCCTCTACGAAGAAAGCCTGCTGCGCGAACCGAAGCTGCTGATCAACTCCGGCGAGCCGGGCCTGCTGTTGGAAATCGCCAGCGAAGACTTCAAGACCATGCTGACCAAGGCCAGCGCCGCCAACTTCGGCGAAGCCCTGAGCAGCATCCGCCCCAACCTCGACCGCCCGGACGATGACCGCGAGGAAATCACCCAGGCTGTGCAAGCGTTCACCGCGCGGCGGATTCAGCAGCGTCTGGAAGCGACCATCGAGATTCCACCGCTGGCCGAAACCGCGCAAAAAATCATCAAGCTGCGCGTCGACCCCAACGCCACCATCGACGACATCACCGGCGTCGTTGAAACCGACCCGGCGCTGGCCGCGCAAGTGGTGAGCTGGGCGGCGTCGCCGTACTACGCCTCGCCGGGCAAGATTCGTTCGGTGGAAGACGCGATCGTCCGCGTGCTCGGTTTCGATCTGGTGATCAACCTCGCGCTGGGCCTGGCCCTCGGCAAGACCCTGAGCCTGCCCAAAGACCACCCGCAACACACCACACCGTACTGGCAGCAATCGATCTACACCGCCGCCGTCATCGAAGGCCTGACCCGCGCCATGCCGCGCGCCCAGCGCCCGGAAGCCGGCCTGACGTATCTGGCCGGTCTGCTGCACAACTTCGGTTACCTGCTGCTGGCCCACGTCTTTCCGCCGCACTTCTCGCTGATCTGCCGCCACCTGGAGGTCAACCCGCACCTGTGCCACAGCTACATCGAGCAACACTTGCTCGGTATAAGCCGTGAACAGATCGGCTCGTGGCTGATGCGCTACTGGGACATGCCCGACGAACTGGCCACCGCCCTGCGCTTCCAGCACGACCCAAGCTACGACGGCGCCTACGCCGAATACCCGAACCTCGTCTGCCTGGCCGTGCGCCTGCTGCGCAGCCGCGGAATTGGCTCTGGCCCGGATGAAGATATTCCGGATGCGCTGCTTGAACGTGTGGGTTTGACTCGCGACAAGGCCAACGACGTTGTCAGCAAAGTGCTTGAGGCTGAAGTACTGCTGCGCGAACTGGCTTCTCAGTTCAGCCAGGCATAAACAACCCGCTCTCACGAGATCATTCTTATTCGTGAGAGCGGGCCATCAGAGCGTTGTTTATTGATCAGGCAATAAAGCGTGCTATCCATCCGCTTGTAGCAAAACTCAACCGGTCTTTCCAATACTCACCGCAGATGACGATTTTATTTTGCGCGGTGACGTGCAGATCCAAACTATTTTCCAGCTTCTCAGCCTGATCAAAAGTTACCCACCCACTACCGTTGAACGTCGAATCGAGCTCGCCGGTAAGACGATAACGTGCACAGACGGCGTGCATCTCATCAATAGCAAACCCTCCACCACTGGTGCCGGCGACAATCAACTTGCTTTCATCCACGTCGCCAAAGGCGCAGCTCGACCAATTTTGCCCAATCTCAGGCACAACTTTGGTAAATAACGGCTGGCCATTATTGAAGAGGGGGTGAGACGAGCCATCCGCACTGAGTACGACAATCACCCCTTCACCATCAAGGAAGCCGTCACCGACCTGGCCTCCTATCAACGCAATCATTCCGTCCTTTTTCCTCACGGCAATATCGCGAAAAATCGGCAGCCGTTCAGAGGACACAATGGCCGTCTTGAACTTGTCGTCGCGCATTCCATCTTTTGTGAAGCGCACGGCATAGGCACCGAAGGTGCCTTCATCATGAAAGTCGCCATACACCACCAAGCCACCGTCCGCTTGCACAGCCAGTCCACGGGCGGCGTTATCACCTGCCGGGCTCAACTCAGCCAATTCAACAGTGGCCGAACCGATCTTGTTGAAGGTGTCGTCAAAAGAACCATCAGGATTGAGTCGCATGACCAAGCCTTTGGTTTGCTGTGCCACATGATCAAAGCCAAAGAAGACCAACGCTATTTTGCCGTCTGGCAACTCGATACCGGACGCTCCGGAATTGGCGCTGCTCTGAACAGCGGGCTTAGTATCTCGAGATACATTTTGGCGTGCGCGTGCAGCCGTGGCCGCTCGACTTAGTGTTACGGGTACGGAACCGTACGGAAACGTGACCACACCGTCCTCACCAAACTCATCGTTGAGTCGACCGTCCGGCAGCAACTGGATGGCAATGAAACCACTTTCATAACTCGGCGGCTGTGACATGTAATCGACCGTAACCAGCAACCCACCATTACTGAGCAAGCTCGCACCGAATTTCCCTGATAAAAGTTTTTCTCCTGTCAAAATTCGCGCAAAACCTTGCTGGTTCTCGCCAAACCCGGTACCAACATCAAGCTGCCCCTTTTCAGTAAGCCGCGCGACTACGAAGCCAGGGAACACACCTGACTCATTTGCCACGACGAGCAGCCGACCGTCAGCCAAAGGAAGGACAACTTGCGGGGCAATGCTGACAAACTCAGGAAACGCCCAATCGAGTTTGCCGTCATTGGCAAATGTGGAATCAAGTTCGCCTGCTTGTACGGTCATGTTGATAACTCTCCAATCCGGATAAGTCCCTTTACTGCTGGACGATCCCTATGAGGCATCAACATCCAAACAAAAACACCTGTCACTTGTGACAGGTGTTCGTGGCTTTACACGCCAATTGACCGACTTATCGAGCCAAACCAATGACCCACCGGGTTTTAAAAAATGGCGCTTCACGCCTTAGGCTTGGCTTTCCTCGGCTTCAAATATTTCATCAACCCCTGAAACCACATCACCAGCGCCGGATTACCCTTTAGCTGGATCGACTTGTCCTGAATCCCCTGCATAAACGCCAACTGCTTGTTCTTTGCCTGCATCGTCGCAAAGCCATAACCGGCATCTTTAAACGCAATCGCAAACGCCGGCTCCGCCACTACTCCGGACTTGCTGGTAATGCGCTGATCCTTGACCACGAAATGCCGCGCCACTTTCCCATCCAGCGTCTGCAGCTGAAACACCAGATCCTTGTCACCCAACTGCTGCTGGAACGCAGGATTTGTCCGGCTGGCCTTACCCATCAACAAACCCATCATCCACAGAAGAAAACGAAATTTCATGCGCACAGCCTCAAAAGGAAAATGAACGGCCGAGGCAGTGTAAGGGATTCGGACGATAACGCCAGTATCTGACGCTGTTGGAGGATGATGCAGCCCATTTCCCGCACGATGACTGCCAAGTCACGATTCAGCGCTCGTCCTCTGATCGTTCCCCCGCGTCGCGTGGGAATGCATCCCGAGACGCTCCGCGTCTCACCGCTCACCTTTCCTACACCTGTTGAAACACATCCCTGTAGGAGCCGGCGAAGCCTGCGATCTTTTGATCTTCCGGCCCGCGAATCTATGGGAAATTTCCTGCAAAGTGCGGGGCTGTCCATGAACTAGGCGAGTTGGCTGGCTATCGATAGGCTCTGTGTGTCGCCGCAGATTGGCGATACGGACGTGCAAGTCCGGTTGGAGTACACATTGGTTATGGCAATTCGCCGAGCGTTTTCCTATGCTCGCGGATCGTTATGGCGGCTGTGTATGGGAGGCCTTCGGGTCTGCCGGGTTACTCCACCGGTCTTGCACACCTATGCACAGCTGCCACCACTTTCGAAGTGCGAGCGAAACGGTGTCGGCTCCTTAAACTGGAGTAAGACCGAATGATCAAACCAACACCCAATCCCCCAGAGAACCCGGATATTTCGCCCTACGAATCTCTGGAATCAAAGAAATTTCACGAAGCCGCCGAGCGCGCCCTCGACCACCATTTCAAACCCGCCGTCGAACCACATCCCAAACGTGAGAACGGCCTCTTCAAACTCTCCCCCGGCACCGACGCCGAAGCCCTCATGGCCAACGCCTCCGAAGACCTCCTGTCCATCAGCGTCATCGCCTGCGACCTCGCCGACGACCTCCACGGCTCCCGCCGCTCGGTTGCACTGGCCCTGAGCAGAATGGCGGACGGGGTGAGATTGATGGTGGAAGGGACGCTCGACCAGATTGAAGTGCGAGGCGTGGCTGCCAAGTCGTAGCGAGATTTTCGGATGAAAAAAGGGGACGTTAAGTCCCCTTTCTGCAACTGTCTTCGCTATCTAAAATCTTCAGCGCTTTTAGGTAGTGCCTCTATACCCTGCCGGGCAACCCGACTAACAAATGAATAACCACCCGCGCTGCAAGACTGCCGGAACACTACCTTGTCATCCTTGAGCACAGTCAGAAAACTCACAAACGCCTGATTAACGAGGTAGGTATACGGGCCCTTTTTGAATTTGATGTTGTTCAGGTTAACGCTGCCTTCCGACGCATCCACTACGAAGAACTTGCCCTTGGGAGGCACGTTTTTCTGCGGATAGAGCATTTCTATCTTTCCCGGAACACCGTAACGGTATTGAACATATCCCGCAGTGGGCTTGTTGTTCCCTTGCGCGCAAACAGAAACCGTTTTACCCCCCGTCAAAGGACAGCTGAAGTAGATGTCTTCTTCGGCGGAGCACAACGTTCCATCCTGCCCGCTCTGCAATGGCGCTGTTTCTTGCGAGACGCGTTCTGGTATTTGAGTGACATCGGCGCAATTGGACAAACACACCAGCTTCGAAAGATCCGGAACATCACTTTCAGTAAACAGGTACGTGGCTGAACCGTCACGGTTGCGGGCGTGGTAAACGGGAACACTGACGGCCAGCCCTTTGGCAGACACCGGCACCTCGGTATCCCGACCCGAGACGACCCAGCCTTCGGCCTCCCCGCACAACTCCTCCAAAGCGACTTCATTGAACGGATCTTTCGTGGGCACGGCGAACGGCTTGGCATCACCTCGGCAGTCGTAGCCATGCCAATAGGGCCCGGTGTTCATATCAATGTCGATCGAGAAAACATAAGCGCCGTCGAGCACCACTTTTCCGCTGTCGTAGGTGAATACCAGCCAGCGACGCGACTTCGCCTGTGAGGAGTTTTCCTCCTCCAGGATGTAGCGCTCGCCATCTCGATACAGCCAGAAAACACTCATCGCTCCGGCCGATACCGGCCTTTCGGAGAGACGTTGCCCGGACTTAGCGTCCACCAGAAAATCGTCTTTCAGCGCCAGCGCACAATCGCTGTCGGCGGCCATGCAAGACTCGAGTGACGGGAACATCGGCCCTGCCCCCACAGAGAAAGAACACAGCAATAACGCGATCAAGCCTAATCTTTTCAACTTGCTTCCCTGCTCATGATTTACGGATCTGATTGAACAGACTTCTTTCTTCAGCCCAGTTCTCTGCGTTTTAAAGCGAGTAATCCATCACTTCTCCCAACTGCCAGCATTGTCCACGGACAAACCGATACTCGAAGACGTAGTCGGTATCTGGCTTCTGCAGGATCGCGATCGCCTTGTCACCCCGCTGTTCCTTGACGGTCAACGTCAGGCCCTGGGCCTCTCGCTTTGCTTGATCCGGAATGACAGGAAACTTAAGTTGATCGCCGCTGAGACTGCGTTTTTCCATCTCAGGCTCAGGATCGCCGGCCACGGTCGTGGCCATTCTCAGCGGTTGTTGTACGAAGGCTTTTTGCACATCTGCGCGTTCGGAGAAAGCTGAGAGGAACGCTGAAAAGTCGGTCGAAGGGCAAGCAACATTGGACGTATCAACCTCGGCTTTGAGTGGATTCTGGCCGTTGTCCTGATGCAGTTTTGAATCCGCAATTATCTTTGCATCCAAGTCTGCCAAGCGCTTTTTAATGCTGGTCGCATCCTTGTATACACATTCGACCTTTACATCATCCGCCAGATTTCGACCGTCGAGGCAGTTCTCAAGCTCGGGATCTGGTGGGTCGCCGCTAAAAAACCGCAAAGCCAATTGTTCGCCGTCCTTCACCAGTGGCAATTCCAGCACCGAATAGGAATCACCTTCGAATTGACTGTGCGAGACTTTTTGTTTTGTCAGAACAAACATGGACTTCCCCGCTTGCTCCGGGAATTTGCGTTCAAAGAAGAACACCGAGGCGATCTGCTCACCTTCGACCTTCCACACATAATTCAGCGAAGGCTTCACTGCATTCGTGGTGGTGTAGAAGATCTCGGCGTAAGGAACATGCCCTTCCCTCACCTGACCTTTGAGGTTGTTCTTCAAAAAGAACACGGTGATTTTTTGATCACCGAGCGAGGCAACTACAGGCGGATGCAGCTCACCGATGGTTTGTGGGTCACTCGCTAATGCCGGCTGAGCCAACAAGGCAACCATGAATCCGAGCGCACTCATACAACTTAAGAGCCTGGCCAATTCCACTCACTTCCCTGTTAATCAATCTTCAAATGTTTAGGCTGAGGGTTTTACGATGACTCAGGTGCGCCGCACTTCAGCTCTTTGATTTGCTCATTCTGGATCGGTATCACACAAGCGAGCCGCTTCTCTCTTTCCCCTCGAAGCTCGAACAAGCTGAGCGTCAGGTGTAAACCATCAGTAGCGAACGCATGATCCTCAAACACCGCACTGGCATAGCCATCCCAAAACGACTTGCCCTCGAAACTGCAGAACCGCTTGGACGCCAGCACTCGCCAATTGCCATCGGGCGCGAGAAGCTGGACATTGAGGCAAGGGTTGCCAAACGTAGTGACGTAGCGAGCTACCACATCACCGAAACGTTGCGAGGCCGATGCAGAAACCTTGGCCACATCGACCACTTCACTCGGGCCGTCAGGCGCAATCGCATCCAGGTAGGCGGCACGCTCCAGACTCATTCTGGTGATGCACTTATTGAGTACTTGGGAATAAGCCTGCGAACCGGGTGCGACAGCCGTGGTTTCGAGGGGGCAGGTGGTGTCACGCAATTTGATCCAGGCACGTTGCGACTCTTTGGCAGCGGCCATATTTATCTTGGTCAGTTCCGGTTCGGGGCTGGACTCAAACCGAGACATCAGTTTTTTGTAGCTGGCATTTAGTCGTGCGTCGGCATTCTTACGGTCGGCCTCCAAGCACTCATCGTATTGCCAGCTCACGTTGATGACTTTGCAGGTGTCCTCGGCATGCGCGATTGATGCGCACAGCGTTCCAAGAGGCAATGCGATAAAACGGACAATCCTGTTCAATTTTTCACTCCCTGATGTGCAGTTCGCTCAATCACTCTTCGCGGAATTTTCTGCGCCTTGCCATCGGCGCTCATCGCGTCGCGGTACTCGCGGTAATAACGCTGCGCTTCTTCTTGCCGATCAAGTCGCCACAGCGAATCAGCCATGTTCAGCATCAGCACTGTGCGTTTGCCGACAGCTTCAACGCCTCGATAAAACTTCAGCGCCAACTCATCTCTACCGCCCTCGGCCAGATAAAAACCCAAGTCGTTGTACGCCTGAACATTTTGCGCCGGGGGATGGCACGCCATGTAGGATTCGGGACTCAAAAAAGTCAGGCCCGATTCGATAGAATCAGCGCGGGACTGCGCAGCTTTGATGGTCGAGATATATTTCAACCACTCCTTCGGGGACTCCGTTTCCAGGCTAGGTGTGAGGACTTCGCCATCTTCCGAAAACCACTGATTACCCACCCATTTGCCGAGACAAAAACGAGGGGAACGCTCGGCCAGCACGCAACCGGTTTCCATGGAGATCACATCGCAATGCTGTTGCGACACGAGTTTTTCTTCTTGATTCTCGTCCGACACAATGCCGAAGACCACCGGGTCGAGCAATAAGGTTTTCTTGTCAGGGCTTAGCCAGTCCGAGTGTCCATCAGCGCCAACATCGGCACTGAAGAGCGGGAAGGTTTTGCCGTTGGCGGTGAACCATGCGGTCGCCGAATCCACACCGGGCATCGTCCATTTTGTCGCTCTAAACGTCACGGTGTGCCCATCGATACCGACTATTGGCGGGTCCTCGGCAAGGGCACTTGTGACGGCAAGAAGGCAGCTGATCATCAACACCCATTTAAGGCTGGCCATAGACGATCCTCTTCACCGCCGGGCTTTCTGACATTAACTGTCTCTTCGTAACGCCATAGGCCTTGATCAGCTCTTCCCGAGATCCCTTCGAGCCAAAAGAGCGTTGGTTATTATCGAAGCTGTATTGCTCCAATCGCCCTGCTGTCGAGTAATACCCATGCCACTCCGCGCAGGCACCACAACCGCCATATCCGCCTATCGAAACAAGACTGCCCTGGGTGCCTTCCACGCAGTCCATCGCCACAACAACATTGCTCAACATTTTCGTCTTCGCACCGTCGGAAGTGAGCTGTGAAACTTTGCTGATATCGCGTCGAAGCACTTTGCCGCCGATGTTGATGGTCTGGTCGGAGCAGACCGGGATGACGTGGGTTTGCGCACCATCCACCGTCACCGATCGGCAGGACGACACCAACACCACCTCAACACCGCCGCACTGCATGACATCGCGCTGGGTGTAAGCATCCGTCGGCGCGGCGAAGGCTGGGGAAGAGAACAACCATGCCAGGCCCCCGAAAAACAAAAGCTGATTCACTGAGAAATCCTTTTCGCCGTTAACCAGCCTGTTGTTCCGCCAAGCACTTCGCATAGCCATCCGCAAACTTGGCATCGAATGACAACGCCACCGGTTCATCCAGCTCGGCCGAGGTGTTGAGCAATTCGTGAGTAGCCGGGGTGTATTTGATCCAGCCAATCGTGCCGCTGCCGTCAGTGTCGAAGAACAGCTGAGCGCGCACTACTTCACCGTCGTCCTCGTCGATCAGCAAATTGACCTTGTCCTTGCCGACATAACGAAACGGAAAATCGCTGCTCCTGACAAGCTCAGTAAGGTAGCCGTAACAACTGCCTTCACTGGCAGTCGCGGGCAGTGAATGAGGTAAAAGCGAAAGCGCAATCAGCACCGACCGAATGAAAAACCGGTTCATCCACTCACTCCTCATCCATCGGCGACGATTCCACGTCGGTCATGCTCAGCAGTCGAAATTCATTGTTCACAAACTCGTAGAAACGGTCCCGGTTACCACTTTCCAAAGCATTCCCCTGCGCATCTTCTTCGCCGTCGAGCGTGATGCCGGACACGATGATCAAGCGGCTGTCGGGCTGGTAAACCATGCCGAACGTGCTGCCGTCGTAAGCATTCGGCAGACCACCAACCACCTCACCGGTCTGGGCGTCCAGCACTTCGCCGCAAATGGCGCTGCCGCCACAACCGAGCCTGTGCAGGATGTAATGGCCGGCGAAGTTGACCTTGCCTTTCAAGGCTTGCACCCGTGCCTGGTCCATCATTGGGCTGCTGTTTTCTTGCGGCACCAGCTTATGGTTGGGGCCGGTGAAAACTGGCGTGACGGTGTAATCCTTGAAGGTTGGATCGGCAGCGAATGCCATGGACGCGGCAACCAATAACAGGCTGCCGAGAAGAACCGAAAATCCTTTCACGCTGTAGCTCCGTCGACGTAATGCATTTTGGGGATGTTCATTCGAAGGCAATGCCGCGCACCGCTTTCTTGATTTGCTCGAATCCTTCGTTGCTGATCGCCAGCGGGGCGGATGAACCTGATTCCGCCGAGCCAATCAGCACGTCTTTGCCCCTCAGCAGGCAAAAAGCGACGCGGCTAATGTGCCGTCGTGATTTGTCGTGGAAACCGAAGATAAAACCCGAAGAACTCTCCCCTCCCCATTGTTCGAAGGTGTAGGCATTCGCACGACCGGCCAGCGAATTGGGCACCCAGCCCTGATCGGTAAGGGTCGCCGGACACTTGCGGTCGTTGTCGTCACGCAGGACTTGCACCGCAAACGCATCGTCTACCGGGGGTTTCCAGTCGGTGAGAAGCGAAAAGTACTCCGAGTTTTCACACATTAAACCAAACCACGGCTGGCTCAGGTCGCCATGTTTCTCGAAGTGCCAATCGGCACCACTTGACGTCTGCGCTTGCCACAAGCTGGGGGCGCTGGACGGGTTGGGCAGTTGTTTGGCTGCGATAAATACCGAATAGAAATCGTCGAACTTCAGCCATTGGTTTTGCAGCAGTGGCATGGAGAACCGACACGAACCCATGTCTACAACTGTCTCGGTCGGGCCTTGCGCAACCGACGAATGGCCGGGCTCGTTACCGACCAATACAGGACCTGCGGCAGTCACATATTCCACCTGTAAAAACGCGACCAGAACAAAGATCAATTCGCGGAGGTATCGTAGTTTCACTTCGCATCCCTCGAATTAATCAATTGCAACTCACCATCTCGATACAACACCTCACACCCCACCCACGCGGGATCCACCTGCGGCATCACCGCCGACGGCTTGCGCAACTCCCGCAACAACGTCGAGCCATGCGACAAGCGCCCACCCATCCGCGCAATCACCGCCCGCGCGGTTTGGTAATGCGCATGCCGCCCCGGATCGAGGGTGTCTTCGAGCAAAATATCCTCGCCCAAAATGCCCTGCACCTGCCCCGGATAAATCATGAACCCGGTGGCCTGCTCCGCACCTTCGCGACCGTCCTGCCAGAAGCTGCCGTCACGGGTGCGCACATCGGGGTGCGGTGCAAACCAGTGTTCGCGGTCGGCCAGCGGCATGGCGTGGTGCAGGCGGAAGAAGATGCGCATCAGGTTGTCGCGATACCACTCGCGCACTTGCAGGTAGTAGCCGCGCAGACCCGGCAGGCCGGTGGAATGGGCGAGGCGGATCAGCCCTGACCATTGCGGGAATGGCTGTAGCGGCAGATCGCTCGACGCGGGCCGAGGGGTGGCCGGATCAGTTTCCCACGGCAATCGATGCGGGCTGTTTTCAAGGTTGTCGTAAGCGGTTGGCGGGCGGCCCAGCCAATCACCGCCGCTGCTGGCCAGCGCCGTGGCGATACACAGATTGCCTTGCACCACGAACACGTAAAACCGGGTGAACCAGTCTGCGAGTTGTTGGCCATCGGCAGCTTGGGCGACGAGTTCAGCCAGCTCCCGATCGAAGCGGTGCAAGCCGTTTTCAAGATTCAGCAAATGCCCGCGAGCCTTGCGTTGCATACGCAAAAACAGCGGCAACGAACGCAGCATCTTCAGCGGTTGCCACGGAAGATGCGGAGTCGCGCCACCGACTTCACCAGCGTAGTCGCTGGCGCTGATGCCCCAGTCGGCCAGCCGGGCAAGAAACAGATCATTGTTGATGTAGGACGCGCCGCCGAACACTGCGGTGAACGGTTCGTTGTCCTGCAGCACTCGCGCATCCCAACGCGCCATGATTGCCGGGATACTCGCTGCCGCGCGGCGCTGGGCGTATTCCACCAGCACGCTCGGTTGCGGCGGCAGGATCTCGGCGATATTGGCGGCGGTCAGGTGACGGCGCCAGCCGTAATCGCTGATCGGCCGGTATTGCAGCAGCCACAGTTGTGAGCCGTCCCAGGCCCATTCGACGTCGCCGGGCACGTAGTGGAACACGCGCAGTACGTCTTGCAGAAAGCGCCAGAGCAGGTCTTCGGTCAAACCGTGGGACGGCGTGAACGTGCCGCTTCGCCAAGCATCGCCGAGCAGCGAAAGCGTTGCCCGTGAGGGGCTGACGTGACCGTCGGCGAGCGATTCGAGATGGCCTTCAACCCATTCCAGTTCTACCGAGAGATGGCGCACGAAAGCGATCCCGGACACTACCGGCGTGATGAAGCGTTGCACCACCACTTCCTCGACGCCCTCGGCCGTCAGTTCGGCAATGCGTTTCGGCACATTGGCGGTCGGTTCGCGCAGATAGGTGGTGCTCAAACCGGCATTCGCCGAATCGGCCTGATCCTCGCCATAACTGGAGGAGCGCACCGCCCAGGTCACATTAGGTTGAGCAGCGAGAAATGCTGGCAGACGCGGATCGGTGCAATCGTTAAGCGTCAGCGCTGCCGGTACCGCTTGCCGCGCCAGTTCAGCCAGGCGCAAACGCCCGCCCTTGGTGTGCGCGACAAACCCGCGCTCGCCCGACTCCAGCCACTGCGCGAATTCGCCGGGCGAGTCGATCCACGGGTAGTGACCCCAACCGGGTTTGAGGCTGATGGTCAGATCAGCGCGAGCGAGAATCGCCGACCACGCCGCCGCTTGCTCGATGCCCAGCACGTTGTCCTGATCGCCCCAAACCAGCTCGACCGGATCGGTGATCCACTCCAGCAGCGGCAGCGCGGTGTCGGCCCGCACCAGATCCCAGTGCGGCACGAATGCCCGGCAGCGCGCATAACCGGCGCCCATGCGCTGGTACTGCGCGGGCGTCCAGGTCTGGTTGGAAAACTTGCGCGCGAACAGCGTGGGTTTGTTCGACAGCAGCCAATGAATGGTCTTGCGAATCGGCAGCGGCGACATCAGTGCCGGCAAGCGCCGCTGCCACAGAAACGCCCCGACCGGCGCCAGCAAAACACTGCGGGAAAAGTGCCCGGGCCGACGTTGCAACGCATGCAACACCAGCAACGCATTGACCCCGACTGCCATGATCGCGCTGCCCTTCTGCGTCATCGCCAACAAGGTCTGCGCGTAGTCCGCCAGATCCTCGCAGGGCGGTTGTGGATTCGCGCCGAAGCCCGGCAACTCCATCGGCACGACTTCGTAGCGCTGAAAGTGCGGCAGCGCGTCGTCCCACCAATCGGCAGCGCTACCGTTGCCGGCTAGCAGGTACATCAACGGCTTGCTCATGAGCGATCCTCAGGTCAGATCGCGCAGAGCGGCGTCGAGGGTTGGATAACGGAATGTGTAGCCAGCCTCGGTCAAACGCTGCGGCACCACGCGCTGACCGTCGAAGAACAACTGCGCCATCTCCCCCGCTATTGCACGCACTGGCGCGGCGGGGATGTGGAACCACACCGGGCGCTTGAGGACCTTGCCGGCCTGCTCGGCGAACGCTGCCTGACTGACCGTTTCCGGCGCGACCATGTTGTAGGTGCCACGCAGAGTGTCGTCGTTGAAAGCCCGCGCGATCACCTGAAGCACATCGTCGCGATGCACCCAACTCATGATTTGCCGACCATCGCCCATGCGTCCGCCGAAACCCAAGCGGAACGGCAGCAGCAACGGCGTCAACGCACCGCCCAAGCCAAAGACCACGCCAAGACGCAGCACCACCTGACGCACGCCAAACTCAGTGGCCGGTTGCGCGGCAGCTTCCCAACGCGCACAGAGTTCAGCCATGAAGCCGTCGCCCTTGCTGGCGTGTTCGTCGAGGCTTTCGCTGGCATCGCGCACGCCGTAGAAACCGATGGCAGAGGCTTGAATCCATAGCGCGGGTTTTTGCTTGGTGTTCTTCAGCCAGGTCATCAGCGCTTCGGTGGTGCCGACTCGGCTGGCGAGCAGTTGCGCCTGACGTTTGGGAGTCCAGCGTGGGCCGGCGACGGGTGCTCCGGCGAGATTGATGATTACGTCGAAGGCTTCGTCGTGGCTGAGTTCGCTGAGCGAATGCACGCAGCGGACGCGGCCGTTGAATAGACTGGCCGCGTTCAACGGATCGCGTGTCAGGACGCTGACCGAGTGGCCCGCGTCGAGTAATTGATTGACCAAGGCTTCACCGATAAACCCGGTGCCGCCAGTGATCAGCACACGATTGAAAGCGCCGCCGGCAAACGGGTTGGATTGGCTCGGAGTCTTTACTGAAGGAGATTTTCGGCGGTCATGTCGATACAGCCAGAATAACGGCGGCACCAACACCAGCAACGCAAAACCGTCGAGCCACAGGTGCGACCAAACCTGTTGTTGCGCAGACAGCCACATGTCCTGCGGCGCCCATAACAGGATGCCGGCGATCAACCAGCCCCACACTGCCGGGGCTTTCAAGCGATTGCCCAGGTGCACCAGCGCGAGCATGTACAGCGAATAACTTTGCAGCGTCGCGCCGAACAGCGCGAGCCACCAGACTTGTTGTTCGTGGCCGGCGGTGGGAACCGCATCAGCGCCCCAGAATGCGAGTTCGAGATTGTGCAGGTAGCCGTCGAGTAATCCGGAGTGACCGGCCCAGGTCAGGGTGAGGCCGGCGAGAATGTGCACTATTGCGGCGGCGTATAGCCAGAGCACTAACGCCGGGCGAAGCGAGGTCGAGGGGGCTGGCATTCCGTGTCCTGAGCGCATTCCTTGGGGGTGGGGAGTTTAAAGGAAAATCGCAGTCGTCAGATGCTCAAGTATTAAACGTTTAAGCGCTGCGGATTCTGGCTCAGCGCATATGAAAACGCGTTAGCCATGATGGCGGAACGCGTTTGATCACATCGAGGTGAAAAGGCGCCGGGCGCTGTAAACGCCCTTCTTCACTTAACCGCACTAAAAGCAGCTGCTGGCCACTATCGGTTCGGCCACTTCGGACTGAAGTCGCTTAATCGCATTGATGCCCGAGTCGTTACCTTTGTCGGCAGCAAGCTGATAACAGGCCAAGGCGCGAGGAGTATCTTTCTTTCCTAGATCGCCGCTTTTCCAATAATCGCCTAACGAAACGAATGCATGCGTTGATCCCATGGTGGTAGCACGAATCAACTCTTTTTCAACGTCCAGCGGGCGCTGGCAGGGTCCTGAACCGGCCAATTCATTGCCAAAACAATAGAAGCCAGCCAACGACTCAGCACCGCTCGGCGAATCAACGGCTGCTGCCTTGAAAAGAGCCTCAACTTTGCCGTATTCCAATTGCGGGGCCATACCCGACAGACTTAGCCCGGCCGCAGCCGAACTAGATATAGGATCGCCTGAAGCGGCCGCGCACAGGTAATTTTCCAAAGTCGCCTCAAAAAGTTCTCCTGTCAGTCGGTATTGCTCAAGGCCGCCCAAGCCAGCAAATCCTTGTCCGCGCTGCCAACAGAAATTCTCCGCACGACTCATTTTCCGCGTACTGGCTACAGAAAGCTCTTTATCAGGAATCGACCAGTCCTCAACCCCATCAAGCGTCCAGCATGACTTCCGCGAAAAGTTGAAAATCTTGATATTGCTGTTGCCGGCGCGTTTATCCACAACGTTAACGTGGCGGTCATCCACCTTCTCGATCTCTATTCCTTCCACTTTCCCATCGGGCACGGCCACCATTAAGGGAAACGCCATATCGCGTCCCACCTCCGCAGTAACGTAGGTCACAATCCGCCCTATATCCGACGTCCCCTTTAATACCAGCAGCTTCACGGCCTGCGCAGTTAGTCGCTTCTGCGATTCGGCATTAGCGGAGAATGCTGGAAGAAACTGTCCAAAGTCTTGCGTAGGGCACGAGCCACGTCCAAATGTCGGGCCACTCCCGGTATCGGACGCGATATTGTCCAAAAACACTGAACGGTCACGACTCATACTGGCGATGCAATTGTTCACCGCTGCCACATGCGCCGAAGAGTCCGGTTCCGTCTCCAACGCATCGACCTGGCAATCGGTATCGCGCAGTTTGATCCAGGCGCGCTGAGCCTCCTGAACCGTTGCCTTTTGGCTCGCCGCAAGAACTGGATCGGTCTGATATCCACCTTCGAGCCGAACCATCAGTTCTTGATAACTGGTATTCAACTGCTTATCTGCAGCAACCTTGGCACTCACAGAACATCTTTCCCTCTGAGAGTTCGTAGTGATATCGACACATGCATCGTCAGCAAATGCATGTCCCCCCAACAGAGATAAACCACCAATCAGCACGGCGGGCAGCACCGGAATAAGATATTTACTCAAGGTAAATTCCAACAATATCTTGCGAAAGTGTATTTTTAAGTCGTGCTTATTCTTCAAGGGAGATAGCCATTTTCAGAGTAGATCCATTCAGATAAACGACTGCTTCGCGCCCATTAATATCGACAGGGGTAGGATTTTGGATTATTCCTTCATCACTAGCCTTCGCAATTTTTGTTAACGTCTTATCCGCAACATTGGCACGCCAAATAGTTTCATCACCATTCTTGAAATAAAACGTCGGCCGTGACTTGCTCCAAATCGGAGCATATATATTCCAACCGGCCTCGGGCCGACCAGCCTGCGCTATCGTTTCATACCCTGAGGTGTGCGAGTAGTACGCTTGCAATTTTCCATACTCACCACCCCAACCGAATGTCAAACCACTAACAGCATTTTCATCAGTATTTGGCCACTGCTGGAACAGCAAACTGCTTTCCAACGGCGGAGATTTTGAACCGAGCTTATAGACCATCCCCCGCAGCTGATTCTTGGAGAGCTGCTGTCGATAGTAAAACGCCCCATCCAAGATTCCCGCGAATCTTTTCCCTTCGTCGTTTGAACCCAAACTCAAAGCACCGTCAAAACCGATATCTTTCGCAATCGTGTGCAATACCGGCCTGTCGTTTTGATCAACGTACTCATATAGATTACCCCGGTACGCAATCATCGCCGCATCAAAATGCCCTTCGAACACGATGACATGCAACATGCCTGAAATTGTTTCAGCGGAGATCACAAATCGTTCAACAGCCCCTTTTTCATTGGGAAGCCATGCTAAATCAATGACCTTCCATGAGCGTTCAAACTGTGTGTAGGGCTTATCACCCAACATTAACTTAATATCTTTCTGAGTCGGCCTAGGCGCAATAGAAACCGGTGTGAGAAAGCTTATCTGCTGAACATAAGCTTCCTCTAAACACTCGACTGACTCACAAGAATTACGCTCTGACTCAAGCCAATCACTTTCGATTATTTGCAAAGCTCGCCGATTTTTTATCGGTTTGAAGACCTCACTGAGCTTTTCGTCCATTGCGGACAAAGAAGGAGAACTACAAATTTTCCTCTCTACTTCCGTCGAAGCTTTGCCACAGTCGAAACTCGCAGAAAATGCGACCGAACTGAATAGCAAAAAGGTTAACGATAAAAAGCGAGGGAGCGAATGTAAATTTTTCATTGAATCAGCCATCAAAGAAATTTTCCCACCGTCGAAACGGATACGTTTACGCTCCGCCTCAAAATCAAATAATTTTGGCGCAACAAATAAATCCGTCCCCTCTCACAAGCGTCGAGCCTTCGAGAACCACCGTTGCATCGACGCCTTTGGCTGGACTGAACGTAGTGGCTTCGGCCACCCCCCGGGATCGTCCACATCAGCCCGAGCAGTAATACAGCCAGAATTTTTAACTGCATTTGCTCGCCCTTACTCCCACTTGCATCCGGACTCTGGAGAGGAGTCGATGCTAGTGTTGATTCTGAAGCTGTACACCTTGCCGTTGGACTGCTTTGTGTAAGACATCGAGACGATCTGCGAGCCTTGAGTCATAAATTCATAAGTCCCCGTGACCTTCAAACGCTTTATTTCACTGCTTGTTCTTGTTGTCCGGAGCCATAGCCAATTGACGCGCTCGCTCTATCGTCGCGCGGATCAAGCAGGAGTTCGACCATTCCCCAAACACCGATTTATACGATTTCGCCTCAGGCAGACACTCCGCATCGCGAAACTTCATCCAGGCTCTTTGGGTTTCTCTCAGCTCTTTCTGTGCTTTTTCGTCCAACCGCTCCATGCGCTCCCGGTAAACCAGGTTGAGCAGTGCATCCGTATCCGTCACGACCAGATCAAGCGTCCCACTCGGCAAAGTTGGCCACACAACGTCCGCCAATGCCTGCTTGGTTTCGTTGTTCCAATTGTAGAAACCGTTCTCTTCAACTTTCAGCCGGGCAGACCGCCCATAATGATTGGTCGGATCGCTCTCGCTGACTTCCGATTGGTAAACAATTTCCAGATAGATCGGGTCACTTGAGCGCTGAGGATCATTCAGAAGCGTTTGCCGAACAATGGCGCGTTGCTTTTTGCTCTCGGTTATTTCAATCGAAAAGCAAGGATCCGGGCCGGGACGGTCAGACGATTTCACCCTCGCCAGACAATCTTTACGAAGGGCCATGGATGGAGCATCCGGCCCCCATCCTACGTCTACAACCCTCACGAGCAGTCGTATTTCCGGATCTTTGGAAAAATCCGCCTGAAGCACCGTTGCGATCATCGTGCCTTCCGCATGGGCGAGGGACGATAGCAAGGACAGTAAAAAAACGACGCCGAATCTGAAAATCTTCATTCCCTGATTTCCTTGAAAAACTATAAAAGTCTGCAATTCATACGATCTGAATTTGACCCACTCAACCTCAGAATCAGATACAGGTGTCCTGCTGTAAGACCCTTCCATTTTCTGACGCAAACGCTTAAACAGAACTTACGATCCTCCGATCTTCTGCTAAACGGATGTCATGTTCGTCGGACATTTCCCGCAAGACGCCGAGCCATCCATGAACTATCCACCCCTCGCTTTCACCGCTAACCTTGATTTGTCACCGCAAAAAACGGTGACACGGACGTGCAAGTCCGGGTAAAAGACGACGCGCAACGTCATAGGTCGCTGATCAGGCATATCCCTGCTCGCGGTACCGACTGTATGGCGGCTGTGCGTGGGAGATCCTTCTTTCGAGAGCGATCTGCCGGGTCCGTCTGCCCGGTCTTGCACACCTGCGCACAGCTGCCACCTTAATTTGCGTGCAAGCGAACGGTGGTGGCTCCTCATATACAGACGGAGATACATCCATGTTCAAAGTGACGCCCAACCCGCCAGACAACACTGGTGCCCCCGCCGAAGAATCCCTCGACACTGCGACGCTCGACAAAGAAGCCGCCGACCGCGCCTTCGCTCACTACTTCCCGCCTACCAACGACAAACAGTCCAAACGCCGTAAAGGCAGACTCTTCACCATCTCCAATGACATCGACTCGGAAGCCCTCCTGGCCAACGCCTCCGAAGACATGCTGTCCATCAGCGCCATCGCTGCCAAATTAGCGGACGACGTCGAAGGCTCAAACCGCTCGGTAGCGCTAGCCCTTAGCCGAATTGCCGATGGTGCGCAGATCATGGTGGAACGTGCTTTGGATGATCTGGAAGACCTGATTGCAGGAAAGGCCGCGAAAGCGTAAGGAGTGTGACCGGGACGGATTAGAAAACTAACCCGTCCCCTACTTTGCGCTCTCTTCTCACTTTCATTCGTTACTATCTCGATTCACCTTCATACAGCTTCGTTTCCGGATTAAAGCGCCAAATATGAGGGGTAGTTAACGGCTTACCATCTCTGTGCATAATTTGATCTTGCTTATCCCTGTTATAAGAGTAGATTTTAATATCTCTAAACAGACTATCTTTTGGATGAGTATCGAGAACCTTCACATCAGCAAAATACTCACCACCAACGTTTCTTAAAAAGCCACGACATTGAATTAGAAATTCATAAATAAAATCACCGCTCGACCCGGCACTTGAATATGAAAGAAAAATAAAATCTTTCACTCCGTCACCATTGATATCTTCACTAGTGACAACCTTTCCTTCCTCAATTGAAAATTTTTCATCTTCAATTCGAGAAAGCAAATCAAAATCACGTACACCTTCCGTCCACTGAGATAAAAAATATTTAGCACCATCTGCCGGAGCACATACATCTATAGGGGCAGCGTTGACCGTAGCCGCAAAAAATGCAAGCAACAAAAAAAATCTCATATCAATTCTCCATAATGAATGTGTGACGACCAGTCCTAACGGCACCTTGAACTTGACCGGAACCATAAACTATGGCTCCAGTGATCGTATCATTCAACGCTTCTAAAGCATTAAATAATTTTGTTGTCAGTGCCGACTCATGTGCCGCCCCCCAGCTAGCAATCGGGAGTTGCCAATTCACCCCTCCCGACGTGTTTATCGTGTTTTGAAGGACATGGCGAAGCTGATTGTATTGTGGTACACCAACGATGTGTGAAGGTCGCCAAACATGCCAACGCAAAAGTATGGCCACTGCCTTCTCCGAGGTATAGATAGTCCCTATAGTACTATTGACGACCACACCGCCAACACTGAAGCTAATCGGGTCAGTCAGTATTTCCCTTAGTCTTAGTTTGGCCATAGACCACATTGCTGCTCTATACCCAGGCATTGTGCGCGCAGCCATACTCAATCGATAAAACCAATGCCACGTTTTCAGATAATGCGCCTCGTCTTTCGAGTCGCCTAATTCTGTGAACTCACTGTCGGAATGAGTTGCTTGCGAAACAGCGTAACTATCATTTGCGAGTTTGACCCAAGCCGCATAGGTCATTAGATCTTCGTTATACAAACCCGGACTATTCCATGCCTTCGTTGGATATAAACCAAAATTACTAAAAACCTTTTTAAAAATTTCAGGCTCACGATTATTCAGGTAGGCCATAAATCCAGGAAGCTCACCTTTCCCATATGCATTTATATTTGGATTTGATGAATATAGCCCCATAGTCCAATGGCAAGGCCCGCCAGAAATAAGAGCATTATCCCAAGCGTTTAGTACGTCAAATCGACCAAAACATTCTGCTTCCGCAACCACCCTTATCGTCCGATATGTTGAAAGGGCTGGACTATTTAGTTGCGCTGGGTTAGCGGGGGCACCGGTTATTTTCTCAACTGTCATTTCAGTCTGGGAGGACCAACTATGCGTTTTCCCCGCATTAGGTCCACCATAGGTTCCGGTCTGGTAGTAACCAACTGCATGATATTCTGTTTGAGCACGGCCATCTGGAAACGCAAAGTAACTACTGAAATCCCTGAATACAACTCTTGGGCCGCCCTCAGTAAAACTATCATGAGCCCAAATATTACAACCCTTTTGAGCCAACTCGGTCCTATTTCCAGCTGTTATCTTCCAAGCTTCAAAAACAACTGGACACCGATAGTCGTTATCGAGCCAGTGTTCTATCGCCACTCTGGTCTTTTCATTCACGACACCGCTTACAGGACCAACATACTTTGCAGAGTTAGCTATAGACTGAAGACTATCAACATAATAAGTTACAGGACCTACAGTTGACCCGCTAACAACCGGAGCTTTTCCAGCTTTGGCTACAACACCCGCCGAGCCGTCATAGTAAACATCCAAGTTATTTATCCGCACGGGGGAACCAGCCTGATCTAGCAGCAGCTGCCCCTTTTTTTCAGCTCTAACACATGCAACCTGTGCCATTGAAGCATATATCTGAAATTCTCGAACGGCCCACTCGGTCCTAGTATCAAACTCCCCAGTAGGTTTGCCTAGTACAGAGAACCCTAGACCAATCAAGTCCTCCTGAAGCTTTCTTACATGCTCTGGCACTGCTAAGGCCGCGCTATTCCCCGAAGCTGCACCAGCTGTTTCAGCATTAGTAATAGCAACTGGTGGGTTATCAACACCTCCCCAACGTGGAGGTGTGTTCTGCGCAGGTTTTCCGTCATGATCCTTTTTACGGAGATCAAAATTGCCGTAAATCATTGCTCATTCCCTTATGCAATATGCTGTTCTTCGAGACGCTTGATATCGCTGGAAGAAAGATAATCTTTGTCTGCCAACTCACAAGAACGGTGGAAACAACGAGTGGCATGCTTCGTTTTCGGGCCATTTTCACCGTCGATTTCCCCATCATAGAACCCAAGATTTTTAAGGCGGGACTGAAGCCCTTTCACGTCCGAGGCTTCCGACTGAGCTTTCAAGTCCAACTCCCATACCCATGGCTGAGATTCTGCGCCAAAAGGATAAAAAGTAAGCTTACCCTTCTTCGCATCGGGCGGAACTGGCTGGTCAACAAACCCTTCACTAGAAGTTGTGCCTTTGTAGGTCACTCCATCCACTTCCAGCGTATAGGGCTGTCCAGCAATACCTTTTTTGTCATAGGGACGTTTCATCTGAATACGGAAGCTCTTTTTCTCCGATGCTGGCGGAGTAGATGCCGGCGCATTCAACAACGCCTGATCCATCAAACTCCCCGCCTTATCCTTATCCGCCGCCCCCGGCAGCACCGGCGGTTTAATCCCGATGCCCGTCCCCGACCCAGCCGAACCACCCGCATTGATCTTGATCACCGGCCCAACCACCGTCACCCCACCGCCATCCAGCTTGATAAAGCTCCCACCCCCAAGGATGGTCAGCTCCGTCCCCGCCTCAATAACGATCTTGTCCCCAGCCTTGAGGTGAATCTCTTTCCCCACGCTCGTGAGCTGCGCCGTGCCGAGTTTGACGTGCTGGTTCAGCCCAACCGTGAGGTGATCATCCAGCTTCGCTTCAATCTTGCGGTCGCTGATAGTGGTGCGGTGCTCTTCAGCCTTGAGCTCGGTGTAAGTGTTCTTCACCACCGTGTCATGACGCTCATTCCCGACCCGAATCTTCTGGTCGTGCTCAACGTTCTCATCCCAATCCCGCTGCGCATGAATGTAGATCTGCTCCGCACCCTTTTTGTCTTCAATGCGCAGTTCGTTATACCCACCACCACCCGGAGAACTGAGCGTTTTGAACACGCTGCGGGTCTTGTTCGCCGGCAGTGCGTACGGCACCGGGTTTTCCTTGTGGTACAGGCAACCGGTTACAAGGGGTTGGTCGGGGTCGCCTTCGAGGAAGGTGACGAGGACTTCCATGCCGATGCGCGGAATGCTGATTGCGCCGTACCGGTCGCCGGCCCAGGAGCTGGAGACGCGCAGCCAGCAGCTGGTTTTGTCGTCGGCCTGGCCTTCGCGGTCCCAGTGGAACTGGACTTTGATGCGGCCGTATTGGTCGCAGTGGATTTCTTCGCCTTTGGGGCCGGTGACCATGGCGGTCTGGCTGCCGAGGACGCGCGGTTTCGGGTGTTCGAGGGCCGGGCGGTAGAACACGTCCCACGGGGTGGCGAGGAAGGTGTTGCGGTAGCCTTGGTGGAAGTCGTCTTTGTTGTCGGTGGTGTCGCTGGTCACGCCTTCTTCGAGGACTTGCGGCTGTTTGCCTTCGTGGAAGAGTTCGGTGAGCAGCCACAGGTCGTTCCACTCGGTGCGCGGGTGGTCGGACAGTTCCATGAAGTGGCCGCTGACCAGTTTGGTCTGGTCGCCGCGACCTTCGGCCTGGCGGTAGTCGGCGCGGTGGCGTTCGAGGGCGCGCTGGCTGAGGAACCTGCCACGGGCGCGGTCGATGAAGCGGCCCGGGTAGTCGTAGTCTTCCAGATCCGGCTCGGCGTCTTTGCTATCGAGAGCGCCTTCGGGTTTGTACGCCGCTTCCATTTGCAGGCGCGGTTTTTCGAAGTCGTAGTCGCGGCGTGTGGTGCGGCTGGTGCGGGTTTCCAGGCGCAGTTTGAAACCTTTGATCACCGGTTCTTCGGCGACCATGCCGCTGCCCTGCACATACGCGGTTGGCTGGCCGAGTTTCTGGAACACGGTCTGGTCGTCGCCGAACACCAGCAGATGGCCTTTGTCGCTGTGCTGGAAGTGGTAGTGAATACCTTCCTCTTCGCACAGGCGCTGGACGAAGTGCAGGTCGGTTTCGTCGTATTGCACGCAGTAGTCGCGATCCGGGCACGGCTGGCTCAACTGGAAGTTGTAAGCGTTGCCCTTGATGCCGTGTTCTTCGAGGATCAGCGCGATGATTTTCGGCGCTGACATCTGCTGGTAGATGCGCTGGTTGGTGCGGTGATGCAGGTATTGCAGTTGCGGCACCATCGACACTTTGTAGCGGGTCAGGCGCTTGCCGGCATCGCCTTGGGCGACGCGGTAGATCTGGCCGTGGATGCCCGAGCCTTGTGGATCGAACGCGAGAAACGCTTGCTTGTGCAGCAGTTGCTCGAGATCCAGATCAGGGTTTTCGCTGACCAGTTCGAGGTCGAAGCGATACGGCTGGCTGATGCCTTCGGTGCCGGTGAACGACAGCACTTGCAGGTCGCCGACGTAGTCTTCGACCTTGAGGCTGAAGTGGGTTTCGTTAGCTGGGTTGAACATAAAGTGCTCCCTGTTCGAATGTCATCCGTTACGCCCGAAGTCGCAGACGTTGCAGCCAGGACGAAGTGGCGCCCAAGGCGTCACGCAATTGTTGGGCAGTGATGGTGCGTTCTGCCGGGTTGAAGCTCAGCGCGGTTCGCAGCGCTGGCCAGCCGTGTTTCGGTAAGTTCGCCGGGGCTTGCAGCTCGCGCTCCAGGTGCTCGTCGCGGGCCTGGGTCGAGGGCAAGCGGCGGAACGGGTGTTTGCCGCCCGCCAGTTCGTAGATCACGCAGGCCACGCCGTACACGTCCGCGCTGGCCGACAATGGTTGGCCCTCAAGCAGTTCGGGGGCGGCGTAGCCCGGGGTCCAAGCGTTGAAGCGTTCGCGGCTTAGATGTGGCAGGCCGGGCATCACACCCTCCTCTGCCTGACCGAGGCCGAAATCGAACAGGCGCAAGCCGTCTTCGCTGAGCATGACGTTGCTCGGTTTCATGTCACCGTGCAGCACGCCGCGACCGTGGGCGTAGGCCAGCGTGTCGAGCAGCGGCAGGACGATGTCGCGCAGTTCTTGCCACGGCAGGCCGAGGGGCCGCTCGCAGAGCAATTTGTCCAGGGTCAGGCCACGCATGTATTCCATGGTGATGAAGGCCCGCTGGCAGTCGGTGTCGACTTCAAAGGTGTGTGCACGCACGACGTTGTCGTGGCGCAGGCGTCGGGTCAGGGCGAACTCGCTGTAGAGCAAGGCACTGGCGTCCGGCGATTCGGCAAATTCTTCGCTGAGGATTTTCAGCGCAATGTAAGGATCGGGATCACCGAACTGTTCGTGCAGCAGATCCCGCGCCCGGTAAACGGCGCCCATGCCACCGGCCCCGAGCAGACGCTCGAGGTGGTAGCGACCGGCGAGTACATCCGGCAGTGCACCGATGCTGGCCTTGGTCGGCGCCAGCAAAGGCTCTGCCTTGTTTTCCTTAGCGAAGGCGAAGTAGGTCAGGTTGCTGGCCTGCTCTTCGCTCATCAGCAAGTCATCGACTGAGGATTCGATTTCAGTCATTGGCGGATCACCACGGCTGTCAGGTTGTCGCGCGCGGCGCCACGCAGGGCGCCGTCGAACAAACGTTCCAGCGCCACGTGCGGCGCGCTGAGGCTGAGGGCGTTGCCGAGGGCATCGCTGCTCAGGCCCTGATACAAACCATCGCTGCAGAGCAAAAACGCATCGCCCGGATAAACCTCGAGTTCGAGGACGTCCAGGGTCAGTTGTTCAGCGGCGCCGACGGCTCGGGTCAAAGCCTGAGCCGCCGGGTGCGCTGCCGCTTGTTCGACGCTCATTTGTTGCTCGTCGATCAGTTGCTGTTGCAGCGAATGATCCTTGGACAGCTGATACAACCGCTGCCCGCGCCACATGTAGCAACGGCTGTCGCCGGCCCAGATGCAGGCCGCGCGATTGCCTTCCACCAGCAACGCCACGACGGTGCTGCCCATGATGCTGTCGTGACGCCCGGCGGTAACCGTCAACTCCTGGCCCAAGCGCCGGTTCAGCCAGTGCAGGCACTGGCGGATGGCTTTGAGGCGTTCGTCGAAATCCTCGTGTTGCGGCAGTTCAGCCAGGCTGGCGACGATCAACTGGCTGGCGATGTCGCCACCCTGATGACCGCCCATGCCGTCCGCGACCACCCACAGCCCCTGCTGTGGCGAGTCGAGGAAAGCATCTTCGTTGCGCGCCCGCACCTTGCCCGGGTCGGTACGCGCCGCGCTGCGCCAGGCACTGGCCACCAGCATCAGAGCTGCACCGGCATACGGAAGGTGCGCAGTACGCCCATGTCGAACGGGTTCGGCGTGCGCTGGCTGGTCAGCAGGTAGTTGGCGCGCAGGCCACCCACGTCTGCTTTGAGCACCAGCACATCGCGACCGGTCAGGTACTCGGTCTGCATCAGGTCGAACAGGCGGAACAGCGACCATGGGCCGGAGTTCTTCTCGATGCCGATCGGGCGACCGGCCATTTTGTCCATGACCAGACTGGTGCGACCGTCTTCAGCGTCGGTCGGCCATTTGAACGACATTGGCAGGATCGGACCGTGGCGGTATTCCATGGTCTTGTCGCCGAACTTGAACTCGGAACGGCTGACCGCCGGGTCGAGGGTGTACGGCTCCAGTTTGAACTGCACGGTCGGCTCGGCCGGGTTGATCGAGAAGAAGCTCTGACGAATCGTCAGCGCCGCCGCCATCTGGTCCAGATACATTTTCGACACCGGCAGGCTGTGACCGTCGACGCTGCGCATGCGGTAGTTGCCCGGATCGCCACTGACGAACGGACGCATGTAGCTGTCGAAGAAGCGGTCGACGGTGCCTTGCGCCCGGAAGAACTCGCGGAAATCGCTGATCGCCACGTCGCTGGTGCTGCTGGCGCTGAACGGATAACGCTTGCTGATGGTTTTGCCATACACGCTGTACAGCTCGTTCTGATAACGGCCGTTCAGGTATTGGTAAGCATCGTTAAGCACCAGACGCCACGAGTCTTCGGCCAGCACGTTGAACCACACGCTGAGCGGACGCGGCAGACGGCTGGATGCATTGCGCAGGTTGGTCAGCGCATCACGCTGGCCGCTCATGCGGGTTTTCGCCATTTCGAACGCGGCTTGTTCCGGTGTGCTGGAACGGGCCAGACCGGCCAGTTGCAGTTGCAGGTCGTTGAGCGCGCTCAGCGCAGGCGTCAGGTCAGCCGCCGGGCCGTTGTTGTCATCGAGCAAACGATGCAGCGGTTCGAAGCGGCGTTGCAGCGACTTCTTCGCAGTGTCCGGCAGGGTCTTCGCCACGTTCAGGGCCGAAGCCTTGTCCGCTGCGGCGGCGGCAAGTTTGCCAACCTTACCCAGTTTGCCTTTCTGCCCAGCCAGCGCATCAGCAGCGTCGCCAGCTTCTTCGACAGGATCTGCTGCCGCCTGGAAGCGGGTGTTCTCACGCACTTCGGTGAGCAATGCCAGCACCGGCGAGTTGGCCGAGGTCAGGCCCGCCAGTTGTTCGGCGCCTTCACCGGCGTCGCTGATCGGCGGCAGAGCCACCTGGCCAACCGCTTCGCTCCAGTAGTTGGCGTAGTCGCGGAAGTACAGCTGCTCCAGCTCGACCATCAGACGACGCAAGTCCATGTCGCTGATGCCCGCGCCTTCGCCCAGCACCCAATTGTCACGCAGGATGTCGGTGACCAGCGCCGAACCCTGCACCGAGAAATACTGCTGATAACCGGTTTGCGTGTAGAAACCCGGGATCACGTATTCGGTGCCGATAAACAGCGAGCCTTGTGGGCCTAGGTGTTGGCTGAAGCGATAGTCCGGCAGGTTGCGCGCCTGCTCACGAAGCATGCGGTAAACCACGGTGGCCAACGATTCGCTGCGCAAGACCTGACGCGCCTGAGTGACCAATTGGTCGTTCAGTGGGTAGATAAACGGCTGCTTCAGCAAACGTTCAAGATGCGTGCTCAGACCGTTTTGCACCGCGGTGTTGCCGGTGTAGCGCGTCGACCAGTCAGTAGCGACCCAGTCCTTGAGCCACGCGGCGTCGCGACGGTCTTTCATGTTCAGCATCAGGTACGCGCGCAGGCTGTTGAGCAGGCGGTCGCGGTCCTTCATGTTGGCGCGGATCTGCCCTTCGAGCATGGTCGCAACCCGTGGCAGCAGTTGCTTTTCAAGCTCGCGCTCGTAAGCCTCTTTGACCACTGGATTAACGTCTTCGCCCTGATACAGACCACCGCGTTCGTGATACGAAACGTCGCCCTTCTTCGGGAACACCTGGGTTGCGGCGTAGCTGGTGTCAAGGGTTTTCAGCACGCCCATGGCGTCATCACGCGGCGACAATGCCGTGCGCTGCTGCGTCCAGTTCTGCGCCAGATTGCGCAGGTTTTCCAGACGCTCGTAGTTGGCCGAGAAACCGCCCGCCCAAAGCATACCGAACAGTGCCAGTGCCGCCAGTGCGCCAACATACAGCGCACGCTGGCCCCAATGAATGCGGCTGCGTTCGCGCTTGTCCAGACCGGCCAGGTCGGACTCAGGGAAAATCACCTGGCTGAACAAATGGTGAATGAATCGCGAACGACCGCTGCGCAGGGTCGGCAGCACGCCGGCGCTCATGCCGAGACTGGCGCCGATGCCAGCGGTGGTCGCATCCATTTCCTGGGTCAGGTGTGGCGCGCTGGTCAGGTAGAAACCACGCAGTTGCGTGGCACGCTGATACCGGTTGCCGGTGAACGCCATGTCGACGAACAGGCACAGGCGCTCGCCGATCTGCCCCAATTGATGCGGGAAGTCGAGGATGCGGCCACGGCGCTGAGTATCGCGCTCGGAGTGCATGCGCATGATTACTTGGCTGTTGAGGCGACGCAGCAGTTCTTCGAACTCGTTGCGCAGCACAGCGACGTCGGTGCCGACCTGATCCTTGCGGAAACTGGTGCCGAGCACTTGATCGCTTTCTTCGCGGGTCAATTGATCGAAGAACTCGTCGAAGCCGAGCAGCTTGTCAGCCTTGCTCAGGACCAGATACACCGGTACGTCGACGTGCAGTTTCTGATGCACGTCTTGCAGACGGCCACGAATCTGACGCGCGAGGGTATCGATGTCCTGCTCACTGCCGCCGAGCAGGGTTTCCACCGGAATGGTCACCAGCACGCCGTTCAACGGACGCCCGCGACGACGCTTGCGCAGCAGCTCCAGCAACGTCGTCCAGGCACCGCCGTCGACTTCCACATCCGGTTGCGTGGTGTAACGCCCGGCGGTGTCGATCAACACACCGTGGTCGGCAAAGTACCAGTCGCAATGACGGGTGCCAAGGGTGTCGCGGGTCAGCTTGCGGTCGATTTTGTTGATCGGGAATTCCAGACCGGAAAAGTCCAGCAGACTGGTTTTGCCCGAGGCCTGCGGACCGATCAACAGGTACCACGGCAAGTCACTGCGCCAGCGCTCGCTGCGGCCGCGATACAGGCTCGAGGTCTTCAGGGTTTTCAGCGCGTCTTTGAAGCGCGCCTTCAACTCTTTCTGCTCTTCGTCGATCAGCTCTTCGCGGCGAATGCGGTCCTGGCCGTCCTCGCTTTCTTCCTCGGCTTTCTTGCGGATACCCGAGCGCCAGCTGACGAAGACCATGGTCAGGCCCCAGATCAGGAACAGCACAGCGATGGTCAGCAAGCGAGAGGTCGAGCTCTCCCAGAACTTGTAGTCATCAACCGCCAACAACGGGCCGACGAACCACACCAGCAGCGCCACAAACAGCACCAGCAGCAAGGTCCAGACCCAGGTCTGGCGCAGGAAGGCGCCGACTTTCTTGAAAAACTTTTTCATCACACGTCCCTGTTTACGGCTGCGACTGCGGTTGCACCGCGGCCGGATCAAGCGGCTGATAAGGTTGCAGAACGGTGTCGCGCTGCTCGCCCAAGACCCAGGCGAAGCCCGAATACATCACCACCAGACAGACGAAAGTGAACAACACCACCATCCACGCCGGCACGATGCGCACCAGGTTGCGGCGCTGATCGTTCAAGCCTTCCCAGTGCGGCGACAATTCGCGCGGCACGTCGCCACGCAACTGACGGATCTGCCGGTACAAGGCGTCGCGGATGCCTTCAAGCTCAAGCATGCCGCGTGCTTGTACGCGGTACTTTCCCTCGAAACCGAGGGACAGGCACAGGTACATCAGCTCGAGCATCGGCAAGTGCTTGACCGGGTTTTTCGACAGGCGATCGAGCAACTGGAAGAACTTCTCGCCACCGAAGGTTTCGTTGTGGAAGCTGCTCAGCAGACTCATCTGCGACCATTCGCTTTCGTTGCCCCACGGCGTGGTCACGACAGCTTCGTCGACCACGGTGCAGAGCACGTAACGCGCGGCCATCACCTGGCTGCTTTCGGCGCCGTTGTGCAGGGCGCGTACTTCAAACAGTTTCAGGCCGGCAGTCAGTCGCTCATTCAGCGCGTACAAGTCTTCGCGGGTTTCGCTGTGCTTGAGGCGCACCACTTCCGAAAGCAGCTCGGACGAAGCCGCGACCAGCGAATTGAGGCTGATGTTGAACGCTTCCGCCGGGCGCAGGCGCGCGGCGTAGATCATGCGTTCTTCCAGTTGCTCGAAACGCGGCGGCGCGGCGAAGTCGGTCAGCGGACTCGATGCCGGTCCGTGGCCTTGACGATCGAGCAGGACGGTTTTGTCGTCCTGGTTGTAATCCGTTTCCTTGATCATGTCGGTCAGTTCCTGATGGCCCAGAATTTCAGTTCAAGCTCGGCGAATTCGCCGGACACATGGAACGCGAAACCGCCGGAGCGCTCGAGTTGTGCCAGGTCTTCGGAACTGAGTTCGAGGATGAAATAGGTTTTGTTCGAATGGAACGCGATCTGCCGCGGGGCCACCGGCAACGGTTTGACCTTGATCCCCGGCAAGTGCAGGTTGACCAGTTGGCGGATGCGCTCCACCGGGCCGACCTTGAGGTGCGCCGGCAAGCGGTGGCGCAGTTCTTCGGAGTCGCAGTTGGCACTGGCTGCCAGCACGAACGACGCCGAGCCGAGCAGTTTGTGGTCGTGCAACGGCGAGACGATGATGCCGTACTGACGCGCTTGCAGGATCAGTTCGATGGCGTGCTGTTCGAGCACCATCGACAGCACCTGACGAATCGCTTCCATCAATTTGCGGAAGCTCCCACCCTGATCGGCGTGGGAGTAGCGACTGTCCAGACGCGGACGTTTGCTTTCACCGGAGAAGGTCGCCAGATCGCCGAGCATGGTCAGCAGCGTGCGGTACAACTCTTCCGGGTGCACTTGCTCCAGGCCGAGGTAGTGACGCAGCAGCAGTTCGGTGCGGTTGATCAGTTGCAGCATCATGAAGTCACCGACCTCAGCACCGCCGACCTTGCCGTTGGAGCGAATCCGCTCGGCAATCGTGTCGCCACGGTGGTTGAGCATGCTGATGACTTCTTTCAGGCACGACAGCAGATAGCTGGAGGCGTGGGCCTGAATGTAGGTCGGCACGAAATCCGGGTCGAGGCTGATCACGCCGTCGGGCGTGGTGTCGAGCACGTCGCAGATCTTCAGCTTCACGTAAGCCTGATCGCTCTGCTGCTCGCCGAGCAACAGTTTGAAGTCCGGGCGACCGCAGCTGACCTGGCTGGCGGAATCGTCGCCGGCGTTGGAGTCGGCCACTTCGGCGTCGTACGCGGTGTAACGCGCGAGCACGTCGGACTGCTCCGGACGGCGCGACTCGATGTGGTTACCGGTGACCAGCGGCAGCGCCAGGTAGATCGGCGTGTTGCCGGTGTTCGGCGGTACGTCCAGCGCCAGCGGCTCGGTGTTGCCACCGAGTTCGAACAGGCTGCCGTCCGGCAGAATCCCCGAGGCTTCACTGATCACCAGTTTGCCCATGTTGAGGAACTGCAAGTCGATCTCCAGATTGAGGAAACCCCAGGTATAGCCACCGAGCAATTGGGTGCGGGTTTTCATCTGGTGATCGTAATAACGATCGTTGTGCTGGAAGTGCTGCGGACGCAGCAGCATGCCTTCCTGCCAAATGACTTTATGGGTATTCATGATCAGTCATCCGCCTTGGCGAGCACTTGATTGGTGTTGCGGATGCCGGTCTGGTCCAGAGTCAGATCGACTTCAGTGACCTCCAGCGGAGTGATCTGTACGGTGTGGCGCCATTGGGTGTCCGGCAAGTCGCGGTAAGCGGCGAGAACGCCGACATAAAGACTGCCCTCTTCCACCTTGAGCTTCATCTCCACGGTTTCACCCGGGCGCAGTTCGAGTTCTTCGCTGGCCACCAGATCCGGGTTGAGGGATTCCTTGGCGCGTTCGTACAGGCTGAAGAAATCAGCGTTTTCGAAGGTCACCGGGTGCTTGAGTTCGAACAGGCGCACGACGATCGGCGACGGCCGACCGTTGAGGTCCGGGTTGAGCTGATCGCTGCCGGTCAGCTTGAGGTTGATCTTGGTCACTTTCGAGTACGGCGACAGCGACGAGCAACCGGCGAGCAGCACCAGCACGGTGAGCGCAGTCAGCGTCTTGAAAAAAGCGGTCGAGCGGCGAGACATGCGCATCATCCTTGGTGGTCGGTGTGGAGGGTGGAGATCAGGCGGATCTGTTCTTCGTAAGCCTGAGCGAAGTCGCGGGCCAGCAGACGCTCGCTCCAGTCATCGTCCTGACGCAGCGCCTGGTGATAACGGCCGAACGCTCTCCAGCGCCCGCCCGACGTGGCGATCAACGGCTTGCTGTCACGCTCGAAACGCAGGGTCAGTTGCTCCGGCGAGAAATGCTCCAGCGTGCCGCGTACGGCGGCGCGGCTGGCGGTCAGCAGTGCCACTTGATGCGCCTGCAGGTCGCGGAACGCGCGGGAGATGGCTTGCTCGGCCGGCAGATGCCCGGGCTTGCTTGGCTGCAACAGAATCTGCAGGGCTTCGCTCGGATCGACAGCGAATTTCAGCGGGTTCTTGTTGGTGCCTTGCACGGTGGTCTGGGCCAGACGCAGTTCGTTTTTCAGCTCGGAACGGGTGCGCAGACTCTGCTGCAAACCGCCGATGCTCTGGCGCAGCAAGCGCGCAGCATTGAGCGCCAAAGCTTCGCGTTCGTCGTGGCTGAGGCCTTTGACGTCGACACCCAGCGCCGCACCGAAGTGCTCCCAGAAACCTTCGCTCTGACGCTCAACGGCTTTCGGCGCCGGAGCGGGCTCAGGTTCGGCGGGCGCGGCGATCAGCTCCGGCACCATCAGGCTTTCCATGTCGATGCGCGCGTAGTCGGCACGTTGACGGGAGTCCTCAGGCTTGGTGTTCGGCGCCAGCAGTTCGTCGATTTCCGAGTACACGCGCTCTTGCTGTTCGAGGGCATTGAGCGGGTCGAGATCGAGGAACGCGTCGTCAGGAATGATGCTGCCGGCGGCACGCGGACGGCCGACTTCACCGTCAAACGTCGCCGGGTCGCGCACCAGGCGCGCGCGAATCTCGAAATCACCCAGCACGTAGGTGCTGCCGTGTTCGATACGCACCGGTTCGCCTTTGTGCAGGCGTGCGCCGCTTTCGCCATCCTGGACACCGTTGCTGCTGGTGTCGGTGAGGAAGAACGTGCCCTCGCGGTAGCTGACAATCGCGTGGTGATTGGACAGGTGACGCTTGCGGTCAGGGATGATCCAGTCGCAGTCCTCGCCCCGCCCGATCACGCCGCCGGCCTGTTTAAAGGTCTTCTGGCACAACTCGGTGGGCACGAACTGCTTGGTGTTCAGCATTTCGAAAACCAATTCCATGTTTGATGCTCCTTGCGGTCACTTGCCGCGATTGACCGCTTGCGGATCACCCAACGGGCGATAGTCGTTGTCGTTGAATTTGTAATTGCCGCTACAGCCGCCAAGGCCGCATAGAACGACGAGGGTCAGCAGGACAGCGTGCCAGTGACGAACAGACATCAGAGGGTCTCCAGGTGTAGACAAAGCACAAAGCGCCGACCCTTGCGGGCGGCGCTGAAATTGGTTTTTGTGGGGATTTCGATGAAGTTTTGCCTACCCATCGAAATCTCCCAGATTGATGTTCAAACGGCCGAGCCGATACAGCAGCGTGCGTCGCGGCAAGCCCAGTTCACGGGCGGCGAGGGTCTGGTTGCCGTCGTTTTTGCGCAGGCAATCGAGCAATAACGTGCGTTCGACCTGCTCCAGACGTTCGCGCAAATTCAAGTGGCTGTTGTCTTCCGGCATCGGCTCCATGCGCAGGGAGAAATGCTCGGCGAGCAACTCGCCGCCTTCGCACAACAGCACCGCACGCTCGACCAATGCCTTGAGTTCACGCACGTTGCCGGGGAAGTTGTAGCCGGACAGGTGTTCCAGCGCCGCACTCGACCAACGCACCGGGTCGCGCTGCAAATACGTGCAGGTCTTCTCGGCGAAGTGCTGGGCCAGTTCAAGGATGTCGCCGTCGCGCTGACGCAGCGCCGGCAGCTCGATCGGGAATTGCGCGAGGCGGTAGTACAAGTCCTCGCGGAATTTGCCTTCGCTGACCAGCGTCGACAGATCGCGGTGCGTTGCGGCGATGATGCGTACATCGATTTTGTGCGTGTCGTTGGAGCCCAGCGGACGGATCTCGCCTTCCTGCAACACGCGCAAGATCTTCGCCTGCAACGACAACGGCATGTCGCCGATCTCGTCGAGCAACAACGTGCCGCCATTGGCCGCATCGAACAGGCCGGCGCGGTCGCGATCGGCACCGGTGAACGCGCCTTTGCGATAGCCGAACAGCTCGCTTTCCAGCAGATTTTCCGGAACCGCCGCGCAGTTCTGCACGATAAACGCCTGGGAACGGCGCGGGCCGCAATCGTGAATCGCCCGCGCAACGACTTCCTTACCGGTGCCGGTTTCGCCGCGCAGCAGCACGGTGTACGGGCTGTGCAGGACTTTGCTGATCAGCGAATGAGTCTGGCGCATCGCCGCGCTTTTGCCGATCAGCCCGTAGCCACTGATGCTCGGCACGCTGCGCACAACCGATGCCGACTCTGCCAACGGCTGACGCAAGCGTTGCAGCAAATGCAACTGGCCAAGCACGAACGAGCCGAGCTGGCCGAGGGAATCAGCGAAGCCTTGCAGGTGGGTACGACGACGGCTGGCGCACAGCAACAAGCCTTCGACCGCCTTGTGCTGATTGACCAGCGGCACGCACAACAGCGACTGCCACGGCGAGGTCGCCGCCGGCAGAAAACTGGTTTCGTGCAGGCTGCCGCTCAAGTCGTCGAGGCACACCACGCGGTTCTGGCACAGGGCGAATTGCAGCAGTTGCTCACCGTTGTAATCCGCCGGCAGGCTCGCCGCTTCACGGGGTTGCAGGGCGCCGTCGAGGCATTCGGCGTTCATCCCCAGGCACGTGTGGGTAGCGTCGAGCAGATACAGCTGCGTCAATTCGCAGCCGCTCAGCTCGGCCAGACCGCGCACGAAGTCACCCAGCAACGCAGCACCGTCCGCCGCCCGCGACAGACTGGCGAACTGCGCCAGCAACGCTTCGGCATAGACCAGCGGCTGCGGTACCTGAGTGAACATCACACCCACCTCAGGCGAACTCGCACGTCACGCTGGCTTCACCGTCGAGCGTGGCGTGCACGCGCTTGAGGCTTTCGCCGGTGGCCATGGCGTCGAGCAAACGGTCAGCCACCAGCGGCAACACGTGCTGGTCGAGCAAATGGTCGATCAGGCGCGCACCGCTGTCGCTTTGCGTGCAACGCTCGGACAGGTGATCGACAAGGTTCTGGCACCAGCTGAAATCCAGCTGACGGCGGTTGAGGCGCTCGCCGAGACGACCGAGTTTGATCTCGATCAGCTCACGCAATACCGGGCCGCCGACCGGGTAGTACGGCACCACTTTCATCCGCGCCAGCAGCGCCGGTTTGAAGTGCTTGCTGAGAACCGGGCGAATGGTTTCTTCGAGCACTTCAGCGGTCGGGCGTGCGCCGTTTTCGCAGAGGTCGCTGATCTTGTCGCTGCCGAGGTTCGAGGTCATCAGGATCAGCGTATTGCGGAAGTCGATCTCGCGACCCTCGCCGTCGTTGGCCACGCCCTTGTCGAAGATTTGGTAGAACAGGTTGAGCACGTCCGGGTCAGCCTTTTCGACTTCATCGAGCAACACCACCGAGTACGGTTTCTGCCGCACGGCTTCGGTGAGCATGCCGCCTTCGCCGTAACCGACGTAGCCTGGCGGCGCGCCGATCAGGCGGGAAACGGTGTGCTTCTCCTGGAATTCGGACATGTTGATGGTGGTGATGAAACGGTCGCCGCCGTACAGCAAGTCAGCGAGGGCCAGCGCGGTTTCGGTTTTACCGACGCCGCTCGGGCCAACCAGCAGGAATACGCCGACCGGTGCGTCAGGTTTGTTCAGGCCGGCAGCGGTGGCGCGCATCGAGCGATCCAGTGCGTGCACGGCTTGTTCCTGACCACGGATGCGCGCGCGCAGGTCGGTGGCGAAACTGGCGACTTTGGCGTTGTGCTCACGGGCCAATTGCGCCAATGGCACACCGGTCCAGGCGCTGATCACTTCGGCAACCAGACGCGGGCACACTTCGAAGCTGACCAGACGCTCTTTGACTTGGGCAGCGGTCAGGGCGCTGTGGGTTTCGTTGAGCTGGGCTTCTAGCGCTTCGACGCTTTGGCCTTCTTCAACTTCGGCGGCGATGGTTTCGATCACCGTGCCTTCGGCGTCTTCTTCAACGTTGACGGTCGGCTCGACAGCGGCGGCTTCGCGAGCCTTGGCCAGTTGCTGACGCAGTTCCAGCAGGCGCTCGGCCAGTTGCTTCTGTTCAGTCCAAAGGGTTTCCAGCGCGACCATTTCGTCTTCGGCTTCGTCGAGACGCGCTTCCAGTGCCTCCAGCGCTTCGTGGTCGATCAGCAGACCGGCTTCGGCATCGCGGCGCAGGGCCTGACGCTGACGGCCACCTTCAGCCAGTTCGCCACGCAAGCGCTCAAGGCTTTCCGGGGCAGCGGCGAGGCTGATGCGTACACGGGCGCAAGCGGTGTCGAGCACATCGACGGCTTTGTCCGGCAGTTGCCGACCGGCCAGATAACGTGCGGACAGTTCAGCCGCCGAGACCACCGCGTCATCACGCAGGTAGATGCCGTGGCTCTTCTCGTAAACCTGGGCCAGACCACGGAGGATGGTCACCGCTTCGCTGACGGTCGGTTCGTGCAGTTGCACCGGTTGGAAACGACGGGCCAGCGCCGGGTCTTTCTCGAAGTATTTCTTGTACTCGGCCCACGTGGTGGCGGCGATGGTGCGCAGTTCGCCACGGGCCAGTGCCGGTTTCAGCAGGTTGGCCGCATCGGAACCGCCCGCGTTGCCACCCGCGCCGATCAGGGTGTGGGCTTCGTCGATGAACAGAATGATCGGTTTCGGCGAGGCTTTGACTTCGTCGATCACGCCTTTAAGACGACGTTCGAATTCACCTTTGACGCTGGCGCCGGCCTGCAACAGCCCCATGTCCAGCGACAGCAGTTCAACGCCTTTGAGCACTTGCGGTACCTCACCGGCAGCAATGCGCGAAGCCAGGCCTTCGACGATGGCGGTCTTGCCGACACCGGCCTCACCGACGACGATCGGGTTGTTTTTGCGACGACGGGCGAGGATGTCGACCATCTGCCGGATCGCGCCGTCACGGCACAGCACCGGGTCGAGTTTGCCGTCGCGGGCCTGCTGGGTCAGGTTGTGGGTGAAGCGCTGCAACAGCGATTCGCCCTGCGCGGCCGGTTTGCCGTTGGCCGCCGGTTGCTCCTGTTGCGACAGGGCAAATTCTTTCAGGCGATCGATGTTCAGTTTGGCGAGCAGCGGCTGATAACGGCTGCCGGCGTAGCGCATCGGATTGCGCAGCAGCGCAAGGATCAGCGCCGCATCTTCAACCTGGGTCTGGCCCAGTTCAAGGTTGGCCACCAGCAGCGCGTCTTGCAGCCACTGCACCAGTTCCGGGGCGAACACCGGGTTGCGCGAAGCGCTGTGTTCGACGCGCGATTGCAGCGCGGCGCTGAGTTCACCGGCGTCGACGTCTGCATCCTGCAGCGCGCGCGACAGCAAGCCGTTCGGACGCTCGAGCAGGCCGAGCATCAGGTCTTCGACGAGGATCTTGCTGCCGCCACGGGCCACGCAACGCTCGGCGGAACGTTCCAGATCACGACGGGTTTCGGCGTCCAGCGCCTGGATGAGTTGTTGCAGGTCTACGTTGATCATGGCTCACGTCCTTAATGAATTTTGCTGCCCAGGGTCACCACGCCGTCCGCTTTTTCGCGGCCCAGCCAACTGGTCCAACCGAGGCGACAGGCGTTCTGCTCACCGATGCGCAGTTCGCGGATTTCTTCCTGGCGCAGAACCAGGCGGATGTCGTAATCGAGCGGGTCACGCAGGGTGAACCGCACCAGCGCGCAGAGCGGCTGGTAACCGAAACCGATCGGCAGGAATTCATGGAATCGCTGCCAGTCGAGTTCGGTGATGTGAATGCGGAATTTGCCGCTGCGGTCGCGCACGTGCTCGCCGAGCACGAGGTCTTCACCGAGCAGGCTGTTGGCACGGCCCAAACGATTGCGCTGCTCTTCGAGAATTTCTACGCGACGCTCGATGCACTGCTCGATGACCAGGTCTTCGTGCTTGAAGTAGTAACGCAGCACGGCCTCGATCAGCGCTGCCGAGTGCGCCCGCAAGCTGAGCAGGCCGAGGTACGGCAGCAGGCGTTTCCAGTTGAGTTCCTTGGCCTTGCGGATCTCTTCGCCACCGAGGCCGATCAGCGCGAACAGCTGCGAGGAGAACGGGTCAATCGCGCCGCTCTGGAAGCTTGCGCGGTAACGGTACTTGCGCCAGATCGGCAGCATCAGGCGTTGCAGGCGGTGGTGGAACAGGTCGAGGAAGTTGCGTGTCGGGTTGCCGTCCTCGCTGTCGCCCAGGGCTTGTTCGCCATAGAACGCCGGCAACGGCGAGCCCGAGCCGACCAGGCCGATCAGGTTGAAACGCATGCGCGCGCGCATCTGTCCGTGTTCTTCGAAGAACTCGACGCGATCGACGTCGCTGCGCGGAAAGCCCAGGCTCGGGTTGGCCTGGAACTCGACGTGGTCGTACAGATCGTCTTCGCTCAGGTGCGGGTGTGCCTCGCGCAGCCGGTCGATCACCAGCAGCACGGCCTGAAACAGCGAGTACTCGCGTATTACCTTGGTCAGCCCGCTTAAAGCAGGGGCTGCAGGCCCATACGTGGTGTCCATTGGTACACCTCTCCCTGTGTGCTTTTTACGCGCAGCTCATGGAATGAATTGAGACTGGCGTAAAGCGCGAAAAACTCGTTAAGAACCGAAGCGAAAACGAACAGGTCGCCTTCGCCGATGTACCCTTCCGGGTCGATGGTCAGTTCGGTGCGCAGACCGCGCACCGGCAACCCACGGTGCAAGCGGTCAACGTGGTGATGCTTGATGTGCTTGAGGCCGCCGAGCAGGCGTTTGCTGACCTTCTCCGCGTGCTGGTCGTAGTAGCGCGGCAGGTCGTAGGTTTCGAGAATCACCTTCAACGCATTGACGTCGGCCAGCGACAGATAGTTAAGCGACATGTTGCTGATCAGCTTCCACAGGAAGTCTCGGTTCAGCGGCGGTGCGAAGCTCGACGTGGCCGGGGTGATGTTGCGGAAACTCAAGAACTCCGGCGTCTCTTCGCAGGCCATGCAGATGTCGCCAAGCTTGAGCTTGCGCGGCAGGTTCTGGTTGGTGCAGATCAGCTCGATCGACAGGGTTTCGTGGGCTTCGGTGTGGCGGATGCCGAAGCTCAGGTAAGTGTCGAGGCCGTCGTGCAACAGCGAAGAACGCTGGCGAATGCTGTAGTGCGGACGGCTGTTGGGCACGTCGAAACTCGGGTCGTGCTCGAAGGACTCGAACGGCACGTACTCCTGATAACCGAGGCCGCCGGGCTTCCAGCCGGTCACGGTTTCGACCGAAAACACACCGCAGTTTTCCAGATCGTATTCCGCTGGCAGCAGCAGGTACTCGTCCTGCTTGCCGTCGAGGCGGATCGGCAGCGCGTCGTGGGCGAACAGGTTGGCAATCGGCGTGCAGAACAGCTTCACGTTATCCAGGGTCGGCCGCATGCGCATGATGCCGCTCTTGCGAATATCGAAGCGCAATTCGAGGCCACGCATCTGCTTGAGGGTGTCTTCCGGCAGCGCGTTGATGATGTCCAGACCGTTGACGTCGACGAACAGGAACTTGTCCTGGAAGGCGAAGTATTCCTGCAGGTAGCGATAACCACGGAAGGTGTTCAGCGGATACGGGATCAACGCTTCTTCTTCGGCAAAGCCCACCGGTTTGACCCGATCACCGGGAATCTTGAACGCCATCGGCTTGCCGCTGACGCCATCGATCGGTTTGCCGGCACCGTCGAGCGGGATCAGTTCGATGCCCTCGAGGTTGCGCAGCAGGCTCAGGTAGAGCATCTGGCTGATGTAGCGCTCACCGGCAAAGTGCAAACGCAGCTTGCTCAGTTCCAGCTCACCGAGGTGGCCGTCGGCGCTCATTTCCAGACGCAGGCTGAGCAGCGAGCCGTCGCCCTTCACCGAGTAGTTCAGTGCGGCCAGATCGAGGGGTAACACTTCGGTCGGATAGCAGGTGCGGAAGCGGCAACGCACGTCTTCGATCGGCTTGCTTTCAATCGGCGTATCACGCTCGACGCGCAACGCCGGCCCGGAACGCTTGAGCGGGTCGAACTGCAAAATGCTGAACGCCGGCAGCGGGCGCATGTAGTTCGGCCACAGCAGCTGCATCAGCGAATGGCTGAGCTCCGGCAGCTCGTCATCGAGCTTCTGCCGCAGCCGCCCGGTGAGAAAAGCAAAGCCCTCGAGCAACCGCTCCACGTCCGGATCCCGCCCGGCCTGCCCCAGATACGGCGCCAACGCCGGACTACGCTCGGCGAAACGGCGACCGAGTTGGCGCAGTGCGGTGAGTTCGCTTTGGTAGTAGTGGTTAAAGGACACGGGTTACCTGCCTGGTAGTGGAACTCATTTGAAAAAACAGCAGAACGGTTCATGCGGGCTAGGAACTCCCCGCGGGCAATGTCGGCAATGACGCCCGACAGTCATGCTTCAATTTCTCTTTTTGAAAAAAAAAGGCGATCGATTAACCGACCAGCGAATATCGCCGCAAAAGTCAGGACACCACCCATCAATGTGTAAGCCATCGCGCGGACGGGGTAGTGAGGCAAAAAATAGTACAAGATAAGCGCAAGCATAAATGAGACACAGAGGACTTTTAATTTCAGCTTGGGGATAAAAAAAGTTATAGCGTTCATCACCACAAAATACTGAACCATTAGATCCGGCGTCATACCGATGCCGATACCTCTCGATGTCAATCCACCATACACTCCGATATATAAGTCGACACCGTAGTTATGCAGCGGAACGTACAGAGCACACACTATTAGATGCGGAATACAGCCAATTAAGCGACGAGCTTTCATTTATTCCAAGTCCCGTACTGATCCATATCGCCTTGCGAAATTGGATTTATCAATTTCGCATTTGATACTGGCACATAGGGTGCATCAGTAAGTTCAATTGTGTGCGGGATACCTTTATCGTATACCGTGTCTTTTTTCACAACCAACTTGCAGTTTTCTTTTGCCCACAATATCCCTCGTAATATGATGAAGTTATCGTAGACGTCTTTCGGTCCTCGCTCTGCTCCGGTATAGGCTTTGCCGTCGCCCCAAGTCACACCGGTTTCACCAGCCATCTTTATTGCGAGCTCTACCTGCTTTGTTTCTCGCAGATACTTTCTATAGGTGTTAACCGCAAACGGCACCTGGCCAATGCCATCAGTCCAATAGGGTTTATCCTCCATGAACACCATCAAAAACTCAGCACCGCCCACGGCACGGAATTTCCAGTCACCCGGCATTCCGGAGTGAAACGTGAAGGAAAAGCGGTCAACAATTGCAAAATCGATCAGCTCCTGCCAGGTAACATGTTTATAAGCCGTATTCGACTCTGTTCCGGCCTGCGTTGTTTCTGGATTGATCCAGATAAGTTCTCTGTAATATCTGGCTAACGGTTCGAACCACTGACCCTTTTCTGCGTACAGTTTCTCCGCGGTGATGATTCTGAATGGAGAGTCATCCTTACCCGGTTTCAAAGCGAAGAGAGGCACTCCACTTTTTCGCGTAATAATCCAGGCCAACGGAAGATCAACTGTCTTAGGCTTCGTATCCTTGCTCTCAGTTGTTTCGGCAAGAACTTTAAGTGTAGTCACCTGATCCTGAGTCACAAAGGTGTAAGCGACACCATCGATGTTGATTATGGTCTCCATACCTACTAGTCCGCCGAAATGTATATAGTTACAGGCTCTGCCGTCTTTCCAGTTGAAAAACCACCTGACATGCCTGTTGACGTTGAACCTATTTTCTCAATCCCGCTATCAGAGCGCATGGTGTAGTTTAAATTTTCAACCGTTCTTCCATCTGCGGTTTTGAATTCAAAGACACGATTGAATATTCCAGGGATGATGACCGGTAACGGCGGCACAAACGGCGCCGGCGAATGCGAATTCCCGATAATCACCGTCCCGGATCCAGCCGTAACCTTGTTGCCATGGGTACCCACCGAATCAACCGTCGCGGCAGGTTTGCCGTTGATCAACACAGTGGTCGCCAAACCACCCGACATCGCACCACCACACGCCGAGGCATCGCCTTGGCGGGCGGCCGCGAGGCCGTCGAAGAACACGTCGCCGGAACCGGCGGCGATCGGGTTGGTACCGTGGCCGGGGAGCGGGCAAGCGGTGGGGTCGGATACGCGTGCTGCGGGTTTGCCAGACATCGGGGTTCTCCTTAGGTGACCTTCACTTGACCGCTGCCATCCAGGCGCGCGGAAAAACTGACCTGGCGCTTGAACCCTTCAACTTCCAGCAGGCCTTCGATGCTGAAGGCCAGGCGAAGTTGATCGTGATCACGCGGCAGGGAAATGACACGCACATTGCTCAGGCGCGGCTCGTAGGCTTCGATGAAGTTTTCGATGGCCAGACGGGCCTGACTCAGGGAGTCGTGCAGGCTCAGACGCATGTCATTGAGATCGGGCAACCCGTAGTCGGCCAGCGTTTGCACGCTGCCGGCCCGGGTGCTGAGCATTTTGGCCAGATGGGCAGCCACTGACGCCATGGCACAAGCCTCAAGGCTGTTGCCCTTGCGTAGTTGCGCGTCGCCGTTGAGGCGTTCGAACAGGCTGCCGTATCCGTCCATGAGTCGCTCTTACTCTTTGTCCAGCTTGCCAACCAGCGACAGGGTGAAATCGGCACCCATGTACTTGAAGTGCGGACGCACGTTCAAGCTCACGCGGTACCAGCCCGGCTCGCCTTCAACGTCGCTGACGATCACTTGCGCAGCGCGCAGCGGACGACGGCCACGCACTTCGGCGCTCGGGTTTTCCTGGTCGGCAACGTACTGACGGATCCACTTGTTCAGTTCCAGCTCAAGGTCGGTACGCTCTTTCCAGGAACCGAGTTGCTCGCGCTGCAGCACTTTCAGGTAGTGAGCCAGACGGTTGACGATCATCATGTACGGCAGTTGGGTGCCGAGCTTGTAGTTCAGCTCTGCCGCCTTGCCTTCTGCGCTGATGCCGAAGAACTTCGGCTTCTGCACCGAGCTGGCGGAGAAGAACGCCGCGTTGTCGGAGCCTTTACGCATGGTCAGGGAGATGAAGCCTTCCTCGGCCAGTTCGTATTCACGACGATCGGAAACCAGAACCTCAGTAGGAATCTTGGTTTCGATTTCGCCCATGCTTTCGAAGTGGTGCAGAGGCAGATCTTCAACCGCGCCACCGCTCTGTGGGCCGATGATGTTCGGGCACCAGCGGAATTTGGCGAAGCTGTCGGTCAGCTTGGTGCCGAACGCGTAAGCAGTGTTGCCCCACAAGTAGTGCTCGTGGCTGTTGGCAACGGTTTCCTTGTATACGAACGATTTGACCGGGTTTTCTTCCGGATCGTACGGGTTACGCAGCAGGAAACGCGGCACGGTCAGGCCAACATAGCGGGAATCTTCCGAAGTACGGAAGCTCTGCCATTTGGCGAATTGCGGGCCTTCGAAGTGGTCCTTCAGATCTTTCAGATCCGGCAGGCCGGTGAAGCTTTCCAGACCGAAGAATTTCGGGCCGGCCGCAGCGATGAACGGCGCGTGGGACATGCACGAAACGCTGGCCACGTACTGCATCAGCTTCACGTCTGGCGAGCTTGGCGACATGTAGTAGTTGGCGATGATCGCGCCCACAGGCTGACCACCGAACTGGCCGTATTCAGCGGTGTAGATGTGCTTGTACAGGCCCGACTGCATGACTTCCGGCGAATCTTCGAAATCGTCCAGCAGGTCTTCTTTGGAGACGTTGAGGATTTCGATCTTGATGTTTTCGCGGAAGTTGGTGCGGTCGACCAGCAACTGCAGACCACGCCACGACGATTCCAGAGCCTGGAAGTCCGGGTGGTGCAGGATTTCGTCCATCTGACGGCTGAGCTTGGCATCGATCTCGGCGATCATGCGGTCAACCATGGCCTTCTTGACCGGCTCACCGTTGTTCTGCGGCTTGAGCAGTTCTTCGATGAACGCCGACACACCGCGCTTGGCGATGTCGTAGGCTTCGTCGTCCGGAGTCAGACGGGTTTCGGCGATGATGCTGTCGAGAATGCTGTATTCGCCGCTGGCGGCGCTCTTCTCTTGTGCTGCGCTAGTGCTCATTGTGTTGGCTTCCTTGGCTGGAGTCTCAGGCGTCCGGGGCTGCGGCGTTCAGGCCCAGCTCACCGAGTACGCGACCGCGGGATTCGTCGTCGGCGAGCACGCCTTCGATCGCTTTACGGAACGCAGGTGCGTTACCCAGCGGGCCTTTGAGGGCCACCAGCGCATCGCGCAGTTCCATCAGTTTTTTCAGCTCAGGCACTTGCTCGACCAGGCTGGCCGGGTTGAAGTCCTTCATCGAATTGACGCGCAGTTGCACAGCCAGCTCGTCGGCCTCGCCATCTTCCTGCAGACGGTTCGGCACGCTCAGCGTCAGACCCAGTTCTTGCTTGGCCAACACTTCGTCGAAGGTCATCTTGTCGATGCTGATCGGCTTGCGATCTTCGATTTTGCGATCGTCCTTGCGGTGGGTGTAGTCACCGATTGCCAGCAGCTTCAGCGGCAGTTCAATCTCTTCCTGAGCACCGCCGGTGGCGGGTTTGAAGGTGACGTTGATGCGTTCCTTGGGGGCTACCGAGCCTTCTTTGGCCATGGCTTTTCTCCTTGCGGTTGTGGCCCTGGGGCCTATTCGAGTACCACTTCGAGGTCGAGGTGGCACAGCCTGCGATAAATCTCTTCCTTGCGTTCACGTACGGCATGGTTCTGCGGCAACAACTCGCAGCAGCTATGCAGTAAATGCAGCACTTCCAATGCAAGATCGGGCTCCCAGGCGTGCAGGCCTGAGTCCTGTAATGTCTGATCGAGGGTTTCCAGCTGGTTCTTGGCCAGTTCGTATTTCTTGGCCATGAAGCACAGGCGCGCGAGGGCGAACTGCCAGAAGAAGCGCTCGCGGCCACCGTGAGCGGATTGCAAACCCTGCTTGAGGATTTGCACGGCCGGCTTCAGGCCTTCCTTGCGCAGCAGCGGCAGGACTTCTTCGAGGGCCTTTTCCCAGGCTGGCTGGGATTCGACGTTTTCGCTTTCGACCTTGCGCGGCGCGCTGGCGCTTTGCAGGTGCGGCATGACGTTGGCGGCGATCCACGCCCGGGTGGACGGATCGGCAAACGGCGCGCCGTCATGGAAACGCAACTCGACAATGCCAGGCAGCCGTTGAACCAAAAGCGCGAAGTGGATTTCCACTTCGCGCATTGCCAACTCGGCGTTGAGGTTCTGGAGACATTCCCAGACCATCCTCTGGCCATCGAACCAGAACGGCGCCTTCGCCAGGCTCGCCTCCAGTTCCACCAGCAGGTCGGCGTATTTGCCCTGATCGAAACGGTCCTGATAGAGCTTGAGCTTTTCCAGCGGCAGACCGCGCAACACGGTGATCTGCTCGGCGTTGCGCTCCGGCACCGCGTCGATGGTCATCCACAGCAGCGTGCGATTGAGGCGCAGGGCGCGCAGGTCGGTGGCTTTCTGCTTGAGCCACCAGGCGCACAACGGACGGGCGCTTTCCTGTTGGGCGCGCAGGGCTTTGTGCGCCTCGCGCTCGTTGTCGATCGGTGCGCCGGGGGTGAGCAACTGGCTCGCGGCCTGTTTGACCTGCGCCACCGCCGCACCGACCACACCGGGGGCCGGCTGATTGTCGGCCGCGCGCTGGATCATGGTTTTCAGGCGACGGGAGATCGGCAGCAACAGCGGCGAGTCATCGCCCAGATGCTCAGCGCAAGCCGCTTCGAGGCCGGACAGATGCTCGGAGAGCTGCCGGAACATCGGCAACTGCTCTTTGATCGCAATGTTTTCGGTGATGACCTGCTCGAGACGCGGCACCAGCCAGCCGATGGCGGCGGCACGGGTGCGGGGTTTAAGCGGGTGAACGTCGGCCCAGTTGTTTTCCGACAAATGGTGCAACAAGCCGAGGCCGGCCAGTAGCCCGGGGAAGGATTCGCGCTGGTACAGCGACCAGGTCAGCCAGGCGCCGACACGCAGATCCTTGGATTGGGTACGCAGCAGATTTTCGCTGTTTTCGCGAATTTTCAGCCAGTCGATCTGCCCGCTTTCGTGCATCGACGAGGCTTTGGCCAGCTCACTCTCCAGCGCCTCGAATTCGCTCGAAAAACGAACGTCTTCGCCCGCGAAATTCTCTTTGGAAACAGAGACTTTGGCGAGTTCGAGGTAATGGGCGGAAAGTTTGCTTGAGTAGGACATCCATGGCCTTTATTAAGGATTACAGTCAGGCGCCTGTTGGAGTAACCGCGGCGCGGGACAGTATCGAAGAGCGGTGATGCGACTCATCCAATTGAGATGTGCTCTTTCAAGTGGGCGCATCGTAATCAGTATGATGGCCACTAGCAAGCATCTGATTAAACAACAAGACGAAGTGTTCTTTGTTTGTTGTAGGAGTTTTCCCTATATTCCGTCAGGGAATCCCCGATCTTCCGTTTATATTGAGATACCCGTAAGAAATGCCTGAAACGCCTGATCTAGAGCGATCGTTCCACATGCCATCGATCACGGCAAACCGGGCTGGCGATAATGGCGCGAAGCATGACGTGTTTTGAAAAAATCGGATGTAGGATGATTCCGAAAGATTTCGGTGTTGTTTCAACAATTCACAACGCGACAACCAACAATCGCAAAAGTGCCATCACTATGATGGCTTTTATATATAGGAGATTCATTTAAGTGCCGGCGTATCGATAGCCAACAAATGCAATCAGTTCAGCGGGTTTCATTATTACTGTATGGCATAACAAATAGTCAGCCATAAAAAATGGGCACCCGACCGCAATCGGTGTGCCCATTTTTCTACACGGTTCTCCCCGATATTCGAGGAGTTCGCCGCAATTAAGGATTTACGCTGTCTTTCAACGATTTGCCTGGCTTGAACGCAACAGTGTTGCTGGCCTTGATTTTGACCGGTTCGCCGGTCTGCGGGTTTTTGCCGGTGCGGGCGCCGCGGTGGCGTTGCAGGAAGGTGCCGAAGCCGACCAGCGTGACGCTGTCCTTGCGGTGCAGAGCGCCGGTGATTTCTTCGAGAACGGCGTTGAGTACGCGATTGGCCTGCTCTTTGGTCAGATCTGCTTTTTCAGCGATTGCAGCGGCGAGTTCTGGTTTACGCATTAGTGAAGCCCCTTTGACGGTTTTTTGTTGTTATGTCCGTGCTGTTCTCGTTGGAACAGCGCCCAAGGCGCCGCAGGCTCTACTCTGCGGCAGACGGGAGTGAGAATGGCACGCGGATACCGGCGGCGCCAGTCTCCCAGCGACCTTTGTCGGGGCAAAAGCGGGGTGATTCCGACAGAACGACCGGTATTTACGCCAGCAGGGCCGGTAGCTGTTTGTTCAGGGCGAGTTTTTCCATCACCGCCGCACCGGTCAGCGCGTAGCCGAGCAATTGGCCGTCGGCGCTGTGGCACAGGACTTTGATGTCGGCGCCCTGCCCTTCAACCGTCCAGACACCTTCGCTGCCCCGTGGCGGCGGCGAAACCACCAGCGGGCACACCGGGGTTTTCACAGTGATCGGCATCGGGCCGTAGCTGACGGCGGTCGGGTTGCCGGCGAGGGTTTGTGCCAGTGCTCGCGCACAGCTCATGAGGGGCATTACGTACAACAGATTCAGCCCGTCGACCTCGGCGCAGTCGCCCAAGGCGTAGATATTGGCGTGGGAGGTTTTCAGGTGGCGGTCGACCACGACGCCGCGATTGACCTGTACACCAGCAGCCGCCGCCAGATCGATGCGTGGGCGCAGGCCGATGGCCGAAACCACCACGTCGCAAGGAATGACCTGGCCGTCGGACAGATGCGCTTCCAGGCCGTCGGCGACTTTCTGCAATCGGGTCAGTACCGGGCCGAGATGAAATTTCGCACCGAGGCTTTCCAGCCCGGCCTGCACGGCTGCCGCAGCCGCCGGGTGCAGCAGCATCGGCATGACTTGTTCACAGGGTGCAACCAGTTGCACTTCGTAGCCGCCGAGGATCAGGTCATTGGCGAATTCGCAGCCGATCAGGCCGGCGCCCAGCAACAGCACGCGGCGTTTACCGGCCGCTGCGGCGCGGAAGCGCGCGTAATCTTCGAGATCATTGATCGGGAATACCAGATCCGCACCATCGCCTTCGATGGGTACGCGCACGGTTTCTGCGCCCCATGCGAGGATGAGATCACGGTAATAAACCGCTTCTTCGTCGATCCACAGGCGCTTGTGGCCGGCATCGATGCCGCTGATGCGCGTATGAGTGCGCACCTCGGCTTTCAACTGCTCGGCCATGGCGCCCGGTTCGGCCATGCTCAGGCCGTCGGCGTCCTTGTTCTTGCCGAAACCGGTGGAGAGCATCGGTTTGGAGTAAGAGCGGCCGTCATCAGCCGTAATCAACAGCAACGGGGTTTCGCTATCGAGTTTGCGAAACTCGCGGGCCAGGTTATAGCCCGCCAGCCCAGTGCCAACGATGACGACAGGTGCGCTCATGCCTTACTCCTTTCGATTTGCTTAGTTGATTTCGATCATTTCGAAGTCCATTTTGCCGACGCCGCAGTCCGGGCACAGCCAGTCTGCCGGTACGTCTTCCCAACGGGTGCCCGGCGCAATGCCGTCATCCGGCCAGCCGTCGGCTTCGTTGTAGATCAGGCCACAGACGATGCATTGCCACTTTTTCATTCAGATACTTCCTCAGGGTTCAGGCTGGGTGCCGGCGCGGACGGTCGATGGGTGTTGCGCTGCCATCCGGCTCAGGGCGTTTTGTACTGATGGTGCCGGGCAGATGCAAGCCTGTTCGGCGCAACGGCGACCCGGATCAATCAATAGCGCAGCTCGCCATGGTAAGCTCGCGGCCTCATTTGCGGCCAATAATGACTCATTGTGCAACATTCAAATGCCTGCCCGACCCCGCTCTGGCTGACCCAAAGCCGACTGACGCCCCTCCCCGATTCGTTGACCCTCGACTGGCTGTTCGACGAAGGCTCCCTCACCCGCCGCCTGACCCGGCTGTCCCATGAGGGCTTCAGCGTCACGCCCTTGTTCGAAGGCTGGGACACCCTGCGCGCTGACGAATGCACTGCACTGGATCTGGCCGAGGGTAGCGAAGGCTGGGTGCGCGAGGTGTATTTGCGCGGTCACGGCGAAGCCTGGGTGTTTGCCCGTAGCGTGGCTTCGCGCGCCGCCTTGCAGGGCGACGGTTTGCACATGGATGAACTGGGCAGCCGCTCGCTGGGCGAATTGCTGTTTTGCGATCAGGCGTTCCAGCGCCGCGCCCTCGAAGTTTGTCACTACCCTGAACAATGGTTGCCGCCAGACGTGAAAGCACCTGAGCTGTGGGGCCGGCGTTCGCGTTTCGACCGTGGCGCGCTGAGCGTACTGGTCGCGGAAATCTTCCTGCCGAGCCTGTGGACCGCCGCCCGCGCCCATCCGGAGAATTGCTGATGTATCAGAGCCTGCTCAAGTCCCTGAACCGCTTGAACCCGCGCGCCTGGGATTTCATTCAGTTGACGCGGATGGACAAGCCGATCGGCATTTACCTGCTGCTGTGGCCGACGCTATGGGCGCTGTGGATTGCCGGCAAAGGTTCGCCGTCGCTGGCCAACGTGGTGATTTTTGTCCTCGGCGTGATCCTGACCCGCGCCGGCGGCTGCGTGATCAACGACTGGGCCGATCGCAAGGTTGACGGCCACGTCAAACGCACCGCGCAACGGCCCTTGGCGGCAGGCAGGATCAGCTCGAAAGAAGCATTGGTGTTTTTTGCGCTGTTAATGGGCGTGAGTTTTCTGCTGGTGCTGTGCACCAATGCACCGACCATTTGGTTGTCGCTGGGCGGTTTGGCGCTGGCCTTCACTTATCCGTTCATGAAGCGCTACACCTATTACCCGCAAGTGGTGCTGGGCGCAGCGTTTTCGTGGGGAATGCCGATGGCGTTCACGGCCGAGACCGGTGAGCTGCCGGCGGCAGCGTGGCTGCTGTGGATCGCCAACCTGCTGTGGACGGTGGGTTACGACACCTATTACGCGATGACCGATCGCGACGATGATTTGAAGATTGGCGTGAAGTCGACGGCGATTCTGTTTGGCGAGGCGGATCGGGTGATCATCCTGAGCTTGCAGGCGTTGTCGCTGGGCTGCCTGTTGCTGGCCGGTTCGAAGTTCGAGTTGGGGATGTGGTTCCATCTCGGCTTGCTGGTGGCTGCCGGGTGTTATGCGTGGGAGTTCTGGTACACGCGAGATCGCGACCGGATGCGCTGCTTCAAGGCGTTTTTGCACAACCACTGGGCCGGGTTGGCGATTTTTGTCGGGATCGTGCTGGATTACGCATTGCGTTAAGAATTTAAACCTGTGGGAGCGAGCTTGCTCGCGAAAGCAGTGTGTCAGTTAACGCATTGGTTGACTGACACGACGCCTCCGCGAGCAAGCTCGCTCCCACAGGGGATTTGCGTTTACTTGGCTTTGGCGACTTTCCACGCGCCATCCATTTTGCCGTCGCCGGTCATGTCACCAGCCTTTTTGTCCATGACGAAGGTGTACAGCGGCATACCTTGGTAAGCCCACTGCATCGAGCCATCGTCACGCTTGATCACCGTCCAGTCGCCCATCGACTTATCGCCGGCCTCAGCCTTCAACGGTGGCCAATTCGCAGCACACTTGTCGTTACACGCGGATTTGCCAGCGGAGTCCTTGGCGAAGGTATACAGGGTCATGCCCTTGTGATCGGTGTACATGCCGTCCTTCTCCATCGCCGGATCGGCCGCCACGGCCAGTCCCGGCAATGTCAGGGCCGCGGCCATCAGCAGGGCTTTGAAAGAAACAGTCATTCGCGTCATGGAAACCTTCTTTTGTGGTTGTCAGGATTCGGACCTAAAGCTTAGTTCAGCATTCGTACAATCGCCGCCCTGAAATACTGTCACACGACTGCAATAATTCCGTTATCTAATGCGGCACAAGACAGTTAAATGACAAGAGGATTAAGGCATGGTTGGCAGGAGCATTCTGATCGTCGACGACGAAGCGCCCATTCGCGAAATGATCGCCGTGGCGTTGGAAATGGCCGGCTATGACTGCCTCGAGGCAGAGAACTCGCAGCAGGCACACGCTATCATCGTCGACCGCAAACCGGACCTGATCCTGCTCGACTGGATGCTGCCCGGCACCTCCGGCATCGAGCTGGCCCGTCGCCTGAAACGTGATGAGCTGACCGGGGACATCCCGATCATCATGCTCACCGCCAAGGGTGAAGAGGACAACAAGATCCAGGGTCTTGAAGTCGGCGCCGACGACTACATCACCAAACCGTTTTCCCCGCGCGAACTGGTCGCCCGCCTGAAAGCCGTACTGCGCCGCGCCGGGCCGACCGACGGCGAAGCGCCGATCGAAGTCGGTGGCCTGCTGCTCGACCCGATCAGCCACCGCGTAACCATCGACGGCAAACCCGCCGAGATGGGCCCGACCGAATACCGTCTGCTGCAATTCTTCATGACCCACCAGGAACGCGCCTATACCCGTGGCCAGCTACTGGACCAGGTCTGGGGCGGCAACGTCTATGTTGAAGAGCGTACCGTCGACGTGCACATCCGCCGCCTGCGCAAGGCCCTCGGCGACGCTTACGAAAATCTGGTACAAACCGTGCGCGGCACCGGCTACCGGTTTTCCACCAAGGCCTGAGCCGACCGCCAGACTCGCAGACAAGGACCGTATTTCCCGTGAATCAAAACTGGCATGGCACCCTGATTCGCCACATGCTGCTGCTGGTCACCGCCTGCCTGGTGATCGGCCTGATCACCGGCTATTACGGCTGGAGCCTCGCGGCGGGCCTGGGGATCTATCTGGCCTGGACGCTCAAGCAATTGCTGCGGCTGCACGAATGGCTGCGCCAGCATCAACCCGACGAAGCACCGCCCGATGGCTATGGCCTGTGGGGCGAAGTGTTCGACAGCATCTACCACCTGCAACGCCGCGACCAACGCGTACGCGGACGCCTGCAAGCGGTGATCGACCGGGTTCAGGAATCGACCGCTGCGCTGAAAGACGCGGTGATCATGCTCGACAGCGACGGCAACCTGGAATGGTGGAACCGCGCCGCCGAAACCTTGCTCGGCCTGAAGACCCCGCAAGACAGCGGCCAACCGGTAACCAACCTGGTGCGGCATCCGCGCTTCAAGGAATACTTCGAGCAGGACAGCTACGCCGAGCCGCTGGAAATCCCCTCGCCAACCAACGATCGCGTGCGCATCCAGCTGTACCTGACCCGCTACGGCAACAATGAACACTTGATGCTGGTGCGCGACGTCACGCGCATCCATCAGCTGGAACAGATGCGCAAAGACTTCATCGCCAACGTCTCCCACGAGTTGCGCACCCCCCTGACGGTGATCTGCGGCTATCTGGAAACCCTGCTCGACAACGTCGAAGAAGTTAACCCGCGCTGGAGTCGCGCCCTGCAGCAGATGCAACAACAGGGCGGGCGCATGCAAACGCTGCTCAACGATTTGTTGCTGCTGGCGAAACTCGAAGCCACCGATTACCCGTCGGACAACCAGCCCGTGCAGGTCGACACGCTGTTGCAATCGATCAAAAGCGATGCGCAGCAATTGTCCGGCGCGAAGAACCAGCGCATCACCCTCGAAGCCGACACCAGCCTGTTGCTCAAGGGCAGCGAGGCGGAATTGCGCAGTGCGTTTTCCAATCTGGTGTTCAACGCGGTGAAGTACACCCCGGCCGAGGGCAACATCCGCATTCGCTGGTGGGGCGACGATCAGGGCGCGCATCTGAGCGTGCAGGATTCCGGGATCGGCATCGACAGCAAACACCTGCCGCGCCTGACTGAACGTTTCTACCGCGTCGACTCCAGCCGCAACTCCAACACCGGCGGCACCGGGCTCGGCCTGGCCATCGTCAAGCACGTGTTGCTGCGCCACCGCGCGCGCATGGAGATCAGCAGCGTGCCCGGTCACGGCAGCACGTTCACCTGCCATTTCGCCCCGGCTCAGGTGGCTCAGGCGCGGGCGATCAGCGCCGCTGAGTAATGTCGCACTAGGCAATCGCCAGGTCAGCCGCTACATTGGCTGACTTGTGCCTGCCTTTCAGGCGCGACTTTTACCTCTCTTGAATCACACGGAACCCGCAAAACTCCATCATGGACCCTTCCCCTGGCTTGTCCCTCGCAACAATATTCGCCGATTTCGGCATGATCCTTTTTGCTCTGATCCTGGTTTTGCTCAACGGCTTTTTCGTTGCGGCGGAATTCGCCATGGTCAAACTGCGCTCGACCCGGGTCGAGGCCATCGCTGATCAGAACGGCTGGCGCGGGCACATCCTGCGCACCGTACACAGTCAGCTCGATGCGTACCTCTCGGCGTGTCAGTTGGGTATCACCCTCGCCTCCCTCGGCCTTGGCTGGGTCGGTGAGCCGGCCTTCGCACACATTCTCGAGCCGCTGCTGAGCGCGGTCGGCGTGCAGTCGCCGGAAGTGGTCAAAGGCATTTCGTTCTTCACCGCGTTTTTCATCATTTCGTACCTGCACATCGTGGTCGGCGAGCTGGCCCCGAAATCCTGGGCGATCCGCAAACCCGAGTTGCTGTCGCTGTGGACGGCGGTGCCGCTGTACCTGTTCTACTGGGCGATGTACCCGGCGATCTACCTGCTCAACGCCAGCGCCAACGCGATTCTGCGGATTGCCGGCCAGGGCGAACCCGGCCCGCACCACGAACACCATTACAGCCGCGAAGAACTGAAACTGATCCTGCACTCCAGCCGGGGTCAGGATCCGAGCGATCAGGGCATGCGCGTGTTGGCCTCGGCCGTGGAAATGGGCGAGCTGGAAGTGGTCGACTGGGCCAACTCCCGCGAAGACCTGATCACCCTCGAATTCAACGCACCGCTGAAGGAAATCCTGGCGATGTTCCGTCGCCACAAGTTCAGCCGTTATCCGGTGTACGACAGCGAGCGCCAGGAGTTCGTCGGCCTGCTGCACATCAAGGATCTGCTACTGGAACTGGCGGCGCTGGACCACATTCCCGAGTCGTTCAACCTGGCTGAGCTGACCCGTCCGCTGGAGCGCGTGTCGCGCCATATGCCGCTGTCGCAGTTGCTGGAGCAGTTCCGCAAGGGCGGCTCGCACTTCGCCGTGGTCGAGGAGGCTGACGGCAACATCATCGGCTACCTGACCATGGAAGACGTGCTGGAGGTGCTGGTCGGCGACATTCAGGACGAACACCGCAAGGCTGAACGCGGCATCCTCGCCTATCAGCCGGGCAAGTTGCTGGTGCGCGGTGATACACCGCTGTTCAAGGTTGAACGCCTGCTGGGCATCGACCTTGATCACATCGAAGCGGAAACCCTTGCCGGTCTGGTTTACGAAACCCTGAAACGGGTGCCGGAAGAGGAAGAAGTGCTGGAAGTCGAAGGCCTGCGGATCATCATCAAGAAGATGAAAGGGCCGAAGATTGTGCTGGCCAAGGTGTTGATGCTGGACTGATGGGCTGATTCAGCCCCGCGCCGCTTCCTTCGCGAGCAGGCTCCGGGCGGCGTTCCGACGAAGGGGCCCGCAGGTGCAGCAGATCATTGCTTGCCCAACGCAAAGTTGGGCAACGCGCCCAGCGGCTGGTTGAACTGATACGGAATCGACACCAGCCCCTCCCCGGTATTGCGCTGCACCACAAAGTGCAGGTGCGGGCCGCTGCTGTTGCCGGTGTTGCCCGACAGCGCCAGCGGACTGCCCACCGTCACCCTTTGCCCCTCGCGCACGCTTACCGAGCCTTGCTTGAGATGCAGGTACACGCCCATCGTGCCGTCGTCATGCAGCACCCGCACAAAGTTGCCGGACGCATCGTTGCCGCGTCCGCTCTGTGAATTCTCGGTTTTCACCACGACCCCGGCCCGCGCAGCAATGATTGGCGTGCCGACCGGCATGGCGATGTCCATCGCGTACTTGTTCTTCGGCCCGTAGTGGCTGTACTGGCCGTTGGCGCCCTGACTCAGGCGGAATGGACCGCCGCGCCATGGCAGCGGATAGCGATAGCCCTGAGCGGTTCCGCCAGGGTCGCCGAGGGAGTAGTGAAATTGCGGCGTGTACACCAGCGGCTGCTTGCCGGATACCGCCGTCAGCAACGCCAGCCGCGTATTGCTGCGTGCAGGCAGCACGCGGCGGATTGTTTTAGTCGGTGCGCCACGTACATTGCTCAGCCCGGTGAACGCCAGCGCAACCTCAACCGGCGCATAAAGATCGTTGCGCACAAAGACCACGTCGACGCCCTTCTGCTTTTTGATATCGAGGTACACCTGCCGCTCAAGGCGCTCGACCATGCGGTCCTGAAAGACGAACACCTGCGAGCCTTTGCTCGGCCGGTCGCTGTAGGAGACCACGCCGTTGGCGTCGGTGGATTTGTAAATGGTCATGGCCACAGCCGAGGTGGAGGCCGCGAAGAGACCACAGAAAAACAGCAGGCGCGCGAGCATGGGCAAGAGTCTGTCGAAGTAAGGCCTGGAAATGAGCCTAGCAGGTGAAGCAGACCAGGCTAGTCGACAGATGTTTCAAATTGGCAGGAGCGGGAGATGGGTGGTGCTTTTGATGGCCCCTTCGCGAGCAGGCTCGCTCCCACATTTGGAATGCATTCCAGGGTGGGAGCGAGCCTGCTCGAGATAGCGGACTGTCAGACGACGATCAAGCGCCTGGAACGAAGTGCTTCTGCGCCGTGCCGCGGGCGATCAGGCGGGAGATGTAGTCGAGCTTCTGCGCGTCCTGGTCGACGAAACGGAAGGTCAGTTGCAGCCATTCGCTGTCCGGTTTCGGTTCAAACGCGACGACGGCGTGCAGATAACCGTTGAGGCGGGCGATTTCGGCGTTGTCGCCCTGCTCCAGATCGAGCACAGCACTGTCGAGGATCTGCGGCAGGGTGTCGGTGCGTTTCACCACCAACAACGCTTCCTTGATGCTCAAAGCCTTGATCACGCATTGCTGGGTACCGCTTGGCAGGCGCAATTGGCCTTGCCCACGACCGCTGGCCGGCGCCGACGCGGCGACGGGCGCCTTGACCGGTGGGCTGTTGAGCAGGCCACGGGACGGCGCAGCGGCAGGCGCTGGCGCGGCAGCTGCCGGTTTGGCGAACGGGTTGACCGCAGCAGCGGCCGGTGCACCGCCGACCACGGCAGGCTTGCCGCCGGTCAAGGCGCTCAGGGAATCGTTGCCGAACGCCGAGTTCATCTTGGTCGGCGCGCTGTTCATCAGGGTGTCGAGCTTGCCAACCTTGTTCAGCGCCTGCTTGACCTTGGTCAGCAGTTGCTCGTTGGTGAACGGCTTGCTGACGTAGCCGGAAACACCGGCCTGAATCGCCTGCACGACGTTTTCCTTGTCGCCACGGCTGGTCACCATAACGAACGGCATGGTCTTGAGGTTGTCTTGCTCGCGGCACCAGGTCAGCAGTTCAAGACCGGACATTTCCGGCATTTCCCAGTCGCACAGCACCAGGTCGAAGGCTTCCCTGGCCAGCATGGCCTGAGCCTTTTTGCCATTGACGGCGTCCTCGGTGCGGATCCCCGGGAAGTAATTACGCAGGCACTTTTTCACCAGGTCACGAATGAACGAAGCATCGTCCACGACCAACACACTGATCTTGCTCATCCAACACCCCTATTAAAATCCCGGCAAGCATAACGCTGGCTGATGGCACATTGCCAAAACTCTTCAGTCACGCCGGGACTTTTCGTTCGCGGGTGCTGCTTTTTAATTCGATATGCCTTCTGAAAAGCACAAACGAAAACGCCCGGCCAAAGGGCCGGGCGCTTTTCTCAGGCAATCTTACTTATCGTCAGCATCGCCCGGAACATTAGCGGTTTCGCCGCTTGTCCCTTCAACTTCTTCCTTCATGCGCTTGAGGCCCATGTGGCGCACGTCGGTGCCGCGCACCAGGTAGATGACCAGTTCGGAGATGTTGCGCGCGTGATCGCCGATACGCTCCAGCGAACGCAGCACCCAGATGATGCTCAAGACCCGCGAGATAGAGCGCGGGTCCTCCATCATGTAGGTCGCCAGCTCGCGCAGGGCGGTCTTGTATTCGCGGTCGATGATCTTGTCGTACTGCGCCACCGACAACGCCAGATCGGCGTCGAAACGAGCAAACGCGTCCAGCGCATCGCGGACCATGTTGCGCACCTGATCGCCGATGTGGCGAACCTCGACGTAACCGCGCGGCGCTTCGCCTTCTTCGCACAGCTGAATCGCACGACGGGCGATCTTGGTCGCTTCGTCACCGATGCGCTCAAGGTCGATCACCGACTTGGAAATGCTGATGATCAGACGCAGGTCGGACGCCGCCGGCTGACGACGGGCAAGAATGCGCAGGCATTCTTCGTCGATGTTGCGTTCCATCTGGTTGATCTGATCGTCGATCTCGCGCACCTGCTGAGCCAGACCGGAATCGGCCTCGATCAGCGCGGTCACCGCGTCGTTGACCTGCTTCTCGACCAGCCCGCCCATGGCCAGGAGGTGGCTGCGCACTTCCTCAAGCTCAGCGTTGAACTGCGCGGAGATGTGATGAGTGAGGCCTTCTTTGGAAATCATGCATTCGCTCCGAAAAAGCGTTTAACCAAGAGCTGCAAGCTACAAGCTGCAAGCTGTTATGTGGTGATCCATGCCGCTTCGCTTCTAACTTGCCGCTTGAAGCTTGCCGCTCGCAGCCGCTTCAATCAGCCATAACGACCGGTGATGTAGTCTTCGGTCTGCTTCTTCGCCGGATTGGTGAACAGGGTATCGGTGTCGCCGAATTCCACCAGTTTGCCCATGTACATGAACGCCGTGTAGTCGGACACCCGCGCGGCCTGTTGCATGTTGTGGGTCACGATGACGATGGTGAACTTGGATTTCAGCTCGTAGATCAGCTCTTCAACCTTCAGGGTCGAGATCGGGTCGAGGGCCGAGCACGGTTCGTCGAGCAACAGCACTTCCGGCTCAACCGCGATGGTGCGCGCGATCACCAGACGTTGTTGCTGACCACCGGACAGACCGAGGGCTGACTCGTGCAGACGGTCTTTGACTTCGTCCCACAGCGCCGCGCCTTTCAACGCCCACTCGACCGCTTCGTCGAGGACGCGCTTCTTGTTGATGCCCTGGATGCGCAGGCCGTACACCACGTTTTCGTAGATGGTCTTCGGAAACGGGTTGGGCTTCTGAAACACCATGCCGACACGGCGACGCAGTTCGGCCACGTCTTCGCCCTTGCGATAGATGTTGTTGCCGTACAGGTTGATCGCGCCTTCTACGCGGCAGCCGTCAACCAGGTCGTTCATGCGGTTGAAGGTGCGCAGCAGCGTGGATTTACCACAGCCGGACGGGCCGATGAAGGCCGTTACGCGCTGTTTCGGGATGTTCAGGCTGACGTCATACAGCGCTTGCTTATCGCCGTAGAACAGGTTCAGGCCCGGGACTTCGATGGCAACGGTTTCCTGCTCAAGATTCAGGCTCTGCTTGTCTCGGCCCAAGGCGGACATGTTGATGCCGTGGCTATGTGTTTCGTGCTGCATGGGAGGCTCCCTGTGCTAACAAATTCGGTTCGGAACACTGCTTGTTGCAGCTTCCATCAATATTCCAGTGGACGCGGTTCAATGTGGGAGCGAGCTTGCTCGCGAAGGGGCCCTTGAGGCCGCCAAAAGCTTCGCGAGCAAGCTCGCTCCCACAGGGTTCGTGTCGTCCTTAGCTATCCAGTGCTTTGTATTTTTCGCGCAGGTGGTTACGGATATACACCGCCGACAGGTTCAACGTGGCGATCACCAACACCAGCAACAGCGCCGTGGCGTACACCAGCGGACGCGCCGCTTCGACGTTCGGGCTCTGGAAGCCGACGTCATAAATGTGGAAGCCCAAGTGCATGATCTTCTGATCCAGGTGCAGGTACGGGTAGTTGCCGTCCACCGGCAGCGACGGCGCCAGTTTCACCACACCCACCAGCATCAGCGGCGCCACTTCACCGGCGGCACGGGCCACGGCGAGGATCATGCCGGTCATCATCGCCGGGCTGGCCATCGGGATGACGATCTTCCACAAGGTTTCAGCCTTGGTCGCGCCGAGGGCCAGCGAGCCCTCACGCACGGTACGCGGGATGCGCGCCAGACCTTCTTCAGTCGCGACGATCACCACCGGTACCGCCAGCAGCGCCAGGGTCAGCGAGGCCCAGAGCAGACCAGGTGTACCGAAGGTCGGCGCCGGCAGCGCTTCGGGGAAGAACAAGCGGTCGACCGAACCACCCAACACATAAACGAAGAAGCCCAGACCGAACACGCCGTAAACGATCGCCGGTACGCCGGCGAGGTTGTTCACCGCGATACGGATGATCCGCGTCAGGGTGTTCTGCTTGGCGTATTCGCGCAGGTACACAGCCGCCAGCACGCCGAACGGGGTGACGATCATCGCCATGATCAACGTCATCATCACGGTGCCGAAGATTGCCGGGAAGATCCCGCCTTCGGTGTTGGCTTCACGCGGGTCGTCCGAGAGGAATTCCCAGATCTTGCTGAAGTAGAAACCGACTTTGGTGAAGGTGCTCATCGCGTTCGGCTGGTAGGCGTGAACCACTTTGCCCAGACCGATTTCGATCTCTTTGCCGTTGGCATCGCGAGCGGTCAAGGCATCGCGGTTGAACTGCGCATGCAGATCAGCCAGACGCGCTTCGATGTCCTGATAACGCGCATTCAGCTCGGCGCGCTCGGATTCCATGTCCGCTTGCGCGGTGGCGTCGAGTTTGCCTTCCAGTTCCAGTTTGCGACCGTGCAGACGGATGCGTTCGAGACCGGCGTTGATAGCACCAATGTCAGTCTTTTCCAGCGACTTCAGTTGCGCCGCCAGACCGTTCACACGGTTGATCCGCGCCTGCAGCTCAGGCCAGGCAGCCTCGCCCTCGGCGATGACTTTGCCATCCTGCTTGACGTTGACCAGATAGCCGTAGAAGTTGCCCCACTCGCGACGTTCGATCGCCATCAGCTCCGGCGGCGTGGTCTGGTTGGTCAGCCACTCGCCGACGATCCAGGTGAAGTCGTTGCCGTTCAGATCACGGTTGCCGACCTTGATCAGCTCGCGGGTCATGAATTCCGGGCCCTCATCAGGCACCGGCAAACCGGCACTCTTCAGACGGGCGCGGGGCACTTCTTCCTTCTGCACCACTTCACCGATGACCAGGTGATTGGCCTGGCCCGGTACGTCGTAATGGGCGTGGACCAGGTCCGCCGGCCAGAAGTGACCCAGACCGCGCACGGCAATCACCGCCAGCAGGCCAATGGTCATGATGACCGCGATGGACACCGCGCCACCGCTGATCCAGACGCCCGGGGCGCCGCTCTTGAACCATCCTTTCAAGGAGTTCTGTTTCACAGACTTCTACCTTTGCTTAAAGCGACGAGTATTTCTTGCGCAGACGCTGACGAATCAGTTCTGCCAGGGTGTTCATGACGAAGGTGAACAGCAGCAGCACCAGCGCCGAGAGGAACAGCACGCGGTAGTGGCTGCCGCCGACTTCCGACTCGGGCATTTCCACCGCGACGTTGGCGGCCAGGGTGCGCAGGCCTTCGAACAGGTTCATTTCCATGACCGGGGTGTTGCCGGTGGCCATCAGCACGATCATGGTTTCGCCGACCGCCCGGCCCATGCCGATCATCAGCGCCGAGAAGATCCCCGGGCTGGCAGTCAGGATCACCACGCGAGTCATGGTCTGCCACGGCGTGGCACCCAAGGCCAGCGAGCCGAGGGTCAGGCCGCGCGGCACACTGAACACGGCATCCTCAGCGATCGAGTAGATGTTCGGGATGACCGCAAAACCCATGGCCAGACCGACCACCAGTGCGTTGCGCTGGTCGTAGGTGATGCCGAGGTCGTGGGAGATCCACATGCGCATGTCGCCGCCGAAGAACCAGTTCTCCATGAACGGGCTCATGTACAGCGACAGCCAGCCCACAAACAGAATCACCGGGATCAGCAGCGCACTTTCCCAACCGTCCGGGACTCGCAGACGAATCGACTCAGGCAGGCGACTGAAGGTGAAACCGGCGATCAGAATGCCGATCGGCAACAGCATCAGCAGGCTGAAGATGCCTGGCAGATGCCCTTCTACGTAAGGTGCGAGGAACAGACCGGCGAAGAAACCGAGGATCACCGTCGGCATCGCTTCCATCAGCTCGATCACCGGTTTGACCTTGCGGCGCATGCCCGGGGCCATGAAATACGCGGTGTAGATCGCCGCAGCCACGGCCAGTGGAGCGGCCAGAAGCATTGCGTAGAATGCGGCTTTCAGGGTGCCGAAGGTCAGTGGCGACAGGCTCAGTTTCGGTTCGAAATCGGTGTTGGCGGCGGTCGATTGCCAGACGTATTTAGGCTCGTCGTAGTTCTCGTACCAGACCTTGCTCCACAGCGCGCTCCACGACACTTCCGGGTGCGGGTTGTCGAGCAGCAACGGTTGCAGCTTGCCGCCGGCTTCGACGATCACGCGGTTGGCGCGCGGCGACAGACCGAACAGGCCTTCGCCTTCTACAACTTGATCGACCAGCAGCGTGCGGTGCGCGGTGCTGTGGAACACGCCGAGCTTGCCGCTGGCATCCAGCGCGACGAAGCCTTTGCGACGCTCTTCGGCGGAGATTTCAACGATCGGCGTGGTGCCCATCTGGAAGGTACGAATCTGCTTCAGGCGCAGCTCGCCATCGGTGTCGCGGGCCATGAACCATTGGGCCAGACCACCCTTGGAGTCGCCGACGATCAACGATATGCCACCGACCAGTTGCGTGGTTGCGGTGACTTCAGCGTCAGCGTTTTCCAGCAGTTTGTAGCGACCGTTGAGGCTCTTGTCGCGCAGGCTGAACACATCGGCCTGAGCGCGACCGTTGACCACGTACAGCCACTGCTGGCGCGGGTCGACGAAGATGTTTTTCACCGGCTCGGTCATTTGCGGCAGATCGATACGCTTCTGCTCGTTGGTGACTTCGCCGGTCATCATGTTTTCTTCGCTGGTCAGCGACAAAACATTGAGTTGCGAACCGGTCGAACCGACCAGCATCAGGGTCGTGTCGGTGGCGTTGAGGCTGACATGCTCCAGCGCACCGCCGGCTTCGTTCAGCGCGATCGGTGCCTCGCCATATGGATACTCGATGGCCGGGGTGATGGTTTTCTTGCCATCGGGGTAGCTGACTTTGTAGGTGTGACGGAACACCAGCGCCTGGCCGTTGGACAGGCCCACGGCCACCAGCGGATGGCCCGGCTGATCTTCACCAATGGAGGTCACGGTGGCGCCGGCCGGAACCGGCAGATCGACGCGCTTCAGTTCAGCGCCACTGTCGATATCGAAGAACAATGCCTGGCCCTTGTCGGAAACACGCATAGCCACCTGATTCTGCTCTTCGAGCGAAATCATCAGCGGCTTGCCGGCGTCCTGCATCCAGGCCGGGGTGATCGAGTCTTTCGCGGTCAGGTCGGCACCCTGGAACAGCGGTGCAACCACGTAGGCGAGGAAGAAGAAGATCAGGGTGATGGCTGCCAGCACCGCAAGACCGCCAACGAGGACGTACCAGCGGGTGAAGCGATCCTTGAGCGCACGAATGCGGCGCTTGCGTTGCAGCTCAGGCGTATTGAAGTCAATGCGCTTGGGAGGATTAGTAGTCATTTGGGAATTGGCCAGATCATTCATGCGCTCACCCTAGCGATCCTGTATGACAGAAAGATGACAATGCAGTGACGCAGCAAATCCACCGCCAGCGGGGCTGGCAGAGGATCAAAAATTTGAGGTGTGGAAAAGGCCGGCCTGCGCGCAGATCCGGCCTTTTACCTGAGTCCGATGGGGTTCACCCTGGACTCAATTTGTTACTTCTTTGCGACAGCGCCGCCTTCCTGCAGACCCAGATCAGCCAGTGCTTTTGCAGCAACCTTGGCTGGCAGCGGGATGTAACCGTCTTTCACTACGACTTCCTGGCCCTGTTTGGACAGAACCAGTTTCACGAACTCGGCTTCCAGCGGTGCCAGAGGCTTGTTCGGGGCTTTGTTGATGTACACGTAGAGGAAGCGCGACAGCGGGTACTTGCCGTTCAGGGCGTTTTCTTCGGTGTCTTCGATGAAGTCGGTGCTGCCTTTCTTGGCCAGAGGCACGGTCTTCACGCTGGCAGTCTTGTAACCGATGCCCGAGTAACCGATGCCGTTCAGCGAGGAGCTGATCGACTGCACGACCGACGCCGAACCTGGTTGTTCGTTCACGTTCGGCTTGTAGTCACCTTTGCACAGGGCTTCTTCCTTGAAGTAGCCGTAGGTGCCGGATACCGAGTTACGGCCGAACAGTTGCACCGGCTTGTTGGCCAGGTCGCCGGTCACGCCCAGCTCGCCCCAGGTTTTCACGTCGGCTTTGGCGCCGCACAGACGGGTCGACGAGAAGATCGCATCAACCTGCTCCATGGTCAGGTGCTGGATCGGGTTGTCCTTGTGCACGAATACCGCCAGGGCATCCACGGCAACCGGGATAGCGGTTGGCTTGTAGCCGTACTTCTGCTCGAAGGCCGCCAGTTCGGTGTCCTTCATCTTGCGGCTCATCGGGCCCAGGTTGGAGGTGCCTTCAGTCAGCGCAGGTGGCGCAGTGGCGGAGCCAGCGGCCTGAATCTGGATATTTACGTTCGGGTATTCTTTTTTGTAGTTCTCAGCCCAGAGGGTCATGAGGTTGGCCAGGGTATCGGAGCCGACGCTGGACAGGTTGCCCGACACACCAGTGGTCTTGGTGTAGCTCGGGATAGCAGGGTCAACAGCGGCAACCGCGTTGGCAGTCGCAACGCCAGCAGCGACAAAAGTCATTGCCGCCATCAAACGCTTCAGTTTCATGCCTTACTCCTAGCAGATAGGGTGTGTTAAGTCGGGGCCAAGTATCAGCAGGCCGTGTGAACACTCTATGGCTGAAATATGACAATTGGATGAAAGGCCAGCATGTCGCGACAGATCGTTCCCACGCTCTGCGTGGGAACGCCGCCATGGACGCTCTGCGTCCGCATTTGAGAAGTGACGCGGAGCGTCACAGGATGCATTCCCACGCGGAGCGTGGGAACGATCAGGCGGGAGGGGAAATCAGCGCCCCCTCTTCCAGAGCCACGCCCCGACCAGAATCCCCATCGCGCACAGCACCGCCACATAGTAAGCAGGCCCCATCGCACTTTCTTTCAGCAGCAGACTCACCACCATCGGCGTCAACCCGCCAAAAATCGCGTAAGCCACGTTATACGAGAACGACAACCCGCTGAAGCGCACCACCGGCGGAAACGCTTTGACCATTACATATGGCACCGCACCAATGGTGCCCACCAGAAAACCGGTCAACGCGTACAGCGGGAACAGCCAGTTCGGATGATCGGCAAGGCTGTGATAGAAGGTCCACGAGCTCGCCAGCAAGCCCAGGCAACCAAACACAAACACGCGCCCGGCACCAAAGCGATCCGCCAGTGCGCCGGAAATGATGCAGCCAATGCTCAGAAACACGATCGCCAGACTGTTCGATTGCAACGACTCGGTCGGCGAGAAGTGATAGACCGTTTGCAGCACGGTCGGGGTCATCAGGATGACCACGACGATCCCCGCCGACAGCAACCAGGTCAGCAGCATCGAGATCGCAATCGCGCCGCGATGATCACGCAGCACCGCGCGCAGCGGTACTTCTTCAGCCAAGGCTTTACGCAACTGCAGTTCGGCGAACACTGGGGTTTCGTGCAGCCAGCGGCGCAAGTAAACCGAGAACAGGCCGAACACACCGCCGAGCAGGAACGGGATTCGCCAGGCGTAATCGGAAACCTCAGCCGGCGTATAAATGCTGTTGATCGCCGTGGCGACCAGCGAGCCGAGCAAAATACCGGCAGTCAGGCCGCTGGTGAGCGTGCCGCAGGCGTACCCCATGTGTTTTTGCGGGACGTGTTCGGAAACGAAGACCCACGCCCCCGGCACCTCACCGCCAATCGCCGCGCCCTGAATCACCCGCATCAATAGAAGAAGGATCGGCGCCCACAGGCCGATCTGCGCGTAGGTTGGCAGCAGACCCATGATCAGGGTCGGCACAGCCATCATGAAAATGCTCAGGGTGAACATCTTCTTGCGCCCCAGCAGGTCGCCGAAGTGCGCCATGACGATGCCGCCCAGCGGTCGCGCCAGATAGCCGGCGGCGAAAATGCCGAAGGTCTGCATCAGGCGCAGCCACTCGGGCATGTCGGCGGGGAAGAACAGCTTGCCGACCACGGTGGCGAAGAAGACAAAGATGATGAAATCGTAGAATTCCAGCGCGCCGCCAAGGGCGGACAGCGACAGAGTCTTGTAGTCATTGCGGGTCAACGGTCGTGCGGGTTGCTCGGGCTGCGCGAGGCTCGAAGGCGCTGTAGTCATGGCAAGGTCTTCTCTTATAGTCGGATCTGCCGCCACAACAACGCTGGCGGTGGCTTGGGCAGGTTCGGCACCATAGCAAATTGTTCGAAAAAGCACATAGAGGCGCGTAATTGACGGTCGAAATGAGAACCGGATGGTCGTCGCGGAGTCTACCGACCGATATACTCGCAACCTGCTCCGGTTTGTAAGGGGTTGCTGTGCGAAAACGTCGTTGGCCCGGCCTTTGCTCGGGATTAGCCGGTTTCGCAGAGTTTCTCCTTAGGCGCCTGATGGAAAACGTGACGAACGTAGTAGGTTCGGTGCTGAATCGTTTTTCCCGAAGACGGCTACCACCAGCAATACCAACGAAGAGTCACGGGTCAGAGGCACCCCCGGCATGATAGAGCTCGAACAAGAAGATCCGATCCCGCAAGGCGACCTGGCCCTGCAAATCACTGCACTCCCGCGCGAAACCAACGGCTTTGGCGATATTTTCGGCGGCTGGCTGGTAGCGCAGATGGATTTGGCCGGTACCGCAATGGCCAGTCGCGTGGCGGGCGGCCGTGTTGCCACGGTTGCCATCGATCGCATGGCATTTCTCGTGCCTGTGGCGGTCGGCGCACAATTGTCCTTCTATACCCAGACCCTGGAAATCGGCCGCAGCTCGATCCAGATGATGGTCGAAGTGTGGAGCGACGACCCGCTGTCCAGCGAGTGGCGTAAAGTGACCGAAGCGGTCTTCGTCTTCGTCGCCATCGACGGCAGCGGCCGCACTCGCTCGGTTCCGCCACGCGCGCGTTAAACCTCGCGGCCGTTTTACGGTCGATAGTCGTCCCAAGTGTCTGATCGAGAGCTGTCCCATGAACACGCCCAACGTTGAAGCGGTGAAACTGGATGAACTGAACTGCTGGCGCATCCGCCACGGTCAGGCCGAAGTGCTGGTGGCCCAGCAAGGCGCGCACATCCTCAGTTATCAGATCGATGGCCAGCCGCCGATCATCTGGCTCAACGACAAGGCCGAGTTCAAGACGGGCAAAAGCATCCGCGCCGGTGTACCGGTGTGCTGGCCGTGGTTCGGCAAGTTCGAACGCAACCCGCAGAGCGTGCAGGCCATGTACACCGGTGAGCAACCGGCACCCGCGCACGGTCTGGTGCGGGCGATGGATTGGGAGCTGGGCGGCATCGAATCAGAGGCTGACGGCGTCAAGGTCGAATTCAAGCTGCCTTATCCCGAAGGTGGCCTGCCGGGTTGGCCGCATCAGGTCGATCTGACCCTGACCCTGCATTTGTCCGAGCAATTGAGCTTCAGCCTGACCAGCCATAACCGTGGCAGTGACACCGTCAGCCTGAGCCAGGCGCTGCACACCTATTTCGCGGTCAGTGATGTGCGCAATATGCACGTCGACGGTGTAGATGGTTTGAATTACATCGAGACGCTGGATGACTGGAAAACCCACAGCCAGCAAGGTGACCTGCAGTTTTCGGGCGAGACCGACCGCATCTACCTCGATGCTCCGCCACAGCTGAGCATTGTCGATCCGACCTGGGAACGGCGCATTGTGCTGACGGCTACCGGTTCACGCACGGCGGTGATCTGGAACCCTTGGATCGATCGCGCGGCGGCATTGGCGGATATGGATAACGATGGCTGGCAGCGCATGCTGTGCATCGAGACGGCGAATGTGATGGATGACATCGTCACGCTGGCGCCGGGCGCGAGTCACACAATGGGCGTCAGCGTCGGCAGCAAATCGCTTTAAGCCACACCCGATAAAACTGTGGGAGCGAGCTTGCTCGCGAAAGCGTCGTATCAGTCAACATCAATGTGACTGAGAGACAGCATTCGCGAGCAAGCTCGCTCCCACAATTGTTTTGTATAGGTCCTACAGATCTGATTCCTGCACCACCCGCACCTTGTCCGCTTCCAGCGCATACGCCGCATCGGCCAGATCATTGCTGACCTTCTCGACCTTCAGCGTGCCGGTCACCCACAGCGGCGTGTAGATATCATCCAGCTTCAAACCTTTCGGATAACGCACCAGCACCAGTTGATTCGGCGGCGGTGGCGGCACGTGGATGCAGGCGCCCGGATACGGCACGAGGAAGAACAGCGTGCTGCGGCCCTTGGCGTCGGATTCCAGCGGCACCGGATAACCACCGATGCGGATGTGTTTGTCATTCATCGACGCCACGGTTTTGGTCGAATACATCACTGCCGGCAGACCTTTGGCCTGCTTCATCCCACCCTTCTCGGTGAAGGTGCCGGTGGCTTCCGGGGAGTTGTGGTCGATTTCAGGCATGGCCTCGAGGGCCTTTTGGTCCGACTTGGGCATCAGTTCGAGCCAGTCGGTTTCCGGCAGTTCGCCGGCGTGGGCCAAACCGCTGCCCAGGAAAAGGAGAGTCAACAGGAGACGGCGCATGAAAGTGCTCGGTAAAGAAATGAAGGAACAGTGAATCGCCGAGCATTCTAGCCCTCCCGGCCGCGTTGGCAGAGAGGGCTTTGTCGCTTTGGATCAGTTCTTTTTGATCAGGCCGTAGATCACCAGCAACACGATGGCGCCGACCAGTGCGCCGATGAAACCTGCGCCCTCGCCCGCGTGATAGATGCCCAGAGCCTGGCCGCCATAGGTGGCTGCCAGCGAACCGCCGATACCGAGCAGGATGGTCATGATCCAGCCCATGCTGTCATCGCCCGGTTTCAGGAACCGCGCCAGCAGGCCGACGATCAAGCCGATAAAGATGGTTCCGATAATTCCCATGGCATTTCCCTCTGAATAGTAGATATGCGAAGCCTAGTCAGACTTTGGCATCCTGCCATGAGAGAACGGCGGCCCCTGAATGGTTCCGCCGCTGCCACATGAAACTGTTTTACTCGGCGATCAGCGCTTCGACTTTGACGATCTGCGCTTGCAGCGTGGCCATGTCGGCGCAGCGCAGGTTGGCGTGACCGACCTTGCGCCCAGCCTTGAAGGCCTTGCCGTAGTGATGCAGATGGCAGTCTTCGATGGCGATGACTTTCTCAACCGGCGGTACCACGCCGATGAAGTTGAGCATCGCACTCTCGCCGACCTTGGCCGTCGAACCCAGCGGCAGACCGGCAACGGCGCGCAGGTGGTTTTCGAACTGGCTGCACTCGGCGCCTTCGGTGGTCCAGTGCCCGGAGTTGTGCACGCGCGGGGCGATTTCGTTGGCCTTGAGGCCGCCGTCGACTTCAAAGAACTCGAACGCCATGACGCCGACGTAGTCGAGTTGCTTGAGCACACGGCTCGAGTAGTCTTCGGCCAGCGCCTGCAACGGGTGATCGGTACTGGCCACCGACAACTTGAGGATGCCGCTGTCGTGGGTGTTGTGTACCAGCGGATAGAACTTCGTTTCACCATCGCGAGCACGTACGGCGATCAGCGAGACTTCACCGGTGAACGGCACAAAGCCTTCCAGCAGGCAGGACACGCTGCCCAGCTCGGCAAAGGTGCCAATTACGTCTTCCGGCTTGCGCAGGACTTTCTGGCCCTTGCCGTCATAACCCAGGGTTCGGGTTTTCAGCACGGCCGGCAGGCCGATCGAAGCCACTGCAGCGTCCAGATCGGCTTGCGACTGAATGTCAGCGAAGGCCGGGGTCGGAATGCCGAGGTCTTTGAACATGCTCTTTTCGAACCAGCGGTCGCGCGCGATGCGCAGGGCTTCGGCGCTCGGGTAGACCGGAACGAATTGCGACAGGAATGCCACGGTTTCGGCCGGGACGCTTTCGAACTCGAAGGTCACCAGATCGACTTCATCGGCCAGTTGGCGCAGATGATCCTGATCGCCGTAATCGGCCCGCAGGTGTTCGCCCAGCGCGGCCGCACAGGCGTCCGGCGCAGGGTCGAGGAAAGCGAAGTTCATGCCCAGCGGAGTGCCCGCCAAGGCCAACATGCGACCCAATTGGCCGCCACCGATTACACCGATCTTCATCTCAACAACCTCAGGCAATACGTGGGTCTGGATTGTCCAGGACGCTGTCTGTCTGCTCGGCACGGAAGGTTTTCAGTACCGCGTGGAACTGCGGATGCTTGGCGCCGAGGATGCTCGCCGAGAGCAGCGCGGCGTTGATCGCGCCGGCCTTGCCGATGGCCAGGGTGGCGACCGGAATGCCCGCTGGCATCTGCACGATCGACAGCAGCGAGTCGACGCCCGAGAGCATGGCCGACTGTACTGGTACGCCCAGTACTGGCAGGTGGGTCTTGGCCGCACACATGCCTGGCAAGTGGGCCGCGCCACCGGCACCGGCGATAATCACCTCGATGCCGCGGCTTTCAGCCTCTTCGGCGTACTGGAACAGCAGATCCGGGGTGCGGTGGGCAGAAACCACCTTGACCTCGTACGGGATGCCGAGCTTTTCCAGCATATCGGCGGTGTGGCTAAGGGTGGACCAATCGGACTTGGAGCCCATGATCACGCCAACCAGTGCACTCATCGTCGCGCCTCTTCTCTCTGGAGCGCCCGCAGGCGCGTCATAAAACAACAAGCCACGCAGGTTGCGTGGCTTGATTGTACGAAAAATGGCCGGACGTGCCGGCCGAAGGCCGCGCAGTATACCGCAAAGAAAGCAATAAACAGCCCCCTGCGCGACCATCTGTCATCTGCCGCAAATGCCCGGTTTTATTGACTTGAAGGTCAGCGACAGAACACCGCAAATCCCCTGTGGGAGCGAGCTTGCTCGCGAAAGCGGTGTGTCAGTCGCCATCCATGTTTCTGACACGACGCCTTCGCGAGCAAGCTCGCTCCCACAATGGGCTCTGCGGTGGCTCAGGAACCTTGTGCAGCGCCGCCTTCAAGCTTGCGCCAGAGCAGGCGGACGTTGGCTTTGCGCACCAAGGCGCAGCGGTACAGACGAATCTCCAGCGGCACATGCCATTGCGGGCCGCCGCAGACCACCAGTTCGCCACGCGCCAGTTCGGCGCGCACACTCAGTTGCGGCACCCAGGCGATGCCCAGCCCCTCTAGCGCCATGCTTTTCAAGCTGTCGGCCATCGCGGTTTCGTAGATGGTGGTGAAGCGCAACTGCCGCTGACGCAGCAATCCATTCACCGAACGCCCGAGAAACGCCCCGGCGCTGTACGCCAGCAACGGCACGCTGGCATCACCTTCCAGATCGAACAACGGCTTGCCATCAGCATCCGCCGCGCACACCGGCAACATCTCGGTCTGGCCCAAATGCAGCGACGGGAAAATTTCCGGGTCCATCTGCATCGCCGCGTCCGGGTCGTAGAACGCCAGCATCAGATCGCAGCCACCTTCACGCAACGCATGCACCGCGTCACCGACGTTGGTCGCGACCAGCCGCGTGGCAATGTTCAAACCTTCATTACGCAGTTGTGCGATCCAGCGCGGGAAGAAGCCCAGCGCCAGCGAGTGAGCGGCAGCGACCTGCATCACTTCGCCCTGCCCGCCTTCCAGATGATGCAAATGGCGCAACACTTCACCGAGCTGTTCGACTACGGTGCGCGCGGTCACCAGAAACAACTGCCCCGCCGCCGTCAGCTCAACCGGTGTGCGCGAGCGATTGACCAGGGTCAGCCCCAGCGCAGCCTCCAGACTGCGGATTCGTCGGCTGAAGGCCGGCTGAGTCACGAAGCGCCGCTCGGCCGCCTGCGAAAAGCTGCGGGTGGCGGCCAGAGCACTGAAGTCCTCGAGCCATTTGCTTTCCAGATTCATCACGTCCTCCCGGACACGCACCAAAACAGGTCACACGTCTGCCGCGCACGCGGCGTCACACGGGCATTATGCCGAATGTGCATAGGGCAGTGCTGAACAGCATTGGCCCAAAATTCCCCACAAGCCTAGCATTCGCAGCGTTCCGGCATAGACCGGGTCCATATCGAGATGATTTCTATCATGTCCTCCGCTGCATCTTTCCGCACAGAAAACGACCTGCTTGGCGCCCTCGAAGTACCGGCTCAAGCGTATTACGGCATCCAGACCCTGCGAGCGGTGAACAACTTCCGCCTCTCCGGCGTTCCGATTTCGCATTACCCGAAACTGGTTGTCGGTCTGGCAATGGTCAAACAGGCCGCTGCTGACGCCAACCGCGAGTTGGGTCATCTGAGCGAAGCCAAGCACGCTGCCATCAGCGAAGCCTGTGCCCGATTGATCCGCGGTGATTACCACGAAGAGTTCGTGGTCGACATGATTCAAGGTGGCGCCGGTACTTCCACCAACATGAACGCCAACGAAGTGATCGCCAACATTGCTCTGGAAGCAATGGGTCACCAGAAAGGCGAGTACCAGTACCTGCACCCGAATGATGACGTGAACATGGCGCAGTCGACCAACGACGCCTACCCAACGGCGATTCGCTTGGGTCTGCTGCTCGGTCACGACACCCTGCTGGCCAGCCTCGACAGCCTGATTCAGGCGTTCGCGGCCAAGGGCAAAGAATTCGATCACGTCCTGAAAATGGGCCGTACCCAGCTGCAAGACGCCGTGCCGATGACTTTGGGTCAGGAATTCCGTGCCTTCGCCACCACCATGGGCGAAGACCTGGCCCGTCTGAAGACGCTGGCCCCGGAACTGCTGACTGAAGTGAACCTGGGCGGCACCGCGATCGGTACCGGCATCAACGCCGACCCGCGTTATCAAGCGCTGGCGGTACAGCGTCTGGCCCTGATCAGCGGTCAACCGCTGGTTCCAGCGGCCGACCTGATCGAAGCGACTTCCGACATGGGCGCCTTCGTGCTGTTCTCCGGCATGCTCAAGCGCACCGCAGTCAAGCTGTCGAAGATCTGCAACGACCTGCGCCTGCTGTCCAGCGGCCCACGCACCGGCATCAACGAAATCAACCTCCCAGCGCGTCAGCCAGGCAGCTCGATCATGCCCGGCAAGGTCAACCCGGTTATTCCGGAAGCCGTAAACCAGGTTGCATTCCAGGTCATCGGTAACGATCTGGCGCTGACCATGGCAGCCGAAGGCGGCCAACTGCAACTGAACGTGATGGAGCCGCTGATCGCCTTCAAGATTTTCGACTCGATCCGCCTGCTGCAACGCGCCATGGACATGCTGCGCGAGCACTGCATCGTCGACATTACCGCCAACGAAGCACGCTGCCGCGAACTGGTCGAACACTCGATCGGTCTGGTCACCGCACTGAACCCGTACATCGGCTACAAAAACGCCACCCGTATCGCCGGTCTCGCCCTTGAAAGCGGCCGCGGCGTACTGGAACTGGTGCGCGAAGAAGGTCTGCTCGACGAAGCCATGCTCGCCGACATCCTGCGCCCGGAAAACATGATTGCTCCGCGTCTGGTTCCGCTCAAAGCCTGAGCCGACGCGTTACTTGTAGCACCGCTCACCAGGTCGAGGGACTAGACACCTCTCACCTTTTGAGGGCTTGGGGATTTAGTCCCCAAGCCCTTTTTTTTAACTTTCTGACCCTGAGACCCGTATGTCTGGGGATTGCTCGCTCTCACAGGGGAGCAGTTCCTGCACAAACCCGACGCCGGTAACGTCGGGTGTTTCACAGCCTCGTTTCGTCGCTTGCACCACTACTGTGCAGACGGGCGCGCCACTGATCGGTATAGTGCCGCCCCTCTTCGCATGAGCGGTCGTCGGTAACGAGGCCATAACCCATGCGAAACCCGAACTAATAACAAACCCGCGAAATGGAACCGGGACGAAACCGTCGCCTCACCTGTGATGCCGCGTGCACACCGGTGTAACACGATATTTCGACCCTCCAGCATTTGCTCACACAAAAAACAGCGAGGATAAATCCATGCTCGAAGTCATTAACGACTTCCTCTCAGGGAAAGTACTGATCGTGCTCATTGTCGGGCTCGGTAGCTACTTCACGATTCGCTCGCGTTTCGTTCAATTGCGCCACTTCTTCCACATGTTCGCGGTGTTCCGCGACAGCCTCAAAGGCAGCGCCGGGCAACTCAGCTCGTTCCAGGCCCTGATGCTCAGCCTCGCCGGCCGTGTCGGTGCAGGCAACATCGCCGGTGTCGGCATCGCCGTAACTTTGGGTGGTCCAGGTGCAGTGTTCTGGATGTGGGTGACCGCACTGGTCGGCATGTCCAGCAGCTTCTTCGAGTGCACCCTGGCCCAGGTCTACAAGCGCGCCGATGGCGACGGTCTGTACCGTGGTGGCCCGGCCTACTACATCCAGCACGGTCTCAAGCTCAAAGGCATGGCGGTGGTGTTCTCCGTCCTGCTGCTGGTCACCTACGGCTTCGCCTTCATTGGTCTGCAGTCCTACACCGTGACCCACTCGCTGCAGAACGCCTTTGAATTCAACCCACAACACACCGGTATCGTCCTGGCAGTGCTGCTGGCCATCACCTTCATCGGTGGCATCAAGCGCATCGCCTCGGTGTCCGACCTGCTGGTACCGATCAAGACCCTGGCCTATATCGGTGTGACCCTCTACGTGATCGGCACCCAGATCGAACACGTGCCAGCCATGCTGGAAACCATCTTCAAGAGCGCCTTCGGCCTCGACCCGGCCTTTGGTGGCCTGCTCGGCAGCGCCATCGTCATGGGCGTGAAGCGTGGCGTGTTCGCCAACGAAGCGGGCCTGGGCAGTGCGCCGAACGTCGCTGCCGTGGCTGCGGTGAAACACCCGGGCGCGCAGGGCGTGGTTCAGGCTTTCAGCGTGTTCCTCGACACCTTCGTGATCTGCACCTGCACCGCGCTGCTGATCCTGCTGTCGGGCTTCTACACCCCGGGCTTCGAAGGTGACGGCATCGTCCTGACCCAGAACTCGCTGGCCGCCGTTGTCGGTGACTGGGGTCGCATGTTCGTCAGCGTCGCGCTGTCGCTGTTCGTCTTCACCTGCATCCTCTACAACTACTACCTGGGCGAAAACAGCCTGCAGTTCCTCACCCGCAACCGCGCCGCGCTGATGATTTTCCGTGGCCTGGTGCTGGCGCTGGTGGTCTGGGGTTCGATGCAGGACCTGTCGACCGTGTTCGCCTTCGCCGACATCACCATGACCTGCCTGGCATTCGTCAACCTGATCGCCCTGGCCATGCTGTTCAAGGTCGGCATGCGCGTGATGCGTGACTACGACGCGCAGCGCCGCGCCGGCGTCAAACAGCCGGTGTTCGACTCGAGCAAATTTGCTGATCTGGACCTCGACCTGAAAGCCTGGCCAGCCAACCCGCCGGCAGCAGCGGGCAAGACTGAAGCCGAGCCGCAAGGCGTGCCTGCAGCGCAACGCTGACAGGTGAATGACGGGCGCATCCCCTGCGCCCGTCAGTTATTGTGGTGCAATAACTTGTAGGAGCGAGCCTGCTCGCGAGCTGTCTTTCAGCCAACATCAATGTTGAATGATGAACCGCCATCGCGAGCAGGCTCACTCCTACAAGGACCTCATCCTTTCGGAGAATCCCCATGAATTCGTCGACCTACCCCGCCGCCCAACACGTCATGGTGCTCTACACCGGTGGCACCATCGGCATGCAGGCCAGCGCCAACGGTCTGGCCCCGGCGTCCGGTTTCGAAGCGCGGATGCGCGACTACCTGCACAGCCAGCCTGAACTCGTCGTGCCGCAGTGGCGCTTCCGTGAGATGTCGCCGCTGATCGACAGCGCCAACATGACCCCGGCCTATTGGCAGCAACTGCGTGAAGCGGTGGTCGATGCCGTTGACGTGCAAGGCTGCGACAGCGTGCTGATCCTGCATGGCACTGACACGCTGGCCTACAGCGCCGCAGCGATGAGCTTCCAGTTGCTGGGGCTGAATGCCCGTGTGTGCTTCACCGGTTCAATGTTGCCGGCCGGCGTTACCGACAGTGATGCCTGGGAAAACCTCAGCGGCGCACTGGTTGCTCTCGGCCAAGGTCTGGCGCCGGGCGTGCATCTGTATTTCCACGGTGAGCTGCTCGCACCAACCCGCTGCGCGAAGGTGCGCAGCTTTGGCCGGCATCCGTTCAAGCGTCTGGAGCGTCAAGGCGGCGGTGTCAAAGCCTCTTCGATTCCAGCGTCGTTGAGCTACAGCCAGCCGAAACAATTGGCCAACGTCGCCGTGCTGCCGCTGTTCCCGGGCATCAGCGCCGAAGTACTCGACGGCCTCCTCGACAGTGGCATTCAAGGTCTGGTGCTGGAGTGCTACGGCAGCGGCACAGGACCGAGCGACAACCCTGAGTTTCTGGCAAGCCTTGGCCGGGCGCGGGATAACGGTGTGGTGGTGGTTGCTGTAACGCAGTGTCATGAAGGGGGCGTCGAGCTGGATGTGTATGAGGCTGGCAGTCGTTTGCGCGGTGCAGGCGTGTTGTCCGGTGGCGGCATGACCCGCGAGGCAGCGTTCGGCAAGTTGCATGGGTTGCTGGGTGCAAGTCTGGAAATAGCCGAGGTACGCCAACTCATGGAGTTGGATCTTTGCGGTGAATTGACTTCAACTATATAGAGATCAACCTGACTCAATAATTGACTAATAAAAACATGCAGTTATTCTCCGCAACCCGGGCGATAACTGCATGTGAGGGTCAAGAAAATACCAAATCAATTCTTTAGCTTTTCTTTAATACTAAAAATTCCATCTTCCAGTTTCCTCACCGGCCCGACCGATCCAAAGCTTGCACTGAGCGTACCAAAGTACAATTTATTATCCGCAACATCCCTTTCCACTTTTAGCTTTCCGCCGTTCCATGGAAAGGAACCACCGCTTGATTCCTGATTATAGGAAACAAGCACCGTTGTATCGCCATACTCAATCTCAGACCCAATTTTACTCAACGGAAAAAGAAAGGAAATTCTATCTTCCCCCGCGTTCTCTCTGAAAGCTGCGCTTATAACATTGCGATTTTCTTCAATTAGCAAAAAATAGCCTGTGAAGGTTTTCTGGGTGTTATCCACCAATACTTTGAGAATGCCTTCACCACTTTCAACCTCGCTGGCTTTCACTTTTCTGCCGTCCATGATTTTCTCCGTTCGTTATTTCGCTATAAAAACCTACGTCTGAACGGAAAAACTAATAGCGCCAAAGCGCGCGGTCAACCTGTCAACCTTGACAGTATCAACCCACAAATAACTGCATTAAGCTACGGCGCCGTGATTTGCTAAACACAACTCTTCAAAAGCCAACAATTTTCTGTAAAGCACTATCCGCAAGATATAAATAATTTTCCTGACGAAAATCGATCACTATCCAGCCTCCAATCAACAGCGGCACACAATTTGCTGTCTATTTCAACTACGTTGGCTGGAACAGACCCATGCTCCATTCCCACCTCACCACCCTCAACGCCGTCTCTCTGATCCTCAACACCTTCAAAGCCGAAGGCCTGTCGAGCGAGGCGTTGCTGGTCGGCAGCGGCATCAGTGCGGCGGATCTCAGCCGTGCCGACACGCGCATCACCACCAATCAGGAGATGCAGGTCTGCGCCAATGCGGTCGCGCTCAAGCACGACATCGGCCTGGAACTGGGCCGGCGCATGCATGTTTCCTGCTACGGCATCCTCGGTTACGCCCTGCTCACTTGTGCCACCTTCGGTGACGCTTTACGTCTGGCGATCCGTTATCCGGCGTTGTTGGGAACACTTTTCGAGTTGAATCTGGAGGACGACGGTGAACGTATCTGGTTCGTCGCGGCGGACTATCGGGAAAGTCCCGCGATGGCCGTGTTCAATGCCGAGTTCTGCCTGGTGTCGCTGAAAGTGATTTGTGATGACCTGCTCGGGCATCCGCTGCCTTTGCTCGCCACGCGCTTCGAGCACGCCGCGCCGGATTATCGCGACAGCTATGCCGAACACTTCAACTCACCGTTGCACTTCTCTGCGAAGGACAACGCCTTTGCCTTCGATCGGCATTGGCTCGACCGGCCACTGCCGTTGGCAGATGCCATCACCCACCAAGCCATGGCCGAACGTTGCCGCAAGCAGAATCTTGAATTCACCGGGCGTCAGGCGTGGCTGGGGCGGATTCGACAGTTGCTCAGCGGCCAACTGAATGCTGCGCCGGGACTGGAAGGTCTGGCACAACAGATGAAATGCTCGCCGCGCACCTTGCGCCGCCATCTCAAGGACATGGGCAGCAGCTATCAGGAATTGCTCGATGAGCTGCGTTTCGAGCGGGCCAAGCAGATGTTGTGCGAGGACCAGTTGCCGATTTATCGCATCGCCGAAACCCTCGGCTTCAGTGAGACCGCCAGTTTCCGCCATGCCTTTGTGCGCTGGAGCGGCGTGGCGCCGAGCCAGTTCAGGGCCTGAAGAAGGGGCGAATTGCGGTCAGTGTTTTTGGCCATATCCATCCCCTTTTGGCCTTTCCTGCCGTTTTCCGATTCGTCTTGTCCCGCAACACTGAGAGCAACCGAATCAGCCCTGCGGAGAACAACAAATGCTGACGATCTACTCGGACGATCACCACCTGCACCACGGCCGCTGCGAACTCATCGATGGCCAGCTCAAGCCGTGCTTCGAGATGCCGTCGCGCGCCGACCACGTCCTGCTGCGCGTTAAAAACCAGAACCTCGGCCCGGTCGAAGCGCCGAAGGACTTCGGCCTGGAACCTATCGCCCGCATCCACAGCCGCGACTACCTCGACTTCTTCAAAGGCGCGTGGGATCGATGGACTGAATTCAATACCGATGGCGACCTGCTGCCCTACACCTGGCCAGCGCGCACCTTGCGTGCAATCAAACCGACCAGCCTGCACGGCCAGCTCGGTTATTACAGCTTCGATGGCGGCGCACCGATCACTGCTGGCACCTGGCAAGCAGCGTACAGCGCGGCGCAGGTTGCCCTGACCGCACAAGCAGAAATCCAGCGTGGCGCACGGGCTGCCTTCGCCTTGTGCCGGCCACCGGGACACCACGCCGCCAGCGATTTGATGGGCGGTTATTGCTACCTCAACAACGCCGCCATCGCCGCACAAGCCTTCCTCGATCAGGGCCACAGGAAAGTCGCGATCCTCGACGTCGATTACCACCACGGCAACGGTACGCAGTCGATTTTCTATGAACGCAGCGATGTGCTGTTCACCTCGATCCACGGCCACCCGGAAGCGGAGTTCCCGTTCTTTCTCGGCTACGACGATGAGCGTGGCGAAGGGGCCGGTGAAGGTTTCAACTTCAACTATCCGCTCCCCGCCGGCTCCGGCTGGGACGTGTGGAGAGCGGCGCTGGATCAGGCCTGCGATGAAATCGACCGTTACGGTGCCGACGTCGTTGTCGTATCGCTCGGCGTCGACACCTTCAAGGACGACCCGATTTCGCAGTTCAAACTCGACAGCCCGGATTATCTGGCAATGGGCAAGCGCATCGCGGCCCTTGGCAAACCTGTGCTGTTCGTCATGGAGGGCGGTTACGCCGTGGAAGAAATCGGCATCAACGCGGTGAACGTGCTGGAAGGTTTCGAACAATAACCAGACTCACGTCGCGCCTGTCAAAACAGACCCGCCCACGCGGGTCTTTTTTCGTCTGCATTATTTATGTACCGCACACGCCTCGCAGCCCGCCTCTACCTTGCCTGCAACCGCCGCACTTTCGGCGCACACATCAGAGCAGGAGTTGCCCATGCCCGAAATCCCCTCGCCCAGCGCCGTCGATGTCATTACCCAATTGGTGACCGGTCCTTCGTTGCGAGAAGTCGCCTCGAAAACACTGCGCCCGTTACTCAAGACGCTGTATCCGGATCTCGATCTCGACCCGCAGTTGGCCACGGTCGTAAGACCGACCTGGGTCATTGAAGGCGATCAGGTCGTCCCCGGTCGCCACCTGATCGAATCGCTGACCGACACACTGGTACGCCTGGGCCTCTGCGGAACCGCCGTGGCATATCTCGACGGCGAACATTATCTGACCTTGCAGCCTGACCTGCCCTCAGCGGTCCAACTGCCAGTAAAAATCAGCGCGATCGGCAAGTTGCTCAACGAGCTGGCACCGTTGCTGTTCACCGCCTACAAGGAACACCAGGTCAATTACTGGGACGACTTCACCTACCCGGGACAACCGCGCTGGCAGCAGATGTCGCAGGCGTTGCAAAACTTGTGGAAAGTCGACGCAAACACTGACTGGGATGCCGACCAGCGCGCCATGGTCGAGGCGGTCTATAAGCAACCGGACAAAAACCAGCGGCTGACCACCGACAAATACAAGACACGCGCCTGCCTGATCGATCTGGACCGCGGCGAAGGTGATGACCAGAACCACGTGACCCTGCTCGATGTGGCAGTCCTGATCGGCACCGACGGCGAGCGCACCCTGATCATGACCCACTCGGTGATCAAGGGGTTCGAGAACTTCGACTCACTGGAAAAACTCGGTGAAGCCCTGCCCGATCGTTATTGGAAAGGTGCCTCCGGTGCCGGACTGAAATGGCGCCTGGTCGAACCGCAAGGCAATTTCTTCGACTATCAGGCCTGCACGCTGATCGCCCTGGAAGCCGAGGCGTTGGGTGCGATCAATTTTTTCCAGGGCTCGAACGCCAGCGAGCTGTACCCGCACACCGGGACTGTTGGCGATCCTCGGGAACCGACACCGCGTCTCAAACCCCAAATCGATCGTCTGCGTCCGATGCTGCCAGCCTGGCTCGACAGCGCCACCCCCGCCGATCAAACCCGTTACAGCCGGCACCTGCTGGACCTGACCATGGTGCAGCATACGAACAAGGGAAAATCCTTCCAGAACGAAGTCATCAGCCTGCAAGCCTTCACCCGTGACGCCTTGAAAAAACAGCTGCTCAAGGATCATCCGCTGGCCTGCGAGGTGAAGATCGATGACATCGAAATCAGCACCACCAGTCTGGTGGTCTGGGGCACGTTCGTCTTGCCGGGCAATACGCAGACCCAGACGCTGTCACTCACTGAACTCGCCCTGCAGAACCTCGCGGGGCAGCCAATCGGCAATAAAACCGCACGCTACAAGAATGGCGGCGTGTTGCCTGAGTGGATGACCGTGAGCTATCTGGAAAAACTGGTGAGCAGCGTCGATATCGGCAAGACCTACCTGGTGCACCTGCAAAACCTGCTGGTCGACGACAGCGAGCAGGCAGCAGCGCTGCAAGGGCTATACACCAGCCAATTACCCATCGAGTTGCCGCTGTTGGCGCTGCAACACAAGATACAAGGCAAGGCCGGCATCACCGAGCAGGGTTATCGTTATGTCGTTGCCGCGCTGGCCAGCACCGGCGATGAACGTCATGTCGATCGCGATGAAATCGTCATTCGCCCACTGGCGTTCAAGGCCCATCGCAGTAGTTCACGGACGGACACCGTCAACAACATGTTCGTCATCGGCCCGCGTGAAGTGGATAAAGGACCCTGCGTGCTTTACCGGCCACTGTTCGAAATGCCGCTGATGCAGTTCCCCTCCCACGCCAACTTGCTGTACGAGATCCAGCATTCACAACATCTGCGCGAGTCGGTACTGGCCTGGTTGCCGGACGATGTGCGCTTCAGCTACAGCCAGTTCGTCTTCACCGCCAGATTGCCTTCGGTATGGACGATTCCGCAATCGCTGGTGAATCCCTTCACGGCCCTCGACATGTCCGGCCCCGTCACCCTGGCGACTGCGACGATTGAATACGATGTACTGGCGACCCTGCATGACAGCAATGTGCAGGCGCTCATTACCCAAGCGGATCGCCAGTCGATCTCCGACGCAGAAGCACGCTGGGCGACGCTCAGGCACGGCGGCTGGATGCTGTTCAATGCGGCATTGCCGTTCCTGGGACGCAGCGTCGGTACAGCGGCGTGGATCTGGCAGATCATGGACGACCTGCAAGAGATCAGCGACGCCGCCAATGAGCAGTCCGGCAAAATCGCCTGGACCGCACTGGCCGACATCCTTCTGGCGTTGGGCATGGTACTCGCCCATCGCGCAGCGGTTGGCGACCAGCCAATCAGCGAGTCGATCCCGCAGGAAGAATCCACACCCACGGTCACACCCGACATCGTCGTCAGCAAACCGGTGCAGTTGGCGGACATCTCCAGCACCGAACTGCCCATCACGCATGAGATGGTGGTCAACCCGTTTACCGCACTGAAACGATCGCCCGTCGCGCTGGCCGCGCTGCTCGACGGTTTCCAGATCGCCAGACCCAGAGGCATCGGCGATGCCGCCAGCGAGGGCACGCACAAGCATCTCTATCCCCGCCAGAAACAATGGTTCGCACCCGTGGGCAAGCGCTGGTTCGAAGTCATGGTCAATGAGCATGCCGAGGTCCAGATCATCGACTCCCGCCAGCCACCGTTGCGTAAGGGACCGACGCTGGCCCGCACCGCCAACGGTCAATGGGTGATCGACCTTCGATTGCGCTTGCGAGGCGGCGGACTCGACAGCGCCCATCAGGAGATTCAGGACACCAATAAACTGAGCGCGACACAACTGGTCGCCGAAATCAGCGCCTTTGACGCCACGATGGAAGCCAAACGGCTGCAGATTGACGCCGAACACGACGCGCTCAAAAAGGCGCTGCCGTCAGCACGAGCGCCAGCGCGCCAGCAGTATCTGGCTACGCTCGAATCCCAGCGCAAGGCGTACAGTACGACCGTCGAACAGATCAAGGCGCTGCATCAGAAACTACCCGTTTCCAACTACCGCAAAGCCATGATTCAGCGCCTGGAGATGCAGTTGTTTTTTGGGCATGAATGGCTTGAGATTCACTCCACAGAGTTTGACGCCAACTTGAAAACCATGCAGGCGATGCTTGCCGACGAGGCCGGTTTCGAACAGCGATCATTTGTTCAGATTTTTGAAGAAATGACGGATCAGACTCAGGCCATCATTGAAAAAATGGAGTTGGCCGAGAGCCACTTTGCTGAACTGAAGTTGCTGGGAAAAAAAGCTGTCGAGGTTGTTCGCACCTATAGCAAGGCACTGCCCGACTATGAACTGAACGATCTCAAACTTTTGCAGATCAGTCTCGGCCAGGAGATCTGCATCAAGCGCCTTGAAACGGCGACTGGTGCCAATGCCTATCAGGCGCTTGCCAGTCTCATCGAAGACGCGACGCTGAGCATCCAGAGCACGTTGAATCTGACCGCTGATGAAAGCCTGGACAACCTGCGCGAACGCACGGATGTCTTGAGCAATGTGGCCGAACAGTTTTCCTCCATTGAACAACGCTTGGGCGATTTGCTCATCGACTACCCCGAGCACGTCAACACCGAGCGACTGGAAAATGTGCGCAAACGAGTGATCGCGTTCAAGGCACGCACGGATGTAAAACTGGCCGAATTGCTGCGCTACAAGCACCTGCTGGGACCGACATCGAGACCTTCGAAGCCGAAATCATCGACGCGCCAGATCATCAAAACCAAATCCAGAGGCACGGTAGTCGGTGATCGGATAAAGCGCATCAAAGGACAAAACTCCGACGTGGTGGAAGTACGGAGCACCCTGAAAGGGGTCATCGCCACATTCGAGGAAGAGTCACCCGGTGTCTGGGTCGAACAACGCACGGCAAAACTCAAACCACCCAAGGCCAGTGCCACCCTCAATGCCAGCATTCATGAAGGCCAGGCCCTGATCGACGGACTGGCCGCATTCCACCGCCGTATCGAGGCCCAACTCAAGCGGGGACGGCGCATACCTGTCGAGGTCGAGGAGGAATACCACAAGCATGCCGCGCTCTTGCGCAAAGCCAACGCGGCAATCGATGAAGCATTGACCGTCAATAACGAGACCGCCGACTTCGAGAAGCCAACCGAGGAACTCGGCCACAAACTTGACGACGCCGCCAGATCCCTTGACGAGAAAGGCACCAGCACCCGTATCAAAATGGTCAAGCAACAGCCACCGACGGGGGCTGGGGTCCAGTGGCTGAAAGAAAAGGGCGAAGTGAAGATCTCACAAACCGTGACTCGACGCCGGCTCAAAGGTCAGGATCTGGGTTTCCTCGACGAGTACGAAATACGCGACGCTCACACCAACAAAGTATTGTGCTACGCACATTTTCACTACAGCAGCGTGCAAGCCCCCGTCACACCGTTTCCCGACGGGCATATGAAAACCGTGGCTCAGCGACGTATGGGAGGGGCCTATGAACCCCGTTATCTCAGCAATCAGGCGCTGATCGAAATCCATCGAAGCCGCATTTCCGACAAGTCTGCGCGCGCGCTGTTTCTCACACCTGCCACGCCTGCCGCAACCGAGTCAGCGCCGCTTTGATCGCCGGTTCAGGGACTGCGGCAAAACCCAGCACCAACCCGGCACGCTGGTCCAGAGGCGTCGTGGAGTCAGGCAACCAGTAGCTGCTCAAGCCGTTTATCTCGACATCGACGCGAGCAGCTTGCGTGATCAACTGCTGCTCGCGTTCGATGCAATTAACGGCCACGGTCAGATGCAGCCCGGCGGAAACGGCGGGTAAGTCACCCACACCGGCAATGGCTGCTGGCCAACCGTCGAGCAAGGTATTGCGCCGACTCAGGGCAGCGCGGCGCATGCGCCGGATATGTCGCTGGAAATGCCCGGCCGCCATGAACTCGGCCATCACCGCTTGCGTACTCACCTCGGAATGCCGGACATCGACGGCCCGGCGTTGCGAGAATGCATCGACCAACGCCGGGGGCAGCACCAGATAGCCGAGGCGCAACGCCGGGAACGCGACCTTGCCGAAGGTGCCGACATACAGCACCCGCCCCTGGCGATCGAGTGCCGCCAACGGCGCCAGTGGCGCACCGGTGTAGCGGTACTCGCCATCGTAGTCGTCCTCGACGATCCAGCCTTGGTTGCGCTCGGCCCAGGCAAGCAGCTCAAGACGTCGGGCAAGGCTCATCACCACGCCTGTCGGGTACTGATGAGAAGGTGTCACATAGGCCACCCGACAATCGTTGGTGGCGGACAGCGCCGAGCAATCCATGCCCTCTTCGTCCACCGCAATACCGTGCAAACGACCGCCCGCCACAGCGAACGCATGACCGGCCGCGCGGTAGCCTGGATTTTCGATCGCCACGCCATCGCCCGGCTCCACCAGCAACTGTGCACAAAGGCTGATGCCTTGTTGTGCGCCGCTGGTGATCACAATTTGTTCAGCCGAGCACTGCATGCCACGCGAACTGCGCAAATAGGCGGCGATCATCGCGCGCAAGCGCGCATCGCCGGACGGATCGCCATAACACAGTTGCTCCAGATCCGGTTTGCGCCAGAAAGCCGCATTCAACTTGGCCCACACCTCGAACGGGAACAGATCAAATGCCGGAACTCCGACCCGAAAAGCACGCGGCGGGCCACTCGGTGGCTTGGACAAATGGTTATTTTCGATCCGTGAAAAACCGCCGCTGTGGATAACTTTACTGGATGGAATCACAGGCAAATCCAGCCAATTTGTGGATAAGGCTGTGGGTAAGCCTGTTGAAAACCCTGTGGATACTTTTGTGGATAGTTTTTTCGGCGCAACCGCTACCGGCATTAATTGTGCGACGTAGGTACCGTCCCCCACTCGCCCTTCGATGAATCCTTCGGCATAGAGCTGATCGTAGGCACGCACAACACTGTTGCGGGAAATCCCCAGCGCCGCCGCCAGATCGCGACTGGCCGGCAACCGCGTGCCGCTCACCAGCCGTCCATCCAGTACGCGCAGGCGCAAGGCCTGATAAAGCTGGCGGCTCAAACCCTGGCGCCGATCGAGTTCGATCCCGGCAGGGTTGAACGGCATGGACAACGTCGGCGAGTCGGTCATGACAATGGACCTATGAAATTGGTCATCAATGGCTCTTACAACAGACCAATAGCCTGCCTACGATGCTGGCATTCGCCAAGGAAAATCTGTCCATGTACACGCCACGCGCCTTTGCCATCGAAGACTTGTCCCAACTGCACGAACTGATTCTCGCCACCCGCCTCGCCATTCTGGTGACCCACGGCGAAAGTGGCTTGCAGGCCAGCCATGTGCCGGTGCTGCTGCATTGCGAACAGGGCGAGTACGGCACGCTGTACGGGCACCTGGCCCGCGCCAACCCGCAGTGGAAAGACCTGCGCGACGGTGCCGAAGCCATGCTGATCTTCGCCGGCGCCGATGCCTACGTCAGCCCGGGTTTTTATCCAAGCAAGGCCGAGCACGGTAAAGTCGTGCCGACCTGGAACTACATCGCCGTGCATGCCTATGGCCACGCCGAAACTTTCAGCGACGGCGGTCGCCTGCTCGACATCGTCAGCACCCTCACCGACCGCCATGAAGCCGGCCGCGCGCAACCGTGGTCCGTCGCCGACGCGCCTGCCGAATACATCGACAGCATGCTCAAAGCGATTGTCGGTTTTGCCATTCCCATCGACCGTCTCGAAGGCAAGCGCAAACTCAGCCAGAACCGCAGCGCCGAAGACATTGCCGGCGTGCGCGAAGGTCTGGCGGCCAGCCCGGAAATCAATGATCAAACCCTCGCCCGATTGATGCGCTAAGGAAATCACCATGAGTCAGATCGACATTCGCCCGGTCAGCGCCGCCGACCACGCTGCCTGGTTGCCGCTGTGGCAGGCGTACCTGCGTTTCTACAACACCGAACTGCCTGACGCTGTAACCGACAGCACCTGGCAGCGCTTTCTCGACCCGGGCGAACCGACCCACGCGGCATTGGCGTGGGCTGATGGCAAAGCCGTGGGCATGGTGCATTACATCTATCATCGCTCGAACTGGAGCATTGAAAACTCCTGCTACCTGCAAGACTTGCTGGTTGCGCCAGAAACTCGCGGCACTGGCGTCGGCCGTCTGTTGATCGAACACGTCTACGCCACGGCCAAGGCTGACGGCTGCTGCAAAGTGCACTGGCTGACCCACGAAACCAACGCCACCGCGATCCAGCTCTACGAGCGCATCGCTGAACGCCCGGGCTTCGTCCAGTTTCGCAAAGCCCTTTAAGGAGACGCACGCATGACCGCATCACTCGCAGACTGGAAAGGCGTCCCCGCCCCCACCGCCACACTGCTCGAAGGCCGCTTCATTCGTCTGGAACGACTCGACCCGGCACGTCACGGTGACGCACTGTTCGCCGCCCTCGAAGGCCCGGGTGCCGATCCGAAACTCTGGGATTATTTGCCCTACGGCCCGTTCCCGGAACGCACTGCGTTCAACGCCTGGCTGAACAACCACGCGGCCGCCAGCGACCCGTATTTCTTCAGCGTCATTGATCGCGCCAGCGGTCAGGTACAAGGCCTCCTCAGCCTGATGTCGATCGTCCCGGCCCAGGGCCGCATCGAAATCGGCCACGTCACGTTCGGCACGCCAATGCAGCGCTCGCCGAGAAGCACCGAAGCGGTGTACTTGTTGGCGAAATATTCCTTTGAACTCGGCTACCGCCGCCTCGAATGGAAGTGCAACAACGGCAACGCCCGCTCCAAATACGCCGCCGAACGCCTGGGTTTCAGCTTCGAAGGCGTGTTCCGCCAGCACATGGTGGTCAAGGGGCAGAACCGCGACACTGCGTGGTATTCGATTCTGGATGGAGAATGGCCGGCGATTGCGGCAGGTTTCGAGCGGTGGCTGTCGGATGAAAATCAGACGCCCGACGGGCAGGTGAAAGGCTTGGCAGAGTGCCGTTCCTGATTAGTTAAAAGCAAAAGATCGCAGCCTGCGGCAGCTTCTACACGGGATTTACATTCATCCTGTAGAGCTGCCGCAGGCTGCGATCTTTTGATCTGCGGTTACACCAGTTTTTGCGCCAGCACCGCAATGTGTTCCGGCCCGATCCCGCAGCAACCGCCCAAATGACTGGCGCCCCGCTGCTGCCAATCAATGGCCCAGTGCAAGTAGCCCGGCGGATCAAGATCCTCGCGCAGCGGATCAAGTCCGTCATTGGCCGTGGCTTCTTTTGGCTGCGGTGGAAACGCATTGGCGTAAGCACCAATGTTTATCTTCACCCCCAGACGCTCGAAGGTGTCACGCGCCGCATCAATCGCGGCACCGATCACTTCCGGCTGACTGCAATTGAACAACAACGTCTCGACACCCAACTCAGCCGCAACGGCAGCCGCTTCGGTGACTGGCTCACCAGAGCGCAGGCGCGGCACTTCATCAGTGTCTTCGTCCTTCAGGGTGAAGGACAACCAGAACGGTTTGCCATCCTTCGGCAACCCGGCGTGGATAGCTCGCGCTTCGATGATCGAGCTTTGGGTTTCCGCGAGCCACAGATCAACGTGCGGTGCCAGGCCATTGACCAAAGGCGCCAGCAACTCGGTTACTCGTGCGGCCTCGAACAGATCCGGACGATAGGAGCCGAACAGCGGCGGCAATGAGCCGGCCACGCGCACGGATTTTCCCGAGGCCTGCACCGCACGTCGCGCCAGCTCACCGGCCAACGCCGCCAGCGCCTGCCCTTCAGCGGCGAAACGTTCTTCGCCAATATGAAACGGCACCACGGCATAACTGTTGGTGGTAATCACATTGGCGCCACTGGCGATATAAGCGGCATGTACCGCCTCGACCGCTTGCGGCGCCTCGCTCAACGCCAGCGCCGACCACTCCGGCTGACGAAATGGCGCACCGGCGCGCTGCAACTCACGGCCCATGCCGCCATCGAGAATAATCGTGCTGCCTGCGCCCATATGCTTTTCACTCATATGCTTATGAAAATAACTCACTACCAGAGTCGTTCTTATAACTATTTAATACGCACCATTCCGTTAAAAACAACCTCTTTTTTACCCAGGGATCGACTGTGAAATTTCAACCGCTACTGGCCCTGGGCCTGACGATTCTGGCCGCCTCCACGCAAGCCTTGGGTGGCACGACGCTGGACCGTATCGAGCAAAAGAAAGAACTGGTCGGCGTGCTGATGGAAAGCTATCCACCGTTCTCCTTTCTCAATGACCAGAATCAACTGGATGGCTTCGACGTTGATGTCGCCAAAGCCGTAGCTGACAAGTTAGGCGTCAAGCTGCGCCTGGAAACGCCGTCGTGGGACGTCATTGCCGCCGGCCGCTGGAGCGGGCGCTACGATATCTGCATCTGCTCGATGACGCCGAGCAAGGCTCGCGCCGAAGTGTTCGATTTCCCGGTCGAGTACTACGCTTCGCCGGCAGTGATCGTGGTCAACGCCAAGGATGAGCGGATCCACGACGCCAAGGATCTGAGCGGCAAAAAAGTCGGCCTCACCAGCGCGTCCAGTTACGAAAGCTATCTGAACAAGAACCTGGTCATCGAAGGCGCCGAAGACACGCAGTTGCAGTACCCGTTCGAGGATGTGCAGATCGCGCCGTACGATACCGATAACGTCGCCTTCCAGGACTTGGGCCTGGGCGCCGGCGTGCGCCTGGATGCAATCCTCACCAACCTCGTCACCGCGCAGCCACGCCTGAACCAGGACAAGCGCTTCAAGCTGGCGGGCGCACCGCTGTACTCGGAGCCGAACTCGGTGGCTATCGAAAAGGGTGATGCGCAATGGGACGCCAAGGTGCGTGAAGTCTTCGCGCAACTGAAGCAGGACGGCACCCTGAGCAAGCTGTCGCAAAAATGGATCGGCGCCGATATCAGCCAATGACTTCTTTCCCGACACCGCCACAGCCACCGCAACCGGTGGCTGAATCACGCCTGCAACGCTTGTTCGGTTTTCGTACACGGCTGTACCTGACATGGGCGGCGCTGTTCTGCCTGTTCGCCGGGTTCTTCCTGAGCTTCGACCTGAAGTTCTCGATCATCCTCGACAAACTGCCCAATCTGGTCGGCTTGCACCTGGCGCCCAACGGTTTTCTGCAAGGTGCCGCGCTGACGCTTTTTCTCTGTGTGTGCTCGATTGTCGCTTCGTCCCTGTTGGGCTTCATCACGGCATTGGCGCGCCTGTCGAAAAGCGCCGTGGCGTTCGGCATCGCCAGTTTTTACACCTCGTTCTTTCGCGGCACGCCACTGCTCATCCAGATCCTGCTGATCTACCTGGGCTTGCCGCAACTGGGCATCGTGCCTGGCGCCATCGTCGCGGGCATCATTGCCCTGTCACTGAACTACGGCGCCTATCTCAGCGAAATCTTCCGCGCCGGAATCCTAGGAGTCGACCACGGCCAGCGCGAAGCTTCGCTGGCCTTGGGGATGCGCGAGACAGTGATTTTCTGGCGCATCACCCTGCCGCAAGCCATGCGCACAATCATCCCGCCCACGACCAACCAGTTCATCTCGATGCTCAAGGACTCGTCGCTGATTTCGGTGATGGGCGTCTGGGAAGTGATGTTTCTCGCGCAGTCATACGGGCGCTCAAGCTACCGCTACATCGAAATGCTGACGACGGCAGCGATCATTTACTGGCTGATGTCGATTGGACTGGAGTTGATTCAGGCGCGCATGGAGCGGCATTACGGCAAGGCTTACGTGCGGCGGAGCTAGGGGGATCGGCACCTTGCGGGCTGCGTCGGGTTTTATTGGGGCTCTCGGCGTACCCGCACAACGCCCATTTTCAGGCCAAACGGACGAAACACTGCATTCAACGATTTAAGTGTCTGGTTACCCTCGCCGTGTTCGATATGCACCAGCGTGCGCACCGAAATTTTGCACATCTTCGCAAACTGGGTCTGATGCAGACCGGTCACTTCCACGCGCAAACGGCGAACGGCTTCACCGATCTCCAGCGTCCCTTGGGCCAGCGCCTCTTGAATGCTTTCGATGAGCACCGTGCGCTCAGCTACCGTCATGCTCATTGCAGATCCCACTCTTTCAAGCGTTGCTCCAGATTTCTCAGATGAATGCCTGGGTGATTCATGGTTCTGTCGGGCAAACCACTGGCCGTCAATATGTCTGGCAGCGCCGCCAGACGTTGGGCATCTTCGCGCAATCGTTCGAAAAGAGCCGGCGCATCACATAGCGCTGCCAATGGGTCATCCGGTTCAGCAATGTCCGCCAATGCGCGGCAAACTCCACGCCAATCGACGTCTCCCGCTCGCTCCAGATCTCTTGGCCACTTGGTCGTACGGGTCACACCCTCGTCATCCATGACCATAGGCGCCAGGTCATAAATCGGCGCCAGGCGAAAGTTGTTTGCCTGACGAATGATCGCGGTGTTACGACCATGGTTATCCGAGTTACCAAGGATTTTGTTGATCAGATCCCGGCGTAAGTAGTCCGTCACAAGAGCGGGTATCTGGCTGGCCTGCCCTGCTCTGCGCCAGAGCCCGGCGAGCATGTGGATGACCTCCATATGGTTCATCGCACTTCCCGGCGTCGTCACTTGAGCCAACGAGTAAATCGATTCAACAGCCAAGCGACTTACCTCGCCGTTGCTCACCTTGCGATCAAAACGCTGCATCCACAAACTTGGTTTGTTCGCTTCTTCCAGTGCCAAGCCTTCGGCCGCGATTGTTTCAATGCCGAGCTTCTGAAGCGCCTTGTAGTAATGGAATTCGCTTCGCAGGATGTCTTGATCGGTCAGACCGCCTCTGTTTCTGGCAAATTTCACAAACCAGTGCTGTCTGACTTTGTTGTCATCCAATACGGCATCGGGATACAGGAGACCAGCCTTGTTCTCGGCCAATAAAAGCTTCGGCGCTTCACCACCCGCGCCGGTAGCTCCACCGATTGCCGCACCCAGCTCATAGGCATACTCAAGAAAGCGGTTGTCACGCTGGATGACATCCTCACGCTTGAATCCGATTGGCTTGCGCTCATCAATCACCTCGGCCGACTCTTTTATGCGCATATTGCCAATGGGGGCTGGCGTGCTGCGACCGAGCAGATATAAATCGACGCTGATGTTCGCCGGTTTTTCTTGACCTAGACGCGCAAGCAAAAAGCGTTTGGCTGCCCCTGCGGGGGCAATGTCGTGCACGAATGCCGGCGTTTTGGAACGGCGACCCTCCCAATCCAGTGGATACAGTGCACTCACGGCCTTGGAAAACGGAGAACCTATGGCTTCAATATTTTCAGCAAGGTAGACCGTTTCGTAGCCAAAACTGCAGCGACTCTCGAAACCCTTTTCAGGATCGTCGAAACTCAGAATCATCGCGTCCTGCCATTTACCCGCCGTGAATATCTGTAAGGTCAGGTCGTACATGCTTTCCCACCTGCATTTAAATGCATTTCAGCAGAGCTTTTTTTACTGTTAGATGCAATATAGTGCATTTCAAGTCCAACAGAGCGCCTAAATCTGCAACAAAATGCAGACAAGCCCCTGATCATCAAGCTCTGAACGCAAAATAATGCAGATCAGCCACCGACATCATTCTGTAAAAACCCTTCGCTATACAGGACGGCCCGCTTATAACAAAAAGGCCGTCCGACCATGCCGTTCCCGCCCCAGCGTCTGTCTCTCGCCATCGCCCTGTTGATCGCAGCCACGGCAGCCCACGGCAAAACCGTGCAGATCGACACCGCCACCACGGCAGCACAAACGCTGGGTGGCAGCGACACGTTGACGATCTCCGCGCCGGGCAGCATCACCAACAGCGGCAAGGCCGTGAGCCTGAAAGACAAGACCAGTGGTGCCGGTGTGGTGATCGATAACGCCGGCAAAATCGTGTCCAGCGGTGGCCGGGCCATCGACAGCAGCGGTGACCTGACCCAGGCGCGCAACTACACAATCTATAACCGCAGCGGCGGGCAGATTCTCGGTGCCAACGACGCGTTGCGTATCGACAGCAACTTCGTCAGCGGCAGCCTGTTGATCGACAACAATGGCGTGATTCGCTCCACCACCGGCCAGGGGCTGGATCTGGATGCGCTGCGCAGTGACGGTGTGAAAACCACCATCATCAACCGCGCCGGCGGGCTGATACGCGGCGACGCCAGCGACGGCATGAAGACCGGCGCCAACGCGACCATTACCAACTACGGCGAGATTTCCACCGGCGATTCGCACAATGCCGACGAGAAGTTCGATGGCATCGATATCGACTCGGCGAGCGGCGTCAGCGTGACCAACTACGGAGTGATTTCCGGTGGCCGGCACGGCATCACCACCGATCTTGGCGCGACGCTGATCAACTACGGGCAGATCACCGGCCGCAACGGCTCCGGCTTCGGTTCCGACGGCGATGGCACGGTGATTAACCACGGTACCATCACCGGGGCTTACTCAGGCTTGCAAGCGAACGGTGACGGCGACGGCGTGGACATCGACAAGATCGCCCACATCGAAAACTACGGGACCATTCAGGGCGTCGGTGCGGGCGGTGTGGACAAAGGCGGTTTCGCCAACGGCAGCGAAGGTATCGCGCTGGGTGGTGGTTACATTCTCAACGCCAGTAGTGCACTGATCAGCGGTGCCGACAGCGCCATTCTGGTCGACGATGGCAGCGGCGGCTCGGGTCTGGCGGCGACCACGCTGGAAAACTTCGGCACCATTCAAGGCCTCAACGGTTTCGGCGTGAAGTTCGTCGGCGAGTTCGCCGACAACGTCATCAATGGCGGCACGATCAGCGGCAGCAATGGCCTGGCACTGGATCTGGGCGGCGGCAACGACAGCCTGACCTTGCGCAACGGCAGTCGCTTTGTCGGCGTGGTCGAGGGTGGCAGCGGTTACGACCGAGTGGTGATGGATGACGCGGCCGGTGGCAGCTTCGGCGCCAGTCGCAACTTCGAATGGCTGGAGGTCAAGCAAGGCGTCTGGAGGCTGTCCGGTCAGGATGATTTCAGCGACGGCGGCGCGGTGCGCAACGGTGCCACACTGATCAACCAAGGCAGTATCGCCGGCAACCTGACCGTCGACGCCGGCGGTGTGTATGCGGGGGGCGGTTCGGTGGGCAATCTCAACGTCAACGGCACGCTGCGCACGGACACCGGACTCGGCCGCGCCACCATCGTTCACGACTTGAACATGGGCAGCGCCGCCACCCTCGCCTACGGCGTCAACGCCGACGGCAGCAGCGCGCCGGTGCAGGTTGGCGGCATCGCCAATCTCAACGGCGCAACCCTCGCGGTGAATCCCGGCAGCGGCACCTATCCATGGCAGAGCCACTACACCGTGCTGCAAGCAGCGCAGGTCAACGGCACTTTCGGCAAGGTCAGCAGCGACTATGCGTTCCTGACGCCGACCCTCGCCTACACGCCAACCCAGGTCGACCTGACCTACACGCGCAATGACGTGGCGTTCAATGAGTTCGCCACGACCGGCAACGGCAGCAACGCCGCCAACAGCCTCGCCTCGATCGGTAAAAACAATGCGTTGTACAACGCCCTGCTCAATACCAGCCAAAGCAGCGCTGGCGCGGCAATCGAGCAACTGGCCGGCGCCAGCAACGCCAACCTGACCAGCGCCACTCTCGGCGCCAGCAGTCAGGTCGGCAGCAGCATGCTCTCGGCCATGCAGCAAATGGGCGGCACCCCGGGCTTGATGGTCGGCCTCGATCAACGCGACACACCCGTGCTGGCAGCCAATGGCGTGCCGTCCGAAGCACGCAACCTGAATGACCCGAACGCACGCGGCCGACTCTGGCTGCAGGGCATCGGCGGCTACGGCAAACTCGATGGCGAGCACGGCAGCAGTGGTCTCGAACAACGCACCAAGGGCAGCGTGCTGGGCGCCGACTGGTCACTGAATCCGGCATGGCGCCTGGGCGTACTGGGCGGCTATTCGAAAACCGATCTGGACGCGACCGGCGTCGACGGCAATGTCGAGAGCTGGCACGCCGGCGTCTACGCGCTGCATCAAAACGGCCCGATTTCGCTGCGTCTCGGCGCGGCGTACAGCGGCCATCAGGGCGAAAGCAAACGCACCATCGCCTTCAACGGTTTCAGCGACCGCCCAAAAGGCGATTACGACGCCGACAGTCAGCAAGCCTTCGCCGAACTTGGCTACGCCATGGGCAGCGGTCGCCTCAGCGCCGAGCCGTTCGCCAGCCTTGGCTACCAGCGCTACCACCGCGACAGCTATCAGGAAAAAGGTGGCGCCGCCGCGCTGCAAGTCGACAGCCAGACCCAGGACAACTTCAGCAGCACCTTCGGCCTGCGCCTGGCGCACTTGAGCAGCCTCGACAACGGCATGAGCGTGACCCCGCGCATGGCTGTCGGCTGGAAACACACCTACGGCGATGTCAGCAGCTCGACTCGTCAGGCCTTTATAACCGGTGGCACGGCGTTCAGTGTCGATGGCAGCTCGCTGGACCGTGACAGCCTGGTGCTGGAGACCGGGCTGGATGTGGGGATCTCGGCGCGGCATACATTGGGTCTGGGATACAGCGGTGAGATCGGCAGCAACAGTCGCAATCACGGGCTGATCGGCCAGTGGCAGATGAGTTTTTGAGGTTGAACAGACGGCGGGGTCTCGAATGGTTGTAGGAAAAAGGACCGCTGCAACCGAGTAAAAATCCTGGTTGAGGATCTCGCGGTCATTTTCTACAAAACGATCCGATGTCGCCTGCAAGCCTGCGGGAAGCAGCCGACATCGGATTTTTTGGGCATCAATAGAGTTGGGTCTCCTGCTAATAGAGGCTCGACTCAATGCCCTTTCAACACACCTGCAAACCGAAACATCTGGCTTTGGCGATTGCACTGGCAATCGGCTGCGTAGAAACCTCGATAGCGCAGCAACCCGAATCACCCGTCGCCGCAGAAACAGAAGACAGCAAGCCGCGAAAAAAAGCGCGCACCCCCAAGGCGCCGGCCCCCGCCGTTCCAGATGACGTGATGGAACCGATCGAAGACCTCTTTGCGGTCGAGGAATTTATCGGCCCGCTCGAACATACTTCGCCGTTCCTCAGAAACTTGAGAAAGCCCGTCGCAACGGTGAACTTTGACGATGCTTTTTACGCGGATCTGGAGTTTCCCGAGGTCGTCATGGTGGAAAGAGATGACGACGAGTTTGACCTGCTCGATCCTTTTGATCGGGACATGTATGCCTACACAACGGCAGTTTCGTTTCTTTCCCATCCCGTTGAGAGCGTCGATGGTGTGTCCGTGCAACTGGGCGAAGGAGACGATTTACTGGTGATCAATAACGGTGCTCGCTGGAGTGGGCGCCTGGACGGTGGCACCGGCATCAATGGCTTGCAACTCAACGGAACCGAGGGCGGCGAGATCGGTGAGACGCGCAATTTTTCGAGTCTGCGTGTCGCCCGCGGCCTATGGACGCTCAGCCATGAGTTTGTCGGTGATGCAGACGTCAAGTCCGGCGCGGGACTGATCAACTACGGCTCGATTGGCGGAGTTACCGTAAACAAAGGTGCGGTGTTCGGTGGTTCCGGCGATGTTGCCAACTTGTACGTCGGCGGATCGCTGGCGGCAACCAGGCCGCATGGAGCGCCCCGAATTCAGGGTGATCTGGAGTTCGCTGAAGACGCAATATTTTCCTATGGCGTTTCTACCGATGGTGGAGCAGACCCCGTTGTCGTCAAAGGTACCGCAATTTTGGGAGGCGCTCAGGTCCAGGTTCACGGTGTGCCCGGGAACTACGCGGACAACACCCAACACTTGATTCTGACCGCCGACGCCATTGAAGGAGAATTCGGCAAGGTCACTACCAACCTCGCCTATATGACTCCGACGCTGTCCTATGAAGAACAACGGGTGAACCTGAACTACACCCGCAGTGCAGTTGCGCTCGCAGACCTTGCAAAGACCCGCAATGGACGTTCAGTCGCCAACAGTATTGTCGAACCGATGGTGCGCGCAACAACAGAGGTGAAACGCACTAACGCTGCCGCCCCGCCGACATCACCTCAAGCAACAAAGCCCTCGAACCTCGCCGTCGCGGCGTTGTTGACCAGCGACAAAACCACCGCCCCTGTCGCCATCGAACAACTTGCCGCCAGCAGTAACGCCAACCTCGCCAAAGCCACGCTGAGCAGCATCACTCCGGTGAGCGCAAGCATGCTCTCGGCCATGCAGCAATTGAACAGCCGTTACGGCTCTGCCTACGGTTCCGGCAACTCACCACGTCAGGCGGCTGGCGGCGCCGATTCCGGTCGGGTGTGGATTCAGGCGATCGGCCATGGCGGCAAGGTCGACCGCGACTTCGACACCACCCTCAAACACGCCACCCAAGGCCTGGTCATGGGCGCCGACTGGCGGCTGGATGAGCAATGGCATGTCGGCCTGGTCGGCGGTAAGGCGCAGACCAGACTCGACGCCCGACACTACGATGGCGACCTTGACAGCTGGCATCTCGGTGCCTACGCCGTGCGTCAGGACGGACCGTTCTCACTGCGTCTCGGAGCAACCTATGCCAGTCATGACGGCGACAGCAAACGTCGCGTGGCCTTCAACGGCTTCAGCGATCGCCTCAAGGGCAACTATGACGCCAACACTCAGCAAGCCTTTGCCGAACTGGCGGTCAACATTGGCCGGCACAACGCGACGCTCGAGCCATTCGCCAGCGTCGGTTATCAGCGCTATCAGCGCGACAGCTACAGCGAAAAAGGCGGGGACGCGGCGCTGAAAGTCTTCGGGCAAACCCGCGACAACCTCAGCAGTACCTTTGGCCTGCGCACGGCGAAAATCAATCGGCTGGATAACGGCATGACACTGACGCCGCGATTCAGTGCGGGCTGGAAGCACACCTTTGGCGAGATCGAAAGCGACACCCGCCAGCAACTGGTCAAGGGTGGCAAACGCTTTGAAATTGCCGGTGCAGCACTGGATCGAAACAGCCTGTCCGTGGATGCCGGCCTTGATCTCGGGCTGTCTGCCAACCACACGGTCGGCGTTGGTCTGACCGGTGAAATGGCCACGGACAGCCGGACTCACGGCCTGATGGGTCAATGGCGCATGGCGTTCTGACGGATTGAACATCGTCACTGTGGGAGCGAGCCTGCTCGCGAATGCGATCTGTCGGTTGAATAAATATCGACTGACACTCCTCTTCGCGAGCAGGCTCGCTCCCACATAAGCCTCATGTGATGCAGACAAATTCCGCATAAAAAAAGGGGAGCACATGCCCCCCCGAGGTTTAAAGCGTTGGATCGCGGCGGTTATCTCAGCCCTCGATCTCGATCAGGATTTCACCCGGATTGACCCGATCACCCTTGGCCACATGAATCGCCGTGACCTTGCCGGCAATCGCTGCCTGGACTTCGGTTTCCATCTTCATCGCTTCGGTGATCAGCACAGCCTGGCCGGCCTTGACGGTGTCGCCCTCCTTGACCAGCACATCGACGATGTTGCCCGGCATGGTGGTGCTGACGTGGCCCGGTGCCGACGCCTGCTTGCGCTTGCTGCTGCCACCGCTGACGAACTCGTTGAGTGGCTCGAACACCACTTCTTCCGGCATGCCATCGATAGACAGATAGAAGTGACGCTTGCCTTCCGCCTTCACACCGACACCGGTGATGTCGACGCGGTAGGTTTCGCCGTGGACGTCGATGACGAACTCGGTCGGCACGCCTTCACCGCCCGCCGAAGCAACGCTGCCCGCCTCTGGAATCGGCAGCAGCACTTCCGGGGTCAGGGTGCCGGCGGCACGCTCTTCGAGGAACTTGCGGCCGATGTCCGGGAACATGGCGAAGGTCAGCACGTCTTCTTCAGACTTGGCCAGTGCGCCAATGTCGGCACGCAGCTTGGTCATTTCCGGCTTGAGCAGATCGGCCGGACGCACGTCGATGACTTCTTCGCTGCCGATGGCCTGGCGACGCAGTTTCTCGTTGACCACACCCGGCGCCTTGCCGTAGCCGCCTTGCAGGTACAGCTTCACTTCGTTGGTGATGGTCTTGTAGCGCTCGCCGGCCAGCACGTTGAAGAACGCCTGGGTGCCGACGATCTGCGATGTCGGGGTCACCAGCGGCGGGAAGCCGAGGTCTTCACGCACCCGCGGGATTTCCGCGAGCACTTCAGCCATACGGTTGAGGGCGCCCTGCTCTTTCAACTGGTTGGCGAGGTTGGAGATCATTCCGCCCGGCACCTGGTTGACTTGCACGCGGGTGTCGACGGCGGTGAATTCGCTTTCAAACTGGTGGTACTTCTTGCGCACGGCGTAGAAGTACAGACCGATCTCTTGCAGCAGCTCAAGGTTCAGACCGGTGTCGAACTCGGTGCCTTTGAGTGCCGCGACCATCGACTCGGTACCGGGATGGCTGGTACCCGAAGCGAAGCTGGAGATCGCGGTGTCGATGTGGTCGGCGCCGTTTTCGATTGCCTTGAGCTGGCACATGGTCGCCAGACCAGCCGTGTCGTGGGAATGGATGAACACCGGCAGCGACTGCTCGGCTTTCAATGCACGAACCAGCTCACCGGTAGCGTACGGAGTCAGCAGACCGGCCATGTCCTTGATCGCCACCGAATCGCAACCCATGGCTTCCATTTGTTTGGCCTGGGTGACGAACGCGTCAATGGTGTGCACCGGGCTGGTGGTGTAAGCGATGGTGCCTTGGGCATGTTTGCCGGCCGCTTTCACCGCTTCGATGGCCACGCGCAGGTTACGCACGTCGTTCATCGCGTCGAAGATGCGGAACACGTCGATGCCGTTTACTGCAGCTTTAGCGACGAAGGCTTTGACCACGTCGTCGCTGTAGTGGCGGTAGCCCAGCAGGTTCTGCCCGCGCAGGAGCATTTGCAGGCGGGTGTTAGGCAGTGCCGCGCGCAGTTGGCGCAGACGCTCCCACGGGTCTTCTTTCAGAAAGCGTACACAGGCGTCGAAGGTCGCGCCGCCCCAGCATTCCAGCGACCAGTAGCCGACTTTGTCGAGTTTGTCGCAGATCGGCAGCATGTCTTCGGTGCGCATGCGGGTGGCGAGCAGCGATTGGTGAGCGTCGCGCAGGATGGTATCGGTGACATGTATTTTTTTAGAAACTGGGGTCTTGGACATTGTTGTATTCCTCACAGGCCTGCGTGGGCGGCGATGGCGGCGGCGATGGCCAGGGCCAGCTCTTCGGGTTTGCGCTTGATCGAGTAGTTGGTCAGTTCAGGGTGGCTTTCAACGAAGCTGGTATTGAACTGACCGCTACGGAATTCCGGGTTGCGCAGGATTTCCTGGTAATAGGCAGCGGTGGTTTTCACGCCTTGCAGACGCATGTCGTCCAGCGCACGCAGGCCACGATCCATCGCCTCTTCCCAGGTCAGTGCCCAGACCACCAGTTTCAGGCACATCGAGTCGTAGAACGGCGGAATGGTGTAGCCGGTGTAGATCGCCGTGTCGGTGCGCACACCTGGACCGCCGGGGGCGTAGTAACGGGTGATCTTGCCGAAGCTCGGCAGGAAGTTGTTCTTCGGGTCTTCGGCGTTGATGCGGAACTGCAACGCGAAACCACGGTGCTGAATGTCCTCCTGCTTCACCGACAGCGGCAGGCCTGAGGCGATGCGGATCTGCTCGCGGACGATGTCGATCCCGGTGATTTCTTCGGTGATGGTGTGTTCCACCTGCACCCGGGTGTTCATCTCCATGAAGTACACCTCGCCTTCGGCGAGCAGGAACTCCACGGTCCCGGCATTCTCGTAACCCACCGCCTTGGCCGCACGCACCGACAGGTCGCCGATGTAGGCACGCTGTTCCGGGGTCAACTGCGGACTCGGAGCGATTTCGATGAGCTTCTGGTTGCGACGCTGGATCGAGCAGTCACGCTCGAACAGGTGCACGACGTTGCCGAAGCTGTCGCCGAGGATTTGCGCTTCGATGTGCTTGGGGTTAACGATGCATTTTTCCAGGAACACTTCGGCAGAACCGAACGCCTTGGTCGCTTCGGAAATCACCCGAGGGAAATTCTGTTCCAGTTCTTCGCGGCTGTTGCAGCGACGGATGCCACGACCGCCACCACCGGAGGTGGCCTTGAGCATGACCGGGTAACCGATGCGGTCGCCCTCGGCCAAGGCTTCTTCGATGTCGGCAACGTTGCCTTCGGTGCCCGGCGTCACCGGGACGCCCGCCTTGATCATGCTGCGGCGCGCTTCGGTCTTGTCGCCCATGCGGCGAATGACTTCCGCCGACGGGCCAATGAATTTGATCCCGCGCTCGGCGCAGATATCAGCCAGCTCAGCGTTTTCCGAGAGGAAGCCGTAACCGGGGTGCAGTGCATCGCAGCCGGTTTCGACGGCGAGGTTCACCAGCTTGCGCGGATTCAGGTAACCGGCCAGTGGCTCGGCACCGATGCTGTGGGCCTCGTCCGCACGCTTCACATGCAGCGCATGGCGGTCGGCGTCGGAAAAAATCGCAACCGAGCGAATGCCCATTTCGGCGCAGGCTCGCACGATTCGTACGGCAATCTCACCACGGTTGGCGATCAGGATCTTTGTTATCACTTGGAGGTTCCCTTGAGCCGGTGGCACCACGACCTGCTAGACCCAGGTCGACGCGTGACCAAATGTTTCAATTTAGTCGCAGGTCCACACTAGCGCTCATGAGGGATTAACAAAAATGAATAAAAATTGGGTCAGGCATAAGTAAAGACTTATAGTTGAAACATCAGCCCGCCGTCAGAGCCTTTAAAATGCGTAAGTCCTTGATGCGTATGACATTGCGTCAATTGCAGATCTTCAACGAAGTGTGTGATTTGCGCTCCTACAGCCGTGCAGCCGAGGAAATGTCCCTCACACAACCGGCCGTCAGCCTACAGATTCGTCAGCTTGAAGAGCTGATTGGCCAACCATTATTCGATTATGTCGGCAAAAAACTCTACATGACCGAAGCCGCTGAAGCCTTGCAGCGTGCCAGTCGAGACATTTTCGGGCGCCTGGAAAACCTCGATATGCAGCTGTCGGACATGCAGGGCTCGCTGCAAGGTCAGTTGAAACTGGCAGTCGAATCGAGCGCCAAATACTTCGTCCCGCACCTTTTCGCCGCGTTCAAGCGCCAGCATCCGGAAGTGAATCTGCAACTGACCGTGGTCAACCGTGGCCAAGTGATCCGCCGACTTTCCGATAACCGCGATGACTTGGTAATCATGTCGATGGTGCCACAGGACATGGGCCTGGAATTCCTGCCATTTCTCAACAACCCGATTGTTGCCGTGGCGCGTCCGGATCATCCGTTGGCACACATGGGCCCGTTGCGGTTACAGGATCTGGAACCCTACACACTGCTGATCCGCGAGCCCGGCTCGGGTACGCGACTGGCGTGTGAAGAGTATTTCAAAGAGAAGCGCGTGCACTTCACCCAAACTCAGGAAGTGGCCTCGGCTGAAGCGCAGCGCGAGTGTGTGCAAGCGGGTCTGGGCCTGGCGCTGTTGACGCGCCACGCCCTGAACCTGGAGCTGGCGACCGGCGGACTCGTCGAGCTGCCGGTCGAGGAATTGCCGCTATTCCGTAGCTGGTGTCTGGTGCAAGCGAAAGCCAAACGCTTGTCACCGGTGGCGCACGCCTTCCTGGCGTTTATCCGCAGCGAACGGGTGCAGATCAGCGCGCTGGTTGAGCGTTTCGACGGGAAGCTGCGGGTGCCGCCTGCCAGTGAGTGATCTCGGGAAAGTCGCCGATTTCGGCTTGAAGCTGACGGAGTTCGAAGCGATCTTCGATAGCGCGACGGAATTCCATGCGGCGCTGGTCTTCCTGCTGACGACGGGTTTTCGCGGCGCTGTTGCGTTCTTCGTAGGGCTGAGCCATTTCGAGTCTCCCAAGGCGATTACGGGAGTTTTACGATAGGCGGGAGGGATGACGGTTTGGCTGCACGGGGATGACAGTGCGATGAAACTTACGCAGGGATGTGGTGTTTTTGAGGACGCCTTCGCGAGCAGGCTCGCTCCCACATTTGATCTCGGTATGACACAGAATTTATGTACACCGGAGATCCCCTGTGGGAGCGAGCCTGCTCGCGATCACGGTCGGAACGACCTTAGATGGCTTCAGTCATCCAGCGCCTTGGCGGCCTTGGGCGACAAGCGCAAGCTACGCAAACTGCGCTTCACGCTCTTGAGGTGATTGACCAGACTCGGCCCGCGCGCCATGGCCACGCCCATCGCCAGCACATCGATCACCACAAGGTGCGCAATGCGCGAAGTCAGCGGCGTGTAGATTTCCGTATCCTCATGCACATCGATCGCCAGATTGACCGTCGACAGCTCGGCCAACGGTGTCTGGCTCGGGCACAGGGTAATCAGCGAAGCCCCACTCTCGCGCACCAGATTGGCGGTGATCAGCAGATCCTTGGAGCGCCCCGACTGGGAAATGCAGATCGCCACGTCGGTCGGTTTCAACGTCACCGCCGACATCGCCTGCATGTGCGGATCGGAATACGCCGCCGCGGTCAGCAACAGACGGAAGAACTTGTGCTGTGCATCCGCCGCCACCGCGCCCGACGCGCCGAAGCCGTAGAACTCGACCCGCTGCGCCTGCGACATCAGCGTCACCGCACGCTGCAACTCGATCGGGTCGAGCTTCTCGCGAACCTCCATCAAAGTGTGCAAGGTGGTGTCGAAAATCTTCAGGCTGTAATCGGCAACCGAGTCGTCTTCATGGATCGCGAACTGGCCGAAGCTGGCACCGGCGGCCAGGCTTTGCGCCAGTTTGAGTTTGAGATCCTGAAAACCGGAACAACCGATGGCGCGACAGAAGCGCACGATGGTCGGCTCACTGATGCCGACGCTGTGGGCCAGGTCGGCCATGGAACTGTGCATCACCGCCGCAGGGTCAAGCAGCACGTGGTCGGCGACCTTGAGCTCCGACTTGCGTAACAGGTGACGTGACTGGGCAATGTGTTGCAGCAGATTCAAGGGGCTGGACTCTTCTTATGGGCAGGGATGTAGCACGCTTGTAGTTATACTACATGAATTGGCTTTTTGCCTGCTCAATGCGTAACTCCATGTCCCCGTATCAGGCGCGATAAGGTGCATGTAGCCCTTAAACCGGTTTCTCCTGTCCGCGCAAAAGCCCGGCCAGACCGCCCGCCTCTACCGGCCGGCTGATCAGATAACCCTGCACTTCATCGCAACGCTCGGCCCGCAAAAATTCCAGTTGCTCTTGCCGCTCTACGCCTTCAGCGACCACCTTCAATGACAACCCATGCGCCATGGCGATGATCGCGCGGGTAATCGCCGCATCTTCACTGCCCTCACCCAACCCGCGAATGAACGCCTGATCGATTTTCACGTAATCCACCGGTATGCGCTTGAGGTAACTCAACGACGAATAACCGGTGCCAAAGTCGTCGATGGCCAGCTTCACCCCCAGATCACGCAGTTGCTGGAAGGTCGCGATGATGTGTTCGACGCTGTCGAGCAACTGGCTTTCGGTCAGCTCCAGTTCGAGGTAGTGCGGCGCCAGCCCGGTTTCCTCCAGTACCTGCCGCACCAGACTGACCAGTTTGCCCTGACGCAGTTGATGCACCGACAGGTTCACCGAAACACGGATCGGCTCCAGGCCCTGGCGCTGCCACTCGCAGGCCTGCCAGCACGCCTGACGCAGGACGAATTCGCCGATCGGCCCGATCAGACCGGTTTCCTCGGCCAGCCCGATGAAATCCCCCGGCGGCACCCGGCCCATGGTCGGATGATCCCAACGTACCAGCGCTTCCGCCGCATTCAGCCGTCCGGTCTCCAGGCACAGCTTCGGTTGATAGAACACTTTCAGCTGTTTGTCTTCGATGGCTTTGCGCAACCGGTTTTCCAGCTGCAAGCGCTCAAGGGTGCTGGCCTGCAGGCTGTCGGTGTAGAACTGGAAATTGTTCCCGCCCAAGTGCTTGGCATGTTGCATGGCCATGTTCGACTGGCTGACCAGTGCGGAGATTTCCCGGGCGTTGTCCGGCAACATGCTGATGCCCATCGACGCGCTGACCACCAGTTCATGGCCTTCCACGGTCAGCGGCAGGCGCAGCTTGCTCGACAGTCGCGTGGCGACACGGGCAAGACTCGACAGGTTGCCATAGGCATCGAACAGCACCGCGAACTCATCACCAGACAACCGCGCAATGGTGTCGGCCTCCGGCAAGGCATTGACCAACCGACGCGCGATTTTCTGCAACAACTGGTCGGCAACTTCATGGCCGAGGCTGTCATTGAGCAATTTGAAGCGATCCAGATTGATGTGCAGCAATGCCAGACTGCGCCGGCCCTGGCGCGAACGCTGATGCGCTTCATGCAAACGCTCGCGGAACAACGAACGGTTGGCCAGCCCGGTCAACTCGTCGTAATGGGTCAGATAACGCATTCGCTCTTCGGATTCGCGACGCGCTGACAGATCGGCGAAGAAGCCCACGATATGACTGACATTTCCCCGACTATCGCGCACCACATTCAATTGCAACCACTGCGGGTACAGCTCGCCGTTCTTGCGCGTCTCAACCAGTTCACCCTGCCAATTGCCGTGCTCCTCAAGTGCATGGCGGATCGCAACATAGTGACGACGGGCATCACGGCTGCACGGCAGTTCGACGACATTGCGCCCGAGCATGTCGTCGATGTCGTAACCAGTGACCCGGCTGAATGCCTGATTGATCGCGATCAGCGCGTAATTCGGGTCGAGAATGACGATGCCTTCGCTGGCCGCTTCGAACACCGTCGCCGCCAGGCGTTGCTGTTCTTCGAGGCTTTTGCTGGCACTGATGTCGCGGCGGGTGCCGACCATGCGAATCACCCGGCCGCTGTCACTGCGCTCTACGGCGCGGCCACGGTCTTCGATCCACACCCAATGACCATCGCTGTGACGCACGCGGTATTCGATTTGATAATCCTCGGTGCGTCCCTTCAAGTGCTCGATCAACGCGTACTTCAGCGTCGGTACATCGTCGGGATGCAAACGTGGCTTGAGGTCGCGCAAAAGCGCCGTGACGTATTCCGGAGCGAGGCCGAACAGCTCCTGAATCTGCGTGTGGTGGACTTCGTCGGTTTGCAGGTTCCAATCCCACAGCCCCAGCTCACTGGCCTTCAACGCCAGCGCCAGCCGTGCCTCGCTTTTGCTCAAGGCCTGATTGGCCGCGTCCAGTTCAAGGCTGCGCTGAGCGACGCGGTCCTCAAGTTCGACCTGAGCTTCGCGCAGCTTCCCTTCGGCGCAGCGCCGGTGTTCGATTTCTTTGGCCAACTCCTGATTGAGTCGCTCGCTGCGCGACTGCGTCTGTTGCAGATGTTCGATCAGATGCTGATTCTGGAAACGCCGCAACAAGCCGCGATCGATCAGCCGATTGACCTGCCATGCGACCACGCTCAGCGAGCCGAGCAGGATCAGGCCGAGCCAGCCCCAACCGCGCGCCTGCTCGTCACCGCCCCAGAACAGATAACCGATCGCCGGCAACAGGCAGGGCAAGGTAAACGACAGAAACGCCGGCAGGCTCACCGCATAGGCAACGCTGGCCGAGAGAGTCGCGGCGCCGATCAGGCCGAACACCCAGGCTTGTTGCATGAAATTGTCGGCGGGCACCAGGGCGATGCCGGCGCCGGCGAGGGTCAGGCCGGTCATGGTCGAGCCGAGCAGAAACATCCGCCGCCAGATCGGTTGCGCCTGACGGTCAGGGATCGCCGAATCGAACGCGGCGACCTGAATCACCCGCAACGCCACCAGCGACAACAACCACACCAGCCAGACGCTGACCACGAAGTAACGCTGCGGGCTCCAGAGCAAACCGGCGCAGACCAGACCATTGATCAACATGAACAGCGTGGGCAACAACGAGCCCTGATACAGCAGACGCGTGCGCTCCACCGCCATTTCGACGGCATAGTGCTTGCGGATAACCCGGGGTTCCACAGAGGGGCCCGACAGTTCGGAGCTGAGGGTCATGGGCAACGTTCTTGTTCTTATAAGGCGGGCGTGCGCCCGAAACGTGGACGGAGCATACACAAGCCGATCCGGTTGCCAAACTGCTCCAGGTCATATTTTCAGCGAAACTTTTCGCCCCCGCGAAGCCGACGAAACCCGCAGAGCGAGGCAGGCTGACGCTTGCAGCGGGTGACCGACCGGTCGTCATTCGCAGCACTTTCATCGGCTAATGCAAAGCTCGGTTTGCCCGGGCCTGCGGCGCACCCTAGAATGCCCCGATGCGCGATGATCTCTCCCTTCTGCTGAACTCCCTCAACGATGCCCAACGCCAGGCCGTAGCAGCCCCCGTTGGCCGTCAGTTGGTCTTGGCCGGTGCTGGCTCCGGTAAAACCCGAGTGCTGGTGCACCGTATCGCCTGGTTGATCCAGGTCGAAAACGCCTCGCCCCACTCCATTCTGTCGGTGACCTTCACCAACAAGGCCGCTGCGGAGATGCGTCACCGCATCGAGCAGTTGCTGGGGATCAACCCGGCCGGCATGTGGGTCGGCACCTTCCACGGCCTGGCGCACCGCTTGTTGCGGGCGCACTGGCAGGAAGCCGGGCTGAGCCAGACCTTCCAGATTCTCGACAGCGACGACCAGCAACGGCTGGTCAAGCGGGTGATCCGCGAGCTGGGTCTGGACGAACAACGCTGGCCGGCCCGTCAGGCGCAGTGGTTCATCAACGGTCAGAAAGACGAAGGCCTGCGTCCGCAACACATTCAAGCCAGCGGCGATTTGTATCTGGCGACCATGCGCGGCATTTACGAAGCCTACGAGGCGGCGTGCCAGCGTGCCGGCGTCATCGACTTCTCCGAATTGCTCCTGCGTGCCCTCGATCTGTGGCGCGATCACCCCGGCCTGCTGGCGCACTATCAGAAGCGCTTCCGGCATATTCTGGTGGACGAATTCCAGGACACCAACGCCGTGCAGTACGCCTGGTTGCGTCTGCTCGGCAAGGGCGGCGACAGCCTGATGGTGGTCGGCGACGACGACCAGTCGATCTACGGCTGGCGCGGCGCGAAAATCGAGAACATTCACCAGTACTCTTCGGACTTCCCGGATTCGGTGACCATTCGTCTGGAGCAGAACTACCGCTCCACCGCCGGCATCCTCAAAGCTGCCAACGCCTTGATCGCCAATAACACCGGGCGTCTGGGCAAAGAGCTGTGGACCGACGGCGGCGATGGCGAAGCGATCAATCTGTACGCCGCATTCAATGAACATGACGAAGCACGCTACGTTGTCGAAAGCATCGAAAGCGCGCTGAAAACCGGCCTGGCTCGCAGCGATATCGCGATTCTGTACCGCTCCAACGCCCAATCGCGCGTTCTGGAAGAGGCCTTGCTGCGCGAGCGTATTCCGTACCGCATCTATGGCGGTCAGCGCTTCTTCGAACGTGCGGAAATCAAGAACGCCATGGCGTATCTGCGTTTGCTGGAAGGTCGCGGCAACGATGCGGCGCTGGAACGGGTGATCAACGTTCCGGCCCGTGGTATTGGGGAAAAAACCGTTGAAGCGATCCGCGAGCACGCCCGCCATAGCGATGTGTCGATGTGGGAAGCGATGCGTCAACTGGTCGCCAATAAAGGCCTGACCGGACGCGCGGCAGGGGCTCTCGGTGCGTTTATCGAACTGATCGAGAACCTCGCTGCCAAGTGCATGGAAATGCCGCTGCATTTGATGACGCAAACCGTCATCGAGCAATCCGGTCTGATCGCTTATCACGAGGCGGAAAAAGGCGAGAAAGGCCAGGCCCGGGTAGAAAACCTTGAGGAACTGGTCAGCGCTGCGCGCAACTTCGAGAACACCGAAGAGGACGAAGAACTGACGCCACTGGCGGCATTCCTCGGCCACGCTTCGCTGGAAGCCGGCGACACCCAGGCCGACGAGCACGAAGACAGCATTCAGTTGATGACCCTGCACAGCGCCAAAGGCCTGGAATTCCCTTACGTGTTCCTCGTGGGCATGGAAGAAGGCCTGTTTCCGCACAAGATGAGCCTGGAAGAGCCGGGACGTCTGGAAGAAGAGCGGCGCTTGGCTTACGTAGGCATTACCCGGGCGATGCAGAATCTGGTGATGACCTATGCGGAAACCCGACGCCTGTACGGCAGTGAAACCTACAACAAGGTTTCGCGTTTCGTCCGCGAAGTGCCGAAGGGGCTGATTCAGGAAGTGCGCCTGTCGAACAGCGTCAGCCGACCGTTCGGCGGCAATCAGTCGATGAGCGGCAGCAACCTGTTCAGCGGCAGCGAGATTCCGGAAACGGGTTTCAGCCTGGGTCAGGCGGTGCGTCATTCGATCTTTGGCGACGGCGTGATCCTCAACTTCGAAGGTGCCGGCGCACAGGCGCGGGTGCAGGTGAACTTCAGCGAAGGCAGCAAGTGGCTGATGCTCGGTTACGCCAAGCTGGAAGCGATCTGACGCCGATTTCGCTTTTCTGTGGGAGCGAGCCTGCTCGCGAATGAAATCACCGCGGTTGATCTGATAGACCACGGTGCAGCTTTCGCGAGCAGGCTCGCTCCCACAGGGTTTGGCGTTCTGACCAACAATCCCGCTGAACCTATCTCCTTTTCCTACAGACAAAAGTACATAAGCTGATTGCCTCGCGAAGCTGAACGCAACCTGTCAGGCAAAAGCCCGAAACACTCTCTCGCTAGCCAGTAACACTTCAGCTGTGCAACATGGCGCGCGTGTCTCCACAAACGGGAATACCCTTTATGAAACGTTTTCTTAGCATCGCCATGGCGTTGTGCATCGGCCTGACGATGAGCCTCGACGCCAACGCCAAGCGCTTTGGTGGTGGCAAAAGCGCCGGCGCTGCGCCGACGCACCAGACCAGCCAGATGGCTCCTTCTTCTCCAGGTGTCGGCGGCGCAGCAGCGACCGCTGGTGCTGCCGGTGCCGCAGGCGCTGCCGCCAAGGCCGGCGGTGCTTCGAAATGGCTCGGCCCTCTGGCCGGTATCGCCGCCGGTGGCCTGCTCGCTTCCATGTTCATGGGCGGCGGCTTCCAGGGCATGCAGATCTTCGACATCCTGATCATGGCCGTGATCGCGTTCGTGATCTTCCGCTTCATCGCCGCGCGTCGCCGCAAGCAGCAGGAGCAATTCGCTCCGGCCGGTGCGCCGATGCAGCGTGAAGTGTTCGAGCAGAAGCCTGCCGCCATGGGTTCGATCTTCGGTGGTTCGGCTGCACCTGCTGCCGCCCGTCCGGTGATCAACGCGCCGGCCTGGTTCAACGAGCAGAACTTCCTTGAAGCTGCACGCAGCCACTTCCAGTCGCTGCAGCAGCACTGGGACGCCAATGAAATGGACAAGATCGCCGAGTTCGTGACCCCGCAAATGCTCGAGTTCCTCAAGCGTGAGCGTGCGGACCTGGGCGACGGCTTCCAGTCGACCTACATCGACAACCTCCAGGTACAGCTGGACGGCGTTGATGACCGTGCCGACAAGACCATCGCCACCCTGACCTTCAGCGGTGTGTCGAAAACCTCGCGCTTCGACCAGGGCGAAGTGTTCAGCGAAAGCTGGAACATGGAACGCCCGCAGGGCGAGAACCAGCCTTGGCTGGTTGCCGGTATCCGCCAGAACGGCTGATCCCCCCGCGCGCTTCACTTGCTGTAATAAAAACCCCAGCCTCGGCTGGGGTTTTCTATTTCGCGGTTGCATCTATAGCGAGCTACTGTATAAACCGGCCCATATAAACCGCGCCATTCAAGCAAGAGGATCCCGGACGTGGAAGAAATCATCGAACAACTGCGTGAAGCCAACGAACCCGTGCCGGTTCCTTTGGAGTTGCCTGACGAAGATCTGCTGGTCGAAATCGAAGAACAACTGTTCATCGACATTCCGTTTGTCTTCAAAGAGTTTTTGCTGACCGTCAGCGATGTGGTTTACGGCAGCCTCGAGCCGGTGACCGTCACCGACCCGCAATCTCACACCTACTTGCCGGATGTCGCCGCCAACGCCTGGGATGTCGGTGTTGATCGCAGCCTGATCCCGATCTGTCAGGACGGTGATGACTACTACTGCGTTGAAGAAGACGGCACGGTGGTGCTGTGGCAGGCCGAAGAAGAGCTGATTGCCGAAGAAACCTGGGAATCGGTGTGGCACTGGGCGCGGGACGTCTGGCTGGAAAGCTGATTGGCCAAACGCCCCGGCGAGTCAATGCCCCGACGACTCCTTGTGGTTGTCGAGGGTTTCCAGCAGCGCCACCTGCATCCGCGTGTGCACGCGGATGAACCAGCGCCAGAGCAGCGCCGCCACGGCGGCAGCGACCACGGCGATCAGCATCAGCAACTTGTTGGTCGGCAAGATACTGGCCGACAAGGCTGCCAACAGCAGGAAAATCACCAGCAGCGAGAGAATCGGGATCACTTCGGAGATCACCCGGCGCACTCGCTGCGTGTGCCGCCCGGCCATCTCTGGCTTCACCCCCATCTCCGCCAGCAGCATCGACAGCGCCTTGAGCTTGCGGTAAGCGGCAATCAGGAACGGCAACGACACCAGCAACGCCCCGCCCCAGATCAACGCCTTCTGCCAGCTCGGATCACTGATCCAATCCTGCAACCACAGCGAGATGCGTTCGGCGAAATACGCGCCAGCGAAGAAGATTGCGATGACCAGTGCCAGATTGACCCCGACCTGCAGCAAGATCTTGCGAATGATGGAGGCCAGCATCGCGCCCTCACCTTGCGGCTGGATGCTGCGCAGCCATTCGCCGTACATGCCCAGCACACGGCCAAGAGGCTTGGGTACCGCCGCAGACAGCTTGATCGACAACGGATCAGCCGCTCGGATCAGATACGGCGTCAGCAGCGTGGTAATCACCGACACAGCTACAGCGACTGGATAAAGGAAGTTGCTGGTGACCTGCAAGGTCATGCCCAGCGCGGCGATGATGAAGGAAAATTCGCCAATCTGTGACAGCCCCATCCCCACCCGCAGTGAGGTACGTCCGTCGTTGCCGGCGATAAAGGCCCCGAGGCCGCAGGACAACATCTTGCCGAGGACAACGGCCACGGTGATCACCGCAATCGGCCACGCATATTCGAGAAGAATCATCGGGTCGAGCATCAGGCCGATGGCAACGAAGAAGATCGCGCTGAATAGATCGCGAACCGGTTCGATCAGCCGCTCGATCTTCAGCAATTGCCGCGACTCGGCCATGATCGCGCCGATCAGGAACGCGCCAAGGACCATGCTGTATTCGAGTTTGACCACCAGCAGGCAGAAGCCGAAACACAGACCGAGCACGGTGATCAGCAACATCTCGTTGCTTTCGAATTTGGCCACGTAAGCCAGCAGACGCGGCACCAACAGGATGCCGATGACCAGCGCGACGATCATGAACAGCGACAGCTTGCCGACCGTGGAAAACACTTCGCCGGAGCTGACCGTGCCGCTGACAGCGATGCTCGATAGCAGCGCAATGATGCCGATACCGAGGATGTCTTCGACGATCAGCACGCCGAAGATCAACTGCGCAAAGCGCTCGTTTTTCATCTTCAGATCGTTGAGCGCCTTGACGATGATGGTGGTCGAAGAGATCGCCAGGATAGCGCCGAGGAACAGCGAATCCATGGTGTTCCAGTCAAACCAGCGGCCGATTTCATAACCGATCCAGATCATCAGGACGATTTCGAGGAACGCCGCAATAAACGCCGTGGCGCCGACCTTGAACAGCTTGCGCAGGCTGAACTCCAGGCCGAGACAGAACATCAGGAAAATCACCCCGAGTTCGGCGAGGGTCTTGATGGTTTCTTCGTCGTGGATCAGGCCGAACGGCGGCGTATGCGGGCCAATGATGAAACCGGCGACGATGTAACCAAGCACCACCGGCTGCTTGAAACGGTGGAACAACACGGTCACCACACCTGCGACCAGCATGATCACTGCCAGGTCCTGAATAAAACTGACGGCATGCATGGCGTGGGCTCCTTGAATGACGAGGCTCGCGCGCAGACGTCAGAAACATCTGAACGAGCTAGGTAAAAATCCGCTTTTCGTGTGGGAATCGCCTTTGAGGCGGGCTTTTGCAGGGTAACACCGCGACTTCCGCCTGGAATGCGGTGCAATATATGGAAACAGATCGATACCAGCGTGACGGCAACCAGTCGCCCGGCGTCCCGATAACGGTGCTTTTGAAAAGCGACCAGGCACCCGCAGAGGTGCTTCCAGCAACCAGCCTTGATCCGTGAGAACGTTATGGAACCCGGAAACGCCCAGCTGTCGATGACGGTACTGATGACCCCCGACATGGCCAACTTCTCTGGCAATGTTCACGGCGGCACCCTGCTCAAATACCTCGACGAAGTGGCCTATGCCTGCGCGAGCCGTTATGCCGGCCGCTACGTGGTAACCCTGTCGGTGGATCAGGTGATTTTCCGCGAGCCGATCCATGTCGGCGAACTGGTGACCTTCCTTGCGTCGGTCAACTACACCGGCAACACTTCGATGGAAGTCGGCATCAAAGTCGTCACCGAAAATATCCGCGAGCGCTCGGTGCGCCACACCAACAGCTGCTTCTTCACCATGGTCGCGGTGGATGACCAGCGCAAACCGGCACCCGTACCGCCGCTCCAACCGCAGAACAGTGAAGACAAGCGTCGTTATATGCAGGCGCAGCAGCGTCGGCAGATTCGCCAGGAGCTGGAGAAGCGCTATCAGGAGATCAAGGGCGACGCCTGATCAGTCTTCGGATTGATGCTGTCTGAGCTATAGCCTTCGCGAGCAAGCTCGCTCCCACATGATTGACACTGTACCTGTGGGAGCGAGCTTGCTCGCGAATGGGGCAACGCGCTCTCAAAGGCTGATCGCAGTAGCCTCGAACTTCACCCGCGGATGCGCGATCCGATCCTGCGCCCGCACCAGTTGCAGCTCATAACTGGCGCAAGCCTGAGTTTCCAGCAACACCTCATGCACCGCCGCCGCCGTGAATTCGAACGCCGCCACCAGACTGTCGCCCAGCAGCACTCGCGCCAGGAATAGACCGGACGTCAGATCGCCCACGCCCACCGGCTGACGGGGAAACGCCAACAGCGGACGACGCAGATGCCAGCTGCCTTCGGCCGTCACCAACAGCATCTCGAAGCCATCGGCCGGTTTGCCCGGATAATCCAGATGTTTGACCAGCACCGCTTTCGGCCCGCGCGCCAGCAGCGCCCGCGCCATCGCCAGGCAGTCGAACAACGACTGCGGCTTGCGCCCGGAAAAGCTGTCCAGTTCCAACTGGTTCGGACACATGATGTCCGCCACGGCCGTCGCCTCTTCCAGCAGGAAATCGCTGACCTCGGTCGGCACGCTGCAACCCTTCTCGGGGTGACCCATTACCGGATCACACAGATACAGAGCCTTGGGGTTGACCGACTTGATGCGCTCGACACCGCTGAGAATCGCCCGACCTTGCGCCGCGCTGCCAAGATAACCGGACAGCACCGCATCGCAGTTGCCCAGCTCGCCAATTGCCGCGATGCCTTCCACCAGCTCGGGAATCTGCTGCGGCGCCAGCACTTCGCCAGCCCACTGGCCGTACTGGGTGTGGTTGGAAAACTGCACGGTGTTCAGCGGCCAGACATTGACCCCGACCCGCTGCATCGGAAAAACCGCAGCGCTGTTGCCGGCGTGGCCGAACACCACATGGGACTGAATGGCGAGCAGATGAGGCGTACGTTTCATTCGGGTCATTCCGTAAAACGATTGAAATTCAAGCCGCGCAGTATGCGACGAAACGCAGCCTGTACGACAGACCGGCGACGCAGTTAAGCTGACGCTAACTTTTGGAGTTCGATGTTGATGCTGACCCTGGAAAACATCTTTGTGCTGATGCTGTTCGCCGCTGTAGGCGCCTGGCTATGGCACAACCACGGCTTGCGCGAGCGGGCGCTGGAGCGGGTCAAACAGCATTGCCTGAACGTGCGGGTCGAGTTGCTCGACGGCAACGTTGCATTGAAGAAGATCGGTTTCATCAAGGACGCCAACGGTCGACGCCGACTGGCGCGGGTGTACAACTTCGAGTTCACCGTGACCGGCGAAACCCGCCATAACGGCACCATCACCCAGTTTGGCGCGCACAGTGCGCAGATCGAACTGGCGCCCTACCCGGCACCGTTCGATGACACGCCGCCGGTGGTTGAAGTGCATAAGCCGCGCGCCGAAGTCATTGAGTTGAGTCAGTGGCGGCAGGAACATACGAAGTGGAAGCCTTGAGCTGACTCACTCAGTCCGGCATCGCGCCAGACTCGTCTGCAATTGATCAATATTTTGCGGATCGACGAAGATCAGTTCGATTCGCGAATCTTTCCGCCACTCGCTGGCCTGCCAAATCAGCTCGGCATTATCCAAGGCATTCGCAGACACCCAGCCATCCGTGCTGTGGATAACCAGTTTCGCTCTCTTGCAATCGAGGCTGGTGAGCCAGTCAGCAATGCGCTGCTTGTCGAACGTCTGACCCGGATGCCAACGCCAGCCTATGCTCCAGCCTCCTTCCTGCAGCTGACTCAGACAAATCGGCAGCGTCGGATCAGCCCAGACTGCCGGCACTTGTCCCAATCCCTGGGGCACAACCAGGTGATCCACTCCACTGATCGCTTTCGCAGCCAAACCCGGCAATTCGCCAAGCGGTAATCGCGCCTGTTGCGTCCAGATCAGTCTGACCGGCGGCAACTGGCTAGTGATTTGCGCTCGGGCAGTTTCATCAAGGTTCTCTGCCTTATTCAGCAACAACAAGCCAGCACTGGCCAAAGCTGCCTGTTGCGCTGCCGGCAATGCTCTCCCCGCTTCAAGCGACTGAGCATCCAGCACCAGCACACACGGCTGAACCGCCAGCACGCCCAACCAGGGTGTCTCGTTCAATTGCTTGAGCAATTGCGCCGGGTGACCGAGCCCCGATGGTTCGATGAACAGCCGATCAGGCTTCGCCTTGCGCAGTAACCGCCCCAGGCCAATCTGAAACGGCGCGCCATTGACGCAACACAGGCAGCCCCCGGCTACCTCGCCCAGTGCGATACCATCGGTGTCACTCGTCAGCAGTGCGGCATCGAGGCCGATCTGGCCGAACTCGTTGATCAGCACCGCCCAGCGCTCGCCAGCCGGCCGCTGAGCCATCAGTTGGCGAATCAGGCTGGTCTTGCCGGCGCCCAAAGGGCCAGCAATGACATGGGTAGGAATGTTCTGCAACATGGCCGGGAGCTTTCTTGGGAGATTCAAAGATGCGTTGGATGGGATGGTCGTTGCTGTTGACGCTGCTGTCGAGCGAAGCGTGGGCTCAGGCCTGTGTGGTGCACAGTCAGGGTGAGCGGCTCGACGTCAAAGTCTGTCAGCAGAACCGCAATATTCCGGAGAAACTGTTCAACGACGGGTTCTGTCAGCCAACGCTGGCCGGGCAGAAAGTCGAAGTGCAATACGTCGATCAGTGCCCGAGCGGTGCGTTTGGCGTGTGCAGCAACGCGCAAGTCGCCAATATGCCTTATCGCCAGGACATCCACTATTACGGCGTGGCCACGGATGCCGCGTATCTGAAGCCGTACTGTGAAGGCCAGAGCCAGGGTTCGTGGCTCAAGCCTTGAGGCATTAGCCGAGCCAGTCGAGGGTGAGGATCAATCGACGCTCGCCCGCGCCCGGTTGCGGCGAGCGGTGAATCAGGCCGAAGCCTTCATTGCCGTGCCATTTCTCACCTTTCAACAGCGCGACGTCGCCGCTGCTCAGTTGCTCGATTGGCGCTCGAGGTTCGGCATTGGCCTGTCCCAGCTGGCTGCGATCCATCGCACCTTCCTTGAGCCATTGGCTACCGACGCCGGCGTAGGTGGTGATCAGCCGCACCGGCACGTGATCGACGTGGAAACGCGGGCACATGGCTTTATCGAGCACTCGCAGACGCAGTCCGATTCGCTTGGCTCCCAGCAAACAGGCGAAGACGCCGACCAGCCATTTCAGGTCGGCAACAAAGCCTTCGTAGCCCTCCAGATCGCGGAACCCTGAGGCCAGGCCACTGAGGTCAGGCTCCGCGTCCTCATCCGGCAATTCAAGGCACAACGATTCCGCCAAGGGTTCATTGAGCGACAGCAGCAAGTGGGCGAATTCACTGATATGCAACGGCAGTTGGCGCTTCCAGACGGCGAGATTGGTGTCGTCGTCCAGAATGCGAGTCAGCGTTTTCGGGGTCGGGCCCTGGTGCTGATGACGCGTGCGGAATTGCATTTGTTTGAGGGCAAGCATCAGGCCGCCTCTTCATGCCAAGGGCCGAATGGATCCGGCAGTGATCGCCAGCCCTCCACGCCAAGAGCCATCTCCTCATCGGTCAGCAGGCACTCATCCAGTTCGGCGCATAGCTGTAGGAAATCGATGTTCTGACCGATGAATACCAGCTCCTGACGGCAGTCTCCTACGCTCGCCGTCCAGTTTTCCATGATGGCGGCGGTGCTTTCCTGATCTTGCGGCCACTGGTTTTTCGGCACAAAACGCCACCAGCGCCCGGCAAAGCCGTGGCGCATCAACCCACCCGCCTGCGACCAGCTGCCGGCATCAGTGGGTTTGCTGGCAAGCCAGAAAAAGCCTTTTGAACGCAGCAGTTTGCCGTTCAGCCATGGACGATCGATGAAACTGAAAAAGCGTTGTGGGTGAAAGGGCCGACGCGCGCGGTAGGCGGTGGACGCGATGCCGTACTCGTCGGTTTCCGGCACGTGTTCACCGCGCAACTCTTGCAGCCAGCCGGGTGCCTGCGCGGCTTTGTCAAAGTCGAAGCGACCGGTGTTGAGGATCTTCTCCAGCGGCACCTCGCCCATCACCATCGGGATGATTTCGGCTTGGGCATTGAGGCGTTTGAGAATCGCGCCCAGTTCCTCACGCTCGCGTTGGCTGATCAGGTCGATCTTGCTGATCAACAGCACGTCGGCGAACTCGATTTGTTCGATCAACAGGTCGGTGATGGAGCGTTCATCTTCCTCGCCAAGGATCTCGCCACGGGAGGCGAGATCTTCCGCAGCCTGGTAGTCCGGCAGGAAGTTCACACCGTCGACTACAGTGACCATGGTGTCAAGACGCGCAATGTCGGAGAGGCTTTGGCCCTGCTCATCGCGAAAGGTAAAGGTTTCTGCCACGGGCAATGGTTCGGAAATGCCGGTGGATTCAATCAGCAAATAATCGAAGCGATCTTCACGGGCGAGCTTGCTGACTTCTTGCAGCAAGTCTTCGCGTAACGTACAGCAGATACAACCATTACTCATCTCGACGATTTTTTCTTCTGCGCGATTAAGGCTGACATCGCGTTGGACTTCGCTGCCATCGATGTTGATTTCGCTCATATCGTTAACGATTACAGCGACGCGAAGACCCCTTCGATTACGTAGTACGTAATTCAAAAGTGTACTTTTTCCGGCGCCAAGAAATCCTGAAAGTACGGTAACGGGCAATTCAGCTGACATTGGATAATCCTCACAGGAAGGCAGCCGACTGGCGCTTTTGCTAGCGCTTGGCGTTTTGGTACCTCATACGAGGTAAACGCTTGAAATCGGACCGCTCAGGCTCAGTTGATATTTATGTTATAGTATAACAGCACAAATAAACCAGCCCAGCTCTTGTTCTTGGCGATAAACAGCAGGAAGCTGAACCAGCCTTACACCTGGAATTGGTAATGAAAACTGTATTGAAATGCTGGTTTTTGAGCCTTGGATTGCTGGTTGCTGATAGCGCGTGGGCACAATTGCCGGCGATCGCGAGTTGTACACGCAGCGCTAACTTGTTGGCGTGCGTCGATGCCGAGGGCAACGCGTATAGCGTCAACACCGTCGGCAATACGCTTTATCTGCGCGGATTCGAAAAGACTGGCCAGCGTTATTGGGCACAAACCAACAGCCGTTTTGGTCAACTGACGTTCTTCACTGGCATCGCCTCCGACGGGGAAGCCTGGGTCGGCTACACCCGCCGCGTCGGCTGGACGACCATCAATCGCTTCTCCAGCTCGGGCGGGAGTAGCGCGAAATTCACTTGCAGCCGAATTGCTGGCTGCTAGGCCTGCGCTTTGCGTTGCTCCTGCTGCCAGGCGAGATAGCTGTCGATCGGTGGATTTTTCTCGAAGTAACGCTGCAATCCCTCAAACAGACCATCCGCCACGGCCTGCTGATGCCGCGTCGTGACCAGACGCTGACTGTCACGCGCATTGGAAATGAAGCCGGTTTCCACCAGAATTGACGGTACATCGGGCGACTTCAGCACGGCGAATCCGGCCTGTTCCACGCGCTTCTGATGCAGGGTGGTGATGCCGGCCAGACTGCCTAGCACCGTATTACCCAGTTGCAGGCTGGCGGCGATCGTTGCGTTCATCGACATGTCGAGAATCACCCCGGCGAGCATCGGGTCCTTATCCTTCAGATTGAACAGACTGGAGACGCCGAGCAGATCCGCGCCGTTCTCCCGCTGCGCCATGAAACGTGCCGTCGCCGACGTCGCACCACCTTCCGACAGACAATAGACCGACGCGCCTGAAGCCGTCAGACGCGGCGCAGCATCGGCGTGCACCGAGATAAACATGTCTGCCTTGTGCCGTCGGGCGATCTCCACGCGCTTGCGCAAAGGCACGAAGAAGTCGTCATTGCGCACCAGTTTTACGTCGAAGCCTTTCTCTTTTTTCAAACGCTTGGCGAGCAATTGTGCGATGGAAAGCACCACATCCTTTTCTCTTTCACCCTTGGCGCCGACCGCACCGGGATCTTTCCCGCCGTGTCCTGGGTCGACGACAACGACGATGTCGCGCTTCGGGTGAACGCCAATCCTGGGTGTTTCACGTGGAACCATTGGTGTTGTTGGCGCCGCTTTTGCGTTTACTAAATCCAGAACAAGCCGATGACTGTGGCCATCCTGCGGCGCCAAAAGAAAGCTGTTCAGCAGCACTGGACTGCTCAAATCGAGAACAATCCGCGTGTTTCCCTGACCAAAAGGCCCGGATCGAATCGAACGAATCACCGTGCCACTGAGCGCCAACTGACTGAAGTCACTGCTCAGATTCGCATCGGCCACATCGACAATCAGCCGTTCCGGAGCGCTGAGCGTGAAGGTTTTATAGCTTACGGGCCCGCTCAAATCGAAGACCAATCGCAGCTTTTCATCCGAACGCCAAAGCCGCGCATTGCGAATTTGCGTAGCCGACACACTGAAGGGCAAAGCGAAAGCCGCGCAGGCCAGAATCAGATTGAGCACGTGACGTCGACGCATATGAAAACCCGTTCATGAAAAAGACATCGTGATTTGAATTGTTATAATGTAACATCCATTTCAATCAACACGATGGTCCCGAACATGAATTCGCTGACACCCCCGGATATCGCCGCGCAGGCCAACCGACAAGATTTACCACTCGAATGGGTGGGCATGCACGGCATCGCATTGCCTGTCTTGCTGGAAGGAAAACGACTGAGCGCAAAGGCAGACGCTGGCGTCAGCCTGGATGATGGCGAGGCGCGTGGCATTCACATGTCGCGCCTGTATCTGGCACTAGAAGTGCTTGAGCGGGAGAACCTTTCTCCTGCCTTGTTGCGGCAGATTCTCGAGGAGTTTTTGCACAGTCACGCAGGTTTATCCAACTCTGGCTTTCTGAATATTCACACTGATTTGTTGCTGAAGAGACCTGCACTGGTCAGTCCGTTAGCGGGCTGGAAATCCTATCCAGCGACTATTTCCGCGAGCCTGAAAAGCCAAATGTTCCACGTGGAACTCAAAATCGAAGTGCCCTACTCCTCAACTTGCCCATGTTCAGCTGCGCTGGCGAGGCAGTTAATTCAGCAGCAATTCATCGATGACTTCGCCAACAAGCCGCTTCAACACGCTGACATTCTGGCTTGGCTCGGCTCGACCCAAGGCATCGTCGCCACACCCCACAGCCAACGCAGCACTGCACAACTGCACCTTCACCTCGACGAATTCATTGATGAGTTGCCGTTGAGCACAATCATCAACGACGCCGAGGCTGCGCTCGGGACGGCTGTACAGACCGCCGTAAAACGCGCAGACGAACAAGCCTTCGCACTCGCCAACGGGCAGAACCTGATGTTCTGTGAAGACGCTGCGCGCCGACTGAATATCGCGCTTCGTCGAACCCCCGGCGTCAACCAGTTCCACCTCCGAGTGATCCACGCCGAAAGCCTGCATGCTCACGACGCCGTCGCCGAAAGTAACTGGCAGCGTGAGCAAGCATGATCCGCTGCCAATCCCTGAGTTGGGGCGCACCCGGCAACCCACTGACTGCTCCTCTGACTCTTGAGCTCGACAGTGGCAGCCTGACGGCCATCATCGGTGCAAACGGCTGCGGGAAAAGCAGCCTGCTGAAAGTCATCGCCGGACTACAAAAGCCGTTGACGGGTAATGTCGCCCTGAGTGTTCCTCGTCAAAGCGGATTGTCCTTCCTCCCTCAACAGCAACATCTCGATCGTCAATTCCCCATCAGCCTCGAAGAGCTGATCGCGGCAGGTTTCTGGGGACGTCGACTCTCAACCCGACTGCGCGCACAACGCTTGAAGGACGCACTGGAAAACTGGCACCTGAGTGGGCTCGAACAGCGTCCACTGATGGCCCTGTCCGGCGGTGAACTGCAACGCGCCCTGCTCGCTCGACTGAGTCTGACCGATGCTGCGGTGTTGCTCCTCGACGAACCCCATGCCGCACTGGATGAACTCGGCCAACGGTTGCTCTGGCAACACATCCACGCTTGGCATGGCGAAAGCAGAACGCTGGTTGTGGTGTGCCACGACCTCGCCGCCGTGCGCCAGCACATTCCCAAAACGTTGCTGATAAAAAACCGCGACTGCGTATTCGGCGCCAGTGCGGAACTCATTCAACAAACACCTCACACGCAGGTGGCCTGATGCTCGCCGTCGCCCACCTCTGGCAGCCGTTCAACGAGTTCGTCTTCATGCGCCGCGCCCTGCTTGGCGGTTTGGTATTGGCGTGCAGCACGGCGCCACTCGGCGTATTTTTGATCCTGCGACGGATGAGCCTGATCGGCGATGCGGTCGCCCACGGCATCCTCCCCGGTGCGGCATTGGGTTTCTGGTTCGCCGGCCTGAGTCTCCCCGCTCTCACACTCGGCGGCCTCGGTGCGGGTCTGAGCATGGCCGGTCTCGCCGCCTGGATTACCCGCCGCACCGGTCTGCGCGAAGACGCCAGCCTCGCCGCGATCTACCCAATCTCCCTCGCCAGCGGTGTGCTGATTCTCGGCATCGCCGGCAAACGTCTCGATCTGTTGCACCTGCTGTTCGGCTCGGCACTGGCCGTCGACGGACCGACTCTCGACGGCATGTTGTGGGTTTCGGCATTCAGCCTGATCGCCATGACGCTGATCTACAAACCGCTGTTGCTCGACACCCTCGACCCACTGTTCCTGAGAACCGTCAGCCGACTTGGCCCCCTCGCCCACGGCGTCTTCCTGACGCTGGTCGTGCTCAACCTGGTCATCGGTTTCCAGGCCATCGGCGCACTGATGGTGGTCGGGCTGATGATGCTCCCCGCCGCGGCGTCGCGATTCTGGAGCCGACGCCTGCCGATCCTGATCGCCATCGCGGCCGTCATCGGTTGCCTCTCGGTCTGGTTCGGCCTGCTGCTGTCGTTCTATTACTCGTTGCCCAGCGGTCCGGCCATCGTGCTGGTCGCCGGTCTCGGTTATCTGCTGTCCGTGGTGTTCGGACCGGTACACGGTCTGCTGCGCCGCCCGCCCTTGCTCACATCCCAATGAGGTGTTTCCCGATGCGTGCTCTAGTCGTGTTGTTCAGCCTGATGCTGTCGATGTCCTTGTCGGCGGCAGAAAAAATGCCGGTGGTCACCAGCTTCAGCATTCTCGCTGACATGGTCCATCAGGTCGGCGGCGAGCATATCCAGATCACCAACATGGTCGGCCCGGACGCCGACGCACACACTTATGAGTCGACGCCGGACGATGCCAAAGCCCTGCTCAAGGCCAGACTGATCATCAAGAATGGTTTGGGTTTCGAGCCATGGCTGGATCGCCTGGTCACCAGCACCGAGACCAAAGCCACAGTGGTCAGTGCCAGTCATGGCGTGATTCCGCGATCACTGGATGAGGACGGCGAAACCGTTCCCGACCCGCACGCCTGGCACAACCTGGCCAACGCCGAGTTGTACGTCGCCAATATCACCAAGGCATTGATCGCTGCGGATCCGGCGAACAAAGCCGACTACGAACGCAACAGTAAAACCTATCTGAAGCAGATCTACGCGCTGCTCGCTGAAGCCAAGATCAAGCTCGGTGCGCTGCCACCGGGCAACCGCAAGATCGTCACCAGTCACGATGCTTTCGGTTATCTCGGCCAGGCATACGGCATCGACTTCATGGCGCCGCAAGGTTTGTCCACGGAACGCGAGCCATCAGCCGCTGAAGTCGCGGCGCTGATCACTCAGATTCGTCAGGCCAAAGTCAAAGCGGTGTTCATGGAAAACATCAAAGACGCGCGCCTGCTCAAACAGATTGCCGACGAAAGTGGTGCGCATATCGGCGGCACGCTCTACTCCGACGCCCTCGCCACCAACGGCCCGGCCAGCACGTTCACGGGTCTGTTCGAATACAACCTCAACACCCTTTACGACGCACTGAGCCAACCATGATCCGCAAGAACCCTTCAGGTGATTTGCCACAGATTGCCGAGTCGGCCTATGTCGATAAAACCGCCATCATCTGCGGCAAGGTGGTGATCGGTGAGAACGTTTTCGTCGGCCCTTATGCGGTCATTCGCGCCGATGAAGTGGACCCGTCTGGAGAGATGGAGCCAATCACCATCGGCGCCAACTCGAACATCCAGGATGGTGTGGTGATCCACTCAAAATCCGGCGCGGCAGTGACCATCGGCGAGTTCAGTTCCATCGCCCACCGCTCGATCGTGCATGGCCCCTGCGTGGTTGGCGACCGCGTGTTCATCGGTTTCAACAGCGTGTTGTTCAACTGTGTTGTCGGCAACGGCTGCGTGGTTCGGCATAACTCGGTGGTCGACGGTCGCGATTTGCCGGACGCGTTCTACGTGCCCTCCACGACTCGCATCGGCCCGAATACCGACCTCTCGTTGTTCCCGCCGGTGAGTGTCAGCGCCTCGGAGTTTTCCGAAGATGTGGCGCGCACCAATGTCGATCTGGTGCGCGGCTACAAAGCCTTGCAGAACGAGTTCTGAACCATGGGCAGCGTGCTGATTCGCAACGCAAGACTGGTCAATGAAGGGCGCGAGTTCGACGGCGATCTGTTGGTCAGCAACGGACGCATCATCAAGATTGCGCGCAGTATCGAAGGCGAAAACGCCAAGGTGGAAATCGACGCGAAGGGTCAATGGCTGTTGCCAGGAATGATTGATGACCAAGTACATTTTCGTGAACCGGGGGCGCCGGCCAAGGGCAGCATTTACACCGAGTCGCGAGCAGCGGTCACGGGTGGCATCACCAGTTTCATGGACATGCCCAACACCAACCCGGCCACCCTCACCTTTGAAGCACTGGCGGATAAAAAACGTCGGGCGGTGATCAACTCGGTAGCCAATTACGGCTTTCACTTTGGTGTGAGCCGGGACAACCTCGACACGGTTGCCGCACTCAATCCGAGTGAAGTGGCCGGCGTAAAAGTGTTCATGGGCGCTTCGACCGGCAACATGCTGGTCGATGATCCGCAGATCCTTGAGCGACTGTTTGCCGAGGTGCCGACGATCCTGTTGGCCCACTGCGAACACACGCCGAGCATCGACGCCAACGCGGCCAATCTGCGAGAGTTCTTCGGTGAGCGAATACCGCCCGGCGCGCACCCGCTTATCCGTAATGCCGAGGCATGTTATCGCTCCTCTTCACTGGCGGTGGAACTGGCGAAACATCACGGCACGCGCTTGCACGTTTTGCACCTGACCACCGCGCGAGAACTGGCGCTATTCGAGGACAAACCGCTCGCGCAAAAACGCATTACCGCTGAAGTCTGCCTGCACCATTTGTTGTTCGATGATCGCGACTACCCAAGCCTCGGCAACCTGATCAAGTGCAACCCGGCGATCAAGACTCAAAACGATCGTGATGCCTTGCGTGAAGCGTTGAACAGCAATCGGCTGGACGTTATCGGCAGCGATCATGCGCCGCATACCTGGGAGGAAAAGCAGAAGCCCTATGCGCAGGCACCTTCGGGATTGCCGCTGGTGCAGCATGCGTTGCCGGCGTTAATGGAGTTGGTGGCGGATGGGATTTTTCCGATTACTACGCTAGTGGCAAAGACCAGCCATCGCGTGGCGGATCTGTTTGCAATTCCGGATCGGGGTTATTTGCGCGAAGGGTATTGGGCGGATCTGGTGTTGGTCGAGCCGCAGACAATGGAAGTTGATCGGCAACCGATTCTGTCGCAGTGCGGATGGACGCCGTTTGCCGGGCGCAGCTTTCGGCATCGGGTGAGTGTGACAATTGTGTCGGGGCAGATTGCTTGGCGGAATGGGCGAGTGAACGAGGGGTGTCGGGGGTTGGCGCTGAGGTTTATGCGCTGAGCTGGAGGACGCTTTCGCGAGCAAGCTCGCTCCCACAATTGGAACGCATTTCCCTGTGGGAGCGACGGTGCGACGATTCGACCTGCTCGCGAAGCTTTTAAGCTCTTGGCTTCACAGCGCCGCAGTCCTGACCCAGCCAAACCGCACGGGTCTCCAGACTACCCTTCTGGTTGATCCCGATCGCGTTGAACGTGCCGTTGGCCACAGTGGTGAATTCACGATCACTGAGGAAGGTTGCCACCCCGGTACCCTGCGCTTTCGGACAACTGAAGCGGAATTTCCATTGGTTGCCGCTGCGCTCGGTGATCTGCTGTTTGCAGCCCGATTGCGGGTCGGCCAGCGGAATATCGTTGGTCGCCACTTGCTGCGGCGTCAGACATGCGCGAATACCCTTGCCGCCGATATTGATCCCGTTCTTCTCCAGCGCTGCACGCTGTTGCGGGGTCATCTGGCCCTGCAGCTGGCCGAGGATAGATTGCACATCCATTGGCTGATCATCGACCTTGACGTTGCTTGATGTCATTTCCCACAGCCCCGGCTGCAGCATCTGCGCCTGCGCAATCACCGGCAATGCCAAACCCAGGCCCAGCGCCAAACCCAGCAGACGAACGTTCATCGAAAAACTCCTGATCAGTTGTGGCCGTTAGACGTCGGCCGATTGCTTCGGTTCATGCACCAATTAAATAGCGACATTCGCGACAGAACATGGTCTGTTAAGCATTGAATCTTCCGGAGCAAGGCTGCCCCATGGATTATTTTGGACCGCACATTTTCGGTTATCTGATCGCCCTGATACACACCCTCGGCATGATCGCCGCCATCCATGCGGTGCTCACCGTGCGCACGGCTCAAGGCTCGATCGCCTGGGCATTGTCGCTGATCTTCATTCCCTACCTCACGCTTATTCCATACCTGGTGTTCGGCCGCAGCACCTTTGATGGTTACATCAAAGCGCGGCGTCAGGCCAACGAACAAATGCGCCACGCCATCTCCGAATTGAACTGGCGTCCATGGGTGGAAGAGGCACTGACTGCGCGCGCCTCAAATGCCTACGCTTCGTTACGCGCAATGCCCAAGCTCGGCCGCATGCCGTGCCTGGCGAACAATCAGGTGCAATTGTTGATAAACGGTGCGGCCACCTTCGACGCGATCTTCCAGGCCATCGATCAAGCTAAAGAAGCGGTGCTGATCCAGTTTTTCATCATTCACGATGATCGGCTCGGCCAGCGCTTGCGTGATTTGCTATTGAAGAAGGCCGCCGAAGGCGTATCCATTCACCTGCTCTATGACCGCATCGGCAGCCACGCCCTGCCCCACAATTATGTGCAGGCATTGCGTGATGGCGGCGTCGAGGTCAAAGCCTTCGCCACACGCAGCGGCTGGCTCAATCGCTTTCAGGTCAACTTCCGTAACCACCGCAAGATCGTCGTGGTCGATGGCGTGGTCGGCTTTGTCGGCGGACATAACGTCGGCGATGAATACATGGGCGAAAAACCACCACTGGCACCTTGGCGCGATACCCATGTGAAGGTACGTGGTCCGGTCGTCGCGTGTATGCAGGAATCCTTCGCCGAAGACTGGTTCTGGGCCGCGCGCACCCTGCCGCCACTGATCCTGCCGGATGAATACCCGGATGACGGCGTGCTCTGCCAATTGCTCGCCAGCGGCCCGGCGGATGCTTACGAAACCTGCTCGCTGTTTTTTGTCGAAGCGATCCACGCAGCGACGGAGCGGGTATGGATCACCAGCCCGTACTTCGTACCCGACGAGGCCGTATTTGCCGCATTGCGTCTGGCCGTGTTGCGTGGAGTGGATGTGCGTTTACTGCTGCCGTCGCGTCCAGATCACCGCATCGTCTACGCTGCTTCCAGTCTGTATGCATTTGAAGCCGTGCGCGCTGGTGTGCGGGTTTTCCGCTACGAACCGGGATTCCTGCATCAGAAAGTGGTGTTGATCGACAGCGAGATCAGCGCCATCGGCAGCGCCAATCTGGACAACCGTTCATTTCGGCTGAATTTCGAGGTGATGCTGCTGACCGTCGACAGTGACTTTGCCGCCAGCGTGGAAAGCATGCTCGAAGAAGATTTCGGGCAAGCCTACGAAATCGCCAAGGAGGAAAGCCGGGAGATCCACCGCCTGCAACAGGTCGGTATGCGGATCGCCCGGCTGATTTCGCCGATTCTTTGAGCCCTGCCACAGGGATAGCGCTCACAACACGGATCAAGGGTTGTAGATATCGTCGCGAGTCCACGGCAGTTCATGGCTGCCATCCGCGTGCGCCTTCACCGCGAGGATCTGGTGCAAATTGATCCAGCCACGCGCGAACGCGTAGGCGCAACCGGCGAGGTACAAACGCCAGATACGCAGCGCTTGATCCGGTACCAGTTTGCCGGCGGCTTCGAGATTGTCCTCCAGCCGCTCGCTCCAGTGATCCAGCGTGCGCGCGTAGTGCAGGCGTAGACTTTCGACGTCGACGATCTCTAGGCCGGCTTCGCTGATCTCGGCGGAGATCATCGCCAGGTGCGGTAACTCACCATTGGGGAATACGTATTTCTCGATGAATTCCCCGGCACCGCGTCCCACCGGACGACCATCGGTGTGTTTGGCGGTGATGCCATGGTTCATCACCAGACCGCCCTCCTTCACCGCGCCGAACAGGGTTTTGCAGTACTCGGCGAGATTGGCGTGACCGACGTGCTCGAACATACCGACGCTGACGACCTTGTCGAAACGCCCGTCCTGGGGCAGATCGCGGTAGTCGAGCAGCTGCAGTTCGATCTGGTCTTCGAGGCCTTCGGCTTTGACCCGCTCGCGAGCCAGTCCAAGCTGTTCCTTGCTCAGGGTGATGCCGAAGACCTTGGCGCCGAATTCTCGAGCGGCATAACGTGCCAGCCCACCCCAGCCGCAGCCGACATCCAGCAGATAGTCACCCGGCTGCAAACGCAGCTTGCGGCATAGATGACGGAATTTGGCTTGTTGCGCTTGCTCAAGCGTTTCGCTGCCCGTTTCAAAATACGCGCAGGAATACGCCATGTCGCTATCCAGCCAGAGCTGGTAGAACGCGTTGGACAAATCGTAATGGTAGGAGATGGCTTTGGCGTCGGTGTCCTTGTCGTGCACCGAACGCACGGGCTTACTGTCTTCATCTTCACCGAGCAAAGCACTGCTCAATTCGTCGCAGACCCGGATGACTTCGCTGATCGAACCCTCCAGTTCGAGTTTGCCTTCAACGAATGCAGCGCCGAGCGCATCGAGGCTTGGATGGGAGAACTGAGTGACCATCGTCGGGTCCTTGACCACGATGGTGACACTGGGCGCAGGCCCAAGGTTGAACTCGTGGCCATCCCAGAGCCGCAGTCGAAGCGGTAGCTGCAGATTCTGTAAGGCCGGTGGAAGTTGCGCGAGCATGGAAAATCCCCCCTTGTTTCAGACGTCTGATCTGAGGGTAGACCATCCTTGAAAAATAGCAGGCTATCGATTTGATAGCCGCCAACTATGAACCTGCAAGGCTGTTTGATCCGTTTTCAACGCGCCTGATCTAAGGACAAACAGCCCGATGCGCAGTTCAAAAAACGATCAATTCTGCTCTTTCAGCTTTAGCAGAGGCTCCTGGAAACGCAACAAACGACCGGCGTTACCCAGCACCAGCAACGTGCTGAAGTTGTGCAGCAGCGCAGCGATCATGGCCCCGGCAGCACCGAGCCAACCGAAGGCGGCGAACACGACGATGGCCAGCGTCCAGCCCAGTCCGATGATCACATTGACCTGCAGCGTTCTGCGGCACTGGCGACTTAGGCGCACGCAGGTACCGAGACGACGCAGATCGCTGCCAATCAAGACAATGTCAGCCGAGGCCAGGGCGATATCCGCCCCGCCTGCGCCCATCGCCACACCGACCACGCCCGCCTTGAGCGCGAGCGAATCGTTGATGCCGTCACCCACGACCATTGGCCGGAAGCCGTTGTCGATTTCCTTGAGTACGCGATCGAGTTTGTCTTCGGGCAAGGCCTGGGCGTGGACTTCGTGCAAACCGACATCCCGCGCCAGGGACCGGGCGACGCTCTGACGGTCCCCGGTCAGCAACAGTTGCCGACCAAGCCCCAGTTCACGCAATTCACCGAGGGCAAAACGCGCCTCCGGTTTGACCGTGTCGGCCAGCAACAACCAGGCGAGGAATTCACCGTTCAGGGCCAGTCCGGCGATCGGTCCATCGTGTTCAGGGATGGAGGTGGTTGCGATGCCCAACTGCGCGAACAACTCCGGTCGGCCGAGCGCCGCTTCGCCCTGCTCCGTCATGGCCACCACGCCGAGGCCTTGGCGTTCGTGAACATCGCTCAGCGGCAGACATTCTTCCTGACCGACCCGCCCCGCAAGCGCACGACTGACCGGATGACTGCTCGCCGCACCGAGGCTGGCGGCCAGCGCTGTGACCATGGAGGTCTCTGCGCGCGGGCTATTGATCGACTGCAAGCGTAGGGTGCCGTAAGTCAGGGTTCCGGTCTTGTCGACGACCAGAGAAGTGAGGTCAGCCAGTTCTTCTAGGAACGCCGAACTGCGGATCAGAATGCCGTGACGTGCCGCTACCGCGACACCGGCAATCGCCGTGGCCGGTGCCGACAACACCAACGCGCACGGACAGGCTGCGACCAATACGGCGAGCATCGCTTGGGCGTCGTGGGTGATAAACCAGGTCACCGCCGCCAGCAGCAACACCAGCACCATGTAGCTGCCAGCATAACGCTCGAGCAAGCGCGTGATCGGCGGTTTCGAGCGCTCGGCGTTCTGCATCAAGGCGATGACTTTGCCCAATGTCGACTCATCGCCGGTGCGCGTCACCTCGATACGCAGCAGACCATCAAGGTTGATCGCACCACCGAACACCGTCATGCCGACACCCGCCTCGACCGGCACCGATTCACCGGTTATAGAAGCCGTATCGAGACTTGCCTGGCCGGACAGCACCCGACCGTCCGCCGGCACCCGATCACCCGCACGCACTTCAACGGTGTCGCCGGACTTCAGCGTGCCGTTATCCACTTCGATGATCGTGCCATCCGCCTGAACCTTGCGCGCGTGGCTGCGGGTCAGTTGGCCGAGGGCGTGAATCGCTTCCTGCGAACCAATAACACTGCGCTCTTCCAACACATGGCCGAAGATCATGATGATCGGCAGCAGTGCCGCCGTCAGCAGATCACCGGTCGCCCACGCGCCGAGCATGGCCAGGGCAATCAGTTGATCGGTGATGCCATGCAGGCTCGGATAGCGAAGGCTAAACCACGCCGAACGCATCACCGGCACGGCCACCAATAAGGAAGCAAAACCGAGCAGCAATTGGCTGACCCCGGTTTGCTCCGGCACCCACCAGCGCCATACCAGACCCAGACCAAGCAGGCCCAACGCAAGCATGGCCAAGGTCAATTGCCGTGCAGCGCGGCGTTGTTCGGCAGAAGACAACAGGCTCGGTGCGGCAGTTGTTGCAGTCATTTACTGGCTCCCTGAATGATCAGGCGGGAATCGTCTTTCGGGTCGACCGTGGTCACCGCACCGGCCTCGCCGAGAATCTTCGGCATGCGTTCGCGATAAAGGCGCAGGAGAAGTTGCGGGTCAGTGCTACTGGCCAGACCCGAAACCGTGGCCGTGTCCGCAGCAGCCTTGGCCAAGCGCTCACCGGCCTGCGCGTGAGCGACTTGCAGCGTGCGATCGGCTTGTTCGTTGGCAGTCTGAGTGAGTTTCTCGGCGTCCGTGCGCGCATTGGCTACGGCTTTGTCAGCTTGCTGGCTGGCCGTGAGCACCGCGTTGAACGCACTGACCGCCGGAGCCGGCAGACTCGATTGCACATCGACCCGCGCCACTTCGATGCCGATGCCCTGCCCGCTCGCTTTCAACTCGGCCAAACGTTTGTTGATGCCTTGCACCAGATCACCGCGCAGTCTTTCGCGGCGTTCGGCCGCCTGATTGTCAGTGCCGATCAACTCCGGGCGCGCGACCAGAATGGTGTCCAGATCCCGCGCGGCAGTCAGCGTCACGGCACTGCGGGTGACCAATCGATCCAGGGCTGGCAGCACATGATCGGCCTGCAGCACGAAGTCGTAAGGGTCGCTGACTTTGTAAAACACCCGCACGTCGAGCTGCACTACGCCGGCATCACCGGTCAATAAATAACCCGATCCAGCCAGCGCATCGCTCAACGGTACGGCGAAAGAAGCGACCCGATCAGCCTTCAGTGCTTCATCGCTGCGCAACAGGTTTTCCACTCGACGCTCAATGACCCGATCCGCTGCCGGCAGCAAAATCACCTGTTCGAACGGCTGTGGCCAGGCCAATAACAGCCCGGCATTCTGGATGCGATCAAGCGCGCCGAAATACAAAACCACCGCGCGACTCTGTGGATCAATCTGCCGCACATTGGAAAACGCCCAGGCCAATGCGGCCAGTACTGTCACCGCATACAAGGCAAAAAACGCCAAACGCCCAGCCTGAATCCAGGGACTGTTCAGCGAATGTGTTCCACGTGGAACTTCATCACTCATGGCTGCGATCCGGATTTGCTGTCGAGTGTCGGCGGGCCATCGACCAACACGCGAAATGGCGCAGCGTCCGTGCGCAAAATCAATTTGGTGTCCGGCGTGACAATGGTGCCGAGGGTGTCCAGCGAGCGCAGCAAATTGTAGAGCTGCGGTGAACTGGCGTAAGCGCGACCATAAATCTGTGCCGCTTCGATCCGGGATTGCGCTTCGATTTCTGCGGCCTTCACCGTGGCATCCGCTTGGACAATGCGTGCATCACGTTCGGCAGCAGAACGGATTTGCGCGGCTTCACGCTTGCCGATGGCCGTGCGTTCCGTGGCGATGGTTTCACGCTCAGCGCGCATGCGATCGACGGTAGCGGTGAGCGTCACCGACGGCAAGGTCAACCGCTCAATGCCGACCTGAACCACCCGCACGCCATAGGTCGCGAGCAATTGCTGATCGATCTGCTCGCGCAGTTGCGCTTCGAAATCGGCGATGCGTACCTGACTGGCATCAGTGTTGACCAGATTCGCCAGATCGAAGCTGCTGGCGGTGGTTTCCAGCGCCGAGCCCACGAAGGTGCGAATCTGCCGCGCCGCTTCATCCGGCTGATTCTGCACCGCGCGCATAAAGCGCTGCACATTGTCCGGATCACCTTGTACCTGCCACGCGACGTACGCTTGCACAATGATGCGCAAACCGTCGCGCGTGCCGACATCCTGCAAGCCACTGGAGGTTGTCCGCAGACGCAAATCCACGGGAATCGCCGCTTCGAACGGCGCCGGCCAGCGCCAGCTCAAACCCGGATCGAGCAACACCCGCGATGGATTGCCGAAACGGGTGATGACCGTGGCTTCACCGGAGCGCACTTGCACCAGGCTCGCCGCGGCGATGGCGAAAGCCACTAGCAAAACGGCCCAGCCCATGCGCCGCCACGGAAAAGGCCCGGCCTCTTCCGGTGCACCATGGTGGTGGTGATGATGCCCATGATGATGTCCGCCGTGGCCGTGATCGTGGCCGCTGTGATCATGTGGTTGGTGCGTGTGCGACTGGCTCAATGGGCGACTCCTGGTTGAGCGGTGGTGCGCGCGGGCGTCGGGTCAGCCGGCAGCGAGAACGTACGCAGGTCGATGGTCGGGGCATTGCTGCTGCCGCCCAGTCGATGATCGAGTATCAGCAATTTGGCTTTGCTCAGGCCCTGGCTGAGCTGGCTGAGATATTGCTCGAGCACGAAAGCCTGACCGGCACTGGCGTAGGCTTTTTGCTCGGCACGGAATCTCAGGTCTGCCGCCTGCGCCGTAGCGTTGGTTTCCCGCGCATTGGCGCTGGCCTTGTCGCGAGCAAGGCTGGCCTGCAACTGCGCCTGATTGCTCGCTTGCGCCGCCGCGCCACGCTCTCGGGAGATCAACGCTTGCGCGCCGATCTGCGCTGCTTGCACGCTGTGATAGGCATTGGCGGCACCGGCCGGCGGATGAATGGCTTCGACAACTGTGGCGAGAATTTCCACGCCGCTGTCGAGTTTTTGCAGATCGCTTTGCACCGCGCGACCGATCTCCTCGCCCAGCCCGACACGGTCTTGACCGAGCAAACCGTCGAGCGTACGCGAGGCAAAGTCGTGCACCAGAATCCGGCTGGCGGTGCTGCGGATCAGCGTCGGCACATCGGCACTGTTATAGGTAGCGGCCAACGCGGCCTGGTCGCTCAAGCCAATGCGATAGATGAAGCGCACGTCCATGTTGACGATCTGAAAGCTCTGCTGCTCGCCACGGCTGCTGGCGATGACTTGCGACTTGTCATTGACGTGACTGGCGTCCCACAAACGATTGGCTGTAAACGGCGCCGGACCTTCAGCAGGATCGGCTTGCAGCGGCACCGGGTTCTCCGCGACGCTGGTTGCCAGTTCGTGCACCACGCCGTTTTCAACGATCAGCACGCGCCCCAGCGGCCACGGCAAACCTGTGTGCAAGCCTGGGCCAAACACCTGCACCGGTTTGCCGAAACGCTCATAAATACCACGGCCCTGTAACGGGATTTCATGGACTCCGGTGAGCAACCAGCCCACCGCAGCGACCAATGCCAGCACCGGCACAAACGCGCGGCGCATGTAACCGAACGCCCAGATCTGGCGCAGATCGATGCCAAAGCGGTTGTGCAATTCATGCTGCAAGACGAGTAACGGCTGTGGTGGCCAACGCAGCATGTCAGCGACAAAACTGCGCGCCAGCAACGTCGGTTCAAGCCGCTCACGACGAGGGCTGAATACCGAGAGAACAGCGCGCAATAACAGCTCGATCGCAACCAACCCTGGCAAGATGCCGATCAATACGGCAACACGTGCCGGCCACACGGCATCCTCGCCGGCGAACAGCAAACACAATGCGCCCAGCACCAGACTAATGATCGCCACACGCGTCAATTGCGCCAGCGAACCTGCTTCCGGCGATTGCGCTGGATGTTCCTGGGCCAGTTGCCGCTCCAGTACCAGCAAGCCGAACGCCAGCAGCAACGCCAACGCAGCCCCCACAGTGGCGGGTAACCCCACTGCAGCGGCCGGCAACGCGAGGTTCCACACTGGCTCGATGCTCAGCACCACAAGCAGCGACCATCCAGCCAACCACAGCGTCGCTGCACCGATCTGGCCGATCACCTGCAATCCGCGCTGACTGAGGCGATCCAACAGCCGCTCGTACCAGCCTTGTGGCGCGGATTGTTCCTCGTCAGCAAGTGGCACCAGCACAACAGCAGGATCGATCACCTGCGCGCGCCATTGCGTCACCCACCACGCCGATTGCAGCCCTGCGACCAGCACCAGCAATGCCGCACTCTGGTTGACCAATAGCGGCAGCCACAGGGACTGCGGGGCAAACAGCCCGACAAAGAACGCCAGCACCCACCCTGCCCCGGCCAATCCGCCGAGACCGATCGCCCAACGTCGCAAGTGCCGGCTCTGCACGGCGGCCTGCTGAAAGCGCGGTAGCCCGGTCACTTGCGTGCCTTCTACGTCCAGATCGACTTGCATATCACCCCGAATTCATTGGCTCACACCTGTAGATCGTTACGATATAACGAAATAGGTGAAATATTCGTACACAATTGCGCTTATTCAAAGATGTCCAACCTGTCGCCTCCCTGAAGCCTTGACCGAGATGTGCGGAAACGCACATATTACGTTCGTAATTTTCATTCGGAACTACTTTTAGCGATCCGCATCCATCCAACAGGAGCAAGCGCATGAGCAACTATGACGTGGTGATTCTGGGCGGCGGCCCCGGTGGCTATAACGCAGCAATCCGCGCCGGCCAGTTGGGCCTCAAGGCCGCGTGCGTGGAAGGCCGGGCAACGCTCGGTGGCACCTGCCTGAACGTCGGTTGCATGCCGTCAAAAGCATTGCTGCATGCCTCGGAGCTTTACGACGCGGCGATGGGCGCGGAATTCGCCAACCTCGGCATCGAGGTCAAACCGACGCTAAACCTCACGCAAATGATGAAACAAAAAGACGAAAGCGTGGCCGGCCTGACCAAAGGCATCGAATTTCTGTTTCGCAAAAACAAGGTCGACTGGATCAAGGGTTGGGGCCACATCGATGGCCCCGGCAAGGTCACAGTGACCGACGATCAGGGCAGCAAAATCGAACTGACCGCCAAGGACATCATTATCGCCACCGGTTCCGAGCCCACTCCCCTGCCCGGCGTCGAGATCGACAACCAGCGCATTCTTGATTCAACCGGCGCGTTGTCGCTGAGCGAAGTGCCCAAGCATCTGGTGGTGATCGGTGCCGGGGTGATTGGCCTGGAACTGGGTTCGGTATGGCGGCGACTTGGCGCTCAAGTCACCGTGGTCGAATACCTCGACCGCATCTGCCCCGGCGTTGATGGCGAGGCCGGTAAAACCCTGCAACGCTCGCTGAGCAAACAGGGCATCGCGTTCAAACTGAGTTCGAGAGTCACCAGCGCCACTTCTTCTGCAAACAGTGTGCAGCTCAGCGTCGAGCCTGCTGCGGGTGGCACTGCTGAGTCGCTCGAAGCCGATTACGTGCTGGTCGCTATCGGTCGTCGCCCGTACACCCAAGGCCTCGGTCTGGAGAATGTCGGTCTGAGCACCGACAAGCGCGGCATGCTCGCCAACAAACAGCACCGCACCGAAGCCGCCGGAGTCTGGGTGATCGGCGACGTGACCTCCGGGCCGATGCTCGCGCACAAGGCTGAAGACGAAGCGATGGCCTGCGTCGAGCAGATCCACGGCAAGGCTGGCGAGGTCAATTACGACCTGATCCCCAACGTGATCTACACCAAACCGGAACTGGCCAGCGTCGGCAAGACCGAAGAACAACTCAAGGCCGAGGGCCGCGCCTACAAGGTCGGCAAGTTTCCGTTCACCGCCAACAGCCGGGCGAAGATCAACCATGAGACCGAGGGGTTTGCCAAAGTCATCGCCGACGAGCGCACTGATGAAGTACTCGGCGTACACCTGGTCGGTCCGAGCGTGAGTGAAATGATTGGCGAGTTTTGCGTGGCGATGGAGTTCAGTGCTTCGGCTGAGGACATTGCGTTGACTTGCCATCCGCATCCGACCCGGTCGGAAGCGCTGCGCCAGGCGGCGATGAATGTCGAGGGGATGGCGACGCAGATGTAGGGTTCTAAATCTTTATTGACCGGACTGCCGCTTTCGCGAGCAAGCTCGCTCCCACATTCGACCGTAATACGCCTGAAAGAGCGCGGTCACTGTGGGAGCGAGCCTGCTCGCGAAGGGTGCGACTAGGTCTACAGCGGAAGATGCCCCAACGGCAAAGCACCCGGCGTCTTCACCGTGTGAATGGCAAAGTTGCTGCGAATGTCGCTCACACCCGGAAGCTTCAGCAGACAACCGCTGAGAAAGCGGTCATATGCACGCAAATCCGGCACCACCACTTGCAACAGAAAATCCGACTCGCCCGATACCAGAAACGCTGAAATCACCTCCGGCAGCGCCGTCACCGCAGCATAAAACGCCTCGGCCTGTTCATCGTTGTGGCGCTCGACCTTGACCCCGACAAACACCGTCAGCCCTAACCCGACTTCATCGCGATCGAGATTGGCCTGATAGCCACGAATCACCCCGGCCTCTTCAAGCATCCGCACCCGGCGCAGACACGGCGAGGCCGACAAGCCGATTTCGTCCGCCAGCTCGACATTGCTCAGGCGCCCGTTGCGTTGCAGGGCCGCGAGAATCTTGCGATCAAAGGCGTCGAGTTTCATGTTTGGCAGATCCTGATAGTCGTGACGTTGAAAACCAGCAGGTTATGCCAAAGCGGTAGGCTTTTGAAGCGGAATACGCAAGCACCTGCCCGCCCTTCCGCCCTAGACTTGGCGCACCGAATCAACAACGAAAGGGGTGTAGCGTGGCGAGTCTCTGGCTGTTTTTCCTGGCATTGGCGGTGGTCTATCTGTTGCCCGGCCCGGACATGATCCTGCTGCTGCAAACCGGTGCCCGCCAGGGTCGCGGCGCGGCGCTGGCCACTGCCATCGGCCTGGGCGTTGCCCGTGGTTGTCACGTAGCCCTGGCTGCGTTGGGGCTGGCGGCGCTGTTCAAAGCCGCGCCGTGGACATTCGAGGTGGTGCGTCTGGCGGGGGCGGCGTACCTGTTGTGGATCGGCATTCAATGCCTGCGCAGCACACTGCTGCCGAACCTGAATGCTGGCGAGCCTGGCGACGCCCACGGGCAATGGCGCGCAGCGATCCGCCGCGGTTTGCTGACCAACCTGCTCAATCCCAAAGCGTTGTTGTTCTGTTCGGTGCTGCTGCCGCAATTCATTGTCAATGATGGTGCGTCGGTGCTTAGCCAGTTCGCCGTGCTCGGCATGCTGCTGGTCGGCGTCGGCCTGCTGTTCGACAGCGCTTACGCGCTGACCGGCGCCGCGCTGGGCCGTTGGCTGCAACACAGTCCAACGGCCCAGCGCATACAACAATGGCTGTTCGGCAGCCTGCTGATCGGTTTCGCCGTGCGCCTGACGTTCGTCCAGCAGGCTTAGCCTTTGCGGGCCTTGCGCTGGCGACGGCTGATCAACAGCAACGCCGCGCCCGCGACCAGCGCCACTGCGCCGATCTGCACCGGCCACTTGTACGGCCGCAGTGATGAACGCACAGCATCCGTGACCTGGGTGACGTAACGCTTGTCGGCATTTTCGAAGTCCGGGTACGGGCACTGATTGCCGAAATCCACCGCCCACGGGACGAAGGGCCCCTCCTTGATGTAACGCTGATACAGCGCGCTCTGATCTTCCAGGCTGCTGTTCCAGCCAGCGGCGTTACACAGCACAGCGGCAAACGCCTGACTGGTGTGCGGCAGATTGTCAGCGGACCGCCCGGCCAGGTCGGTGGCGACGAAACGGTAGTGATAACGCTGATCCGGTTTCGCTGCACTGGCGACCTGACGTTGCACTTCGGCTTCGCTCACCAGAGGGCCGACTTTCAACTCAGCACTTTCCAGGCTGTAGTTGCCACCGAACGTGGCGTAATCCGGTGCCATCTCGTAACCGAGAATATCCATGCCCCACTCGCGAGCCGTCCACGCGGCGTTGTACAGCGCGCTGGCACGTTTGGTCGGCCACCACGCGGCATCGGCTTTGAGTCTTTGTTCGCCGTAGAGTCGAGCCTTGTTTTGCAGGTCGGGGTTATCGAAATAAGCGACGGCGTCGGCGTAATGCCCTTCTCGCAACAGGCGTCGACCGAGCAGATTGCGCAGGCTGGCGGCGACTGGCAGCGGCACGTAGTTGTCGCGCTCCTGCTGGGTCAACGCCGGCGGCGCCGGCACGTTTTCATCGACGTACTGTTTCAGTTCCTCAACCGTCAGCACACGCTCGGCCACGGTCGCAGCGTCGAACCAATAGCTGCTGTTGCTGCGATACAACTGCACGAAGGCTTGCAGATATTCCCCTCGCTGCAACGCCAGAATCGCACTTTCACCTTCAACCCGGCACTTCGGCTGAACGCTTTCAAACGCCCAGTCCGGCGTACGCCGGTAACCCCAATCCTCGCTCTGCGGGAAGGCCTGCGCAGCTTTGGAATAAGCTGCTGCAGCGGCAGTCTTGTCACCATCGCGCACTGCCAGTTTCGCCCGCAGCCACCACGCCAGGCCGCCGTCACCGGCATTTTCAAGGAAGGCTTTGGCGCCGGCGTAATCGCCCTGTTGATAACTCATCGCCGCCAGACGATCAGCATTGTCGAGGCTGCCACGGGTGCTGTTCTGCAGCAGCTTGACCAGTTTCTTCTCGTTCGGCGGCTCATCGCCAAACGACCAGCCCTGGCGGCTGACCAGCGATGCCGTGACCAGTTGCTGCACGGCTTTGTGCTGCAGCAACTCGGCGAGTTCGGCCTCGGGCAACTCCGCCAGTTCATTCATCAATTGCTTGAGCGAGGTGTAACCCACGGCCGAGCCGTGCAGGTTCTGTGCTTCGTACAATTCGATGGCGCCGCTCCAGTCGCCCGCCGTGCGCAACACCCGCGCCTCTTCACCGAGGCTGGCAACACCCAACTCCAGCGGATCGCTGAAACCGTCGATGCTCAGTTGCCGGGCCTGGCGGAACGCATCACGCGATTGCTCCAGCGCCTCGACCGCATCCCCGCCTTCGCTGCTCATGGCAAACCAGGTACGGCCCATCGAATACGCCGCCCACGTGCTGCGCAACGGACGCTGATCTGCCGGCAGCGTCAGCAGCTTGTTGAAATACTCGACCGCGAGTTGATGATCGCCCGTGGCAAACGCCACCGCACCGGCCACGTACAAACGGATTTCCGCCGGCAGGCTGGCGCCCTGCGCCTCGACCTGACGCGCATCGGTGAGGCCGCGCAGTTGTTTGACCAACGCTTGCTGCTCGGCGCTCAGTCCGGCCTGTTCAGCCTTTTCCCGAGCCTCGGCCGCGGCGTTTTCCTCGCCGTACATATCGTTGGGATTGTGCGTCGCGGCAGTGACATTTTTCAGCCCGGCGATGGTTTTGCCGAGGCGGCTGAGTTCGAAGTTGAAGTTGCCCTCAGGCAGATCCGCGAGGGTCTGCCCGCGATTGTCGAGCAGGCGCATCGGGAAATCCGGTCCGCAGGCCAGCGCCGAACCCAGCGGCAGGCAGAGGCTCAGGCAGAGCAGATGGCGGGGCCAGTTACGGGTCAACATGCGAACCTCCTTGATCAATATTTGCGCAACGCGCCCAACCGATAGCGCGTTGTCCGCCCGCCGGCAAACGGCCGTCGCGCAGGCGGGTGAAGGTAAGCAGATCCGAGCTTTGTTGCAACGAGTAACCGGCGAGCGCATCGGCGCCTTCACAACTCTGCGCCCTGAGGGTGATCCGCGCAGGCCAGGCACTGTCGAGATTGCCGGGGTTGTCGAGTTTGATGTCGTAGAGACCGTCGTGTTCGCGCAACGTCACGCCGAGCCGATTGGCGAGTTGATCCCCCCGGGCCACCGCACGCAGGGTGGTCAGACTCCAGGCGCGGCGATCATTGGCCAGGGGCAGACGAAACCAGATCAGACCGGCCAGATGCGCTGGCGGGTCTGCGCGCAATGCTAGACCGAGCTGGCTCAGTTGCAGCGGATCAGCCAGCAGCTCCCGGCGCTGCCCGCCCCGCTCCAGTTGCACTTCGCTTTCCACCACCGGCGCCCCGCCATCATCGGGCAACAGCGCCACGCCGTAAGCCGGCAACGCCAGATAGAACGGTTTGTCGGTGATACCTGCCCAGGCCTTGGCCCATTTCAACGCCTGATCAGGATCGAACAAACCGCGGCGCGGATCGCTGACGGCATGCACTTGCAGGACACTGCTGTCGACGGTTTGCAGAAGTTCGGGCAATTGCGCACTGCCGAGCCAGGCCGGCAGTGCCGTGATGCTCAAGGGCAGATTCGTCGGTAAGGCCGAGCGCAGATGTCTGAGAAATTCAGCGTATGCCGGTAACCGCGCTTTGCCCGCGTCGTGGTCGATTTCGACACCGCTCAACGTCAGGCCTTGCGTTTGCCAATCGGCGAGCACCTGCAGAACCTGCGCGGTGACCTGATCCTGATCCAGCGACTTGAGCTGGCCGTCGAGACGAATCACCGCAATCAACGGACGACCATCGGTTTTCAATAATTGCGCATCGATCCGCGCCCGGCGCCATCCTGCATTCGGAAAGGCCTGCAGCGCCAGCACGCGCAGCGTCGAGAAGTCTTGGCGGCTGTCACGCAATGCCGCCTGATGGGCCGGTGTCCATTGGCGTTGCCAAACGTAGAGTTGTTGTTCCAGGGGTGGCGCGTCCGACTGCTTGCAAGCAGACAGCGCCATCAAAGCAAACAGACCGACGATAAACCGCATACCTTCCAGATCCCAGATACAACCAGGCTGCAAGGTTACACAAATCCATGTGGGAGCGAGCTTGCTCGCGAAGGCCGTGTATCAGCCGAAAGCCCTGCGACGGACACAGCCTCTTCGCGAGCAGGCTCGCTCCCACCCGCAGATCAGGACGTCACTTCAGGAGACGCTACGTTCGCTCGGGACGTTGCGAGACGTTTTACCAGTGCGGTGCCACGGTCGCGCATCGGCATTTCGATGAAGCGATAATTCAGTTCGCTGAGCAATACGATCAGGCCGCATGCCAGCAGCAAGGTAATGATCGGGTGCCCCGCCGGGCTCGGCAGCCCTGCCCCCTGCAATCGGAAAATCACTTCGCGTACCAGGAAATACACCGGAATGTGGATCAGGTAGATGCCGTAGGAACGACTGCCCACCCACGCCATCGCCCGCTGCAAGCGCCCGGCCGGTAACAGATAATCGCCGTTGTAGGAGGCGATCCATACCAGTACGGCACTGAGAATGGCGATGGCGCCGATGCGATAGGGCGCCGTAGTAAAGCGCTCGGCGCCCAGGTAACTCAGCAGCAAGCCGACAATGACCAGCAATGAAATCCCGGCCCACGGACGGCGCAGAAACGTCGGCTGCCAGCGTCGATAACCCGGTTGCACACTCCACATGGCCAACAACACACCCAAGGCAAGCGCGTCGGTTCGAACGGACATCAACAGCGACGTACGCTCCAGGAACAGTTGCACCGCTACCAGCGCAAGTAACACCCACACCAAGTGTTTGCGGCAGAGCAGGATCAGCAGCGGAAACAGCAGGTAGAACTGTTCCTCCAGCGCCAGACTCCAGTAGACGAAACTGCTGCCGTACTCGTAATGAAAAATAGCATCGGCAAAGCGGAAATTGGCGTACTGGAATACCCCCGCGAGCGTGGCCTGCACGTTGGCCTGCACCGTGCCGAACGCCCCGGAGCGATTGAAAAAAACGCACAGCAGCAGCATCAGTGCCAGCCACAACCAGGCCGATGGCAGCAGGCGAAAGGCTCGCCGCAACCAGAAATTACGCGTTTGCTCCCAGCACTCCTGACGGTTGCGGCAACTGCGCAGCGCAGGAATCAGACTGCGGGCGATGACGAACCCGGAAATCGCAAAAAAAACATCCACCCCCCACCACAGCCCCAACCAGGCACGAAGGGATGCGAGCAGCGGCACGGGGTCGCTGAACAGCCCTTGCAAGTGATGAAACAGCACGCCGAGCACTGCAATGGCGCGCAGCACCTCAATGTCCATGATTCGCTTACTGCCCATCCGGCTCCCCTGCATCCAGCGGTTTACGGGCAATGATCACCTGACTCTTGGGCATGAACTGGTCGAGTACCTGTTTGATCGCCAGTCCGTCGGGCCGGTCAAGCATCTCTTCCCAGGTTCGGGCCCACCCACCCATCAAATGCGGGAACGGTGCGTGAATGCGATCGCGCACCGCACCGCCCGGATCCTTGCCGGCCGCTTTTTCGCTGGCCCAGAAGAAAATCATCCCCATCACCCAGAAGAACCCGGTGGCTTGCCGATGCTCAATGACCAGCCCGGCATCCTCGACCATCGCCTCAAAGCGCTCCGGCGTGAAAATCTGTACGTGGTTGGGTGACTGGTAATAACTCGCAGGGGCGATGCCTTTCTGCAAATGCTCGCCCACCGGTGCCGGCACACTGAGCAGATACAACGCACCGGGACGCCCCATACGTGCCAGTTCGGCCATGAACGGCTCGGGTTCTTCGACGTGCTCCAACACCTCCATGCACACCACCCGGCTCGCGCAGCCATCGGCCAATGGCAAGGGCAAGCTGTTGCTGACCAGCCCCAGACTCGGCCTGGTGCTCTTGGCTTCAACCTGACGCGCCAGCTCGCTCACTTTGTCGTGCTCGCTGTCGGTGAAGATCACCGATGCGCCCTGACGTACCGCAAACAAGGTCGCGGCACCCTCGCCACAACCGACATCAAGCAAGGTGTCTTCAGGCGTTATGGCGAACCCTTTGAGCAATTCACCGCTGTCGTTGAGAAACCAGCCGTCCAGGACGGCATCACGCAAACCGACATCGCGCGGCGACCAGGTGAACAAGGGTTCAGGTTCAGATTCCGGTGTCTGCTCAACCACCGGTTCGGTGACCGTTTCGACGGCCAGCGGCGGTTGCGGTTCGGCGAAAAAGCGCTGGAGCAATCGACGAATCATGCTCCGCTCACCTCCCTGGTCAATTCAGTACGCCGCTCGAGCAGTTGCGCAAAAAATACCTGCAAGCGCTGCTCGGCCACGGCTTGACTGCAAAACCCTTGCAGACTCTGCACAGCCTTCGCCGACATCTGCGCATAACGCTGTGGATCGTTTTTGGCCACCTCGTAGCTGGCTCGATAGGCCGTGCAAATCGAGGCCCAATTGGCCGCGTAGCGCAGGGTCCGGTAAGCGGAGCGAGGATCGTGCGGCCAGGCCGTAAACTCCTCGGTCGACTCGATCACGAACGCATTATCGGCATTCAGATAGTCGATCATCGCCGTCGTGCAAGGCGCCACGGCTGGTTTGCCGCAAGACATGAACTCCATCAGCGGCAGGCACTGGCCTTCGCCATAGGACGTGTTGACGACATAGCGGGTCGCCTGCACCAGCCGTTCGTAATCCGCGTCCGCCAGATAGCCGTAGACCAACACAACGCGGCAGCGATATGGCTGGTTCTTGTAAAGGTGATGCAGGATGTCGGTAAGCGCTTCTTCGGCATCGTGGTGCGTGAGCTTGAGCACCAGTGTCGCGTCAGCATGGTCACGGAAAGTCGCGCAGAAGGCGCTGATCATGTCCTCCCAGTTCTTGCGACCGTCACGCGGGTTGAACACCGAGGTGTAGACCACGCCTTCGAGCGACAACGTCTGCTCGGTGACCGGTGCGAGGAAGTCGATGCCCGCGCCACTGCGTAGATGCGCGGGGCCGAAGGCATCCAGATCGGTCTCGCGACTGTCGACCACCAGCCCTTTGATCGTCAATCGTACCGAATCGACCACTGGTTGCCCCTGCAACTGCACGCCACGCGCGGCGAATCGATCCCAGACCGGTGCGGGTACGGCGACAATCGGGTAATCAGCGCTCATCGCTTCGCGCACCGCATCGACCGTGTAAGTGGAATGGGTGATCGCTGCACCGCAGGCATTGAGTACCGTGCGCCAGTCGTTCAACGGATCGCCGGCGAACGGTTCGTTGGGGATGGTGCTGAACTCCCAGGCGAAGACTGGCAGCGTCGGGCAGGCCAGATGCACCGGTGTGCGGTGCGGTGGCGAGAACGAGAGGAATACACAAGGCTCGCCACGGGATTGGCAATCCGCGTACAGCGCATCGACTTCGGTGTTCGGGTCCAGGACCTCGATCACCCGTCCAAGGCGTTCCAGTACCGGTCGATATTCCTTGAGAACGAAGAAATAGCTGTACTCCGAACGCCCAAGGTTGCGGCTGATGGTGTGCTGGTTGGTTTCCGAATGGATGATGATCAGCATGAGGCGTTATCCGTAACCGGGGCAACGTTGCCGGCCTGTGATGCCAGCCCGAAAAAATCGCTGACACGCTTTTGCAGCGCCGGTTGCGCGCAGTAGTCGTGCATGCGTTCGGCAGCTGCCAGCGACATGCGTTGATACTCCTGTGGCTGTGTCCTGGCCATCCGGTAGCTGTTTTCGTAGGCGTTTTTCAACGATCCCCAGTCCGGGCGATGGCGCTGCGCGCGAAAGAGCATTCGTGGGTCATGGGGCCAGGTGCACACCTCTACACTGGAGCCGACCACGAACGCCACGGAATCGTCGATGTAATCCTGCATTGCCGTGTGATCGGGAGCGATCACCGGTTTGCCGCACGCCATGAACTCCATCAGCGGCAGGCACAGGCCTTCACAATGCGAAGCGTTGACGTAAAAACTGGCGGACTGGTAAAGCCGCGCATATTCAGCTTCATCCAGATAGCCCTGAATCATCAGGACCCGGCAGGAAAAGGGTGCCAGTTGCGCCAGCGGTGTCATCAAATGGGCGTAGACGGCCGCCAGATCGCTCTGGGTAAATTTCATCACCAGCGTGGCGTCGGGGGTGTCACGAAACGCTGCGCAAAAGGCCGTCAGGATCTGTAGCCAGTTCTTGCGCCCGTCCTCGGGGCGGAACACCGTCACGTAGACCACACCGTCCACGCGGGTTTGCACCGTTAACGAACTGTCCGGCATATCTCGGGGCGGCGGTTGGACCGCTACCGGTAAGGGCTGTGGCCCTGCGATGTTTGGCAGATGTTTGCCAAGCCAGTCATGCAACGCCTCCGGAACCAGGTCGCGAATCCCCTCCCAGTACCAGTTCTGCAGAAACCTTACGCGCGGCACCGGCGGCTCTTGCGCGTGGCCCAGATTCAGCAGCCACAATCGCAAGTAATGCCGGGCAATGACAAAGCGCCGCTTCAGGGTCAGCGGTGGCGGGCGCGAAGCCTCCAGCTGTGCTTCGATTTCGGCCAGCTCTTCGGGGGTCAGCGGCTCGGGCAGCAGGTTATCCGGATGCAGGTTCATCTGACGGGAATCAAAGATGCAACCTTTGACCGTCAACGTCGTCCCCGCATTGACCGGTGCGCTGACGTGCTGCTCGCGAATCGCTGCAAAGCGTTCCCACAGGGGGGCTGGCAAGACCAACACCGGGAAGTCTTCACCCATGGTGCGCTGGATTGCTCGGGCGGTGTGGCTGGACAGTGTGATCACGCGGCCATGTTTGGCCAGCATGCGCGTCCAGTCCTGGCGTGGATCGTTGCCCCACTGCTCGTTGGGGATGGAGTCGTACTCCCACGTCACAACACAAACGGTCGGGCATTGGAGATCAGTCAGGGTTTTCTGTGGCCGGGTGAACGAGAGAAAGACACTCTCCTGGCCAACGGCGAGCAATTGTCGGTAGAGCGGATCGACTTCGGCGACGGCACCTGCCACATGGACTCGCCCGAGCGTTTCGAGCAGCGGAAGATAGGCCTTCAGCACAAAGTAATAACTGGAATCGGGATGCCCCAGATTCTGGCTGATGGAACTGTCGTTGATGTCCGAATAAAGAATGAAATTCATGGCATTCCACGATGACACTGCCATCCCGGCAGCCTCACACTGTGACGGCCAAGCGTTGAACCGGATCGATATCCGTTCTTCGTCTTCGGTCCCGTCTTGTTCTTGTTTTAGTGGTCAGTTTCACCTTTGCGCACGACGATCCCGACAAACCCGGCCAATCGTGACAAGGCGCATTCTAAACACATCCACAAAGGGTACGTGAACCGCTCGGCGAGAATAAATCCGACTACGCTAACGAGAACTGACCAGTCACGGTTTGGCCTGTTGAAATTGCTGTGCAATTGGCACAGATTGGTCACAAACAACTACAACAACTGACTTCGCCTGTCTTTTAGCCGGTTTTTCTTTCGGTCTGTCAGACCCTTCCTTAAAGCCTGTGGGAAAGTGGCGCAAGTTCAAAGACCAAGGGGTCGCTGTTTGAAAAAGCGTCTGTTCGTCACGGGTCTCAGTGGCTTCGTGGGACAACATATTCAGTCGCGTCTGGCGTTGCCGGATTCGTCGTGGGAGCTACTGCCTGCCGCAGCATCCTATGACCTCACCGATCCGCAAAGCCTCATCGACCTGTGGCCGCAACTGCCTGACGCGGTCATCCATCTGGCCGGGCAGACTTTCGTCCCCGAAGCGTTCCGCGATCCCGCACGTACGCTGGAGATCAATCTGCTCGGTACGCTGAACCTGTTGCAAGCCCTCAAGACGCGCGGTTTTTGCGGCACTTTCCTGTATGTCAGTTCCGGTGACGTGTACGGCCAGGTCAGCGAAAGCGACCTGCCAATCACCGAACAACAATCACCCTGCCCGCGTAATCCGTACGCGGTGAGCAAGCTCTCGGCGGAATTTCTCAGCCTGCAATGGGGCCTGAGCGAAGGTTGGCCAATATTGGTCGCGCGGCCGTTCAATCACATTGGCACCGGACAAAACCCAAGCTTTGTCATTGCCAGTGCCGCCCGTCAGATCAATCGCATCAAACAAGGCCTGCAAGCACCGCAACTGGAAGTCGGCGATATCGACGTGACGCGGGATTTCCTCGATGTCGGAGATGTGATCTCGGCCTACTTCGCGCTCTTGGAAAAAGGTGCACCGGGACAGGTCTACAACATCTGCTCGAGCCGAGAGCAAAGCATCCGCAGCCTGATCGAGCAGCTCGGCGATCTGGCCGAAGTCGAGCTGCAACTGGTTCAGGACCCTGCGCGCATGCGGCGCGCCGATCAACGTCGCGTTTGCGGCAGCCACACCAGGCTGACCCGGACCACAGGATGGACGCCTGAAATCACAACACAACAATCCCTGCGGGCGATCCTGTCCGACTGGGAGACGCGAGTAAAACAAGAATGACTAAAAGTGCACTGATCACAGGGATCACCGGGCAGGACGGCGCCTATCTGGCCAAGCTGTTGCTCGACAAGGGCTACAAGGTTCACGGTCTCGTCGCTCGGCGCAGCAGCGATTCGCGCTGGCGCCTGCGCGAGATGGGCATCGAAGCCGACATCGTCTATCTGGACGGTGACATGGCCGATGCCTGCTCGGTGCAGCGTGCAGTCATCAAATCGGCACCGGACGAGGTCTATAACCTCGCCGCGCAAAGCTTCGTCGCCGCCTCGTGGGATCAACCGGTGACCACCGGCATTGTCGATGGCCTGGGCGTAACTCACCTGCTCGAAGCGATCCGTCAGTTCAGTCCGCACACTCGTTTTTACCAGGCCTCGACCAGTGAAATGTTTGGCCTGATCCAGGCCGAACAGCAGGACGAAAACACTCCGTTCTACCCGCGCAGCCCGTACGGCGTGGCCAAACTGTATGGTCACTGGATCACCGTCAATTACCGCGAAAGCTTCAACCTGCACGCCAGCAGCGGCATCCTCTTCAACCACGAATCACCGCTGCGCGGTATCGAGTTCGTGACCCGCAAGGTCACCGATGCCGCCGCACGCATCAAGCAAGGCAAACAGCAGGAGCTGGCCTTGGGCAACATCGATGCGAAACGCGACTGGGGTTTTGCCGGCGACTACGTCGAAGCCATGTGGCTGATGCTGCAACAGGACAAGCCTGACGATTTTGTAGTCGCCACTGGCGTCACCACCACCGTGCGGGAAATGTGCCGCATCGCCTTCGATCACGTCGGCCTCAACTACCGCGACTACGTGAAGATCGACCCGGCATTCTTCCGCCCGGCCGAAGTCGAAGTGCTGCTCGGCAATCCGGCCAAGGCTCAGCGCGTGCTGGGCTGGAAGCCGAAAACCGACCTGGATACCTTGATCCGCATGATGATGGATGCGGACATGAAACGCGTCGCCAAGGAGTAGGCCATGCTGATCCCCGTGATTCTGTCCGGCGGTGCCGGCACCCGTTTGTGGCCGGTGTCCCGCGAGGGCCATCCGAAACCGTTCATGCATCTTCCCGACGGCCAATCGCTGCTGGGCAAGACCTACCAGCGTGCAGCAGCGTTGCTCGACGGTTGGGGCGACATCGTCACGGTGACCAACCGCGAGTACTACTTCCAGAGCAAGGATCACTATTGCGCCGCCCACGTGTCGCGCCATCGCGGGCACTTTCTGCTGGAGCCGAGCGGGCGCAACACCGCGCCGGCCATCGCTGCGGCGGCGTTGTCGTTGCAAGCACTGCATGGTGATGACGCGATCATGGTGGTGATGCCCGCCGACCATTTGATCGTCAATCAGGACGCGCTGAAAACCGCCGTCGAGCACGCGGTCAATCTGGCCAGGGATGGTTATCTGGTGACCTTCGGTGTGATCCCGACCGCGCCGGAAACCGGCTTCGGCTACATCGAAACCGGCGCCCCGCTGGATGCCAAAGGCGCGGCGAAAGTACAGCGTTTCGTCGAGAAGCCCGATCTGCAAACCGCTACGCATTATCTGGAAAGCGGCAACTTCCTGTGGAATTCGGGGATGTTCTGTTTCACCACCGCCAGCGTGATTGCCGAACTGCAATTGCACGCCCCTGAACTGCTGGAACAGACCCGCGCCTGCATGGCCGCCAGCGCGCCGATCGAAACCGTCGGTTGCCTGCAACAGGAACTGTCGCCGGCACTGTTCGCGGAAATCACCGACATCTCCATCGACTACGCCTTGATGGAGCGTTCGGAGAAAGTCGTCGTCGTGCCTGCCGGTTTCGACTGGAGCGACATCGGTTCCTGGGGCGCCGTCGCGGCACTGGTGCCGGCCGATGCCGACAACAACCGCGCCAGCGGCGAAGCGATCTTCATCGATAGCCACAACAACTTCGTCCAGAGCGAAGGTCGGCTAGTCGCTACCGTCGGTGTGGATAACCTGATCGTGGTCGACACCGCCGACGCGGTGCTGGTGGCCCACGCCGACCGTGCGCAGGACGTGCGCCGGGTGGCCAAGCAACTCAAGGAAAAATCCCACGAAGCCTATCGGCTGCATCGTACCGTCAGCCGTCCGTGGGGCACTTACACTGTTCTCGAAGAAGGCCCGCGCTTCAAGATCAAACGCATTGTGGTCAAGCCTGGCGGCAAGTTGTCGCTACAAATGCACCATCACCGCAACGAACACTGGGTGGTGGTCGAAGGCATGGCCAAGGTTACCAACAATGGCAGCGGTACGACGCTGGTGGCCAAGAACGAGTCGACCTTCATCGCCGCCGGCCACAAGCATCGTCTGGAAAACCCCGGCGTGATCGATCTGGTGATCATCGAAGTGCAAAGCGGCGAATACCTGGGAGAGGACGACATCGTCCGCTTCGAAGACCAATACGGCAGGACGGATTAAATGCTGCTTTCCCTGTACCGCTCGTTGCACGACTACCGGGGTTTCATTCTCGGCAGCGTGCAGCGAGAGTTCCAAGCGCGTTACCGCAATTCGCTGCTCGGCGCGCTGTGGCCGATCTTCAATCCGCTGTCGATGATCATCGTTTACACGGTGATCTTTTCCCACATCATGCGTGCCCGCCTGCCCGGTGTGGATGACGGCATGGCCTACAGCATTTACCTGTGCGCCGGCCTGCTCGCGTGGGGACTGTTTTCGGAAATCACCCTGCGCAGCCAGAACATGTTTCTGGACAACGCCAACCTGCTGAAGAAGATGAGTTTCCCGAGGGTCTGTCTGCCGGTGATCGTGCTGATCAATGCCGGGATCAATTTCGCCATCATCATTGGCTTGTTTCTCGGTTTTCTGCTCGTCACCGGACGCTGGCCGGGCATGGCCTTGCTGGCGCTGGTGCCATTGATTGCCCTGCAAATGATGCTCTGCGCCGGACTTGGTATGGTGCTTGGGGTACTCAACGTATTCTTCCGTGATGTCGGCCAGCTCTTCGGCATCTGCCTGCAATTCTGGTTCTGGCTGACCCCGATCGTGTACCCCATCAGCATATTGCCGGAGTGGCTACAGAGTCTGCTGCAATTCAACCCGCTGACCAGCCTGATCGCCAGCTACCAGAATGTTTTCCTCTATGGTCAATGGCCTCTCTGGAGTTCGCTGCTGCCGGCGTTCGCCATCGGCGCGGTGTTCTGCGCAATCGGTCTGCGCCTGTTCCGCCAACGGGTCGGTGAAATGGTGGATGAGCTCTGATGGGACATATCCGTGTTACCGGGCTGGGCAAAGCCTATAAGCAATACCCCAGCCGCTGGAGTCGCCTGGCCGAATGGCTGATTCCTTTTTCGCCGCTACGTCACCGCCAGCATTGGGTACTCAAGGACCTGACCTTCGAGATCCCGTCCGGCGAAGCCGTGGGCCTTGTCGGGGTCAATGGCGCGGGCAAGAGTACGCTGCTGAAGATGATCACCGGCACCAGCCGACAGACCTGCGGCACCATTGAGCTGTCGGGTCGGGTCGCCGCGTTGCTGGAGCTGGGCATGGGTTTTCACCCGGACTTCACCGGCCGGCAGAACGCCGTGATGGCCGGGCAACTGCTCGGTATGCAACTCGAGGAAATCAACGCCTTGATGCCACAGATCGAGAGCTTCGCTGAAATCGGCGAGGCGATTGATCATCCGGTGCGCACCTACTCCAGTGGCATGCAGATGCGTCTGGCGTTCAGCGTCGCCACCGCACGCCGCCCCGATATTCTGATCGTCGACGAAGCATTGTCCGTGGGCGATGCCTACTTCCAGCATAAAAGCTTCGAGCGCATCCGCAGTTTTCGTACGGCCGGGACCACCCTGCTGATCGTGTCACACGACCGCTCGGCGATTCAATCGATCTGCGATTCGGCGATCCTGCTCGATGGCGGCCGCATGGCCATGCACGACAGACCCGAAGCGGTGATGGATTACTACAACGCTTTGCTCGCTGAACGTGAGGGCCAGACCGTACGCCAGGAAATGCTCAGCGACGGCCAGGTGCAAACCGTGTCGGGCACCGGTGAGGCGGGCATTTTGCGCGTGCGTCTGCTGGACCAGTCCGAGCGCTCCATCGAAGCCGCCGAAGTCGGCCAGTCTGTGGTGCTGGCGGTGGACGTCGAGGTTCGTCAGGACATCGAACGGCTGGTACTGGGTTTCATGATCAAGGATCGCCTCGGCCAGCCCATGTACGGCATCAACACCCATCGCCAGAACCAGGCACTGGAAAACCTGCGGGCGGGCGAGCGCATCAGCTATCGCTTTGCGTTTGTGATGGGTCTGGGTAAAGGCAACTATTCCGTGGCCCTGAGCCTGTCGCGGCTGGATTCGCACCTGGATCGAAATTACGAATGGCGTGATCTCGGTCTGGTATTTCATGTCATCAACAATCGACGCGAAGATTTCGTCGGTTGCGCATGGCTCAATGCGCAGACCACGATCAGCCGTGATACCGAATCCAGCCGTGTCGAGCGCACACCATGACTCGCCTGCTGGTGGAATGCACCCACGTGTTCAAAAACCCGACGATCAACTCGGGCATCCAGCGCGTGGTGCGCAACGTCATCACGCAACTGCCCGCCAGCGCCGCAGGCGTCGAATGCCTGCCCGTGGTGGTGCTCAACGGCGAACTCTATCGCGTGCTGCAACTGGCATCGCTCGATACGCCTTTTTTCAACAGGCTGGAAACGTTGGGTGGACGCCTGGAGCGTCTCGCCCATCGCTTCTGGCAATGGCATCAGAAGCGCGATGGCCAATGCACCTCGAAACTGGCGCGACGGATTCTGTATGTCGGCTATCGGCTCACCATCTTCGGCGCATTCGGCCTGCCGATCCGCCTGATTCGACGGATCAATCGCACGCAGTTGCTTAAACGTTGTTCACCACTGCAACACCAGCCGGGCGATCAACTGGTGCTGCTGGATTCTTCCTGGCACTCGGATTTTTTCGCCCACGTCGAACGGCTCAAACGTGACGGCGTCGGCATGATTGCGGTTATTTACGATTTGATCCCGCTGACTCACCCACAGTTTTACGACACGCGTCTGGTCGAGGTCTTCAGCGAATGGTTCGACTGGATCACTCGCACTGCCGATGGCTACATGGCGATTTCCGCCACGGTGCGCGATCAGGTGCGGGAAGAATTGCAGCGCAGAATCGGTGCCGAGCAGACCAGCAAGCGCTGGTTCGATTTCTTTCACCTGGGTTCCGAACTGGATCTGCATACCGGCCAGGCGACGGTCGATCCGCGCCTGAAGCAATTGTTTACGACCACCGATCCGGTTTACTTGATGGTCAGCACTATCGAGCCGCGCAAGAATCACGCGTATCTGCTCGATGCCTTCGAACACGCCTGGGCCACTGGCTCGACGGCACGGTTGTGCATCGCCGGAAGGGTCGGCTGGAAATGCGACGCCCTGCTCGCCCGGGTGCGCAATCATCCGCAACTGAACCAGCGTCTGTTCATGTTCAACGACCTCAGCGACACCAGCCTTGAACACGCTTACGCCCACGCCAGTGCGTTGGTGTTCCCTTCCTTCGTTGAAGGCTTTGGTTTGCCCTTGGTGGAAGCCATGCAGCGTGGCCTGCCGGCGATGGGCAGCGATATTGCGGTGTTTCGCGAAATCGGCGGCGAGTTCATGGCTTACTTCGATCTGCAGGACCCGCAAAGCCTTGCCGACCTGATCAATCAATTCCAGCAAAGCGGCCAGTTCCCCGCTGCTCGCAATGTCGCAGATTGGCAGTGGATCGGCTGGCGCGAAGCCAGTCTGCAACTGGCCGAACGCAGCGTGCTGAATGTTGTGGAGGCGCGGACGACGCCAGCGAGGCAGCATGCGCATAGCGCTTAACGCACGCATTCTCCAGGCACCGCGCACCGGCATCGGCCATTACGTTGCCGAACTGGTCAACGCCTTGCGCAGCGAGCCAGATATTGATGTGACGTTGTTCCACGGCTGGGGCTGGAGTTCGGCACTGCCGGAAGCGGCCATGCCCGGTTACTCACGCCTGACGCCACTGTTGCGACAGATTCCCGGGGCTTATCAGGCGCGCCGCTGGCTGGAGCAGAAACGCTTCGATCAGGGCCGCGCGCAAGGCATCGACCTCTATCACGAACCGAGCCTGTGGCCGCTGGCCTTCGACGGCCCGACCGTAATCACCCTGCACGACCTGACCCATCTGCATTTCCCCGAGACCCAGCCCGTGGCGCGGCTCAAGGAAATCGAGCGTCGACTGGCTGTCGGGGTGCAACAGGCGCAGGTGATTCTCACCGACTCGCAAGCCATTGCCGACGAAGCTCAAGCGTATTTCGGTCTGCCTGCCGAGCGCTTTGTGGTGGCCCCACTGGGCGTCGCCGCGCGCTTTCATCCGCGTGAGGCGAGCGCTATTGACGCAGTGCTCAAGGCGCACGCGGTTGCGGCGCGGGAATATTTCCTGTGTGTGGGCACGCTGGAGCCGCGCAAGAACCTTGGGCTGGCCCTGCGCGCCCATGCCTTGTTGCCAGAAGCGGTGCGTCAGCGCTTCCCGCTGCTGATCGTCGGCATGGCCGGCTGGGAGCGCGAGCAGTTCAGTGAAGCGTTGCGTCAGGCACTGGCCAGCGGGCATGTGTGCCTGCTCGGTTATCTGCCCGACGAACACGTAGCGCAGCTGTTGGCCGGCGCGCGTGCGCTGATTTTTCCATCGCTGTATGAAGGTTTTGGTCTGCCGGTACTGGAGGCCATGGCCAGCGGCACACCGGTGCTGCTCACCCGCTCTTCGGCAATGCCGGAAGTCGCTGGCGCAGCGGGCAACTATATTGAAGCTGACGATGCAGAAGGCCTGCGTGATGCGCTGAGCCAACTGATCGACGATCGAGCGCATTGGCAGGCATGCCAAGAAGCCGGGTTACAGCAGTCACGGCTTTTTTCCTGGGAGCGTTGTGCACAGGCCACCGCCGGTGCCTACCGCCAGGCCATGGGAGGTTGAATGCGAGTTCTTCATTTTTTCAAGACGTACCTGCCTGACTCGGTCGGCGGCATTGAGCAAGTGATCTTTCAACTGTGCGAAAGCGGCGCCCAGCACGGTATCGACGGCCAGGTGCTGACGCTCAGTGCTGACCCGACACCGGCCGTGGTGAAATTGGGTCAGCACGAAGTGCACCGGGCCAAACTCGATATTCAATTCGCCTCCACCGGTTTTTCCTGGAGCGTGTTCAAGCAGTTTCGCGAGATGGCTGCCGAGGCCGATGTAATCAACTACCACTTCCCGTGGCCGTTCATGGACCTGGTGCATTTCGCCAGCGCCAGGAACAAGCCCACTGTGGTGACCTACCACTCGGACATCATTCGCCAGAAGCACTTGCTGAAACTTTACCGGCCACTGATGAACCGCTTCCTCGCCAGCGCCGACCGCATCGTTGCCGCTTCGCCGAACTACCTGCACACCAGCGATGTGCTACAGCAGTTTCAGGACAAGACCCGAGTGATCCCCTACGGATTGAACAAGGCCGGTTATCCACAGCCGGATACCGAACGAATGAACCGCTGGCGCCAGCAACTGGGGGATAAGTTTTTTCTGTTTGTCGGCGTGATGCGTTACTACAAAGGCCTGCACATTCTGCTCGAGGCCCTGAAAGATGTGGATTATCCCGTGGTCATCGTCGGCGCCGGGCCACTGGAACTCGAATTGCACGCTCAGGCGCAGGCGCTGGGCCTGCGCAACATTCATTTCCTCGGGCGCCTGGGTGACGAGGAAAAAGTCGCACTGCTGCAACTGAGCTACGCCATCGTGTTCCCGTCGCACCTGCGTTCGGAAGCTTTCGGCATTTCTTTGCTGGAAGGCGCGATGTACGGCAAACCGATGATCTCCAGCGAGATCGGCACTGGCACGAGCTACATCAATATTCACAACGAAACCGGGCTGGTGGTCCCGCCCAGTAATCCACTGGCATTTCGCGAGGCGATGCGCACGCTTTGGGATGACCCGGTGCGCGCCGCCACCATGGGGGTGAAAGCTGAAGCGCGTTATCGGCAGTTATTCACAGCCGATGACATGGGGCGCAAATGGACGGCGTTGTATCAGGAATTGCTGGAAGAAAAATCGCTGTCCTACGCCTGAACCCTGTTCTGGAACGCATACCAACTGCGGGAGCGAACCTGCTCGCGAATACGGTCTGTCAGCAACAATGATGTTGGCAGATCCGACGCATTCGCGAGCAGGCTCGCTCCCACAGGGTATTTGTGGTGGGTTCGGAATTACAGATCCAGCACTAGAGGCTGCGTGCTTTGTGCCGGAACTGCACAACAAATCAGCACATGCCCCGCTTCCGGAATATCCGCCGGCACCTGTGGATAATTCACCGCACCACTGACCAGCCGTGTCTTGCACGTACCGCACGAACCACCACGGCAGCTGAACTCCGGGCGTAATCCGCGGCTTTCCGCCAATTCCAGCAGACTGCCGCCATCCGGTTGCCAGCGTGCTTCCTTGGCCGAGCGCTCGAACACCACCGGCACCGACGTGGTTGCTGCGGGCGGTTGTTCGATCACGATCGCGTCCGGATCGGCCTGACGTTTCAGCGTCGACGGGCCAAAGGTTTCCGCGTGAATCTGCGCATCGCGCACATCCAGTTCGCGCAAAGTGTCGTACAACCCTTGGGTGAAACCACCGGGGCCACAGAGCACAAAGTCGAGCTGGTCGAAATCCTCGGCATCCAGCAGGTTGCGCAGCACATTACCGTCAATGCGCCCACGCACATCGAAATCCTCGCCCTCTTGCAGATCAGCTTCCGGTTGACTAAGCAAACGCAGAATTCGTACGGAGTCGCCCGCCGTTTCGAGCAGACGATCCAGCTCCTTGCGAAACGGCTGATCCGCCAGACTGCGCGAACTCTGCAACAACAGCGTCGGACGAATCCCCCGCGTGCGTAAGCCTTGGTAAACCACCTCGCGCAGCATCGACAGCAACGGCGTGATGCCCACACCGGCAGCCAGCAGCACCAACGGTCGCTGCTCCAGCGGCGCGACGGTGAAATGCCCTTGCGGTGCCCGCGCTTCGAGTACATCGCCGACGCGAATCTGTTCATGCAGGTGCGACGAAATCAGCCCTTCGCGCTTGACGCTGATTCGGTAAAAACCATCCGATGGCGCACTCGAAAGACTGTAAGTACGAATATGTACCTCACCATCAATCGTGAAACGCAGCGGCAAATGCTGGCCGGCGAGAAACACCGGCAAACCGGCGCCATCGGTTGGCTCCAGATAGATCGAGCGGATGCTGCGACTTTCCGCTTCGATCTTTGCTACGCGCAGCGGCCGCCATTGGTTGCCCAGCGCCTGTGCCTGCAAACGCGCATCCGCCTCGGCCCAATTGCCGGTCAACAGACTGGTTGGCGACATGCCGTCGAAGCGCCAGCGCAACGCCAGGGCTGCGGGGCGACGCACCAGCTTCTCCACTTCAAATGTCCACAACCGCTCCGCACCTTGAAACGCCTCGATCTGCGGATCATCGAGAAGAATCTCGGTACGCCCGCTCAGTTGCAGCAGGTCACCTGTGGAAAAGTCGATGAACAGCAGGCCAGCCTTGGGGTTGAGCAACAAATTGCCGAGGGTGTTGAAGTGCAGATTGCCGGCAAAGTCGGGGATGGTCAGACGATTGCCTTCCACCCGCACGAAACCGGCCTGGCCACCCCGGTGGGAAACATCCACCGCGCGATCGCCCTCGACATCCACATAACTGGCGACAAAAAAAGTATCGGCGCCAGTGATCAACGCCATGGCCGCATCATCGAGGCCGTTCAGATGCTCAGCCGGGCGGGTCTTCGGATCCGTCAGCGGCACACGCTGAAACTGGCGCAACTGAATGTATTGCGGGCAGTTGCCGAAGGCCTGATCCACGCTCACGTCAAAACCATCAGCGCTCAGATTGCCGACATGGCCGTTGAGGCGATTGCGCCGGCGGGTGTGCAGTTCGATGCCGAGTAAACCAATCGGTTCGCCATTGCGCAGTTGTGCGGGATCATCGGCAGCGACCTGGCTGGCGAAGTGCAAATGCTCGGGATCTGGCGAATGGGCGAACCCCGGCGCACCTTCGAGCACACTGGCCCACGGCCGCCCCTGCGCATCGACTGCGCCGTACAGCATGAAGGGCAATTGCTGATAGAACTCACGGTGCTGATCCGGCATCCAGGTGCGAATCACCTTACGCCCGAAGGCTTCCATGCGTTCGGCAACGCCGACATGGGCCTGTAACTGTTGCTCGCCAGCGTGCCACGGTGAACGTTCCATCACGACCTCTCCCCTGCACCGTCGGCACAGTGTGGATTGCGAAAATCAGGCGGTGGTTTGCAGACCGGCGACGGTGCGCGGCATGGCGACGAAACCAGGCAAGGCTTCAACCCGGGCCAGCCAGGTGCGGACGTTGCCGTAGTCGTCCAGCGACACATTGCCTTCCGGTGCGTGGGCGATGTAACTGTAGGCCGACACGTCGGCAATGCTCGGTTCGGCGCCGGCCAGATACGGCGTTTTGCCCAACTCGATGTCCATCACCTTGAGCAGGTTGTGCGCCCGGGTAATCGCTTCTTCAGCATTCAACTGTGCGCCAAACACCGTAACCAATCGTGCAGCAGCAGGTCCGAAAGCAATCGGTCCGGCGGCGGCCGACAACCAGCGCTGCACCCGTGCCGCACCGACTGGGTCGGTTGGCAGCCAACGGCCGTGGCCGTATTTCTGCGCGAGATACACCAGAATCGCGTTGGAGTCGGCCAGCACTACGCCGCCGTCGTCAATCGCCGGCACCTGGCCAAAACTGTTGATCGCCAGATACGCCGGCTGCTTGTGCTCACCCTTGGCCAGATCGACGAAGATCAGCTCGGTCGGCAGTTGCAGCAGGGACAACATCAGCTCGACACGGTGGGCGTGGCCGGAACGTGGAAAGTTGTAGAGTTTGATCGCTTGCATGGTCGACTCCGCTGAACAGGGGCGCCGCTGCGGGGGTGAGCGCGCCGATGGAGGCCATCATCCACTTACCGCGAAAAGAACAGAATCACCAGAAACTGCAATCGATTATTTCAGCTCATGCAATAACGCTGCGTGTTTAAGCGCTGGGTGCTCACGCAAAGCCTTGGCCGTGAAATCGACAAAACTGCGGATCCGCGCTGGCGCCTTGCGCCCACCCTGATACACCACGTGGATCGGCAATGGCGGCAGCTCAAATTCGGCGAGGACGATTTCCAGCTCACCGGTGGCGATTTTGCTGGCGACTTGATAGGACAACACTCGGGTCAAGCCCAGCCCCATACAGGCTGCGGTAATCGCTGCCTGGTTGGCGGTCACAATCAGACGCGGCTCAGGACGCACGCTGAGCGGTTCGCCCGCGTCGAGAAACGGCCAACTGCGCTGCTGACCGATCGCTGAAGTCGCCACCACCGGCGCGCCAGCCAACGCGTGGGGATGAGCCGGTCGGCCATATTTGGCAAAGTAGTCCGGCGAGCCGCAAATGACCCGACGCACCTCACCTACCCGAACCGCGTGCTGATTGCTGTCCGGCAGATCGCCGATGCGCACCGCCACATCGATGCCTTCCTCGACCATGTTGACGATCCGATCAACCAACACAGCGTTGATCGTGACATCCGGGTACTGCGCGAGATAACGCGCCATCACCGGCGTCACAAACAAATCACCGAACAACACCGGCGCTGTCACCGTCAGCTGCCCACGCGGCTCGGCATGACTGCCCGCCGCCGAATCCTCGGCTTCCTGCACCTCGGCGAGAATCCTCCGACAATCTTCCAGGTAACGCTGCCCCGCTTCGCTCAAATGCACACTGCGCGTGGTGCGGATCAACAACTGCGTGCCGATGCGCAACTCCAGCGCTGCCACCGCCCGCGTGACGCTGGCCGCCGACAGACCCAGACGTCGCGCGGCAGAGGAGAAGCCTTGCTCTTGGGCGACGGTGGTGAAGATGTGCATTTCCTGGAAGCGGTCCATGGAGCCTCTCGAGTCAGATACAAAAATCGCAGCCGAAGCTGCGATTTTTTTGTGCGTAGGTCAGCTGTGGATAACTTATTCCACCGTCACCGACTTCGCCAGGTTACGCGGCTGATCCACGTCCGTGCCTTTGAGCACCGCGACGTAGTACGACAGCAGTTGCAGCGGAACCGTGTAGAGGATTGGCGAAAGGATGTCGTGGATGTGCGGCATCTGCACCACGTGAGTGCCTTCGCCGTTGCTCATCCCGGCTTTTTCGTCGGCGAACACGATCAGTTCGCCGCCACGGGCGCGGACTTCCTGCAGATTGGATTTGAGCTTTTCCAGCAGTTCGTTGTTCGGCGCCACGGTGACCACGGGCATATCGTTATCCACAAGTGCCAACGGGCCGTGTTTCAGTTCGCCGGCCGGGTAGGCTTCGGCGTGGATGTAGGAGATTTCCTTGAGTTTCAGCGCACCTTCCATCGCCACCGGGAATTGCGCCCCACGACCGAGGAACAGGGTGTGGTTCTTCTCGGCGAACAGCTCGGCGATTTTTTCCACCGTGCTGTCCATGGCCAATGCTTCACCGAGACGGGTTGGCAGACGACGCAGTTCCTCGACCAGACGCGCTTCAACGCCCTCGGCTAACGTGCCGCGTACTTGACCCAGCGACAGAGTCAGCAGCAACAGGCCGACCAATTGCGTGGTGAAGGCTTTGGTCGAGGCCACGCCGATTTCGCGGCCGGCCTGAGTCAGCAAGGTCAGGTCAGATTCGCGCACCAGCGAGCTGATGCCGACGTTGCAGATCGCCAGGCTGGCCAAGAAGCCCAGCTCTTTGGCGTTGCGCAGAGCTGCGAGGGTGTCGGCGGTTTCGCCGGACTGCGAGATAGTCACGAACAGGGTGTCCGGCTGCACCACTACTTTTCGGTAGCGGAATTCACTGGCGACTTCGACCTGGCACGGGATGCCGGCCAATTCTTCAAGCCAGTAACGGGCGACCATGCCGGCGTGATAACTGGTGCCGCAGGCGACGATTTGTACATTGCGCACTTTGGCGAACAACTCGGCCGCTTGTGGGCCGAATGCTTGCACCAGCACCTGATCATTGCTCAGGCGACCTTCGAGGGTACGCTGTACAACGGCTGGTTGCTCGTGGATTTCCTTGAGCATGTAGTGGCGAAATTCGCCCTTGTCGGCAGCTTCGGCACCATCGCTGTACTGCACGGTCTGGCGCTCGACAGCATTGCCGTTGATGTCCCAGATCTGCACGTTATCGCGGTGGATTTCCGCAATATCGCCCTCTTCCAGGTACATGAAGCGGTCGGTGACCTGACGCAGGGCCAACTGGTCAGAGGCGAGGAAGTTCTCGCCCAGACCCAGACCGATCACCAACGGGCTGCCACTGCGCGCGGCGACCAGACGATCCGGTTGTTTCGCATTGATCACTGCCAGACCGTAAGCACCGTGCAGTTCCTTGACCGTCGCTTTAAGTGCAACGCTCAGGTCTGGCTGGTCCTTGAGTTTGTGGCTGAGCAGGTGAGCGATGACTTCGGTGTCGGTGTCCGAAGTAAACACGTAACCCAGTGCTTTCAGTTGTTCACGCAGGGCTTCGTGGTTTTCGATGATGCCGTTGTGCACCACGGCGATATCGCCAGAGAAATGCGGGTGCGCGTTACGCTCGCACGGCGCGCCGTGGGTGGCCCAGCGGGTGTGAGCAATGCCGAGACGGCCAACCAGCGGATGTTCGGCCAGCGCCGCTTCAAGTTCGCTGACCTTGCCCGGGCGACGCATGCGCTCGAGGGTTTCGTCGTTGGTGAAGACCGCGACACCGGCGCTGTCGTAGCCGCGGTATTCAAGGCGCTTGAGGCCTTCGAGCAGGATGGCGGTGATATTACGTTCAGCAACTGCGCCGACAATTCCACACATGCTTATTTCTCCTGACTGACAGCCGCGCAAATCACGGTGATACCGCGGGCCTGTATCTGATCGCGCGCTTCGATAGGCAGGCGATCATCGGTAATGAGGGTATGGACGCTGCTCCACGGCAGTTCCAGATTGGGAATCTTGCGACCGATCTTGTCGGCCTCGACCATGACGATGACTTCCCGCGCCACTTCGGCCATCACCCGGCTCAAACCGAGCAGCTCATTGAAGGTGGTGGTGCCACGCAGCAGATCGATGCCATCGGCGCCGATGAACAACTGGTCGAAGTCGTAAGAGCGTAGTACCTGCTCGGCAACCTGGCCCTGAAAGGATTCCGAATGCGGATCCCAGGTGCCACCGGTCATCAACAACACCGGTTCGTGTTCGAGTTCGCTCAGGGCGTTGGCGACGTGCAGGGAATTGGTCATCACCACCAGACCGGGCTGCTGGCCAAGCTCCGGGATCATCGCGGCAGTGGTGCTGCCGCTGTCGATGATGATCCGCGCGTGCTCGCGGATGCGTTTCACCGCAGCGCGGGCAATCGCCTGTTTGTACTTGGAAACGCTCTGCGCGGTTTCCGCGACCAGCTCCTGCGGCATGGTGATCGCCCCACCGTAACGGCGCAGCAACAGGCCGTGACTTTCCAGCGCAGCCAGATCCTTGCGAATCGTAACTTCGGAGGTTTCGAAGCGCTTGGCCAGTTCATCCACACTGACTTCGCCCTGCTCGTTGAGCAAGGCGAGGATGTTGTGGCGGCGTTGCGGCGTGTTGCGTTTCGACATGGTGGCTTAAGTTTCGTTTCGAAAGATAACGGAAGCAATCAAAACCTATCGGCTCTAAATCGTCAAGCGGCAGTCAGGCTTTTTTTGAAAACGACACAAACAAAAATGTGGGAGCGAGCTTGCTCGCGAAGGCATCGTGTCAGTCAACATCAATGTTGAATGATCTACGGCATTCGCGAGCAAGCTCGCTCCCACATTGGATTTTCGTCGCTAAAAAGAAACTGTGGATAACTCAGCTCTTCTTGATTTTCTCCGGCCGCTTCCAGCCATCGATATTCCTCTGCCGCGCTCGGCCCACGGCCAACTGCGCGTTATCCACATTCTGCGTAATGGTCGAACCGGCCGCCGTGGTCGCACCGGCAGAGATATCCACAGGCGCCACCAACGAATTATTGGAACCGATGAACACATCTGCACCCAACACGGTTTTCCACTTGTTGGCGCCATCGTAGTTGCAGGTGATGGTGCCCGCACCGATGTTGGTACGCGCACCGATCTCGGCATCGCCCAGATAAGTCAGATGTCCAGCCTTGGCGCCTTCGCCCATATGGGCATTTTTCAGCTCAACGAAGTTACCCACATGCGCACGCGCTTCGAGCACGGTGCCCGGACGCAGACGCGCAAACGGTCCGGCATCGCTGCCCTCGCCCATAACGGCGCCTTCAATGTGCGAGTTGGCCTTGATCATCACACCTTTGCGCAGGGTGCTGTCCTTGATCACACAGTTCGGGCCGATCACCACGTCATCTTCAATGACAACGTTGCCTTCGAGGATCACGTTGATGTCGATCAGCACGTCGCGGCCCACGGTCACTTCGCCACGCACGTCGAATCGCGCCGGGTCACGCAGAGTCACGCCTTGTGCCATCAAACGACGGCCGGCGCGCAACTGGTAATGACGCTCCAGTTCGGACAACTGCTTGCGATCGTTGGCGCCCTGCACTTCCATCGGGTCGTGCGGTTGCTCGGTGGCGACAACCAGACCATCACTGACTGCCATCTCGATCACGTCGGTCAGGTAGTACTCGCCTTGGGCATTGTTGTTCGACAGGCGACTCATCCAGTCGGCCAGACGATTGGCCGGGACGGCAAGGATGCCGGTGTTGCCTTCGGTGATCGCGCGCTGCGCTTCGCTGGCATCTTTATGCTCAACGATGGCAGCGACCTTGCCGTCAGCGTCACGGACGATTCGGCCATAACCGGTCGGATCGTCCAGCTCAACGGTGAGCAAACCCATTTGTCCGGGCACAACATGCTTGAGCAGACGTTGCAAGGTTTCCACTTCGATCAGCGGCACGTCACCGTAGAGGATCAGTACGGTGTCGGCAGTAATGAACGGCACCGCTTGAGCAGTGGCATGGCCGGTGCCGAGTTGCTTGTCCTGCAGGACGAAATTCAGATCATCAGCGGCCAGACGCTCACGCACCACATCGGCACCGTGGCCGATGACCACATGAATGCGCTGCGGATCAAGTTGCCGGGCGCTGTGGATAACATGACCCAGCATGGAGTTGCCGGCAACCGGATGCAGCACTTTCGGCAGTGCCGAACGCATACGGGTGCCTTGACCGGCCGCGAGGATAACAATTTCAAGAGACATGACTGGCTACCAATCCTGGGTGGTCAGCAACTGCGACCGGGTTTCGGGAATTCGGAAAAGAAAAAAGGGTAGCCGAGGCTACCCTTTTTTATCAATCGCACAACAAGCGGCTGACGGATTAACCGCCAAACTTCTTGCGGATCTGCTGGACGGTGCGCAGCTGAGCTGCAGCCTCGGCCAGACGTGCGGACGCAGCTCCGTAGTCGAAATCTGCGCTCTTCTCATGCAGAGCAGCTTCGGCAGCCTTGAGCGCTGCCTGGGCCTGAGCTTCATCCAGATCGGCGGCACGTTGCACGGTATCGGCAAGTACCTTGACCATGTTCGGCTGAACCTCGAGGAAACCACCGGAGATGTAGAACACCTCGGCTTCCCCGCCTTGCTTGATCAGGCGGATCGGACCTGGCTTCAGATTAGTGATCAGCGGCGCGTGACCCAGAGCGATACCAAGATCACCCAGTGCACCGTGCGCAATCACCATCTCGACCAGGCCGGAAAAGATTTCCCCTTCCGCGCTGACGATATCGCAATGGACTGTCATAGCCATCTGATTGCCTCAACCTAAATTAGCGCCCGTTGCCGGGCGCCGGGATTACAGTTTCTTGGCTTTCTCGATCGCTTCTTCGATGCCGCCAACCATGTAGAACGCTTGTTCTGGCAGGTGGTCGTAGTCACCGTTGAGGATGCCTTTGAAGCCAGCAATGGTGTCTTTCAGGGAAACGTATTTACCCGAAGCACCGGTGAAGACTTCAGCCACGAAGAACGGCTGCGACAAGAAGCGCTGGATCTTACGAGCACGGTTAACCAACTGCTTGTCGGCTTCCGACAGCTCGTCCATACCCAGGATCGCGATGATGTCCTTCAGCTCTTTGTAACGTTGCAGAACATACTGAACGCCGCGAGCGGTGTCGTAGTGGTCCTGGCCGATTACGTTCGGGTCCAGCTGGCGCGAAGTCGAATCCAGTGGATCTACTGCCGGGTAGATACCCAGGGAAGCGATGTCACGGGACAGAACGACGGTGGCGTCCAAGTGGGCGAAGGTGGTCGCTGGCGACGGGTCGGTCAAGTCGTCCGCAGGTACGTATACCGCTTGGATCGAGGTGATCGAACCTTCCTTGGTCGAAGTGATACGTTCTTGCAGAACGCCCATCTCTTCAGCCAGGGTCGGCTGGTAACCTACTGCCGAAGGCATACGGCCCAGCAGTGCGGATACTTCAGTACCGGCCAGGGTGTAACGATAGATGTTGTCGACGAACAGCAGAACGTCGTTACCTTCGTCACGGAACTTCTCGGCCATGGTCAGGCCGGTCAGTGCTACGCGCAGACGGTTACCCGGCGGCTCGTTCATCTGACCGTAAACCAGTGCCACTTTGTCCAGAACGTTGGAGTCCTTCATCTCGTGGTAGAAGTCGTTACCCTCACGAGTACGCTCACCCACACCAGCGAACACGGAATAACCGCTGTGCTCGATGGCGATGTTACGGATCAGTTCCATCATGTTTACGGTTTTGCCTACACCGGCACCACCGAACAGACCGACTTTACCGCCTTTGGCAAACGGGCAAACCAGGTCGATAACCTTGATGCCGGTTTCCAGCAGGTCGTTGCCGCCTGCCTGTTCAGCGAACGAAGGCGCTGGACGGTGAATGCCCCAACGCTCTTCGGTGTCGATCGGGCCAGCTTCGTCGATCGGGTTACCGAGGACGTCCATGATCCGGCCCAGGGTCGCTTTACCGACCGGTACGGAGATGGCAGCGCCAGAGTCGGTGACTTCCAGACCGCGCTTCAAGCCTTCGGTGGAACCCATCGCAATGGTGCGAACCACGCCGTCGCCCAGCTGCTGCTGAACTTCCAGGGTGGTTGCGGCCGCGCTTTGTACAGTCAGCGCGTTGTAGATGCTCGGTACGCTGTCGCGTGGAAATTCCACGTCGATAACGGCGCCGATGATTTGAACGATACGTCCGCTACTCATAGCTGGATCCTCTGAATATTTGAACCGTTAAACCGCGGCAGCGCCGCCGACGATTTCCGAGATCTCTTGGGTGATCGCAGCCTGACGCGCCTTGTTGTAGATCAGCTGCAAATCGCTGATCAAATCACCGGCGTTGTCGGTAGCGTTCTTCATCGCGATCATCCGCGCAGCTTGTTCAGCCGCGTTGTTCTCGACCACCGCCTGGTAGACCTGCGACTCAACGTAGCGGACCATCAAGCCGTCAAGCAGCTCTTTGGCATCCGGTTCGTAGAGATAGTCCCAGTGGTGCTTGAGATCCTGATCCGGGGTCGCCACCAGTGGAATCAACTGCTCCACGGTAGGCTGTTGCGTCATGGTGTTGATGAACTTGTTGGACACCACGGACAGGCGGTCAATACGGCCGTCCAGGTAGGCATCCAGCATCACCTTGACGCTGCCGATCAGATCATTGATCGACGGCTCTTCACCCAGGTGGCTGATAGCTGCAACGACGTTACCGCCGAAGTTGCGGAAAAAGGCCGCACCCTTGCTACCAACAACACACAGATCAATCTCGACGCCGTTTTCGCGGTTTACCGCCATGTCCTTGACCAGGGCCTTGAACAGGTTGGTGTTCAAGCCGCCGCACAAACCGCGGTCACTGCTCACCACGACATAACCAACGCGCTTGATTTCGCGGTCGATCATGAACGGGTGGCGGTATTCCGGGTTGGCGTTGGCCAGATGCCCAATTACCTGGCGGATACGCTCCGCATAAGGACGGCTAGCAGCCATGCGCATTTGTGCCTTGCGCATTTTGCTGACCGCCACTTTTTCCATGGCGCTGGTAATCTTTTGCGTGCTTTTGATGCTCGCAATCTTACTGCGAATCTCTTTTGCGCCTGCCATGTAACACCTATCAGGTTAGCAAGCGGGAGCCTCGCGGCTCCCGCTGCGGCTTACCAGGTTTGGGTGGCCTTGAACTTCTCGATACCGGCTTTCATGCCAGCGTCGATTTCGTCATTGAAGTCACCTTTAACGTTGATCTTGGCCATCAAATCGGCGTGATCGCGGTTGAAGAAAGCAATCAGCGCTTGTTCGAAGCTGCCGATCTTGGCGATTTCAATGTCAGTCAGGAACCCACGCTCAGCGGCATACAGCGACAGCGCCATGTCAGCGATCGACATTGGTGCGTATTGCTTCTGCTTCATCAGCTCGGTAACGCGCTGACCATGCTCAAGTTGCTTACGGGTCGCTTCGTCCAGGTCAGAAGCGAACTGGGCGAATGCCGCCAGTTCACGGTACTGAGCCAGAGCGGTACGGATACCACCGGACAGCTTCTTGATGATCTTGGTCTGAGCGGCACCACCCACACGGGATACCGAAACACCGGCGTTCACTGCAGGACGGATGCCCGAGTTGAACATGGCCGATTCCAGGAAGATCTGACCGTCGGTGATGGAAATCACGTTGGTCGGAACGAACGCGGAAACGTCGCCAGCCTGGGTTTCGATGATCGGCAGTGCGGTCAGCGAACCGGTTTTGCCGGTCACTGCGCCGTTGGTGAACTTCTCTACGTATTCTTCCGAAACGCGGGATGCGCGCTCCAGCAGACGGGAGTGGAGATAGAACACGTCGCCTGGGTAAGCTTCACGGCCTGGTGGACGGCGCAGCAGCAGGGAAATCTGGCGGTAAGCCACTGCTTGCTTGGACAGATCGTCATAAACGATCAGCGCGTCTTCACCGCGGTCGCGGAAGAATTCACCCATGGTGCAACCGGAGTACGGTGCCAGGAATTGCAGCGCAGGAGATTCCGAAGCACTGGCAGCCACGATGATCGTGTTGGCCAGGGCGCCGTTTTCTTCCAGCTTGCGAACCACGTTGGCGATGGTCGATTGCTTCTGACCGATGGCTACGTAGACGCAGAAAATGCCGCTGTCTTTCTGGTTGATGATCGCGTCGATCGCCAGAGCGGTTTTACCGATCTGACGGTCACCGATGATCAGCTCACGCTGGCCACGGCCGACAGGGATCATGGCATCGACAGCCTTGTAGCCAGTCTGTACAGGCTGGTCTACCGACTTACGCCAGATCACGCCCGGAGCAACTTTCTCGACCGCGTCGGTCAAGGTGTTGCCCAGTGGACCTTTGCCGTCAACAGGGTTACCCAGTGCGTCGACTACGCGACCCAGCAGTTCCTTACCAACAGGAACTTCGAGGATGCGGCCGGTGCACTTGGCGCTCATGCCTTCAGCCAGAGACTGGTAAGCGCCCAGTACAACGGCACCTACGGAGTCTTGCTCCAGGTTGAGGGCCATACCGTAGACGCCGCCCGGAAACTCGATCATCTCGCCGTACATAACGTCGGCCAGACCGTGAATCCGCACGATGCCGTCAGATACGCTGACGACAGTGCCTTCGTTACGGGCTTGGGAGGTCACATCGAGCTTGTCGATGCGGCCCTTGATAATTTCACTTATTTCGGAAGGATTGAGTTGCTGCATTGCTCTGCTGCCCCTTCAAACTCAAGATTTCAATGCTTCGGCAAGTTTCGCGATTTTGCCGCGAATCGAGCCATCGATAACCAGGTCGCCGGCGCGGATAACGACACCACCTATAAGGGCAGCATCCTCCGCAACTTGCAGGCGCACTTCCCGGTTGAGTCGTGCACTGAGAACCTTGGCGAGTTTGTCTTGCTGTTCTTGGTTCAATGCAAAAGCACTGGTCACTTCAACGTCTACCGACTTCTCTTGTTCGGCCTTGTACAGGTCGAAAAGAGCGGCAATCTCCGGCAGAAGCGGGAGACGGTCGTTTTCGGCAACGACATTGATGAAGTTCTGTGCCTTGGCATCAAACTTGTCGCCGCACACGTCAATAAACGTGGCGGCCTTTTCTGCGCTCGTCAGTCGCGGGGCCTTGAGCACGCGCTGCATGGTGTCGTCTTGCGACACCGCTGCAGCCAGGCCGAGCATGGCTGACCAATTGGCCAGTTGCTGGTGGGCCTGAGCGTGCTCGAAGGCCGCCTTAGCGTAAGGTCGGGCCAACGTGGTCAGTTCTGCCATGATCGCCCTCGCTTAGATTTCAGCAGCCAGTTGGTTAACCAGCTCTGCGTGCGCGTTTTGATCGATTGTGGCACCCAGGATCTTCTCGGCGCCGCCGACAGCCAGCAAACCCACTTGGGCGCGCAGCTTGTCTTTGACACTGTTCAGTTCCTGTTCGATCTCGGCTTGAGCCTGAACCTTCACACGGTCAGCGTCGACACGGGCCTTTTCAACGGCCTCTTCGACAATCTGGTTACCGCGCTTCTTGGCTTGCTCGATGATTTCAGCTGCCTGAGCTTTCGCTTCGCGCAGTTGCTGACCCGCTTTTTCTTGGGCCAACTCCAGGTCGCGAGCTGCACGGCTGGCAGCGTCCAGACCATCAGCGATCTTCTTTTGACGTTCGTGCAGAGCAGCGATGACCGGAGGCCATACATACTTCATGCAGAACAGTACAAAAATCAGGAACGCAACGGACTGGCCAATCAGGGTCGCATTAATGTTCACGCCAACACCTCGCAGTTACGTTGTCCATCACATCAAATTACTCGGAAGAATCCGGGTAATTAGCCAGCGATCTGACCAACGAACGGGTTCGCAAAGGTGAAGAACAGAGCGATACCAACACCGATCATGGTTACGGCGTCGAGCAGACCGGCAACGATGAACATTTTAACTTGCAGCATTGGAACCATTTCTGGCTGACGCGCTGCGCCTTCCAGGAACTTGCCGCCCAGCAGGCCGAAACCAATTGCGGTACCCAGTGCGCCCAGGCCGATCAACAGTGCAACAGCGATAGCGGTTAGACCAACTACAGTTTCCATCTTTCCTCCCGACTTTTACGTCGTATGGTTTAGGTTTTTTAGATTAAAGCGGTAAAACAAATCGTTTCAGGTGCCCTGTGAAGAGCCCCTTCCCGTTTGACCGGGAAGGACATCAGACTAGTCGAGACTGGCCTTAATGGTTTTCTTCGTGCGCCATCGACAGGTAGACGATGGTCAGCATCATGAAGATGAACGCCTGCAGCGTGATGATCAGGATGTGGAACACAGCCCACGCCCACTGCAGAACAACGCCCAGGCCGCTCAGCCAGAGCAGACCGCTGCCGAACATCACAGCGATCAGAATGAACACCAGCTCGCCGGCATACATGTTGCCGAACAGACGCAGAGCCAGAGAGATCGGCTTGGCGATCAGGGTCACGAATTCCAGCAGGAAGTTCACCGGGATCAGCAGGGCTTGAACGAAGATGTTCTTGCTGCCGAACGGGTGCAGGGTCAGTTCGCCGATGAAGCCGCCGAAGCCCTTGACCTTGATGCTGTAGAAAATGATCAGTGCGAAAACCGAGAACGCCATGCCCAGGGTCGCGTTCGGGTCGGTAGTCGACACGGCGCGGAACGGGATGTGGTGGTCACCGGAGATCAGGATGGCCAGCTGAGGAATCCAGTCGACCGGTACCAGGTCGACGGCGTTCATCAGGAACACCCAGACGAAGATGGTCAGTGCCAGCGGTGCAATCACCGGGCTACGGCCATGGAAGCTGTCTTTCACGCTGCCATCGACGAATTCGACCAATACTTCAACGAAGTTCTGCAAAGCACCCGGCTGACCCGAAGTCGCTTTCTTTGCCGCCATGCGGAAAAGAAGTACGAAGATCAGACCCAATGCGACCGACCAGCCGAGGGTATCGACGTGGAAAGCCCAGAAGCCCATTTCTTTGGCTTCTGCTGCGGTATGGGCAAAGCCCCAGCCGCCGTTAGGTAGCTGACCGAAGGTCAGGTTCTGCAAGTGGTGCTGGATATAGCCCGAAGCGGTTGTTTCTGCCATGGTTGCCTCAAACGCCCTAAGGTCTCGAAAGTCTTGTTCTCATCAGCAGGGGAGCGAACCAGCTGACCGACTGAGTCAGCACGAACGCGCCGAATACAGCTATCGGCGCCAGTGGCTTCACACCTGCAAACACCAGTGCAAAGAGCACTGCCGTCAAAATCAGTTTGCCTGCCTCGCCGGCATAAAAAGACCGGACGATGGACTGGGCTGCTCGGGCGCCGGAAAACCGAAATGCCTTGTGAGCGAAATAAACATTGGGCAGCAAGGCTATCAGGCCTCCGCAAAGTCCCGAGTATCCGGCAACGACTCCGTGCCATTGCCAGAGCGCCAAAGCGGCAATGAGCAAAATGACAAATTGAGCCATTAACACCGGAAAAACCGCCAGGCGATGGAACGGCAGGCGGTTTGGCTTGCGGGTTTCCATCACTATTGCTCTCCAATGGTCGGCTGCCAGAATTCAATAACTTGGCATAATTTGTGCCGACAAAATGCGCGCAGAGTATAGGGGCGGTTCTGCCCCTATTCAACTGTCAGGTAGTGATTTCCGACTGCGCGCTACATGAGGAAATGTTTCAGCGGATGTGTGCGAGCACACCTTGAAGCTCATCGAGGGAGTTGTAACCGATCACCAACTGACCCTTTCCCTTCTTGCCGTGGCGAATCTGCACCGCAGAGCCTAGGCGCTCGGCCAGACGCTGTTCGAGACGGGCGATATCCGGGTCGGGTTTGGTGGCTTCCACAGGCTCCGGTTTGCCACTCAACCACTGGCGAACCAGTGCCTCGGTTTGGCGCACGGTGAGACCGCGTGCGACAACATGTCGCGCCCCTTCCACCTGCTGATTGTCCGGCAGACCGAGCAAAGCACGGGCATGGCCCATTTCCAGGTCGCCGTGAGACAACATGGTTTTGATGACTTCCGGCAACGCAATAAGTCGCAACAGGTTAGCCACAGTGACGCGCGACTTACCCACAGCCTCGGCAACTTGTTGCTGAGTGAGCTGGAATTCCTGCTGCAAACGTTGCAGAGCCACCGCTTCTTCGATCGGATTGAGGTCTTCGCGCTGGATGTTCTCGATCAGCGCAATGGCGATTGCGGTTTCATCCGGCACATCGCGGACCATCGCCGGGATGGTTTCCTGCCCGGCTTGCTGACTCGCGCGCCAGCGACGTTCACCGGCGATGATCTCGAAGCGGCCACCGCCAATCGGGCGCACCACGATCGGCTGCATCACACCTTGCGCCTTGATCGACGCCGCCAGTTCTTCCAGCGCCTGCGGATCCATGTCGCGGCGCGGCTGGTATTTGCCACGCTGCAGCAGATCCAACGGCAAGTGCTGTAATTCGCGGGTGTCAGCTTGCGCCGCCTGTTCTTCCAGCGCGCTGACGGTCGGACCACTCAGCAGTGCATCCAGTCCACGTCCGAGACCTCGTTTCTTGACGGCCATGGGGATTCCTTAAGTTGCCTGAGCGGCGGCGATGCGTGAGTTTTTGCGCTGACGACGAACCATCTCGCCGGCCAGGGCCAGATAAGCCAGGGCGCCGCGCGATTGCTTGTCGTAGGCCAGCGCCGGCATGCCGTAGCTCGGCGCTTCAGCCAGGCGGATGTTGCGCGGGATCACCGTGTCGTAGAGCTGCTCGCCGAAGTGTTCCTTGAGCTGCGCCGAAACGTCGTTCATCAGGCTCAGGCGCGGGTCGTACATGGTCCGCAGCAAACCTTCGACTTTCAGGTTCGGATTGAGCAATTCAGCGATGCGCTTGATGTTATCCACAAGGTCGCTCAAGCCTTCGAGCGCAAAGTACTCGCACTGCATGGGGATAATCACCCCATCAGCAGCGACCAATGCGTTCAGCGTGAGCATCGACAGCGATGGCGGGCAGTCGATCAGAATGTAATCGTAGTTTTCACGGATCGGCGCCAGCGCGCTGCGCAGACGGCTTTCCTTCATCTGCATTTCCAGCAGCACGACTTCGGCCGCCGTCAGATCGCGGTTGGCCGGCAGCAGTTGGTAACCGCCATGTTCGGAATAGTGCATGGCCTGGGCCAGATCGCATTCACCGATCAGCAGGTCATAGACCGAATTTTCCAGGCCGTGTTTATCCACACCGCTACCCATGGTGGCGTTGCCCTGTGGATCGAGATCGATCAACAGCACCCGGCGCTTGGTTGCGACCAGGGATGCTGCGAGGTTGATGCAGGTGGTGGTCTTGCCCACGCCACCCTTCTGGTTCGCAATCGCGAATACCTTAGCCATTCTTGCTTGTGTTCCCAATCATGCCGTGCGGCGCAGTATCAGCAGATGGCGTTGGCCTTGGCAACCGGGTACGGCCAGGGCGTGTTCGCTATCGAGTTTGAAGTCTGCCGGCAATGCTACCAGCTCATCGGCCGGATGAACGCCCTTCATTGCCAGCCAGCGTGTATCGGCATCGCCGAGGTGGCGAGTCCAGTTGGTGAAATTTTCCATGCTGCTGAACGCCCGGGAAATGATCCCGTTGAACGGCTGTGCAGGCTGGAAGGCTTCGACACGACTGTGGATAACTTGCAGGTTATCCAGTTTGAGTTCGAGTTTGACCTGGGTCAGGAAACGGGTTTTCTTGCCGTTGCTGTCCAGGCAGGTCACTTGCGAGTCTGGATACAGAATTGCCAACGGGATTCCCGGCATGCCGCCGCCACTGCCGACGTCGAGCCAGCGGCCGTTTTCGATGAACGACATCACGCTCAGGCTATCGAGCAAATGCCGCGACACCATTTCGTCCGGATCCCGCACCGCGGTCAGGTTGTAGGCCTGGTTCCATTTGATCAACAGGGCCAGATAACCCAGCAGCAATTCGTGCTGGGTTTCAGTGAGGTTGACACCGAGCGCGCGGGCTCCTGTGGATAACTCTTCGGCGTGTTGCGAAGTGACCTTAGAACTCAAGCGCTTTGCTCCAACTGACGGCCCGCGCCGCGTTTTTTCAAATGAATCATCAACAGCGAAATCGCTGCCGGGGTCACGCCCGGGATCCGCGAAGCCTGGCCCAGCGTCTCTGGTCGAGTCGCGCCGAGCTTGCTCTGGATCTCCTTGGAGAGACCGGAAATGTTGGTGTAATCGATATCCACAGGCAATTTCGTGTCTTCACTGGCGCGCAGACGGGCGATTTCATCCTGTTGACGGTCGATGTAACCGGCGTATTTGGTCTTGATTTCAACCTGTTCGGCGACCTGTGGATCTTCGGCACCGTTGCCGGTCACTTCGACCAGACCAGCGTAGTCGATTTCCGGACGACTCAAGAGATTGAGCAAGTTGTATTCGTGAGTCAGCGGCGTGCCGAACTTCTCGGCAATCGCATCGCCCTGCTGCGTATTCGGGCGAACCCAAGTGCTTTTCAGGCGCTGCTCTTCCAGTTCGATACTTTCGCGTTTCTTGCAGAAGGCCGCCCAACGCGCGTCATCGACCAGACCGAGTTCGCGACCTTTTTCGGTCAGACGCAGGTCGGCGTTGTCCTCGCGCAGGATCAGGCGGTACTCGGCACGGGAAGTGAACATGCGATACGGCTCTTGGGTACCGAGGGTGATCAGGTCGTCGACCAACACGCCGATGTACGCTTCATCGCGACGCGGACACCAGGCTTCTTTGCCCTTGGCGCGCAGTGCGGCGTTGGCGCCAGCGAGCAAACCCTGGGCGCCGGCTTCTTCGTAGCCGGTGGTGCCGTTGATTTGCCCGGCGAAGAACAGACCGCCGATGACTTTGGTTTCCAGGCTGTACTTGAGGTCGCGCGGATCGAAGTAGTCGTACTCGATCGCATAACCCGGGCGCACGATGTGCGCGTTTTCCATGCCGCGAATCGATTGCACGATTTGCAACTGCACGTCGAACGGCAAGCTTGTGGATATCCCGTTCGGGTACAGCTCATGTGTGGTCAAACCTTCCGGTTCGATAAACACCTGATGGCTTTCCTTGTCGGCAAAGCGGTGGATCTTGTCTTCGATCGACGGGCAATAGCGCGGGCCTATGCCTTCAATCTCGCCGGCAGCGGAATACATCGGCGAACGATCGAGGTTCGCCGCGATGATTTCGTGGGTGCGGGCGTTGGTGTGAGTAATCCAGCAACTGACCTGGCGTGGATGCTGTTCCTTGTTGCCCATGAACGACATCACCGGGATCGGCATATCGCCCGGCTGCTCGGTCATCACCGAGAAATCCACAGACTTGCCATCAATACGCGGCGGTGTACCGGTTTTCAGGCGACCGACACGCAGTGGCAGTTCACGCAAACGGTGAGCCAGGGCAATCGACGGCGGATCACCGGCGCGACCGCCGGAAAAATTCTGCAAACCGATGTGGATAAGTCCGCCGAGGAACGTACCGGTGGTCAACACCACGGAATCGGCGAAGAAGCGCAGACCCATTTGCGTAACAACACCCCGGACCTGTTCCTGCTCGACGATCAGGTCGTCAGCGGCTTGTTGAAATATCCACAGGTTCGGCTGGTTTTCCAGGATTTCACGGACTGCGGCTTTGTACAGAATGCGGTCGGCCTGAGCGCGGGTTGCGCGCACGGCCGGGCCTTTACGGCTGTTCAACACGCGAAACTGGATGCCACCCAAATCGGTAGCCGTGGCCATCGCGCCGCCGAGGGCATCGATTTCCTTGACCAGATGGCTTTTGCCAATGCCACCAATGGCCGGATTGCAACTCATGGCACCGAGGGTTTCCACGTTATGCGTCAGCAACAGGGTTTTTGCCCCCATACGTGCTGAGGCCAGTGCTGCCTCGGTACCGGCATGACCGCCGCCGATGACGATCACTTCAAAACGGGAAGGAAAATCCACCACGCACCTCGTGCCTGCTTAAGTAGGTAATTCAGGAATAGTTTGAGATCAGGCTTCTGGACCTGGTCGACAAGTATAGGGACTTCGCCCTTCCTAAAGAACCCTTTGCACAAAATTTAACCAGCTGTGGAGAACTCGAGGTTAAAAGAATAAAAAAGAGAGAAATTTATAAAACCTTTGTTTTTATGTTTATTTCTACTGAACCACCTTTCTGTGGATAGATCTCTACAAGCCTTTATATTCAATATGTGCAGAGATTCAAAACCCTGTGTTAATGTGCCAATGAGGGCCTTGGATAACTGGTTTAAGCCTGTGGATGAAAGGGGTGGTTATCCACAGAGGGGTTTATATCCAGTTTTGAAGCCCTGTTATCAACTGCCCTCAGTGGCAGTTATTCACAGGGCTTAATCCACAGAAAATCGACCAAACGGCTTTTTCCGGGTGCCAAAAAAAACGCCATCGAAAGATCGGTGACGATCAGGAAGCCGATAGAGGGATGTGAAAGGGCTATTGTGAGAGAACGTAACAGAGGCTAATAATAGGCATTATCATTAACTCACTCATTTTCCCATGTCCCTACCCACCCACATTGCCGCGATCGAGCAAATCTACGAGCAACACCATTCGTGGCTATATGGATGGCTCAAGGGCAAATTGCATAACGCCTGCGATGCTGCTGACGTGGCGCATGACACCTTCGTGCGGATCCTCGCGGCACGCAATGCCGCGCAGATTCGCGAACCGCGGGATTATCTGGCGACCATTGCACGCGGCCTCGTCATTGATCGCTATAGAAGACAGGCCATCGAAGTCGCCTACTTGCAGACCTTGGCTGCTCGACCCGAAGCGACCGCCATCAGCGAAGAAGACAAGGCGCTGATCATCGAAACCCTGGTCGCTGTGGATAAAGCCCTCGCCGGTCTGGGCGCGCGAACCCGGCAGATCTTCATGCTCTCGCAGATCGACGGCCTGACTTATCAACAGATCGCCGTGCAATTGAAGGTTTCCCTGACCACAGTCAAGAAGCACATGATCCGCGCTTTGACGGAATGTGCTTTGATCATGGCGCAGCGCTGATGGCCATCGCCCCCAACCGTAAAGTGTTCGAAGCCGCTGCCGGTTGGTACGTGCAGTTTCAGGCCGATCCGCCGACGTTCGCCGAACAAAAAGCCTGGCAGCTGTGGATAGATAGCGATCCAGCGCACTTGGCGGCGTGGAACCAGATGGAACAATTGCAGCGTCATCTCGGCACGCTGCCGCAGGATTTGAAACGTCGCGCGCTGAATACCGGCCAGCAACGGCGCCAGGTACTGAAGCTGTTGCTGCTCGCGACCGGGACAGGGTTCCTGGGTTGGAACGCTCAGCAACATACATTCCTGGGGAATGTCTTGGCCGACTACAAAACCGACGTTGGCCAGCGTCGTAGCATTTCATTGGCGGATGGCAGTCAGATCCAGCTCAACACTGACACCGCCATTGATGTGTCCTTCGATGCGGTGCAGCGCCTGATTCGCTTGCGCTCGGGTGAGATCCTCATTCAAACCGGCAAGCTTGGCGATCAGCGGCCGTTTTTTGTCGAGACCCGCGATGGCCGGATTCAAGCGTTGGGCACGCGTTTTTCTGTGCTTCAGCTGTCGGGCTCAACGCGGGTCGGCGTGCTGGAAGATCGGGTCAGCGTGCAACCCGCTGATCCATCAACGGCCGCGATGATCTTGAAAGCAGGCGAAGGCGCTGACTTCGATAGTCGGCACATCGGACGCCTTCATCCCTATAAATCCTCGGCAGTGGCGTGGACCAACGGCCAGCTGATTGTGCTCGATGCACGGTTGGGCGAGGTGATCGAAGAGCTGGGGCGTTATCGCAGCGGTGTTCTGCACTGCGATAGCCGCGCCCGGGATCTGCGGGTATCCGGCACCTTTCGGCTCGATTCCACCGATGCCGTGCTGGCCAATCTTCAGGCCTCGTTACCGATCAACGTCCGCTACTTCACCCGTTACTGGGTCTCGATCAGCCACAACGCCTGATCGAAAATCACCTGGGGAAAAATAAATCGAAAACAGGGTTATCTTTTTTTACCCTGACCCGGCCCTACAGGTAATCGCGATAAACGCGGCTCTTCGCCACCTTCAGGGCTTGTCCACACATGCGTCTTCCCACGTTCCGTCAGCGTTTTTCCCACCATTGCATTGCTTACAGCCTACTGATGACCAGTGCCGCGTCTTGCCTGGTAATGACCAATGACGCCTTCGCGGCCACGGCCGCCCAGCGTTACACCATTGCTGCCGGCCCGCTGGACAATGCGTTGAGCCAGTTCGCCTCAGCTGCGAATGTGATTCTGTCGTTCTCGCCGCAACAGACCAGCCGCTTGCGAAGTGCAGGGCTTAACGGCAGCTTCACCGTCGACCAGGGTTTCGCCCAACTGCTGCAAGGCTCAGGTTTGCAAGCCGTACCGCAGGCGCCGGGCAGCTACATTCTGCAGACGCTGTCCAACGGTGACTCGCTGGAACTGGCCCCGACCAACATCAACGGGCAATTGGCCAACCCGATGAACCTGGATTACGCCGCCGACGTTGGCTACAAGGCGCAGAACAGCCGGATCGGTACGAAAACCAGTACACCTTTGTCGGAAACGCCCCGTTCAGTGTCAGTCGTAACCGCGCAACGCATGAAAGATCAGAAATCTCAGACGCTCACCGAAGTACTCGGCTACGTCCCGGGGATCTTTGCCCCACCGTTTGCCGCCGGGGACAGTCTGGCCGGGGATCTGTTTTTCATTCGCGGTTTCAACGCGACCGACTATGGCTACGGCCTGCTGCGTGATGGACTGCGTGTACAAGGCAACCGCTATGACACCAGTACCGAACCTTATGGGCTTGAACGGGTGGAGATTTTCCGTGGCCCATCCTCGCTGCTGTATGGGGAAAACGCGCCGGGCGGCCTGGTCAATCTGGTGAGCAAACGGCCAACCGCTGCACCGCAAGGCGAAGTGCAACTGGGCTATGGCTCGAACAACCGTCGGCAAATCGGCGTTGATGTGTCGGGGCCACTCAACGACAGCGGCAATATTCTCGGGCGCGTAGTAATGCTCGGCCGCAAGTCCGACACCCAGACTGATCACGTCCCGGATGACCGCATCTACATCGCCCCTTCGCTGACTTTGAATTTCGACGATTTCAACACCCTGACCTTGCTGGCCAACTACCAGAAGGATCACACCAACATGGAACTTGGCCTGCCGGCCGCCGGGACATTGCTGACCAACCCCAACGGCAAGTTATCCAAAGGCACCATGCTCGGCGATCCCGACTGGAACACCTTCGAACGGGAAACCTGGAGCAGCGGTTACGAGTTCAGTCACTCGTTCAATGATGATTGGCAGTTCCGGCAGAACTCGCGCTACATGCAGTCGCGCATCACCCGTCACGAAACCTGGCCGGGCAACCTCAACAACGCCGGTTTCGGCACGCGTCTGAACATGACTGCGTACGATCGCTTCAACAAGTCGATGGTGTACTCGCTGGATAACCAACTGGAAGGCAAATTCCAGCTCGGTGAGCTGGAAAACACCGTGCTGTTCGGCGCCAGCTACGATCGTACTTCGTTCAATCAGGACTGGAATGCCGGTATCGTCGGGCCGATCGATATCTACAACCCGGTTTACCTGCGCGATCCGACCACGTCGATCGCCGTTCAAAACACCTTGCTCGAGCAGCAGATGAAAGGTGTTTATGCACAGATCCAGAGCCAATATGACCATTGGTTGTTCTTGCTGGGTGGGCGCCAGGACTGGGTCGACAGTGATTTTCGCGACAAGGTGGCCAAGGGCAGCAACATCAGCTCCGAGGACAAGAAGTTCACCTATCAGGGCGGCGTGATGTACCAGTTCGACAACGGCATGACGCCGTATGTCAGCTACTCCACCTCGTTCGTACCAGTGCAGCAGATTTCCAACGCCGGCGCACCGCTCGACCCGATCACCAGCAGCCAATACGAAGTGGGGCTGAAATACGAACCGCTCGGCTGGGACACCGCGTTCACTGCGTCGGTTTATGATCTGCGCAAAAAGGACGACACTTACTTCGACTCGACGACAGCGACCTACCGCCAGGTCGGCGAAAGCCGTTCCAAAGGGGTGGAACTGGAACTCAACAGCAATCTGACCCAGAACCTTAACGTGACAGCGGCCTACACCTACACCGATGCGCGGATTACCAAAGATGCCGCGACGTCATTGGTCAAAGGCCATCAAATGACTGGCGTGCCACGTAATCAGGCTTCGGTCTGGGCGAAATATCGATTCCTCGATGGTGATCTGAAAGGCCTGTACGTCGGCGGTGGTGTGCGTTACTTCGACAGTGCCTTTGCCTACACCTCGCCTTCTCTGTACGGCAAGCTCGATGCCGGCGATGTCACGTTGGTGGATGCGGCCATCGGTTATCAGATCGACACGCACTGGAGCGTCGACCTGAACGCGAAAAACCTGTTCGACAAGGAATATGTGTCGGGATGCAACGATGCCGGTCGCTGCTACTGGGGGGAGGACCGCACATTGCTCGGTACGGTTTCCTACAACTGGTAAATGAAAAAGGGGCTGTGGATAAATTGTCCACAGCCCCTTGTTTTCATTTGCCGATGCAGAAGCTGGAAAAGATTCTTCCCAACAGATCATCAGAGCTGAAGGCCCCGGTGATTTCACCCAGAGAATGCTGGGCCTGACGCAAATCTTCGGCGAGCAATTCGCCGGCGCCGGCCAATGTAAGCTGCGCGCGGCCGTGTTCCAACGCGGCGCTGGCGTGACGTAATGCCTCCAAATGGCGGCGACGTGCGCTGAAGCTGCTTTCCGAAGTTTGTTCGTAACCCATGCAGGCTTTGAGATGGTCACGCAGCAAGTCCAGCCCTTCACCGGCCGACTTGGCACTCAGACTGATCGTCACATGCCCGTCTTCACTGGTTTCGAGGGCAATTGCTTCGCCCGTCAGATCCGCTTTGTTGCGAATCAGGGTGACTTTCGCCGGATCCGGACGGGTTTCGAGGAATTCCGGCCACAACGCAAACGGATCCAGTGCTTCCGGAGCGGTCGCATCGACCACCAGCAACACCCGATCGGCTTCACCAATAGCCTTCAATGCCCGTTCAACACCGATCTTTTCCACATGATCATCGGTATCACGCAGCCCTGCAGTATCGACAACATGCAGCGGCATGCCGTCGATGTGGATATGTTCGCGCAAGATATCCCGCGTGGTGCCGGCAATCTCCGTCACGATGGCCGCTTCGCGACCGGCCAAAGCATTCAACAGGCTGGACTTGCCGGCATTCGGACGACCGGCGATCACCACGGTCATGCCGTCTCGCAACAGCGCGCCCTGCCCGGCTTCACGCAGTACTGTGGATAACTCATTGCGCACTTTGTCGAGCATGCTCAGCACATGGCCATCGGCGAGAAAGTCTATTTCTTCTTCCGGAAAGTCGATGGCGGCTTCGACGTAGATACGCAAACCGATCAGCTGCTCGGTCAAGTTATGCACACGTTGGGAAAATGCCCCCTGCAATGAACGCAGGGCATTACGCGCAGCCTGTGCCGAACTGGCTTCGATCAAATCGGCGATCGCCTCGGCCTGGGCCAGGTCGAGTTTGTCATTGAGGAAAGCACGTTCACTGAATTCCCCCGGACGGGCCAAGCGGCAGCCCAATTCCAGGCAACGCTTGAGCAACATGTCCAACACGATCGGGCCACCGTGGCCCTGCAATTCCAGCACGTCTTCGCCGGTGAACGAGTTTGGCCCCGGGAAATACAGCGCCAGGCCTTCGTCCAGGACTTGCTGGTCGTTACTGAAAAACGGCCCGTAATGGGCGTAACGCGGTTTCAGTTCGCGGCCGCTGATGGCTTTGGCTGCAACACTGGCCAGCGGCCCGGAAATACGAACGATGCCCACACCGCCGCGACCCTGAGCGGTGGCGACGGCGGCGATGGTTTCACGCGGTGTGCTCATAAACCGGAATCCAGACAAAAGTGGCAGATAGCAAAACGCCCCACTAGGGGGCGTTTTGAGTGGTGTTATCCACAGTGCAAGTTACGCCTCGGCTTTTTTCGTCGCCGCTTCGATCTTACGCGTGATGTACCACTGTTGTGCAATCGACAGGCAGTTGTTCACAACCCAGTACAGCACCAGACCTGCCGGGAACCACAGGAAGAAGAAGGTGAAGATGATTGGCATCATTTTCATGACCTTCGCCTGCATCGGATCCGGCGGAGTCGGGTTCAGCTGCTGCTGGATGAACATGGTTGCACCCATGATGATCGGCAGAATGAAGAACGGATCCTTGATCGACAGGTCAGTGATCCACAGCATGAACGGCGCTTGGCGCATTTCCACGCTTTCCAGCAGAACCCAGTACAGAGAAAGGAAAACCGGCATCTGCACGAGGATCGGCAAGCAGCCGCCCAGCGGATTGATCTTCTCTTTCTTGTACAGCTCCATCATGGCTTGCGACATTTTCTGCCGGTCATCGCCATGTTGCTCTTTCAGAGCAGCCAGTTTCGGCGCAACAGCACGCATGCGCGCCATCGATTTGTAGCTGGCGGCCGACAGAGGGAAGAAAATACCCTTGATCAGCATGGTCAGGAAGATGATCGACCAGCCCCAGTTACCGACAATGGCGTGGATGTGTTGCAGCAGCCAGAAGATTGGCTGGGCAATGAACCACAGAATGCCGTAGTCGACGGTCAGTTCCAGACCAGGGGACAACTCTTTGAGCACCGCCTGGCTTTTCGGACCGGCGTATAGCACAGCGCTGGTTTCAACTTTGCCACCCGGAGCAGCGGTCAGCGTAGGACCGGTGTAACCGATGATGTAGTTGCCTTTGCTGTCCTTACGGGTCTGGACGATGTTGTTTTCGCCCTTCGCCGGAATCCATGCAGTCACGAAGTAGTGTTGCAGCCAGGCTACCCAACCACCGGTGACGGTTTCTTTAAGCGCTGCCTTGTCCATGTCCTTCATGGACACTTTCTTGTACGGCTCCGAGCTTGTCCACAGGGCGGCGCCCAGGTAAGTCGCGGTGCCAGTAGCAGTAGTGGACGAAGGATCAGCGCTGCTGTCGCGCTTCAACTGAGCAAACATTGCGCCGTTCCAGGGCTGAGCGCTCTGGTTATCCACAATGTAGGAAACGGCTACGTCATACAGGCCGCGTTTCAGAGTGAAACGCTTGATGTAATTAACGCCGTCCTTGCTGAACTTAAGGTCGACGACCAGTTGGTCCTGACCATCAGCCAGTTGATAAGTCTTCTTCTCCGAAGAGTAGACCGGACGACCGGCCGGATTTGCATCCGGGCCATTGGTACCGATCAGACCGCTTTGGGCCAGATAAACACGTTCGCCGCCGTTATCGAACAGCTGGAACGGAACATCAGGACGATCCTGACGACGTGGATACAAAGGCAAGGTCAGTTGAGCAACATCACCACCTTGTGGATCGATCGCGAGATCGAGCACGTCGGTTTTGATCTGGATCAGATCCTTGCTGGCGGCTACCGGCGTTTCGGCAGGTGCGCTGGTATCGCTTGCGGCGCGCGGAATATCGTCACTGGCGGCAGCATTATTGCCAGTGGCGGTGTCCGGCAAACCGGATGTAGTCGTACTGGAAGCAACATTCTGAGTCGGCAGGGCAGCCTGACCATAGTCCTGGTTCCATTTAAGAACCATAACGTAGGACACGATTGCCAGGGCGACGATCAGGATCGTGCGTTTGATATCCATGATTACTCGGCCATCGAAGAAGAACGGGAGGTAGGGATAGGTGGAACCGGGTCATAACCACCGGGATTCCACGGATGACAGCGACCTAAACGACGAAAGGTCAGCCAGCCACCGCGCAGAAGGCCATGATTTTCGATGGCTTCATACGCGTAGCAGGAACAACTGGGGTAGAAACGACAGTGGCTGGCCATCAAAGGACTAATGGCATAGCGATAAAACTGGATCGGAACGAGGGCCAGTTTACGCATCGGTACTGTCTACCCCTACAGTTTCGGTTTTGACTTCTGGAACTGGCTTGCTGCGTGCCAGACGCTTCCAGAGCTTGCCGAAATGCTGAATCAATTCGGGGTTTTCTACATCGCCCAGACCTTTGCGCGCGACGATAACGATATCCCAGCCGACCAGTGAATCCTGGTGCAGACGGAATGATTCGCGCATCAAACGTTTGAGGCGATTGCGCTCAACGGAGAGCTTTACGCTCTTTTTCCCGATAACCAGCCCGAGACGGGGGTGATCAAGATCGTTGTTGCGTGCAAGGAGCAGGAGATTTTTCCCCGGAACCTTGCCGGTAGGGGAGTCAAAGACTGCCTTGAAATGCCGGGGAGTAAGCAGACGCTTTTCCCGACTGAAGTCCTGACTCACCTCCAGTACCGGATTATCAAACTGCCAGACGCGCACGACCTTTGGCGCGACGACGCGACAGGACTGCGCGGCCGTTCTTGGTAGCCATGCGAGCACGGAAACCGTGGGTACGAGCGCGTTTGATAGTGCTTGGTTGGAAAGTACGTTTCATGTCGTGTTACCTGGTTCGTCCACAACGGGCCGGAATGGCCCCCGTTTTAAGAGACCGGGGATTCTAGAGAAAGCACGCCTTCAGGTCAATTTCCAACCAGCGTTTCCTTATAAATAGATCTCGGGGGCCTCTGTGGCTGAAAGCCTGTCTGCCAAACATAAAAATAAAGAAGGGAATTATTTAAAGCTTTTCTGTAAAGCTTATAAAAGCTAGGTACGCCCTCATCTGTGGATAAGTGGCATCAGCCCTTGCTTGGCCTGATGTACAGAGAATGACAACTACAGTGGAAAACCGTGTTCAGCCTGTGCTGCGCTATCGGATAACCTGTGTGTGGAAAGGCCTGTTATCCACAGGCAGGTTATCCACCGAGTTCGACCCCCAGTTGTCCAGTGCCCTTAGAGGTGGTTATCCACAGAGCTTATTCACATACCGTTGGTCGCTTTTTGATCGATTAACACATTGATAAATCATGTTTGCCGCGCAACCTGCATGTGGATAAGTGGGCGGCTCGCCGCTACAATGGCCGCTTGTTTTTGCCTCACCGGCTTTCAACTTAGGGGATATCCGTGTCAGTGGAACTTTGGCAGCAGTGCGTGGAGCTTTTGCGCGAGGAGCTGCCTGCCCAACAATTCAACACCTGGATCCGTCCACTACAGGTCGAAGCCGAAGGCGACGAGTTGCGCGTCTACGCACCGAACCGTTTTGTGCTGGACTGGGTCAACGAAAAGTACCTGGGCCGCGTCCTTGAACTGCTGGATGAGCATGGCAACGGCATGGCGCCGGCGCTCTCCTTATTAATAGGCAGCAAACGCAGTTCGGCTCCGCGTGCGGCGCCGAATGCTCCGCTCGCCGCCGCGCAGGTTTCCCAGGCCCAGGCAAATGCCGCGCCTGTCAGCGCGCCGGCACCGACGCAAGCGCAAGCACCGGCGGCCAAGCGCTCGACTCAGAAAAGCCCCGAAGTCAGCGATGAGCCGTCTCGCGACAGTTTCGATCCGATGTCCGGCGCTGCTTCGCAACAGGCGCCGGTTCGCGCCGAACAGCGCACCGTGCAGGTCGAAGGTGCGCTCAAGCACACGAGCTATCTGAACCGCACCTTTACCTTCGAAAACTTCGTCGAAGGTAAATCCAACCAGCTCGCCCGCGCGGCGGCCTGGCAAGTGGCGGACAACCCCAAGCACGGCTACAACCCACTGTTCCTTTATGGTGGCGTCGGCTTGGGTAAAACCCACTTGATGCATGCGGTGGGTAACCATCTATTAAAGAAGAACCCGAATGCCAAGGTCGTGTACCTGCATTCCGAGCGTTTCGTCGCCGACATGGTCAAGGCGCTGCAACTGAACGCGATCAACGAGTTCAAGCGCTTCTACCGTTCGGTGGATGCCTTGCTGATCGACGACATTCAGTTCTTCGCCCGCAAAGAGCGCTCGCAGGAAGAGTTTTTCCACACCTTCAACGCCCTGCTTGAAGGTGGCCAGCAGGTCATTCTCACCAGTGACCGCTACCCGAAAGAAATCGAAGGCCTTGAAGAGCGCCTCAAATCCCGCTTCGGCTGGGGCCTGACGGTAGCCGTCGAGCCGCCGGAACTGGAAACCCGCGTGGCGATCTTGATGAAGAAGGCCGACCAGGCCAAAGTCGATTTGCCCCACGATGCCGCGTTCTTCATTGCCCAGCGTATCCGCTCCAACGTCCGTGAGCTGGAAGGCGCGCTGAAACGTGTGATCGCCCACTCGCACTTCATGGGTCGCGACATCACCATCGAGCTGATTCGCGAATCCCTGAAAGACCTGTTGGCGTTGCAGGACAAACTGGTCTCTGTGGATAACATTCAGCGCACCGTCGCCGAGTACTACAAGATCAAGATCTCGGACTTGCTGTCCAAGCGCCGTTCGCGCTCGGTAGCGCGTCCGCGTCAGGTGGCCATGGCATTGTCCAAGGAGCTGACCAACCACAGCCTGCCGGAAATCGGTGATGTGTTTGGCGGCCGTGACCACACCACCGTGTTGCACGCCTGCCGCAAGATCAACGAACTTAAGGAATCCGACGCGGACATCCGCGAGGACTACAAGAACCTGCTGCGTACACTGACCACTTGATGAACACCAGCGCAGCTTATTAAGGCAAGGGACTAGACCATGCATTTCACCATTCAACGCGAAGCCCTGTTGAAACCCCTGCAACTGGTCGCAGGCGTCGTCGAGCGTCGACAGACCTTGCCGGTACTGTCCAACGTGCTGTTGGTAGTCGAAGGCCAGCAACTGTCGCTGACCGGTACCGACCTGGAAGTCGAGCTGGTCGGTCGTGTGCAACTCGAGGAGCCGGCTGAAACAGGTTCCATCACCGTGCCGGCGCGCAAGCTGATGGATATCTGCAAAAGCCTGCCCAACGATGCGCTGATCGACATCAAGGTCGACGAGCAGAAGCTGGTGGTGAAAGCCGGCCGTAGCCGTTTCACCCTGTCGACTCTGCCAGCCAACGATTTCCCGACCGTTGAAGAAGGTCCTGGCTCGCTGACTTGCAGCCTCGAGCAAAGCAAACTGCGTCGTCTGATCGAACGGACCAGCTTCGCCATGGCCCAGCAGGACGTGCGTTACTACCTCAACGGCATGCTGCTGGAAGTGTCCGAAGGCATCATCCGCGCCGTGGCCACCGACGGTCACCGTCTGGCCATGTGCTCGATGAAAGCCGATATCGGCCAGCCGGATCGCCATCAGGTGATCGTGCCGCGCAAAGGTATTCTCGAACTGGCGCGTCTGCTCACCGAGCCGGACGGCAACGTCAGCATCGTGTTGGGCCAGCACCACATCCGCGCCACCACCGGCGAATTCACCTTCACCTCGAAACTGGTCGACGGTAAATTCCCGGATTACGAACGCGTACTGCCGAAAGGTGGTGACAAACTCGTACTCGGTGATCGTCAGGCCCTGCGTGAAGCGTTCAGCCGCACCGCGATTCTGTCCAACGAGAAGTACCGTGGTATCCGTCTGCAACTGGCCAGCGGTCAGTTGAAGATCCAGGCCAACAACCCGGAGCAAGAAGAAGCGGAAGAAGAAGTGGGCGTTGAATACAACGGCGGCTCCCTGGAAATCGGCTTCAACGTGAGCTACTTGCTTGACGTGTTGGGCGTGATGACCACCGAGCAGGTTCGTCTGATCCTGTCCGACTCCAACAGCAGTGCGCTGGTGCAAGAGTCCGACAACGACGATTCGGCTTACGTTGTCATGCCGATGCGTCTGTAATCAGCTGATCCTGGATGTCCTTAAGTCGCGTTTCGGTCACCGCGGTGCGCAATCTGCACCCGGTGACCTTCTCCCCCTCCCCCCGCATCAACATTCTTTACGGCGCCAACGGCAGCGGCAAAACCAGTGTTCTGGAAGCCATTCATCTGCTGGGGCTTGCCCGTTCGTTTCGTAGCACGCGGCTTTTGCCGGTCATCCAGTACGAACAGCTCGCCTGCACCGTGTTCGGTCAGGTCGAATTGGCCGAGGGTGGTCATAGCGCTCTGGGCATCTCGCGCGATCGCCAGGGCGAGTTCCAGATCCGTATCGATGGGCAAAACGCCCGTAGCGCTGCACAGTTGGCGGAGATCCTGCCGCTGCAGTTGATCAACCCCGACAGCTTCCGCCTGCTTGAAGGTGCGCCGAAGATTCGCCGGCAGTTTCTCGACTGGGGCGTGTTCCACGTCGAACCGCGCTTCATGGCGACCTGGCAGCGTTTGCAGAAGGCCTTGCGCCAGAGAAACTCATGGCTGCGGCATGGTACACTTGACGCCGTTTCGCAAACGGTTTGGGACAGGGAACTGTGCCAGGCCAGCGCTGAAATCGATGAATACCGCCGCACTTACATCAAAGCCTTGAAACCAGTCTTTGAACAAACCTTGAGCGAACTGGTTGAACTCGAAGGTTTGACGCTCAGCTATTACCGAGGCTGGGACAAAGACCGGGAATTGAGCGCCGTACTGGCCGGTTCCGTGCAACGGGATCAGCAAATGGGTCACACCCAGGCCGGACCGCAACGGGCTGATTTGCGTCTTAGATTGGGCGCACACAACGCCGCGGACATTTTGTCCCGGGGTCAGCAGAAGTTGGTGGTCTGTGCATTGCGGATTGCCCAAGGGCATCTGGTCAGCCAGGCCCGCCGCGGTCAGTGTATTTATCTGGTGGATGACTTGCCGTCCGAGCTGGACGAGAGCCACCGTCGCGCGCTGTGCCGCTTGTTGGAAGACTTACGCTGCCAGGTGTTCATCACCTGTGTAGATCACGAATTATTGAGGGAAGGCTGGCAGACGGAAACGCCAGTCGCTCTGTTCCACGTGGAACAGGGCCGTATCACCCAGACCCACGACCATCGGGAGTGAAGGCATTGAGCGAAGAAAATACGTACGACTCAACGAGCATTAAAGTGCTGAAAGGCCTGGATGCCGTACGCAAACGTCCCGGTATGTACATTGGTGACACCGACGATGGCAGCGGTCTGCACCACATGGTGTTCGAGGTGGTCGACAACTCGATCGACGAAGCCCTCGCCGGCCACTGCGACGACATCAGCATCATCATCCACCCGGACGAATCCATCACCGTTAAAGACAACGGCCGTGGCATCCCGGTAGACGTGCACAAAGAGGAAGGCGTTTCTGCCGCCGAGGTCATCATGACCGTCCTCCACGCTGGCGGTAAGTTCGACGACAACTCCTACAAAGTCTCCGGCGGTCTGCACGGTGTAGGCGTGTCGGTAGTGAACGCGCTGTCCGAAGAGCTGGTACTGACCGTTCGCCGCAGCGGCAAGATCTGGGAACAGACCTACGTCCACGGCGTACCTCAAGCGCCGATGGCCATCGTGGGCGACAGCGAAACCACCGGTACCCAGATCCACTTCAAGGCTTCCAGCGAAACCTTCAAGAACATTCACTTCAGCTGGGACATTCTGGCCAAGCGCATTCGTGAGCTGTCCTTCCTCAACTCCGGTGTCGGCATCGTCCTCAAGGATGAGCGCAGCGGCAAGGAAGAGCTGTTCAAATACGAAGGCGGCCTGCGTGCGTTCGTTGAATACCTGAACACCAACAAGACTGCGGTCAACCAGGTGTTCCACTTCAACATCCAGCGTGAAGACGGCATCGGCGTGGAAATCGCCCTGCAGTGGAACGACAGCTTCAACGAGAACCTGTTGTGCTTCACCAACAACATTCCGCAGCGCGACGGCGGTACCCACCTGGTGGGTTTCCGTTCGGCCCTGACGCGTAACCTGAACAACTACATCGAGCAGGAAGGTCTGGCGAAGAAGCATAAAGTCGCCACCACCGGTGACGATGCCCGTGAAGGCCTGACCGCGATCATCTCGGTGAAAGTGCCGGATCCGAAGTTCAGCTCGCAGACCAAAGACAAGCTGGTGTCTTCCGAAGTGAAGACGGCGGTCGAGCAGGAGATGGGCAAGTACTTCTCCGACTTTCTCCTGGAAAACCCGAACGAAGCCAAGCTGGTCGTCGGCAAGATGATCGACGCCGCGCGTGCCCGTGAAGCGGCGCGCAAGGCCCGTGAGATGACCCGCCGCAAAGGCGCGCTGGACATCGCCGGTCTGCCAGGCAAGCTCGCTGACTGCCAGGAAAAAGACCCGGCACTCTCCGAACTGTACCTTGTGGAAGGTGACTCCGCGGGCGGCTCTGCCAAGCAGGGACGTAACCGCAAGACCCAGGCGATCCTGCCGTTGAAGGGCAAGATCCTCAACGTCGAGAAAGCACGCTTCGACAAGATGATCTCGTCCCAGGAAGTGGGCACGCTCATCACCGCACTGGGCTGCGGCATCGGTCGCGACGAGTACAACATCGACAAGCTGCGTTATCACAACATCATCATCATGACCGATGCTGACGTCGACGGTTCGCACATCCGTACCCTGCTGCTGACCTTCTTCTTCCGTCAGTTGCCGGAGCTGATCGAGCGCGGCTACATCTACATTGCCCAGCCGCCGCTGTACAAGGTCAAGAAAGGCAAGCAAGAGCAATACATCAAAGACGACGACGCCATGGAAGAGTACATGACGCAGTCGGCTCTTGAAGATGCGAGCCTGCACCTGAACGAAGAAGCCCCGGGCATTTCCGGTGAAGCGCTCGAGCGTCTGGTGAACGACTTCCGCATGGTGATGAAGACTCTCAAGCGTCTGTCGCGCCTGTACCCGCAGGAACTGACCGAGCACTTCATCTACCTGCCGGCCGTAAGCCTGGAAAAGCTCGGCGACCATGCAGCGATGCAAGAGTGGCTGGCCCAGTACGAAGCACGTCTGCGCACCGTTGAGAAGTCCGGTCTGGTCTACAAGGCCAGCCTGCGTGAAGATCGTGAGCGTGGCGTCTGGCTGCCAGAGGTCGAACTGATCTCCCACGGCCTGTCGAACTACGTCACCTTCAACCGCGACTTCTTCGGCAGCAACGACTACAAAACCGTCGTCACCCTCGGCGCTCAACTGAGCACCCTGCTCGACGAAGGCGCGTACATCCAGCGTGGCGAACGCAAGAAAGCAGTCACCGAGTTCAAGGAAGCACTGGACTGGCTGATGGCAGAAAGCACCAAGCGCCACACCATTCAGCGATACAAAGGTCTGGGCGAAATGAACCCGGATCAGCTGTGGGAAACCACCATGGATCCAAGCGTGCGCCGCATGCTGAAAGTCACCATCGAAGATGCCATTGGCGCAGACCAGATCTTCAACACCCTGATGGGTGATGCGGTCGAACCTCGTCGTGACTTCATCGAGAGCAATGCGTTGGCGGTTTCGAACCTGGATTTCTGATCCCTTTGCGCCAAACAAAAAAGGCCAACGCATCGCGTTGGCCTTTTTATTGGCAGATCAAAAGATCGCAGCCTGCGGCAGCTCCTAAAGAGATCGATGTAGGAGCTGCCGCAGGCTGCGATCTTTTGATCTTTTATTCAGAGGCTGCAGACACACTCTCCAACCGATACCCATACCCATAAATCGTCAACAACTGCCAACCTCGATCCGCTGTCAGCCCGAGCTTGTTGCGCAGACGATAGATATGCGTATCCAACGGTCGCGACGACGCCATCTCTTCATGCGGCCAAAACCGCTCATACAGATAATCCCGCGACAACGGCCGGCCCAGATTGCTGAACAGGCACCGCGCCAGTCGATATTCACGCTCGGTCATGACAATCGGCTTTCCCTCGCGAGTGACGGTCAGTTCTGCGTCATCAAACGTCAGATCATTAAAGCTCAGCACTTCCGCTGCAGCCGCGCGTTGCTGGCTATGCCGGCGTAGCACCGCAGCCACCCGCGCCTTCAACTCGTTTGGCCGGAACGGCTTGCTGACGTAATCATCTGCCCCGGCATTCAAAGCCTGAACAATATCGCTCTCGCCATCGCGACTGGTCAGCATGATCGCCGCCGGTGGCGCTTCCATGTGTTCGCGGGTCCAGCGCAGCAGTGCCAGGCCAGTTAAGTCGGGCAGTTGCCAGTCGAGGATCAGCAGGTCGAAGGTTTCCCGGCGTAGCTGTCGCAGCAGGTCTTCACCTCGCTCGAAGCTGTGCAGTGACCACGGCTGTTCGCCGGCATCGGCCATTTGCTGCAGGGTTTGCTCGACCCGGCGCAGTTCGGCGGGTTCGTCGTCCAGTATCGCAACGCGCATACGCGATGATTCCTTGATGCTTGGGCAGTTGGCCGACAACCATAGTCGCTCGGTCAGTGTTGTGAAAGTAAGCGGCCGCGGTGGGTCGACGTCCGCTATGATTCTTCGGGTCTACGTCTCAGACCTGTGGCCCATGAAACCATTCACACCGCCCTGCCCTTTTTCCCTATGAACAACAATCGTCGGCGAGAAAGCCGTGAGCCAAGCCAGGTACAGCGACTGTTTCGACAGTTGGTACGTGAGTGGTTGTGGATAAGTCTAGTGCTGTTACCGCTGACTGCACTGTTGTCTTATCGCGCGCAGGTCAACTTGCACGATGCTTTACCCGGTATGGGCGCATTGTTGTCGGTTGGCTGGGTGGCGAGTGTGCTCGGCCTGTTGTTGTGGCGCCCACGCTGGGCGCTCTGGCTAACGCTAATGGGGATGGCGTGCGTGCTATTGACCAGTGCGGGTCTGGCGGAAATGCGCCGCTGGTGGTCGCCGACACCTGCGGTGCTGGGGATGCTGTTCGGTTACCTGATCTGGAACTGGCGACGCCTGAGCGTAGTGCTGACCTATTTTGGTTGGGAGCTGGCACGTCTCGATAGCGAGCCGAAAGTGTTTCCCGAACGCCGCCGCACCCGATTCACCGGCGCTGATCGCCTGCAGGGGCAGATCATGGCGCTTGAGCAGGCCATGAGCCGTACTCGTGATACTCGGCGTTTCATTGCTGATGGGCTCGAGTACTTGCCCGTCGCTACGCTGATCAGCGATCCCAAAGGGCAGATCCTGCTCGGTAATCGCAAAGCTCGTCAGCTCTTCGATAACAATCTGGTAGGTGACGACGTTGTCGATCAACTGGCTCGACTCGGTTATCCGGAGTTGTCCACACATCAGCGCCCGCCACTGTCCGCGATGCCGCTGCTGGAGTTTCGCGATTACAAGGAACGCAGCTTGCGGCTGGAGCGTGCGGCACTACTGCCGGTGGATGGAGACACGCCGATCGGTTGGCTGCTCAGCCTCACGGACCTTAGCGCTGAACGTGCCGCCGAGGAGCAGCGCAGTGTGCTACTGCGTTTTCTCTCCCACGACCTGCGCGCACCCCATTCAGCGATTCTTGCGCTACTGGACGTTCACCGCCATCAGGCCGGGGCGGATTCTCCGTTGTTCGAGCAGATCGAACGCCAGGTACGCCGCGCGCTGGATCTGACCGATGGCTTTGTTTTGCTGGCGCGGGCCGAATCCGAGACTTATCAATTTCAGCCAACGCTGTTCGCGATGCTGGTGCTGGACGTCATGGACCAAGCGTTGCCGATTGCCCAGCAACAACGCATCGAACTGCTGCATGACATGGATGAGCAATCCCAGGAGCGCCTGATCAATGCTGACCAGGGCTTGCTGACCCGTGCACTGTTCAACCTGCTGGAAAACGCGATCAAATACAGCCGGGTCGACACTACGATAAAGCTGCGCGTACGTTGCGACGAAGCATGGTTGCGGTGTGAGATTATCGACAAAGGAAAAGGCATTGCTGCCGAAGAACTGCCCGACCTGTTCAGCCAGTACCGACGCTTTTCCTCGGCACAAGGCATCGACGGCGTAGGCTTGGGCCTGTCGATGGTCAAAGCGGTGGTCGATCACCATGGCGGCATCATCGAATGCCAAAGCGTAGTCGATCAAGGCACCACGTTTCTGCTTCAATTGCCGCTGATTTCTGAATGATCAGGCACAAAAAAACCGGCTATATCAGCCGGTTTTTTTACTTCCGAAAAAAACTTATGCACCTTTTACGGTCTTTTATGAACTTGAGAAATATATAAGTAAATCAATCACTTAATTTCAATATTCAAGCCTTTTCAACAAAACCGTACACAGGTTATCCACAAAATCTCAGACAGCGATCTGATCGCTTGCAGCCGGTGCTTGCGGTGCCGGTGGCAGCGAGCCCATTTCGCGCTGAGTCTTTTCGTTCCACGCTTGCACGCGGTCGTTCAGATCAGCGATGGCGCGCGGACCAGTGCCTTCGGCATACATCGGCTCGCCGATGACTACAGTGATCACGCCAGACTTCTTGCCCCAGCCGATTTTCGGCCAGAACTTGCCGGCATTGTGTGCAATCGGCAGCACCGGAAGCGCCGCATTCACTGCCAACGCGCTGCCACTGCGAGAGAATTTGCCGACGGTGCCGTAAGGAACGCGCGTACCTTCCGGAAAGATCAGCACCCAAACGTTGTCCTTGAGCAGCTCATCACCTTTGGCGGCGACTTGTTTCAGTGCCGCTTTCGGGTTGTCGCGATCGATCGCGATCGGCCGCAACATGGCCATCGCCCAGCCGAAGAACGGCACATAAAGCAATTCGCGCTTGAGCACCTGGCTCAGCGGCGAGAAATAAGCGGAGAGAAAGAACGTCTCCCAAGTGCTCTGGTGGTTCGACTGAATCACGCAGGGCCGGTCAGGCACGTTTTGCGCGCCTTTGATTTCGTAACGGATACCGAGAAACACCTTGGTCAACCACAAGGCGCAACGGCACCAGTACACGTTGATAAAACGATAACGCGCCTTGAAAGGCAAAAACGGCGCGATGAAAAAACTCAAGCTGCACCACAGCAGGGAGGTGGTGCCCAGCAGCAGGTAAAAGAGAAAAATCCTGATGGCCCGCAGTATCGACATAGTGACGTTTACCGTGACGGGGCAATGCCCGAGTGTTCAAGCGCACTCCCGATCAATCCCTGGTCAGGAACTTCAGAAGTACTCTAGTTGTGGATAAGTTCTGCGGCAATCGCCGCCAGATCGTCAAAAATCAGAGTGCCAACCGGCAGGGTTTTGCCCTGAGTCTTTGCGCCTTTTCCGGTCTTTACCAAAACTGGCTGTGAATCGACGGCTTTGGCGGCCTCCAGGTCACCAAGGCTGTCGCCGACGAACCAGACATTGGCCAGGTCGACGTTGTAATGCGCCGCGATGGTTTTCAACATCCCCGGTTTCGGCTTGCGGCAATCGCAGCCTTCGTCCGGGCCATGCGGGCAGTACACAATCAGCCCGACTTCACCGCCCTGCTCCGCCACCAGTTCACGCAACCGCGCGTGCATGGCATCAAGGGTGGCGAGGTCGTAATAGCCGCGAGCAATGCCCGACTGGTTGGTGGCGACCGCCACCGTCCAGCCGGCCTTGCTCAACTGCGCAATCGCTTCGATCGAGCCGGGCAACGGAATCCACTCCGCCACTGACTTGATGTAAGCGTCGGAGTCGTAATTGATCACTCCGTCCCGATCGAGAATCAGCAGTTTCAACAGCAGTCCCTCAACCCAGCAGCGAAATGTCGGCAACACCGAGGAACAGACCACGCAGACGCGCCAGCAGCGCGTAACGGTTGGCCCGCACATTGGCGTCGTCGGCATTGACCATTACCGCGTCGAAGAACGCATCCACGGGCTCACGCAGTGCAGCCAGGCGTGCCAGCGACTCGTTGTACTGACGCGCTGCCGCCATCGGCTGTACAGCCTGATCCGCTTGCTGGATCGCCGAGTACAGCGAGAACTCGTTGGCGTTGTCGAAGTACTTGGCTTGCACCTCGGTCGGTACCGCGCCTTCGAGTTTGCTCAACAGGTTCGATACACGCTTGTTCACCGCCGCCAGCGCTGCCGCTTCCGGCAGTTTGCGGAAGGCCTGCACCGCTTGCACACGCTGATCGAAGTCCAGCGCCGAACCCGGCTTCAGGGCACGGACCGACAGGTAAGTGGCCACTTCAACGCCTTCATCTTCGTAACGCGCACGCAGACGGTCGAAGATGAATTCCAGCACGGACTCGTTGAGGCCGGCAGCCTTGACCTTGGCACCGAATGCGGCCACGGCGAAAGCCACGGCGTCGTTCAGGTCCAGATCGAGCTTCTTCTCGATCAGGATACGCAGCACGCCGAGTGCCGCACGGCGCAGGGCATACGGGTCTTTGCTGCCGGTTGGCAGCATGCCGATACCGAAGATCCCGACCAGGGTGTCGAGCTTGTCAGCGATGGCAACGGCCGCACCGGTCAGGGTGGCTGGCAGTTCTGCACCGGCACCGCGTGGCATGTATTGCTCGTTCAGCGCCAGCGCGACGTCTTCCGGCTCGCCGTCATTGAGGGCGTAGTAATAACCGGCGACACCTTGCATCTCCGGGAACTCGCCGACCATTTCGGTGGCCAGGTCGCACTTCGACAGCAGGCCAGCGCGAGCAGCCCACGAGGCGTTGCCGCCAATGCGTGCGGCGATGTAGGCAGCCAGCTTGGAAACGCGTTCGGCCTTGTCGTAGACGCTGCCGAGTTTTTCCTGGAACACCACGTTCTTCAGGCGATCATTGAAGGCTTCGAGTTTCTGCTTCTTGTCTTGCTTGAAGAAGAACTCGGCGTCGGTCAGACGTGGGCGAACCACTTTCTCGTTACCGGCGATGATCTGTTGCGGGTCTTTGCTTTCGATGTTGGCCACAGTAATGAAACGTGGCAGCAACTTGCCGTCGGCATCCAGCAGGCAGAAGTACTTCTGGTTGTCCTGCATGGTGGTGATCAGCGCTTCCTGCGGTACGTCGAGGAAGCGTTCCTCGAACGAGCACACCAGCGGCACCGGCCATTCAACCAGCGCGGTCACTTCGTCAAGCAATGCCGGCGGAACGATCGCTGTGCCTTCCTGACGGGTGGCCAGCTCTTCGGTGCGCTTGCTGATGATCTCGCGACGCTCGTTGGCGTCGGCCAGCACGTAAGCGGCACGCAGGTCAGCGAGGTAGGTCGACGGCGAACCGATGCGCACGCTTTGCGGGTGATGGAAGCGGTGACCACGGGAGTCACGGCCAGCCTTTTGCGCGAGGATGGTGCAGTCGATGACCTGGTCACCGAGCAGCATTACCAGCCATTGGGTGGGACGCACGAACTCTTCCTTGCGCGCACCCCAACGCATGCGTTTCGGGATCGGCAGGTCGTTCAGCGAGTCTTCGACGATGGTCGGCAGCAGGCTCGCGGTCGGCTTGCCGGCGATGCTCTGGCTGTAACGCAATTTCGGGCCGCTCTGATCGATTTCGCTCAGATCGACGCCGCACTTCTTGGCAAAGCCCAGTGCTGCCTGAGTCGGATTGCCGTCAGCGTCGAACGCCGCCTGACGTGGCGGACCGTCAAGGTTGATGCTGCGATCCGGTTGCTGGGTGGCCAGCGCGGTGATCAGCACAGCCAGACGACGCGGCGCGGCGTAGACGGTTTTAGTCTCGTAGCTCAGGCCAGCGGCTTGCAGGCCCTTGTCGATACCGGCGAGGAACGCTTCAGCCAGGGTGTTCAGGGCTTTCGGTGGCAGTTCTTCGGTGCCCAGTTCAACCAGAAAATCTTGCGCACTCATTGTGCAGCCTCCAGCTTGGCCAGTACTTCGTCACGCAGGTCCGGGGTCGCCATCGGGAAGCCCAGCTTGGCGCGTGCCAGCAGGTAGGCTTGCGCAACGGAACGCGCCAGGGTGCGTACGCGCAGAATGTATTGCTGACGCGCGGTCACCGAGATCGCCCGGCGCGCATCCAGCAGGTTGAAGGTGTGCGAAGCCTTCAACACCATTTCGTAGCTCGGCAACGGCAGCGGCTGGTCGAGCTCGATCAGGCGCTTGGCCTCGCCTTCATAGAAGTCGAACAGTTCGAACAGTTTGTCGACGTTGGCGTGTTCGAAGTTGTAAGTGGACTGCTCCACTTCGTTCTGGTGGAACACGTCGCCGTAGGTGACTTTGCCCATCGGGCCGTCAGCCCAGACCAGGTCGTAGACCGAATCCACACCCTGCAGGTACATGGCCAGACGCTCGAGACCGTAAGTGATCTCGCCGGTCACCGGGTAGCACTCGATGCCGCCCGCCTGCTGGAAGTAAGTGAACTGAGTCACTTCCATACCGTTCAGCCAGACTTCCCAGCCCAGACCCCAGGCGCCGAGGGTCGGCGATTCCCAGTTGTCTTCGACGAAGCGAATGTCGTGGACCAGCGGGTCCAGGCCGACATGCTTGAGCGAGCCCAGGTACAGTTCCTGGAAGTTGTCCGGGTTCGGCTTCAGCACGACCTGGAACTGATAGTAGTGCTGCAGACGGTTCGGGTTTTCGCCGTAACGGCCGTCAGTCGGACGGCGGCTTGGCTGCACGTAGGCGGCGTTCCAGGTTTCCGGGCCGATGGCGCGGAGGAAGGTCGCGGTGTGGAAAGTGCCGGCGCCTACTTCCATATCGTAGGGCTGAAGTACCACGCAACCTTGCTCGGCCCAGTATTGCTGGAGCGCGAGGATCAAGTCTTGGAAGGTACGCACGGCTGGCGTAGGCTGGCTCACGAAATTCACCTGTTTCTTGGGCTGCGATTTAAAGAGCGGGAGTATACCCGATTCATTGCTGCGCACGCCCCCTGGAGCCTTATGCCACGCTGCTTTTGGTGTACCGAAGATCCGCTGTACATGGCTTATCACGACCAGGAGTGGGGCACGCCGCTACGCGATGCGCAGGGTTTGTTCGAGTTGCTTTTGCTCGAAGGGTTCCAGGCCGGGCTGTCGTGGATCACCGTGTTGCGCAAACGAGAGCGTTATCGCGAGGTGTTGTTCGGCTTCGACGTACAGCGCGTGGCGCAGATGAGCGACGCCGAAATCGACGAATTAATGCTCGATCCAGGGATCATCCGTAACCGCCTCAAACTCAACGCGGCCCGCCGTAATGCCCAGGCCTGGCTGGCGCTGGAGGATCCGGTGGGGTTCCTTTGGTCGTTTGTTAACGACCAACCGATCATCAATCATTTCAAGGATCGCAGCGAAGTCCCGGCGATCACCCCCGAAGCGCTGGCGATGAGCAAAGCTCTGAAAAAGGCCGGGTTCACGTTCGTCGGCCCGACCATTTGCTACGCACTGATGCAGGCCTCGGGCATGGTCATGGACCACACCCAGGACTGCGACCGCTACGCGCAGCTCGTCAACGGCGGTTAGAATGGCCGCCTCGCGCACCGCACAAGATCAGGAGTGACCTGTGGAAAAGTTTAAAGGCGCCTTGCTGGTAGGCGCTCTGCGGCTGTTTGCCCTGCTGCCATGGCGGGCCGTGCAGGCCGTGGGTTCGGCGATCGGCTGGATCATGTGGAAAACCCCCAACCGCTCCCGCGACGTGGTGCGGATCAACCTTGCGAAATGTTTTCCACAGATGGATCCGGCCGAACGTGAGCGTCTGGTCGGGCAGAGCCTGAAAGACATTGGCAAGTCGTTGACCGAAAGCGCCTGCGCGTGGATCTGGCCAGCGCAGCGTTCGATCGATCTGGTGCGCGAAGTCGAAGGTCTCGACGTTCTCAAGGATGCGCTAGCCTCGGGCAAAGGCGTGGTCGGCATCACCAGCCACCTCGGTAACTGGGAAGTGCTCAACCACTTCTATTGCAGCCAGTGCAAACCGATCATTTTCTACCGGCCGCCGAAGCTCAAGGCTGTGGACGAATTGCTGCGCAAACAGCGCGTGCAACTGGGCAACAAAGTCGCTGCTTCAACCAAGGAAGGCATCCTCAGCGTCATCAAGGAAGTGCGCAAGGGTGGTGCAGTGGGCATTCCTGCTGACCCGGAACCGGCCGAATCCGCCGGGATCTTCGTGCCTTTCTTTGCCACTCAGGCGCTGACCAGCAAATTCGTGCCGAACATGCTGGCCGGTGGCAAAGCCGTCGGCGTGTTCTTGCATGCGCTGCGCCTGCCCGACGGTTCTGGCTACAAAGTCATCCTCGAAGCGGCCCCGGAAGCCATGTACAGCACCGATACTGCCGAGTCCTGCGCGGCCATGAGCAAAGTGGTCGAGCGTTATGTGGCGGCGTATCCGAGCCAGTACATGTGGAGCATGAAGCGCTTCAAAAAGCGTCCGCCGGGTGAAGAGCGCTGGTATTGAGCTGATTGGCATGATCTGTGGATAACCTTTCTGGCGAGGTTATCCACAACCGTTCATCAAAGGGCGCAACAAGATGTCCGAACAACGCAAATCCTTCCGCATCAAGATCACCCACGACAGCTTTGGCGAATGCCTCGGGCAGACGCGCAACCTGTCGCCTACCGGGGTGTTTGTGCAGCATCCGGTTTTGGCTTCTTTGCCCAAAGGTGCAGTGGTTTACGGCCAGGTGCAGGGTCTACCTACAGGCGCGCCGCGGGTGCGTATGGAAGTGGTGACGGTAGATGCCGACGGTATCGGTCTTCGTTACCTTTGATTCACTGCGCCTGACGATCCAGTTTCTTCAGAAACACGGTCATTTCCTTTTCGGCCTGCTTGTCGCCATGGGCGCGGGCGGCTTCCAGACCTTGTTCCCACGCCTGACGCGCGGCGGCGTGATCGCCTAGCGCCAGATGCGCTTTGCCCAATAGTTTCCATGCCGCCGAATACTTCGGATCAAAACCGACACAGCGCTGGAAATGCTCGGCAGCCTTGGCGTTTTCGCCCAGATCCAGATAACCCTTGCCCAGGCCGAAGCGCAGCAGGGAGTTATCCACACCCTTGGCGAGCATTTTTTCCAGGGATTCGAGCATTTTTGCACCCTCGTTTGAGTGATCGTTCCCACGCTCTGCGTGGGAATGCCTCAATGGACGCTCTGCGTCCGCTCTTGGGACGCAGAGCGTCCCGGGCTGCATTCCCACGCGGAGCGTGGGAACGATCAACCTCAGAAGAAGCTCAACCCCACATGAAACAGCTTCTCCACATCGCGAATATGTTTTTTATCCACAAGGAACAGAATCACATGGTCGCCCGCTTCGATCACCGTGTCATCGTGGGCGATGATCACTTGTTCATTGCGGATCACCGCACCAATCGTGGTGCCCGGTGGCAGGCCGATCTTCTCGATCGGTTTGCCGATGACCTTGCTCGACTTCGCATCACCGTGGGCAATCGCCTCGATGGCCTCCGCCGCACCGCGTCGCAATGAGTGCACGCTGACGATATCGCCACGACGCACGTGCGCCAGCAAGGTGCCGATGGTCGCCAGTTGCGGGCTGATGGCGATGTCGATGTCGCCGCCCTGGATCAGATCAACATAGGCCGGGTTGTTGATGATCGTCATGACCTTCTTCGCCCCCAGCCGTTTCGCCAGCAGCGACGACATGATGTTGGCCTCGTCATCATTGGTCAGCGCGAGGAAAATATCGGCATCGGCGATATTCTCTTCCAGCAGCAAATCGCGATCGGAAGCGCTGCCCTGCAACACCACGGTGCTGTCCAGCGTATCGGAGAGATAGCGGCAGCGCGCCGGACTCATCTCGATGATCTTCACCTGATAACGGCTTTCGATGGCCTCGGCCAAACGCTCGCCAATTTGCCCGCCGCCCGCAATGACGATGCGTTTGTAGGTTTCGTCGAGACGGCGCATTTCGCTCATCACTGCGCGAATATTCTCACGGGCAGCGATGAAGAAGACTTCGTCATCGGCCTCGATCACCGTATCGCCCTGCGGCAGGATTGGCCGGTCACGGCGGAAAATCGCGGCGACGCGGGTTTCGACATTCGGCATGTGCTCGCGCAACTGACGCAATTGCTGACCCACCAGCGGCCCGCCGTAATAAGCGCGCACCGCCACCAGTTGCGCCGCGCCTTCAGCGAAGTCGATCACCTGCAACGCACCGGGATGCTGAATCAGGCGTTTGATGTAATTGGTCACCACTTGCTCGGGGCTGATCAGCACATCGACCGGAATCGCTTCGTTCTGGAACAGCTGTTCCTCGCGATGGAGGTAGGACGCTTCGCGGACCCGTGCGATCTTGGTCGGGGTATGGAACAGCGTGTGGGCGACCTGACAGGCGACCATGTTGGTCTCGTCGCTGTTGGTCACCGCCACCAGCATGTCGGCGTCGTCGGCGCCGGCCTGACGCAGCACCGACGGCAGCGAGCCACGGCCCTGCACGGTACGAATATCGAGGCGATCGCCGAGATCGCGCAGGCGCTCGCCGTCGGTGTCGACCACCGTAATGTCATTGGCCTCGCTGGCCAAATGCTCGGCCAGCGAACCGCCGACCTGTCCCGCACCGAGGATGATGATTTTCATCCAGTCACTCCGTTGAATCCGTTTAGCCGCGCGCGGCAGCGATCTTGATCAGCTTGGCGTAGTAGAACCCGTCATGGCCGCCCTGCTGGGCCAGCAATTGGCGACCATGGGGCTGTTTGATTCCGGCCGTGGTGGCCAGATCCAGTTCGCGGGCACCGGGGGTGCGCTCGAGGAACGCAGCGATGACCTCAGTGTTCTCGGTCGGCAATGTCGAGCAAGTGGCGTAGAGCAGGATGCCGCCGACTTCGAGAGTTTTCCACATGGCGTCGAGCAGTTCGCCTTGCAATTGCGCGAGGGCGACGATGTCGTCGGGCTGACGGGTCAGCTTGATGTCCGGATGGCGGCGGATCACGCCGGTGGCCGAGCATGGTGCGTCGAGCAGAATGCGCTGGAACGGTTTGCCGTCCCACCATTTCTCGGTGTCGCGACCGTCGGCGGCGATCAGTTCGGCGTTCAGGCCGAGGCGTTCAAGGTTTTCCTTAACGCGCACCAGTCGTTTGGCCTCCAGATCCACTGCCACCACGCCGGCCAGCGCCGGTTCGGCTTCGAGGATGTGGCAAGTCTTGCCGCCGGGAGCGCAGCAAGCGTCGAGCACGCGTTGGCCCGGCGCCAGATCAAGCAGGTCGGCAGCCAGTTGCGCGGCCTCGTCCTGCACGCTGATCCAGCCTTCGGCGAAACCTGGCAGGCTGCGCACGTCTGCAGCGGCTTCGAGAATGATGCCGTCGCGACTGTAAACGCATGGCGTCGCGGCAATCCCGGCCTCGGTCAACAAACCGAGGTAAGCATCGCGGCTGTGATGACGGCGGTTGACCCGCAGGATCATCGGCGGATGCGCGTTGTTCGCCTCACAAATGGCCTCCCACTGTTCCGGCCAGAACGCCTTGAGGGATTTTTGCAGCCAGCGCGGGTGAGCGGTGCGCACCACCGGATCACGTTCCAGCTCGGCGAAAATCGTCTCGCTTTCGCGCTGAGCATTGCGCAGCACGGCGTTGAGCAGACCCTTGGCCCACGGCTTTTTCAGCTTCTCGGCGCAACCGACGGTTTCGCCGATGGCGGCGTGAGCCGGCACGCGGGTGTAGAGCAATTGGTAGAGACCGACCAGCAGCAGCGCTTCCACATCGGCGTCAGCAGCCTTGAACGGTTTCTGCAGCAGCTTCTCGGCCAGCGCCGACAGGCGTGGCTGCCAGCGCGCAGTGCCGAAGGCCAGATCCTGAGTGAAACCGCGATCGCGATCTTCGACCTTGTCCAGTTGCGTGGGCAGGGAGCTGTTCAGCGAGGCTTTGCCGCTGAGCACGGCGGCGAGTGCCTTGGCGGCGGCCAGACGCGGATTCATTGCGCGTCCACCGCTGCGCCGAGCACGGTGCCAACCGCGAACTTCTCACGACGGCTGTTGAACAGGTCACTGAAGTTCAGCGCTTTGCCGCCGGGCAGTTGCAGGCGGGTCAGGCACAGGGCTTGTTCGCCGCAGGCGACGATCAGGCCGTCCTTGCTGGCGCTGAGGATTTCACCCGGTGCGCCTTTACCTTCGGCGAGTGTTGCCGCCAGGACTTTCAGCGCTTCACCGTTAAGGGTGCTGTGGGTGATCGGCCATGGGTTGAAGGCGCGCACCAGGCGTTCCAGCTCAACGGCCGGACGGCTCCAGTCGATGCGTGCTTCATCCTTGTTGAGTTTGTGCGCGTAAGTGGCGAGTTCATCGTTCTGCACTTCGCCTTCCAGCGTGCCTGCAGCCAGACCGGCAATCGCCTGGACCACGGCGGGCGGGCCCATTTCGGCGAGGCGGTCATGCAGGCTGCCGCCAGTGTCTTCAGCGCTGATCGGCGTGACGACCTTAAGCAGCATCGGCCCGGTGTCGAGGCCGGCCTCCATGCGCATCACCGTGACGCCGCTCTCGGCATCACCATGTTCCACGGCGCGTTGAATCGGCGCCGCACCGCGCCAGCGTGGCAGCAAGGATGCGTGACTGTTGATGCAACCCAGACGCGGGATATCCAGCACGACCTGCGGCAGGATCAAACCGTAGGCAACCACCACCATCAAGTCTGGTTTCAGCGCAGCCAGTTCAGCCTGGGCGTCGGCGTTACGCAAAGTCGGTGGCTGCAACACCTGGATATTATTTTCCAGGGCCAACTGTTTGACCGGGCTCGGCATCAGTTTTTGCCCGCGCCCGGCCGGACGATCCGGTTGGGTGTAGACCGCAACGATCTCGTAAGGGCTGTTCAGCAGGGCCTTGAGGTGTTCGGCGGCAAATTCCGGGGTGCCGGCAAAAACGATGCGCAGTGGCTCAGTCATGAAGGGCGTCTCATAAAAAGAAAAAGGCTTGCCGCAGCAAGCCTTTGAAGGAGGGGCATCAAGCGTTCTGGCGGTGCTGCTTTTCCAGTTTCTTCTTGATCCGGTCGCGTTTGAGCGTGGACAGGTAATCGACGAACAATTTGCCGTTGAGGTGGTCGCATTCGTGCTGGATGCAAACCGCGAGCAAGCCTTCGGCGATCAGCTCATAAGGCTTGCCGTCGCGGTCCAGCGCCTTGATTTTGACCTTCTGCGGGCGGTCGACGTTTTCGTAGAAACCCGGTACCGACAGGCAGCCTTCCTGGTATTGGTCCATTTCGTCGGTCAGCGATTCGAACTCGGGGTTGATGAACACCCGCGGTTCGGTGCGGTCTTCGGAAAGGTCCATCACGACGATACGTTTGTGCACGTTGACCTGGGTCGCGGCAAGGCCGATGCCCGGCGCTTCATACATTGTTTCAAACATGTCATCGACCAACTGACGCACTTCGTCGTCCACTACAGCCACAGGCTTGGCGATAGTGCGCAGACGCGGGTCCGGGAATTCGAGGATGTTTAAAATGGCCATAGGCTTTGATTGCTGCACACGTTGAGTAAAGTCGGGCGATGGCCTGGCAGGTCCGAAGATGCAGGCTACCGTTGTGAAGCGTAGCTTGTGCATTTTGCACAAGCGAGCCACGGGGGCTCTGACGGTTCACGCGAATGCACATGATAAAGGGATTCACTGCATGAGGAAAACACTACTCGCCCTGCTGCTGTTGGCTTCGGCCGGCGTGGCGCAAGGGCAAGTGCAACTCAGGGATGGTTTTCCACAGCAATACACGGTGGTTTCGGGGGACACGCTCTGGGACATTTCCGGCAAATACCTGCGCGAGCCCTGGCAATGGCCACAACTGTGGCGGGCCAATCCGCAAATCGAAAACCCCAACCTGATCTATCCCGGCGACACGCTGACACTCAGCTACGTCGACGGCCAACCGCGTCTGACGCTCAACCGTGGCGATTCACGCGGCACCATCAAGCTCTCGCCGCGTATTCGCACCAGCCCGGTAGCCGAGGCGATTCCGAGCATTCCGCTGAAATCGATCAACAGCTTTCTGCTGAGCAACCGCATCGTCGACAAGGTCGAGGATTTCGACAAGGCACCGTACATCGTCGCCGGCGATGCCGAACGCGTGCTCAGCGGTACCGGTGACCGTATCTTCGCGCGCGGCCATTTCGATCCGGATCAACCGGTCTATGGGATCTTCCGTCAGGGCAAGGTCTACACCGATCCGCAGACCAAGGAGTTCCTCGGGATCAACGCTGACGACATTGGTGGCGGTGAAATCGTCGCCACCGAAGGCGACGTTGCCACTCTCGCGCTGCAACGCACCACCCAGGAAGTGCGCCTCGGCGACCGCTTGTTCAGCGGCGAAGAGCGTTCGATCAATTCAACCTTCATGCCCAGCGCGCCAACCACCCATATCAACGGCGTGATCATCGATGTGCCGCGCGGTGTTACCCAGATTGGCGTGATGGACGTGGTCACATTGAACAAAGGCAAGCGCGACGGTCTGGCCGAAGGCAACGTGCTGGTGGTGATGAAAACCGGCGAAACCGTGCGTGACCGCATTACCGGCCAGCCACTGAAAATTCCCGACGAACGCGCCGGCTTGCTGATGGTGTTCCGCACCTACGACAAACTCAGCTATGGCCTCGTTCTCAACGCATCGCGCTCGCTGGCGGTGCTCGACAAGGTGCGAAATCCGTAAGCTTGCTTCACAAGTTACCAACAGAGTTATCCACAGCTTGTTCCGAATGGTTCGGGGCTTATAACGATCAAGGATGATCCATCATGTTGCCTGTCTGTGCGCCGGTTTCCCCGGCAGAGCTGGAAGCGCGTTTGCGCCTGCACCGCTTGCCCGATGTCGGCCCCAAGCGCTTTGCCAAATTGCTCGAGGCTTTCGGCTCGGCCTCCAAAGCCATCAGTGCGCCGGCCAGCGCCTGGCGTTCGCTGGGTTTACCCGCGGCGTGCGCCGAGGCGCGGCGCTGTCCGGAGGTTCGCGATGGCGCCAGCCACGCAATGCGCTGGCTAGAGCGGCCGGAACATCATTTGCTGATGTGGGATCAGGCGGATTACCCGGCGCTGCTGGCGCAGATTCCCGATCCGCCGCCATTGTTGTTCGTTGCCGGCGATCCGCTGATTCTGGAAAAACCGCAACTGGCGATGGTCGGCAGTCGCCGGGCATCGCGTCCAGGAATGGATACGGCCGCAGCGTTTTCCCGCAGCCTCGCCGGGGCCGGTTTTGTCATTACCAGCGGTCTGGCGCTGGGCATCGATGCCGCCGCGCATCAGGCCGCGCTGGATGTCGGTGGGCTGACTGTCGGGGTGCTTGGCACGGGGCTGGAAAACTTTTATCCACAGCGCAATCGACGCTTGGCTGACGCGATGATTGCATCCGGCAGCGCGGTGCTTTCCGAGTTTCCGCTGGACGCCGGGCCGACGGCGAGCAACTTCCCGCGCCGCAACCGGATCATCAGCGGTTTGTCCCTCGGCGTTCTGGTGGTCGAAGCCAGTGTGGCCAGCGGCTCGCTGATCACCGCGCGGCTGGCGGCGGAACAGGGGCGCGAGGTTTATGCCATTCCCGGTTCGATCCATCACCCCGGGGCGCGCGGTTGCCATCAATTGATTCGCGATGGCGCGGTGCTGGTGGAAACCATCGAGCACATCCTCGAAGCCCTGCGCGGTTGGCAGCATCTGCCGCTCTCCGCTGACACGGCGAACGTCGATCACCCGTTGCTCAGCCTGCTCCACGCCGCCCCGCACACCAGCGAAGGTCTGGCCGACAGCAGCGGCTGGGCGTTGCCCAAAGTGCTGGCGGCGCTTACCGAACTGGAAATGGATGGCCGCGCGGTGTGCGAAAACGGCCGCTGGTTGGCCAGGACGCGCTAGGTTTTACAAGGAAGATCGGTAAACTGCGCGAAACCTGATTGCGGAGAGTTTTTTCATGGTCAACAGTTGGCGTGTGCAACAAGCCGCACGAGAAATTCGCGCCGGGGCGGTGATTGCCTATCCAACCGAAGCCGTCTGGGGGCTGGGTTGCGACCCGTGGAACGAAGAGGCAGTGGATCGGTTGCTGGCGATCAAGAATCGTTCGGTGGTCAAAGGGCTGATTCTGGTTGCCGACAACATTCACCAGTTCGACTTCCTGTTCGAAGACTTCCCGCAAGAATGGATCGACCGCATGGCCAGCACCTGGCCGGGGCCGAACACCTGGCTGGTGCCGCATCAGGGTTTGCTTCCGGAATGGGTGACTGGCATGCACGATACCGTGGCACTGCGGGTCAGTGATCATCCGCAGGTGCGCGATCTGTGCTCGATGGTCGGGCCATTGATTTCGACCTCTGCCAACCCGCAGGGCCGCCCGGCGGCGCGCACGCGATTGCGTGTCGAGCAGTACTTCCGTGGGCAGATCGATCTGATACTGGGTGGGCAACTGGGTGGGCGCAAGAACCCCAGCGTGATCCGTGATCTGGCGACCGGCAAAGTCATTCGTCCCGACTGATCCAGCCTCGAACACTGGTAACGTGAGTACTCCTCGCCTTGACGGCGAGAAGTACTACGTGTGCCTGCGATTTATCCTGCAATGATGCTGGTTGTTGCGTCGGAAAAATCCTCAACTGCTTGGATTAGCTGAAGTTTCCCACCTGATTATCAGATCGTGTTTCGTGGCGGTATCCCGAAAAGCAACCATCCTTTCCCTGCACTCGAAATACTTCGATAAGTTAAGGTCTGCGGAGAAGGAATGGACACTACGGATTTGCAACTCACGGATTATCTGCAGGCGCTTCAGGTGACGTTAGACAGTCATCAGGAGGGTTGCCGTATCGTGATGCTTGAAGCGGGGTCGGATACCCAGGTGTTCGATCGATTCATCGATCGGCAATTTCGGCTTCGGCTGCAGCATTACATGCTGACGTCCAGGGCGCGGATGCTCGAAACCCGACTGGCAATACGGTCGCGCAGTACCCACTTTCTGTTATATCGGCACGAGCAACTGCTGGCGGTACTGAGGGCCACTCCGGCGCCGTTCGAATGGGCATCACTGGCGCAGCAACATTTCTCGCCCACGGTGGCGTTGTCACGCCATGTCGAACTCAGTCGCTTGATCTCGCAGGCGCCCGGCCAACAGCCCATCGCCATCAACAGTTTGCTGGTGGCGGCTGCCGAGTGGGCCATTAAACAGGGCTATCAAGGTGTCACTGCGTTGTGCCGGTCCTCGCAGTTGCGCCTCTACCAGCGTTTCGGTCTGATGCCGGTCGCCTCCAATCCGTTGCATATTGAACAGCGTGCACGCGGTGATTACTGGGTATTGTCAGCCGAGTGGCGGCAAATCCTCGCAGCGGTTCAACAGCCCGGTGTCGCGACTGTCGGTCATTGGGCGCAAAAACCGTGGGTGAATCATCCACCTCGGTTTTGAACACGCTCGAACCGCCCTGCCAGCCAGGGTTCTGAACCCCTGACTGGCAGGACGCCGGGCGATATCAGGGCTGCAGAACGGTAGAGCCGGTGGTGCGCCGCGCCGACAGTTCGGTTTGCGCCTTCGCCGCATCAGCCAGTGAATAACGCTGGCTGATGTCCACCTTCAGCTTGCCGCTGATGATCATCTCGAACAATTCGTCGGCCATCCGCTGCAGGTTTTCGGCGTTGTTGGCATAAGTCGCCAGGGTCGGTCGGGTCACGTACAGCGAGCCCTTGGCGGAGAGAATCCCCAGATTCACGCCGTCCACCGCACCAGAGGCATTACCGAAGCTCACGACCAGGCCACGCGGCGACACGCTGTCGAGGGAAGTCAGCCAGGTGTCCTTGCCGACACCGTCATAAACCACCGGGACTTTCTTGCCGTCGGTCAATTCCAGCACGCGTTGCGCAACATTTTCGTGGCTGTAATCGATCGTCGCCCAGGCACCGTTGGCCTTGGCCAGTTCGGCTTTTTCTTTGGAGCTGACGGTGCCGATCAGCTTCACCCCCAGTGCCTTGGCCCATTGGCAGGCCAGCGAACCGACACCCCCGGCAGCGGCATGAAACAAAATGGTTTCGCCACCCTTGAGTTCATAGGTCTGGCGCAGCAGGTATTGCACGGTCAGGCCTTTGAGCATCACCCCGGCAGCGGTTTCGAAACTGATTTCGTCGGGCAGGTGCACCAGATTGTCCTGGGGCAAAACGTGCAACTCGCTGTAAGCACCCAATGGGCCACTGCCATAGGCGACGCGGTCACCGACCTTGAATCGGGTGACGTCGCTGCCCACGGCATCGACGATGCCCGCACCTTCAGCACCCAGGCCGGACGGCAAGGCAGGTGGCGCGTACAGACCGCTGCGGAAATAGGTGTCGATGAAGTTCAGGCCGATGGCCTTGTTGGCCACGCGCACTTGATTCGGGCCGGGTGCGGCGGGTTGGTAATCAACATATTCGAGCACTTCGGGGCCGCCGTGGGCGCGGAACTGGATACGCTTTGCCATCTGCCTGCTCTCCTTGGGTCTTTTGTGAGCCCCCTATCCAACTCCCATGCTTGATCTTCGTCAACTGCGGCGCGCCAGTCTGCGGTGGTATGCTACGCGCCCATTTGCGTCGCCCGCCTGCGGGGCGCCGCCCGATTCAAGGTGAAGCCATGACGACCCGCACCGACGCCGTAAAGGCCTATCTGCTCGACCTGCAAGACCGCATCTGCGCGGCTCTCGAAACCGAAGACGGCGGCACGCGCTTCGTCGAAGACGCCTGGACCCGGCCGGCCGGCGGTGGCGGTCGTACCCGTGTGATCGAGAACGGCACGGTGATCGAAAAGGGCGGCGTCAACTTTTCCCACGTCTTCGGCAGCGGCCTGCCGCCATCGGCCAGCGCCCATCGCCCGGAACTGGCAGGTCGTGGCTTTGAAGCCCTTGGCGTGTCGCTGGTGATCCATCCGCACAACCCGCATGTGCCGACGTCCCACGCCAACGTGCGCTTTTTCATCGCCGAGAAGGAAGGTGAAGAGCCGGTCTGGTGGTTCGGCGGCGGCTTCGACCTGACCCCGTATTACGGCAACGAAGAAGACTGCATCCACTGGCATCGCGTCGCCGAGCAGGCCTGTGCGCCGTTCGGGGCGGACGTCTACCCGCGCTATAAAGCCTGGTGCGACACCTACTTTCACATCAAGCATCGCCACGAACCGCGCGGCATCGGCGGACTGTTCTTCGATGACCTGAACGAGTGGGACTTCGACACCAGCTTCGCCTTCATGCGCGCCATCGGCGATGCCTACATCGACGCCTATCTGCCGATCGTGCAGCGCCGCAAACACGATGCCTTCACCGCTCAACAGCGTGAATTCCAGGAATTCCGCCGTGGCCGCTACGTTGAGTTCAACCTGGTGTACGACCGTGGCACGCTATTCGGCCTGCAATCGGGCGGGCGTACCGAGTCGATCCTGATGTCGCTGCCGCCGCAAGTGCGCTGGGGCTACGACTGGAAGGCCGAGCCTGGCAGCGAAGAGGCGCGCCTGACCGAGTACTTCCTGCAAGACCGCGACTGGCTGGCCGAAGCCTGAGGATTTCTGATGGATCGTTACGTCGTTTTCGGTAATCCGATTGGCCACAGCAAATCGCCGATGATTCACAAATTGTTCGCCGAACAGACGGGTCAGCACCTCGACTACAGCACGCTGCTGGCGCCGCTCGAGGATTTTGCGGGTTGTGCCACGGCGTTTTTCCAGGAAGGTCGTGGCGCCAACGTTACCGTGCCGTTCAAGGAAGACGCTTACCGTTTGGCCAACAGCCTGACTGCTCGTGCGCAGCGGGCCGGCGCGGTGAACACCTTGAGCAAACTGGCTGACGGCTCGCTGCTCGGCGATAACACCGACGGCGCCGGACTGGTGCGTGATCTGACGGTGAATGCCGGGTTCAGCCTGACCGGCAAACGTATCCTGTTGCTGGGTGCCGGTGGCGCGGTGCGCGGTGCGCTGGAGCCGTTGCTGGCGGAGCAACCGGCGTCGGTGATCATCGCCAATCGCACGGTGGACAAGGCTGAATTGCTGGCGGAGTTGTTCTGCGACCTTGGGCCGGTGTCGGCCAGTGGTTTTGATTGGTTGCGTGAGCCGGTCGACGTGATCATCAACGCCACGTCGGCGAGTCTCACCGGCGATGTGCCGCCGATTGCGCCGAGCCTGATCGAGCCGGGCAAGACCCTGTGCTACGACATGATGTACGGCAAAGAACCGACGGCGTTCTGCGGCTGGGCCAGTGAGCATGGCGCGGCGGTGTCGATGGATGGCTTGGGGATGCTGGCGGAGCAGGCCGCTGAGGCGTTCTTTTTGTGGCGCGGTGTGCGCCCGGATACGGCGCCTGTGCTCACAGAGTTGCGTCGACAACTGGCCCTTTAATAGCTTCGCGAGCAAGCTCGCTCCCACGGTGGAGTGCGATCAAATGTGGGAGCGAGCTTGCTCGCGAATGGCCGCACCGCCAATGCTGGATCAATCCTCAAACCGGATCGGGCATTTCTCCGGCCCTTCCAGCTTGCGCAACTCCTCCACCACCTGCGGCCGTGCCCGGCGCAAGGTCAGGCTGCGATTCTGGCTCAACAACCGTCGCGCCTCCTGATGCAGCATCTCTACCCCTGAATAGTCGATGAAGTTGATTTGCTGCGCCTCGATCACCACCCGTGCGCCATGCATCCGTTGCAGACGCACTTGCAGGTAATGACTGGCGCCGAAAAAGATCGAACCACCGACACGCAAAACATCGTCCTCGCCATCGCGCCAGTGCTGCACCCGCGGTTGCGAGGTGCGCTTGAGATAGAAGAACAGCGAGGCGAGGACACCGGCATAAATCGCCGTCTGCAATTCCAGCAGCAACGTTGCCAGACACGTGAGGGCCATGACCGCGAACTCGGCGCGACTGACCCGCAGTAGCGAGCGAATGCCGCGATGATCCACCAGACCCCAGGCAATCAGCAGAATGCTCCCGGCCATCGCCGGGATCGGAATGTGCGCGATCAGCCCGGCGCCGAATATCGCGAACAGCGCTACCCAGATCGCTGAAAACACCCCGGCCAGTGGTGAACAGGCGCCTGCCTCATAACTCAGTCCCGAGCGAGTAAACGAGCCTGCCGACAGTGATCCGGAAAAGAACGCGCCGACGATGTTCGACAAGCCCTGCGCGCGGACTTCCTGATTGGCATCGAGCAACTGTTGCGACCGCGCGGAGATCGAGCGGGCAATCGACAGGCTGGTGACCAGCCCGAGCATGCCCACCGCCACGGCGCTGGGCAGCAGACGTAAAATCAGATCCAGATCCAGCGGCAATCCACTGAACGGCGGCAAACGCCCGACAAAGGCGCTGACCAGATGGACGTGGCCGAACATCGCCGGCCACAGCCACACCAGCAGACTGGCAAATGCGAGGGTTATCAACAGCGTCGGCCAGCGCGGCAACAATTGTTTCAACACGACACCGACGACCACCGTCGCCACACCGAGCACCAGCGAAGGTTTATCCACAGCCCGCAGGTGTTGCAGCAGATCCATCAGGCTCGCCAGCGCCGTAGCCTTGGCCGGCAGATCCAGCCCCAGCAGATTCGGCAATTGCCCGATGGCAATCACCACCGCCGCGCCGAGGGTGAACCCCAGCACCACCGAGTGCGAAACGAAATTCACCAAAGCGCCGAAGCGCAGCAAACCGAGCAGCCACTGGAAAATCCCGGCGAGGAAGGTCAGCAGCAGGATCAGCGTGATGTAGTCCTGCGATGCTGGCACTGCTAATGGACTGACACTGGCAAACAGCACAATGGAAATCGCCGCCGTCGGCCCGCAGATCAGATGCCACGATGAACCCCACAGGCAAGCGATCAATACCGGAATGATTGCGGCGTAGAGGCCGTACTCGGGAGGGAGACCGGCGATCAGTGCGTAGGCAATCGACTGGGGTAACGCGAGAATCGCACCGCTGAGGCCGACGATCAGGTCCCGTCCTACGCTGGCGCGGGTTTGCCGTGGTAGCCAGGTGAGGAAGGGGAAGAGAGAGTGGCGGCTGGGGAAGGCCATGGGTCCTCGCGGTTGAAATTTTCAGCTAGGGTATCAGCCCTTCATGCGGATCGTTCCCACGCTCCGCGTGGGAATGCAGCCCGGGACGCTCCGCGTCCCATTCAAAGCCGAACGCGGAGCGTCCGTTGAGGCGTTCCCACGCAGAGCGTGGGAACGATCAATCCAGCCACCCCACAATCAGAGCTTGGCTTTCACCGCCGCCAACGCATCCTTCCCGTCAGCTGTCTTGACGCCATCAAGCCACTTATCGAGAACCGCCGGATTCGCCTTGATCCACGCCTTCGCCGCCTCGGCATTGCTGACCTTCTTGTTCACCACCTCAGCCATGATGCTGTTCTCCATCTCCTGCGTGAACGTCAGATTGGTCAGCAACTTACCCACATTCGGACACGCCTCGGCGTAGCCTTTACGTGTCAACGTAAACACGCTGCCAGTGTCGCCAAAATACTTCTCGCCCCCCTTGAGGTAATGCATCTTCAACTGCACGTTCATCGGGTGCGGGGTCCAGCCGAGGAAGGTGACGAATTTCTGCTTCTTCACCGCTCGCGACACTTCAGCCAGCATTGCCTGTTCACTGGACTCGATCAGCTTCCACTGGCCCATGTCGAAGTCGTTCTTCTTGATGATTTCCTGCAACGAGATATTCGCCGGCGCGCCCGAGCCGATGCCGTAGATCTTGCGATCAAATTTGTCCGCGTATTTGTTCAGGTCGGCAAAGTTATGCACACCCGCGTCCCACACGTAATCCGGTACGGCGAGGGTGAATTCGGTGCCGTCGAGGTTCTTCGCCAATTGCGTGACGTCGCCGGTGGCGACGAACTTGTCGTAGAAGCCCTGCTGCGCCGGCATCCAGTTGCCGAGGAATACATCCACCTGGCCGTCCTTCAAACCGCCAAAGGTGATCGGCACCGCGAGGGTGTCGACCTTGGCCTTGTAGCCCATGCCATCCAGCAGAAACCCGGTGATCGCGTTGGTCGCGGCGATGTCGCTCCAGCCCGGGTCGGCCATCTTCACCGTGTCGCAGCTCTGCTCGGCGAAGGCCGAAGCGCTGCTCAGCGCGAGCAGGCCAACCGTCATTGCTGTGGATAACTTACGCATGGACTTCCCCTTAACATTATTGGTTTTGGCAGGGTTGTGGATAACGTGCTTTGCGTTCCAGATCATCAAGGTCGATGTGGTTGCGCATGTACTGCTGACTGGCGTCCACCAGTGGCTGGTGATCCCAGCTCTTCAGCTTGCCGATGGTTAAAGCGTCGGCAACAAAACGGCGGCGGCGCTGGCTGGCGAGGACTTCCCGGTGAATCGCCGGAATGTCCCACTTGGCCCGCGCTTCGGCGAGAAAATCGTCGAACAGCTGGCGATGTTGCGGCGATTGGCTGAGTTCTTCCAGCTCACGCGGATCGTTGTCTACGTCGAAGAGTAGGCAAGGGTCGCTTTCACTGTAGATAAATTTGTAGGCGCCGCGCCGGATCATCATCAGCGGGCTGAGGGTGCCTTCGGCCATATATTCGCCGAACACTTCGTCATGACCGCCCTGCCCTTGCAGGTGTGAAACCAGTGAGCGGCCGTCTAGCGGCAAACCCGGCTCCAGCGTGCCGCCGGCCAGTTCAACGAAGGTTGGCAGCAGGTCGGCGGTCGACACGGCCGCGCTGACGCGGCCTGACTCGAACTGCCCCGGCGCACTTATCAACAGGGGCACACGGGCTGCCATTTCGTACCAGTGCATTTTGTACCAGAGGCCTTTTTCGCCGAGCATGTCGCCATGGTCGCCGGAGAACACAATGATGGTGTCATCGATTAATCCGGTTTCTTCCAGTGTTTGCAGGAGTTTGCCGACGTTGGCGTCGATATAACTGCACGCCCCGAAGTAAGCCCGGCGCGCATCGCGGATCTTATCCACAGGCAACGGCTTGTCCCACAGATCGTAGACCTTGAGCAGGCGCTGCGAGTGCGGATCGAGTTCTTGTTGATCCGGGGTTGTAGGCAACGGGATATCAGCATCGTCATACAAATCCCAGAATGCTTTGGGAATCGTGTACGGGTCGTGTGGGTGGGTCATCGACACGGTGAGGCAGAACGGCTGATCACCGTCCTCGCGAATGTGATCGAACAGGTATTGCTGCGCCTTGAACACCACCTCTTCATCAAAATCGAGTTGGTTGGTACGCACACACGGCCCGGCCTGCAGCACTGAGGACATATTGTGATACCAACTCGGACGCACATCCGGCTCATCCCAGTTCACCGCCCAGCCATAGTCGGCCGGGTAGATGTCGCTGGTCAGACGTTCTTCGTAGCCGTGCAACTGATCGGGGCCACAGAAATGCATCTTGCCCGACAGCGCGGTGCGATAACCGAGGCGGCGCAGGTAGTGGGCGTAAGTCGGCACATCGGCGGGGAAATCGGCGGCGTTGTCGTAGGCGCCGATCTTGCTCGGCAACTGGCCGCTGACCAGGGTGAAACGCGAGGGCGCGCACAACGGGCTGTTGCAGTAAGCGGCGTCGAACACCACGCCTTGGTTGGCGAGGCGGGAAAGATTCGGCAGTTTGATCGGCGAAGGGCCGTAGAACGGCAACATTGGCGCGGCCATCTGATCGGCCATGATGAAAAGAATATTCTTGCGCTTCATGTGATCGCGGCATTCCATAGTGAATATTTATGCGACATTGCTGCGATCGAGCATGGAGTCCATGCTGTATCCGGTAAAGCCCGTGCAGGACAATGACTAGGATAAGCACAGCTTATGTATGAAGCCTTGGGTGATCTGTCGCTCGACCTGCTCCGCGCGTTCGAAGCGGCGGCTCGACAGCGCAGTTTTACTGCTGCCGCGGTTGAGCTTGGTACCACGCAACCGGCGATCAGTCAGCAGATCAAACGGCTGGAAGAACAACTCGGTACGCGCCTGTTTGATCGAATCTACCGAGGCATCGGACTGACGGAAGTGGGCGCGATTTTGTTCGAGCAAGTTACCCTCGGTTTGCAGAACATCGACGCGGGATTGAGCGCGATCAGCGCACAACAGCAGCATGAGGTGCTTCAGGTCGCCACCGATTTCGCCTTCGCCGCGTATTGGTTGATGCCACGCTTGCACCGCTTCCACGAAGCCAATCCGCAGGTCGACGTCAGCCTGGTGACCAGCGAACGCAACCACAACATGCTGCGCACCGACATCGACGTGGCGATCCTGTTTGGCGACGGACGCTTCAAGCAGGGCGAAAGCCATTGGTTGTTCAGCGAAGAAGTGTTTCCGGTGTGCAGTCCGCAATTGGTCAAGGATCGTCCGACGCCTCTGCCCGCCCCCGCCTTGATGGAATTGCCGCTGCTGCATCTGCGCGGAGAAAACAGCAGCAACTGGTTCGACTGGAGCGGACTTTTTCGCCAATTGGGCATCACCACCCCACCAGCGCCGGGGCAATTGCGTTTCGACAATTACACGTTGTTGATTCAAGCGGCGATTGGTGGCCAGGGCGTGGCAATTGGCTGGCGCCACCTTGTGGATAACTTGCTGAGCCAAGGTTTATTATGCCGGCCGATTGCTGAAACGACGCTGTCGCGGTTGGGTTATTACGTGGTGCTGCCGCAGCGCAAACGTCGGGGCGCGCTGATTCAGCAGTTTGTCGATTGGTTGATGGCGGAACAGGCGAGCAGCGCGCAATCCTTGAGTGGGTTGGCGCTGCCTTCGATTGCGGTTTGAAGGTTTACGAATCTGAAGCCGCCACAAAATTCACATGCTGCCCCACATGCAAATTCAGCCTTAGCTCATCGGCTATGCCCACCGCCACGCGATTCAGCCGCTCCAGCGGTTCAGCCAGACCCGGTTCCAGGTTGCCGCCGACTTGACTGAAATGCTCGATCGTCAGTCCGGCCACGCCGTGCGGCGCATTCACCAGCGTCCAGTGCAGCGGGCTGCTTTGCACGGCTTCGAGAATTTCTTCGGCGGCATGGCGTTGCAGGCGATCATCGACATCCGGCTCATCGAGCACGGCAAAATCCCCCACTAGAAACAGCCGCGACACATTGGCCGCTTGCAGGCCATCGACCAGCGCGTCGACGGCCAACACCTGCTCGACCGGGCCGAGCACGACCGAGCGTTCCACATGATCACTGCTGAACGGCAAGCCCGGCGCATCCAGTAAGCAGATGACTGCCGAACTGCCGGCCACACTCTGGTTGACCCGTTCCAGGTCGAATAAATCACCGGTTTTGGTACGCAATCCCGGACGCGGCGCCAGTGCGGTCAAATCGTCGAGAATGGCGATGACTTCATGCTGACGGCGCAGCAATTCAGCCATCAACGCGCTGCCCAGGCTACTCATGGCACCATAGAGCACCACTTTTACCGCCGGGGTTTCGGCATTTTTCATGGCTGATCCCTTTTGTTATCCCTTGTATGGCGTGTGACATACGGGCAACGCCGAGGGTTCGAACCGATTCAGAGGCTTTCAGATGCAAACGATCAAGGGTTACCACGCCCATGTCTATTTCGACGCCAGTACCATCGAGCAGGCGCGGACCTTGTGCGAGCGGGCTGCGCAGTTGTTTCCATTGAAAATGGGCCGCGTTCACGAGCGCCCGGTCGGCCCGCATCCGGACTGGAGTTGCCAACTGGCCTTCGGCCCTGAGCTGATCGGCGAGGTGCTGCCATGGCTGGCGCTCAATCGCCGAGGCCTGGTGGTGTTTTTGCACCCGGACACTGGGGATGACTTGCTTGATCACACCGAACACGCGATCTGGATGGGCGCGATCCGACCGCTGAATCTGTCTGTTTTCTGATCAGATCGTTTCTTCGGCTTCGCCCGGCAGATGCTCGTCCAGGTGCAGCCAGGGCAATTGGCTGTCCGTCCAGATGTGTCGCTCGGCGGGTGCCTGCTCTGGGTGATCAAGTGTGGCGATGGTCACGTCGATGCTCTCGGGACTGAGCAACGTCACCAGTGCCAGTTGCGCGCCGCAGTGCGGGCAGAAGAACCGCGCGCAACTGTCTGAGGAGTCATAACGCGTCGGCGTGCCGGCCTGCCATTGGAAATTCGCCACCGGCACGGTGATCCAGGTCGTGACAATCCCGCCACTGACCTTGCGGCAAATCGAACAATGGCAATGAGCGATATCCTGCAACGCCCCGCTGAACTGATAACGAATGTGTCCGCAATGGCAGCCGCCACTGTGCAATTGGTTCATGATCAAAGCCCTCCTTCCCGTGTTTATTGACTCTGGTTCGCATCCGACGGCCGGTTGACCGTTCACCCAAAGCTTTCTCCAGCGAAAGGTAGCTGAAAGCTTCCCCGATTAGGATCGCCTCCACTTCCGGCAACAGACCGGTTGGCCAATGCGTGTGATACCTCGCACGAACGGCCCAATTAACAACAACAATGGTGATTCTGATGTCCTCTGTAACCCGCCTCCTCGCTTCAACTCCGCCCGTACGTCTCGTGCTTCCCGTTCTGCGCTGATCGGCCCGATCCGCTCATTTAACTAGCCGCGCTACGCCTGGAGTATTCCCATGCTGACTTTCCTTGGCTTCGCCATGGTCATCACGTTCATGTTCCTGATCATGACCAAGCGCCTGTCCGCGCTGATCGCGCTGATCATTATTCCGATCCTGTTCGCGCTGTTCGGCGGTTTTGCACCGAAGATCGGTCCGATGATGCTCGAAGGCATCACCAAGCTTGCGCCGACCGGCGTGATGCTGATGTTCGCCATTCTCTACTTCGCGCTGATGATCGACTCCGGCCTGTTCGACCCGGCCGTGCGCAAGATCCTCAAACTGGTCAAGGGCGACCCGTTGAAAGTTTCGGTCGGCACCGCCGTACTGGCGCTCGTCGTTTCCCTCGATGGTGACGGCGCGACCACTTACATGATCTGCGTAGCCGCCATGCTGCCCCTGTACAGCCGCATCGGCATGAGCCCGCGAATCATGGCCGGCCTGATCATCCTCGCCGGTGGCGTGATGAACATGACCCCATGGGGCGGCCCCACCGCGCGTGCGGCGAGTGCGCTGCATGTCGACCCGTCGGATATCTTCGTGCCGATGATTCCGGCGATGGCGGCGGGTGTTCTGGCAATTCTGGTCATCGCCTACTTTTACGGTAAGCGTGAGCGTGCACGTCTGGGTGAGCTGCATCTGGTTGGCGATGATATCGATCACAGCGAAATCAGCGTGTCGCAGTTCCCGGATGCCCGCCGTCCGAAACTGATCTGGTTCAACGGCGCCCTGACCTTCGGCCTGATGTGCACCCTGATCGCCGGCCTGCTGCCATTGCCGGTTCTATTCATGGTCGCGTTCAGTATTGCCATGATCGTCAACTACCCTTGCCTGCAAATGCAGAAGGATCGCGTCGCCGCTCACGCCGGTAGCGTGCTGGCAGTGGTCGGGCTGATCTTTGCGGCGGGTATCTTCACCGGTATCCTGAGCGGCACCGGCATGGTCGATGCGATGTCGAAGAGCCTGTTGGCGGTGATCCCGGACTTTCTCGGCCCGTACCTGGCCGTGATCACGGCGCTGGTGAGCATGCCGTTCACCTTCTTCATGTCCAACGATGCGTTCTACTATGGCGTGTTGCCGGTGTTGGCCGAAGCCGCCAGCCACTATGGGATCACTGCAGTGGAAATGGCCCGTGCCTCGATCGTCGGTCAGCCCGTCCACTTGCTGAGCCCGTTGGTGCCATCGACGTATCTGTTGGTAGCCCTGGCCGGCATTGATTTTGGTGACCACCAGCGTTTCACCCTGAAATGGGCGATCCTGGTATGTATCTGCATTCTGATTGCTGCACTGCTGTTGGGGACTTTCCCGATGTTCAGCACTCTATAAGCCCAAGACTCACCGTTTCGGGTCCTGGCTTCGCGGTTTGAAGCCCGGACCTTTTTCGGTTTAACAATCGCTCAAAGGAATACACATGGAATGGCTGACCAACCCCGAAATCTGGGTTGCCTTCTTCACCCTGACCGCCCTGGAAATCGTCCTCGGCATCGATAACATCATCATGATTTCGATCCTGGTCAGCCGCATGCCCAAACACATGCAGCAGCGCACCCGGATCTTCGGTCTTGGCCTGGCCATGATCACCCGCATCCTGTTGCTGCTGTCGATCACCTGGGTCATGCGCCTTACCGCCGACCTGTTCGAAGTGTTCGGCCAGGGCATTTCCGGCCGCGACCTGATCCTGTTCTTCGGTGGTCTGTTCCTGCTGTGGAAGAGCTCGCAGGAGATGTATCACGCGCTGGAAGGCGAAGACGAAAGCGACGAAACCCCGGGTGGCAAGGGTGGCAACTTCCTCTACACCATCATCCAGATCGCGATCATCGACATCGTCTTCTCGCTGGATTCGGTGATCACTGCAGTGGGCATGGTGTCCCACGTACCGGTGATGGTCGCGGCGATCGTTGTGGCGGTGCTGGTGATGATGCTGGCGTCGGGCAAAATCAGCGAATTCATCGACAAGCACCCGTCGCTGAAAATGCTGGCGCTGTCGTTCCTGCTGGTGGTCGGTACCGTGCTGATTGCCGAATCGTTCGACGTGCATGTGCCGAAAGGCTACGTCTACTTCGCGATGGCGTTCTCGCTGGCGGTAGAAGCGATCAACATCAAACTGCGCGGCGCGATGGCCAAGAAGCGGCAGCAGCAAGATCCGGTGAAACTGCGCAAGGACATCCCGGGTCAATAACCCGGTAGTCCAGACGCACGCAATACCCCTGTGGGAGCGAGCTTGCTCGCGAAGGCGTCGTGTCAGTCGACAGAAATGTAGGCTGGCCCACCGCTTTTGCGAGCAAGCTCGCTCCCACATTTATTTTGGGCAACACACAGAACCGTGTCGGATTCAGGTGGGTGAATGAACCCGCTTTCATGACACTTTTGTTTCAATCGGCACTTTAGCTGTGCAATGCTGGCGCCCAGACCGTTAGCCAACTACAGCTTAAGTATCAAAAACGTAGAAACCGCGCGGTACCGTCCACTTGCCCCTCTGGGGCGCTGCTACTACAGGGGGTCTGCATGCTCACCCTGCTCAATCTGCTTTCCGCCGTGGCCCTGCTGATCTGGGGCACGCACATCGTCCGAACCGGCATCCTGCGGGTATACGGCACCAACCTGCGGCATGTGATCGGCCAGAACATGTCCAAGCGCTGGCTGGCCTTTGTCGCCGGCATCGTCGTCACCGCGATGGTGCAAAGCAGCAATGCCACCGCCATGCTCGTCACCTCATTTGTTGGCCAGGGCCTGATGGCGCTGACCCCGGCGCTGGCGACCATGCTTGGCGCCGACGTCGGTACCGCGCTGATGGCGCGGGTGCTGACGTTCGACCTGTCGTGGCTGTCGCCGCTGCTGATTTTTCTCGGGGTGATTTTCTTTCTGTCGCGCAAACAGACGCGCCTTGGGCAGATGGGCCGGGTATCTATCGGTCTGGGGCTGATCATTCTCGCGCTGCAATTGATCGTTGAAGCCGCCGCGCCGATTACCCACGCGCAAGGCGTCAAGGTGATTTTCGCTTCGCTGACCGGCGATATCCTCCTCGACGCCTTGGTCGGCGCATTGTTCGCGATGATTTCCTATTCCAGCCTCGCGGCCGTACTGCTCACCGCGACCCTGGCCGGCGCCAGTGTGATCAGCCTGCCGGTGGCGATTGGTCTGGTGATTGGCGCCAACATCGGCAGCGGCATTCTCGCCTTCATGAGCACCAGCATGCAGAACGCCGCCGGCCGGCAAGTTGCACTGGGCAGCCTGTTGTACAAGCTGATTGGTCTGCTGCTGATCATCCCGGTGCTCGACCCGCTGGTGCACTGGATCGACAGCCTCGATTTCAGCCCGCAGGAAATGGTCATCGGCTTCCACTTGCTCTACAACACCGCGCGCTGCCTGATTCTGCTGCCAAGCGTTGGCCCGATGGCGCGACTCTGCGCGTGGTTGCTGCCCGAGCGCCCAGAAGTCAACGGCACCGCCAAGCCGCGTCACCTCGACGCGACGGCACTGGTCACGCCGAGTCTGGCCCTGGCCAACGCCGCGCGGGAAACCCTGCGCATGGGCGATCTGCTGGAGAACATGCTCGACGCCACCCTCGATGTACTGCGCGGCAAGCAGACTGCCGTTACCCAGGAAATACGTCGGCTGACCGATGACATCGAATCCCTGTACAGCGCGATCAAACTCTACCTGGCGCAGATGCCCCGCGAAGACCTCGGCGAGCAGGACAGTCGACGCTGGGCCGAGATCATCGAGCTGTCGATCAACCTGAAACTGGCCAGCGACCTGATCGAACGCATGCTGCGCAAGATCCAGCAGCAGAAGACCTCGCAGCGCCGTTCGTTTTCTGAAGAAGGTCTGGAAGATCTCGCCGGGTTGCAGCAGCAACTGATTTCCAACCTGCGTCTGGGGCTTTCGGTGTTCCTCAGTGGTGACCGCGAAAGTGCCCGGCAGTTGTTGCGCGAGAAACGCCGCTTTCGCGCGCAGGAACGCCGATTGGCCCACGCGCATGTCAGCCGTTTGCAACGCAAGATCGTGCAGAGTATCGAGACCAGTTCGTTGCATCTGGAGTTGATTGCCGACATGAAGCGCTTGAATTCGTTGTTTTGCGGCAGTGCTTATGTGGTGCTGGAAACGGCGGACACCGGGGCGCTGGCGGCGGATGATATGGCCGACATTACGCATTCGCCTTGAACGTCTGGGGCTGGGGCCAGTCAGTAACTCAGAGTTCGGCCTCAGGGGCGCCTTCGCGAGCAAGCTCGCTCCCACAGGGTTTTGTGTTCGGCGAAAATCACTGTGGGAGCGAGCTTGCTCGCGAAGCGATCTGACTGACGACACGGATCTCCAAATCAGCCGTATGGAAGCCTGTTATGCGTTGCCTGTTGTTCGCCTGTCTGTTACTCGGTTCCCTGCCCGCCTTTGCCCTGGATCGTTTTCAGGTCGAAGGCTATGCGCTGCCCAACGGTTTGCAGCTGCTGCTCAAACCCGGCACCGAGCGCGGGCATGTGGCGATCCGGCTGGTGGTCGGCGTCGGCCTCGATGATTTCGATTGCGATGACAAGGAGCTGCCGCACCTGCTTGAGCACTTGTTGTTCAGCGGTATCGACGCCACCGGCGAAGGCGGTTTAGAGGAGCGCATGCAGGCACTGGGCGGTGACTGGAACGCTTTCACCAGCAACGCCGACACCACGTTTGTCATCGAAGCACCGGCGAAAAACCAGCGCAAAGTACTCGACCTGCTGCTCGCTCTGCTCACGCAAACGCGCATCGACGACAACGCGATCAACGCCGCCAAACGCGTAGTCGAGCGTGAGGACGGCGGCCATTACACACGCCTGCAACGCTTCCTCGACCGCCAGGATCTCGGCCATACCGCAAGCAATCAGCTCGCCGTCGAACTGGGCCTGAAATGCCCGCAGCGGGCCGAGGTCGGCCATCTGACTCAGGAACAACTGGAGAAGGTGCGCAAGGCCTGGTACGCGCCGAACAACATGACGCTGATCGTCGTCGGCGAACTCGACAAACTGCTGCCGGCCTATCTGGAGCGCACCTGGGGCGCGCTTGAGGCGGTTGACCCAAGCGAGCATCGGCCGTTACCGGACATCCGCACCAGCGCCGCCCATGAACGCACCCTCCCCCGTGGTTTTATCGGCGACAGCGCCAAGCTGCACTGGCTCGTGCCGGAGCCGGTGATCGATGATCAATACGACCAGACCTACGACATTCTCAAGGATTACCTCGACTGGGCGTTGTACCGACAGATCCGCCTCAACCACGGTTTGTCCTACGGGCCGTGGGCTGAGCGTGAGGTGTTTGGCGGCGTCGGGTTCATGAGCCTGAATGCCGACCTCGATCGCGATGACGTCGACGAAGCCATTCAGGTGCTGGAAGACCTCAAGGCCGATCTGCTGAAAAACGGCCTCGACCCGGACACTTTCGCACGGATCAAACAGGCGTCCATCGCCCATCAAGCGTGGGCGGTGCAGGGCAATAGTGCGCTGGCGGATTATTACTGGAGCGCCCTCGGTGATTACCAGGACGGCCGCTTCGCCAACCCGGCCCGGGAGCTGCAAGGGGTGACGCTGGAAGCGGCGAACAAGGCCATGCGCGAGTTGCTGTTGCAGCCGGGGTATTTGCGGATTGAAAAGCCGTTGCTCAGTGATGATCAGGTGTTGTGGTTGAGTGCGGGTGGGTTGGGCTTACTTCTGCTGATCCTGATCGGCTGGCGTTTGCACCGCCGCCGAAAACCCGCCGAACACTGACCCTGTGGGAGCGAGCTTGCTCGCGAAAGCGGTGTGTCATTCAACAAATGTTCTGACTGACCCGCCGCCTTCGCGAGCAAGCTCGCTCCCACATGGGTATGCGCTGGTATTAAATGACCGGCAGCCTCGCCACATCGCCCGGCGGGCGCTACTCTGTCGAGGTTTTTTCCTATCCAGTCGTGAATCGCCCCCATGCCGAAAATACAGCTCCTGATCCAGCGCATCCTCGAACTGATGAAGCGCTATCCCGGGGTTATTGCGCTTGGCGGTTTCATCTCCGGGGTCGGCAGTTTCATCATGGTCGATCGTCAGCAGGGACTGGCGAGCTGGATCACCGTGATCATGCTGCTCAGCTGGATCTGGCTGATGCTGGAAAACACCCTCACCGGCCTCTTCACCCGCGTGTTCAAACGCGAGATTCCCCAGCCGCTGCTGCGTTACGCGACGCAGATGATCCATCAGGAAAGCCTGTTTTTCGTTCTGCCGTTCTTCTTCATCACCACCACGTGGAACAGCGGCCAGTTTTTCTTCACCGGCCTGCTCAGCGTCGCCGCTTTGATCTCGATCGTCGATCCGCTCTATTACAAATGGCTGGCGCCACGGCGCTGGGCGTTTCTCGCGTTGCACACCCTGACCCTGTTCGCCGCCCTGCTCACTGCGCTTCCGGTGATCATGCACCTGACCACTGCGCAGAGTTTCAAGTGGGCGCTGGGCATTGCCGTGCTGTTGTCGTTCCCGAGTCTGGCGTCGATCTTCCCGATCCGCACGCTGCGCAATGCCCTGGCGATCCTGTGCATCACTGTCGGTATCGGTGGCGTGGGTTGGGCGCTGCGTTCGTGGGTGCCGCCGGCGACGCTGTGGATGACTGACGTGGCGATCAGCACGCAAATGCAGGACCGTACCCCCGGCGCCAGCCTCGACACGGTCAGCGCCGAGCAGATTCGCGGCGATGGCCTGTACGCCTACACCGCCATCAACGCGCCGCGCGGGCTGGACGAGCGGATTTATCACGTCTGGCAATTCAACGGCAAAGAGGTCGACCGCATCGCCCTCGACATCCACGGCGGGCGCAAGGAAGGCTACCGCGCCTGGACGCACAAGCAGAACTTCCCCGGCAACCCGGCGGGTAAATGGCAGGTGCGCGTGCTGACCGAGGATGGCCAGTTGATCGGCGTACTGCGCTTCGAAATCACAGACAGCACAGCGATCAAAGAAAAGTAATCCGGTTCGTGCTATTACGTTAGTTCGCATAAAGGCCGAACAAGCACGGAGCTTATGACCAGCAGCTCGATCAGCGGTAACGCCCAACTGGACACGTCGATAACCCCTGCCCGTTTGCGGGTCACGGGGGACTGGACGCTTGCCCATTACGCCGAGCTCAAGACGCTTAGCGAAAAGCTCCACGGCCAGTACGATGCCAACACCTCGATCGACCTCAACAGCCTCGGTGCTCTCGACACCGCTGGCGCTTCGCTGCTGGTCGAACTGCTCGGCTCCGAACGCCTCGGCCAATCCGCCGAACACCCCGATTGCACCCTGACCTCCGCTGATCGTGCGTTGCTGCAAACCGTGTACTGCTCGATGACCGACTTCTGCGTGCCGATCAAGGAACCGGAAGTCAGCGTCAGCGTGCAACTGCTGACGCGCATCGGCCGTGCCGTCGACACTGTCTGGCAAGACACCCTGCAACTGCTCGGTTTTGTCGGCCTGATCATGGAAACCATCGCGCGCAGCCTGTTCCGGCCCAAGCGCTGGCGGATCACGCCGATGATCGCGCATATCGAACAGACCGGCCTCGACGCCGCGCCAATCGTGGCGTTACTGACTTTTCTGGTGGGCGCGGTGGTGGCGTTCCTCGGCGCCACGGTGCTGGCCAGTTTCGGCGCGACGATTTTTACCGTGGACCTGGTCGGGTTCTCGTTCCTGCGCGAATTCGGCGTACTGCTCACAGCGATCCTGATGGCCGGGCGCACCGCCAGTGCCTTCACCGCACAGATCGGCTCGATGAAAGCCAACGAAGAAATCGACGCAATCCGCACCCTCGGCCTCGACCCGATGGAGCTGCTGGTGGTGCCGCGCGTGCTGGCGATGCTGGTGGCGTTGCCGATGCTGACCTTCCTGGCGATGCTCTGCGGGATCATCGGCGGCGGCGTTGTCTGCGCGGTGTCGCTGGATATCTCGCCGGCGATGTTCCTGACGCTGTTGCAGTCGGACATCGGCGTTCAGCACTTTCTCGTAGGCTTGGTGAAGGCACCGATCTTCGCCTTCATCATTGCCGCGATTGGTTGTCTGGAAGGCTTCAAGGTCAGCGGCAGCGCCGAGTCGGTCGGTGCCCACACCACGTCCGCCGTGGTGCAATCGATTTTCGTGGTGATCGTGCTCGACGCGGTGGCCGCATTGTTCTTCATGGAGATGGGCTGGTGAGCCGTTTACCCCGCGCGCCCTCGGAGGCGGTGATCGAAGTCCGCGCCCTGTGCAATCGCTTCGGCAGCCAGAGCGTGCACGAGAACCTCGATCTGGACGTGTACAAAGGCGAGATCCTTGCCGTGGTCGGCGGCTCCGGCACCGGCAAATCGGTGCTGCTGCGCAGTATCGTCGGGCTGAACCGGCCCAGCGAAGGCATCGTTAAAGTCTTCGGGCAAAATCTGCCGAGTCTGGCCGAGCATGAACGCTCGCTGATCGAGCGGCGTTTTGGCGTGCTGTTTCAGAAAGGCGCGCTGTTTTCTTCGCTGACCGTCACCGAGAACGTCGCCCTGCCCCTTATCGAACACGCCGGTCTCAGCCGCCACGACGCCGAGCACTTGGCGGCGGTGAAACTGGCGCTGGCCGGGTTGCCGCTGTCAGCGGCGGACAAATACCCGGCGTCGCTCTCTGGCGGCATGATCAAGCGCGCGGCGTTGGCGCGGGCGCTGGCGCTGGATCCGGACATCCTGTTTCTCGATGAACCCACCGCCGGTCTCGATCCGATTGGCGCGGCGCAATTCGATCAATTGATCCTGACCTTGCGCGATGCGCTCGGCCTCAGCGTGTTTCTGGTGACCCACGACCTCGACACGCTCTACACCATTACCGACCGCGTGGCGGTGCTGGCGCAGAAGAAGGTCTTGGTCGCAGGACCCATCGACGTCGTCTCGGAAACCGACGACGCGTGGATTCACGAATACTTCCACGGCCCGCGCGGCCGCTCGGCGCTGGACGCCGCCAAATTGCTCAACGAGGTCTGACATGGAAACCCGAGCGCATCATGTGTTGATCGGCCTGTTCACCGTAATTGTGGTGGCAGGCGCCCTGCTCTTCGGTCTGTTCCTGGCCAAGTCCAGTGTCGATACCGAGTTCAAGGACTACGAGATTGTCTTCAGCGAAGCGGTCAGCGGTTTGTCCAAGGGCAGCCCGGTGCAGTACAGCGGGATCAAGGTCGGCGATGTGATCAACCTGCGCCTTGATCCAAAGGATCCGCGGCGGGTGCTGGCGCGGATTCGTCTGGCCGGTGACACGCCGGTCAAGGAAGACACCCAGGCCAAGCTGGCGCTGGCCGGGATCACCGGGACATCGATCATCCAGCTCAGCGGTGGTACACCCGAGAGCCCGAAACTGCGTGGGCATGACGGTAATCTGCCGACCATCGTCGCATCGCCCTCGCCTATTTCGCGCTTGCTCAATGACTCCAATGATTTGATGACCGGCATCACCGCGCTGCTGCAGAACGCCAATCAGATGTTCTCTGCCGAGAACGTCGAGCGCGTCAGCAAAACCCTCGCCCATCTGGAGCAAACCACCGGGACGATCAACGATCAGCGCGGCGACATCAAACAGGCCATGCAGCAACTGGCGACCGTCGGCAAACAGGCCGGCAGCATGCTCGAACAGACGTCGCTGCTGATGCGCAACGCCAACGGTTTGATCAACGACCAGGGCAAACAAGCGCTGGGTAGCGCCGAGCAAGCGATGAAGTCGCTGGAGCAAAGCACCACGACGATCAGCACTTTGCTCAGCAAAAACGAAAACTCCCTCGACAATGGCATGCAGGGCCTCAATGGCCTGGCCCCGGCGATCCGCGAACTGCGTGAGACGCTGACCTCGTTGCGCGCCATCTCGCAACGCCTTGAGGCCAATCCCAGCGGTTACCTGCTGGGCCGTGACAAGAACAAGGAATTCACGCCATGAAGCTGACTCGACTCACCCTCTTCGCTGCCGGTTTTGCCTTGATCAGCGCCTGCTCGATTCTGCCCAAGTCCGAGCCGTCGGATGTCTATCGCCTGCCGACTGCCCAGGCGCCCGCCTCGACCGGTTCGGCGGCGACTCAGTCCTGGTCGCTGCGGCTGAACAAGCTGCAGGCCAGTGAAGCATTGAACCGGCCGACGATTGCGGTGATTCCGCAGGGCGACGTGATCAGCAGCTACAAGGGTTCGCGCTGGAGCGATCCGGCACCGGTGCTGGTGCGTAATCGTTTGCTCGACGGCTTTCAGCGCGATGGCCGGGTGACGCTGCTTAGTACCGATGACAGCAACTTTGCGGCGGATCTGGAATTGGGCGGGAGCTTGCAGGCGTTTCAGACCGAGTATCAGGGCACGCAGGCCAGCGTTGTGGTGCGCGTTGATGCGTTGCTCGTGCGCGGTTATGACCAGCGGATTCTGGCCAGTCGCCGCTTTGAAGAGCGCCAGCCGTTGAGCGATGTGCAGGTGCCAGCGGTGGTCGCCGGGTTTGGTCAGGCCAGTGATCGCCTGACCGCGAAGGTCGTGGCCTGGGCCGTCGATCAGGGCCAGAAACTCGTCCCACCGAAACCTTGAGCCCAACACAATCCCCCTGTGGGAGCGAGCTTGCTCGCGAATGCGGCGGGTCATTCAGCAATGATGTTGACTGACCGGATGCATTCGCGAGCAAGCTCGCTCCCACAGTGGATTTGTGGTTAGCCGAAGAACCAGTAGCAGACGAAGATAGCCCCGACCACACCAGCAAACTCCGCCAGCAACGCACACCCCACCGCATGCCGCGCCCGCTGAATCCCCACCGCGCCGAAATACACCGCCAGCACATAGAACGTCGTTTCGGTACTGCCCTGCACCGTCGCCGCAACCAGCGCCGGGAAGCTGTCGACGCCTGAGGTCTGCATCGTCTCGATCAACATCGCCCGCGCTGCACTGCCGGAGAACGGTTTGACCATCGCCGTCGGCAGCGCATCGACAAACCGCGTGTCCCAGCCGGCCCACTCGACCAGATGCCGAATCCCGTCCAGACCAAAGTCCAGCGCTCCCGATGCGCGCAGTACGCCCACCGCACAGAGCATCGCCACCAGATATGGCAGCAGATTCTTGGCTACGTCGAAACCTTCTTTCGCGCCCTCAACGAACGCTTCGTAAACTTTAACTTTCTTTAGCGCGCCGATGATCAGAAACAGCATGATCAGCCCGAACAGCGTCAGATTGCCGAGGATCGACGACAATCCCGCCAAGGCCGTTGCTGAAAGAGTACCCAACAGCGCCATGAATCCACCGAGGATCAACGCGCCGGGAATCAAGTAAGCCAGCACCACCGGATCCCAGATCCGCAGCCGTTGCATGAACGCCACCGAGAGGAAGCCGACAATCGTCGAGCAACTGGTCGCCAGCAGAATTGGCAGGAACACCAGCGTCGGGTCGGGTGCGCCTTGCTGGGCGCGGTACATGAAGATCGTTACCGGCAGCAGGGTCAGGGAAGAGGCGTTGAGCACCAGGAAGAGGATTTGCGCGTTGCTGGCGATGGTGGCGCTGGGGTTGAGTTCCTGCAGCGCCTTCATGGCTTTCAGGCCGATGGGCGTGGCGGCATTGTCGAGACCGAGGCCGTTGGCGGCGAAGTTCAGGGTGATCAGGCCAAGGGCAGGGTGACCGGGCGGGACTTCCGGCATCAGCCGCAGGAATAGCGGGCCGAGCACCTTGGCCAGCCACTCGACGATCCCGGCCTTCTCGGCAATGCGCAGAAAGCCCAGCCACAGGGTGAGGGTGCCGAACAGCAGCACCATGACTTCGACCGAAAGCTTGGCCATGGCGAAAATGCTTTCCACCATCGCCGCAAAGATCCCGGCGTTGCCGCCGATCAGCCACTGCGCCAGCGCCGACACGGCTGCCACGATGAAGAAGCCAAGCCACAGGCCATTAAGCATCAGTCAAATCCCCCGAAGAATGCCGCGAATGATAGCGGGGTCGCCAGAAACGACAAACCCCGGATTTCTCCGGGGTTTGTTGGTGAGCCTTGCATCAATCACTGTGGGAGCAAGCTCGCTCCCACAGGGTTTTGCATTACGGCTTGGAGACTTCACCTGCTGGCAGTTTTTCCTTGCTGCGCCAGTGCGGCAGGGAGTTCCAGTAGCGCTCGCCCTTGGCATCGTCGTACATGCCTTCCCAGCGTGCGATAACCAGCACGGCCAAGGCATTGCCGATCACGTTCAGTGCCGTACGCGCCATGTCCATGATGCGGTCGACTCCAGCGATGAATGCCAGACCTTCCAGCGGAATACCCACGCTGCCCAGAGTGGCCAGCAGCACCACGAAGGACACACCCGGTACACCGGCGATACCTTTGGAGGTGACCATCAGGGTCAGCACCAGCAGCAGCTGCTGGCTGATCGACAGGTCGATGCCGTACAGCTGAGCGATGAAGATTGCTGCGATGGACTGGTACAGGGTCGAACCGTCGAGGTTGAACGAGTAACCGGTCGGCACGACGAAGCTGCAAATGGCTTTCGGTGCACCGTAGGCTTCCATCTTCTCGATCACGCGCGGCAGCACGGTTTCCGAAGAGGCGGTGGAGTAGGCCAGCACCAGCTCATCCTTGAAGATGCGCATCAGTTTGATCACCGAGAAGCCGAACAGCTTGGCGATCAAGCCCAGCACCACGAAGGCGAAGAAGGCGATGGCGACGTAAACCAGGATCACCAGTTTGGCCAGCGGCAGCAGGGAAGCGAAGCCGAAGTTGGCCACGGTCACCGCGATCAGGGCGAACACGCCGATAGGCGCGTAGTTCATGATCATGTGGGTGACTTTGAACATGCTTTCCGAGACGCCCTGGAACATCTTCACCAGCGGCTCGCGCAGGTCCGACTGCAGGCTCGACAGACCGAGACCGAACAGCACGGAGAAGAAGATGATCGGCAGCATTTCGCCGCGGGCCATGGCCGCGAAGATGTTCGACGGGATCAGGTTGAGGATGGTCTCGATGAACGCGTGTTCATGCTGTACTTCGGCGGCGGTCGCCTGGTACTTGGAGATATCCACTGTGCCCAGGGTGCTCATGTCGATGCCGGCGCCCGGATGGAACACGTTTGCCAATACCAGGCCAACGAGGATGGCAATGGTGGTGACGATTTCGAAATAGATGATCGTCTTCAGGCCGATGCGCCCGAGCTTCTTGGCGTCACCCACGCCGGCGATACCGACAATCAGGGAAGAGATGACGATCGGGATCACGATCATCTTGATCAGACGGATAAAGATATCGCCTGCCGGTTGCAGGACGTTGCTGATCCACCAAGCCTTTTCGGCACTGAAGTGGTTGAGCAACGCACCAATTGCAATCCCTAGAACCAGACCGATGAGGATCTGCCAGGCGAGGCTGAGTTTTGCCTTCTTCATTATCTTTACCCTTACTTGCGTTTGACTCAGGCACATGCAGGAACTGGAACGCTCTTTAGCGGAAAAGTCTGTGCATCTGCCTCCGTATAAGGTGCCCCGAAGCGCGTATTTACGGCTCTTCGGCAGGCGAAAAAAGGCGCAACTATTCCGATGCAAGGTTGCGCCGTCTAATGCCGTAAACGCCTACCCTATGCCGAATCGGCATGAGCTTTTTTTAATGAAACTGGCGTCCCAACCGGTTCGATTGTGACATTTCGGCCGGCATAAGTGCCGTGAACCGGCCATCACAGCGGAGGTTGGTTGTTTTTTGAACAAGAAAAATCGACTAAAAACTTAGGAAAAAGCCTACGTTGGAAGACTAGAAGTCCTACTGTTTAAACGGTTTTTTTGTCGATATACGGTCGCCAGGAAACACCGCGTAATGTTTTCGCGCGCAGTGTCAGCGATAAAATCCACGAGCTGGGCGCTCTGGATCAATGTTTTGCCTGATTGAAAGCTCAGCGCAAGTCCGTCGAGCCACTGTGGGTCGGCGAACCTGCGTCGCAGCTTTTACCCTGACCCGGCCCTTGCGCAGGCACTCCCTGTACCCGTAGGTCACTCCGACCCTGCAACAGTCAGAACGTCCCGGCCCCTTGGTCATGCGCCTGCCTTCCTCAGGTGGGCGCAATGGAAAGCAGCAGGGCTGCTGCCTTCATGTTCAAGTCAGTACCACTTCGGATCTTTCTTCAGGGTTTCCATCAGTAGATCCTGCATGCCTTGATCGGGTTTGCCGAAGAAGCGATAGGTCGCATGTCGCGTCGGCGACTTGTCTTGCGGCAATCCTTCAGGCACATCAACCAGCATGGCGTAGGCGTCATCCTTGTCGAAACTGAATGCGACGATCAAACGGTGGTTCAGGCACTTGTCCTGATTCTCGCAGAGCGGGCCGACCAAGTACTTGTCGCCGTCTTCAGTAACCGCGTTCATCTGTTGTTCAGAGGTCCCGGACAGGTTGATCACCCATTCCGGTACACGCTCTTCCTTCTTGATCACGCCTTCCCAGGTTTCACGGTACTGCTCGTCAGAGGCGAGCAGTTCGTTGACCCGCGCCTGGCCGTCATTGGCCGCCATCGCCATGGCACTACCGCCCAGAAGCAGGGCGGCTGCCATTGTCTTTAAAGCACTCATCTTTAACCTCGGCCGCGACGGCCAAAGAAGAAGGAAGCGATGAACATCACCAGGAACACGACAAAGAGAATCTTGGCGATACCCGTGGCGGTGCCCGCGATACCACCGAAGCCCAGTACTGCAGCGATGATGGCAATGATCAAGAATGTAATTGCCCAGCTCAACATGGTGATTCTCCTTACTTCTCTATTTAGGGGTGTTGCGTGTTCCGGCGCTGCGCGCCCGAATTCATTCAATCAGTCAGAAAACCCAACGCTCTTCACGTGGCAGTTGATCCAGCGGCTGCGCCTGATCTACATCCATCATGCGCATCGAGGCACTTTCTGCCTGGCTGCTGCTGACGGCGCTGAAGTGCGTTTGCGTGCTGTGCTGAATCGAGATCAGCGGCTCAACCTGCTGGCTGTGTTCCCAGCGCAGGTATTGTTGACAGGCGATCAGGGTGATCAACAGCGCCAGTACGCCAAACAGGCCTTGCTGGATATGCAGTGGCGAGATACGCACTTGGGCGGCACGTTGGCGAGTCATCCTGGGTTCCTCACTCTTATTCGGTTAGGGCAATTCATTTCTGCCCGGGCTGAATGAGGTATTGCAGCCTGCATGCCAGTTTTTTACTTAGAAAATATTCAATAAAAACAAAGAGTTATGCGTTATTGGAAAATCGTCTGCGACGCATCCTGCACGATGGGGTGTCTGGGATCGTGCGCAATGCACGATTTTTTCGTAGGAGATTTCATTCTTATGGAATTGAGAGCAGGGCATAGATGTCAGAAAAGTACGCAGGGAAAGCCCTGCAAATCGGCATTTGTTTAAAAAACCAACAAAATCAATGTATTGGCCGTAAAGGCAGGAGAGAGCTACCCTCCTATGGCTGGCATCGTTCAGAATCAACCATGCAACTTGCCCGATTTTTCCGGGACTAACCCAAGACCAATCACTATGGAGCGTAGGAAAAATGGAATCTGCCACTGAGCATCAAGGCCGCATTCTGCTGGTGGACGACGAATCTGCCATCCTGCGTACCTTCCGTTATTGCCTCGAAGACGAAGGCTATACGGTTGCCACAGCCAACAGCGCGGCCCAGGCCGACGCGTTGCTGCAACGCCAGGTCTTCGACCTGTGCTTCCTCGATCTGCGTTTGGGCGAAGACAACGGCCTCGACGTGCTGGCGCAGATGCGCATTCAGGCGCCGTGGATGCGCGTGGTGATCGTGACGGCGCATTCGGCTGTCGATACTGCGGTAGACGCGATCCAGGCCGGCGCTGCCGACTATCTGGTGAAACCGTGCAGCCCGGACCAACTGCGTCTGGCCACCGCCAAGCAACTGGAAGTACGCCAATTGTCGGCGCGCCTCGAAGCGCTTGAGGGCGAGATCCGCAAACCGAAGGATGGCCTCGATTCCCACAGCCCGGCGATGAAGGTCGTACTGGAAACCGCCCGACAGGTGGCCAGCACCGACGCCAATATTCTCATCCTCGGCGAGTCCGGCACCGGTAAAGGTGAGCTGGCCCGTGCGATTCACGGCTGGAGCAAGCGCGAGAAAAAATCCTGCGTGACCATCAACTGCCCGTCGCTGACGGCAGAGTTGATGGAAAGCGAGCTGTTCGGTCACAGTCGCGGCGCGTTCACCGGGGCGAGCGAGAGTACCTTGGGGCGGGTCAATCAAGCGGATGGCGGTACGCTGTTTCTCGACGAGATCGGCGATTTTCCTCTGACCTTGCAACCAAAGTTGCTGCGTTTCATTCAAGACAAGGAATACGAGCGGGTAGGTGATCCAGTCACCCGACGTGCCGATGTGCGCATCCTCGCGGCGACCAACCTCAATCTGGAAGATATGGTGCGTGATGGCCGATTCCGTGAGGACCTGCTCTATCGTCTGAATGTCATCACCTTGCACCTGCCGCCCTTGCGCGAGCGTGCCGAGGACATTCTGACCCTGGCTGATCGCTTCCTCGCGCGTTTCGTCAAGGAGTACGCACGTCCGGCACGGGGCTTCAGTGACGAGGCTCGTGAAGCACTGCTCGGCTACCGCTGGCCGGGCAACATTCGCGAGCTGCGCAACGTGGTCGAGCGGGCGAGCATCATTTGCCCGCAGGAACGCGTGGAAATCAGCCACCTCGGCATGGCCGAGCAACCGGCCAACAACGCCCCTCGCGTCGGCGCGGCGCTGAGTCTCGACGAGTTGGAAAAAGCTCACATCGGCGCGGTTCTCGCCACCGCCGGCACGCTGGATCAAGCGGCAAAAACCCTCGGCATTGACGCTTCGACCCTGTACCGCAAGCGCAAGCAGTACAACCTGTGAGTGCCGGGCGATGAAACTGGCGATGAAGTTGCGGACCCGTTTGTTCCTGAGCATATCCGCGCTGATCACCGTGGCCTTGCTCGGGCTGCTGCTCGGACTGGTCAGCGTGATGCAGATGGCCGGTACTCAAGAAGCTTTGGTGCGCAGCAACTTCGTCACTCTGGATCTGGGGCTCAAATTGCGGCAGACGCTGGGTGATCAACTGATCATCATGCTGGCGGAAAAGCCTGATCCCGTGGCGTTCGAAGCGTCGAAACAGCATTACTTCGAGTTGCTGGACCAAGGCATCGCCCAAGAGCAAGAGGGCGATGGCCGGCTCTACGGCTTCAGTCGGGCAAAAGCGGATTATCTGAGCTTCCTCGAGGCTTTTGATTTGTCGCGTGACCCGGCCAGCTCCATCAGCAGCAGCGCTGACTTCAGGGAACGCTTCAATACGCTGCGCAACGGGCTGATCACCGAGCACAAGTATGCGCTGGACAACATCAACGCAGTGCAGCGTGAGGCGCGCAATCGCGCATTGCTGATTGCGGGCCTGCTTGGATTTGTCGGGTTGGCGGTGCTGATCATCGGTTTCATCACGGCCCACGGCATTGCCCGGCGTTTCGGCGCACCGATCGAAGCGCTGGCGAAAGCGGCGGACAATATCGGCCAGGGCAATTTCGAAGTGACCCTGCCGATTTCCTCGGCGATGGAAATGAACCTGCTGACCAAACGTTTCGGTCTGATGGCTGAGGCCTTGCGCGAGCATCAGGCCACCAATGTCGATGAGCTGCTGGCCGGCCAGCAACGCCTGCAGGCGGTGCTCGACAGCATCGATGACGGCTTGCTGATGATCGACCGGGAAGGGCATCTGGAGCACCTCAATCCTGTCGCCCAACGGCAACTGGGTTGGGACGATGATCGTCTCGGCCAGGGACTGGGTACGGCGCTGGAGCGGCCGGAGCTGGATGCGCAGCTGCAACTGGTGCTGCGCGGCGGCATGCTGGAGCGGGCGCCGGAAGATTTGAGTATCGAGGTCGACGGCGAATCACGCCTGCTGACCTACAGCCTGACGCCTGTCAGTCATACCCAGGGCCATATCCTCGGCGCTGTGATGGTGTTGCACGATGTCACCGAACAGCGCGCCTTCGAACGGGTGCGCAGCGAGTTCGTCTTGCGCGCCTCCCATGAGCTGCGCACGCCGGTCACTGGCATGCACATGGCGTTCGGCCTGTTCCGTGAACGGGCGAAGTATCCCGCGGAGTCGCGAGAGGCTGATCTGCTCGACACCGTGAATGAGGAAATGCAGCGCCTGATGCAGTTGATCAATGACTTGCTCAACTTCTCGCGTTATCAGAACGGCCTGCAAAAACTCACGCTGGCACCGTGCTCCATCGAAGACTTGCTGGAGCAGGCGCAATTGCGTTTCGCCGATTCGGCGGCGGCCAAGGGCATCGCCCTGAATGTCGAAGTACAGGGGCCGTTGCCACGCTTGCAGGCCGATCAGGCGCAGCTCGATCGCGTGCTGGATAACCTGATCGACAATGCGCTGCGCCATACCGCACGCGGCGGTCAGATCCGTTTGCAGGCACGCCGACATGGCGAGCGAGTAATCATCAGCGTTGAAGATAACGGTGAGGGCATTGCATATGGCCAGCAGGGGCGGATCTTCGAGCCGTTCGTGCAGGTAGGGCGCAAGAAGGGTGGTGCCGGTTTGGGCCTGGCGTTGTGCAAGGAAATCGTTCAGCTGCATGGTGGGCGCATGGGCGTTTATTCGCGGCCGGGGCAGGGTACGCAGTTTTATATGGCGCTCGCTGTCTAGGCTTCGTCATCCATGCGTCGACTGGCGAGGCGCCGGCCACGGGTGATCAGTTCGATGAATTGCACCGCGCTCAGCGCATGGGCGAACAACCAGCCCTGACCGAATTTCACCCCTTCGCTGCTGAGCAATTGCGCTTGTGATTCCAGCTCGATGCCTTCGGCAATCACCTTCAGATCCAGCGCCTGGGCCATGTGAATGATGTGCGGGGCGACGCCGCTGCTGGCCGCGTCATGTCCGAGCGCATCAATGAAAGCCTTGTCGATCTTCAGGCAGTCCACCGGCAAGGTTTGCAAGTAGGCGAGGCTGCAATAGCCGGTGCCGAAGTCGTCGATCAGCACCTGATGGCCAACGTTGCGCAAGGCTTGCAGGTTCTCCCGCGCCACTACCACATCAATCAAGCCACGTTCGGTAACCTCAAAGGCAATCTGCCGCGCCGCCACGCGATGCAGGGTGAGGAGCCGCGCCATGACCTGGCCGATGCGCGGCACCATTACATCGCAAGCTGCCAGGTTGACCGAGATATACAGCTGCGGATTGGCGCGCAGCAACTGGCCCAGTTGCTCCAGCAGGCGCTGCAGGACGAAGTCGGTCATCTGGCGGATTTGCCCGGTGTTTTCCGCCATGGGAATAAACAGATCGGGGCTGGTCAGTGTGCCGTCGGGGCGGCGCCAACGCAGCAGGGCTTCGGCGCCGACGCAGTTGCGGCTGTCGAGATCGAAGATCGGTTGATAAAGCACCTGCAGCTCGCCCCGACGAATGGCGCCATTAAGTTCGGCGTCCAGCGATTGGCGCTGGCGCACCAGCAAAAACACAAAGAACCCTAAGAATGCGCCGAGCAATAGGCAGGCCGGAACCATCCACCACCAGATCGCAGGGATGTGCATGCCGGTGCGCGGCGTGATCAGCACCAGTTGATATTCCGGATTGTTGGTGGGCATGCGGTAGATCAGCCGAGTCTGAGTGACCTGTAATGACTCGCGACTTTTCGGTGGCCAATGTTCGGTCGGTGGCCAAGCCTGCGCCGTGCCGAGCACCGGGATCGCCCGGGCACCATGATCGAGTACTACCAGCAGGCTGCTGCCGGGCGACAGATCGACCATGTCGGTCAGATGCCCGCGTGATGTGGCTACACGAAAATTGCCGCGGCCCAGCATCAGCGCGGCGCGGTTTTCATCGGGTTCGGTGGTGGTATTGAGCCAATAGCTGTAAGTCGGCCCTCTGATATCCGGCGCCCTTACTACCGACACGCCTTCCTGACGTGGGCGGTTGGAGCAGATCCGCGTGGCGTCCATGTAAGCCGCTTCATAGACGAAGCGATAGTTGAAGGTGACTTGCTGCAGGGTGGCGATCATTTCATCGTCACAACTGCGCAATGGCTGGGCTTCGAGATCGTCGAGACTTTCGCGCAACTGGCCGAACAATTGTTCGAGGCGGGCGAGAAAACGCTCGCCTTGCGCGTTCATTTCCTGACTTTCGCTTTGCTCGACCTGGCGCATCGCCACGAACATACCGCCGGCGATCAGCAGGTTGGTACTGAGGACAGCCGCGATCATCGCCAAAAACCACGGGCGATAAAACCAGCTACGCAGCGTCTCTCGGGTAGCAACCATTATGGAATATCCGAAGAATTACCAATGAGTTATAGCTGCTGATTGCACTTTCGCCCTGACCGTCGGGCGGGCGTCATTATTTTGTCTGATTGAGGACCAGCAGCAGCGCTGCCGTTTGCGCATCTGGCGTGCCGTCGAAGCGCGAAGGCCGGAAGTGCATCTGGAAGGCTGCGAGGACATGGCGCGTCGCCACGTCCAGTTCGCCGGTTTGCGGCGTGTCGTAGCCCAAGTGCGCCAATTGGGCCTGGAACCAACTGATGCTCGGCAATTCACTGCTGTTGAACAGCGCCTGCTGGCGCGCCACCGCTTGTTCGTTTGGCCACAGGCCGAGGCCTTCAGCGGCGAGGCGCTTCCACGGGAACAGTGGCCCCGGATCGAGTTTGCGCAGCGGCGCGATGTCGCTATGGCCAATGATGTGACGCGCACTGATGCCGTTGCGTTGGCTGATGTCCTTGAGCAGGACGATCAACGATTGAATCTGCGCTTCGCTGTAGGGATACCACAGCCGCCCGGTCGGCGTGTCCTTGAAGCCCGGATTGACGATTTCAATGCCGATGGAGCTGGAGTTGAGCCAGGTCCGGCCCTGCCACTGGCTTTCGCCGGCATGCCAGGCGCGCTGGTTTTCGTCCATCAGCTTGTAGATGGTTCCGCTCTTGTCGTCGCCGATCAGGTAATGGCTGCTGACTTCACCGTGGGTCAGCAATTGCAGCGAGCGCTCCAGCGAGGTCGAGGTGTAGTGGACGATCACGAACTGAATACGGCTGTCGTAATTGGCCGAAGGATGGCTGGTGTCGTAACGCGGGCCGCTGGCACAACCAGCCAGAACGAGCAGCGAAGCAAGGAGAGTAAAGAATTTCATGGCAGAAGACAGTACACGCAAGACAGTAATGCAACAGTGTAACGTACTGCCTTGCGTCTCGACGGTTAGCGGGCGGATTTAAACAAAATGGAACAAATCGCTCAGCCCAGCTCCACCCGGTTGCGTCCTGCATTTTTAGCGCGATAAAGCGCCTGATCGGCTCTTTTCAGTACCAGATCGCTGTGTTCTCCAGCACGGAATGTCGCCAGTCCCATGGAGATGGTGATGGTTACCCGCTCGCCCTTGAAGTGGAACGGGCAGGCTTCGATCGCTGCACGCAGGGTTTCCAGCAGTTTGGCGCCGACCGCAGGCGGCGTTGCCGGCATCAACAGAACGAACTCTTCCCCGCCGAAACGGGCAATGAAGTCGGAGCCGCGCAGGCGTTTACGCAACACCGTGGCAATAATTTTCAGCACCTTGTCGCCGGCAAGATGGCCGTAGTTGTCGTTGATGCGTTTGAAGTGGTCCAGATCGAGCATCGCCAGGCTCAGGGTGTTGCCGTGTTGCTGCCATTGCTTGATTTCATGCTCGAGGCGTTCGCTCCACGCAGCGCGATTGGGCAGCCCGGTGAGCGGGTCGATCAAGGCTTTCTGCCTTTGCACCTCAAGATGTTCGCGGAAACCCTGGGCTTCCTGCTCCATATGCGCCACGCGCTCGGACAGGCTTTTCAGCCGCGTGGCGACTTCCTGCTCGCGGGCATCGCGCTGCCTCTGGTGCTGGTCCATGGTGCCGAGCAGGCCTTCGAGGTGATTCTCCAGGACTTGCTTGAGGTCATCCAGATCGGCGGCTTCCTGCACGCTGGTCTGCAAGCCGTCGACTTGCTCGCGGATCTGCGTATCCATGGCCCGCGCCGCTGAGCTGTTGTCGGCATGGCCTTCACTGGCAGCCTGCAGATTGCTTTGGAAGGCTTCGAGGCGCTCGTTGAGTTGTTGCAGATACGCTTCGAACTCGTGCTGACCGCTGTCGGTGATTGCCAGCATCAATGTCGCAAGATCGTCGAGGATCGGGATCAGTTCGTACCAGTTCAGACCGTGTTGCAGCCGCTCACGCATCGCTTCGGCTTGCGGACGGTGACGTTCTGGCAGGGTCAGGTCGTCGAGGAGACCGATCAGGGTGTCCTCGATGTGCTTGGCCACGGAGCTGTAGGACGGCTCCGGAGTGTCCGGCAGGGCGAACAGGATGTCGTGTTCGGATTGCTCCGGATCGATGGCGGCGAGCGCCTGCGCGATGGGCTCGGGCAGGGGCAGGCTGTCGAGGATCAGCGGCGCTGGATCACCGGGGTGGATCAGTTCATCAGGATTGATGGCGGCAGGCGTGATCTGCGTCTGAGCTGGTGCTGCGACGAAAACAGGCTCGGGTTCGAAGTGCTCGGCCTTGGACTCGGTCGGATCACTGATAACTTCGCTGACGAGCGTGGGCGACTCGAAGGCCACCACTTCTTTTTCCAGCCAGGTTTGCGTGGCCGGCGTTGTTTCTGCGACAGGCACGGGTGCTTCGAGGGCAGGCTGCGCAGTTTCCGGTTCGGTTGGGTGGGCGCCAAGCGGTTGCAGCGGCTGCGCGACTTGGGTCGGTGCGGGTGATTCTGTTGCAGGCGCCTCTTCGCTGTCACGGCTACCAAACAAACGCTGCAACAAACCCGGACGACCGGGCTCTGCGGGCGTTTCCAGCTGACTCAATGCCTTACCTTGCAAACCGCTGAGCTCACTCAACAGCAATGGCATTTCCCGCGCCGACCCGACGCGGCCATCCAGTTGTTTGGCGAATTTCTTCAGCGGCTGAGCGACTTCACGGGGCAGCGGCAGCGCCTGCAACTGCGTGACCAGCGATGTCAGTGCGGTGCTGACCTGATCGATGCGGGTTTCGCGGCGCTGCTCGGAATCGAGCACGGCTTTTTCCAGGCGCGGCAGCAGGGCGGCGAGGCCGGCGTCCATGTCGTCAGTGCGCACCACGTCGCGCATCTCTTTCATGCACTGATCAACGACTTTATCGGTGCCTTCGGCCGCGAGTGTGCTGCGCACCAGACCGCGCCGCAGCAAGTCGAGCCTGGCGGCCCAGCGGCGTTCGAGTTTGTCCTGTTGTTCGATGCTTTTGAGGTACTTCTCTTTCCAGCGCTGGGCGTCGTCGCTCATTCAGGGGTTCCGCGAGGGGCAGGACTCAACGCGGGCAATGCATCGGCCGTGAGCGAACCCGGCAGACGAATCTCTACCGCGACCGGCAGGTGATCGGAAATCGGTTGGGCCAGCACTTCGACCTTTTCCAGGGTCAGGGTCGGGCTGAGCAAAATATGATCAAGGCAGCGCTGCGGGCGCCAGCTGGGGAATGTTGCTTCCACCTGCGGGGCCAGCAGGCCGAGATCGCGTAACGGAGAATGTTGTAGCAGATCACTGGCATGGGTGTTCATGTCGCCCATCAACACTTGGTGTTTATAGCCACCGATCAGCTCACGAATATAGGCCAGTTGCAGGCTGCGGGTTCGCGCGCCAAGGGCCAGGTGCATCATCACCACCACCAGCGCTTCCGGGCCTTCGCCGAAACGCAGCAGAATTGCGCCGCGACCTTTCGGGCCGGGCAGCGGATGATCTTCGATCGCCGACGGTTTCAGACGACTGAGCACGCCGTTGCTGTGCTGAGCGAGTCGGCCGAGGTTGCGATTGAGTTGTTGATACCAGTAAGGGAAGGCGCCGAGTTGGGCCAGATGTTCCACCTGATTGACGTAGCCCGAACGCAGGCTGCCGCCATCGGCTTCCTGCAGGGCAACCAGATCGAAGTCGCCCAGCAGGTCACCGATCTTTTGCAGATTGCTTGAGCGCCCGTTATGCGGCAGCAGATGCTGCCAGCTGCGGGTCAGGTAATGCCGATAGCGCTCGGTGCTGATGCCGACCTGGATATTGAAACTGAGCAAGCGCAGACGCTGGTCTGCGGGCAGGCCCGTGGACTCCAGGTGATGCTCGTTGACCTGCGGATCATGCAGGCCAACGATGCGTTCAGACTTCCAGCGGCGCATGGCGGTTGCCGCGCTTAGTTGGCAGCAGCCTTGGTTGCCGCTCGCTCTTTGGCGACCAGTTGGTCAGCCAGTTTCAGCGCTTGCTCGGCACCACCGGCAGAGCCGATGTCGAAGCGGTACTTGCCGTTGACGATCATGGTTGGCACGCCAGTGATTTCATACTTTTTGGCCAGCTCACGTGCCTTGACGATCTGACCTTTGATGGCGAACGAGTCGAAGGTGGCGAGGAACTTGTCCTTGTCCACGCCCTGGGTGGCGAGGAAGTCAGCCATGTCGTTCTTGTCGGTCAGCTTCTTGTGTTGTTTCTGGATTGCTTCGAAAACCGCCGCGTGAACCTTGTGCTCGACGCCCATGGCTTCCAGGGTCAGGAACATTTGGCCGTGGGCATCCCACGGGCCGCCGAACATGGCCGGGATACGCACGAAATTGACGTCGGACGGCAGTTTCTCAACCCAAGGGTTGATCACGGGCTCAAAGGCGTAGCAATGCGGGCAGCCGTACCAGAACAGCTCGACCACTTCGATCTTGCCAGGCTCTGCAACCGGTACCGGGTTGGCCAGTTCCACGTAAGGGGCGGCTGGGGCTTCGGCGGCTTGAGCGGTCACGCCGAACAGGCTGGCAGCGACGAGAGCGGCGCTGATGATCAGATTACGCATGCTTTACTCCTGGACAATTTGGGTCGCCTCGCGCGACCTGTTTTCAGACAGATCCTGGCGGGCATGAGTTCTGTAGTGTAACGGCAGCGGCCACAAAAAAGGGCGGCCAAAGCCACCCTTTTTATACTTGCTGCGACGGATTAATCGAGCGTTAACGTTGCAGGAGATGTCCATCGCCTGCAGCGCTCGATCCGTAGGCCTTAGTGCAGACCTTGAATGTAGCTGGAGACCGCAGCGATGTCTTCGTCGCTCAGGCGCTTGGCGATGGTCTGCATGGTCATGGTGTCGCCGTCGTTGGTGCGGCCGCCTTCTTCCTTGCGGAAATCGGTCAGTTGCTTGGCGATGTATTGAGCGTGTTGGCCACCCAGATGCGGGAAGCCGGCAGCAGCGTTGCCGGCGCCGTTAGGCGAGTGGCAACCGGTGCAGGCTGGCAGGCCCTTGGCCAGGTTGCCGCCACGGAACAGCGCTTCACCGCGAGCGACGATCTTCGGATCGGCGGCGCCGACGCTGCTTTTCTGACTGGCGAAGTAGGCGGCGATGTCCGCCAGGTCCTGATCACTCAGATTGGTCAGCAGGCCGGTCATTTCCAGAACGGTGCGCTTGCCCGACTTGATGTCGTGCAGTTGCTTGGTCAGGTAGCGTTCACCTTGACCGGCCAGTTTCGGAAAGTTTGGCGCCATGCTGTTACCGTCCGGGCCATGGCAGGCTCCACATACGGCGGCTTTTGCCTGGCCCGCTGCGGCATCACCGGCAGCATGGGCGAAGCCCGAGATTCCCACGGTCAACAGCAGACTCACGATCAATTTGTTCATCAGCTAATCCAACTACGGCTAAGGGTTAAGTTATGGACCGGGTTTACTCGCTCATCCAAAGGATGATGGCTTGGTAATCCTCGGCACTGCAGTCCATGCACAAACCACGCGGCGGCATCGCCTTGAAACCCTGGGTCACGTGTTGCACCAGCGTCCCCATACCTTTCGCCAACCTCGGCGTCCAAGCTTCCTGATCGCCTCTTTTGGGCGCCATGGGTAGTTGGCCGGAATGACAGGCACCACAAACACGGTTGTACACAGCTTCCGGATCCTGTGTAGCCTGTGCGCTGTAAAGCGGCATCAAGACTCCGGCAGCCAGCAGCCATTTCGTCATAAAACGACCTTTTCAGGGTTGAGAGCGTTCTGCGTTCTAATGCGCAATCAAGGTCTGTCGCTCTCGTGAACTTCATCCTACGCTGGGACAAAGCACACACAAAATCTGCGGCATTATATACTGGCGTCACTGAAACGGAAGCGACACCGCGTTCCGCGCCCAATCCCGGCGCCGCCCACATCGGAAATCCCATGCAACTCAAGAATCCCATCCTCGGCCTGTGCCAACAGTCCACGTTCATGCTCAGTGCCGCCAAAGTCGATCAATGCCCTGACGACGAAGGCTTCGAAGTGGCATTCGCCGGTCGTTCCAACGCCGGCAAATCCAGCGCACTGAACACCTTGACTCACGCCAGCCTGGCGCGAACCTCGAAAACTCCGGGTCGCACACAGCTGTTGAACTTCTTCAAGCTAGACGAAGATCGTCGTCTGGTCGACCTGCCGGGCTACGGTTACGCAAAAGTACCGATCCCGCTGAAGATGCACTGGCAGCGTCATCTTGAGGCTTACCTCGGTGGCCGCGAGAGTTTGAAGGGTTTGATTCTGATGATGGACATCCGTCATCCAATGACCGACTTCGACCTGCTGATGCTCGACTGGGCTGTCGCCGCCGGCATGCCAATGCACATCCTGCTGACCAAGGCCGACAAGCTGACCTACGGCGCAGCCAAGAACACCCTGCTCAAAGTGCAGTCGGAAATCCGCAAAGGCTGGGGCGATCAAGTCACCATCCAACTGTTCTCCGCACCAAAACGCATGGGCCTGGAAGAGGCCTACACTGTACTGGCCGGCTGGATGGAACTGGCAGACAAAGGCGCCGAGGCGGCAGCCGAGTAAGACGGGATAGGGAAAAATTGGTTGTAGTGTGGTCAGGCAAGGCAAAGGTGATGCTCAAAAGCGGAGTTTAGGGGACCTAAATGAGCATTTTGAGTAGCGCCTTTAACGCAGCATGGCCGCGCTACAGCCAATTTTTGGGCAAAAAAAGCCCCGGATTTCATTGGGGAGGGAGAAATTCCGGGGTTTAAGTTCCGAACCGCTAGGGCGGGGTTCAGATATCTGCCAACACTTAACACAACATAGGAGCATCGAAGGGCTTCACCAGCCATTCAGTATCTCTGAGTGGTGTCCTTCCAGATTAGTTCAGATTTTTTTCAAAAAGCTTTGGAATAATCCCGAGCGCTTTTCGAAATAAGCAGATTTTCCGGGGCTGCCGCGACGTCATGTCGCGGCAAAACCGTCTTCAAAAGGCTCAGTGAGCCTCATCCCAATTGTTGCCCACACCCACTTCGACCAGCAGCGGCACATCCAGCCTCGCCGCTTCGCTCATGTGCACGGGAATCTCGGCGCTGACCTGTTCGACCAGATCCTCGCGAACCTCCAGCACGAGTTCGTCGTGTACCTGCAGGATGACTTTGGCGTCCAGCCCGGACGTCGCCAGCCAGTTGTCCACTGCGACCATGGCTTTCTTGATGATGTCGGCCGCCGTGCCTTGCATCGGCGCGTTGATCGCCGTGCGCTCGGCAGCAGCGCGCTCCTGCGGCTTGTTCGAGTTGATTTCCGGCAGGTACAGGCGACGACCGAAGAAGGTTTCGACATAACCCTGATCCGCCGCCTGTGCGCGGGTGCGATCCATGTACTCGCGAACCCCCGGATAACGGGCGAAGTAGGTGTCGATGTAAGCCTTGGCCGTCTTGGTGTCGACGCCGATGTCCTTACCGAGCTTCTGCGCACCCATGCCGTAGATCAGGCCAAAGTTGATCGCCTTGGCGCCACGGCGCTGATCGGAGGTCACTTCGTTGAGCTCGACCTTGAACACTTCGGCAGCGGTGGCGGTGTGCACGTCCAGGTTGTTGCGGAAGGCGTTCATCAGGCCTTCGTCCTTGGACAAGTGCGCCATGATCCGCAGCTCGATCTGCGAATAGTCCGCCGCCAGCAGTTTGTAGCCTTTTGGCGCGACGAACGCCTGACGAATGCGCCGGCCCTCAGCGGTGCGTACCGGGATGTTCTGCAGGTTCGGATCGCTGGAAGACAAACGCCCGGTCGACGCCACAGCTTGATGATACGAGGTGTGGATACGGCCCGTGCGCGGGTTGATCTGCTCCGGCAAGCGATCGGTGTAAGTGCTTTTCAGCTTGCTCATCGAGCGGTGCTCCATCAGCACCTTCGGCAAGCGGTGATCGTCTTCAGCGAGCTTCGCCAACACTTCTTCAGCAGTGGACGGCTGACCCTTGGCGGTCTTCTTCAGCACCGGAAGACCAAGTTTCTCGTAGAGAATCACGCCCAGTTGTTTCGGCGAGCCAAGGTTGAATTCTTCCCCGGCGATTTCGAACGCTTCGCGCTCCAGCCCAACCATTTTGTTGCCCAGTTCGATGCTCTGGATGCCGAGCAGCTCAGCGTCAACGAACGCGCCTTGGCGTTCGATGCGCGCGAGAACCGGCACCAGTGGAATCTCGATGTCGGTCAGCACGCTGGCCAGACTCGGGATCGCGCTGAGTTTTTCGAACAACGTCTGGTGCAGACGCAAGGTGATGTCGGCGTCTTCGGCGGCGTAAGGGCCGGCCTGCTCCAGGGCGATCTGGTCGAAGGTCAGCTGCTTGGCGCCTTTGCCGGCGATGTCCTGGAAGCTTACGGTGGTGTGATCGAGGTACTTCTGCGCGAGGCTGTCCATGTCGTGGCGGGTCGCGGTGGAATTGAGCACGTAGGACTCAAGCATCGTGTCGAAGGCGATGCCGCGCACGGTGATGCCTTGGCTCTGATCACCACCGATGGCGCAGTTGGCCAGGATGTTCATATCGAACTTGGCGTGCTGGCCGACCTTGAGCTTGCTCGGGTCTTCCAGGATCGGCTTGAGCGCGCGCAGCACGGTGTCGCGATCCAGTTGCTCCGGTACGCCGATGTAGGAGTGGGTCAGCGGGATATACGCGGCTTCGTTGGCCTGCACGGCGAAGGACAAACCGACCAGTTGCGCCTGCTGCGCGTCGATGCCGGTGGTTTCGGTGTCGAAGGCGAACAGCTTGGCGTTGTTCAACTTTTCCAGCCAGACATCAAAACGCGCCTGATCGAGGATGGTCTCGTACGCCGCTTCGGTCGGAGCAGCGGGATTTTCGATATCTGGCGCGCTGAACAGATCGCCGGCCGGCGCTGGCTCGGCAGCAGTGCTCAGCTCCAGACGCTTGGCATCGCGATCCAGATCGTTGATCCAGCTCTTGAATTCCAGCAGCGAGTACAGCTCGTAGAGCTTGGCCGGGTCTTCCGCGCCCATTTGCAGATCGTCGAGTTCGACGTCCAGCGGCACGTCGACCTTGATGGTCGCCAGTTGATAGGAGAGGAAGGCCATCTCCTTGTGCTCTTCAAGCTTGGCCGGCAGGGTTTTCGCGCCGCGAATCGGCAGGGTCGGGACGATGTCGAGATTGGCGTACAGCTCGGTCAGGCCGCCATTGACCCCGACCAACAGGCCGGAAGCAGTCTTTGGGCCGATGCCCGGAACGCCCGGAATGTTGTCGGACGAATCGCCCATCAATGCCAGATAATCGATGATCTGCTCCGGTGCGACGCCGAATTTCTCCTTCACGCCTTCGACGTCCATCGAACTACCGGACATGGTGTTGACCAAGGTAATGTGGCCGTCGACCAGTTGCGCCATGTCCTTGTCGCCGGTGGAGATGATCACCGGACGATCCGCCGCCGCGCTGCTGCGGGCGAGGGTGCCGATCACGTCGTCGGCCTCGACGCCTTCCACGCACAGCAGCGGGAAACCGAGGGCGATCACGCTCTGATGCAGCGGCTCGATCTGCACGCGCATGTCATCGGGCATGCTCGGGCGGTTGGCTTTGTATTCGGCGTACATCTCATCGCGAAATGTCCCGCCCTTGGCGTCGAACACCACGGCGAACGGGCTGTCCGGGTACTGCTTGCGCAGACTCTTGAGCATGTTCAGCACGCCTTTGACCGCACCGGTCGGCAGGCCTTTGGAGGTGGTCAGTGGTGGCAGCGCGTGAAACGCGCGGTACAGGTAAGACGAACCGTCCACCAGGACGAGGGGGGCTTGGCTCATGAGCAGGATCAACCTTTTCGGCGGGTCCGGCGCTAGAATAGCGGGACCGTTGACGACAAAGGGACAAGGTTATCATGCGTACGTTAAATCGCTTGCTGCTGGTCGGTCTGATTGCTGCCTCACCGTTGGCCGCGACGGCGGCGGATGATGCGCCGTCGGGCGATCCTGAAGTCACCATTCGCACGGAAGGCGACAAGACGATTCAGGAGTACCGTCAAAACGGGTTCCTGTACGCGATCAAAGTCACGCCGAAGGGCGCGCCGCCTTACTTTCTGGTGCGTGCGGACGGGACGGATGCCAACTTCATCCGCTCGGATCAGCCGGATATGCTGATTCCGTCATGGAAGATTTTCGAATGGAAGTAAGTTTTTAATTCACCCGGCGCCGCGATTGGCGGCGCCCGTACTGGCAGTTAAAACATGTCTGTGTTCACTCCCCTGGCTCGGCCCGAGCTGGAAACCTTTCTCGCCCCCTACGGGCTTGGCCGTCTGCTTGATTTCCAGGGGATCGCCGCTGGCAGCGAAAACACCAACTTCTTTATCAGCCTGGAGCAGGGCGAATTCGTCCTGACCCTGGTCGAACGCGGCCCGGTGCAGGAGATGCCGTTTTTCATCGACCTGCTCGATGTGCTCCATGAAGCCGATCTGCCGGTGCCGTACGCACTGCGCACCACCGACGGCGTGGCGCTGCGTGAGCTGAAAGGCAAACCGGCGCTGCTGCAGCCGCGGCTGTCCGGCAAGCACATCAAGGTCGCCAATGCTCAGCATTGCGCGCAGGTCGGCGAGTTGCAGGCGCACTTGCACCTGGCGACTCAGGGCGAGCGCATGATCAAGCGCAAGACCGATCGAGGTCTGGACTGGATGATGGAGGAGGGCACGGAATTTCTTTCACACCTGAGCGATGAGCCGCGTGCCTTGCTGCAGAAGGCGCTGGATGAGATCACCGAGCGCAAAGACAAGATCCTCGCGTTGCCTCGGGCGAACATTCACGCCGACCTGTTCCGCGATAACGCGATGTTCGAAGGCACGCACCTGACCGGGCTGATCGACTTCTACAACGCCTGCTCGGGGCCGATGCTGTACGACGTGGCGATTGCCTTGAACGACTGGTGTTCGGACGAGGACGGTTTGATCGATGGGCCACGTGCCCGCGCGTTTCTCGGCGCCTATGCGGCGCTGCGGCCGTTCACGGCGGCGGAGGCCGAGCTGTGGCCGACGATGCTGCGTGTGGCGTGTGTACGGTTCTGGCTGTCGCGATTGATCGCGGCGGAGCAGTTTGCCGGGCAGGACGTGCTGATTCACGATCCGAAAGAGTTCGAGCAGCGCCTGGCGCAGCGGCAGCAGGTGCACACACCGTTACCTTTCGCCCTCTGACTTAATTCTGGAAGCTAACTCGAACCTGTGGGAGCGAGCTTGCTCGCGAATGCGACGGCACATTCAGCATATTCGTTGACTGGCCTACCGCTTTCGCGAGCAAGCTCGCTCCCACAGGGTTTGAGTCGTTACAACGATTCCAGGCACCCGGCCAAATCGTTACCCAACTTTTCCAGCACTTGCTCATAGCCCTGAGCCGTCGCTGGGGTGTACCCGCCCAACGCATCCAGCTCAGCCAGTTTCACCGGCAGGCCAGCCACAAGGGTTTCGGCCAGACGCGGCCGCAACGGTGGCTCGCTGAACACACACGTCTTGCCCACTTCCTGCAAGCGCTTGCGCATCGCCGCGACATGTTGCGCGCCCGGCTGCACTTCGGCGGCCACGCTGAACACACCGGCGTGCTTCAGGCCATAAGCCTCTTCAAAGTAATCAAATGCTTCGTGGAAGACGAAGTAGGGCTTGCCTTCAACATTGGCCAGACGCTTCTTCAAACGCTGATCCAGTGCGTCCAGACGTTCGTCAAACGCCTTGGCGTTTTTCTGATAGCGCTCGGCATTGGCCGGATCTGCGGCGCTGAGGTCTGCGGCCATTTTGTCGGCGATTACCCGCGCATTGACCGGCGATAGCCACAAATGCGCATCCAGCGTGCCCGGGCGGTGATCGTGATCATGCTCGTCAGCCTCTTCGGCGTGGGAATGGCTGTCTTCAGCGAAACGGCGCAGATGCATACCCGGCAGGTCCTGCACGGCGACGCTCGGCAGCGTACGACCATTCAGCACGCGCGGCAGAAAACCTTCCATGTCCGGGCCGATCCAGTAGAGCAGGTCCACCGATTGCACCTTCCGTACGTCGGATGGCCGCAGCGCGTAATTGTGCGGCGAAGCCCCCGGTGGCAGCAGCACTTCGGGAATCGCTACGCCGTCCTGCACGGCCGCTGCAATCAGCTGCAACGGTTTGATGCTGGTGAGGACTTTGACCTCGGCCTGAGCCGAACCGATCAGCAGAAAACTGGCAACAAAAGCCACAAAAACAGAAAAAAGTCGGGACACGATGACCACTCAAGGAGGCGAGAACGGGTAACATAATAACGTCTCTATCAAAACTCGTCGCCGCCCATGCCTATTACACCGATCGCCAGCCGTCCCCACGACCACTCTCATTGCGTGCACAGCGCTTTGTCCGAGGCCGATACCTTGTGCGCCCAGAAAGGCTTGCGCCTGACCGCGTTGCGCCGCCGGGTGCTGGAATTGGTGTGGCAGAGCCACAAGCCGCTGGGCGCCTATGACATTCTTGCCGTGCTCAGCGAGCAGGACGGCCGCCGCGCTGCGCCGCCAACTGTGTACCGTGCGCTGGATTTCCTCCTGGAAAACGGCCTGGTGCACCGCATCTCTTCGCTCAACGCCTTCGTTGGCTGCGTCCACCCGGAACACGCGCATCAGGGTCAGTTCCTGATCTGCCGCGACTGCCACGCCGCCATCGAGCTTGAGCAAAAAGTGATCAGCGACGCGATCATCAACAGCGCCAAAGACGTCGGTTTCATCGTCGAAGCGCAGACCGTCGAAGTCGTCGGCCTGTGCTCCGGTTGCCAGGGGGCTTGATGAGCAATGAGCTGATTCGTCTGGAGCAGGTCGCCGTCACATTTGCCGGACAGGCTGTACTGGACAATATCGAGCTGAGTGTCGAGCCGGGGCAGATCGTCACCCTGATCGGTCCCAACGGCGCCGGCAAGACCACGCTGGTGCGTGCGGTGCTTGGTCTGTTGAAACCGGACAGCGGCAGCGTCTGGCGCAAGCCGAAGCTGCGTGTCGGTTACATGCCGCAAAAACTTCACGTCGATCCGACGCTGCCACTTTCGGTGCTGCGCTTTCTGCGCCTGGTGCCGGGCGTTGACCGTCCGCGGGCGCTGGCCGCGTTGAAGGAAGTCGGTGCCGAACACGTCATCGACAGTCCGGTGCAAAGTGTGTCCGGTGGTGAAATGCAGCGCGTGCTGCTGGCTCGGGCGCTGTTGCGCGAACCGGAACTGTTGGTGCTGGATGAGCCGGTGCAAGGCGTCGACGTCGCCGGCCAGGCCGAGTTGTACAGCCTGATCACCCGTCTGCGCGACCGCCATGGCTGCGGCGTGTTGATGGTGTCCCATGATTTGCATCTGGTGATGAGCACCACCGACCAGGTGGTCTGCCTCAACCGTCACGTCTGCTGCTCCGGGCATCCCGAGCAGGTCAGCGGCGATCCGGCGTTCGTCGAGTTGTTCGGCAAGAACGCGCAGAGCCTGGCGGTCTATCACCACCATCACGACCACGCTCACGACCTGCACGGTTCGGTGGTCAAAGGGCCGGTTATTGGTCAACCTCACGTTCATGGAGACAACTGCAAGCATGGCTGATTTTCTGTTGTATGCCCTGCTTGCAGGTCTGGCGTTGGCGATTGTTGCAGGTCCGCTGGGATCGTTTGTGGTCTGGCGGCGCATGGCTTATTTCGGCGACACCCTGTCCCACGCCGCACTGCTCGGCGTGGCGTTGGGCTTTCTGCTGGATGTCAGCCCAACCGTTGCGGTCACCGTAGGCTGTCTGTTGCTGGCGGTGCTGCTGGTCACGCTGCAACAGCGTCAACCGCTGGCGTCTGACACGCTTTTGGGAATTCTCGCACCGAGCACGCTCTCTCTCGGTCTGGTGGTACTAAGCTTCATGCATGAAGTGCGGATCGACCTGATGGCCTATCTGTTCGGTGATCTGCTGGCGATCAGCCCGACCGATCTGGCGTGGATCCTCGGCGGCAGCGCGACGGTGCTGGTGTTGCTGGTAACGCTATGGCGGCCATTGCTGGCGATCACCGTGCATGAGGAACTGGCCAAAGTCGAAGGTCTGCCGGTCGCGGGCCTGCGCATGGCGCTGATGTTGTTGATTGCGGTGGTGATCGCGGTGGCGATGAAAATCGTCGGTGTGTTGCTGATTACGTCACTGTTGATCATTCCGGCGGCTGCGGCACAGCGTCACGCCCGCTCGCCGGAGCAGATGGCACTGGGCGCGAGCCTGCTGGGCATGCTCGCGGTAGGTGGCGGGTTGGCGTTGTCGTGGTTCAAGGACACCCCGGCCGGGCCGTCAATCGTTGTGACGGCGGCCGCACTGTTTCTGCTGAGTTTTGTTCTGCCCCGTCGCGGGGTGTAGACTTGGCCGCTTTTTGCGCAAATAGAGAGTCGCAGGAATGAAGCCGTTCGCCTCCCGTTATCTGCTCCTTGTCGCATTTTCAGTGCTGCTGGGCGCCTGCCAAAGTACGCCGCCGGTGGCTGAAGTCCCCGATGCGCGGGCTACGGCCATCGCACAGCTGGAGCAAAGCCTGGCCAGCAGTGAACTGGCCACCGCTGAAGATCAATTGGCTGCTTTGCAGAAAGACACCCCCAACGATCAATCCCTTGAGCAATACCAGCGGCAATTGGCCGAGGCGTATCTGCGTCGCAGCCAGATTGTGCTGCAGAAGGGTGATGTGAATGCCGCCGCCACGGCGTTGAGCCGTGCCCGTGCGTTAATGCCGAAAGCGCCGGCGCTGACCGGTGGCGTGAATGGCGCCATTACTGAAGCACGCAAGGCTGAGCTGGAAAAGGCTGAAGCAGCACTGCTGGCCGCTGAAGCCAAGCCGAAAGCCAAAGTGATCGATCCGACTGCCGAGAGCACCACGGTGGCGCTGAACATCACCGATAGCCGCAAACTTCGCCGCCAACTCGATGCGATCGCCGCTGATGTGGTGAATTATGAGTGTGGGGTGACGATTCAGGCGCCACGGACCAATGACTACCCATGGTTGGCGACGTTGCTGACCAAGCGGGTCAAGAAGCTCGATCCGGATTTTGAGCTGAAGATCGAGAAGCAAACTCTGCGCACAGTACCGGCGCAGATGGTCTTGAGTCCGCGTAAACCCTAAAAGCTTCGCGAGCAAGCTCGCTCCCACAGGGATCTCCAGTGAACACAAAATTCGTGTTTATAGGAGAACCCTTGTGGGAGCGAGCCTGCTCGCGAAAGCGGACTTTCTATTCCCAAAGATCTTAAGCTGGAATGGCTTTCGCCTTAGGCTCCCGCTCCCAAACCCGATGCTGCCCGATCGCCGCGAAGAAAGGTTTGGTCAACGTCGGCACATCCTTGCCTTGCAGCAAGCCAGCATCCGCATCCAGCTTGAGCAGATCCTGCAGTTGCTTGGCTTCACCGTGCAAAGCAATCGCCTTCAAGTGCTTGTAGGCCTCGAGCAGGTAATGCAACGCCACGCCGTCGCCGCTCAACGCGGTGATTGACGCCGCACCACCCGGCACGAATACCGCGTCAAACGCAATGGAAGGCATGCCTTCCATTGACGCATCCACTGGCAACACCTTGCCGTCAGCGGTTTTCACTGGCGCCGAAGTCGGGCCGAGCAACTTGGCATGCGCACCTTCAGCGGCCAAAGCCTTCTTCATCGCATCAATCGCTGCACCATCGACGCCGTTGGCGGCAAGAATCGCCACTTTTCGCGTTTTGATGTTCTCGGGCAGCAGATTCGCCTGACTCAACGCTGGCGAATGATCGAAGGAAACCTTGCGCGCCTCGACCGTACCTTTGCTCGGCGCTGGCAGACCCAGATTGGCCGCGACACGCTTGGCCAGTTCCAGATCGATGTTGGCCAGAATCTCGTTCACCTCCCGCGCACGGATAAATTCACGCTCTACCTTGCCCAGTTCGAAACTGTAGGCAGCAATGATGTGCTCTTTCTCGTGGTCGCTCATGCTGTTGAAGAACAATGTCGCCTGAGAAAAGTGGTCGCTGAACGACTCGCTGCGCTGGCGGATCTTGTTGGCATCGATGCGCTCTGGATAACTCTCGAAACCACCATCCTGCGCAGCCGGCGGAGTTTCTTTCGGCCAGCCGCCATCAATCGAGTTCGGCTCGTAAGAGGCACGACCCTTATCGATCACCGTGCGGTGTTGCGCATCACGCTGGCCATTGTGGAACGGCGCCACCGGGCGGTTGATCGGCAACTCGTGAAAGTTCGGCCCACCGAGTCGGCTGATTTGCGTATCGGTGTAGGAAAACAGCCGGCCTTGCAGCAACGGGTCATTGGAGAAGTCGATGCCCGGCACGATATGGCCCGGGCAGAACGCGACCTGCTCAGTCTCGGCGAAGAAATTGTCCGGGTTACGGTTCAGGGTCATTTTGCCGAGCGGCGTAATCGGCACGATCTCTTCGGGAATCAGCTTGGTCGGGTCGAGGATGTCGAAATCGAAGTCGTGCTCGTTTTCCTCCTCGATGACCTGCACGCCGAGTTCCCATTCCGGGTAGTCGCCCATCTCGATCGCTTCCCAGAGGTCGCGACGATGGTAGTCGGTGTCTTTACCGGCGAGCTTCTGTGCCTCGTCCCACACCAGCGAGCAGGTGCCGGCAGTAGGGCGCCAGTGGAATTTGACGAAGCGTGATTTGCCCTCGGCATTGATCAGGCGGAAGGTGTGCACGCCGAAGCCCTGCATGCTGCGCAGGCTTTTCGGGATCGCCCGGTCGGACATTGCCCAGATGACCATGTGCGCTGATTCCGGCACCAGGGACACGAAGTCCCAGAAGGTATCGTGGGCTGAGCCACCGGTAGGGATTTCATTGTGCGGCTCGGGCTTCACCGCGTGGACGAAATCAGGAAACTTGATCGCGTCCTGAATGAAAAACACCGGCATGTTGTTGCCGACCAGATCGAAGTTGCCTTCATCGGTGAAGAACTTCACTGCGAAGCCGCGCACGTCACGCACGGTGTCACCGGAGCCACGCGGGCCCTGCACGGTGGAAAAGCGCACGAACACCGGTGTCTTTTTCCCCGGATCCTGTAGGAACCCGGCCTTGGTCAGCGTCGAATGGTTCTCGTAGGCCTGAAAGAAACCATGCGCGCCAGTACCGCGGGCGTGGACGATGCGCTCGGGAATGCGTTCATGGTCAAAATGCGTGATCTTTTCCCGCATGATGAAGTCTTCAAGCAGCGACGGCCCACGCGGGCCGGCCTTGAGGGTGTTCTGGTTGTCGGCGATCTTCACACCCTGGTTGGTGCGTAGCGCCTGGCCGGTGGCGTCGGAGCGAAACTTCTCCAGGCTGTCGAGTTTGGCGTTGGTGTTGGCGCGATCCGGGGTATCGGTTCCGGCCATCTGGCTTTTATCGGTCGTAGGCTTCTTGCTCATCAGTCGTAAACTCCTCGGTTGACCCCGATGCTGGCCGGGGACTCTTGAGTGGTTCCCGGGCACGGCACCCAGGGTTTTCAAGTCGCTTACTAAGTGACTAATGAGGCGTTGGGAGCGTTCCTTTTTTATGACCTTTGATCTTGTTATTGCCAAATCGAAGGTTAATTGCGAAATAAATGCTAAGAACCTCTATACGGACAGGCTAAAATGCGCGCCCGGCTAACCGCTGATCCTTTTCTAACGCGCCCCACAAGGTTCGCTACGTGATCGAGTTTCAAAACGTCCACAAGACTTACCGCGTCGCCGGTAAGGACATTCCCGCGCTGCACCCGACCAGTCTCTCCATCGAGAACGGCCAGGTGTTCGGCCTGATCGGCCATTCCGGCGCGGGTAAAAGTACCCTGCTGCGTCTGATCAATCGCCTGGAAGACTCCAGTGGCGGCAAGATCATCGTCGACGGCGAAGAAGTCACCGCGCTGGATGCCAATGGCCTGCGCCGTTTCCGTCAGCAAGTCGGGATGATCTTCCAGCACTTCAACCTGCTCGCCTCCAAGACCGTGGCCGACAACGTAGCGTTGCCGCTGACCCTGGCCGGCGAACTGTCGAGCAGTGACATCGACAAGCGCGTCGCCGAGTTGCTGGCGCGGGTCGGTCTGTCCGACCACGCCAAGAAATATCCGGCGCAATTGTCCGGTGGCCAGAAGCAGCGCGTCGGCATCGCCCGCGCCCTGGCGACCAAGCCAAAGATTCTGCTGTGCGACGAGGCCACCAGCGCTCTCGACCCGCAGACCACCGCATCGGTTCTGCAACTGCTGGCCGAAATCAACCGCGAGCTGAAACTGACCATCGTCCTGATCACTCACGAGATGGATGTGATCCGTCGCGTCTGCGACCAGGTGGCAGTGATGGACGCCGGCGTGATCGTCGAGCAAGGTTCGGTGGCCGATGTGTTCCTGCATCCAAAACACCCGACCACCAAGCGCTTTGTGCAGGAAAGCGAGCAGATCGACGAAAGCGAACAGCGTGATGACTTCGCTCACGTGCCGGGCCGCATCGTGCGTCTGACCTTCCAGGGCGAAGCGACCTACGCGCCGCTGCTCGGTACTGTCGCCCGGGAAACCGGCGTCGACTACAGCATCCTCGCCGGTCGTATCGACCGCATCAAAGACATTCCGTACGGGCAATTGACCCTCGCCGTCACCGGTGGCGACATGGAAGCGGCCTTCGCCCGCTTCACCGCCGCTGACGTTCACATGGAGGTATTGCGCTAATGGAAGACCTGATCAGTTTCTTCACCAACATCGACTGGTACGAAATCTGGCTGGCCACCGGCGACACGATGCTGATGCTTGGCGGTTCGCTGCTGTTCACCGTGCTGCTCGGCCTGCCGCTGGGCGTGTTGCTGTTCCTGTGCAGTCCGCGTCAGTTGCTGGAAAACCGCGGCCTCTATGCGTTCATGTCGCTGGCGGTGAACATCCTGCGTTCGCTGCCGTTCATTATTCTGTTGATCGTGATGATCCCGTTCACCGTGCTGATCACCGGCACGTCGCTGGGCGTGGCCGGTGCGATTCCGCCATTGGTTGTGGGTGCCACTCCGTTCTTCGCGCGTCTGGTGGAAACCGCGCTGCGCGAAGTCGATCGCGGCATCATCGAAGCGACCCAGTCGATGGGCGCGACCACGCGGCAGATCATCATGAACGCCCTGCTGCCGGAAGCCCGCCCGGGCATTTTCGCAGCGATTACGGTGACGGCGATTACACTGGTGTCCTACACGGCGATGGCCGGTGTGGTTGGCGCCGGTGGTCTGGGTGACCTGGCCATTCGTTTCGGCTACCAGCGTTTCCAGACTGACGTGATGATCGTCACCGTGGTGTTGCTGCTGATTCTGGTGCAAGTGCTGCAGATGGTGGGCGACCGGTTGGTCGTGCATTTCTCGCGCAAATAAGCAGTTTTGTATTGAACAGATGAGCCGGCCATTCGCTGGCAGGCGCCAGACGGGCGCCTCATAAGGAGTTAGCTGAATGAAAAAACTGATCGCTGCTTTTGCTGCCGTTGCAGCATTCTCGGCCCAAGCCGAAACCCTGACCGTAGCCGCCACTCCGGTGCCGCACGCGGAAATCCTCGAGTTCGTGAAGCCAGCCCTGGCCAAAGAAGGCGTGGAGCTGAAGGTCAAGGTGTTCACCGACTACATTCAGCCGAACGTACAGGTCGCCGAGAAGCGCCTGGACGCCAACTTCTTCCAGCACCAGCCGTACCTCGATGAGTTCAACAAGGCCAAGGGCACCAGCCTGGTCGCCGTGACCGGTGTGCACCTGGAGCCGCTGGGTGCTTACTCGAGCAAGCTCAAGGATCTGAAGGATCTGCCAAGCGGCGCCAACGTGGTGATCCCGAACGACGCCACCAACGGCGGCCGTGCGCTGTTGCTGCTGGCCAAGGCTGGCGTGATCACCCTGAAGGATCCGAAAAACATCCTGTCGACCGTCAAAGACATCGCCGAGAACCCGAAAGACCTGAAGATCCGTGAACTGGAAGCCGCGACCATCCCGCGCGTGCTGACTCAGGTCGATCTGGCGCTGATCAACACCAACTACGCGCTGGAAGCCAAGCTCGATCCGTCCAAGGATGCGCTGGTGATTGAAGGCAATGATTCGCCGTACGTGAACATCCTCGTGTCCCGCGCGGACAACAAGGACAGTGACGCGATGCAGAAACTGGCTGCTGCGCTGCACAGCCCGGAAGTGAAGAAATTCATTACCGAGAAGTACAAAGGCGCGGTATTGCCGGCGTTCTGATTCAGGAATGCTGCAACGAAAAGGGGACGCCAAGAGCGTCCCCTTTTTTGTGTCTTGTGTTCGGCTTTGGAACTGTTGTGAAGCTGCCCCTCACCCCAGCCCTCTCCCGAGGGAGAGGGGGCCGATCTTCAAGCTTTTCGAGCCTGAGTTCGACTCACAATTGCAGGTCGGCGCAACTCGAACAAACACCTCGGTCAGTTCCCTCTCCCTCTGGGAGAGGGCTAGGGTGAGGGGCTTTTCGCTCTTCAGCTTTTATTTGCGGTTAAGCATGACCGGCAGCTGCGCAACCAGTTTGGCGTTGTTCAACGGCGCTCGAATAAACCCACGCTGCGTGCCATCCGGCCCGATCACCGCCAGATTGCCGCTATGGTCGACGGTGTAGTTCGGCTTGCTGGTATCCGCCGGAATAAACGGAATACTCACCGCATTCGCCACCTTCTGCAGTTCTTCAATTGATGTAGGCGTCAGGCCAATAAACTGCGGATCAAAGTAGCCCAGATACTGCTTCAACTGCTTGGGGTTATCGCGGTTCGGGTCAACGCTGACCAGCACGATCTGCAACTTGTCCACAGCGTCCTTGGGCAATTCACTCTTGATCTGCCGCAGTTGCGCCAGCGTGGTCGGGCAGATGTCCGGGCAGAAGGTGTAGCCGAAAAACAACAGGCTCCACTTGCCTTTGAGCTCATTGATCGCCACCGGTTTGCCGTCCTGATCAGTCATCGTCATGTCCGGCAGGTTGCGGCTCTGCGGCAGCAGAATAATGCCGGCGTCGATCAGCGCCGTCGGGTCGCCCTGGCCCTTGCCGCTCAGCACTTTGTTGACGGTCAGGCCGAGGATCAGCGCGATCACGGCGACGAGGATGAAGACGGTTTTCTGGGTTCGAGTCATAGGTTCAACAGTAAGTAGTGGTCTACGAGCAGGGCGATGAACAGCAGAAACAAGTACCAAATAGAGTACTTGAAGGTGTTGATCGCCGCGTGCGGCCGAGTGCCACGGTACAGCACCACGGCCCATTGCAGAAACCTTGCGCCGAGCGCGAGGGCGCAAATCAGGTAGAGCATGCCGCTCATGTGAATCACGTAAGGCAGCAGACTCACCGCCAGCAGCGCGAAGGTGTAGAGCAGAATGTGCACCTTGGTGTAGTGCTCGCCGTGGGTGACCGGCAGCATCGGGATGTCGGCCTTGGCGTATTCCTCTTTGCGATGGATCGCCAGCGCCCAGAAGTGCGGCGGGGTCCAGGCGAAGATGATCAGCACCAGCAACAACGGTTCGGCGCTGACATGGCCGGTGGCAGCGGTCCAGCCGAGCAGCGGCGGGGCGGCGCCGGCGAGGCCTCCGATGACGATGTTCTGCGGCGTCGCCCGTTTGAGAAAACCGGTGTAAATCACTGCATAACCAAGCAGCGAAGCGAGGGTCAGCCAAGCGGTCAGCGGATTGGTGAAGGTCAGCAACAAGGCCTGACCGAGCAGCGCCAGCACCAGTGCAAACGTCAGCGCTGCCGCCGGAGAAACCCGGCCTTCAGCCAGCGGCCGTTTGTGCGTGCGCGCCATCACCGCATCGATGCGCCGATCCACCACATGGTTAACCGCCGCCGCGCCGCCGGCACACAACGCAATCCCCAGATTGCCGAACACCAGCACCGTCCACGGCACCCCGGCGCGAGTCGCGAGGAACATGCCGACCAGCGAGGTGATCAGCATCAGCACCACGACTTTCGGTTTGGTCAGTTCCAGATAATCACGCCAGATCGCCTGATGCGGGCGTTCGCCAATCAGAATCGCCACGGCGTTTCTCCTTTAATAGTGATGGGCGCAGCCGCGTGTTTGCGCGGGCTAAGGCGCCAGCGTGCGAGCACCGGTTGTTTGACCCGAACCAGACTGGTGCGCGCGTGATAGTTGACCAGCACCATGGTCAGCAACAGCGCCGCACCGCCGGCGTTATGCGCAACCGCCACCGGCAGCGGCAGATGGAACAGCACGTTGCTGATGCCGAGGGTGATCTGCGCTGCGAGGGCAATAAGCACCAGCCCGGCCAGCCGTGTCATGCCGACCACTTTCAATTGCCAGGCGAGACCGAGCAGCACCAACGTAACCAGCAAAGCGCCGATACGGTGAGTCAGGTGAATCGCCGTGCGCGCATCGCTGTCGAGTTGTCCGCCCAGGTAATTCGGGCCGATGTGTTGAGTCAGGTGAAAGCCATTGGCGAAATCCGCTGGCGGCAACCATTGCCCGTGACAGGTCGGGAAGTCGATGCACGCCACCGCCGCGTAGTTGGAGCTGACCCAGCCGCCCAGCGCGATCTGGCCGATCACCAGCAACAATCCCGCCGTCGCCCAATACTGCAGACGCTTGGGCACGGTCAGCGCCGGCAACACCCCGGACAATCGCAGTGTCAGCAGAAACAACAGGCTCAAGGTCGCAAAACCGCCGAGCAAATGCCCGGTGACCACCTGCGGCCATAGCTTGAGCGTCACCGTCCACATGCCGAACGCCGCTTGTGCGATCACGACAGCCAGCAGAAACAGCGGCAGCTTCAACGGCTGCCCCGGATGACGACGATTGACCCACGCCCGCCCAGCCAGAAGCGAAATGAGCAGGCCGAGGGTGCCGGCGAAGTAGCGGTGGATCATCTCGTTCCAGCCCTTGTGCGCCTCCACCGGCGAGTCGGGGTAATGCAGTTCGGCATGGGCCAGTTGGGCTTCGCTTTTCGGCACGCTGATAAAACCGTAGCAGCCCGGCCAGTCCGGGCAGCCGAGGCCGGCGTGGGTCAGGCGCGTATAGGCGCCGAGCAGCACCACAATCAGTGCCAGCAGGGTGGCAAACAGCGCGAGGCGAAATCCAGGTTTGGCCATGACGATGCCCTTATCCGATATTCGACAGTTTCAGCAGATGACGCAGGTCGTTAAGCAGATCCTTGCCTTTCACATTCGGCTCGTAGCGCAGCACGAGGTTGCCGTGCGGGTCGATGATCCACAGCTGCGGCGTGGCTTTGTCGCCAGTCGCTTTGCTGAACACACCAGCGTCCAGCGGATAGCGTTGCAGCTGTGGATATTCACGGGTCAGCTTGGCTTCGTAATCGGCGCTCACCGGTTGCGCCACGGCGAGGGCGTGGCTGGCGCGGCCAGCCTCACGACCGAGGCCGATCTGGATCTGCCGCGCCAGATACACCAGTTGCTGGCAGTCCACCGCGCAATCTTTCGGCGCGGTGACCAGCATCTGCCAGCGTTCTTCATCGGCTTGCACGCCGAGGTCGGCGCGAGTCTGGCCGTTGCCGATCAGCTCACCGTGATAGCTGCGTCCTTCCGGCACCCAGAACTGCAATTTGTACATGCCGGTGGCGAGCAGCATCGGGCCGACCACGCCGAGCACGATCAGCAACAACTGAATGCGCCCGCGACGGCGGCTGGCGGCAGGGTTCGCCTCAGACATGCTGGGTGGATTCATGGCCGTTCCCATGGTGTTTCTCCTTTGCGTTGTGCAAGCCCAAATAGACGTAGAGGCCGAGCAGGGCGGTGGCCAGGGCGAACCACTGCACGGCGTAACCGAGGTGTTTTTCCGGGCCCATGGCGACTACCGGCCAATCGGCCTCGTAGCTGGCCGGCCCGGGTTCGGCGCGTAATTCGTAGGTGAAGCCGTCGCGCTCGAGGGTTTTCCACAGCTTTGCCGGCTCGACGGCGGTGATGGTTTGCGGCCAGGTGCTGCTGACCGGGTCGGCGTGCAACTGGAAGGTCGCGCCGGGGGCGACGTAGACCCAGGCGTCGACATTCAAGGCTTCGGAAGGCGTGGTGAATTGCGGCGGCACGCGGCGGTCTGGCCACGGCAACCAGCCGCGATTGACCAGCAGCCACAAACCGCTGCGTTGATCCTGAAACGGTTGCAGCAACTCGACGCCGACCTTGCCGTCGCGCTGACGGTTGTCGAGCAACAGACTGTGCGCGGCATCGTACTGGCCATGCAGATGCACACGGCGATAAGCGGGATCCGCGCTATTGAGCAACTCGCTGCTGGCCATCGGTTGCGCGGCGCGGCGTTCGGCGTAACTGGCGAGCAGGGCGGTTTTCTCGGCGCCCCGGCCCAGTTGCCAGAAACCCAGCGACACCAGCAGCGGCAGCAACAACGCCACCACCACGCTCGGTATCACGCCCGGGCGAAAACGCTTCATGGCTGCGCCACAAAGTCAGTCGTTGCGATCGCTATACTCAACTGCATCGCCTGTCCCCCGGAGTTCTTCCCATGCTCAAAGCAGCGATCGTCCTGATGCTGGTTGCCACGGTGATCAGCCTGTTCAGCGGCCTGTTTTTCCTGGTCAAGGACGACAGCAGCTCGAATCGCCTGGTCATCGCCTTGAGTGTTCGGGTGGCATTGGCCGCCGCCACCGTCGGCTTGATCGCCTGGGGTTTTTACAGCGGCCAACTGGTATCGCATGCGCCTTGGTAGCGTTGCTCCTCAGAGCACGTAAACGAAGATAAAGAGGCCGATCCACACCACGTCGACGAAGTGCCAATACCAGCTCGCCGCTTCGAAGCCGAACTGGTGCTCGTTGTCGAAGTGGCCCTTCATGATGCGCATCAACATCACGAACAGAATGATCGTGCCGATGGTCACGTGGGCGCCGTGGAAGCCGGTGAGCATGAAGAACGTCGCGCCATAAATGCCCGAGCCGAGGGTCAGCCCCAGTTCGTGATAGGCGTGGATGTATTCCTCCGCCTGGAAACCGAGAAACGCGCAGCCCAGCAACACGGTGATCGCCAGCCAGATTTTCAGTGCGCCGCGATGGCCCTTTTTCAATGCGTGGTGGGCGATGGTGATGGTCACGCTGGAGCTGACCAGCAGGATCGTGTTGATCAGCGGCAGGCCCCACGGGCTGATGATGTCTTTCGGTGGCGGGAACAGTTTCGGATCCGGCGTGTGCAGCAGTGGCCAGGTGAACTGGAAGTTCGGCCACAGCATGTGCGCGATGCCTTTGGTGCCTTCACCGCCGAGCGCCGGCCCGGAGATGTGTCGCACGTAAAACAGTGCGCCGAAGAAAGCGATGAAGAACATCACTTCGGAGAAGATAAACCAACTCATACCCCAACGGAACGAGCGATCCAGCTGTGCGCTGTAGAGTCCCGCGCGGCTTTCCTTGATCACCGTGCCGAACCAGCCGAACAACATGTACGCCACCAGCAGGCCACCGATGAAAAAGACCAGCGGGCCGTGGGATTCAGGGCGCCCGGCCTTCAGATCATTGAACCAGGTGGCCAGGCCGTACACGGTGACGAGCATACCGACCGTGGCAATGATCGGCCATTTGCTCTGGGCCGGAACGAAATAATGCTCATGAGTTGCCATTTATTGTTCTCCTTATCGGGCACGCTCAACCGCCAGTGTTTACAGCCACCGGCGGATGTCGGGCGGTGATATCGAACAGCGTGTAGGACAGCGTCAGGTGCTTCACATCCTTGGGCATGTCGCGGTCAACAATGAAGCGCACCGGCATCTCGATCTGCTGACCGGGCTGCAGCACCTGCTGGGTAAAGCAAAAGCATTCGGTTTTGTGGAAATACGCCGCCGCGTTGCTCGGTGCGATGCTCGGCACGGCTTGCGCACTCATCGGTTTGTCGGTGGGATTGCGCGCGATGAAGATCATCTCGTTGACCGCGCCGGGGTTGGCGGTGAGTTCGTCGTGCTTGGGGTAGAAGTCCCATGGCATATCGGCGGTGTTGGTCGACAGAAACTGCACGCGCACCTGACGCGACGTGTCGACGACCTGCTCGCCCTCGTACTGCCCGGCAGTCTTGCCGTTGATGCCGAAGGCCTTGCACATCACGTCGTAGATCGGCACCAGGGCAAAACCGAAGACGAACATCGCCACCACCACGCCGAGCAGGCGGGTGACGAGTTTTTTCATCGAGATCGAGTCAGCCATGGTGTTCAGCCTCCACACGAGTCCCTGTGGGAGCGAGCCTGCTCGCGAAGCAGGCGCTGCGGTTTCTCAGTGAAACCGAGTTATCGTTCTTCGCGAGCAGGCTCGCTCCCACAGGGAGATCTGTGTTCATTTCACTTCCGGCGGTGTGGTGAAGGTGTGATACGGCGCCGGTGACGGCACGCTCCACTCCAGGCCTTCCGCGCCATCCCAAGGCTTGGCCGGTGCAGGCTCGCCACCCCGAATCGTCTTGATCACGATGAACAGGAAGAAGATCTGCGTGGCACCGAACATGAACGCGCCAATCGACGAAACCATGTTGAAGTCGGCGAACTGCAGGTTGTAGTCGGGAATCCGTCGCGGCATCCCCGCCAGTCCAACGAAGTGCATCGGGAAGAAGGTCAGGTTCATGCCGACGAACGACAGCCAGAAATGCAGCTTGCCGAGGGTTTCGTCGTACATGTGCCCGGTCCATTTCGGCAGCCAGTAATAGGCCGAAGCGAAGATCCCGAAGATCGCCCCTGGCACCAGCACGTAATGGAAGTGCGCAACCACAAAGTAGGTGTCCTGATACTGGAAGTCCGCCGGGGCGATGGCCAGCATCAGCCCGGAGAAACCGCCGATGGAAAACAGGATCACGAACGCCACCGCGAACAGCATCGGCGTCTCGAAGGTCATCGAGCCTTGCCACATGGTGCTGGCCCAGTTGAACACCTTCACTCCGGTCGGCACGGCGATGAGCATGGTCGCGTACATGAAGAACAATTCGCCCACCAACGGAATGCCGACCACGAACATGTGGTGCGCCCAGACGATAAACGACAGGAATGCGATGCTCGCCGTGGCGTAGACCATCGAGGTGTAGCCGAACAGCGGTTTGCGCGCGAAGGTCGGGATGATCTGGCTGACCGCGCCGAACGCCGGCAGGATCATGATGTACACCTCAGGGTGGCCGAAGAACCAGAACACATGCTGGAACAGCACCGGGTCACCGCCACCGGCAGCGCTGAAGAAACTGGTGCCGAAGTGGATGTCCATCAGCATCATCGTCACGCACCCGGCCAGCACCGGCATCACCGCGATCAGCAGGAATGCGGTGATCAGCCAGGTCCAGACGAACAGCGGCATTTTCATCAGGGTCATGCCGGGGGCGCGCAGGTTGAGGATGGTCGCGATCACGTTGATCGCGCCCATGATCGAACTGATCCCCATCAGGTGGATGGCGAAGATGAAGAAGGTCACGCTTTCCGGCGCATAGGTCGTCGACAGCGGTGCGTAGAAGGTCCAGCCGAAATTCGGCCCGCCACCGGGGCTGAACAGGGTCGAGACCAGCAGCAGGAATGCTGCCGGCAACAGCCAGAAGCTGAAGTTGTTCATCCGCGGCAGGGCCATGTCCGGCGCGCCGACCATCAGCGGGATCATCCAGTTGGCGAGGCCGACGAACGCCGGCATCACCGCACCGAAGACCATCACCAGACCATGCATGGTGGTCATCTGGTTGAAGAACGCCGGCTCGACGATCTGCAAACCGGGCTGGAACAGCTCGGCGCGGATCACCATGGCGAACGAGCCGCCCAGCAGGAACATCAGGAACGCAAACCACAGGTACAGGGTGCCGATGTCCTTGTGGTTGGTGGTCAGCACCCAGCGCATCAGGCCTTTGGCGGGGCCGTGGGCGTGGTCGGCGTGACCGTGGTCATCGATGACAGCGCTCATGGCCGGTCTCCTTTACGTGAGTGGGCGGGGCGGGCCGGGGCGTGGTGCCCCGGCCGGTTCACGAGGTACGCGATAGACCGGCTCATTTGCTTTCCGCCTGTTTCAGCTCCAGCACTTCTTTTGGCGTGACCATGTCGCCCTTGTTGTTGCCCCAGGCGTTACGTTCGTAAGTCACGACCGCTGCGATATCGACTTCCGACAGCTGTTTGCCGAACGCCGCCATGGCGGTGCCGGGTTTGCCGTGGAAGACAATGCTCAAGTGATCCTTGATCGGGCCGGTGGCAATTTTCGAGCCCTTGAGCGCCGGGAACATCGGCGGCAGGCCTTGGCCTTCGGCCTGGTGACAGGCAACGCAGGTGGTGTGATAAACCTTGTCGCCACGCTCCTTGAGTTCGTCGAGGGTCCAATCCTTGCTGGTCAGCTCTTTAAGCTGCGCGGCCTCGGCCTTGCGCTCGGCGAGCCACTTCTCGTAATCGGCCTTGTCTTTGACCTCGACCACGATCGGCATGAAGCCGTGATCCTTGCCGCACAGCTCGGCGCACTGGCCACGGTAAAGTCCGGGCTTGTCGACACGCGTCCAGGCCTCATTGACGAACCCCGGGATCGCATCGCGTTTGACCGCAAACGCCGGCACCCACCAGGAGTGGATAACGTCGGCGGAGGTCACGAGGAAACGCACCTTGGCCCCGGTCGGCAGCACCAATGGCTTGTCGACCTCAAGCAAGTAGTGCTCGCCCTTGGCTTCCTTGTTGTGGATCTGCTCGGCGGGGGTGGCCAGGTTGCTGAAGAACTCGACGTCCTGGCCCAGGTATTTGTAGTGCCACTTCCACTGATAACCGGTGACCTGGATATCGATGTCCGGCTCACTGGTGTCGTACATCTTGATCAGGGTGGCGGTCGCCGGTACGGCCATGGCCACCAGAATCAGCAGTGGCACGACGGTCCACATGATTTCGACGCCGGTGCTTTCGTGGAATTTTGCGGCGACCTGCCCGGTGGAACGGCGGTGCACCATCATCGACCAGAACATGGCGCCGAAGACGATGATCCCGATCACCACACAGATCCAGAAAATGGTCATGTGCAGGTCGAATACTGCGTGACTGATTTCAGTCGCTCCAGGCGCCATATTCACAGTCCAGGCGGCGTTGGCCTGGCTGAAAATCGACCACAACAGGAGGCCCATCCAGACGTGTGGATGTCGCATCATTGCGGGTTCCCCTTATCGTTCTTGTTATCCCGGAGGCGTAACGCCTGCGGCAAGGGAGCGGCTGCATCAGACTACGAACTTGAATCGCCGGGCCTTGCTGCGGGTGCAGTCGGGCGTCATCAGCTAACTCCATTCACTGGCGAGTATAGACAGCGACGGGAAATTGCAATGTGCACACGTAAATGAACTGAAACAGCGGGGACTTGCGTTCAAGGGCACGAATGGAGAAGGATGCAGACGAGTGGTGGCAAACCGATATAACGCAGGCGCATCAAGGATGAAATAATTATGACAAATGCGTCTTAGCATTTTTCGTAAGCCAGCTAACTTATGTCTTCCCTATTTCATTGCCTTGTTTCCTGGAGTTTTCATGAACACCGCCGCATTGCGCGAGCAGATCCAAAAAGCCCAACAACACGAAAAAGACACCGGCCTGCTGACCCGTCAGCTGGAAAGCAAGCTGCCTCATTTACACCCGGCGATCCAGTTGCCGGAAGCCGACGCCCAGGGCGTGCTGACGCGTTTTGTCGCCGCCTACATCGATGAAGTGCCAGACCTGCTGGATGCAGCCAATGAAGTCGCCAGGGAAGCGGGAATCGAATCACAGATCAAACCGGTGCTGAAAATCGCCGAGCAGTATTTCCTCCAGCCGCCGGCGATCATGGCCGGGCATGTTGGCCTGGACAGCCTGCTCGACGAAGCCTATCTGGCGCACCGTTTTGTCGAAGAGGTCAACGACCTGTACATCAAGCATTTCGGCCAGCCACTGATCCCCTTGGACATGACGGTCGCCAACTTGATTGCTCACCAATTGATCGGTGAGGAATTTGCCAATCAACTGGACGAGGCGGTGCATCACGCCATCGACGAGATGCTCAACGATGAAAGTTTTGCGCTGGAGTCGGTAGAGGTTTACCGCGACAAACTCAGCAGCCCGGACACCGGCGCCGCGTGGAAACGCTGGCCGTGCATGGGCCGCCGCCTAGGCGTGGGCCTGGAACTCGACCAGCCTGCTGCGTAAGCCTCATACGCCATAGATCCAATGTGGGAGCGAGCCTGCTCGCGAATGCAGTCGATCATTCAACATCTCTGTTGGCTGATACACCGCTTTCGCGAGCAAGCTCGCTCCCACAAGTTTTATCGCAACATGGCGTTTTTAGCCGGCCGCACCGATTCCGGTATTGGTCCGCACCCTGCCTTCCAGCCTGCGCTTCAACCCGCGCGACTCGATCAACAGCTTCGAGCCCTTCGCCGCATTCGCCCGGCCCCACTCTTCCAGCAACTCCAGACACGAATGGTCGATGTAGCTCAGGTTATTGAGCGGCACATGTACCGTCGTCCCCTGCGGAATACTGCCCAGCACTTGCGTCAGCGCCGGCACCTTGAGGAATGTCGCCGCGCCGACCAGACGCAACTCCATCTCACCATCCTGCGGCAGATCGATCAGGCTGATCTTCAACCGCGACGCCTTGAACGCCAGTTTCAACATCGTCAGACCGAAACCGATCAACACGCCCGTCAGCAGGTCAGTGAAGATGATCGCCAGCGCTGTCGCCGCGTAGGTGAACATCGGCATACGCCCATAACGTCCCAAGCCTCGAAACGCTTTGAGATCGACAAGTTTGAACCCGGTGTACACCAGCACACCTGCCAGACTTGCCACCGGGATGCTTTGCAGCACACTCGACAACAGCAACACGAACGCCAGCAGCCACAGACCATGGAAGATCGTCGAATAACGCGTGGTCGCGCCGGCCTGGACGTTGGCCGAACTGCGCACGATCACCCCGGTCATCGGCAGCGCGCCGAGCAGACCGCAGAGCATATTGCCGACACCTTGCGCCGACAGTTCGCGGTCGAAATCCGAACGCACACCGCTGTGCATGCGATCCACTGCTGCAGCAGACAACAGGGTTTCCGCGCTGGCAATAAACGCCACGGCGAAGGCGGCGATCAGCAGTGTCGGGTCGGCCAGGCTAAGCAGGTCCGCAGGCTTGAGCCAATCAATGGCTTCGGCCAGATTCGCCGGCACTTCAACGCGTTTCACCTGCAACGCCAGCAGCAGACTCGCGCCTGTCGCCAGCCCGACACCGAGCAATGCACCCGGAACGAAGCGCAACGAATGTGGGCGAAATTTCTCCCACAGCCACATCACCGCAATCGTCGACAGCCCGAGCAGCCCGGCCTGCCAGCCAAACGACGGCAAGGCCTGCGCCACGGCTGCCGGGAATGCCGTGAGGTTGTCCAGCCCCGAGGGCTTCGGTGATGCATCAAGCATCACATGCACCTGCGACAGCACAATCAATACGCCAATCCCCGCCAGCATCCCGTACACCACCGCTGGCGCCGTGACCCGAAACCAGCAACCCAGTTTCAAGCGCCCGGCCACCAGTTGCAGAAAACCGGCAAGCAACAGAATCGGCCCGAGCATCTCGATACCGTGCTGGCGCACCAGCTCGAACACCAACACCGCCAGACCCGCCGCCGGCCCGCTGACCTGCAGCGGCGAACCCGCCAGCCAACCGACCACCAGACCGCCGATGATCCCGGTGATCAAACCCTTGGCCGGGGGCAAACCTGACGCAATCGCGATACCCATGCACAGCGGCAAGGCGACCAGAAACACAACCACTGAAGCGAGCAACTCCCGTGGCAACACCGCTTTCAATTGAGCCGCACGCATGGCGATTCTCCCGAAGTTTTCTTCAGGCATGGCTTCGCCGAACCGCTGAAACAGCGGCCGGCGTCAAACCACACAGATGTTTAGGAAGATTTAGAAGCGCGCTTTGGGCGTCGCCACCGGGATCGGATGGCTACCGTCGAGCGGCAGGAAACGTCCCTGATCCGCGTCGTAAGCTTTGATTTCGCTGGTTTCGATGTTGTAGACCCAGCCATGGATGAACAGATGACCGTTCGCCATGCGCGAGGCTACCGAAGGATGGGTACGCAAGTGCTGCAACTGGGCGATGACGTTTTCCTCGGTGAGGATCGGCATGCTTTCTTTTTCGTCGGCGCAGTGACAGTTGTCATGCACCATGGTTTTCGCGACTTCAGCGTGGCGCAGCCAGGCTTTGACTGTCGGCATCTTTTCCAGACTGTCCGGATTGAGCACCGCACGCATGGCGCCACAATCGGAGTGGCCGCAGATGATGATGTGCTGCACGCCGAGGGCCAGCACCGCGTATTCGATCGCGGTGGACACGCCGCCGTTCATCTGGCCGTACGGCGGAACGACGTTGCCGACGTTACGGGTCACGAACAGGTCGCCCGGCGAGCTCTGGGTGATCAGCTCTGGAACGATGCGCGAGTCGGCGCAGGTGATGAACATCGCCTTTGGCGCCTGGGCCGTGGCGAGTTTCTTGAAGAGTTCTTCCTGCTGTGGGAAGACCTCATGATGAAAATGCAAAAAGCCGTCTACGATCTGTCGCAGCGCTGCATCGGCGGATTCCGCTTCAGGGGTTTGCGCCGACGCAGCCAACGGCTGTTTATCCTTGTCACTCATGATTCATCCTCTTTGGCGGATTAGGGGAGTCGTTCCCATGTATTCCGGTATGAAGCCAGTGGCTGTTTAAAACATCCGGGTCATCCCGACCCGTCAGTCACTCGATGAACAAGGTAGCCGCCGAAACTTAACTCAAACTGAATCAAACGCTCTAGAACGTGTGTTCCAGGTCACAAAAAACGTGACTGGGTGATTTCGGCGGAAGGATTCCAACCCCTCAACCATAGGCCAATTGTCGCTAAATCAACGACATCTGGCGACCCGGCGGACAGAAGGCTGTGCAATCGAGGTTATAGCCTTCGCGATGATTCATGCCAAGACGCTTGATGGCTTTGGCGAAACGCTGCGCGAGCAGGTCGGCAAACACCCCTTCGCCGCGCATACGTGCGCCAAACCGACTGTCGTAGAGCTCCCCACCCCGGCTCTGGCGGATCAGGCTCAGCACATGTGCGGCGCGTTGCGGATAGTGTGCCTGAAGCCATTCTTCGAACAGCGGCGCCACTTCCAGCGGCAGGCGCAGCATCATGTAGGCCGCGCTTCGCGCACCAGCCGCATGCGCTTCATTGAGCAGGCTTTCGATTTCGCTGTCGTTGATCATCGGAATCATCGGCGAACACAGCACGCCGACCGGAATGCCGGCCTCGCGCATCACCCGAATGGCGCGCAACCGCGCTTTGGGTGCAGCAGCGCGCGGTTCCAGAATGCGTTTGAGTTCGTCGTCCAGCGTGGTCAGGCTGATCATCACCGCCACCAGCCGTTGCTGTGCCAGCTCGGTCAGCAGGTCGAGGTCGCGCAGGATCAGCGAGCCTTTGGTGACGATGGTCACCGGATGCTTATAGCGCAGCAGCACTTCGAGGATCTGCCGGGTGATTTTGTGTTCGCGCTCGATCGGCTGATACGGGTCGGTATTGGAGCCCAGGTTGATCGGTGCGCACTGATAACCTTTTTTCCCTAGCTGTTCTTCCAGCACTTGGGCGGCGTTGGTCTTGGCAATCAGCTTCGTTTCGAAATCCAGCCCCGGCGACATGTCCCAATACGCGTGGCTGGGCCGTGCGTAGCAATAAATGCAGCCATGTTCGCAACCGCGATAAGGATTTACCGAGCGGTCGAAGGGCAGATCCGGAGAGGTGTTGCGGGTAATGATGGTTTTGGCGGTTTCGATCATGACCTCGGTGCCTTGGGTCAGCGGCACTTCCTGATACCAGCCGTCGTCCTCGGCCACCGAACGGTTCGGCGCTAAGCGGTTGTGCGGGTTGCTGGCGGTGCCGCGACCGCGGGGCGGTAGAGGATTGATCATTGGGCAGGCTCCTGATCTGTATATGCATACAGTAACTGAGTAGGCCCGGTGTGATCCAGTACCGTTCAGCGAGGGGGGTACTTGCAGACTGGCAAAGTTTATATATAAGTTCAAAGTACAATCCGAGATACATATGCCCCGTTGTCGCGACAAGTTATCGAATATAGTCTTGGTTACTTCCATCGGCACTTGACCGATAACTAAATTAAAAGGATTTAACTCATGTCTTATCTCAATCAACGTGGTGTGTTCTTGCAGTTGATGCTGCCAAATGCTTCGGAGCCAAATACTATTGTTTCCATGCAACTGGCACGTAAGGAACTGGGCTGGAACGCTGAAGAAGAGCTGTCCACCGAGGGGCTGGTCGATTCGATCTACGTGGTAGCGGTGTCCAGCGACCGTGGCAAGACATTCACTATTCGCAACAACAAGAAAGATGTAGACGGTGATGGCGATATTGATAACGACGACAAGGCAAAGTTGATTGCATTGGCCAAAGCCTATGTCAGTATCGTCAATCCGTAAGCTGAAAGTTTGCTGCTGTACACGCATACTAAAAACCCTGCATGAATGGTTCATGCAGGGTTTCTGTTTTTAATGATGTTCTGTTACTTGGCCAAGATCATCGGTGGAGGTAGTTTTCATATCATCGCTGCGTAAGCCTGCGACATCCTTGGCGCTGACCGGCGCGCCCTTGTTGCCCCAACTGCCACGAATGAAACTCACCACATCCGCCACTTCCTGATCCGACAGGCGCCAGGCGAAGCCCGGCATGGTGAAGGTCGACGGCGCCGTGTGTGTCGCCGGCAGCGTGCCGCCCTTGAGCACGATGTGGATCAACGAAGTCGGGTCTTCCGATTGCAGCACCGGATTACCCGCCAGCGCCGGGAACACCCGGGTATAGCCGTGACCGTCGGTGCGATGGCATGCCGCGCAGTTGTCGATGTACACCGAGGCGCCGCGTTGACTGTCATCCCCGTTCCACAGCGCCTTGGCCGATGTCTCGTCGTACTGATGCGGCTGGTCGTTTGGATCGGTGGCCGGCAGTGACTTGAGGTAGCGGGCAATCGCCGTCAGGTCGGCGTCGGTCATGTATTGCATGCTGTGGGTGACCACATCGCTCATACCGCCGAACACCGCGCTGCGATCGCTGCGACCGGTCTTGAGGAACTGCACCAGTTGTTCTTCGCTCCAGCTGCCGAGGCCATCCTTGTGATCACCGCGCAGGCTTTTGGCGATCCAGCCTTCCAGCGGCGCACTGCCGGCGAGGAAGTTTTTGCCGTCAGCGGCGCTCAGGGATTTTTCCTGCATGGTCAGCGCACGTGGCGTATGGCAGGCGCCGCAATGGCCGAGGCCTTCGACCAGATAGGCGCCACGGCTGATAACGGCGTCGTCACCGGTTGCCTTGTAGTCCTCGACCTTCGGCGCAAACATCCAGCGCCAGCCCATCAGCGGCCAGCGCATGCTCAACGGCCACGGAATGTCACTGGCCTTGTTCTCCTGCGCCACCGGTTCTACGCCGTGCATGAAATACGCGTACAGCGCTTGCATGTCGGTTTCGCTGACTCGGGCGTAGGACGGATACGGCATCGCCGGGTACAACGTACTGCCGTTTTTGGCGACGCCATGCCGCACAGCCTGATCGAAATCCTCGAAGCTGTATTCACCGACGCCGGTCTTGTCCGGGGTGATGTTGGTCGAGTAGATCGTGCCGATCGGCGTTTCCATCGGCAGGCCACCGGCGAACGGTTTGCCGCCCTTGGCGGTGTGGCACGCCACGCAGTCACCGGCGCGGGCCAGGTATTCGCCTTGTTTGATCAACGCCTGATCAACTTCAGCCGCATTGAGGGAAGCAGTGCCGAGCAGCGCCAGGGTCGCGATAACGAGATTTTTCATGGTCATCGCTCCTTAAGCCTGAACCAGCGGGCCGGGGTTTTTCAGGTATTGCTCGCGGATCGCCTTCGCCGACCAGTAGGTCAGTGCGGCAACCAGCCCGGTCGGGTTGTAACCCAGGCCCTGCGGGAACGCCGAGGCGCCCGGAACGAAGACGTTGTGCACGTCCCAGCTCTGCAAGTAGCGGTTCAGCGCGCTCTTCTTCGGATCAGTGCCCATGATTGCGCCACCGTTGAGGTGGGTGGTCTGGTAGGAAGCGGTGTTGAAGTGGTCACCGACTTTCTTGCCGATCACTGCAATGGCTTTCGGCCCCATCGCTTCCGCGACCTTGCCCATTTTCTCGACCATGAAGCGGTTCATCTTGATGTCGTTTTCCTGCCAGTCGAAGGTCATTCGCAGCAGCGGCAAGCCGTAGGCATCGCGGTATACCGGATCGAGATCGAGGTAGTTGCCCCGATAGGACTGATGCGCGCCGTGGGCGTCCATCGACACCTGATGGGTGTAGTAATCGGCGGTCGCGCGTTTCCAGGCGCTGCCCCACGCCGGTGTACCCGGCGGGTTCGAGGTGCCGGCAATCGGCCGACTGCCGGCCTGGTTGACCCACATCGGCGAGCCGCCGACGAAGCCGTGCGGGCCGTGGTCGAAGTTGTCGGCGTTGAAATCGTCCAGCGCCACGCCGTTGCCGCCGGCGCCGATGAAGTTGTTGGTGTGGGTGTCCTTGTCGAAGAACGCCTTGATGGTCGCCATGTTCTGGTAGGCGAAGTTACGCCCGACCACGCCTTCGCCGCTGATCGGGTCGTACGGTTTGCCGATCCCGGATAGCAGCATCAGACGCACGTTGTGCAGCTGGAACGCGCCGAGGATCACCAGATCTGCCGGTTGCTCGATCTCGCGGCCCTGGCCGTCGATGTAGGTCACGCCGGTGGCCTTGGATTTGCTGCTGTCGAGGTTGACCCGCAGCACGTGCGAGTTAGGCCGCAGCTCGAAATTCGGCAGCGGCTTGAGCGCCGGCAGAATGTTCACGTTCGGCGAGGCCTTGGAATACATGTAGCAGACATAGCCGCTGCAGAAACCGCAGAAGTTGCACGGGCCCATCTGCGCGCCGTAGGGGTTGGTGTACGGCCCCGACGTATTGGCCGAAGGCAGGTTGTAGGGTTTGTAGCCGACCTCTGTCGCCGCTTTGCCGAACAGTTGTGCGGAAACCGTATTCTTCTGCGCTTCCAGTGGAAACGGGTTGGAACGGTCCGGCGCGTACGGGTTGCCGCCCTTGCCCTGACCGACCAGTTGGCCCTTCACCGTCCACGCCTGGCCGGAGGTGCCGAAGACTTTTTCAGCGAAATCGAAAAACGGTTCCAGTTCTTCATAACTGACGCCGAAGTCCTGGATGGTCATGTCCTTGGGGATAAAGCTTTTGCCGTAGCGCTCTTCGTAGTGGCTGCGCATGCGCAACTCGATCGGGTCGACCCGGAAGTGCACGCCCGACCAGTGCAGACCGGCACCGCCGACGCCGTTGCCCGGCAGGAACGCGCCCAACTGGCGGTTCGGCAGGGCGATGTCGTTGACGCTGTGACGGATGGTGACGGTCTCTTTGGAGATGTCCTGAAAGAGTTTTTTGCGCACGCTGTAGGTGAGTTCGTCGATCACCTGGGGATAGTTGCCATCGGGGTAAGTGTCCTGCATCGGCCCGCGTTCCAGCGCCAGCACGTTGAGACCCGCTTCGGTCAGCTCTTTGGCCATGATCGCGCCGGTCCAGCCGAAACCGACGATGACTGCATCAACCTTCTTCATTACCGTTGCCATGCTTACGCCCTCTCGCCGCGAATCGAAACTGCCGGGAAGGGGTATTGCTCGTTGCGTTCCACCCAATCCATGAAATCGGCGCGGGCGCCGGGGAAGCCGATCATGGTCCAGCCGACCATGCCTTTATTGCCGCCATGGATCGGGTCGCAGAAGAACCCTTCCTTGGTGTTTTGCAGCAGCAGATTGAAGAAAATCTTCGCTGGAACCGCGTCGAATTGCGGCTTGCCGGCTTCGAGTTGCTTGAGCAAATCGTCTCGGGTAGCGCTGTCTTGCTCAGCAAATACCTTACCGTTGAGGGATTTTGCCCACTGATCCGTGGCAGCGATGCCGAGTCGATAGATTTCTTTGGGCACCAGTTTGCTCTGCCAACCCATTTCCGGCGCGGCGTCGGCATTGAACGGGCCTTGCATGTACCAAAGGGCACCGGCGGCGTACGGCGTGTTCATCTGCCGATCGATGTATTCCGGCACACCGGCTTCCAGCGCGCCCGGGCCTTGGGCATCGTTGGGGATCAACTGCGCGACGGCGGCATTGATGAACGCCCATTCTTCGGCGGTGAAATAGCTCGGTTGGTAAGCATTGGCGTCAGCACGAACCGGTTGTGGCGCGGGCGCAACTGGTTCGGCTTCGGGGGCGGCTTGCAGGACGCTGCTGCCCAGCCCGGTGCCGGCCAGGGTGACCACTGGAATCAGGGTCAGGGATTTGCGCAAAAACTCACGCCGCGGGTTGTCTCGATCTGCATCAGACATTGGTGAACCTCATCAGGCATTAGGGGATAGCCGTTTCTGCGAACGGCTTGAGGGTTTTTCGTCGAGACGGATCCGCTCTGACCCGGCAAAAGGTGACGCGTCTGCAACATGATGTGACAAATGGTAGCAGGCTAAGCTTCCGGATGAACCGATTCAGCGGAAAAAAGCCGGTTTTCTTAGCTGCACTGATGGAAAACGTTCGGATTCACGTTTCTTTGACAGGCACCTAACAGGGCTTTGACCGCCCCTCGCCGAAGCTGCGTCTCCCCTCATCGATGAATCCCGACACGGTAAAACCAGCATGTCCCGAGTGCGTTCTTTCCCTGCGTTGTGTTTGGCGTTTTTAGCGCTGTTGCCCTGGATACCGGCCCAGGCGGCAACGGCATCGACGGTTCGCCCGACTGAGTGGGCGCAACCGGTCGAAGTGCAATACAACCTGTTCCAGCTGTCGCCAAAGCTCTATCGCAGCGCCTTGCCGGATGACGGCGCGGTGCCGCTGCTGAAAAGTCTCAAGGTCGCCACGGTGATCAACTTTCTGCCGGAAGCGGACGACTGGTTGTCTGACTCCGGCATTCATCAGGTGCAACTTCCCTATCGCACCAATCACGTTGATGACGCCGATGTACTCAAGACCCTGCGGGCTATTCAGGCTGCCGAAGTCAATGGCCCGGTGCTGATGCATTGCAAGCACGGTTCTGACCGTACCGGCCTGATGGCGGCGATGTATCGAGTGGTGATTCAGGGGTGGAGCAAAGAGGATGCCTTGAGCGAGATGACCCAAGGCGGTTTTGGCGACAGTATTCATTTCAAGGACGGGGTGCGTTACATGACGCAGGTGGATGTCGAAAAAATGCGCACGGCGTTGGTCAATGGCGATTGCAGTACCAGTGCTTTCGCCACCTGTTCGATGAAAAGCTGGTTCAAGTCCGCGCACATTGAGTGATCGGCGCGTCAGTCCGGTTGCGCTGCCAGATCGGCAGCTACCGGCTGACCTGTAAAGGTCTCCAGCGCGCTGAGCAGCGAAATCCAATCCCCGGAGAAGAACGCTTCACGCAGTTCCCGGCCGGTGTGCGTATTGAATACTCCATCACGCTCAAAGCGCTTGAACGCTTTGCTGGCCAATACGCCTGACCACTTGTAGGCGTAAACCGAGGCTTCGTAACCGGTCACCAGATAATCGAAACTGTTGGCAAAGCGGCAATAGGCGGGTAATTGCAGCTGCGGTATCTGTTGCAGCACAGCTTCGAAGCACGATTGCGCGTTTCGGCCATTTTCCTCGCTGCGGTGCAATTCAAGATCGAGTAACGACTCAAGCAGCAGCGTGGCGGTTTCGCGACTGGTGTGCGTCGCGATCGCGGCCAGCGCTGACGTGAGCCGGGTGCGGCTTAGCGGCGCGCGGGTTTTGTAGTGTGCTGACAGCCACTGAAGCAGCTCCTCTGAAAGGCTTAATTGTTCGAACAATTGTCCGGCAAACTCAGCGGTATCCCGCCCCAGTTGCGAGATACCCGACAGGTTGTGGTGGGGCGAGCGGGTCAGCACCTGTTGCAGGCAATGCCCGAACTCATGGAGAAGCACGCGCAGGTCTTTATGTGAAAGCAGGCAGGGATGCTCGCTGGTCGCGGGCGGGAAGTTGCAGTGAAGGATGGCGATCGGCAGGGCCGGCCGGCCCTCGGCATTGATTCGTCGGTTGCGCACGGTATTGGTCAAGGCAAAGTCGGGGGCGTCTTCGCGATGAAACGGATCAAAGTAGATGTACCCCATCACCTGATCGTACTCGCTGACTTCCAACAGCCGCACCTCCTCGTGCCAATGGCTGAGGTCTTGTCGCTCGGCCAGTTTGATACCGAACACGTATTCATTGAACTGGCAGAATCGGCGCAGCGTTTCATCCAGCGGAAAATACTCGCGAAGTTCTTTCAGTGTGCTCGCCGAGCGTTGCTGGCGTAGTTGCTCGGCAAAAAACTCGAAATCCCAGGCCTGCAGTTCTGCGACGCCCTGCGTTGCGGCGAATGCTCGCAGCGCCTGCAGGTCCTCATCCAGTGCGGCGCGGGTTTGCTCGATCTGTTGTTTTAAAAAACGTTCGACCTGAGTAGGCGAGGTGGCCATGTGATTTGAAAGCCGCAGGTGGGCAAAGCTCTCGAACCCCAGCAGCCCGGCTTTTTCATGGCGTAACCCGAGTAACTTTTTCAAGACCGGGCCGTTGTCGAACCGAGGAGCATGGGGTGCTTGATCCGAGGCCCGGGTGCAATAAGCGCGGAAATACTCTTCACGCAAATTTCGGTGTCGCGCATTTTTCATGATGTATTCGTAAGCGTTTCGATCCAGCGTCAGCAACCAGCCGCTTTTTCCCGTTCGACGCGCGTTGAGCGCCAGCTGGTCCTTGAACGCGGCCGACAAGCCGTCGAGCATCGCCGCTTGGTCAATCTGCTTGCTCCAGGCGGCATTGCTGCGCTCCAGATTGGCCTGGAACAATTGCTCCTGAAGCTCGATGTCGAGGTTTATCGCGGTTAATCGCTGTCGCTGTTCGGCTGGCAATTCGATACCCGACAGACGAAAAGCGCGCAGGGTCTTGGCCAACGACGCTTTGCGAAAGTCATCGAAGCTGGCGGCGATCGAACTCCGCTGCAGACGTTGATAGGCGTGATAGAGCGCCAGGTTGGCAGACTTCTGCACCCGATAACGGGCCGCAGTAATGCTGCACAGGGCGTTTTGCTCGACCCAGTCGACATCGGCACTTTTGACCGTCGAGAGCACGTCGATCAAGCCCATGGTTTCAGCGAGCCGTGCATCGGCTTCAGCGACGGCTACCACCAGATCATCCCAATTGGGGTGGTCGGTCTGGGTGGCGATCACTTCGGCGATGATCCGCTGGTTATCGGTCACGATGGCATCGATGGCGGGTACCAGGTGCTCGGCCTTTACGTCGGACCAGGCCGGCAGCTGCCAGCGTTGTAGCAGAGGATTGGTAGGGGGCATCGCGTCTTCCTTGACCACAGGTTGAAAAAATTCAGCCTACGGAGAAAGCGCAAGGACAAGGCATTACATAGATACCACCTCGCACCGCTGATTCGGTGCGAGGTAGTAACGGCTCACTCTGGCTGGTCAGGCTACTTTTTCAGTTTCGGATTGGGAAAAAACTGCACCGCCTGCACGGTCTTGTCCGGCGCCGGTTTGTTCAGCGCGCTGGTATTGACCCGCGTGCCCAGTTCTTTCGGCACAGACAGCCCTTGCTCGTTGAGCGTGTCCGAGTAACCGCAGGCCACACATTCGCGGTGCGGCACGCTGTCCTCGTTCCACATCATCAACTTGTCCGGCTCGCTGCACGCCGGGCAGACCGCCCCGGCGATAAAGCGTTTCTTGGTAATCACAGGCCCGTCACTCATGCTGCCGCGTCCTCACTCAGGCCGCTGTGGCGCAAGAGTGCGTCAATCGATGGCTCACGGCCACGGAAGTCGACGAACAGCACCATCGGCGCCTGCGAACCGCCGCGCGCCAGAATCGCTTCGCGGAAGGCGCGACCGGTTTCAGCGTTGAGCACGCCGTCTTCTTCGAATTTCGAGAAGGCATCGGCCGAGAGTACTTCAGCCCACTTGTAGCTGTAGTAACCCGCCGCGTAACCACCGGCGAAGATGTGCGCAAAGCTGTTCGGGAAGCGGTTGTAAGCCGGCGGACGCATTACCGACACCTCGTCACGCACGCCTTCGAGCACCTGCGCAACGCTGCGGCCGTCACCGTGGGTGGCGTGCAGTTCGAAGTCGAATAGCGAGAACTCCAGCTGACGGACCATCATCAGGCCGGACTGGAAGTTTTTCGCCGCGAGCATTTTTTCCAGCAGGTCCTGGGGCAGCGGCTCGCCGCTTTCATAGTGACCGGAAATCAGCGCGAGGCCTTCCGGCTCCCAGCACCAGTTTTCCATGAACTGGCTTGGCAGCTCGACCGCGTCCCATGCCACGCCGTTGATGCCGGAAACACCGGCGTGATCAACGCGGGTCAGCAGGTGATGCAGGCCATGCCCGAATTCGTGGAACAGCGTAGTCACTTCATCGTGGGTCAGCAGCGCAGGTTTGCCGCTGTCGGCCGGGGTGAAGTTGCACACCAGATTGGCCACCGGACTTTGCAGCACGCCGTCGACGGTACGACGCCGATCGCGAGCGCCGTCCATCCAGGCACCGCCACGCTTGTTGGCGCGGGCATAGAGATCGAAGAAGAAGCGGCCGACGTGCTGACCGTTTTCCTTGATCTCGAACAGGCGCACGTCCGGGTGCCAGGTGTCGAAGCCTTTCTGTTCGGCGATCTCGATGCCGTACAGACGCTGAACGATGGCGAACAGACCGCCGAGGACTTTATCGATCGGGAAGTAGGCGCGCAGGGTTTCCTGGGCGACGCTGTAGCGTTGTTCACGTAGCTTTTCGCCGTAGAAACCGCTGTCCCAGCTTTGCAGATCGGCGCAGCCCTGTTCGGCGGCGTAGGCGCGCAGCTGTTGCAGATCCTGCTCAGCGAACGGTTTGCTGCGCTTGGCCAGATCGCGCAGGAAGCTCAGCACCTGGTCGCTGGATTCAGCCATTTTGGTGGCCAGGCTCAGCTCGGAGAAACTGGCGAAACCCAGCAGTCTGGCCAGTTCCTGACGCAGGTCGAGGATTTCTTCCATCACCGGGCCGTTGTCGTTCTGACCGGCGTTCGGGCCTTGATCCGAGGCGCGGGTGCAGTAGGCAGCATAGACTTCTTCACGCAGCGCACGATCTTGCGCGTAGGTCATCACCGCGTAGTAGCTCGGGAATTCCAGGGTGATCAGCCAGCCGTCGAGGCCTTTGGCTTGCGCGGCGGCCGCCATTTGCGCCTTGGCCGAATCGGTCAGGCCGGCGAGGGCGGCTTCGTCGCTGACGTGCTTGGTCCACGCCTGCGTGGCGTCGAGCAGCTGGTTGGAGAAGCGGCTGCCCAGCTCGGAGAGTTTGCTCTGCACTTCGGCATAGCGCTTTTGCTCGGCTTCCGGCAAGTCGATACCCGACAGACGGAAGTCACGCAGGGCGTGTTCCAGAATAGTCTTTTGCGCCACGTCGAAATTGGCGGCTTCCGGACTGTTGGCCAGTGCCTCATAGGCCTGGAACAGTTCGCGGTTCTGGCCCATCTCGGTGGAGTAGGCGCTCAGTGCTGGCAGGCACGACTCGTAGGCTTCACGCAGTTCGGCGCTGTTGCACACGGCATTGAGGTGGCTGACCGGGCTCCAGGCAGCGCCGAGGCGGTCATTGAGTTCGTCCATCGCCAGTACCAGGCCGGCCCAGGTCGGGTTCTGGACTTGGGTCTTGAGGATTTCGGCGATGGCGGCGCGGTTGTCGGCCAGGATCGTTTCGATGGCGGGCAGGACGTGTTCGGCACGTATCGTGGAGAACGGTGGCAGGTCGTAGGACTGCAGAAGAGGGTTGTTCACGCTCACGGTTGGCACCTTGGCTGGGGAAACATTGCCCCATCTTAATTACAATCGGGATTCACCGCAGCTATCGGCGACAGAGAGAGAAATTATCGTGTCCGTTCGCAAGTACCAGAATCACACCCCCAGCCTGAGCAAAGGCGCGTTTGTCGACGCCTCGGCGGTGGTTATCGGCGACGTCGAAATCGGTGAAGACAGCTCTGTCTGGCCGCTGACCGTGATCCGTGGTGATATGCACCGCATCCGCATCGGTGCGCGCACCAGCGTCCAGGACGGCTGCGTGCTGCACATCACCCACGCCGGCCCGTTCAACCCCGACGGCTTCCCGCTGCTGATCGGCGATGACGTGACCATTGCCCACAAAGTCATGCTTCACGGCTGCACAGTCGGTAGCCGCGTATTGATCGGCATGGGCAGCATCGTCATGGACGGTGCGGTGGTCGAGGATGACGTGATCATCGGCGCCGGTAGCCTGGTGCCCCCGGGCAAGCGCCTTGAAAGTGGCTTCCTGTATGTGGGTAGCCCGGTAAAACAGGTGCGAGAACTCACCGACAAGGAAAAAGCCTTCTTCACTTACAGCGCCGCGAACTACGTGAAGCTCAAGGACCTGCATCTGGCCGAAGGCTACGACCAGCTCTGAATCGCCTTACACCCGCTCAGGATTTCTCATGCATTACCAAACCGTACTGTTCGACCTCGATGGCACTCTGACCGACCCGCGTGAGGGCATCACCCGTTCCATCCAGTTCGCCCTCGCCAGACTCGGTATCGATGAGCCGGATCTGACCAGGCTGGAACACTTCATCGGTCCGCCACTATTGCAGGCGTTCATGCAGTTCTATGAGTTTGACGAGGCCAAGGCGTGGCAGGCGGTGAACTTCTATCGTGAGCGTTTCAAGGTGACGGGCCTGTACGAGAACCGCGTTTTTGAGGGTGTCACGCCTTTATTGGAAACCCTGAGCGGGCAGGGACGGCAGCTGTATATCGCCACCTCGAAGCCATGGGAATTCGCCCGCGAGATCGCGCGGCACTTCGATTTCGCCCGGCATTTCAAGGTGATCTATGGCAGCGAACTGGATGGCACGCGGACCAACAAGGTCGAGCTGATTGCGCATTTGATCAAGGAAGAAGGGCTGGATCCGGCGGATACGCTGATGATCGGTGACCGCAAGCACGATCTGATCGGGGCGCGCAGCAATGGGCTGGATGCGGCAGCAGTGGGCTATGGATTTGGCAGTTTTGAAGAGTTGAATGCCGAGGCGCCGGCTTATCACTTTGAAACGCTGGACGCGTTGCATCAGGCATTCCTGCAGCGCTGATGAAATAGCCTTCGCGAGCAAGCTCGCTCCCACATTTGGAACGCATTCCCCCTGTGGGAGCGAGCTTGCTCGCGAAGGGGCCGGTTCAGCCCATGCGAAATCAGGATTTTGCCAACGCTTTCAGCGCCGCCTTACGCTCAGCCACCGGCAGCTCCCCCAACTTCTCAACCTGCGCATAAAACCTCAGCCAATCCCCCCCGACCTTTTTGAACAACGCCGCAAACGCCGGCACCCATTGGTCATAAAGCCCGAACGGCAACAACCGCGCATTGTTCAGCGGCGCATTCACCCAAGCGTCGTAACGCTTGTCCCCAGCCCACTGGGTGTCTCGCTTCACCCGATAGTCCCGGCGAAACTGCTCGAACTCCGCTGCTTTGCGTTCACGCATTTGCTCAACCGGCAATGGCTGGGCATACAGTTTTTCCAGCCGTGAACGAGTATTGAGGACCAATTCAATAAACTGATCACGCTGCTTCAGCCGTGAGTCGGTGTCCGCCGGCAACCCACGAAACGCCCGCCACTGCCGTGTGCCTTCCTGCTCGACAAACGTGGCAAAAGACTCGTTGAACTCGGTGTCGTCCTTTACATAGAAGCGTTGATGCGCCAGTTCATGAAAGATCAGCGTGGCCAAGCGTTCATCGCCCCAGCCCATCATCGAATTGAGAATCGGATCGTTGAACCAGCCCAGTGTCGAGTAAGCCTCAACGCCGCCAATCGCAACGTCCATGCCCTGCAAGCGCTGGATCGCCGCTTCGCCGCGTGCGGCGCTCTGGCTGTAGTAACCGCGATAGGCCACGCAGCCGGCAATCGGGAAGCAATGGTTCTGCGGCGTCAGGGAGAACTCCTGAGTCACGAACACATTCCACACCACATACGGTCGATGGATGTCGGCGTACAGGCGATAGCTCTGGTTGTCCGGCAAGTGCAGATGCTCGCTGGCAAAGGCGCGGGCCTTTTGCGATTGCGCCAGGTGAGCACGCAGTGTGGCATCGCGGCCCGGATCGTTGATTACCTTTTCCACAGGCTCGCGCGCCCGCAGCAATTGCAGCTGACCGCTGGCCAACTGAGCGTAATAGCTGACGCTGGCGCAACCGTTGAGCAACAAAAACAACACACCCGGAAACAAAATCCGAAAAACGCGATCAAGTAACCCAAGGCTTGGAAACGGCCTGCTCAAAATAAGAAATCCCCCGGAGAGTCTGCCCGCAAGACTATCCCGCCTAAAGGAGCACCGCTATGCGCATGTTGATGCTGTCAGGAGGCCTGCTGACGCTGGCCGGTTGTGCCGGATTCGGAATACCCGACCCTGATCCCTCGCAAGCCTGGATTGATCTCGATGCCCGGCAACAGGACACGGCGCTGCAAGCGCTGCAGGTCGATACCCAGACGACCGCCGACAAACGCTACTTTGAAGTGCAGCCCGGCAGCCATGAGTTGAAGGTGCGTTATCAATTCCCGGTAGAGGCGACCAATATCGGTCCTGATGCCGAGCCGCTGTGGCGCGATTGCCAGTTGAACGTGAAATTCAAGGATTTCAATGCCGGCCAGCGTTATCAGTTGCAGGCGGGCAGCATCGGTTTCCGGCCTTGGGCCAAGCTTTATGATGAGCAGCGCAAAGTCGTTGGGCAGGGCACACCGGCGGGCTGCCAGAAGACCTGATCGGCGGTATGCTGGATGTCCAAATCACAGGACATTTGATCATGCGCAGGTTGACGTTGTTGCTCGCTGCAAGTCTGCTTGCCGGCTGTCAGAGCCCGCTGCCAGCTGCGGATCCCGGCAAAGCCTGGGTCGACTTTGCGATGCCGACACCCGGTGGCAAAGTGCTGATGGCGGAACGGCTGGACAATGTGCGCCTGCAGGACGGGCGCTTTTTTCAGGTCGCGCCGGGCAGTCATGAACTGACGGTTCGCTTTGATTTCGAGATCTTCGGCGGCGGTCAGGGAATGGAAACCGACCCGCAGGAACGCCTGTGCTACATGACCGTGCCTTATGACCACTTCGAAGCCGGGCAACGTTACCGGCTCGAAGCACGGTCGCTGGCCTTCACGCCAAGCGCCCGGTTGATCAATCGTCAGGGGCAGATCGTTGCCGAAGAACGGCAGATCAATTGCGTGCCTTAAGCGTTATCAGGAGTCGTTTTTCTGATAGATGATCGCTTTGGTGCCGTTCTCACACGAACCCACCACCATGGCGATGTCGTGTTTGGCCGCCTCTTCCTTGCTGACGATTTCCAGCGTGTATGAGGGTACGGCTTTGGCCTGGATCTTGATTTCGATTTCTTTTCTCAGTTCTTCGCAGTCTTTGGGTGCCGCAATTACCGAGGTGGCCAGTGCACTGCAGAGGATCGCCAAGCCAATACGTTTCATGAGTGAAGCTCCCTGAGGCAGCGCGCACGGGCGTGCGCTGAAGCTGCTGTCGTGTATTCGATCATATTTTGACAGCGAGGGTTCTGCCTTCGCTCACAAGTTGTGCTGAAGGTTTCAAACCTTGTGTTGATTTTGAAATCGCCTTCGCGAGCAGGCTCGCTCCCACATTGGAACTGTGTGCCACACGAATCCCTGTGGGAGCGAGCCTGCTCGCGAAGGCGCCAGATCAGCCAGCGCCGAATCAACTGACCAGCGAAGCCTCGAGGGTGATCTTCGCATTCAGCACTTTCGATACAGGGCACCCTTCCTTGGCCTTGTTGCTCAGCTCCTCAAACTGCGCCTGCGTCGCACCCGGGATTTTCGCCTTGAGGATCAGCTTCACTGCGGTGATCGCGAACCCGCCGTCAACCTGATCGAGGGTCACTTCAGCCTGAGTATCAATGCTGTCGGCCTTCAGGCCTGCATCGCTGAGAATCATCGAAAACGCCATGGAAAAACAGCCGGCATGCGCCGCGCCGATCAGTTCTTCCGGGTTGGTGCCCTTGCCGCCTTCGAAGCGCGCCTTGAAACCGTAGGGAGCTTCTCTGAGTACGCCGGTTTCAGTGGAAATCGAGCCGATACCGGTTTTCAGATCACCTGCCCAATGTGCCGATGCTTTCTTCACGATAGCCATGTCTGCCTCCTCAAGATCTGACGCGGAAACGCCGCGTCGTCGTGGTTTTTACTAGCAAGGCTTCTGAGGATAGACGCCGGAACAAAGTTCAGCCCGACTGAATCGTTGACTTTTTTAGTAGGAAATTTCATCGCCGCTATTGAAACTCGGGTATATGCCCTCATTGCATAAAACACGCTTATGAATTCGGCAGGTTTTCGTTCGTATCAACAACCTGCCTCCCGACTCGGAGACGCAGGTTTATGAAGCAACTGTCCGACGTAAAATTTTCCACCCTCGATCTGGTGCCGGTGCGCGAGAACGGCAGCCCGGCGCAGTCGCTGCGCAACTCGCTGGATCTGGCGCAGCATGTCGAAAAACTCGGCTACACGCGGTTCTGGGTGGCAGAACACCACAACATGGACGGCATCGCCAGTTCCGCGACCTCGGTTTTGCTGGGCTATCTGGCGGGCGGAACGTCGACCATACGCGTTGGCTCCGGCGGCGTGATGCTGCCCAACCATGCGCCGCTGGTGATCGCTGAACAGTTCGGCACCCTCGAAAGCCTGTATCCGGGTCGTATCGACCTCGGCCTGGGCCGTGCGCCGGGCTCCGATCAGATGACCGCCCGGGCCTTGCGCCGCGAGCGTTCCGGCAGCGCCGATGATTTCCCCGAAGACGTCGCCGAACTGGTGCGCTACCTCGGCCCGCGTACCCCGGATCAGCGCGTGATTGCCATGCCGGGCACCGGCACCAATGTGCCGATCTGGCTGCTGGGTTCCAGCCTGTTCAGCGCGCAATTGGCTGGCGAACGTGGTTTGCCCTACGCCTTCGCCTCGCATTTCGCCCCACGTTTCATGCACGAGGCGATCCGCGTTTATCGCAATCACTTCAAGCCTTCGGCGGTGCTCGACAAACCGTATGTGATGCTCGGCGTGCCTTTGGTGGCAGCGGACACCGATGAGCAAGCCGATTACCTGGCGACTTCGGTGTACCAACGCATTCTCGCGTTGATGCGTGGGCAGAGCCTGGTGCAGCGTCCGCCGGTGAAAACCATGGACGGGCTGTGGCTACCGCATGAGCGTGAGGCGGTGGGGGATTTCCTTGGACTGGCGATGGTGGGTGGCCCGCAGAAGATCCGCGCGAAGCTGGAGGTGCTGATTGAGCAGACGCAGGCGGATGAGCTGATTTTTACCAGCGATTTGTATGAACACGCTGATCGTGTGCATTCGTACGAGTTGTTGGCGCAGGTTATGAAGGGCTGAAAGGCACCCTCACCCTAGCCCTCTCCCGGAGGGAGAGGGGACTGACCGAGGTGTTCTTACGCCCAACATCGACCTGAAATATCGAGTCGAACTCAGGTTTTGAACAGCCCCCGATCTGCTCCCTTTCCCCCTCGCCCCTCTGGGGGAGAGGGCTGGGGTGAGGGGGATCAATCTCAAACACACCACAAAACTTTCAGACACAAAAAAGCCGACGCCTTCACGTCGGCTTTTTGTATTTCAGGCGCAATCAACCGCGCTTGTAGACGATTTCCTTGGTTCCGCCTTCGCAGGTACCGACGACGTCGCCGCCAGCCGCTGCGCCCTTATCGACAATCTCCAGCGAATACCCGGAAACGCCCTTGGCATCCAGCTTCGCCGCAATCTCGCTTTTCAGCTCTTCACATGGCTTGCCGGCAGCAAACGCACCACCCGCAAGGCTCAACAAACCTACTGCCAACATGAACTTCTTCATCGGTCGCACTCCCTGGTCGGATTTAAAGAGGCGGGCATCAGGTCATCCACCCGATGCAGCCACCCTGTAGCGCTTTGCCATTCCTATGGCACTCGGCCAGCGCGCAAGTTCAGAAGACTAGACCAAACTCAGCTGCTGGCAATCTTGAAGCCGATTTTGAGTGTCACTTGGAAGTGCGCAGCCTTACCGTTTTCGATATGGCCACGGGTTTCGGTGACTTCAAACCATTCCAGGTTGCGAATGGTCTTGTTCGCTTCAGCAATTGCGTTGTTGATGGCGTCTTCGATGCTGCTGGTGGACGAACCGACCAGCTCGACTTTCTTGTACGTGTGATGGTCACTCATAACGATCTCCTTGGGCGTGTGGAATTGAGACTAGCAGTGAATCTGCACTGTTGATTTTGGCGGCTTTGCGCAGGCGAAGTTCAGATTTTCTGCACTTTCTCAAACCGCTGAAGTCCCAACCAACACACGCCACTCATCACCAATGCAGGAGAGCCACCATGGCCAACACCTCTTTACGTAAAGCCTCGTTGCAAAGCATGGAAGCCGAGATCGAGAGTCTGCTCAAATCGTTGGAAAGCCTGAAGGACGACGCTTCGGACGAGTCGCGCAAGACCCTCAAGGCGCTGAAAAGCAATGCCGAGAGCGCGCTGAAACATTCGCGTCACTTGCTCAGCGATGCCTATGAAGAAGTCAAAGTGAAAACCCGCGAAACCGGGATTGCCACCCGTGATTACGCCCAGGAGCATCCGTGGACGACGGCCGGTGTGGCGGTCGGTGCGATCGGTCTGCTTGCGGCTTACTTGCTGTTCAAGCGCGGCGAGTGATCCATCTGGCGCAGCTCGTTCTTGAGCCATAGCGCCAGTTGCCGGGCGCGCCCGTCTGCGGCGCGCTTGGGTAGCCACAACGCCAGTTGCGCCGGGGTTTCACGGAAGCCCCATGGCGCAACCAGGCGACCGGCCTTCAAATCTTCCGTCACCAGCGGCTCAGGCGCGATTGCCACGCCAAGGCCTGCCACTGCTGCTTCCAGCAAGTAATACAAATGCTCGAAACCTTGCCCTAGCCTCAACGCTTTTGCGTCGAGTGCGTTCTGTTGCGCCCAGCTCGGCCAGGCTTGCGGGCGTGAAGTAGTGTGCAGCAGCGGTTCATTGAGCAACGCTGAGGCTGGCGCGGTTTCCAGGCGCTGATAGCCGCTGAACAGCGGGCTCATCACCGGACCAATGCGTTCTGCTGCCAATTCGTAAACCTGCATGTCTGCCGGCCAAGGTGGCTCGGCGAATAGCAGCAAGGCATCCAGTCCTGGACGACGGGGATCGAGATCGCCTTCGCCCGCAGACAGGTGCAGACGCAAATCCGGCAGATCAGCATTCAATCGCCCCAGACGCGGAATGAACCAGCGGGCCAACAGACTTCCAGAGCAACCCAGGACGAACGGCGCATCAGCGGTGCTTTGCGTCAGCTCTGCACAAACGCTGCGCAAGCGGTCGAACGCCTCGCCACTGGCATCGCGTAAACGCACACCGGCATCTGTGAGTTTCAAGCCACGCCCGTCCTTGACGAACAGACTGACGCCTAGATGCTCTTCCAGCACCTTGAGCTGACGACTGACTGCGCCATGGGTAACGTGCAGCTGCTCGGCAGCCTGGCTGACGCTGTTCAGCCGGGCGGTCGCTTCGAACGCGCGCAAGGCGTTCAGCGGGGGAAGGTCGTGGCTCATGGTATCTGTGAGTTTTCCTGACAGGTTGTGGCGATCTTATCGGTTTTCAGCCTGGAAGGTCAGGGGTAGAGTGGTCGTCATTGTCTCTTGACCCGAATTCACCTGGAGCAACCCATGACCCAGACTTCGAACACCTCTGATCTGCGTAACGGCCCGGACGATAACGGCCTGTTCGGCTCGTTCGGTGGCCGCTACGTGGCAGAAACCCTGATGCCGTTGATCCTCGATCTGGCCCGCGAATACGAAGCGGCCAAGGAAGATCCGGCATTCAAAGAAGAATTGGCCTACTTCCAGCGTGACTACGTCGGACGTCCGAGCCCGCTGTATTTCGCTGAGCGCCTGACCGAGTTCTGCGGCGGCGCCAAGATTTATCTCAAGCGCGAAGAGCTGAACCACACCGGCGCGCACAAGATCAACAACTGCATCGGCCAGATCCTGCTGGCGCGGCGCATGGGCAAGAAACGCATCATCGCCGAGACCGGCGCCGGCATGCACGGCGTGGCCACTGCCACTGTTGCGGCACGTTTCGGTCTGGACTGTGTGATCTACATGGGCACCACTGACATCGAACGTCAGCAGGCCAATGTCTTCCGCATGAAGCTGCTGGGCGCTGAAGTGATTCCGGTGGTGGCCGGCACCGGCACCCTGAAAGACGCGATGAACGAAGCCCTGCGCGACTGGGTGACCAACGTCGACAGCACCTTCTACCTGATCGGCACCGTGGCCGGCCCGCACCCTTATCCGGCGATGGTTCGCGACTTCCAGGCCGTGATCGGCAAGGAAACCCGCGATCAGTTGCAGGCGCAAGAAGGTCGCCTGCCGGACAGCCTGGTGGCGTGCATCGGTGGCGGTTCCAATGCGATGGGCCTGTTCCACCCGTTTCTTGATGACAAAAGCGTTGAGATCATCGGCGTTGAAGCGGCGGGTTACGGCATCGAAACCGGCAAGCACGCGGCGAGCCTTAATGGCGGCGTTCCGGGTGTGTTGCACGGCAACCGCACCTTCCTGCTGCAGGACGACGACGGCCAGATCATCGACGCCCACTCGATTTCCGCCGGCCTCGATTACCCAGGCATCGGCCCGGAACACGCATGGTTGCATGACATCGGTCGCGTCCAATACACCTCGGTGACCGACGACGAAGCCCTCGACGCGTTCCACAAATGCTGCCGTCTGGAAGGGATCATTCCGGCACTGGAAAGCGCTCACGCCTTGGCTGAAGTGTTCAAACGTGCGCCGAAGCTGCCTAAGGATCACCTGATGGTGGTCAACCTCTCCGGCCGTGGCGACAAAGACATGCAAACCGTCATGCACCATATGGAACAGTCGAAGCAGGAGAAACACTGATGAGCCGCCTGCAAACCCGTTTTGCCGACCTCAAAGAACAGAACCGGGCCGCGCTGGTGACCTTCGTTACCGCCGGTGACCCGGACTACGACACTTCGCTGGCGATCCTCAAAGGTTTGCCGGGCGCTGGCGCCGACGTGATCGAGCTGGGTATGCCGTTCACCGACCCGATGGCCGATGGCCCGGCGATTCAACTGGCGAACATCCGTGCCTTGGGTGCCAAGCAGAACCTGGTGAAAACCCTGCAAATGGTTCGCGAATTTCGTGAAGGCAACAGCGACACGCCGCTGGTGCTGATGGGCTATTTCAACCCGATTCACATGTACGGCGTGCCGCGCTTCATTGCTGAGGCGAAAGAGGCCGGTGTCGATGGGCTGATCGTGGTCGACATGCCGCCTGAGCACAACGCTGAGCTGTGCGACCCGGCACAGGCTGCCGGTCTGGACTTCATCCGCCTGACCACGCCGACCACCGACGATGCGCGTCTGCCGAAAGTGCTCAATGGCAGCTCCGGTTTCGTTTATTACGTGTCGGTGGCCGGTGTGACCGGTGCTGGCGCTGCAACGCTTGAACATGTTGAAGAGGCGGTGACTCGTCTGCGTCGTCATACCGATTTGCCGATCAGCATCGGTTTCGGTATCCGAACCCCGGAGCAAGCGGCATCCATCGCGCGTCTGGCCGACGGTGTTGTGGTGGGTTCGGCATTGATCGATCACATCGCTAATGCGACCACGCCGGCGCAAGCCGTCGACGGTGTGTTGAGCCTGTGCTCGGCACTGTCTGAAGGCGTGCGTAAGGCCCGCGTCAGCTGAAGGTAAAGTTCCTGATACAGAGGAATTAGCCCCTCAAAGCACAGACTAATCCAGCAAGACCGAGGGCTTCAGAACTACGTTCTGAGGCCCTTTTTGCTGTTTGTGCTGTGAGGAAAGACCCGATGAAAATGCCGAAACGTCTGATTGCCGGACTGGGCGTGCTGATGATCAGCGCGACGCCGCTGCTGGCCAGCGCCGACCCGCGCGATGATCACGACCACGGCGGCCCGCAGCAGGGCCATTACGATAATCGTGGCGACGATCACCGTGGCCCGCACAACGATCACCGTGGCGGCCCGCCGCCCCGTGACTTCGGGCCGGTGCGCCAGACCATTCGTGACAATCATGGCTACTTCATGCGCGGTGCACCGCCGCCGCCGGGGATTCATCTGGAACGTGGCCGACCGTTGCCGCACGGCTATTACGGCGAGCGTCTGGATAATCGGGCGTTAGGTCGTTTGCCGGTGTATCCGGGCTACGAATGGCGCCGGGCGGGGGGCGATATTGTACTGATCGCGGTGGGCACCGGGATCGTTTATGAAATTCTCGATGGCGTTTTGTATTGATCCGCAGGCAATAAAAAAGATCGCAGCCAATGGCTGCGATCTTTCTTTCAGGGCAGTTCCAGTCCGCCCGAGGCTTTGTGCAATTTGCGCAAATGCGCGCCGATCTGCTTCACATTCTCCTCACTGGCCGCAATCTCTGCGGCCCGCTTGGGTTCCAGCAACTTGCGCACTTCTGCGTCCAGATCACCGGACAGTGCCAGCAGCTTCTTCTGCCGCTGACTGCTCTCCGCTTCCAGTCGCGTGAACTCGGTTGGCTGCGGCAATCCGTAACCCTTGGCGTCGAGCAATTCCGCCGGACGGCTAAGGAATCCGCTGTTGGCGAGAATCTCCTGCAAGGTCGCATTGGCCTTGTCCATGCCGCCGTTTTCCAGCTCCCGCGCGCCGAGGTAACGCTGCTTGACCTCGTCTTGAGCCAGCAGCAACTGTCGTCGATAACTGGCTTGCTCCAACAGCAGCAGGGCGGCGCTGGTACGCAAATCCGCGCGCTCGAACCACTCGCGGCGTTCCTCGGCTGTGAGCGATAGCCATTCTTCAACGGTGGTCTGTTTGATCGGCAGTTGTTTCTTCAATACATCGAACATCGCCTGATAGCGATCGCGGAACGAGTCGAAGCGGTAACCCAGACGCAACGCTTCTTTCGGATCATCCAATACGCTGGTATCGGCTAGGCCGCGGCCCTTGAGCACTTCCAGCAAACCATTGGGCATGATGCTGTCGAGGCCGGTGAGCTGCGCGTTGTTGCTGCCGCTGCGCAACAGTTTCAGGCCTTCCACGGCGCAATTGTTGGACAGGAAGAAGTAGTTGCCGTCGTAGCTCCAGTGCATTTCGGCGGCGTGTTCGACCACGCCTTCGATCTCGTCCCGTGACAGGTTCAGCGGCACGGAAGCGAGGCTGCGCAGTTCGGTCTTGGTGTATTCGTCGATGACCTGCGCGAGCGGCAGCACGAACAGCCGCGACGGGTATTTGCCGACCAGTCCGTCCCAGCTCGATAGCTGTACATCGCCGACAAAGGCGCGGTAGGACAGCACCAAATGCTGATCGAGATCGAGCCGGCAATCCGGCCCGCGCGGGCGACCCGGTGCGCAGATCACCAAGCGCAACATGCTGTGACCCCAGCGGCTGACCCAGTTCTGATTGGCCTCGGCCAGCAGATAGTCGACGGCATAGACCCGTTCCGGATCGACCTGCCCCAAAGGTTGCTTGGCGAAGTCGTTGCCAGCATTGAGGAACGAGAAGGTCTTGCTGCAAGTGTCCTTGGCCGGCGGCGCCCAGCCGAAGTGCTCCTGGTAATAGCGATACAGCGCCGGGCGGCGGCAGGCGTAGCTCGGGTCGAGGAGGAAATACTCCATGTTGACCGCGACGAACTCCTTCGGGCTGGAGATTTCGTACAGGTCCGGGCTACGCGCGATCTGCCGGTTGTGTTGTTCGCGTTCACCCCGACGGCCGACGTATTGCTGCCAACCGGCGAGGTCGAGCAGGCGCGGGTCATCGCTGAGGGTGAAGCGCCGGCCGTTCTGACCGCGACACTCGTCGGGTATGCCGATCAGCCCGGCGCTGTTGAAGCGTCGGGTGCAACGCTGGATCAGCGTGCGTTCGGCAGTCGGCCACAGGCGCGCGCGATCATAAATGTGGGTGATTTCATGCAGCACCGTGGCGAGCAGTTCCTGACGCACAGTGCCGTGGGGGCGATTGGTTTTTTCCTTGGCCGCGCTGCCATCGGTAAGGCTGGCGAGCAGTTTGCGATTCAGATCGAGTTCGGCGACCAGCGTTGCCTGGCCGTAGGCGTTGGCGGGCATGTCGTCGGTCCAGCCGACATCGATGCGCCGATCCAGCCGCTCGATAAAGCTCGGTGGCAGCTTGTGCATCGCCTCATCGATCAGCGCCTGGCTGGCCTGTTGTTGGGCGGGGCTCAGACCGTCGGTCTTGAGCTGCAATTGCAGGCCGGCGTGGGCGCTGTTGCCAAGCAGCAACAACGCCCCGGCCAGCAGCCAGGTGCCGAGTGACTTCACAGTGCGAGGATGGCTTCAGCGAGCACCTGATCACTGGCGTCACGCGCTTCCGGCACGCGGGTGCGCAAGGTATTGATCGCCGCCTCCAGATGCGCGCCACGGATATCACCGTTAGTAGCGACGAAACTGGCCGCGTCGTCGTGGGCTTCGCGGATGATTTTCGAATCGCGAATCGACGTGGTGGTGTCGGAAGTGAAATCGATGGTGCGCTGGGAGGCACGAACGATGATGTTACTGGTGGCTACCAGGGTGTGCGCCTGGGCCACGTCGGCCAGCAAAAACAGGCCAAGGGCGGCAGCAATCAGCGGGCTACGCATGGAACGACTCCGAAGGGGCAAGATAACGGGGGTACAGGATAACTATTGGACGAGAATTGCCTCTGCCAGTTCAAGGTCGCTGGCATGAAGTTTCGGCCGGGTTTTACGCAGGTAGTGCAGCGCGGATTCCAGTCGAGCACCTCGCCATTCACCGTCACTGGCAACAAACGCGGCCGCGTCATCGTGAGCGGCGAGCAATAGTTTACGGTCGAACGGTGCGGAAGACACCATGCTGGTGGCGTAACCACTAACGACGGTGCCTTGGGTCGACGCATTGAAAGCATCAAAGGCATTGACCGGCGTCGCCCAGCAGGCGGAGAACAATACGGAGGGAATCAGTAGATTTGGAAGAAAGCGCATCGGACTCGGTAATTTTTGGTGAGCCCAAAGGCTAGCGCAATGCCCGGGCCAGAGCCAGCGCCGAAACATCGGGACACGACCGGCGTGTCCCGATTGGTACCTGGCGCTTAGATCGTCAGGATGGCCTGAGCCAGCTGTGCGTCAGTGGCTTGCAGCTGTGGCGCCTGATGACGGATATGATCCAGTGCGCTTTCCAGTCTCACGCCACGGATTTCGCCTTCGCTGGCCACGAAGCTGGCAGCGTCGTCGCGGGCGGCAAGAACGATCTTGTCGTCTCGGAACGACGAGGTAACGTCGGATGTAGCGTCGGACGAGGACTTCAGAGCGCCGACAACGGCGTCCGTGGTCACGATGAAGCTGGTGGCGCTGGCGTTGGCAGCCACGGCCAGCAGGGCGGCAGCACTGAGCAGACGAAGACGGGACATGGTGTAACTCCTGTGGATTAACCGTAGAGAGAGGTGGCTCGGTATCTGAGGAGTCAGACGCCAGTGACACAGCATTCGCCACGTTCTGCGTGGATATTAGGCCTGCTTTGCGGGATTCGCACAGTGGGCAAAATGCTAGCGCCAGAAGGGTTTATCCAGTTCATGGAGGCGATCGGCGTGGCTGAGGCCAAGATCGGCGAGGTCACGGCGATCCAGTTGAGCCAGCAGTCGCCGCGTTCTGGCGCATGCCAGGCGGACCAGAAGCCCGAGATACAGGCGACGCAGAGTGTTTGGGCGAGGGCAGGGTTGGCTGAAGTTTCCTGAAACATCCTGTAAGTCATTCATGACGTATTCCTTATTGCCGGTGAAGGCGGAAGGTCATGTTGAGTCTGCGAAAGAAGAAGAGGCAGATACAGTGGGATGAAATTGTACTTGTCCAGATTACGATTTCGTTTAACTGTACTGGTCGGCAATCCAGATAGCTGTATTGAGATTTCCAGACCCTAAAACGACAAAACCCGTCGTGGTTTCCCACGACGGGTTTCGTTTGTTCAATTCGGGTTGCTGGCGGTGGGTCTAACGACCAGAGCCAGCGACGCTACTTAGCGCCAGAACGGCTTGCTCAGCTCTTCGTAGCGTTGTGCTTCGCTGATACCGGCGTCAGCCAGCAGGCGCGAATCCAGACGAGCCAGTTGATGGCGGCTGGAGATGCGGCGCTGCCACAACATCAGGTTGGCGATAACGCGCAGAGGCAGGGAAGCCTGGGTGTTTACAGCTTTGTCTTCGAAGAACAGTTCGGAACTGAGTGTACGTTCCATGGTTGACATCCTTCCGCTTGTGGCGGGATCAGGTAGTGGTTTGACTGGTGCCCATGATCCTCTCGTTTGCCAAGTCTCTCTAGATACAGTTCAACTGTATTGTGAGTGACCAGTTAACTGTTTATAGGGGGTGTACGGGTCAAAATTGAGCAAACTGTACCTGTCCGCACCAAAGTGGTGCGTTTTTGCTCAAATCACTCGTAAAGGTAGGCAAGGTCTGTAGGAAATGACCAGTACAGCAGTACAGTTTTTGTCAGGGAGGGAGCCTTTCGAAAGTCCGCCGACGCAACCTGTGTTTGCGTCGGCGGTTTATCTGTGTGAATCAGACCGCGAGCATGCGCCCGGTTTCTTCCAGGTTCATATGCCAGCTCAAGGCTTCCCGCAGGATGTGCGGGGTGTGGCCACCGATTGCACAAGCCTTCGTGAAGTAATCATTCAGCGCCTGACGGAAGTCCGGGTGCACACAGTTATCGATGATTACCCGCGCGCGTTCCCGTGGCGCCAGACCGCGCAAATCGGCCAGACCCACCTCGGTCACCAGAATGTCGACGTCATGCTCGGTGTGGTCGACGTGGCTGACCATCGGCACCACACTGGAAATCGCGCCGCCCTTGGCGATCGACTTGGTCACGAACACCGCCAGATGCGCGTTGCGGGCGAAGTCGCCAGAACCACCGATGCCGTTCATCATCCGCGTGCCGCAGACGTGGGTGGAGTTGACGTTGCCGTAAATGTCGAACTCCAGCGCCGTGTTGATCCCGATGATGCCCAACCGACGAACCACTTCCGGGTGGTTGGAGATCTCCTGCGGACGCAGCACCAGTTTGTCCTTGTACTTCTCCAGATTGCCGAACACGTCGCTGTTGCGCCGCTCCGACAACGTAATCGAGCTACCCGACGCAAAGCTCAGCTTGCCGGCATCGATCAGGTCGAACGTCGAATCCTGCAGCACCTCGGAGTACATGGTCAGGTCTTCGAACGGCGAATCGATCAAGCCACACATCACCGCGTTGGCGATGTTGCCGATCCCCGCCTGCAACGGGCCGAGCTTGTTGGTCATGCGCCCGGCGTCGACTTCCTGCTTGAAGAACGTGATCAAATGCTCGGCGATGGCGTTGGTATCGACATCCGGGGTCGACACCGTTGACGGCGAGTCCGCCTGCTGAGTGATGACGATGGCGACAATCTTCTCCGGCGGAATCGGAATCGCGGTGCTGCCGATGCGATCATCAACTTTTACCAGCGGGATCGGCGTGCGCGTCGGGCGGTAAGTCGGGATATAGATGTCATGCAGGCCTTCGAGGTTGGCGTTGTGCGCCAGGTTGATCTCGACGATCACCTGTTTGGCGAAAATCGCGAAGCTCGCCGAGTTGCCCACTGAAGTGGTCGGCACGATGTGGCCTTGCTCTGTAATGGCTACAGCTTCGATGACCGCGATGTCCGGCAGCTTCAGTTGCTGGTTGCGCAGTTGTTCGACGGTTTCCGACAGATGCTGGTCGATGAACATCACCTCGCCGGCGTTGATCGCCTTGCGCAAGGTGCTGTCGACCTGGAACGGCATGCGCCGCGACAGTACGCCGGCTTCGGTCAGTTGCTTGTCGAGGTCGTTGCCCAGGCTGGCGCCGGTCATCAGGCTGATCTTCAGCGGCGTGACCTTGGCCCGCTCGGCCAGTGCGTGAGGGACTGCTTTGGCTTCGCCGGCACGGGTGAAACCGCTCATGCCGACGGTCATGCCGTCCTCAATCAGAGCGGCGGCGTCGGCGGCGCTCATCACTTTATCCAACAACGAAGGCAGGCGAATACGGTCACGGTACATGGATTATTATCTCGGGAAGCGAGTAGCAGGATGCGCAGTCTAGTGAATTTGACGGGCGCCTGTCCCGCTACCAAGGTCGCAAACGAGGCGTCTATTTAGCGGGTTTCAAGTAAAACACCGTTACCGGATCTGCAACAACGCGGCAAATTGTCCGACGTTTTGCGCAAACTAAAACGCCCCGACGAGTCGGGGCGTTCGGTGCAGCAGCGATGGATTATTCGACCGCTTTGACCATGTCTTCGATGACCTTCTTCGCGTCGCCGAAGACCATCATGGTTTTGTCCAGATAGAACAGTTCGTTGTCCAGACCGGCATAGCCGCTGGCCATCGAGCGCTTGTTGACGATGATGGTCTTGGCTTTGAACGCTTCGAGAATCGGCATGCCGGCAATCGGCGACTTCGGATCGTTCTTCGCGGCCGGGTTGACCACGTCGTTCGCGCCGAGCACCAGCACCACGTCGGCCTGGCCGAACTCGGAGTTGATGTCTTCCATCTCGAACACCTGATCGTAAGGCACTTCGGCCTCGGCGAGCAGAACGTTCATGTGCCCTGGCATACGGCCCGCTACCGGGTGAATCGCATACTTCACGGTCACGCCACGGTGGGTCAGCTTCTCGGTCAGCTCTTTCAGTGCATGTTGCGCACGTGCCACTGCCAGACCGTAGCCCGGCACGATGATCACGGTGTCGGCGTTGGTCAGCAGGAAGGTCGCGTCGTCAGCCGAGCCGGATTTCACCGGACGTGCTTCTTTCGCACCGGCCGGGCCAGCATCAGCTGTGTTGCCGAAACCGCCGAGCAGTACATTGAAGAAGGAACGGTTCATCGCCTTGCACATGATGTACGAGAGGATCGCACCGCTCGAACCCACCAGGGAGCCGGCAATGATCAGCATCGAGTTGTTCAGTGAGAAGCCAATACCGGCCGCCGCCCAGCCGGAATAGCTGTTGAGCATCGACACCACCACCGGCATGTCCGCGCCGCCGATCGGGATAATGATCAACACACCCATCACGAACGCCAGCGCCAGCATCAGCGCGAACGCGGTGAGGTTGCCGGTGAACATGAAGGTCAGGCCGAGTGCCAGCGTCGCCAGCCCCAGCACAGCGTTCAGTTTGTGCTGACCGGCGAACTGTACGGGTGCTCCCTGGAACAAACGGAACTTGTACTTGCCCGACAGCTTGCCGAACGCAATCACCGAACCGGAGAAGGTGATCGCACCGATCGCCGCGCCGAGGAACAGCTCCAGACGGTTGCCCGCCGGAATCGAGTCGCCCAGTTGCTTGACGATGCCTAGCGATTGCGGCTCCACCACAGCGGCGATGGCAATGAACACCGCCGCAAGGCCGATCATGCTGTGCATGAAGGCGACCAGTTCCGGCATCTTGGTCATTTCAACGCGCTTGGCCATGATCGAACCAGCGGTGCCGCCGACCAGCAGACCAACAATCACGTAACCGATACCGGCGGTGGCGAGCTCAGCCCCAAGCTTATAGATGAGGCCGACGGTGGTCAGGATGGCCAGCGCCATGCCGAGCATGCCGAACAGGTTGCCGCGCCGCGAAGTGGTCGGGTGCGACAGGCCTTTGAGGGCCTGGATAAAGCAGATCGACGCGATCAGGTAGAGCGTCGTGACGAGATTCATGCTCATTACTTCGGCGCCTCTTCTTTTACTTTCGGGGCTTTCTTCTTGAACATCTCAAGCATGCGGCGGGTGACCAGGAAGCCACCGAACACGTTTACCGCCGCCAGTGCCACGGCGAGGGTGCCCATGGTTTTGCCCAGCGGTGTAACGGTCAGTGCCGCCGCGAGCATGGCGCCGACGATGACGATCGCCGAGATGGCGTTGGTCACTGCCATCAACGGTGTGTGCAGCGCAGGTGTAACGTTCCAGACCACGTGGTAACCGACATAAATCGCCAGCACGAAGATGATCAGGTTGTAGATACCGGGGGAAATAAGCTCTTCCATCGTCTGAATCCCTGCTTAGGCGTTTTTGCGGATGACTTGGCCGTCGCGGCACATCAGGCACGCGGCGACGATGTCGTCTTCGAGGTTGACGTCGAACTGGCCTTCTTTGGTGAACACCAGCTTGAGGAAGTCGAGCAGGTTGCGGGCGTACAGTGCCGAAGCGTCTGCAGCGACTTCACCGGCCAGATTGGTCGGGCCACAAATGGTCACGCCATTCTCGACCACGACTTGATCAGCCACGGTTAGAGGGCAGTTGCCACCCTGAGCAGCGGCGAGGTCGATGACCACCGAACCCGGTTTCATCTGCGCCACGGTGTCCGCGCTCAACAGCGTCGGTGCCTTGCGGCCCGGAATCAGCGCGGTGGTGATGACGATGTCAGCCTGCTTGGCGCGCTCGTGCACAGCCTGGGCCTGACGCTGCATCCAACTGGCTGGCATTGGCCGCGCGTAACCGCCGACACCGACGGCGCATTCACGCTCCTCATCGGTCTCGTAAGGTACGTCGACGAACTTGGCGCCGAGGGATTCGATCTGCTCTTTCACCGCCGGACGCACGTCGGACGCTTCGATCACCGCACCCAGACGTTTCGCCGTGGCAATCGCCTGCAACCCGGCCACACCGGCGCCAAGAATCAGCACGCGCGCCGCTTTCACGGTGCCCGCAGCGGTCATCAGCATTGGCATGAAGCGAGGGTAATGGTGAGCGGCCAGCAACACAGCCTTATAGCCGGCAATGTTCGCCTGCGACGACAACACATCGAGACTCTGCGCGCGCGAGGTGCGCGGCGCCGCTTCGAGGGCGAACGCGGTAATCCCGCACTCGGCCATCTTCGCAATGGTTTCGTTGTTGAACGGGTTGAGCATGCCCACCAGCACCGTGCCGCGCTTGATCAGCGTCAGTTCGGCATCGCTTGGCGCGACCACTTTGAGAATCAGCTCGGCGCCAAACGCGTCATTGGCACTGCCAATGGTTGCGCCTGCCGCTTCATAGGCACTGTCGACAACGCTGGCTTTAACGCCGGCGCCGGTTTGCACAGTGACCTTATGACCTTGGCTGATCAGCTTTTTAATGGTTTCGGGGGTTGCAGCAACCCGTGTTTCACCGGTCTGGGTTTCGAGAGGAACACCAATGTGCACGTCAAATCTCCTGCGTGATCTTATTGAGTAAACCCATGCACTACGGATGGTGCGACTGGGGCGGCCGATCAGCACGATCCCGCCAAATCAGGGCGGGGCGCGGCATTTTGCAGGCGAACTTTATGCCCTTCAAGGGATTATGACGGGTGACGGAAAATTAACTACAAGTCATGCCGTGACCGAATGTCGCAGATGGCCAGCTGAATCCCTTGTAGGCCGTGCCTTGCAAGGATTCTGGCTGAATTTTGAAAAATTTCTCATCGGTGGCGTGAATAGGCAGTAATGAGTCGCCGATGAAGGCTCAAAGCCACGTCGTCAGGCGCTTGTGGGACGTCTGTACGACTTTCGGATACAGACGGTTAGATTGCGACAAATACTTATATCTGTAGGGCTTTTATTTTCCTGACTACGGGGTTAGTTATCGTTGTAAGCCTTTATCCTTCTAGGCTGTAGCTCTGTGCCTGAGTTACCAGCCAGTCACGAAATGCCTTTAATGAAGCTGACTCGACCTTTCGCTCAGGAATCATCAGGTAATACGCCTTGATGCTGGAGAGCGCCTGCGAGTTGGCTATCACCAGGCGTTTCTCGGCCAGTTCGCGCTGGATCAGGAACGGTGGAATCAGCGCAATGCCCATGTCATGCATGGCGGCCTGGGCGAGCATTGAGAATAGCTCGTAGCGCGGACCTGTCATGTCGCGGGGGATAGTCAGGTGCTGCGAGTTGAACCACTGGCGCCAGGCATAAGGGCGCGTGGTCTGTTGCAGCAGTGGCAGATCGGCAATCTCGTCGGCTGTCAGAAGCGTCTCGTTTCCGAGTAGGGCCGGGCTGCACACCGGCATCGGATTTTCACCCATTAGCCTATGGGATTCAGTACCGGACCAATCAGCATCGCCGAAGTAGATCGCCGCATCGAATTCGGTATCGGCAAACAGGAAGGGGCGGGTGCGGTTTGTCAGGTTGACCGTGACTTCCGGGTGTTTCAGCTGGAAATCCTTGAGCCGTGGCAGCAGCCATTGCGTGCCGAAGGTCGGCACTACCGCCAGTTCGATCACGTTGGTGCCTTGCTGGCCCATCACTGACAACGTGTCGCGTTCGACTGCGTCGAGTTGCGTCGCGACTCGGCGGCTGTAGGAAAGGCCCGCTTCAGTCAGTTTCACCCCGCGTCGCGAGCGTCGGAACAGTTCCACACTGAGGAACTCTTCAAGGCTGGCGATCTGTCGGCAAATGGCGCCTTGGGTGAGGGAAAGTTCTTCAGCGGCCCGGGTAAAGCTCTCGTGGCGTGCGGCAGCTTCGAAGCTGATCAGGGCGGTTGTACTGGGGATCTTTCTGCGCATGTACGTCAACCTCACTAATGCGCCGCATAAAAGGCATTTCGCGACGTTTCGAAGTGAGAAATTAGCACAACAGAATGCGAAATCCTCGTTTGCCGCGACGGCGAACCGCGCCTAGGATCAATGCCACGTTAATTCACCCGATTTGCGAGGGCACACTCATGGGCGGTAAAGCTAGCTTCAACTGGATCGATCCCCTGCTGCTGGATCAACAGCTCACCGAAGAAGAGCGCATGATCCGCGACACCGCCGAGCAGTTCGCTCAGCAGAAGCTCGCGCCGCGTGTTCTTGAAGCCTTTCGCCATGAAAAAACCGACCCGGCGATCTTCCGCGAGATGGGTGAAGTCGGCCTGTTGGGCGCGACCATCCCTGAGCAATACGGCGGTAGCGGCCTCAACTATGTCAGCTACGGTCTGATTGCTCGCGAAGTGGAGCGTGTCGACTCCGGTTACCGTTCGATGATGAGCGTGCAGTCCTCGCTGGTGATGGTGCCAATCAACGAATTTGGTACTGAAGCTCAGAAACAGAAGTACCTTCCGAAGCTGGCCTCTGGCGAGTGGATCGGTTGCTTCGGCCTTACCGAGCCGAACCACGGTTCCGATCCGGGCGCGATGATTACCCGTGCACGTAAAGTCGACGGCGGCTACAGCCTGACCGGCGCGAAGATGTGGATCACCAACAGCCCGATCGCTGATGTGTTCGTGGTCTGGGCCAAAGACGATGCCGGCGACATCCGTGGATTCGTTCTGGAAAAAGGCTGGAAAGGCCTGAGCGCTCCGGCGATTCACGGCAAGGTTGGTCTGCGTGCGTCGATCACTGGTGAAATCGTTATGGACAACGTGTTCGTGCCGGAAGAGAACATCTTCCCGGATATACGTGGCTTGAAAGGCCCATTCACCTGCCTTAACTCCGCACGTTACGGCATCTCCTGGGGCGCACTGGGCGCCGCCGAGTTCTGCTGGCACACCGCTCGCCAGTACACCCTGGATCGTCAGCAGTTCGGTCGTCCATTGGCTGCTACTCAACTGATTCAGAAGAAGCTGGCTGACATGCAGACCGAGATCACCCTGGCCCTGCAAGGCTGCCTGCGTCTGGGGCGCATGAAGGACGAAGGGACCGCTGCGGTCGAAATCACTTCGATCATGAAGCGCAACTCGTGTGGCAAGTCGCTGGACATCGCACGCATGGCCCGCGACATGCTGGGTGGCAACGGCATCTCCGATGAGTTCGGCGTGGCGCGTCATCTGGTCAACCTGGAAGTGGTGAATACCTATGAAGGGACTCACGACGTTCACGCGCTGATCCTGGGGCGTGCGCAAACCGGCCTGCAAGCGTTCTATTAACAGGAGAGCGACCATGGGCGCGCTGTCGCATTTGCGGGTACTGGATCTATCCCGAGTGTTGGCCGGGCCATGGGCCGGGCAGATCCTCGCCGACCTTGGCGCCGAGGTGATCAAGGTCGAGCGCCCGGGCAATGGTGACGACACTCGTGCTTGGGGGCCTCCTTTCCTTAAGGACGCCTATGGCGAGAATACGTCGGAGGCGGCTTATTACCTGTCGGCGAACCGCAACAAGCAATCGGTGACCATCGACTTCACGCGTCCCGAGGGGCAGCAGTTGGTGCGGGAGTTGGCGGCCAAGTCGGACATCCTCATCGAGAACTTCAAGGTCGGTGGGCTCGCGGCTTATGGGCTGGACTATGAGTCGTTGAAGGCGATCAATCCTGAGCTGATTTACTGCTCGATCACTGGTTTTGGTCAGACCGGGCCGTATGCCAAGCGCGCCGGCTATGACTTCATGATTCAGGGCTTGGGCGGGCTGATGAGTCTTACCGGTCGTCCTGAGGGTGATGAGGGGGCCGGGCCGGTGAAGGTCGGTGTGGCGTTGACGGACATTCTTACCGGGTTGTATTCGACAGTAGCGATTCTGGCTGCGCTGGCCCACCGTGATCATGACGGTGGTGGTCAGCACATTGATATGGCTTTGCTGGATGTACAGGTTGCGTGTCTGGCTAACCAGGCGATGAACTACCTGACGACGGGCAATGCCCCGAAGCGCCTGGGCAATGCGCATCCGAACATCGTGCCTTATCAGGACTTTCCTACGGCCGATGGGGATTTCATTCTTACCGTGGGTAATGACGGGCAGTTCCGCAAGTTTGCTGAGGTGGCGGGGCAACCGCAGTGGGCTGACGATCCGCGCTTCTCTACCAATAAGCTGCGGGTGGCCAATCGGGCGGTGTTGATTCCGCTGATTCGTCAGGCGACGGTGTTCAAGACAACTGGCGAATGGGTTGCTGAACTGGAGCAGGCGGGCGTGCCGTGTGGGCCGATCAATGATCTGTCGCAGGTGTTTGAAGATCCACAGGTTAAGGCGCGTGGCCTGGCGATAGAGCTGCCGCACATATTGGCGGGAATGGTGCCGCAGGTGGCTAGCCCTATCCGCATGTCGCAGACGCCGGTGGAGTATCGCCTTGCCCCTCCTTTGTTGGGCGAGCATACGCTGGAGGTTTTGCAGGGGGTGTTGGGTTTGGGCGCAGGTGCGGTGGCGGAGTTGAAGGCGGCTGGGGTGCTGTGAAGATCCCTTCTATATAGAGGGGATCGTGTTTCCTGCCTTCTAGAAGGTGTTTGGTCGTTTTTTAGGCAATTTGCAAGTGTTTGAAAGAAAAGCGAAATTAACGGTTGACGGCAGATTTCAGATGTCTATAATTCGCCCCACTTCCGGCGCAGTCGAAACGGAAAACTCCTTGAGATTCAATGAGTTATGTAGGTTTCGGCAGCGCGCTGCTTCAGTTCATCGGAGCCAGAAGGAAGTTGAAAAAGAGGTGTTGACAGCAGCGTGTAACGCTGTAGAATTCGCCTCCCGCTGACGAGAGATCGGAAGCGCAAGTGGTTGAAGTTGTTGAAGAATTCTTCGAAAACTTCTGAAAATAATCACTTGACAGCAAATGAGGCTGCTGTAGAATGCGCGCCTCGGTTGAGACGAAAGATCTTAACCAACCGCTCTTTAACAACTGAATCAAGCAATTCGTGTGGGTGCTTGTGGAGTCAGACTGATAGTCAACAAGATTATCAGCATCACAAGTTACTCCGCGAGAAATCAAAGATGTAACCAACGATTGCTGAGCCAAGTTTAGGGTTTCTTAAAAACCCAAAGATGTTTGAACTGAAGAGTTTGATCATGGCTCAGATTGAACGCTGGCGGCAGGCCTAACACATGCAAGTCGAGCGGATGACGGGAGCTTGCTCCTTGATTCAGCGGCGGACGGGTGAGTAATGCCTAGGAATCTGCCTGGTAGTGGGGGACAACGTTTCGAAAGGAACGCTAATACCGCATACGTCCTACGGGAGAAAGCAGGGGACCTTCGGGCCTTGCGCTATCAGATGAGCCTAGGTCGGATTAGCTAGTTGGTGAGGTAATGGCTCACCAAGGCGACGATCCGTAACTGGTCTGAGAGGATGATCAGTCACACTGGAACTGAGACACGGTCCAGACTCCTACGGGAGGCAGCAGTGGGGAATATTGGACAATGGGCGAAAGCCTGATCCAGCCATGCCGCGTGTGTGAAGAAGGTCTTCGGATTGTAAAGCACTTTAAGTTGGGAGGAAGGGCAGTAAATTAATACTTTGCTGTTTTGACGTTACCGACAGAATAAGCACCGGCTAACTCTGTGCCAGCAGCCGCGGTAATACAGAGGGTGCAAGCGTTAATCGGAATTACTGGGCGTAAAGCGCGCGTAGGTGGTTCGTTAAGTTGGATGTGAAATCCCCGGGCTCAACCTGGGAACTGCATTCAAAACTGTCGAGCTAGAGTATGGTAGAGGGTGGTGGAATTTCCTGTGTAGCGGTGAAATGCGTAGATATAGGAAGGAACACCAGTGGCGAAGGCGACCACCTGGACTGATACTGACACTGAGGTGCGAAAGCGTGGGGAGCAAACAGGATTAGATACCCTGGTAGTCCACGCCGTAAACGATGTCAACTAGCCGTTGGGAGCCTTGAGCTCTTAGTGGCGCAGCTAACGCATTAAGTTGACCGCCTGGGGAGTACGGCCGCAAGGTTAAAACTCAAATGAATTGACGGGGGCCCGCACAAGCGGTGGAGCATGTGGTTTAATTCGAAGCAACGCGAAGAACCTTACCAGGCCTTGACATCCAATGAACTTTCCAGAGATGGATTGGTGCCTTCGGGAACATTGAGACAGGTGCTGCATGGCTGTCGTCAGCTCGTGTCGTGAGATGTTGGGTTAAGTCCCGTAACGAGCGCAACCCTTGTCCTTAGTTACCAGCACGTAATGGTGGGCACTCTAAGGAGACTGCCGGTGACAAACCGGAGGAAGGTGGGGATGACGTCAAGTCATCATGGCCCTTACGGCCTGGGCTACACACGTGCTACAATGGTCGGTACAAAGGGTTGCCAAGCCGCGAGGTGGAGCTAATCCCATAAAACCGATCGTAGTCCGGATCGCAGTCTGCAACTCGACTGCGTGAAGTCGGAATCGCTAGTAATCGTGAATCAGAATGTCACGGTGAATACGTTCCCGGGCCTTGTACACACCGCCCGTCACACCATGGGAGTGGGTTGCACCAGAAGTAGCTAGTCTAACCTTCGGGAGGACGGTTACCACGGTGTGATTCATGACTGGGGTGAAGTCGTAACAAGGTAGCCGTAGGGGAACCTGCGGCTGGATCACCTCCTTAATCGACGACATCAGCTGCTCCATAAGTTCCCACACGAATTGCTTGATTCATTGAAGAAGACGAAAGAAGCAGCCCGAAATTGGGTCTGTAGCTCAGTTGGTTAGAGCGCACCCCTGATAAGGGTGAGGTCGGCAGTTCGAATCTGCCCAGACCCACCAATTTTGTGTGGGAAACGCCTGTAGAAATACGGGGCCATAGCTCAGCTGGGAGAGCGCCTGCCTTGCACGCAGGAGGTCAGCGGTTCGATCCCGCTTGGCTCCACCACTACTGCTTCTAAAGTTTGAAAGCTTAGAAATGAGCATTCCATCGCTGTGATGGTGAATGTTGATTTCTAGTCTTTGACTAGTTCGTTCTTTAAAAATTTGGGTATGTGATAGAAAGATAGACTGAACGTTACTTTCACTGGTAACGGATCAGGCTAAGGTAAAATTTGTGAGTTCTCTTAATTGAGAAATTCGAATTTTCGGCGAATGTCGTCTTCACAGTATAACCAGATTGCTTGGGGTTATATGGTCAAGTGAAGAAGCGCATACGGTGGATGCCTTGGCAGTCAGAGGCGATGAAAGACGTGGTAGCCTGCGAAAAGCTTCGGGGAGTCGGCAAACAGACTTTGATCCGGAGATGTCTGAATGGGGGAACCCAGCCATCATAAGATGGTTATCTTGTACTGAATACATAGGTGCAAGAGGCGAACCAGGGGAACTGAAACATCTAAGTACCCTGAGGAAAAGAAATCAACCGAGATTCCCTTAGTAGTGGCGAGCGAACGGGGACTAGCCCTTAAGTGGCTTTGAGATTAGCGGAACGCTCTGGAAAGTGCGGCCATAGTGGGTGATAGCCCTGTACGCGAAAATCTCTTAGTCATGAAATCGAGTAGGACGGAGCACGAGAAACTTTGTCTGAATATGGGGGGACCATCCTCCAAGGCTAAATACTACTGACTGACCGATAGTGAACTAGTACCGTGAGGGAAAGGCGAAAAGAACCCCGGAGAGGGGAGTGAAATAGATCCTGAAACCGTATGCGTACAAGCAGTGGGAGCAGACTTTGTTCTGTGACTGCGTACCTTTTGTATAATGGGTCAGCGACTTATTTTCAGTGGCGAGCTTAACCGAATAGGGGAGGCGTAGCGAAAGCGAGTCTTAATAGGGCGTCTAGTCGCTGGGAATAGACCCGAAACCGGGCGATCTATCCATGGGCAGGTTGAAGGTTGGGTAACACTAACTGGAGGACCGAACCGACTACCGTTGAAAAGTTAGCGGATGACCTGTGGATCGGAGTGAAAGGCTAATCAAGCTCGGAGATAGCTGGTTCTCCTCGAAAGCTATTTAGGTAGCGCCTCATGTATCACTGTAGGGGGTAGAGCACTGTTTCGGCTAGGGGGTCATCCCGACTTACCAAACCGATGCAAACTCCGAATACCTACAAGTGCCGAGCATGGGAGACACACGGCGGGTGCTAACGTCCGTCGTGAAAAGGGAAACAACCCAGACCGTCAGCTAAGGTCCCAAAGTTATGGTTAAGTGGGAAACGATGTGGGAAGGCTTAGACAGCTAGGAGGTTGGCTTAGAAGCAGCCACCCTTTAAAGAAAGCGTAATAGCTCACTAGTCGAGTCGGCCTGCGCGGAAGATGTAACGGGGCTCAAACCATACACCGAAGCTACGGGTATCATCTTCGGATGATGCGGTAGAGGAGCGTTCTGTAAGCCTGTGAAGGTGAGTTGAGAAGCTTGCTGGAGGTATCAGAAGTGCGAATGCTGACATGAGTAACGACAATGGGTGTGAAAAACACCCACGCCGAAAGACCAAGGTTTCCTGCGCAACGTTAATCGACGCAGGGTTAGTCGGTCCCTAAGGCGAGGCTGAAAAGCGTAGTCGATGGAAAACAGGTTAATATTCCTGTACTTCTGGTTATTGCGATGGAGGGACGGAGAAGGCTAGGCCAGCTTGGCGTTGGTTGTCCAAGTTTAAGGTGGTAGGCTGGAATCTTAGGTAAATCCGGGATTCTAAGGCCGAGAGCTGATGACGAGTTACCCTTTGGGTGACGAAGTGGTTGATGCCATGCTTCCAAGAAAAGCTTCTAAGCTTCAGGTAACCAGGAACCGTACCCCAAACCGACACAGGTGGTTGGGTAGAGAATACCAAGGCGCTTGAGAGAACTCGGGTGAAGGAACTAGGCAAAATGGCACCGTAACTTCGGGAGAAGGTGCGCCGGTGAGGGTGAAGGACTTGCTCCGTAAGCTCATGCCGGTCGAAGATACCAGGCCGCTGCGACTGTTTATTAAAAACACAGCACTCTGCAAACACGAAAGTGGACGTATAGGGTGTGACGCCTGCCCGGTGCCGGAAGGTTAATTGATGGGGTTAGCTAACGCGAAGCTCTTGATCGAAGCCCCGGTAAACGGCGGCCGTAACTATAACGGTCCTAAGGTAGCGAAATTCCTTGTCGGGTAAGTTCCGACCTGCACGAATGGCGTAACGATGGCGGCGCTGTCTCCACCCGAGACTCAGTGAAATTGAAATCGCTGTGAAGATGCAGTGTATCCGCGGCTAGACGGAAAGACCCCGTGAACCTTTACTATAGCTTTGCACTGGACTTTGAATTTGCTTGTGTAGGATAGGTGGGAGGCTTTGAAGCGTGGACGCCAGTTCGCGTGGAGCCATCCTTGAAATACCACCCTGGCAACTTTGAGGTTCTAACTCAGGTCCGTTATCCGGATCGAGGACAGTGTATGGTGGGTAGTTTGACTGGGGCGGTCTCCTCCTAAAGAGTAACGGAGGAGTACGAAGGTGCGCTCAGACCGGTCGGAAATCGGTCGTAGAGTATAAAGGCAAAAGCGCGCTTGACTGCGAGACAGACACGTCGAGCAGGTACGAAAGTAGGTCTTAGTGATCCGGTGGTTCTGTATGGAAGGGCCATCGCTCAACGGATAAAAGGTACTCCGGGGATAACAGGCTGATACCGCCCAAGAGTTCATATCGACGGCGGTGTTTGGCACCTCGATGTCGGCTCATCACATCCTGGGGCTGAAGCCGGTCCCAAGGGTATGGCTGTTCGCCATTTAAAGTGGTACGCGAGCTGGGTTTAGAACGTCGTGAGACAGTTCGGTCCCTATCTGCCGTGGACGTTTGAGATTTGAGAGGGGCTGCTCCTAGTACGAGAGGACCGGAGTGGACGAACCTCTGGTGTTCCGGTTGTCACGCCAGTGGCATTGCCGGGTAGCTATGTTCGGGAAAGATAACCGCTGAAAGCATCTAAGCGGGAAACTTGCCTCAAGATGAGATCTCACTGGAACCTTGAGTTCCCTGAAGGGCCGTCGAAGACTACGACGTTGATAGGTTGGGTGTGTAAGCGCTGTGAGGCGTTGAGCTAACCAATACTAATTGCCCGTGAGGCTTGACCATATAACACCCAAGCAATTTGCGTCGAAGAGACCAGATTGCGGTGTGTGAAGACGAAACGAACCGAAAGTTCGACTGCACTTAAAAAAGCAGCACAAACACCGAAAGCTATCACATACCCAATTTGCTGAAGCGAGGCCATCAGGTCACGACTCAGTACCCGAATTTCTTGACGACCATAGAGCGTTGGAACCACCTGATCCCATCCCGAACTCAGCAGTGAAACGATGCATCGCCGATGGTAGTGTGGGGTTTCCCCATGTGAGAGTAGGTCATCGTCAAGATTAAATTCCAAAACCCCAATTGCGAAAGCAGTTGGGGTTTTGTTTTGCCTGTAGAAAAGTTTTTGCTCACGACAGCGAACAAATTTGCACAGTTATTTTCGAATCAGAACACTAGAATAGCCCCACCTTATTCGGAGCCAGAGCCTTTATGTCAGAGTCGGTTGACGCCCCTGGGCTGTCAGATTTACCGCTGGAAGACTTGGTGGCCTGTCACGAGTGCGACCTGCTGATGCGCAAGCCCACGCTTGCCCATGGCGAGAAAGCCCTCTGCCCACGCTGCGGTTACGAGCTGTATGCCCACCGCCATAACGTGGTGCAGCGCAGCCTTGCCTTGGTGATTGCAGCATTGCTGCTGTACATCCCGGCAAACTTTTTACCCATCATGCAGCTCAATATCCTCGGACAGTCTTCGCAGGATACGGTCTGGAGCGGCGTGCTCGGTTTGTTCAATACGGACATGCAGGGCGTTTCGATCGTCGTATTCCTGTGCAGCATGGCCATTCCGCTGTTGAAGTTGCTGTGCCAGTTGTTCGTCCTGCTAACGATCCGCTTCGATATCGGCCGCAGTTACGGCTTGCTGCTTTATCGCATTTATCACCACCTCAAAGACTGGGGAATGCTCGAGGTCTACCTAATGGGCGTACTGGTGGCGATCGTCAAACTGGCGGACATGGCGGCCATCACCGTCGGTCTCGGCCTGGCGTGTTTCATTAGCTTGTTATTAGTGCAGGTATGGCTGGAGGTGGTGATGTCACCGCATCAGATCTGGCAGGCGCTATCAGGGGAAGATGCTCATGCGGGCGATTGATGCGGGCATTCTGGTCTGTACCGAATGTCATGAGTTGAACAGGCAGGAAGCGGACACCGACGTGCAAACCTGCACCCGCTGTGGTGCATTGGTCCACGCTCGCAGACCAAACAGCCTCACCCGCACCTGGGCGCTGCTGATCACGGCAGCGATCATCTATATTCCGGCCAACGTCTTGCCGATAATGACTGTCAGTTCTTTGGGCCAGGGTGATCCAAGCACCATCATGTCCGGCGTGATCCAGTTGGTACAGCACGGCATGATCCCGATTGCCGCCGTGGTGTTCATCGCCAGTATCCTTGTGCCGACCTTCAAACTGGTCGGCATCGCGCTGCTGCTGTTTTCAGTGCAACGACGTCAGCCATTGTCTGCCCGTCAGCGTATCTGGATGTACCGCTTCATCGAGTTCATTGGTCGCTGGTCGATGCTCGATATTTTTGTGATCGCCATTCTGGTGGCGGTCGTCAACTTCGGCCGGCTTGCCAGTGTCGAAGCCAATCTTGGCGCCATCGCCTTCGCCAGTGTGGTGATTCTGACGATGCTCGCCGCAGTAACTTTCGATCCCCGACTGATTTGGGATAACACGGAGTCGGACGACGACCATGACTGATTTGCCCGTAGCGAAAACCCGACCGGCTTCGAACTGGTCTGCCATTTGGGTACTGCCTCTGATCGCGCTGATCATCGGCGGCTGGCTCGGCTGGCGTGCCTATTCCGAAACCGGGATCGAAATTCAGATCCGCTTCGAGAGTGGCGAAGGCATTCAGGCCAACAAGACCGAGGTCATGTACAAAGGCATGCCAGTCGGTAAGGTCAAGACGCTCAAGCTCGACGATGAGGGCAACTCCAAAGGCGTCATCGCCACCGTCGAGATGAATAAAGACGTTGAGCAATACCTCAAGACCAGCACGCGCTTCTGGCTGGTCAAACCAAGCGTGACGCTGGCCGGTATCACCGGCCTGGAAACTCTGGTTTCCGGTAACTACGTGGCCATCAGCCCGGGCGAAGGCGAACCGACGCGCAAGTTCAAGGCGCTGGCCGAAGAGCCGCCGCTATCTGATGCCAAGCCCGGTCTGCACCTGACGATCAAGGCGGATCGTCTCGGTTCTCTGGACCGTGGCAGCCCGGTGTTCTACAAGCAGATCAAGGTTGGCCAGATCAAAAGCTACGTGCTTTCGGAAGATCAAAGCACCGTTGAACTCAAAGTCTTCATTGAGCCGACCTACGCCAAACTGGTGCGCAAACACACGCGTTTCTGGAACGCCAGCGGCATCAGCATCGACGCCAACCTGTCCGGCGTGAAAGTGCGCAGCGAATCGCTGGCCAGCATCGTTGCCGGTGGTATCGCCTTCGCCACGCCGGAGAATCGCAAGGACAGTCCGCCGACCGATCCAAGCCTGCCGTTCCGTCTCTATGAGGACTTCGACGCAGCCGCTGCCGGGATTCGTGTGAAGGTCAAACTCAGCGATTTCGAAGGCCTGCAGGCCGGCCGTACGCCGGTAATGTACAAAGGTATTCAGGTCGGCAACCTGAAAGCGCTGAAGGTCGATCCGGATCTGAACAGCGCCACTGCCGAGCTGACCCTTGATCCGTTGGCCGAAGACTATCTGGTCGACGGCACGCAGTTCTGGGTGGTCAAACCGTCGATTTCTCTGGCTGGTATCACCGGGCTGGAAGCGCTGGTGAAAGGTAACTACATCGCTGTGCGTCCGGGTGACAAAGGCGCTGCACCGAAACGCGAGTTCGAGGCACGGCCAAAAGCGCCGCCGCTGGATCTGCGCTCACCGGGTCTGCACCTGGTCTTGTTCACCGACACGCTCGGCTCAATCGATGTCGGCAGTCCGATTCTGTACAAACAGGTCAAGGTCGGCTCGGTGCAGAGCTATCAGTTCTCCAAGACCCGCAAGCAACTGGTTATCGGGGTTCACATCGAGAAGGAATACGAAAATCTGGTCAACGCCTCGACGCGCTTCTGGAATGTCAGTGGTGTGACCCTGACCGGCGGTTTGACCGGTGGGATTCAAGTGAAGAGTGAGTCGTTGCAGACCTTGATGGCCGGCGGCATCGCCTTTGAAACACCGCAAGCCAAGGCGCCGCTGCAGAAACGCATTCCGCGTTTCCGTCTGTTCGCCAATCACGATGACGCTAACCAGAAGGGCGCCGTAGTGACGATCAAGGTCGATCGCGCTGATGGTCTGCGCAGCGGCACGCCGGTTCGCTTCAAGGGCCTGGATGTCGGCAAGATCGAAAGTGTCGATCTGACCGATGATCTGCAATCGGTGATCCTTACGGCGCGGATTACCGAAGTGCCGGAGAGGATCGCGCGGGTCGGCAGCCAGTTCTGGGTGGTCAAACCGGAGCTGGGTCTGATCAAGACGGAGAATCTGGAAACCCTGGTGACCGGCAAGTACATCGAAGTGCAACCGGCGGCGAAGAACCTCGGCCCGCAGAAGAACTTCGTGGCGCTAGCGAATGCGCCGGAAGTGACCAAGCAAGAGGCTGGGCTGAGTCTGGTGTTGAGCGCAGCCCGTCGTGGTTCGCTGAAACCGGGTGTGCCGGTGACTTACCGTGAAATTACCGTGGGTAAAGTCACCGGTTATGAACTCGGGCAGACCGCTGATCGGGTGTTGGTACATATTCTGATCGAGCCGAAATATGCGCCGTTGGTGCGCAGCGGTAGCCGGTTCTGGAACACCAGTGGTGTCGGGTTTGATATCGGTTTGTTCAACGGGCTGACGGTGCGCACCGAGTCGCTGGAGACGGCGATTCAGGGTGGCATCGCCTTCGCGACGCCGGACGGCGAGCGCATGGGCAACCCGGCGCGGGCTGAGCAGACGTTCCCGTTGTTCGACAAGTTTGAGGATGAGTGGCTGACGTGGGCGCCGAAGATTTCACTCGGTAAATAAACTCCAGATTATTCGGCGTCTGAAAGGACGCCTTCGCGAGCAGGCTCGCTCCCACATTTGAAATGCGTTCCAGTGTGGGAGCGAGACTTCTCGCGAAGCGGCCTCAAAGCCCAGCACAAACCCCAAGCCATAAAAAAGGGCCGCGATCCAAACAGATCGCGGCCCTTTTTTTGTCTTCAGTTAACGCCGATCAAACCGCATCCAGCTCCGGCTCATCCGCTTCAACATTCAGCGTTGCCTTCACCACATCATGGCGACGGATGTACTTCCAGTCCGCCTCATCAATGTAGATGCCTGCCGGGCCGCTGCCGCCTTCCAGGTCAATCGCGACACTGGCGCAGACCTGCGGCTTCACACTCGCCAGAATCGGCACGAAGCCCAGTTGCAGACTGGTTTCCAGCAGTGCGGCCTGGTTCTTCTCATCGATGTCCGCCGCCTCGTCGAGGTAGTACGGCAGACGCACGCGACCGGCCTGATCGCGGTCCATCAAGTGCAACAACAAGTACATGTTGGTCAGCGCCTTGATGGTCATGGTCGTGCCGTTGGAAGCCGCGCCATCGATGTCGGTGTGGATAACCGGCTGGCCATTGACCTTGGTGATCTCGAACGCCAGTTCGAACAAGTCCTTGAGGCCGAGTTGGTTGTGGTTTGCCGCCACCAGCCGCGCCAGGTATTCCTTGGCCTCTTCGTTCTTGTTGTCCTGCTCGGCGCTTTGGCTCAGATCGAACACCGACAGGGTTTCGCCTTCTTCGTACTGACCGGCGCTGTGGATGATCTGGTCGATGTGCTTGAGGGCTTCCTTGTTCGGCGCGAGGACGATGCGGAAGCTCTGCAGGTTGGACACCTGACGCTTGTTGATCTCGCGGTTGAACAGCGCCAGTTGATGTTCGAGGCTGTCGTAGTCGCTGCGAATGTTGCGCAGCGTTCGGGCGATGTCGGTGACCGCTGCACGACGGGCCTTGCCCAGCGTCAGCGCTTCATCGGTGCGGTGCGCGTAAGCGTTGATCAGCAGCGACAGACGGCGCTCCATGTCGTCTTCGCTGTCGAACTTGGCCACGCCTTTGAGGCGCACTTGCGCGTACAACGCTTCGATCTGACCGTCGGCGCGCAGCAGGCCTTGCCAGCTGTCCTGATAGTCGTTGAGCAGCGGCAGCAGGTTGTCCATCGAGTCGTCGACCGGATCCATGAACGGCGTACCGAACGGCAGATCCGCTGGCAGCAACTGACGACGACGCAGCGCATCGTCGAGGGTGCGTTGCTTGGCTTCCATGTCAGCGATCTGGCGGCCGACCAGTTGCAGCTTGGCCGACAGTTGCTGGACGCGCTCGGTGAACGCGTCGCTGGAGCGCTTGAGTTCGTCCTGCGCGCCTTCCATCTGCGCCAGTTGCTCGAGCTTGTCGCCTTCTTCAGCGCTCAGCGTCTGGGTGCGGCGGAAATCTTCCAGGGCTTTCTGCGCGTCCAGCACTTGCTGGTACAGCGCTTCGGTCTGGGTCTTGCTCGCGGCGCGGTCGGCGGCCACGGCTTGCTGGGTTTTCAGTTGCTTGAGTTCTTTTTCCAGACGCTCTTTCTGGTCGCGCAGTGCAGCACGGTCGGCCAGCGCTTGCAGCGCCGGCGGCTCGATGTGCGAGATGTCGATAGACAAGCCCGGCACTTCGAAGCGCTCGCCTTTGAAACCATCAAGGATCAGCTCGACCGATTTGACCCACTCGCCGTCGTCGTCGAGGGTGATGCCGTGTTCGCCCAGCGGCAGGCTGAACAGGGCGCTGTTGAACAGGCGCATCAGACGCTCGACGTCCTGTTGCGAGAACTCTTCGCGCAGACGGGCGTAGCTGTTGTTGTCGGCGTGATCGAGTTGCTGCTTCACCGACTTCAGGCGTTTTTCCAGATCGCGCACGCGCTCTTCCAGATCTTCGGCGCTGAACTGACGGGATTGCGCCAAGGCACCGGCCAGTTCGTCGTGAGCGTCTTTGGCCGCGAGTAATTGTTGCTCGAGCACTTTGACGTCATCGACCAGCGCGAAGCGATTCTTCAACACCGACAGCTCGCCGAGCCAGCGCTGAATGCCGGAAATTTCCCGCTCCAGACGCATCAGCTCCTGGGTGCCACCGCGCTGATCGTTTTGCAGACTGTCCTGCTCGCCACGGTAATGGTCGGCCTGAATCGTCAGCTCCTCTTTGCGTGCACTGGCGTAGTCCGACCAGGTGCCGAGCAACGAGTCGAGCAGCGGCGACAGGCGATGCAGTTTGCCGCGCAGCACGTCGCGCTGTTTCACTCCGTTGGCCAAGGCCTCAACCAGCGGGCCGGCCGCGACCAGCGAGTTGTAGTCCTGTTCCATGCGACGCACGTCGCGGAAGGCTTCTTCACACGCGGCGATGTAATCGACGCTGCCGGAACGCAGGCTGTGTTCGAAGGCATCGAGGAACAACTGCTTGAGCTTGGCCGCGGTGATTTCGCGCATGTGCAGCAGGTTGATAAACAGCGCACGGAAGGTCTTCAGGCTCTGTTCGCTGGTGGAACGCAGCGGAATCAACGTCAGGTCGAGCGGAATCGACGTATGACCGCCCACCAACAAGCGACGCAATTCATCCGGCTTGAGTTCGTAAGCTTTCAGGCCTTCTTTTTCAAGGTTGCTGAACAGCTCTTTCTGGCGCAGGCAGGTGTCGTTCTTCTGGTAATGCGCCAGATCGAGCTTGCCGGCGTAGGCGAAGAACTGGTGACCGAAACCACCGCCCGGGCCGCGACCGACCACGCCGATCACGTGCGGGCCATGGGGCAGATTCACTTCGACAAGGATGTAGCTGGTGTCGGAAGCGAAGTAGAAGCGCCGCGATTGTTCGAGGCTGTACTTGCCGAAACTCATGTCCGACATGCGCGCCAGAATCGGGAATTGCAGCGCGTTGATCGACGCCGATTTACCGAGGTTGTTCGCGCCGTAAACCGACAACGGTTCTTCCAGCGGGAACAGGCCGAGGCTGTAACCGGCGGTGTTCAATAGGGCAAAGCGGCGGATGCCGTAGCGTTCCTGGCTCATGCGTCGGACTCCTGTTCTTCGGCAATGGCGCGGGCCAGTGCGTCTTCTTCGCTCTCTTCTTCAAATTCCGAGAGATCAAGCGGATCGTCGGTTTCGAGGAATTTGGCTTCCGCCGCTTCGTCGATCAGCACCGGTGCCGGCAGCGGCAATACGCTGTGTACGCTGGCCGCCAGATCGCGGTCCTGCTGCACCGACAAACACACGTCGAGGAAACGGTGCATCGGCGGCAGGAAGCGGTACACGCCGTTTTCTTCGCTGGCAAAGCCGAGCTGAGTCATGCGGCGCATGATCTTTTCTTCGAGTTCTTCAACGGTCTGCACTTCGGCCTGAATGAACAGGTCGCGGTATTTCTCCAGCAGCGACGGCAACTCTTCGCGGCCGAGGCTGCCGCCATCGAGTACGGCAATCGGGTCGCGGCCCTGATCGGCCAAGTGCTCGACGAGGATGAAGGTGAACAGCGCCAGACGCTGGGCGGTCTTGTTCACCGCTGCGGCGGCCATGTCCGGCACGAAGTAGTAGAAACCACGGGTGTCGCAGACCAGTTCAAAGCCCAGGGCCTTGAACAGCGTGCGGTATTGATCCTGGAAATTCGACAATTGCGCGTACAGCTCCGGGTCGCGGCGGCTGACGTGGTAACCCTTGAACAGCTCGCGGAAGATCGGCGCGAGTTGCGACAGTTCGGATAGATCAAGATGCATTGGGGATGCTCGCAGAATTCTCGGCGGCGCTGTCGCTGGCCGAGAGCAGGGCGAAGGAGCGCAGGCTGACCTGATGCTCGTGAGTGTGGTATTCGCGGCGTTCCAGACGCTCGCGCTTGAAGCGTTTTTCCCGCGACAGGCGCGAGAACCAGTAGAGCAATTCGTCAGTCGCGCCGTCCGGCTCCTGTTCCAGCAGCCAGGTCATCAGATCCGGCATCGGCAGGGCTTCTTCGCAACGGTCGACCATCTCGCGCACGGTGCGCGGCGCGCGTGGGGCTTCGCCTTTCTGGGTCTTGTGCGCCTTGGGGAAACGCGCCGGTTTCGGCTCGAACCGCGCCAAGGCGTACACGTAGGCTTCGACCTGACTGGCGCTGCCGAGGAAGGTGCTTTGCGGGCGGGTGAACAGCGGCATCGCCGCTTGCGGCACGGCATCGATGCCTTTACGGCGAATCGCGGCCAATGCGAGCGCAGCGCCACGGGTCACGGCGTTGTGCCGGCGCGCTTCTTCTCGCAGCGGCAGCAGCAGTTCGCGGGCATGACGCAGGGTCAGTTGCGCGCTGGTCTGCATTTCGAGGATGCGTGCGTGGGTGCGCAGCAGCATGTCGTCATCGACCAGATGGCCGAGGCGCTGCTGTTCGCTGAGCATTTTCAGCAGCACGGTTTCGACCTTGCGTACGCCTTGCTCGAAGGCGCCGTCGGCGTTTACCAGATCGATCATCGGCTCGACGTATTCGTCCCACGTCGCCAAGACTTCGGCGTAACGCTGACGCAGTGGAATCTGCCGGTCGCTGGTCTTCGCCCGTTCGGCCACCGCCACCAGCGCTTGTTCGTCGTTGTCGAGCTTCTTCAGCACGTCGCGCACGCGCATGTCGAGCAGGCGCAACTGGCGGGCGAGGTCGTGGCCGTCACGGACTTCGAACGCGTCCTGGATGTAACCGGCCAGACGTTCGAGGTGACGCAGATAGGCTTCGATTTCCAGGCACAGGCCCAAGCGGTGCTCGCGACGCAGGTAAGCGAGGAAGTCGTGAATCTGTGCGTTCAGCTCGAAACGGTTCGGGCTTTTCGCCACCGGAATCAGGATATCGAGGCGAATCCACACGTCGAGCAGGCTGGTGATGTCCTGCGGCGTGCTGTCCAGTTGTTGGGCGGCCAGTTGCGTGCGCAGTTCGTTGAGGCTCAATGTGCCTTGGTCGAAGTGCTCACACAGTGGCTCAAGCAGTGCCCAGTGTTCAGCGAGGGCGCGCAAGACGCGCTTGGGTTCGATCATCGGAATGCCCGGCTGGTTGGCAATGAAAAGCGGCGATTGTACTGCATCACGAAGGATGCGATTCACTCTCGGGACGGGCTGTCGCATTCTTTGTATAAAGAGCGGGGGTAAAGCGCCTCGTGAAAGAGTATCGATCTACAACGGGCGATCTTGAACGAAGGGCGGTAGAATCAGCGCACTTCAGTTATCCACAAGTGGCCGACCCTTGCTAATCGAGTCCCGCCGCCGCGCCTATTTGAACGCCATGCAGGTGGTCAACTGGCTGCCGCGCACCGAATTGCCTTTTGCCGCGCCGTCGCGGCCCGAGCTGCTGGACATGCCCGAGCCCGAGGTAGAGGCGCCGGTGATGCTTGCGCCTGCGGTCGAAACGCCCGCGCAGCCTGCCGCTCGTCCGGCCGAACGGCCGAAGATCGACGTGCCGCGTCCTTCGTTGGCCAGCACCCGGACCAACGCCAAACCGGTGGAAGAGGCCGACGACACGCCGATTGTCGCAAAACCGGCGCCGGTGCCGCCTCCGCGTTTTGCCCTGCAATTGCTCCGTGCCGGGCGTTGCCTGTTGTTGGTCGAGTTACCCACAGGTGAACCGTTCCAGAGCCGCGATCCCGCTTACTTGTTGCTTAAAGACATGCTGCGTGCCGCCGGTCTGCCGGATGCGCCGCAAATCGTCGGCGAGCCCGTGCGTTGGCCGTGGCTCAATCGCGGCACCATGGATCAGGGCCCGGACGCGGCGCGCGACTTTGTACAGGGTTTCCTTTCCGTGCAAATGGAAGCCGCTCCGTGCGCCTGTCTGTGGCTGATCGGTCTGCCGGCGGTACGTTTTGCCGGTGAAGCGGATGCCGAAGCGTTCAATCGTGAATTGCAGATCGAAGGCCTGGGCTCGGCCTGGGCCATTCCCGGTCTGGAATTGTTAATGGAAGAGCCACAGCGCAAGGCCGCTGTGTGGCAAGCCATGCGTCGGCTGATGGCGCGCTGGAAAGAATCGAATGAGTGACGCTGTATCGTTCCGCCCAATGACCGAGGCGGATCTGGAAACCGTGCTGAAAATCGAGTACGCCGCGTACAGTCATCCGTGGACCCGGGGGATTTTTCTCGACGGGCTGGGCAAGTATCAGATCTGGCTGATGTTCGAAGGTGAGCAGCAGGTCGGCCACGGTGTGGTGCAGATCATTCTGGATGAGGCGCATCTACTCAACATTACCGTCAAACCGGAGAATCAGGGGCGCGGGCTGGGGCTGACGTTGCTTGAGCATCTGATGTCGCGGGCGTATGCGGCTTCGGCGCGGGAATGTTTTCTGGAAGTGCGTGATAGCAATACGGGCGCGTTCAAGCTGTACGAGCGTTATGGCTTCAACGAGATTGGCCGGCGTCGGGATTACTATCCAGCGGTGGGCGGGCGTGAAGATGCCGTCGTCATGGCCTGTACCCTCGTTGACTGATGCTCTTTAAAAGCTTCGCGAGCAAGCTCGCTCCCACATGGTTTGGGTAGGTCACAATATTTGTGAACGACATTATTCCAATGTGGGAGCGAGCTTGCTCGCGAAGGCGTCCTCTCAGGCGCAGATGATCAGCGATTGCCATCCAGCGGATCGCGCCGCGCCAGTTCCGCCTCATCCAGTCCATTGCCTCCGCCAATGTCATCCTCATCGACAATGCTCAAATCCCAATCCGCCTGATTGCCTTCACCAGCCTCATCGGCATCCCGCGCACCGTCTTCATGAATCAGCGTTTCCGGACTCATGTCATCGTCCGTCGGTTCATGATCACTGACCGAAGCACCGGTCATCCCGGCCTCACGCACCCGCTCACGCGGCATCAACTGCTCACGTTCACGCTCAGGGATCTCATCACCGATTTTCGCGCTAGGCTCGTCTTCATCGAAATCCAGCTCGTGCACGGAACCCATGCGGTCTTCGTTATCATCGATGGGCTCCGGTTGCACTGCGTCAAAAGGGCGTCGTGAATCAGTCATGGCAATTCCTCATACTGTGGGCCTTACTTAGGTGGACTCACCGGGCACACGAGAATTCCAATGAAATCACTTGCGGTGGCGGCGTGACCCCGACGGGTGGTCGTCTGTCATACCAGCGCATCTTTCTTGAGGCCTTACAGCATGCATGACTTACAAGACCTGATTGATAACAACGAGCGTTGGGCTGACGCGATCACCAAGGAAGACCCGGATTTCTTCGCCAAGCTGGCACGCCAGCAAACGCCGGAATATCTGTGGATCGGCTGTTCCGACGCGCGCGTGCCGGCCAACGAAATCGTCGGCATGCTGCCGGGCGATCTGTTTGTGCACCGCAACGTCGCCAACGTGGTGCTGCACACCGACCTCAACTGCCTGTCGGTGATCCAGTACGCGGTGGACGTGCTCAAGGTCAAGCATATCCTCGTCACCGGCCACTACGGTTGCGGCGGTGTGCGCGCCTCGATGCAGGATCGCCAGTTCGGCCTGATCGATGGCTGGCTGCGTTCGATCCGCGATCTGTATTACGAAAAGCGTGAAGAACTGGCCAAGTTGCCGACCGAAGAAGAGCAGGTTGATCGCATGTGCGAACTCAACGTGATCCAGCAAGTGGCCAACGTCGCCCACACCAGCATCATCCAGAACGCCTGGCATCGCGGGCAGAGCCTGTCGATCCACGGTTGCATCTACGGCATCAAGGACGGTCGCTGGAAGAGTCTGAACACCACCATCAGTGGTTTCGAGCAATTGCCGCCGCAGTATCGTCTGCGTCCGGTCGGCGCGTTGTAATCAGCCTTTCAGCGCACTTTTCAGCGCAAACCGGAATGCCGCCAGCGCTGTAGAAAGTGCTGGCCTGCGAGGCTGGGTGGTTCGTCGAAACCGGTGATCCACCCGCGACAACGCGGGGAACCGCAACCGCAGGCGAACTGGCGCAAGAGCTTGTCTTCGGTGGCGGCGTAGTCCATGGTCAGCCGTTCCCCCCTGTGGATATCTCTCAGCGCCCACAGCCATAACTCGCTCATGTCGAGAAATACGTTGGGGTCGCAGGCGTGTTCGATCAAGCCGCAAAAGCGCGGATCGTAGATGTGGATACCCGTCAGCAATTGTCGGGTCTGGCGGCAGCGATAAGGCAGCAATTGTCCGGAGACCCGGCACATGCGATGGGTGTGCAAGAACTCGCGCCGCGCCGCAACCGCCATCGGGGTGCCGTACTCGTCATGGATGATTTCGAAGTCGGCACTGGCGGGAAACCCCAGGCGCACAGGCAGGCCGGCGAAGGGATAGATGCCTTCAGTATCACGTGATGCAGATTGCGCCATGGCATGGATATTCATAACGGTCCTTGTCGCAAGGCTTTGCGACTTCCTTGGGTTGACGTCCTGTCACTACAACACCACTGGTAGTTGGATCCAATCGTGTCCTATTAGGTATAGCCGGTCTACTGTCAGATCTGACAGGCGATTTAGACGCTTTCCCGCGTCAGCATTGGCTGACACGGGAATGCCTCAAGCGGTTACAGGTGTGGGGCGGGAGCGGTGGTGGCCGGCAGCGGTGCCTGCAATTGCTGCAGTTGCGTTTTGATCGGAGGGGTCGCGCACTTGGCGGCGGCTTGTTCTGGGGTCAGATTGCGGATCGAGGTGTAGAACAGTTCGCAGGTTTTGACTTTCTGCGTGACCTGCCACGTCTGCGTGCAGCTGTTGAGCGTGGTCTGTGGATTGCTGCCCGGTTTGCTGCCCATCCCGGCCTGCCAGCAGGCGGCACTCAAATCCTGACCCATGACTTTCAGGCCCGCAGCATCAGCCTTGGCCTGGGCATCGTCGCCGGTATAGCTCTTCGGGTCAGCGGCGTACCAGATGTAACTCGGGTGGTTGGAACCCAGCACCGGTACGTTCACGCCTTCGCTCGGGCTGATGCTCGCCAGCCCCAGGACATTCACGGTTGGCCCGTATTGCTGCTTGATCCAGTTACGCACCGGTGCGCCGAACGCGACCATCGGCAGCGTCGTGCCACTGGCGGTCTGGCTGAACTGTTTGACCAGCGTGGTCTGATAATCCTTGAAGTAGTCGTACACGCCTTCCAGATCACTGCCTGCATTGGACGGCGCAGCGATCGGGGCGATGTCGATGATGGTTTGAAAGGCCGGCGTCTGCTCGGCAGGAATGCCATTGTCAGTCAGCAGAGTTGCCCAGCGATCGGTGGTGTTCGAGCGCAGATAGTCCTGCGCCTGGGTCAGCGAGTAATCCGGCGGGAAGTGCAGCAACTCGACACTCTTGCGATTTTCCAGGGCCATGCCCAGTGGCAGGAACAAATACCAGCTGTAGGCCCATTTGCCGTCGGCGTTGAGCTTGCTGGCGCCGGTGTAGGCCAGATCGCCCGCATCCAGCAGCGCCGACAAGGGTTTGTCGTAATCCTTCGGCACGCCGGTGATCTCGGCGTAAAGCTGGTCGTTATCGGTTTTCACCAGCACCTTGGCATCGGCGTAACCATCGCGTTGCACGCTCTGGCTGAGGTAATGGGCGACGGTCTGCTCCAGCGTCCAGTTGCGGTAGCAGATCACACTGCAGTTGTTGGGGTAGGCGAAGAGGCGGGTAACGCGTTCGGTACTGCCCAGTTTGAGGTCGACATCGGCGTGGGCGGCCGCGCTCAGCGTGAGCGCGGCGAGGGTGAGTCCTGCGAGTTTGAACATGCTCAGATCCTTTTCAGCGTGGGTTCCCCCGGGTGTCGGGGGCGCCTCATAGTGGATCAGCCGCGTTTGACAGAGAAGCCGTCATCGGCAGATTTTTGCGCAAACTCGCAGGGCTGGTTTTCAGGCCGGAAAATGCATGGCGTTGGTCAAATCGCCCATGGGTTTCTGACCCCGGGCAATCATCGCCTCGTCCCGTTGTTTGAGGCCGTTGAGAGGCTCGAGCTGGAACACGCGGGTGATCAGCCGCAGGATCGACGCGGTGTCGTAGACCGTGTGATCCACCGTGCCCTTGCGCGCAAACGGCGACACCACCAGCGCCGGCACGCGGGAACCCGGGCCCCAGCGGTCACCCTTGGGCGGCGCGACGTGGTCCCACCAGCCGCCGTTTTCATCGACCGTGACGATCACCACCATGTTTTTCCATTGCGGACTTTCGCGCAGCACTTTCAGCGCACGGACGATGTGCCGGTCACCGGAGGCCACGTCGGCATAACCGGCGTGCATGTTCAGGTTGCCCTGGGGTTTGTAGAAACTCACCGCCGGCAACTTGCCTGCCTCGGCATCGGCAAAGAATTTGTTGCTGCTCGATTCATCCCCCAGGCCGGCGTCGCGCAGGCGCTTGTTACGCTCTTCGGGATTCTCCGGGCCTTGCTGTTTGAAGTAGTTGAACGGCTGATGGTGGTATTGAAAATTCGGGATTTTCGGGATGCCGCCGGAATCCTTGTACTGATCCAGCGTCGCCTGCCACGCACCGGCATACCACGCCCAATCGATGTTCTTTTTCGACAACTTGTCGCCGATATGCTCGTGGGTCTGCGGCACCATGACGTTGGGCAGATCCGCTTTCGAATACGCCGGGCGCTCAGGGTCGCGAATCCACGTCGGCCAGTAGGGCGGGGCGAGGGTGTTGACGCCGAAGCCGTCCGGGGTCAGCGCACTCGGGCCGAACTGCGGCGGGCCGCTCATGGCACTGGCGGGCGATTGCGCCAGCGGCTTGAGGCGCGGATCGGTCGGGTCATCGCTTTGCAGCGCGGCAATCTGTGATTTGGCGACGGAGTTGGCCGCGTCCGGATAGAACGGCGCGGTGGCGCTGATCAGGTACTGGTGATTGAGGAACGAGCCACCGAAGGCGCCCTGGAAGAAGTTATCGCACAGTACGAATTCCTGAGCGACGTCCCACAGACGCAGGGAATAACGGCTCTGCGCGTAGTGGCCCATGGTCAAGCCGCCGGAGTCGGCCCAGGCGACAAAGCCGTCATTCTTGCCACCATTGATCTGCATCTGGTTCTGGTAGAACACGTGCCACAAATCGCGGGTCACCAGACCAAACGGCAAGTCTTCACCGTTCGGGCCTTTAAGGGCGAAGGGCGCGTTGGGCAGGTTTTCCTGAAACTGCGTGGCGCTGGGGTAAGTTACGCCATCGAGGGTTTGCGGGCCGATCTGCAAGACGCCGCCCCAGACTGGCGGCAAGGTTTGCAGCAGCGCGCCGTCGCGATCGCGTTGTTGATAGTCGGCAGGCTTGAGCGCCGACAGCGGCTTCTCGACACCGGGGAAATCACCGAACAGGTTATTGAGACTGCGGTTCTCGGCGTAGATCACCACCACGGTTTTCACCTGATCACGCAGGGCCTTGTCCAGCTCGGCTGGCGTCAGTGGGCGCTCCACCGGTTTGCCCGGCTGCTCGCTGGTATTGCCGCACCCGGTCAGTGTTGCACCGACACCCAATACTGCAACGCCTCCGAGAAAGCGGCGGCGGCTGGTGTCAGTGGGGTTATCGGAATCAGCGGAAGAGGGTATGTCGATGCCGGTTGTATCGTCGCTCATGTCTCAGCCCGTTTTGCTTAAATGTTTCAGTATGTTTCGGGCGGACGCTAGCAAGGGGATGTGACGGTTGGGTTACAAACGGTGCGGTGTCTAGCGTCCTTTGGCACTGCTAGACTGCTGCATTAATGAATCTGGTTACGGTGATCCATGAAGCCTTCCACTGCTCTTGATTTGCAACGCGTTGCCATCCGTGAGGTTGTCGGAAGATTTCGTGTGGCCAATCCCCGCGTATTTGGCTCCGCCGCACTTGGGACTGATCTGGAAGGCAGTGATCTGGATTTGTTGGTCGATCCGCTTCCCGGTACCACTTTGTTCGATCTCGGTGGGCTGCAAGTGGAACTCGAGGACCTGTTAGGCGTGACTGTCGATCTGCTGACCCCAGGCGATCTACCGCTGAAGTTTCGGCAGCAGGTTCTGGATCAGGCGCGTCCCGTATGATCGAAAACCGGCTTGGCGATTACCTTGAACATATGCGGCAGGCCGCCAGTGATGCGTTGATATTTGTCGAAGGCCTGAATAAGGAAGAGTTCGCCGAAGACAAGCGAACGCAGCAAGCAGTCATTATGAGTCTGGTCATCATTGGCGAGGCGGCTACCAAGGTGATGGATCGTTATCCCGAGTTCACTGCTCAGAACCCGCAAATTCCATGGCGGAGCATGCGCGGTATGCGTAATCGGATTGCTCACGGCTATTTCGATATCAATCTGGATGTAGTGTGGGAAACGGTACAGGTCGCTTTGCCTGAGCTATTGACGGTACTCCCTACCGAACAGAGCTGATCGCACCTGCAGCAAGGCAGGTGCAACCCCTTCAAATTACGGCATCACCGGCGGCGTATACGCCAATGTCGTCCCCAGCGCCCACAGCAACAGCAGCACCAGCGGCGTGTGCACCAACAACTGCACGAACGAGAATCCGATCAGGTCCCGCGCCTTCAGTCCGAGTACGCCGAGCAGCGGCAGCATGTAGAACGGGTTGATCAGGTTCGGCAGCGCTTCTGCAGCGTTATAAATCTGCACCGCCCAGCCGAGGTGATACTGGAGATCGTTGGCGACCTGCATCACGTACGGCGCTTCGATGATCCACTTGCCGCCACCCGACGGAATGAAGAAGCCGAGAATCGCCGAGTACACGCCCATCAATAGCGCGTAGGTGTCGTGCGAAGCGATGCTGACGAAGAAGGTCGAGATGTGATGCGCCAAGGTCTGCGCATCGGTGCCTTTGACCGTGGTCATCAGCGCGGCAATCGAACCGTACAGCGGGAATTGAATCAGCACGCCAGTGGTGGTCGGCACCGCACGCGCCACAGCATCGAGAAAGCTGCGCGGGCGCCAGTGCAGCAATGCGCCGAGCATGATGAACAGAAAGTTGTAGGTGTTCAGCCCGGAAATCGCGGTGATCGCCGGTTTGGTTGAAAACTCATGGAACAGCCATCCCGCCGCCAACAGCACCAACACGATGATCAGCAGCGGACTGTGCTCCAGCCACTCACCCGGCCGCGTGCGCGGTTGCAGCGGTGGCAGGTTGAAGGCCGGGTCGATGCCGCAAGCCTTGGCGTCGCGCGCCGAGTTCGGCCCGGGGGCGGTGGCGTAGGCGATGATGATCGAGATCACGATCAGCGCCAGCAGCATGACGCCGGACTGCCAGAGGAAAATCGTTTCGGTGAACGGAATCACCCCAGTGATCGACAGGATCGACGGCGGCAGGCTGCCGGGATTGGCTTGCAGCTGCGCGGCCGACGACGACAAGCCCAACGCCCACACCGCGCCAAGGCCCAGATAAGCCGCAGCACCGGCGGCGCGGTAATCCATTTTCAGATCGGTGCGGCGGGCGAGGGCGCGGACCAGCAAACCGCCGAACACCAGCGACAGACCCCAGTTGAGCAAGGACGCGACCATCGAGATCAGCGCCACCCAGGCCACGGCGGAACGGCCGCTTTTCGGGATACGTGCCAGGCGATCAATCAGTTTCACGGCCGGTGGCGAACTGGCGACCACGTACCCGCCGATTACCACGAAGGCCATCTGCATGGTGAACGGGATCAGGCTCCAGAACCCGTCGCCGAACGCCATCGCGGCATCGGTGGGTTTGGCGCCCATGGCCATAGTGGCCAGGGCGACGATGATCACAGCGAGCGCAGCGAACACCCAGGAGTCGGGAAACCAGCGTTCGGCGAAGCTTGAACAGCGCAAGGCAAAGCGTGCGGAGCGGCTATCTTCGATATCAACGGCCACGGGGAGTACCTCGGATTTTTATGGTTATTGTGGTCCGCGGGTTTCCGATTTCTCTAAACACACCCTACCTGTGGGAGCGAGCTTGCTCGCGAAGGCGGTCGGTCAGTCGACATCGATTCTGAATGTACTGGCCTCTTCGCGAGCAAGCTCGCTCCCACAGGTGTTTCTTCGGTTGTCGGAGACAGGGGCTAACCCGCTGGACAGGCATTAACAGTAAATCAACTGCCAATGCTTTGTGAGCAGGTTTTGCAAAACCGGGACTATGGTCTAACGGGTTGTCCATCCGCCCGTTTGCGTAGACCATGGGCGCCTTGGTTTTTTGCCTGCCAGAGTTCTTTGCCATGACTGCCCAATCCCCGGCCAAACCTGCGCCGTTCAGCCGTTCCGACTACAAGACCCTCGGCCTTGCGGCCCTTGGCGGCGCGCTGGAAATCTACGATTTCATCATCTTCGTGTTCTTCGCCCTGACCCTCAGCCAGCTGTTCTTCCCGCCGGAAATGCCCGAGTGGCTGCGTCTGCTGCAAAGCTTCGGGATTTTCGTCACCGGTTACCTGGCACGGCCACTGGGCGGGATTCTGATGGCGCATTTCGCCGACAAACTCGGGCGCAAGAAAGTCTTTAGCCTGAGCATCCTGATGATGGCGCTGCCGTGCCTGCTGATCGGGATCATGCCGACCTATGCGCAGATTGGTTACTTCGCGCCGTTGCTGTTGCTGGCTTTGCGCATCCTCCAGGGCGCGGCAGTCGGTGGTGAGGTGCCGAGCGCTTGGGTGTTTGTCGCCGAGCACGCGCCGGCCGGCCATCGTGGTTACGCCCTGGGCTTTTTGCAGGCCGGGCTGACCTTCGGTTACCTGATCGGCGCGTTGACTGCGACGTTTCTCGCACAAGTGTTCACCCCGGCGGAAATCCTCGATTACGCCTGGCGTTACCCGTTCCTGCTCGGCGGTGTGTTCGGCGTGATCGGCGTGTATCTGCGCCGCTGGCTGAGCGAAACCCCGGTGTTCGTGGCGATGGAAGCGCAGCGCGAGGCCCGGGTCGAGTTGCCACTGCGCACGGTGCTGCGTGAGCATCGGCTGGCGATGCTCACGGCGATGTTGCTGACCTGCGTGCTGACCTCGGCGGTGGTGGTGTTCGTCGTCATTACGCCAACCATGATGCAGAAAACCTTCGGCATGACCGCCAGCCATACCTTTGCCCTCAGTGCCTTGGGCATCGTGTTTCTCAATATCGGCTGCGTGATTGCCGGGTTGCTGGTCGATCGTCTCGGTGCGTGGCGCACGGTCATGCTCTATAGCCTGCTGCTGCCGCTGGGCATCGGCGTGCTGTATGGCTGCCTGATCATGGGCGGTAACTGGGTAGGCCTGGCTTATGCGGTGGCCGGTCTGGCTTGCGGTGTGGTCGGCGCGGTGCCGTCGGTGATGGTCGGGTTGTTCCCGGCGCGTATTCGCGTGTCAGGTATTTCCTTTACCTACAACATTGCCTACGCCATTTGGGCAAGCATCACACCGCTGTTGCTGATCGGTCTGATGCCGTGGAGTCCATGGATCTGCGTGATGTTCTGCACGGTGATGGGCGTGGTGGGACTCTTGAGTGCAGCGTACTTCGGCTCGCGTATGCCGCGCACAGGACAATGTCAGGTGGCCGGAGCCATCTGACCGGGGGCGCTCGAGCTATTTTTGACCGACGAGTCGCAAGCGCTCTTCAGAAAAGCTTTTCAAGGCCGATGGCTAGGTTGTATCCCGCTTTCTATCCTGCCCATCGGTACTTTCCCATGTTCAACAAACGCCTGAAGCAAGAGCTGGCCGCTCTTCGTGAAGAACTCTCCAGCCTCGTGCAGGTGAAGGAAAGCCTGGAAAGCGAGATGCTGGTACTGAACCTTGAGCCCGACGGGCGCATTCAATCGGTCAACCAGAACTTCCTTACCGAGATGCTCTACAAGAGTCAGGACCTGATCGGTCGGGCGATTGAAGACATCGTCCCGGCCCACGTGAAGTCCGATGAATTTCATCACCGCTTCAAAAACGCGATGAATCGTGGCGAGCACTTCGCGGGTGCCGTACGCCTGTTGCGCGGCAATGGTGAGGAAGCGTGGCTGCGTTCGATCGTGCAACCGGTGCGTTCTTCGGATGGGCGGATCAAGCACATTTCGCTGTTTGCCAGCGACTTGACCCGCACCATCGAAGCCTCTCGCGAACACGAAAACCTGATCGGAGCACTGGTGCGTTCGACTGCGGTGATCGAGTTCGACCTCAACGGCAACGTGCTCAACGCCAACGATCGCTTCCTCGGCGGCATGGGTTACAGCCTGGCGCAGATCAAGGGCAAACATCACCGCCTGTTCTGCACCCCGGAGGAATACAACAGCGCCGAGTACCAGAATTTCTGGCGTCGTCTGAACAACGGCGAATTCGTCGCTGACCGCTTCAAGCGTGTCGACAGCCATGGTCGTACGGTCTGGCTGGAGGCGTCCTACAACCCTGTGGTCGATGCCAACAACAAGCTGTACAAAGTGGTGAAGTTCGCCACGGTAATCACCGATCAGGTCAACCGCGAGCAAGCAGTAGCCGACGCGGCGAGCATTGCCTACAGCACTTCGCAGCAAACCGACAGCACCGCCCAACGCGGTACCACGGTGGTGACTGAAGCGGTCAACGTAATGCGAGATCTGTCGCGACACATGCAGGCTGCCGGCGAAGGCATTGAAGCGCTGAACGAGCAGTCGCAGGTGATCGGCACCATCGTCAAAACCATCAGCGGCATTGCCGAACAGACCAACCTGCTGGCGCTCAACGCCGCCATCGAAGCGGCCCGTGCCGGCGAGCAGGGCCGAGGCTTTGCGGTGGTGGCGGACGAGGTGCGGCAATTGGCGTCGCGCACCAGTCAGGCGACTGAAGAGATCGTCACCGTGGTGCGGCAGAACCAGGAAATGGCGCGCAACGCCGTGGCCCTGATGACCGACGGCAAACTCCAGGCTGAACAAGGCCTGGCGCTGGCGGCGGAGGCGGGCACGGTGATTGTCGAGATTCAGGATGGTGCGCAGAAAGTCGTGAATGCCGTCGGCCAGTTCGCCAACCAACTCTCTAACTGACCTGCGCTGATCCCATGTGGGAGCGAGCTTGCTCGCGAATACGATATGTCATTCGACACTGATGTGACTGACCTATCGCCTTCGCGAGCAAGCTCGCTCCCACAGGTTTTTTCACCAGCCACCTTTCTGTGGTCTGGCGCTACAATTTGTTCCTTTTCCCCGGAGCAGATCCCATGAGCGCCTCCCACCGCCGCCCGGTGCCCCTGAACAAAGCCTACCGTTTGCTCAATCACGGGCCGACCGTACTGGTCAGCGCCGCCCACGACGGTCAGCGCAATATCATGGCCGCCGCCTGGGCGATGCCATTGGATTTCGAACCGCCGAAAGTCGCCGTCGTCCTCGATAAATCCACCTGGACCCGCCACTTGCTCGAAGCGTCCGGCACCTTCGTGCTCAACGTGCCTTGCGTCAATCAGGCCGACATCGTGCAAACCGTCGGCAATACCTCGGGCCTGGAGATCACTCAAACCCAAGGGCAAGACAAGTTTCAGGCGTACGGCCTGCAGACCTTCGCCGGCGAACAAGTCGAAGCGCCGCTGCTCGACGGCTGCGTCGCTTGGCTGGAGTGTCGCTTGCTGCCAGAGCCGCGCAACCATGAACAATACGACCTGTTCCTAGCCGACGTCATCGCTGCCCACGCCGATGATCGCGTGTTTAGCGAAGGACGCTGGCATTTCGAAGGGCACGATGGTTTACGCACCTTGCACCACGTGGCGGGCGGGCATTTCCTGAAGATTGGTGATGCGGTGGATGGCAAGACGCTAGCGGTGTAAATAGCGGCTGATGGCAAAACATTGCAGGATGTTGCAAGGTAGAGGGCATCGTCGAACCAATAAGGCACATGCCCCATGGATCTTTCCCTTTCGAGTTATCTGGCGCCGCTGCTGTCGCTGGCGCTGTTGTGGGCAGTCGCGGTGGTCACCCCCGGCCCGAACTTCTTCAACATCGCGCAACTGGCGGTCAGCCGTTCCCGCCGCCACGGTGTCGTCGCGGCGCTCGGCGTGGCCAGCGGAACCGTGTTGTGGGGGCTGGCGGGTGGCCTGGGCATTCAGTCGCTGTTCAGTGCCGCGCCGACGCTGTACCTGAGCTTCAAGATTGCCGGTGGCTGCTACCTGATCTACCTCGGGCTCAAACAGTTCAAGCGCACGGCGCCGATCGTCCCTGGCACGCTCGATACCTCGGAGCAAACGTTGCTCGGCGCTTACGGGCGGGGTTTTCTGGGCAACATGACCAATCCCAAATCAGCACTGTTCGTCGCCACCATTTTCGCCACCGCCATGCCAGCTCACATCCCGCCGCTCTTGCTGGCATTGGCGGTGCTGACCATGGCGACGTTGTCGTTCAGCTGGTATTGCTGCGTGGCGCTGTTCTTCGCCAGTCGCCGGATTGCGGGTGTGTATGAGCGTTCGCGGCAATGGCTGGATCGGTTGGCCGGTGGTTGTTATCTGCTGTTTGGAGCGCATCTGCTGGCTAATCGCTGAGCAGGGAGATCCCCCGAGTTAAATCAGTTGCATGAAAAAAGGCCTACCTCACGGTAAGCCTTTTCTCTTTGCGTCCTAGCCTCAATCCCCCAGCGCTTCCCCCTCACGCCGTGGATCCGCGCCACCCTCCAACGACGCTTTCCCCTGCGCATCCTTGACCCGCACGATGGCCTGAGTACCGCTGGTCATGTCGATTTCATTCACGGCATGCCCTTTGTCTTTCAGTGCCTGAATCAGCGCCGGGCTGAACTGGCCTTGTTCCAGTTCGGTCGGGCCGTTGCGGCTGCCGAAGTTGGGCAGGCTGATGGCGCTTTGCGGGTCGAGGTTCCAGTCGAGCAGGCCGACGGTGGTTTTCGCCACGTATTCGATGATTTGCGAACCACCGGGCGAGCCGACCGTGGCGACGAATTCGCCGCTGTGGCGATCGAAGATCAGCGTTGGTGCCATCGACGAGCGCGGGCGTTTGCCGGGTTCGACGCGGTTGGCGACTTTCTGGCCGTTCTCTTCGGGGATGAACGAGAAGTCGGTCATCTGGTTGTTGAGCAGAAAGCCCTGAACCATCAGGTGCGAACCGAATGCGGCTTCGATGGTGGTGGTCATCGACACGGCGCCGCCGAGGTCATCCACCGCGACCACTTGCGAGGTGGAGATGCGCAGCGGCGAACGGTCCGGGGCGTAGGCCACTTGTACGCCCGTCGGGGTGCCCGGCTTGGCGCTGCCCATGCTGCGTTCGCCGATCAGGCTGGCGCGGCTGGCGAGATAACCCGGGTCGACCAGGCCTTTGACCGGCACTGGCACGAAGTCGGTGTCGGCCACGTATTGCGCGCGGTCGGCGTAGGCCAGACGTTCGGCTTCGGCGATCAAATGCACGGCCCGCGGATCCGGTTCAATGCCGGCCGGTTTATCGGTTTTCACCGGTTTGAGCGGTGTCAGCGAAAGACGCGGATCGCGGGTTTCCAGCGCCTGCAACGTGCCGAGAATCTGCGCCACGGCGATCCCGCCCGACGACGGTGGCGGCATACCGCAGACCTGCCAGCGCTTGTAATCGGTGCACAGCGGCGCGCGTTCCTTGGCCTGATAGCGCTGCAGATCGTTCAGCGACAGGCTGCCGGGGTTGGCGTGGCCCTGCACCCTGGCGACGATTTCTTCGGCGATCGGGCCTTTGTACAGCGCGTCCGCACCTTCGTTGGCGATGCGGCTGAGCACGGCGGCCAATGCCGGATTTTGCAGGCGCGAGCCGACGGCTTTGACGCTGCCATCGGCGTTGAGGAAATACCTGGCCATGTCCGGCGACTGGCGGATCACCGGGTCTGCTTCCAGCAGCGAATGCAGGCGCGGCGAAATGGCAAAGCCTTGCTCGGACAGTTTGATCGCCGGTTCAAACAGCTTCGCCCATGGCAGCCGACCGTGTTGTTTATGTGCCATTTCCAGTGCGCGCAACACGCCCGGCGTACCGACCGAACGACCGCCGATCTGCGCCTGCGGGAACGACATCGGCTGACCATCGGCACGCAAGAACAGCTTCTCGGTCGCCCCGGCCGGTGCGGTTTCGCGGCCGTCATACGTGCGCACCTGTTTGCCGTCCCACAACACGATCATCGCGCCGCCGCCGATCCCGGAGGATTGCGGCTCAACCAGCGTCAGCACCGCCTGCATCGCAATCGCCGCATCTATCGCCGAACCGCCCTGACGCAGCATCTCGCGACCTGCTTCAGCGGCCAGTGGATTGGCAGCGGCGGCCATGTGTTTACTGGCGTGGCGGGTTTGCAGGTCGGTGCGGTAACCGGAAGCGGCTTCCGGCGCCAGCGGTAAAGTCGAGGAGGGCGGGGCGTTGCACGCGGTGAGGGTCAGGGCGCTGATGATCAGCGTCAGGGCAGGCAGGCGAAAGCGGCTCAAGGGCAAGGCTGAAAACACGCGGGCTCTCCGTCCGTGGGATAAAAGTCTCAGGGACTTTATCGACCGCCCGGTCGCGACGCAAACCGGTGGGCATTTTTGTCTTTCATTTCAGGGCGTATGTTCGCTAGGGTCAACCGCAAATCCGTTGAGCTGCACTGAGCACCTGTGGGAGCGAGCAAGCTCGCTCCCACAATTACAAGATCAACAAGAGGCTGATATGCACAGCGAGTTCCCCTCCGAATCCAGCTACCGCGATCAACGCGAGCAGTTCATCGCCGCCGCCAATGCCGCCGGCGCCACGCTCACCTCCTACGCACATCCACGCTGCGGGCCATTCGGCGAACCCCTGAGCACCGATGTCGCCGTGCTCGGTAATCCGCAGGCCAAACGCCGACTGGTAGCGCTAAGCGGTACCCACGGCGTTGAGGGCTATTACGGCTCGGACTGTCAGATCGAATGGCTGAAAACCTTTGAACCCGGCTCGCTGCCCAAGGATGTCGCGGTGGTCATGGTTCACCTGATCAATCCATGGGGCACGGCGTGGTTACGCCGGGTCAACGAAGACAACATCGACCTCAACCGCAATCACCTGGATTTTACCGGGCCTCTTCCAGATAACCGCGCTTACGCCGCACTGCATGAAATCTACGCCTGCACCGATTTGCACGGCCCCGAGCGCCAACGCGCCGATGCCTTGCTCGATGCGCAGATCAACGAACACGGCTGGCCGGCGGTGATGTCGATTGTCGAGGGCGGTCAGCACAGCCATCCCGACGGACTGTTTTACGGCGGCCGCGCGCCGAGCTGGTCGAATCGCACCTTGCAGCAAATCATTGAAAAGCATCTGGCTGGCGCTGAAACCGTGATGTGTTTCGATCTGCATACCGGCGCTGGCGAATACGGCCATCCGATGTTGCTGACCATCACCCAAGCGCCGTACCCGGCACTCGCGCAAGCGCAGGCGATTTATGGCCCATGGCTTTACACCCTGCACACCGGCGCCGAGACCTTGAGTGAAACCGGTGTCGCGGCAACTGCTACGGGCTACACCTCGCAGGCGTTGCTCAATGCTTTACCGGACGTGCAGTTGATGCCGTTCGTGATCGAGTGCGGGACGTATCCGGGGCCGGATGTGCATCGGCATTTGCGTGATGACCAGTGGCTGCATTTGCACGGTGATCCGCTGGATGCGATAGGGCGCGAGATCAAACTGAATCTGCTTGAGCAGTTCTATCCAACTGATCCGGATTGGCGGGCGATGGTCGGTTTGCGCACTCGGCAAATCTGGGCGAAAGGGTTGTCGGCGTTGGCTTGCTGAAAAGGCATTTCGCGCCTGTAGTACCTCGCCGCAACTTGGCGGTTGCTCTGCATTTTTCCTACAGATTTTTCAGGTCGACAACTTACGCGCCCTTACCTGAGGATGGTTTTTATCGTTTTTTCCAGGATGGATTTCAGATGAAAAGGATGAGTCCGTTGCCAATCAACTCTATGTTCAGTCGGCCATTGTCATGAGTATTTCCAATGAGGACCGCGATTTTCTGGTGGCGATGGGCAGTCGCATTGCTCACTTACGCACAGTTCACGAGATAACACAGACGCGGTTTGCAAGGGCTTTGGGTCTTTCCCGGCAAACCTTTCAGGGCTACGAGGAGGGCACGCGCAGCATGCCGGTCACGACACTGGTGAAGATGGCATTTGCGCTGCGCGTGCCTGTTGAAGACCTGCTCGGGGTTCCCTCGTATACGGAGACGCCCAGACGCAGCTTGACCTCGACGTGGTATCGACGGCTGCAGTCCATCAATGAGCTTTCGAAGGTCCAGCAGAAGGTTATTGCGCAGATGCTCGACGCACTGATCGCACAGGCAGCGACCAAAGCGAGCGACGAAGAAAAAGAAATTTGAAGTAACCCAAAGAACGCGGAACCAAGGTGCGACAACACCCTGGCCCCGCTAACCACAAAGCAGCTTAAAAGGAGCTGAACCATGGCTAAAACCAATCATACGACATCAACCCCCATCACTGAACGCCGGCTGAAAATCGCCGCTGATTTTTACCCCGTCCACACAAAGGAAAAATCCTACAGCCCCGCCAAACCGGTGCCTTGGATCAGGCTTCGCGGACTGTGGTTACGACAGGCAGGATTCGAGGTAAACGAAAACGTCAAAGTACGCGTGATGAAGGGGTGTCTGGTGATTACCGCGGAATAACAGATCACCGAGACTTTTCTCGATGCATAAAAAAACGGCCTACCTTTCGGTAAGCCGTTTTTAGTACTTGGTGGCTACACAGGGACTTGAACCCCGGACCCCAGCATTATGAATGCTATGCTCTAACCAACTGAGCTATGTAGCCAAGTGGCGCGCATTATTCCCCTGAAATGGAAAAGCGTCAAGCGTAAATTTAAAATATTTCTTCTTATTTTCAACCGCTTATCCTCCAGCCCGGAAAATCCGGGCCGGGCGGGGCATCAACGCAGCTGAAATCTTGCCGTATTGGCGCTCAAGGCGTGGCTGCCCTGACTCAGGGTATCCGCCGCAAGGTTCACCGCGCGTGCGCCTTCGAGCAAACGCACGGCCGCCTGATCAACCTGCTGGATATTGCCGCTGACTTCATCGGCGGTACTCGCCTGTTCCTCAACCGCCGTGGCGATCTGCGCGAGCGTGTCAGTGACGCTCTGTACTGCGCTGGCGATTTCACCCAAACGCTCACCGAGACCGGTGACCGACTCGGCATCGGTTTGCGCCTGGCCGCAGGCGGCTTCCATCAAACTCACGGCTTCATTGACCGTCGCGCGCAGGCTGTCGACCGTGCCTGCGATCTGCGCGGTGGACGACTGCGTGCGTTGCGACAGGCTGCGCACCTCATCGGCTACTACGGCAAATCCGCGACCCTGCTCACCCGCGCGTGCCGCTTCGATGGCTGCGTTGAGCGCCAGCAGGTTGGTCTGTTCGGCAACACCGCGAATCGTGTCGACGACCAATTGAATCTGCTGGCCTTGCTCGCTGACCCGGCCGAGTGCCGCTGCAGTTTCATTCAAACGCTGATTGAGCTGCTGAATACTCGCCGTGGTGCGCTGGCTGTCGCGGCTGCTGTCGGCGGCAATGCGCCGGGTGTGCTGGGCGCTGCCGGAGGCCTGTTCGCAACTCTGCGCCACGCCTTGCGAGGTGGCGGCCAATTGCGTGGCGGCTGCGGCGATCTGGCTGATCTGCAACTGCTGTGCCTCGACTTCGCCGAGAGCGCCGCTGGAGTGTTCGTTGAGGCTGCGCACGGCATGGCTCAACTGCGAGGTTTCGTGATCGACACCGAGCATGCTCGCGCGCAGTTGCACCACGGCAACGTTGAGCGCGGTGCTGATCGCCGCCAACTCATCACGGCCCACCACCGGCACTTGCAGGCTGAGGTTGCCGTCGCGCAATGCTTCAGCGAGCAGGGTGATGCCGCTGGCACTGCGGCGGATTGAGGCTTGCAGGCACACAAACAAATACAGCGCCGCCAGTAGCAAGCAACCGAAGATCGCTGCGACGATGATGAACTGACGGATTGCTGAACTGTGGTAGGCGTCGAGCCGCTGATCCAGCGACACCAGCGATTGCTGGCGCAGGGCGGCGAGGTCGCTCAGCAAGGCGTCGAGGCTGCGTTCGAAGTCTTCTGGTTTGAGATTGATGCTGCCGCCGAACACACCGTCATCCAGCACCTTCAGACCGCTGTCGAGATGTTTCAGGCTGTTGTGGTATTGGCTGGCCCAGCTCTGCTGATCTTTCGGCAGGCGGGCTTCGAGCAGCGTGGCGGTTTTCACGAGTTGCTCGCGGGCATCACCGATGCGGCTGCGCAGGTCGCGCAACTGCAAACGGCTTTGCAGGGTGAATTGGCCTGAGACCACCGAGGCCTGGCCGACTGCGGCGAGGCGTCCGACCCGTTCGATCAGGTCTGGCGCGTGTTGGGTCGAGATCTGTGTCAGCAGATAGGTCTCCAGCCACGGCGCGAGGGTCAGGCGATTGTCCATGACGATCTGCTCGCGCAACGCTTGCAGGGCGCTGAGGGCGTTGGTGAAACGGTCATAGCCGTCCGGCCACCAACCGACACCGCTGAGGCTTTTCGAATCCAGACCATTGAGGGCGGTTTGCAGCGCCTGATAGCGGGTGAGGGTTTCGCCCTCGGCGCCTTCGTTCTTTAGTGCGTTGCCCAAGTCGGTGGTGGCTTGCAGAACCGCCGGTTGCACCGCGTCGAACGCGGCCATGGCGGCGAGGGTAGCGGGCGTCGGTTGGCGATTGGTCTCGGTAGCGCGCCAACGGGCGGCGCGGTCACGTTGCGCGGCGAGCAGGTTGTCCAGCGCATCCAGCGCGAGCAACTGGCGCACGCCGGCGCGTTCGCCGGAAATCAGATTGAGCTTGTCGCGATAGTCCTGGCCGATCATCAACAGGCTACCGGCCAACGGCAGAATGAACAGCAGAAACAACAACTGGAATTTACCTGCGAAGCCAAACCGCCCCAGCAATTTGATCCCCGGTGAAAGGAAAGCCTGCATGCCCCATGACTCCTCTGGACACCACGCACCATTGGCGTGCATCGCGCTCTTTTCGATCGCGACCTGTGCCCTCTAAAAGGCCTCGAAAGTTCACTTCCGCCCGCTCTGTAGGCCGGCTCTGTAGCGAAACTTCCCATTGTCGGTGCCCTTTGTAAGGGCGCCGCGTTCAAGGGGAGAAGCAAGGCAAGATTCAGACCATGGCGTTGCGCTATCACCTTGCTGTCGACGACCAGTCAGTTAGTTAGCTGGCTAAGGGGATGGCGCAGGCGCACTGAAAAATGGCACATTGACGCACCTGCCTGCGTGCACCCATCTGCTGTCCGGAAACTTCCATGGCTATCAGCAACGTTCAGACCGCCGCCGCCTCGGCGCCCGCTGCTCCGCAAAGCAGCCCATTGGTGATGCGTATCATCGGCGCGGTGGCGCTGGCGCATTTGATCAACGACCTGATCCAGTCGGTTTTGCCGTCGATCTACCCGATGCTCAAGGCTAACTACGGTCTGACCTTTACTCAGGTCGGCCTGATTACTTTGACCTTTCAACTGACCGCGTCTCTGCTGCAGCCGTGGGTCGGTTATCACACTGACCGGCATCCGAAACCTTGGCTGTTGCCGGCCGGTTCTATCTGCACATTGATTGGCATCGTGATGATGTCGATGGTCGGCAGTTTCCCGTTGATTCTGCTGGCGGCGGCGCTGATCGGGATCGGTTCCTCGACGTTCCACCCCGAGGCTTCGCGGATTGCGCGGCTGGCTTCCGGTGGACGCTTTGGTCTGGCGCAATCGACCTTTCAGGTCGGTGGTAACGCCGGTTCCGCGTTCGGTCCGTTGCTGGCGGCGGCGATCATCATTCCGTTCGGTCAGGGCAACGTGGCGTGGTTTGGTTTGTTCGCAGTGTTTGCGCTGTTCGTGCTGTACCGCATCAGTCGCTGGTACGCCCATCACCTCAATCTGTTCAAGCTCAAGGCCGGCCAGGCCGCGACTCACGGGCTGTCGAAGGGCAGGGTGACCAGTGCGTTGGTAGTACTGGGTCTGTTGGTGTTCTCCAAGTATTTCTATATGGCCAGCCTGACCAGTTATTTCACATTCTATTTGATCGAGAAGTTCGACTTGTCGGTGGCCAGTTCGCAACTGCACCTGTTCCTGTTTTTAGGCGCGGTGGCGGCGGGCACATTTTTCGGCGGGCCGATTGGCGACAAGATCGGGCGTAAGGCGGTGATCTGGTTTTCGATCCTTGGCGTCGCGCCGTTTACGTTGCTGATGCCTCATGTTGATCTGTTCTGGACCAGTGTCCTCAGCGTGGTAATCGGCTTCATTCTGGCTTCGGCGTTTTCGGCGATTGTGGTGTACGCGCAGGAGTTGGTGCCGGGCAATGTCGGAATGATTGCCGGGGTGTTCTTCGGTTTGATGTTTGGTTTTGGCGGGATTGGTGCGGCGTTGCTGGGGCACCTGGCGGATGTGCACGGGATTGAGTACGTGTATTTCCTGTGTTCGTTCCTGCCATTGTTTGGTGTGCTGGCGATCTTCTTGCCGCGCACCAAAAAGGCCTGACGCCAGACCATTCCCAATTGTGGGAGCGAGCTTGCTCGCGAAGAGGCCTTGTCAGTCGATGAATATTTAGCTGACACACCGCTTTCGCGAGCAGGCTCGCTCCCACAGGGTGAATGTGTTGTGGCGGAGAATGTTTCAGGCACAAAAAAGCCGCGTATCAAACGCGGCTTTTTCTTGGGCGTAATGCTTACACGTTGAAACGGAAGTGCATCACGTCGCCGTCTTTAACGATGTAATCCTTACCTTCCAGACGCCATTTACCGGCTTCTTTGGTACCGGCTTCGCCCTTGTACTGGATGAAGTCGTTGTAGGCGATCACTTCGGCGCGGATGAAGCCTTTCTCGAAGTCGGTGTGGATCACGCCGGCAGCCTGAGGTGCGGTGGCGCCGACTTTGACGGTCCAGGCGCGGACTTCTTCGACACCGGCGGTGAAGTAGGTCTGCAGGTGCAGCATTTCGTAGCCGGCGCGGATCACGCGGTTCAGGCCAGGCTCTTCCAGGCCCAGGGCCTCGAGGAACATGTCCTTCTCTTCGCCGTCATCGAGTTCGGCGATTTCCGCTTCGATCTTGTTGCAGACCGGCACGACCATGGCGCCTTCTTCTTCGGCAATGGCCTTGACCACGTCCAGGTGCGGGTTGTTCTCGAAACCGTCTTCAGCGACGTTGGCGATGTACATGACCGGTTTGGTGGTCAGCAGGTGGAAGCCCTTGATCACGGCTTTTTCGTCAGCGCTCATGTTTTTCATCAGGCTGCGCGCCGGCTTGGCTTCGGTGAAGTGCGCGATCAGTTGCTCCAGCAGAGCCTTCTGAACCACGGCATCCTTGTCACCGCCCTTGGCGTTGCGTGCGACTTTCTGCAGTTGCTTCTCGCAGCTGTCGAGATCGGCGAAGATCAGTTCCAGGTCGATGATTTCGATGTCGCGCTTCGGGTCAACGCTGTTGGAAACGTGGATCACGTTTTCGTCTTCGAAGCAGCGCACCACGTGAGCGATCGCGTCGGTTTCGCGGATGTTGGCGAGGAACTTGTTGCCCAGGCCTTCACCTTTCGAGGCGCCGGCAACGAGGCCCGCGATGTCGACGAATTCCATGGTGGTCGGCAGGATGCGCTTCGGATTGACGATGGCCGCCAAGGCTTCCAGACGTGGATCCGGCATCGGCACGATGCCGCTGTTCGGCTCGATGGTGCAGAAGGGGAAGTTCTCGGCCGCGATACCGGATTTGGTCAGGGCGTTGAACAGGGTGGACTTGCCGACGTTAGGCAGGCCGACGATGCCGCAATTGAATCCCATGGTGTTTCCCCTCGGAGTAGAGTCAGGCCTTCTGGCTGTGCAGGTTTTTCATCGCGCGGTTCCATTCACCGGCGAGGATATCCGGCAGCACGCCGAGGGCAAAGTCGATGCTGGCATCGAGTTTTTCCTGTTCGGCGCGTGGCGCACGACCCAGGACGAAATTTGAAACCATACTGGCGACGCCCGGGTGGCCGATGCCAAGCCGCAGGCGGTAGAACGTATTCTGATTACCCAGTTGCGCAATGATGTCGCGCAACCCGTTGTGACCGCCATGGCCGCCGCCCTGCTTGAGCTTGGCAACGCCCGGAGGCAAGTCGAGTTCGTCGTGCGCCACGAGGATTTCTTCAGGCTTGATGCGGAAGAAACCGGCGAGTGCCGCCACGGCCTGGCCGCTGCGGTTCATGTAGGTGGTGGGAATCAGCAGACGAACATCCTGACCTTGGTGCGAATAGCGCCCGGTCAGGCCGAAATATTTGCGATCGGCCACAAGATTCACATTCTGTGCGTGGGCGATGCGCTCAACAAAAAGGGCCCCTGCGTTATGCCGGGTCTGCTCGTATTCGGCGCCTGGATTTCCCAGGCCAACGATCAGTTTGATGGCAGTCACGATAGGGGCCCTTCCTTTGAGTGGTGAGTAACATCGCCGCGATCAGGCAAAGCGGCGAAAGTGGACGAAAAATGCTCATTTACCATGGATGTAAACTCCGCGTTCTCGCCCGCTTTCTCGCTACGTTCCAGTCCGCGATGTTACTTGCTCACTCAGGCATGACAGAGTGAATTACTCTGCTGCGCCTTCTTCAGCTTCTGGAGCAACGCGTGGAGCGTGTACGTTTGCAACAGCTTTGTCGTCACCGTGAGCCAGTGCAACGAACTCAACGCCTTTAGGGGCTTTGATGTCGGACAGGTGAACGATCGCGCCGATTTCCAGAGCCGACAGGTCGACTTCGATGAACTCAGGCAGATCTTTCGGCAGGCAAGTTACTTCGATTTCGTTCAGGACGTGCGAGATCTCGCCGCCTTTCTTGATCGGAGCTTCTTCACCAACAAAGTGCACAGGCACGATAGCGGTCAGTTTCTGGCCGGCTACGACGCGTACGAAGTCAGCGTGCATAACGTGACCCTTGGACGGGTGACGTTGCAGAGCTTTGATGATGACGTTCTGCTTTTTGCCGCCAACGTTCAGTTCGATTACGTGGCTGTAGGCAGCTTCGTTTTCGAGCAGTTTGGCAACTTCTTTAGCCAGCATGCTGATGGATTCAGGGGCTTTTTCGCCACCGTAAACTACAGCTGGAACCAGGCTAGCGATACGACGCAGGCGGCGGCTCGCACCTTTCCCCAGGTCGGAACGCACTTCAGCATTCAGAGTAAAATCGTTCATTTTGTATCTCCAAAATAGCCATGACCGAGTGGCGTTTGCGACCAGCGCCAAACACGGTATGGGCAAAAAAGCCCCGCCCCGGCAGGAATGCCGGGGCGGGGCGCTTTTCGTCAACGAGACATTTCGCGAAGGGCAGGGCCCTTAACGGAACATCGCGCTGATCGATTCTTCATTGCTGATGCGGCGAACCGCTTCGGCAACAACCGGTGCGATATCCAGTTGACGGATACGCGCACAGGCTTGTGCTGCAGCGGACAGCGGGATGGTGTTGGTCACCACCAGCTCGTCCAGCACGGAATTTTCGATATTCTCGATGGCCCGACCCGACAACACAGGGTGTGTGCAGTAGGCAAAGACCTTGGCTGCGCCATGCTCTTTCAGGGCCTTGGCCGCGTGGCACAGAGTGCCGGCGGTATCGACCATGTCATCGACCAGAATGCAGGTACGCCCTTCGACATCACCGATGATATGCATCACTTCAGAGTGATTGGCTTTCTCACGGCGTTTGTCGATGATCCCGAGGTCCACGCCCAGGGACTTGGCAACGGCACGTGCACGCACGACGCCACCAATGTCCGGGGACACGATCATCAGGTTTTCGAAGCGCTGATCTTCAATGTCATCCACCAGAACCGGGGAGCCGTAGATGTTATCTACCGGAATATCGAAGAACCCCTGAATCTGGTCAGCATGCAGATCAACCGTGAGAACACGGTCGATGCCGACTACGGTAAGCATGTCAGCAACGACTTTCGCGCTGATAGCCACACGTGCGGAACGCGGACGGCGATCCTGACGGGCATAACCAAAATAAGGAATAACAGCAGTGATACGAGTAGCCGAGGAGCGGCGGAAGGCATCAGCCATCACTACCAGTTCCATCAGGTTATCGTTGGTCGGAGCGCAAGTCGGCTGAATAATGAAAACGTCTTTACCGCGAACGTTTTCATTGATCTCGGCAGTAATTTCGCCGTCGGAGAACTTACCGACAGAGATGTCACCGAGAGGGATATGCAGCTGACGTACGACACGCCGAGCCAGATCGGGGTTAGCATTCCCCGTAAAGACCATCATCTTGGACACGCGCAGTACCTAGAGGCTGAGGGTAACCTGGATGAGTAGAGAAAATGGCAGGGGCGGCTGGATTCGAACCAACGCATGGCAGGATCAAAACCTGCTGCCTTACCGCTTGGCGACGCCCCTGTATCTGTTGCATCAAGTGCCGAGCACCTGGTTCCTTTAGAGCAGACTTTGCAGCTTGCGGTGCAACATCGAAACGTTGCTGCCTTTGGCTACAAACCCTGTAAGGGTCTCTGTCAGAAGGGCCGAGACTTTATCAGCTTCAGCTTTGCTTGGGAAGCCCCCAAACACACAACTTCCAGTTCCGGTGAGTTTTGCTTCGGTAAATTTACCTAACAAATCCAATGCATTACGTACTTCTGGATAACGCCTTGCAACCACCGGCAAGCAGTCATTTCGACTGTTTCCCTCGGGAACGGGGCGCACTTTAATGGGCGGCGTGTTACGTGTCAACAAAGGATCGGAAAAAATTTCTGCCGTACTAACAGAGACTTGCGGCACGAGCACCAGATACCACGGTTCTTCGGGATCCACCGGGGTGAGTTTCTCACCCACGCCCTCGGCAAACGCCGCGTGACCACGGACGAAAACCGGTACGTCGGCACCCAGCGTCAGGCCCAGAGTAGCCAGGCGATCTTCGTCCCAACCCAATTGCCACAAATGATTCAGGCCGAGCAAAGTCGTCGCCGCATTCGAACTGCCGCCACCAATACCGCCGCCCATGGGCAGGACTTTATCAATCCAGATATCGATGCCGAGCGTGCAGCCGGATTGTTGCTGGAGCATTTTGGCCGCACGCACGATCAGATTGCTGTCATGGGGCACGCCGGCGAACTCGGTGTGCAACTGAATCACGCCGTCATCGCGCACGGCAAAGGTGATTTCATCGCCGTAATCGACAAACTGAAACAGCGTCTGCAACTCGTGATAACCGTCTTCACGACGACCGAGAATGTGCAACATCAGGTTGAGTTTGGCCGGCGAGGGCAGGGTCAGACGTGCAGCGGTCATGCTTTATTGCCCCAACTTGCGCGGTTGCCAGGTCTTGATCACCAGCGTGACGTCGAGGTCAGTGCCGTGCAGCTTGATGCGTTCGGGCAACCAATAACCGTTTTGTTCGGTGTAAGCGGTGTACTCGACTTTCCAGCCATCCTGTTCCAGGTTGGCCAAGCGGCTGTCGGCATCCAGATTCAGGCGACTTTTGCTGTCGGGCGCCGGCAGGCCACGCACCCACCAGGCCAGATTCGACACCGGCAGTTTCCAGCCGAGCTGTTCTTCGAGCAGGGCTTCCGGGGACTGCGATTCATAGCGGCCCTGATTGGCGACTTCCAGCGAGACCTTGCCCGGGCGACCGGTCAGGCGTGCCGCACCACGACCCAGCGGGCCGGACAGGCGAATGTCGTAATAGTCCTGACGTTGCAGCCAGAACAGCGTGCCGCTACCGGAATCTTTCGGCGCGCGGATGCCGATCTTGCCGTCGATCTGCCAGCCATCGAGGCCGCTCAGTTGTTGTTTGTTCGCGGCCCATTGAGCCGGACTGCCGTGGCCCTCGACCGATTCGCGAGTGCCAAAACCCGAGCAACCGGCGAGCAGGGCGATGAAGCTGAAAACAATAATGTGGCGCAAAAACATGAGTTAAAGGGTCTCGGATCCGGTCAGGCGCTTGATGGTGCTGCGCAGAATGGTGCTGTCGGGCTGATCCTTGAGGAATTTGCCCCAGATTTGTTTGGCTTCGCGCTGGTTGCCCTTGGTCCACAACACTTCACCGAGGTGCGCGGCGACTTCGTGATCAGGGAAACGCTCCAGCGCCTGACGCAGATATTTCTCGGCGTCGTCCAGATTGCCCAAGCGGTAATTCACCCAGCCGAGGCTGTCGAGTACGGCCGGGTCTTCCGGATTGATCTGGTGCGCCTGCTCGATCAGCGTTTTGGCTTCAGCGTAGCGCGTGGTGCGATCGGACAGGGTGTAGCCCAAAGCATTGAGTGCCATGGCGTTGTCCGGATCACGCTTGATGATCAGGCGCAGGTCTTTTTCCATCTGCGCCAGGTCATTGCGTTTTTCCGCGAGCATCGCCCGGGTGTAGAGCAGATTCAGATCGTCCGGGTATTGCTGCAAGGCTTGCTGCAAGACTTTCCAGGCCTTGTCGTCCTGTTTATTGGCCGACAGGGTTTCCGATTCGATCAGGTACAGCTGAATCGCGTAGTCCGGCTGTTCGTCGCGCTGGGCGGCGAGTTTGCTCTGCGCCTCAGCGGTTTTACCGTTGTTCATCAGAATATCGGCCTGACGCAGTTGCGCCGGCAGATAATCGTTGCCCGGGCCGACCTGGGCGTACTCGATGAGCGCGCCTTGCGGGTCGTTTCGTTCTTCGGCGATGCGACCGAGGTTCAGGTGCGCCGAATCGACATGGCTTTCGCGAGCAATCAAGTCTTCCAGATAGCCCTTGGCCTCGTCCCAGGCTTTGGCTTCCAGGCAGACCAGGGCCAGCGAGTAACGCAGTTCGTCGTCTTCCGGGTATTGCTGCACAAGGCTGGAGAACTCGGCTTTGGCGTCGTCCATGCGGTCCTGTTCAACCAGCATGCGTGCGTAAGTCAGGCGCAGGCGCTTGTCGTCCGGGTACTTCTTGATGCTTTTTTGCAGCAGAGGCAGGGCTTCGTCGCCACGGTTCAGCAATTGCAGCAGACGTGCGCGCAGCAGAATCGGCGCGATCTCGCCGTCATCCGGCGGATTGTCTTCGAGCAGGGCCAGTGCCGCTTTGTTGTCGCCGTCCTGTTGCAACAACAGGGCTTTGCCGAAAATCAGCTGGCTGTTGTTCGGGTGACGCTGCAACAAACGGTCGAAGCTTTTCATCAGACCGTTGCGGGTTTCCTGATCGGTATCCGCTGCCGACAGCGCGAGGAAGTCGAAATGGGTATCGCCCTTGCCCTGCAGGACTTTCTCCATATAGACCATGGAGTCGTCATAACGCCCGGCGCGGGCCAGTTGCACGGCGGCGGCGCGTTGCGCTTCGAGATCGTCCGGAGCGTTTTTTGCCCAGATCAGCGCGGTATCAAGGGCCGGTTGATCGGCGCCCAGATATTCGGCGATACGGAATGCGCGCTCGGAGACGCCCGGATCCTGGGTGTTGATGGCCTGGGTCACGTAGTTGTCCAGGGCAATGTCGAAACGATTGCGCTGGCCGGCGAGTTCGGCGCTCAACAGGCTGAAAACGGTTTCCTCGCTGAACGAGCTGTAAACCTTGGGCTTTTCAGGCGCGGGCGTGGTGTCTTCAACCGACGGCGTACCGTCCGGCGACACCGGGGCCAAGGCCTGGCAGCCGCTGAGGAAGACAAAAGCGAGGAGCAACGCGGAAGATCTATTCATATAGGAAGAGGACGACTAACCTGCGGTCGGATCATCATGACACAAGCCTTCGGCCAAACATAACCGAGACTCAATTGTGCCCATTATAGGGGCTGACGATTGGGACAATAGTCAGCGGTAGTTGTTCTGAATCTTTCGAAGTAGGACAATTGCCGGCTTCACGTCACCATCAGCGACCTTGAATGGCCTTCCTTGCACTCGGTATCAACCACAAGACTGCGTCAGTAGACGTCCGCGAGCGCGTGGCTTTTACTCCTGAACAGCTGGTGGAGGCCTTGCAGCAGCTCTGCCGACTGACCGACAGCCGCGAAGCCGCGATCCTCTCCACCTGCAATCGCAGTGAGCTTTATATAGAACAGGATCAGCTTTCTGCCGATATCGTGCTGCGCTGGCTGGCCGACTATCACCATTTAAGCCTCGATGAGCTGCGCGCGAGTGCTTATGTGCATGAAGATGATGCGGCAGTTCGTCACATGATGCGCGTCGCCTCCGGGCTCGACTCGCTGGTGCTGGGTGAGCCGCAAATTCTCGGCCAGATGAAATCGGCCTATGCCGTGGCCCGCGAGGCTGGCACCATCGGGCCGCTGTTGGGGCGACTGTTTCAGGCAACGTTCAATGCCGCCAAGCAGGTGCGCACCGACACTGCCATTGGTGAAAACCCGGTATCGGTGGCGTTTGCCGCCGTCAGCTTGGCGAAACAGATTTTCAGTGATTTGCAGCGCAGTCAGGCCTTGCTGATTGGCGCCGGCGAGACCATTACATTGGTCGCCCGCCATTTGCACGAACTGGGGGTCAAGCGCATCGTCGTCGCTAACCGCACGCTCGAACGCGCCAGTCTGCTCGCCGAACAGTTCGGCGCTCACGCAGTGCTGCTCTCGGACATCCCGGCAGAACTGGTGCGCAGCGATATCGTGATCAGTTCGACCGCCAGTCAGTTGCCGATTCTTGGCAAAGGCGCGGTGGAAAGCGCGCTGAAGCTGCGCAAGCACAAACCGATCTTCATGGTCGACATCGCCGTACCCCGGGATATCGAGCCGGAAGTCGGCGAGCTGGACGACGTTTACCTGTACAGCGTCGACGATCTCCACGAAGTGGTCGCCGAAAACCTCAAGAGCCGTCAGGGCGCAGCGCAAGCCGCTGAAGAGATGGTTTCGGTCGGCGCTGACGATTTCATGGTGCGCCTGCGCGAACTGGCGGCGGTCGACGTGCTCAAGGCCTATCGTCAACAGAGCGAACGCCTGCGCGACGAAGAGCTGCAAAAAGCCCTGCGCCTGCTGGCCAACGGCGGCAACGCCGAAGAGGTGCTCGGGCAACTGGCCCGTGGACTGACCAATAAACTGTTGCATGCCCCGAGCGTGCAACTGAAAAAGCTTTCTGCCGAAGGCCGCCTTGATGCGCTGGCCATGGCTCAGGAACTCTTTGCCCTCGAGGGCTCACCGGATAGCTTTTCGGATAAAAAACCGCAATGAAAGCGTCACTGCTCAATAAGCTGGATATCCTCCAGGACCGTTTCGAGGAACTGACCGCGCTGCTCGGCGACGGCGAAGTCATTGCCGATCAGGCCAAATTCCGCGCTTATTCCAAGGAATACGCCGAACTTGAGCCGGTGGTGCAAGGCTATAAAAAGCTGCTCAGCGTACAAAGCGATCTGGAAGGCGCGCAGGCGCTGCTCAAGGATAGCGACCCGGACATGCGGGAAATGGCCGTGGAAGAAGTCCGCGAAGCCAAGGAATTGCTGATCACCCTGGAGTCCGACCTGCAACGCATGTTGCTGCCCAAGGATCCGAATGATGGGCGCAACGTCTTCCTCGAAATTCGTGCCGGCACCGGTGGCGACGAGGCGGCGATCTTCTCCGGCGACCTGTTCCGCATGTATTCGCGTTACGCCGAACGCCGTGGCTGGCGTGTCGAGATCCTTTCGGAAAACGAAGGCGAACATGGTGGCTATAAAGAAGTCATCGCGCGCATCGAAGGCGACAACGTTTACGGCAAGCTGAAATTCGAATCCGGTGCGCACCGCGTTCAGCGTGTACCCGCTACCGAATCCCAGGGCCGTATCCACACCTCGGCCTGCACCGTGGCGGTGTTGCCCGAGCCCGACGAGCGCGAAGCCATCGAGATCAACCCGGCGGATTTGCGCGTCGACACCTTCCGCTCCTCCGGGGCCGGTGGTCAGCACGTCAACACCACCGACTCGGCGATCCGCATCACGCACATACCGACCGGCACTGTCGTCGAGTGTCAGGAAGAACGCTCCCAGCACAAGAACCGGGCGCGGGCGATGGCCTGGTTATCGGCCAAGCTCAACGATCAGCAAACCGCCGCGGCGGCCAATGCGATCGCCAGCGAGCGTAAATTGCTGGTGGGTTCCGGTGACCGTTCCGAGCGCATTCGCACCTATAACTTCGCTCAAGGCCGGGTGACAGACCATCGCGTCAACCTGACCCTGTATTCGCTTGATGAAATTCTCGCCGGTGGTGTTGAAGCAGTGATCGAGCCGTTGCTGGCCGAATACCAGGCTGACCAGCTCGCCGCGATAGGTGAATAAATGACCATCATTGCCAGCCTGTTGCGTGCCGCTGAATTGCCCGACTCGCCGACTGCGCGTCTGGATGCCGAGTTGCTTCTTGCCGCCGCACTGGGCAAGTCGCGCAGCTTTCTGCATACCTGGCCCGAGCGCATCGTGCCGAGTGAAGCGGCGCTGACCTTTGCCGAGTACTTGCAACGGCGTCGTGGCGGTGAGCCGGTGGCCTACATTCTCGGTCAGCAGGGCTTCTGGAAGCTCGATCTGGAAGTCGCGCCGCACACGCTGATCCCGCGTCCGGACACTGAATTGTTAGTGGAGGCGGCGCTGGAATTGCTCCCCGCAACCCCGGCCAAAGTACTTGACCTCGGCACTGGCAGCGGCGCGATCGCGTTGGCCTTGGCCAGCGAACGTCCGGCGTGGAAAGTCACTGCCGTGGATCGCGTACTCGAAGCTGTGGCACTCGCTGAACGTAATCGCCAGCGTCTGCATTTGAACAACGCCACGGTGCTGAGCAGTCATTGGTTCAGCGCCCTGGAAGGTCAGCGCTTTCAGTTGATCATCAGCAACCCGCCGTACATTGCCGCTGCCGACCCGCATCTGGTTGAAGGCGATGTGCGCTTCGAGCCGGCCAGCGCATTGGTCGCCGGTGAGGACGGGCTCGATGATCTGCGTTTGATCGTTGCGCAGGCCCCGGAACATCTGGAGGCCGCTGGCTGGCTGATGCTCGAGCACGGCTATGATCAAGCCGAAGCCGTGCGCGACTTGCTGCTGACGCGCGGTTTCGAAGAGGTCCACAGCCGCACCGATCTGGGCGGTCATCAACGCATCAGTCTGGGGCGCCTGCCGTGCTGAATGATCAGGAATTGCTGCGCTACAGCCGGCAGATTCTGCTGCAACACATCGACATCGACGGGCAACTGAAGCTCAAGGACAGTCGCGTGCTGATCGTTGGCCTCGGCGGTCTCGGTGCACCGGTTGCGCTGTATCTGGCAGCGGCGGGTGTCGGTGAATTGCATCTGGCGGATTTCGATACCGTCGACCTGACCAATCTGCAACGCCAGATCATTCATGACACCGACAGCGTTGGCATGAGCAAGGTCGACTCGGCGCTCAAGCGTCTGGGTGCGATCAACCCCGAGATTCAACTGGTCGCTCATCGTCAGGCGCTGGACGAGGATTCTCTCGCGGCTGCCGTGGCGGCGGTGGATCTGGTGCTCGACTGTTCCGATAATTTCTCCACCCGCGAAGCGGTCAACGCTGCGTGTGTAGCTGCGTGTAAACCGTTAGTCAGCGGCGCGGCGATTCGTCTGGAAGGGCAGTTATCGGTGTTCGACCCGCGTCGCGCCGAGAGCCCGTGCTATCACTGCTTGTACGGGCACGGCAGCGAAGCCGAACTGACCTGCAGCGAGGCCGGTGTGGTCGGGCCGCTGGTCGGTCTGGTCGGCAGCTTGCAGGCGCTGGAAGCGTTGAAAGTATTGGTCGGTTTCGGTGAACCGCTGGTGGGCCGCTTGCTGTTGATCGATGCCTTGGGCTCGCGTTTCCGCGAGTTGCGCGTCAAGCGTGATCCGGGTTGCAGCGTCTGTGGTACGCGCCATGCGTGAAGCGCCGATCGGCGTGTTCGACTCCGGCGTCGGCGGCTTGTCGGTGCTGGCGGAAATCCAGCGTTTGCTGCCCAATGAATCGCTGCTCTATGTCGCCGATTGCGGGCACATTCCCTACGGCGAGAAAACCCCGGAATTCATCCGCCAACGCTGCAGCGTGATGGCGGGTTTTTTCCGTGAGCAAGGCGCCAAGGCCTTGGTCATCGCGTGCAATACCGCGACGGTCGCGGGTGTCGCCGATCTACGCCGTGATTTTCCCGACTGGCCGCTTGTCGGGATGGAGCCTGCGGTCAAACCTGCTGCTGCCGCGACCCGCAGCGGTGTGGTCGGTGTGCTCGCCACCACCGGCACGTTGCAGAGTGCCAAGTTCGCTGCGTTGCTTGATCGCTTTGCCACCGACGTGCGCGTGATCACCCAGCCATGCCCCGGTCTGGTCGAGCTGATCGAGAGCGGCGATCTGCACAGCGCCGAGTTGCGCCAGTTGCTGCAGGGTTATGTCGAGCCACTGTTGGCCAATGGTTGCGACACGATCATTTTGGGCTGCACCCACTATCCTTTTCTGAAACCGATGCTCAAGTCGATGATCCCTGCCGACATCAGCTTGATCGATACCGGTGCGGCTGTGGCGCGGCAACTTCAGCGGCTTTTAGCGGGGCGCGAATTGCTCGCTGCCGGGCCGAACCAGCCGGTCAGATTCTGGACCAGCGCTGATCCTGCGTACTTCAAGAACATCCTGCCATCGCTGGGGCAACGTGCTGGCGAAGTGCAAAACTTCGACTTGTAAAAAAATTGTGAAATAACTAAAAAATCAGCTGAACTTCTGAGCAGACGCCAGCTTCTATAGCGAAGAGTTAGCTAGAAAACCAAACGATCGTTCCGGAAAAGGAAGTTTCAAAGTGAAGCGACTATTCTGCTTGGCCGCGATTGCGGCCGCACTGATGGGGCAAAGTATTACTGCGCAAGCGGCCGGTGTGGAGTTCGCGGTGGGGGCCACCAGCGACTCGACCATGACGTACCGCCTGGGCATGAATTTCGACTGGGACAAGAGCTGGTTGCAGAGTGACGTCGGTCGCCTGACCGGTTACTGGAGCGGGGCTTACACTTACTGGGAAGGTGACAAGACGTCCAGTAACAACAGCCTGTCGTTCTCGCCGGTATTTGTTTACGAGTTCGCCGGTCAGTCGGTCAAACCGTACATCGAAGCGGGGATCGGTGTGGCGGCCTTCTCTAACACCAAGTACGAATCCAATAACCTCGGCGGCTCTTTCCAGTTCGAAGACCGCCTCGGTTTTGGTCTGCGTTTCAATGGCGGACATGAAGTCGGGATTCGTGCGACGCACTATTCCAACGCTGGTCTTGCCAGTGACAACGACGGCGTAGAAAGTTACGCGCTGCATTACACGATGCCGTTGTAACTGCTAAACGCTTGACCCTTGTGGGAGCGAGCCTGCTCGCGAAAGCTATTTCATATTCAACGATGATGTTGAATGAAAGACCGCCTTCGCGAGCAAGCTCGCTCCCACAGTTGTTTTCAGTGAACTAAAAAATCAGCGGTAGGCAGTCGTGATGCCTTTGCGCTCTTCAATGCACTCGGGTGCGCCCATCTCGAACTCGCGGCAGATCAGCGGCCGTTTTTCATAGATCGTGCACATCATCGTGTCGCGATCCAGCGCCGCACACCAGCCGTCGTCCAGACGCAGCATCACTTCGCCGCCCCATTCATCGGTATCGATAAAACGATCAGGCACGCCAGTGTCGGTGATCAGCATCACTTCGAGCTGGCAACAGCATGCCGCGCAGGTCGAGCAAGTGACCGCCGGTTCAGTGATTTGTTGGTGAGGAATGGTCTTCATGGCCGGCAGTGTAAGGCAGTGACCGGCAGGCGTGTGAAAGGTCTGACAGACGCTCAGTGCGCCAGCCGTCGCGCCATCCCATGCAGCATCGGAAACAGCAGCGCCCAGAGCAGGCCGATGCCGATCAGCGTCGGTAACTCACCGTAGGGAAATTGCACCCCGGCCAGGCGCCCGCCGGCGTAGTACGACAATGCGCCGCCAATGGCACCCAGTGAACTTGCCAGCCACCACGGCCGGGCGCTCCATGCCAGGCAGTGGCGCAAAGTGGTCGCGAGCAGCGCCCACAACAGCATCAGCCACAGTGGAATCAGCGGCGACGAATCCTGAAATTCGAATACGCCCAGAGCGCGCAGAACGCTGTCCACCGCCGTGCCGACAATGACCACGCTCAACATCAAACGGCCTTCAGCCGCCCAACTGCTGATCCAGCGCAGATGGATCACCAGCACCGCCAGCGCGACCAGCAACCACAGGCTGTTGCCGCCCATCACGCAGGTCAGCCAGCCGAGCTGGAACAACACGGCATTGGCGACACGCTCAAGCATCGAAGCGTCCGAGCAGCGGCGCAGTTATCGCGGCCGGTTTGGCCAGCAACAATTGTGCGGTGCCGATGGTGCGTTCGAGGAAACCGCCCTCGCAGTAGCACAGGTAAAACTCCCACAGCCGCAGGAAATAATCGTCGTAACCCAACTCGCTCAAGCGGCCGTGGGCGCGGCGAAAGTTCTCGTGCCACAGGCGCAGGGTGCGGGCGTAGTGCAGGCCGAAATCTTCCATGTGCAACAGGTTCATGTCGGTGTCGCGGCCGACCACTTCTAGCATTTTTTGCACGCAGGGCAGGGCGCCGCCGGGGAAGATGTAACGCTGGATGAAATCGACGCCGCGCTTGGCCTGTTCGTAGCGTTGTTCGCGAATGGTGATCGCCTGGATAAGCATCAGGCCGTTGCTCTTGAGCAGCTGCGCGCACTGTTTGAAGTAGGTCGGCAGGAAGCGGTGCCCGACGGCTTCGATCATCTCGATCGACACCAGTTTGTCGTATTCGCCGGTCAGGTCGCGGTAGTCCTTGAGCAGCAGCGTGACGCGATCCTGCAAGCCCAGTTGTTCAATGCGTTGCGCGGTAAACGCGTACTGCTCTTTCGACAGGGTCGTGGTGGTCACGCGGCAGCCATAATGTTGTGCGGCATACAGCGCCATGCTGCCCCAGCCGGTGCCGATCTCCAGCAAATGGTCGCTGGGTTGTAGCGCGAGCTTCTGACAGATCCGCTCGAGTTTGTTCAGTTGCGCTTGTTCGAGGCTGTCTTCCGGGGTGAGGAATTGCGCAGCCGAATACATCATGGTCGGGTCGAGAAACTGTTCGAACAGGTCGTTGCCGAGGTCATAGTGCGCGGCGATGTTCTTCTGCGAGCCCTTGCGCGTGTTGCGGTTGAGCCAGTGCAGGCCTTGCACCAGCGGCCGGCTGAGACGGGCCAGACCACGCTCCATGGCATCGAGCACGTCCAGATTGCTGACGAACACGCGCACCACCGCCGTTAGATCCGGCGAACTCCAATAGCCGTGGATAAAAGCCTCGCCGGCACCAATCGAACCATTGCCGGCGACCATGCCCCAGACGGCCGGATCCGTCACATGGATTTCCCCGAGCAAGGCACTGCCCGGCGTGCCGAACATCAGCCGTTCGCCATCCTCGACCACCAGCAGTTGCCCGTGTTTGAGCTGCGCCAATTGGCGCAACACGCCGCGACGCAGCAGCGATCCGGTCAGGCCGCTGGTGCTGAACCGACTGACCGACAGACTAGAGGATTTCATGGCGGTGTTCCTTGGGAGGCACAGTGGCGGTTTGAAAGCTGCCGTCGGCAGTCTGATGAGCAAAGATCGGCGCGCGTTTGAGCAGCAGGCGCAGCGCTTGCCAGTAAATCGCCAACGCGGTTTTCGCGGTCATCCACGGAAAGCGCCGCAAGTAACGGTGCAGGCTGCGGCGATCGAGGTTTTCGCGTTGCAAATTGAGCGTCGCGTCGAACAGTTTGTGCTCGCCCTGCCAGTCGGCCATGTGCACGCCGAGGGTTTGCGCAGCAGGGCTGAAGCTCATGCGGTATTCGAGGTCGCGCGGCAAAAACGGCGAAACGTGAAAGGCTTTGGCCACGGCGAAATGCTGGTGAAAGTCCCGCAGGTCGACGGGCGTGCGCGCTGGAAGCACATAGTGATAACGCTCGCGCCACGGCGTGTTGGTGACTTCGCAGACAATCGCCGCCAGTTGCCCGTCGGCTTCATGGCAATAAAAGAAACTCACCGGGTTGAACGACAGCCCCCAACTGCGTGCCTGGGTCAGCAGGCAGATCGAGCCTTGCGGTTCGTGGCCGATGGCGATGCCGACCTGCTGGCGTACGGCGTCGATCAGGCGTATGCCACGACCGGTAAAGGTCTTCAGGTAGTCAGTCTCGCGAAATGAAAACGGCGCAAAGCGACTGCGTCCGGCCAGTGGCGACAGTGCAAGCACCGCGTCCTGTTCGCTGAGATCGAGGTAGAGCAAACCGATCCGGTAGCGGAATTCATGGCGGCGCGGGGAAAAACGCCGATGGCCGATCCAGCCGCTATACAGGGCGCTGTTCATAAGCTTTCCCCGAACGCGGCGGCCACGCGCAACGCGCTGACCACACCGTCCTCATGAAAACCATTGGCCCAGTAAGCGCCGCAATAATGCGTGTGCTGCGCGCCATCCAGTTCGCCCCAGCGGTTTTGCGCCGCCACCGCCGCGAGGCTGAATTGCGGGTGGGCGTAGGTGTAACGGGCAAGCACTTTGTCGGGGCTGATGCCGGCACTCTGATTGAGGCTGACGCAGAACGTGGTGTCGCTCTGAATGCCCTGCAGAATGTTCATGTCGTAGGTGACGGCGGCGTGGGTGTGACCGGCGCCGCTGAGCCGATAGTTCCAGCTCGCCCAGGCCAGTTTGCGCGTCGGCAGCAAACGCGTATCGGTGTGCAGCACCACTTCATTGTCGGCGTAGGGCAGAGCACCGAGGATCGCGCGTTCGGCCTCGCTTGGGACTGCCAGCAGTTTCAGCGCCTGGTCGCTGTGACAGGCGAACACCACTCGGTCGAAGTGCTCAAGGCCTGCCGGGCTGTGGATAACTACGCCATGCACATCGCGATCAACCCGGCTGACCGGGCAATTGAGCCGAATCCGCTCCTTGAACGCTGCCGTCAATGGTGCAATGTAAGCGCTGGATCCGCCTTCGATGACTTGCCATTGCGGCCGCTCACTGACCGACAACAAGCCATGGTTCTTGAAAAACCGCACAAAAAACTGCAGCGGGAAATTGAGCATTTCCGCCATTGGCATCGACCAGATCGCCGAACCCATCGGCACGATGTAATGCAGGATGAACCGTTCACCGTAACCGCCGGCCTTGAGGTACTCGTCAAGGGTTGTGTCAGCGGCGATGCGCAGTTCGACCAGGTCGCGCTGGGCTTCTTTATTGAAGCGCAGAATATCGCGCAACATGCCCCAGAACCCCGGCGACAACAGGTTGCTGCGCTGGGCGAAGAGGCTGTTGAGGTTGTTGCCGTTGTACTCCAGGCCGGTGTCCGGGTCGGTCACCGAGAAACTCATTTCGGTCGGTTTGAACGCCACGCCGAGCTGGTCGAGCAGACGGATGAAGTTCGGGTAGGTCCAGTCGTTGAAGACGATGAAACCGGTGTCCACGGCGTACTGCCGTCCTGCGACGGTCACGTCCACGGTGTGCGTGTGGCCACCGACCCAGTCGCCGGCCTCGAACACCGTGATGTCGTGCCGGCGATTGAGCAGGTAGGCGCAGGTAAGCCCGGCGATACCGCTGCCGACGATGGCGATTTTCATGTCGGATCCGTCAGCGGAGGCGACTTGCGCACCATGCGCTTGCCGATTGCCAGTTGTACCCGAGACGGTAGTTTCGACAGCGGCCACAGCGCGGCCATGAACAGCGCCGGAAAGGCAATTTCCAATGGCCGGTCCTTGAGCTTGGCGAAGATGTGCCGCGCGGCTTTATCCACAGGCCAGCTCAAGGGCATGGGGAAATCATTCTTGGCGGTCAGCGGTGTTTCGACGAAACCCGGGCTGATCACGGTGACTTCAATGCCTTCGTCGGCCAGATCGATGCGCAGCGATTCGAACAGGTAACGCAAACCGGCCTTCGAGGCGCCGTAGGCTTCGGCCCGAGGCAGCGGCAGATAGGTCACTGAACTGGCCATGCCGACCAGGTGCGGCGCGGTGCCTTTGCGCAACAGTGGCAGGGCGGCCTCGATGCAGTAGCTGCTGGCGAGCAGATTGGTGCGCACCACATGCTCGATGATCGAGGAATCGAACTGCTTGGCATCGACGTATTCGCAAGTACCGGCGTTGAGAATCACCGAGTCCAGCGAACCCCAGTCTGCGGCGATCTGCTCGCCGATTTCGCGAACCGTCTGGCTGTTGGTCAGATCCCCGGGTACCACCAAAACCTGCCCCGGATAGCGTTGCGACAAGACCTTGAGCGGGGCGACCTGACGGGAACTGACCGCCAGGTGCGCACCGGTTTTCAGGATCTCTTCAGCCAGCGCCGCGCCGATGCCACTGCTGGCCCCGGTCAACCAATAACGCCGTGGAGGTGTACGACTCATCCCATTCTCCTTTTCAGCCAGGCAATCACCCGGCCCAATACTGGTAAATGTTCATACAGCAGCGCCCCGGCATCGAAATAATCCCGATGGCGATAAACCTTGTCGTGCCACAGCAGATGCGAGCAGCCGCTGACACGAATCACACGGCCACCCGCCAGACGCGGATGGCGATAACTCATGACCCAGCGCAGATAACCTTCGCAGTCGCCGATCTGGTCGAAACCATGAAAGTCGAAACGCAGTTCGCTGACGTTGGCGTATAGCTCGCCGAAATAGTCGCGTAACTGCGCAAGACCCTGCACTTCGTGCAGCGGGTCGGTGAAGTGAATGTCATCGCTGTACAGCTCGCCCAGGCTTTGCAGGTTGTCTTTGTTCAACGCTGAAAATTGCCGGGCGAAACGGCGCAGGAATTCACTCATCATCGCCTCCTGAAGACGTACGCGAAGGCAGGTTCTTGAAGGCCGCCAAAGCGCGCTGACGCGAGGTGCTGAGGTTGACGATCGGCGAGGGATAGTCCGCCGCGCCGAACAAACCACCGACGTCGGCCGGGTTGTGCACTTCTTTCTTGTTGAGGCCGGCCAGTTCCGGCAGCCAGTGCTTGATGAACAGGCCTTCGCTGTCGAATTTTTCCGACTGGCTCAACGGGTTGAAGATGCGGAAGTACGGCGCCGAATCTGTTCCGGTCGACGAACTCCATTGCCAGCCACCGTTGTTCGCCGCCAGATCGCCATCAATCAGGTGGCGCATGAAAAAGCGTTCGCCTTCGCGCCAGTCGATCAGCAGGTTTTTGGTCAGGAACATCGCCACGATCATGCGCAGGCGATTGTGCATCCAGCCGGTTTCGAGCAGTTGGCGCATCGCGGCGTCGATGATCGGCAGACCGGTACGCGCCTCTTGCCACGCGGCGAGATCGTCCGGCGCATCACGCCAGGCCAGCGCTTCGGTTTCCGGGCGGAAGGCGCGATGGCGGGAAACGCGGGGATAGCCGACCAGAATGTGTTTGTAGAACTCGCGCCACAGCAGTTCGTTGATCCAGGTGACCGCACCGACCTTGCCGCTTTCGAATTCGCCCTGATTGCTTTGCAGGGCGGCATGCAAGCATTGGCGTGGCGAGATCACACCGGCGGCGAGATACGCCGAGAGCTGACTGGTGCCGGGCTTGGCCGGGAAGTCGCGTTCGCTCTGGTAGTAGTCGATCTGCGCGTCGGTGAAGGTGTCGAGACGGCGTTGGGCTTCCTTTTCGCCAGCGGGCCATAGATCGCGCAGGGTTTGGCTCGGCGTCGAGAAACCCTTAACCGAGTCGGGAATCGGATCGCTGCTGACCTCAAGTTTTTCCTGTTTGCCGGGGGCTTTAACCAGCGCAGGCATCGAGCGATGCAGGCGTTCATAACAGACTTTGCGGAACTGGCTGAACACCTTGAAGTAACTCTCGGTCTTGGTCAGCACGCTGCCGGGTTTGAACAGCAACTGATCGAGGTAGCTGTGAAAGGTGATGCCCTCGGCCTTCAGTGTTTCGCCTACCGCTGCATCGCGACGGCTTTCATGGACGCCATATTCTTCATTGACGTGAACCGCCGCTATCTTCAGTTGCCGGCAGAGTTTGAGCAATTCCGCGGGGGCTTGATCCCAGTGGGGTGCGGTGCGAATCAGCAACGGGATGTTGAGTTTGCCAAGGCTTGCGCTCAGCTCACGCAGGTTGCGCAACCAGAAGTCGACCTTGCACGGCGCATCGTCATGCTCAAGCCATTGCTGCGGGCTCAACAGGTACACGGCGGCCGTCGGGCCGCGCGCTGCGGCAGCCGCGAGGGCGGTGTTGTCATGTTGGCGCAAGTCGCTGCGCAGCCAGATCAATTGCATGTCGGCACTCACGGTGTCCATTAAATCAGCCCACGCTGAACGAGTACCTGGTGCGCTACAAGCGCGTCTTCAGCCAGGAACACATCAGCCATCTCGGAAGTTCTTACGGACAACTCGGCGTGGTGGATGCATACCGTTGGTCCGACCAGCATTTTTGTACAACCGACTCCGTTCAGTAGTTTGGGCAACTGCGCAAGGTTCATGGCTTTGCTGGAATACAGCAGTACGCCACGGGCTTGCAGGTGTTCGACCGCCAGCGCCAGTTCGGCGGCGGGTAGCGGCCAGTCAAACACTTGCACCGGACAATCGGCGCTGCTGATCAGCCACGCGCACAGCCACAGATGAGGTTCCAGTGGCAGGTCAGAATGGTTGATCAACAACAGCGGGGCGCCATGCAACTGACGATTGTTATGGTAGATGCGTGTACCGAATTTGCTGCGGAGCCACGAATAAAAGAACACCCGCTCCATCTGCGCGCCGAACTGGCCCTTCCAACGCTGCTCCAGTTCCGCCAGCAGCGGCATCAGCAATTGCTCGCACAAGGTGCGTGGCGGGTAGAGCGCCATGGCCTGATTGACGCTGTCGTCGAGGCTGCGTTCATTGAGCTGTGTGACGGCGGCAAGCAGGGTTTGGCGCAGGCGCTGCCAGTCGTTTTCCACCGATTCGCTGAATGCCTGCGGTGCGTCGAGCAGCGGTTTGACCTGACTGACGGCGACGCCACGGTTGAGCCAGGTGAGGATGGTCAGAATCTGTTGCACATGTTCAGCTGAATACAGGCGGTGGCCCTTGGGCGTGCGTTGCGGCACGACCAGCCCGTAGCGGCGTTCCCACGCGCGCAAAGTGATCGCGTTGACGCCGGTCTGCCGGGCGACTTCGCGAATCGGCAGCCAGCCCTCGTCGAGGGCTTTTTTAAAATCCGCGCCAAGGTCTTCCTGGGCGCTGGTATCCATTTTGTCGTTCATTAGATTGCATTTCGCAGGCTGAGGTTTTCCGGGTGCGGTTGCAGGTAAACCTGTTGCGCGATGTACGAATCCGGATGGAGGCGAAAGTGATGCTTGAGCAGCGTCAACGGCACCACCAGCGGCACGATGCCTTGGCGGTACTGGCCGATGACGTGTTGCATTTCCTGTTTGTCTTCGGCGCTGATTACCTGTTTCAGATAACCGCTGATGTGCAGCAGCACGTTGCAGTGGGTGCCGCGCGTGGCGCATTTTTTCAACGCCGCCATCAGTTCGCTGAAGTAGCGCGGGCCGAGTTCGGCGGGATCGGTGTCGGCCATGTTGCCGAGCAGTTTGCCCAGCGCTTTGTATTGCAGCGGGTTGTGCGCCATCAGCAAGTATTTGTAGCGCGAATGGAATTCGGTGAGGGCGCGACGGCTCAGGCCGTTGGCGAGGACTTGTTGCCATTCGCTGTAGGCAAACACACGGGTGATGAAGTTCTCGCGCAGCACCGGATCATTGAGGCGCCCGGCTTCTTCCACGGGCAGATCCGGATGCCATGCGCAGAACGCCTGGGCATAGATTCCGCGCCCGCCGCCGTTCACCGGGGCGCCGTTGGCGTGGTAGACCTTGACCCGCTCCAGGCCGCAGGACGGCGATTGCTGCATGAAGATGTAGCCGCAGATGTCATTGAGTTCGGCGGCCATTTTCTCGCCGTACTCGGCCAGTGGCTGGGTAACGTTGATCGCCCGGTTCACCGTGCCGACCGCTTGTGGATGCTCGGCATCGCCAACGAGGCGGATCGGTTCGCGGGGAATGCCCAAGCCGATCGCGACCTCCGGGCACACCGGGACGAAATCGAAATGCTCGGTGAGGGTGCGGCTGCACAGGCGTGATTCCTTGTGCCCACCGTTGTAGCGCACCTCGGCACCCAGCAGGCAGGCGCTGATGGCGATTTTTGGTTTGGCTACGCAAGGATCAGACATGGGCACCTCGAATCTATACCTGTACAGAGGTAGATCTCTGTATAACTTTGCTCAGCATAGATTCATGGGTGTACAAGTCAAATTGTTTGTATAACTTTTTTGATTGAACGCAGTTCACTGTGGGAGCGAGCTTGCTCGCGAATACGGATTAACATCCAAAAAATGCATTGATTGACACACCGCCTTCGCGAGCAAGCTCGCTCCCACAGGGGACGGTCTTTACTTCCAGCCCTGCAGCCATTCAGCGTTGTTTTGTAGCGTCTGCCAATCGAGTCGTTCAGCACGCTTGGTCAACACTGCCTGCAACTCAACCGCCAGCACCGTGCCTTCCTCGTCGCGAAACAGTTCGGTCACCAGAAAGTGTTTTTCACGATTCTGCGGTTGCGCTGCTGTCCATTTCGACAGCAGCAATTTACGCGGATTGATGCGGTTCATTGCAGGTGTTCGTGCAAGCGGCGCGCTGCTTCCTGGCCACTGAGCCAAGCGCCCTCGACACGTCCGGACAGGCACCAGTCGCCGCAGGCGTACAGGCCCAGATCAGCATCGGCCAGTGTGCCCCATTCGTGACCAGTCGCAGGCCGCGCATAGAGCCAGCGATGGGCGAGGCTGAAGCTCGGCGCAGGCATGGCACTGTGCAGCAACTCGGCAAAGGCGCCGTGCAGTTGCTCGATCACCGCTTCCTTGGACAAGTCGATGTGTTGCCGACTCCACGCGCTGGTGGCATGCAGCACCCAGGTGTCGAGGGTGTTGTCACGCCCCGGTTTGCTGCGGTTGCGCGCCAGCCAGTCGAGCGCACTGTCCTGCACGAAGCAACCTTCGATGGGCGTATCCAGCGGTGTCTCGAAGGCGAGGGCAACGGCCCAGGTCGGCTCCATTTTCACCCCGGCAGCGGCTCCGGCGAGCTTCGGTGCAGCGGCCAGCAAAGCCGTCGCTTGCGGTGCCGGCGTGGCGATCACGACGTGGCTGAACGGGCCGTGTGTAAAGCCCTCGGCGTCCTGCAGGTGCCAGTGTTCCTCGCCGCGATAGACCTCGGTGATGCGGCAGGCGAAATGCACTTCCAGACCATCGAGCAAGCCACGGGTGATGGCGCTCATGCGCGGCGCACCGACCCAGCGCGTCTGCTCGTCCGGCGACAGATTCAACTGCCCGCCCTGATAGGTGTAGAGCTGTGGCGTCCACTCGGCGACCCAGCCCTGGCTTTGCCAACGCTGCACTTCAGTGACGAAGCGGCGGTCGCGGGCGGTGAAATATTGCGCGCCCATGTCCAGTGAGCCGGCATCGCTGCGCTTGCTCGACATGCGCCCGCCACTGCCGCGGCTTTTGTCGAATAATTGAACGGTGTGCCCGCTCTCTGTCAGAGCCTGGGCGGCGGAGAGACCGGCGATGCCGGTGCCGATGATTGCGATAGGTACAGTCATAGGGGCCTCGTTTACCTTTCTGTACAGACTACGCCGTGGATGAAACCTGTACAATTTTGTTTTTTGGTATAACTTCTAGCGTTCTCGTTCTGACAGCTTGGCCTATGGTTAAACAATAGAGCCTGCCCGATAGAAAAGATCCCTGCTTATAAAAATAGACTAGTGATCCGGGTTAAACGCCACGCGAGGAAGATGTCATGCACATATTGCTGACCGGCGGTACTGGTTTGATAGGACGTCAGCTCTGCCGACATTGGTCAGGGCAGGGCCATCGTTTGACGGTGTGGAGTCGCAAACCGGAAAACGTCGCAAAGATCTGCGGTGCGCAGGTGCGAGGCATCGCGCGTCTGGAAGATCTCGGCGAGGAGCCTGTGGACGCGATCATCAATCTGGCCGGCGCGCCGATTGCTGATCGGCCGTGGACTCATCGGCGCAAAGCCTTGTTGTGGAGCAGCCGCATCACGCTGACGGAAACGCTGTTGGCGTGGCTCGAAAGCCGCGCGCAGAAACCGGCATTGTTGATTTCAGGTTCGGCGATCGGCTGGTACGGCGATGGCGGTGAGCGCGAACTGACTGAAGATTCGCCGCCGGTGATCGACGATTTCGCCAGCCAGTTGTGCATTGCCTGGGAGGAAACCGCGCAGCGTGCCGAGGCTCAGGGCATCCGCGTGGTGCTGGTACGAACCGGTCTGGTGCTGTCGGCCGAGGGCGGCTTTTTGTCGCGCTTGTTGTTGCCGTTCAAACTCGCGCTGGGCGGGCCTTTGGGCAATGGTCGGCAGTGGATGCCGTGGATTCACATCAACGATCAAATCGCCCTGATTGATTTTCTTCTGCACCGCAATCAGGCCAGCGGTCCTTATAATGCGTGCGCGCCGAAACCTGTGCGCAATCGCGAATTTGCCAAGACGCTGGGCAGCGTTTTACACCGCCCGGCGTTCATGCCGATGCCGACGCTGGCGCTGAAGGTCGGCCTCGGCGAGATGTCTTTGTTGTTGCTCGGCGGCCAGAAAGCTATGCCGGCACGCTTGCTGGAAGCGGGTTTCACTTTCCAGTTCACGGATTTACGCGCGGCTTTGGATGATCTCTCCAGCCGCCTCTGAAATAGGACGTTGCATGACCGATCACGCCTTGCTTCTGGTCAACCTGGGTTCCCCGGCCTCCACCTCGGTGGCCGATGTGCGCAGCTACCTCAATCAATTCCTGATGGACCCGTACGTGATCGACCTGCCGTGGCCGGTGCGGCGTCTGTTGGTATCGCTGATCCTGATCAAGCGCCCCGAGCAGTCGGCCCACGCCTATGCCTCGATCTGGTGGGACGAGGGCTCACCGCTGGTGGTGCTCAGTCGTCGTCTGCAACAGCAGATGACCGCACAGTGGAATCACGGCCCGGTGGAACTGGCGATGCGTTACGGCGAGCCGTCGATTGAAACCTGCCTGCTGAAACTGGTGGCGGCGGGGCACAAGCGCATCACGCTGGCGCCGCTGTATCCGCAATTCGCCGACAGCACCACGACCACGGTGATCGAAGAAGCGAAACGGGTGATTCGGCAGAAGAAACTCGATGTGCAATTGTCGGTGCTGCAGCCGTTCTACGATCAGCCGGAATATCTGGATGCGCTGGTTGAAAGCGCGAAGCCGCATCTGCTGCAGGATTACGATCACTTGCTGCTGAGCTTCCACGGCTTGCCCGAGCGGCACCTGACCAAACTCGATCCGACCGGCAATCATTGCTTCAAGAATGAAGACTGCTGCAAGAACGCCTCGCCTGCTGTGTTGGCGACCTGTTATCGCGCGCAATGCCTGCGTACAGCAGCGTTGTTTGCTGAGCGCATGGGCCTGCCGGAGGGCAAATGGTCGGTGTCGTTTCAGTCGCGTCTGGGTCGGGCGAAGTGGATCGAACCGTACACCGAAGCGCGCCTGGATGAACTGGCGAAAAGCGGTGTGAAGAAAATTCTGGTGATGTGCCCGGCGTTTGTCGCCGATTGCATCGAAACGCTGGAAGAGATTGGTGATCGCGGCAAGGAACAGTTCCGCGAAGCGGGGGGCGAGGAGTTGGTGTTGGTGCCGTGCCTGAATGATGACCCGCAATGGGCCAAGGCCTTGGCGACGCTCTGCGAAAGAGCACCGCTGGCCCTGTGATGATCATTCCCACGCAGAGCGTGGGAACGATCAGATCTTGAAGGCTTAGATCAGCGGCTCATCCGCCTTCTTGTTCTTCCAGCCATCATTGCCCGGCAGAATCAGGTTCAGCGCAATCGCCACCACCGCGCACAGCGCGATGCCTTTGAGGCCAAAGTCGTCAGGACCGGTGCCGGTGCCGACCAGCACACCGCCAATCCCGAACACCAACGTTACCGAGACAATCACCAGATTTCGCGCCTCGCCCAGATCGATCTTGTGACGGATCAGGGTGTTCATGCCCACCGCCGCGATCGAACCGAACAGCAAGCACAGAATCCCGCCCATCACCGGCACCGGGATGCTTTGCAGCAGTGCGCCGAACTTGCCGATGAACGCCAGGCTGATGGCGAAGATCGCCGCCCAGGTCATGATTTTCGGGTTGTAGTTCTTGGTCAGCATCACTGCGCCCGTCACTTCGGCGTAGGTGGTGTTTGGCGGGCCGCCGAACAGACCGGCTGCGGTGGTGGCAATACCGTCACCGAGCAGGGTGCGATGCAGGCCTGGTTTTTTCAGGTAATCGCGACCGGTCACGCTACCTACAGCAATCACGCCACCGATGTGTTCAATGGCCGGAGCCAAAGCCACCGGAACGATGAACAGAATCGCCTGCCAGTTGAACTCCGGCGCGGTGAAGTGCGGGATCGCAAACCATGGCGCCGCGGCAATCTTCGCCGTGTCGACCACGCCGAAGTAGAACGCCATAGCAAAACCGACCAGTACGCCGGAAATGATCGGTACCAGACGGAAGATGCCTTTGCCGAACACCGCCACGATCAGCGTGGTCAGCAATGCGGGCATCGAGATCATCATCGCGGTCTGGTAGTGGATCAGTTCAGAACCGTCGCCAGCCTTGCCCATCGCCATGTTCGCGGCAATCGGCGCCATCGCCAGGCCGATGGAAATGATCACCGGACCAATCACCACCGGTGGCAGCAAACGGTCAATGAAGCCCGTGCCTTTGATCTTCACGGCGAGGCCGAGGAAGGTGTAGACGAAACCGGCCGCCATCACACCGCCCATGGTCGCCGCGAGGCCGAACTGGCCCTTGGCGAGAATGATCGGGGTGATGAAAGCGAAGCTCGACGCCAGAAACACCGGCACCTGACGCCCGGTGACGATCTGGAACAGGATCGTCCCTAAACCCGCTGTAAACAGTGCCACGTTCGGGTCCAGGCCCGTGATCAGCGGCATCAGCACCAGGGCGCCGAAAGCCACGAACAGCATCTGGGCGCCGGACAGCACCGTGCGCCAGAGCGGATCGTTGAACTCTTGCTGCATGGTTACGCGTCCTTCTGCTTGGTGCCGAAGATCTTGTCACCGGCGTCGCCAAGTCCAGGGATGATGTAACCGTGCTCGTTCAAACGCTCATCGATGGACGCGGTGTAGATAGTCACGTCCGGGTGAGCTTTTTCCACTGCTGCAATGCCTTCCGGCGCGGCAACCAGCACCATCGCGCGGATGTCTTTGCAGCCGGCTTTCTTCAACAGATCAATGGTGGCAACCATGGAGCTGCCGGTAGCGAGCATCGGGTCGATGATCATCGCCAACCGTTCGTCGATTTCCGGAACCAGTTTTTCCAGATAGGTGTGCGCTTGCAGGGTTTCTTCATTGCGGGCAACGCCCACAGCGGAAACCTTGGCGCCGGGGATCAGGCTCAGCACGCCTTCCAGCATGCCGATGCCGGCGCGCAGGATTGGCACGACGGTGATCTTCTTGCCGGCGATCTTCTCGACCGACACGGTGCCGCACCAGCCTGCAATATCGTAGGACTCCAGCGGCAAATCTTTTGTAGCTTCATAGGTCAACAGGGCGCCGACTTCCTGAGCGAGCTCACGGAAATTCTTGGTGCTGATATCGGCGCGGCGCATCAGGCCGAGTTTATGACGGATCAGCGGATGGCGGATCTCGAGGATGGGCATGGAAAAACTCCGGCGGCGGGCAAAAAAACCGGCCTAGATTAATCTATCCGAGGGTGATGTCCTATAGGACATTCTGTACGTTAGTCCATAAAGGCTTGATTCGGCCTCGATGGATGCGTACCTTTGCCCGCTTTTCCAATTCCGCCAACCCCTGGAGAGCGCCATGTCCGCTGATCTCGAGCATATCCGTCAAATCATGCGAGAGGCTGACTGCCTGTACACCGAGTCTGAAGTCGAGGCGGCCATCGCCCGTGTCGGTGCACAAATCAACGAACAACTGGCTGACAGCAACCCGGTGGTGTTCTGCGTGATGAACGGCGGCCTGATCTTCTCCGGCAAACTGCTGACTCACCTGCAGTTTCCGCTGGAAGCGTCGTACCTGCACGCGACCCGTTATCGCAATGAAACCAGCGGCGGCGACCTGTTCTGGAAAGCCAAGCCGGAAGTCTCGTTCATCGACCGCGACGTGCTGATCATCGACGACATTCTCGACGAAGGTCACACCCTCGGCGCGATCATCGACTTCTGCAAACACGCCGGCGCGCGCAAAGTGCACACCGCCGTGCTGATCGACAAGGACCACGACCGCAAGGCGCGTCCTGACCTGAAAGCCGATTTCGTCGGCCTGCCGTGCATCGACCGCTACATCTTCGGTTATGGCATGGACTACAAAGGCTACTGGCGCAACGCCAACGGGATTTTTGCCGTTAAAGGCATGTAATTCACGCCTCGATCCAATGTGGGAGCAAGCTCGCTCCCACAGTTGTTTTGTGTGTGCTGATCCCTCCGCGTTCCCCATGCTAGAGTGCTCGGCCCCGCCCTCCGGAGCCTGTCATGAGCCTCTCGATCCGCAGCCTCGCCGCGCTTTTCCTGATCTTCAGCCTGCCTCTTTCCGCCGCGCCGATGCACAGCCAGTTCCTGCCACCGGACGATCTGACCGTGCGCGATGCCGAGCCTGAGCAGCAGCAACTGCTGCAGGTCACCGATTATTCGGTGGTCGTTGGGGCGCAACGCCAGTCCAATCAGCAGCCGATCCCGGTCACCTCACCGCTGATGATCCGCCTCAAGGGCAAGTCCCTGAACAAAGGCGCGACCATCACTCAAGTGCTGGTCAATTTCGATGGCGAAAGCAAAAGCCTGAAAAAACCGATTTACGACGACAAGAGCAAAACCCTGACCTTGTTTTATCCACAGGCCCAATACCGCGTGATCATTGATCTGCTGCGCAATGACACGGTGTATGTGCAGTTCCTCAGTTATGCCAACGGCCATATCTGGGCCGATTTGCACACCGGGGCGGTGCGATCGCGTTGAGCCGGGCGGCCGGGCAGGGGTAAACTGCCCGCCCCGTGTCATGTCTGCGAGCTGGAGTCGGCAATGCGTAAAGATAAGAAACAAGTGATTGGTGACGAGATCGGCGATGAGCAGATCAAGCTGTTCCTCGATTTTGAGCCCGTCGACGCCACTTCGCCGTCGCTGCACAAACTGATCAAGGCTTATCGTGGTTTGCGTATCGACGACTTCGAACGCTTCCTCGGCTTCTTCGTCGAGGCGGGCTATGACGTTGATGGCAAGGATGAGCAGGGCAAGACCTTTGTTGACCTGATCGCCGATCAGCGCAACGCCCCGGACTACATTGAGCTGATCGAAAAGTCCCGCGCCTGAGGCTTTTCCCAAGCATAAAAAAACGCCCCGCACTCACAGAGTACGGGGCGTTTTTTATGCGGCTAGATCAAGCGTAGCTTGGGGTCTCGCTGCTTTCTTCAACCAGTTCCAGCGCGATGTTGTTCTGCGTGTTGATCTTGCGATACAGCGCAGCATCGGTTTCCAGAACCTTTTCACGGGCCGGGAAGATTTCCGCCAGTTTGCCAGCCCACTCACCCTTGGCCTTGGCCGGGAAGCACTTCTCGATCAGCTCGAGCATGATCGAAACGGTTACCGACGCGCCAGGGGAGGCGCCGAGCAGGGCGGCGAGGGAACCGTCCTTGGCCGCAACCAGTTCGGTACCGAACTGCAGGATGCCGCCTTTTTTCGGGTCTTTCTTGATGATCTGCACCCGTTGGCCGGCCACTTCCAGGCGCCAGTCTTCGGCTTTCGCTTCCGGGTAGAAACGGCGCAGGGAATCCAGACGCTGCTCCATCGATTGCATCACTTCGCTGACCAGGTATTTGGTCAGGTCCATGTTGTTTTTCGCCACCGCCAGCATCGGCCCGATGTTGCCGGCGCGTACCGACAGCGGCAGGTCCATGAAGGAACCGTGCTTGAGGAACTTGGTGGTGAAACCGGCGTATGGTCCGAACAGCAGGGATTTCTTGCCGTCGACCACGCGGGTGTCCAGGTGCGGCACCGACATCGGTGGCGAACCCACAGCGGCCTGGCTGTAGACCTTGGCCTGGTGCTGTTTGACCACTTCCGGGTTGTCGCAGCGCAGCCATTGGCCACTGATCGGGAAGCCGCCGAAGCCTTTGCTTTCTTCGATGCCCGAAGCCTGCAGCAACGGCAACGCCGCGCCACCGGCGCCGAGGAAGACGAACTTGGCGTCGACTTCACGGCTGCTGCCGCTGTTGACGTCTTTGATGCTGACGGTCCAGCCGGCGCCGTTACGCTTGAGGCCGGTGACGCGCTTGCAGTATTTGACTTGAGTGTCGGGAGCGCTGGTCAGGTGCTTGAGCAACTGATTGGTCAGAGCGCCGAAGTTGACGTCGGTGCCGTTCATCACGCGGGTCGCTGCGAGCACTTCGTCTTGCGCGCGGCCCGGCATCATCAGTGGCATCCACTCGGCCATTTTGGCCTTGTCTTCGGTGTACTCCATGTCAGCGAAGGCGTGGTGCTTGCTCAACACGTCGAAGCGCGATTTGAGGAAAGACACGCCGCTGTCGCCCTGGACGAAACTCAGGTGCGGCACCGGGCTGATAAAGGATTTGCACGAGCCGAAGGTGCCTTTCTTGGTCAGGTACGACCAGAACTGTTTCGACACCTCGAACTGGGTATTGATGTGCACGGCTTTCTTGATGTCGACGGTGCCATCAGCGGCTTGCGGCGTGTAGTTCAGCTCGCACAGACCCGCGTGGCCGGTACCGGCGTTGTTCCAAGGGTTGGAACTCTCCGCAGCACCGGAATCCATCAGCTCGACGACTTCCAGCTTGATCGCGGGGTCGAGCTCTTTGAGCAGTACTGCCAGGGTGGCACTCATGATGCCCGCCCCAACCAGAACTACGTCGACTGCTTCGTTATGCGCCATTTAACGCGTCTCCAAAATCTGCAGCACCAAATTGTCGGCATGGCTGCCAGGCGTTCCGGGACAGGTCATTGATGTCCGGGCTATCCGTGGTCAGGTTCGCCATGTCCGAATCTTCGCAATTTTTCGCAACTTCGACGGATGTATGCGGCCTGGCTTCAAGAGCTCCATGAACTCATTTCAGCACGCGGCTGGCAATTCGACTTATGGTCGAGACATCCGTTTTTGTGCAACCAAATCCGTAGCGGACAGGCTTCAGGCTCCGATATTCGAGGTATACCCGGTCCTGTGTCGTTGGGCTGTTTCAGACGCTAATGGTGCATGTTCAGACGCAAAACTTTTCATTTGCTCGCCACACTCTTGTGAAGTTGTGAAAACCCGTTTTTTTCACGCTCTTTTGAAGACGTGAACCTCAAAAAAGGGCTGTCCAGGCCTGGCACCTTGCCCGAGGGCAAAAACAACGCGGTGGCCGAGCGTCATGACAGCTCTGCAGATTCGCGAAAAGCGGGGTTTTTGCCGGAAGAACAGGCAAGCGCGCCAACTTCACTCGATCTGTGTGGGCGGCTCTCTGTGGGCGATTTTGATGTCAAATGCATGCGCATTGACGCTGTTGCGGGGCCCGATCAGGAGACGTCCTTATAATCGGGGGGAGATTGTATCGAAGAAATGCGGGCAGTTGCTCGTGTTTAATGACTTTTATTAGGCATCCGGTCAGATGCTCAACATCGCATGCACCCGTGCGCGGGGCTGCGACGCTATGACGCGGGCGCTGGCGGGCAGTGGCTGGTGCAACCAGTTGAGGCGGATTTCTTCGATTTCCACCCAGCCGTCGCCCATTGGCTGCAGGCTGCACTGCTTGAATGCCTGGCAATGGCCGTTGCGATCGAGCAGGGCGAAGCTGCGGTGCAGCGGGCGAGGGGCGAACAACGAGATCAGATAACGCATGATTGAGTACCTTGTGGGGGACTGATTGCAAGGTTGCCAAGGCGCCGTGACGTCAACGTGTATGGCGGGTGAATAATCTGTGACAGGAACCGCTTTCCCAAGGGTTGGTCAGACATTTCAGTATTCGCTGCCGGGCGCTGGTTACCCGCAGTGGCCCACCGCTATACTGCCGGCCTGTTTGTGCCTGATTCTGGAGAGAAGAGCATGTTGCAACGCCTGTTGTTCGGTTTGATCACTGTGGCTGGTTTGACCCTGGCCGGCTGCGCCCACAGCCCGCAACAACTGAACCCGGAGCCGAAGCTGACCACCCAGCTGCCAGCGGTCGGTCGTGGCCAGCCAGTCGTCGTGCGTGTGGTTGACGGTCGTCCGTCGCCAACCCTCGGCACCCGTGGCGGTCTGTACCCGGAAACCAGCGCCATCACTGTGCAGCGCGAGCAGATCCTGCCGAAGCTGCAGGCTCAGGCTGAAGCCGCCGTGCGTCTGCTCGGGTTCACCCCGACCAACAACGCGCCAAATGCTCCACAGCTGACCGTGACCCTGGCCGAGCTGAAGTATCAGTCGCCGAAAGAAGGGATGTACGTGACCGAAGCGACCATCGGCGCGACCTTCCGCTCCGACGTGCAGAACGCCAACCGCCGTTATAGCGGCCGTTACGGTGCGTCGCTGGATCAGCGTTTCGGCATGGCGCCGAACCAGGAAACCAACACGAAACTGGTCAGCGACGTGTTGAGCGATGCGTTGACGCGTTTGTTCAAGGATCCGACGGTGGGCCAAGTGCTCGCCGAGTAATTTTCGACGGATGTGAAAAAGCCCGGGATCAGTGATGAGCCCGGGCTTTTTTGTGGGACTTGAAATCGTACCCCCTCACCCCAGCCCTCTTCCCCAAGGGGGCTAGGGTGAGGGTGCTTTTGCATTTTCAGGCAGCCTGAGAATAGAAGTCGAGCACGCTAACGCCCGTCAGCAAATCCGTCTCCGGCAAATCCGCATGCTGATGCCCGCCCAGTGCGCAATACACCAGCCAATGGCGATCCTGAACATTGAAGGCGAGGCTGCCGACGAGGCTTTGCTGCTCGTCGTAAGGGGTAATGAGATAAAGACGATCCTGGTTTTCAGCGTGAAGCATGTCGCGTTCCATGTGTGTTTCGAGGCGCGCAGGGTGGCCTATCCACATGACGATGCCGTGACACAGGACAGCCATCGGTCGATTGTCAGGTAATTTGTCGCAAAGCCTGGGGCAGGGTGCTCGGGTTTCGGTAGAATCCGCGCCGCAGTCGTCGATCTGGCGTCTGCCATACCGGTTCAGATAGAGGTCTGTGATGTCGCTGCACTTGATGACGCTGTTTACCGCCCATCCCGCCAAGTTGATCAACTTGCTGGCACTGCTGTTGGCGTTTCCGGGCAGTTGGCTGCTGCACGCCACCCGCCGCCGTGAGCAGCGCGCGATGGCCAGCATTGCCGCCCAGCGTCAGGCGCAGCCGAATGCCGAGCCGATACTGGATTGGGCGACCTTGCGCATGAACCGGTTTTTCTATCGCTTCGGTTTTGCCTGCCTCGCTCTGGCACTGATCGTCTCCTGGATCAGCACGCGCTTCTAAAAGCATCAGGCATGAAAAACGGCGCCCGAGGGCGCCGTTTTTTGTATCTGGGGTAAACCGTTTACAACGGCAACCCAGCCTTGACCCGATACTGATTACGCACCGGCGTCGCATATTGCAGCACCAGATACGGACGGTGCTCTGCAGGGCACGCATCCAGCCGGCTCTGCCATTCTTCCTGCGCCTTGGCCAGTTCGTCCGCCGGGAACACCTCGGCAGCCTTCGGCACATTCAATTGCGGATCGGCATCGGCCCACTGCGCGTACGCCAGGTAATGCACCGGGAATAATCGGTAACCGCCGAGAATCTGCTTGTCCATTTCGACCGCCAATTGCTTGGTGTCTTCAAACAGCTCGGTGATCGGCGCCGCAAAGTTCACGTGCACCCGCCCCTTGTAGCCGGTGATGCCCTTGGCGATGCTCACGTCATCCTCGCCCGGCGCTTTCGCGTAGGTGCCGGTGGTGGCACGGATGAATAGCTCGCGGGCCTTGGCCTGATCACACGGGTCGTATTCGTAGCTGATCGACACCGGGGTGACGTTCAGCGAGCGGATGACTTCGCCGAACGGCTCGTCCTTGCGGCTCATGTGGAACATCTTGAGAATCGCCGACTCGGTGCGGTCGTCGCCGTCCTTCGCGCGGCCTTCAGCCTGAGCGATCCAGATCGAGGCGCAATCGTTGCGGATCGAGTGGTTGATGTACGCCGACAACAGTTGATACGCGGCCATTTTCTCGCGACGACCGGTGATCGAGCGATGAACGATGAAGCTCTTGTTCAGACGCATCAGGTCGCTGACGAACGGCTTTTGCAGCAGGTTGTCGCCGATCGCAATGCGCGGCGTCGGCAGGCCGGCGTGGTACACGGCGTAATTGACGAAGGCCGGGTCCATCACGATGTCGCGGTGGTTGGCGATGAACAGATAAGCGCTGCCGGACTTGAATTGCTCGACACCGGTGTAGGTCACGCCATCGGTGGCGCGCTCAATGGTGTGGTCGACGTAGGACTCGACCTTGTCCTGCAACGTCGCCACCGAAGTCACGTCGGCGAACTCACGACGCAGCCGATGGGCTATAAGTGGTTTGAGCATCCAGCCGAAGGCACCGGCAAAACGCGGGAAGCGGAAGTGGGTGAGGATATCTAGAAACGCCTTGTCGCCGAGCAGTCTTGCCAGTACCACAGGTACTTCGCTGTCGTCGTAAGGTCGGATGGCATCGAATTCGCCCATCATGCTCTCTTGTTGGAAACGGCTAGGGTAAGTAAAGGTTTTGATCGAAAACCCGCGGGGCACGGTCTGAAAAAGTAGCCAGACAAAAATAGCCCTGCAAATAGACCGGCGATTATACGCACAAGTCACTTGGGAGACCGCGATGCTGGAAACCGCTGAATACGAATGTCCTTATTGTGGGGAGCCTGTTGAGACGACGGTGGACTTGTCCGGCGGCGATCAGACCTACATCGAGGACTGTCAGGTGTGTTGTCGGCCAATAACGTTTGTATTGCAGGTCCATGGAGAGGACTGGTTTCTGGAAGTCTTCAGCGAAAACGAGTGAGGGGCGCCCATGCAGCGAATCTACGAGCCGGAAAACCTGATGGAAGGTGAAATGCTCAAGGGCATGCTCGCCAGCGAAGGCATCGAGGCGCACTTGATTGGCCGCGATTTGCTCGGTGGCACCGGTGAGCTGCCGATCTTCGGCCTGTTGGGGCTGTCGGTGGATAACGATCAGGCCGAATACGCCCGTGAGCTGATCACCGCGTACAATGCCGCGCTGCCGCTGCCCGGCGATGAACCGGAGAGCTTTCCCGGGACGCTGGTCTGTTAGGCTGAGCTTCGTTTTACTTCAGAGTCGTGTTGCCCCATGTGTGGACGTTATGCCCTGTTTCGCTGGAACCGCGATTTCGCGGCCCTGCCAGGTTTTCCCGCCGATCAGCAGGCGCAGTGGAACATTTCCCCCAATGATTCGGTGTTGATGCTGCGTGCCGCTGAAGATGGCGAGCGCACCTTGGCCCGCGCCCGTTGGGGGCTGACGCCGCCATGGCTGACCGATCTGTCGAAAACCCCGGCGCATGCCCGGGCGGAAACCGTTGCGGAACAGCCGATGTTTCGCGAAGCCTTGCGCCAGCGCCGCTGTCTACTGCCGGCCAACGGCTTTTACGAATGGCGAGGAACACAGCGCAAGCGACCGTACTGGCTGACACCGGGGGAGGGCTCGTCGCTGTTTTTCGCGGCGATCTGGGAGGCGTATCCGGTGCAGGAGCAGGTCTGGTTGAGCACGGCGGTGATCACGCAACCGGCGTCGAGTCAGCGGCGACCGTTGATTCTCGATGAGGCGGGGCAGGCGGCGTGGCTCGATCCGCAGACGCCGTTGCATGTGTTGCAGGGGTTGCTGGCCAGTGAGCCGGCGGCGCTGCGTGAGCGGGTGCTGGCGAATCTGATTAATGATCCGAAGCTTAATGGGCCGGAGTGTTTGACGCCGGGTTAAAGCCTGTAGATCAAAAGCCCCTCACCCTAACCCTCTCCCAGAGGGAGAGGGGACTGATTGGGGGATATTGAAGTAATACACCGACTTGAACGCTCAGCTTTGAATCCATAATCGACTGGTTATTTCAGGTCGATGTATGACGGGAGACAACTCGGTCAGTCCCCTCTCCCACTGGGAGAGGGTTAGGGTGAGGGTGCTTTTCGCTTTTCAGACCTTGAACTGATTGATCAACCGCCGCTGCTGCTCTGCCAGCTTGGTCAAATCAGCACTCGCCGAACTCGACTCATCCGCACCGCCCGCCACTTCATTCGCCACTTGCCCGATGTTGATCACATTGCGGTTGATGTCATCGGCCACCGCGCTCTGCTCTTCCGCCGCACTGGCAATCTGCGTGTTCATGTCGTTGATCACCGACACAGCCTGCGTAATCGTTTCCAGCGCCTCAGCCGCTTTCGCCGCGTGCTGCACGCTTTCATCAGTGCGGTTCTGACTGTCTTCCATGACTCGCACCACATCGCGAGTGCCCTGCTGCAGTTGCTGGATCATGCTCTGGATTTCTTCGGTGGCCTTCTGCGTCTTCTGCGCCAGGTTGCGCACTTCGTCCGCCACCACGGCAAAGCCGCGACCTTGCTCGCCAGCGCGCGCCGCTTCGATCGCCGCGTTCAAGGCGAGCAAATTGGTCTGCTCGGCAATTCCGCGAATCGCCGTGAGAATAGCGTTGATGTTTTCGCTGTCCTTGGCCAGCGTTTGCACCACGTCTACAGCCTTGCCTATTTCCACTGCCAGCACGCCAATCGAATTCGAGGTGTCGCGCACGATCTGCATGCCTTGGCTGGCAGCCTGATCGGCATGACTGGCCGCTTGTGCCGCCTGCGTTGCGTTACGTGCGACGTCCTGCGCAGTGGCGGTCATTTCCTGCACCGCAGTGGCCACCTGATCGATTTCGGCCATTTGTTTCTGGATGCCGATGTTAGTGCGAATGGCGATGTCGGCGGTGTGTTCCGAGGAATCGCTGACGCTCTGCACCGACGCCACCACCTGGGTGATCATCGCCTGCAATTTCGCCAGGAAGGTGTTGAAGCCCTTGGCGATCGAACCCAATTCATCGCTGCGATCACTGCTCAGGCGTCGGGTCAGATCTCCTTCACCCTGGGCGATGTCATTGAGCATCGCGACCATTTGCTTCAACGGTCGGGCGATGCCGTGGCCGACCAGCCAGATCACCAGCAAGCCGAGGCCGGCGATGAGCAAACCGACCATGGCCATGCCGAAGGTGTCGGATTTACGCTGAGCTTCGAGGTCGGCCTGGAGTTTTTGCAGGTCAGCCATCACCGCGTTGAGCGGCAATTGCAGCATCAGCGTCCAGCGAGCATCGGTCTGGCCGATGCCGAACGGCAGGTACAACTCGATGCGGTTTTTGTCCTTGTTGACTGAGTAAGTCACTTCGCCGCGTTTGAGATTGGCCAGGTTGGCAGTCTGTTCGGCGTCGAGAATGTCGCTGACTTTCTCGCCGAATTTGCTCGGATCTTGCGTGTACGCGACGATCCGGCCGTTGCCGCCGATCAGCGCCATTTGCCCGGCACCGCTGTACAGTTTCTGGTTGGCGCCGAGGAGCATTTCCTGAATGAAGTTCACCGACAGATCGGCGCCGACGATGCCCTGGAAGGCGCCGTTGAGCATGATCGGTTCAATAAAGGAGGCGAGCATGACGATCTTGTCGCCGACCTTGTACGGCGCCGGATCGATCACACAGGCTTTCTTCGTTTCCTTCGAGCACAAGTAGTACTCGCTGGCGCGCACGCCAGTGGACAGGGTTTTCTGGTCGTCGACGTCGACCAGTTTGTCCAGGCCGAGGGTGCCGTCATCGTTGCGGAACCACCATGGCAGGAAGCGTCCGTTGGTCGCGTCGATGCCCACGACGCTAGTGCCGATGTAGGCCGCGTCGTTGTGGTCGAGGGCATTCTTTTCCCAGCCGATGTAGGTGCCGAGAATCTTCGGGTTCTGTTCGACGTTCTCTTTTATCAGGCTGATCAGTTGTTCGCGGCTGACGCTCAGGCGCGGTTGGCCATCGGCGCCCGGCGTGCCGAGCAAGGCGTTGACCCGCACCAGTCCGCCGGCAATCAGCAGTGGTGCTTCGAGTTCGCGCTGGATCTGGCTGACCTGAGTCTGTGCCAGCGAGGTCAGGCGCTGTTCGATGACTTGCTCGAACTGCGCCTGGGTGCGCTGTTGCACCATTTCTTGCGTGCGCGCCCCGGAGAACAGCGCATACAGCACCAGCGCGGCCACCACGCTGAGGACGATGGCGCCAGCCAGGGCGGCAACGGAAAACTGGATCGACTTGAACTTCATGGGAGCTCCGCACGCAAGAGGACGTCTGCGGTGATGTATCGGCAGGCGGCATGGGGCCATGAGTGAGGCGGGGCGGAATTGAATGCGCATGTCGCAAATGGATCATTGTGCGACGCAGCTGCACAGCGCTTGGCGGTCGCTGTGAATTTTTTACGACAGCTCAGGTGGGAAAACGTCTGAAAGTCGCTGCAACACGTCCGTTGTATCTGGCGCCGATACAATTACCCGCCTAGGATACGCGACAGGTTTTCAGGGAGCTTTTGAATGAACAAGACATTGGTTGTAAGTGCACTGAGCGCAGCGCTGTTGCTGGCCGGTTGTCAGTCGGTCAACACCACCAGCGGCGGTGCCGTGGGCGTGGAGCGCAAGCAGTACATGTTCAGCATGCTGTCCTCGCAAGAGGTCGACCAGATGTATGCCCAGTCGTATCAGAAGACCGTCGGCGAGGCCTCCAGCAAAGGTGTGCTGGACAAGACCAGCCCTGAGGCCAAGCGGGTTCAGGCGATCGCCAACCGTTTGATCGCCCAGGCGCCGAACTTCCGCCCGGATGCGGCGCAATGGCAGTGGGAAGTCAATCTGATCAAGAGTGACGAACTCAACGCCAACTGCGGGCCTGGCGGCAAGATCATTTTCTACACCGGGCTGATCGACAGCCTGAAACTCACCGACGATGAAATTGCCGCGGTCATGGGCCATGAGATCGCCCACGCTTTGCGCGAGCACGGTCGTGAGGCGATGTCCAAGGCCTACGGGATTGAAATGGCCAAGCAGGGCGCAGGTGCGTTGCTCGGTCTGGGGCAGGACAGCCTGGCGCTGGCCGACACCGTGGCCAACTACGGCATGACCCTGCCGAACAGCCGTGCCAACGAAAATGAAGCTGACCTGATCGGTCTGGAACTGGCCGCACGCGCCGGCTACAACCCGAACGCCGCGATCACTTTGTGGAACAAAATGAGCAAGGCGTCGGAAGGTTCGCCGCCGGAGTTCATGAGCACTCACCCGGCTTCGACCAGCCGGATCGCCTCGTTGCAGGCGGCGATTCCGAAGGTTATGCCGCTGTACGAACAGGCCCCGAAATCCTGAGTCGATGAGCGTTCCCACGCTCTGCGTGGGAACGCTCCTTCTTTCAGGGTTAAACCCAGCCACTGCTTTGCATCGCCTTGTACACCGCAACGATTGCCAGAATCATGAACGCCGAAGCCGCGAGGCGACGGATCAAGGTCAGCGGCAATTTGTCCGCAGCAAAATTACCTGCCAGCACCACCGGCACATTGGCAATCAACATGCCGGCCGTGGTACCGATAATCACCAGCCACAGATCCGGGTATTGCGCGGCGAGCATCACCGTCGCGACCTGAGTCTTGTCACCCATTTCCGCCAGGAAGAACGCAATCAGCGTGGTCAGGAACGGCCCGAACTTGCGTGCGGTGCTGGTTTCATCGTCATCCATTTTGTCCGGAACCAATGTCCAGAGCGCCGTGGCGGTGAAGCTCGCAGCGAGAATCCAGTGCAGCGTCGCATTCGAGAAGAAACTGCCGAACCAGGCGCCGACCGCACCGGCTGCTGCGTGGTTGGCCAGGGTCGCGGCGACAATCCCGGCAATGATCGGCCAGGGTTTGCGGAAGCGAGCGGCGAGAATCAGCGCGAGCAGTTGCGTCTTGTCGCCGATTTCGGCCAAGGCAACGATTGCGGTGGGAACGAGTAACGAGTCCAGCATCAGGATTTCCTAAGGGGCGGGTCGACACGGCTATGACACGTACAGCCTTCCCGCCCCGGGTAAGGTGTGCGTGTCATAGGTCTTGTCAAACCCTGCGATCCGTCTGCTGCGGACGCTTGGGTCGCATACGCCATGATCTGAGGATCAAGTATGTTGACGTATGCCGGACGAGCTTGGCGCTCGTGGGAGACTACTCCCCTAGGACGGAGCGGATTCTGCCTAGGCAAATCCGTTTGGGCAAGAACAAATTTTCAGCCGCGCTTGGCCCGGTAAATCCGGAAACCATTGCCTTCAGCCTTGATTGCGCACACACCCAAATGCTCTTCGATCAGCGGTTGATACTTGAGGAAGCTGTTCGCCACCAAGCGCAGTTCACCGCCGTTTTTCAGATGTTTCGCCGCTTTTCGCAGCAAATTCTCGGTGGCGAAATAGTCAGTGTGCACGCCGACATGGAACGGCGGATTGCTCAAAATGGCATTCAAGCCCATTGGCGCGGCATCGATGCCGTCACCGGTCAGCACTTCGGCTTCCAGACCGTTGGCAGCCAGCGTAAGACGGCTGCTGGCAGCGGCAAACGCATCCACATCCAGCAACGTGACCTGATTGTGCGGGTAGCGACGTTTGACCGCAGCACCCAACACGCCAGCGCCGCAACCGAAGTCGAGCAGATGGCCGCTCGGCAGTTTGTCCAGGTGCTCCAGCAGCAGGGCGCTGCCGCGATCGAGGCGACCGTGGCTGAACACGCCCGGCAGGCTGATGACTTTCAGCGGCCCCTCGGCCAAAGGCAGTTCATAGGTCTGCGCCAGGCTTTCCAGGGATTTCGCTTCAGGAGCGTTGGCCACGGTCACTTGCCAGAGTTGGCAGTGACGCGCGCTGTCGAGCTTGCGCGGCTTGCCGAACGGGTTGAGCTGCTTGGAGGCGCCTTCGATGCCGCTGCGTTTCTCGCCGACCAGAAATACTTCACGCCCGGCCAGTCGCGCAGCCACTGCGTTGAGGATGTAATCGGTCAGGTCCTTGGACTTGGGCAGAAACACCACGGCGCTGTCGAACTCGCGCTCGGGAACGTTCACGCCGAAATGGCTGCGGCCTTCGAAACGGGCGTCCAGCGCGGCCTGGTCGCCGGCATGCCAGCACCAGCCGAATGCGTTGGGCAGGCGCCCGAGCAAATCGTCGGCGGGCAAACCGGCCAACAACAGCGAACCTTGAAACAACTCGGGCTGACGAAGCAGTACTTCACTGCGCGGATCCATAACTGCTCCTCAAAAAAAAGTGCCGCAGTTTATCAACTGACGACCCGCAGCGCCTTACCGCTGAAGAACGCCTGAGCGTTTTCGGTCAATTGGCCGACGATGCGCTGGCGTGCTTCAACACTGCCCCAAGCGTTGTGCGGTGTGACGATCAGGCGCGGAATGTCCGCCGCGAGCAACGGATTGCCCTGGGTCGGCGGCTCGACGCTCAACACATCGGTGGCCGCGCCGCCGAGGTGGCCATTGCGCAAGGCATCGGCCAGCGCCTGTTCATCGATCAGACCGCCACGAGCCGTGTTGACCACGAATGCACCGGCTTTCATCGACGCCAGTTCGCGGGCACCGATGAAGTGGCGGGTGTGCTCGTTGAGCGGACAGTGCAGGGTGAGGGCGTCGATCTGCGGCAACAGTTCATCCAGCGGCAGACGATCCGGGCGAGCAGGGCGCCCGGGAATCTGCCCGAGCAACACACGCATGCCGAACGCTTCGGCCAGTCGCGCCACAGCGCCGCCGAGTTCGCCATGACCGAGCAGCCCGAGGGTTTTGCCTTCCAGCTCGACGATCGGATAGTCGAGCAGGCAGAACTGTTTGGCCTGCTGCCAGCGACCCTCGCCGACGGCTTTCTGGTAATCGGCCAGGCGGGTGGCGAGGTTGAGCAGCAGCATGATCGTGTGTTGCGCCACCGACGGCGTGCCGTAACCCTGACAATTGCACACGGTGATGCTATGCGCGCGGGCGGCGGCGAGGTCGACGTTGTTGGTGCCGGTGGCGGTAATCAGGATCAGTTTCAGATCGGGGTTGGCGGCCATCGCGGCGGCGTCGATCAGGATTTTGTTGGTGATGGCTACTGTTGCACCTTGCAGGCGCTCGGCAACTTGCTCGGGCAAGGTCTGGGCGAACAGCTGCAGATCGCTGAAACACTCGCGCAGCGGACTGAGGTCGAGGTCGCCGAGATCCAGCGAAGGGTGATCAAGGAATACCGCGCGGCGCGTGTTCGTCATCAACTGTACCTTTTGTGCTGTGAGCGTTGGGCGTAATCTGCCGAGCCTACCAGATGAAACAATTGGTTACTCAGTGCCAGAGGTACTCGCAAGTCCTGTGGGAGCGAGCTTGCTCGCGAAGAGGGCGGATCAAGCGAATTGTGGTTGTCTGACACACCGCCTTCGCGAGCAAGCTCGCTCCCACAGGGAAATCATCTGCGCCATGAGTCCGACTTGACCGATCAACTCCAGAGGAGCCCCCATGTACTGGACCGAGTTCTTGACCGTTGCACTGATCCATCTGCTGGCCGTGGCCAGCCCCGGCCCGGACTTTGCCGTGGTGGTGCGCGAGAGCGTGACCCATGGTCGCCGCGCCGGCACTTGGACTGCGCTGGGTGTGGGCACGGCGATTTTCCTCCACGTCGGTTATTCGCTGCTGGGTATTGGCCTGATCGTGTCGCAATCGATCGTGCTGTTCAACGCGTTGAAGTGGGCGGCCGCCGCTTACTTGCTGTACATCGGCTTCAAGGCACTGCGGGCGCAACCGGCGAAAACCGTTACTGATGATCTGCACAAAGAGGACGGCGTGCGCACAGCGCGCGGTGCCTTCACCTCGGGTTTTGTGACCAACGGTCTGAATCCGAAAGCCACGCTGTTCTTCCTGTCGCTGTTCACCGTGGTGATCAACCCGCACACGCCGCTGGCGGTGCAGGCTGGTTACGGAATTTACCTGGCCGTTGCGACCGCCATCTGGTTCTGCCTGGTGGCGATGCTGTTCAGCCAGCAGCGCGTACGCGCCGGTTTCGCCCGCATGGGTCACTGGTTCGACCGCACCATGGGCGCGGTGCTGATCGCTCTCGGCGTGAAAATCGCGTTCACCGAGATGCATTGATCAATCTAAACCGGCAAATGCTGGCGCAAAGCTAGCATTTGTACGGCTTTGCAAATCATTCCTTTGGCTGATTTGGCTGGCGTATAAGGGTTCTAGAGTACTGATCTCTACGCCAACACCGTGCAGTCAGAAAAGGGATTCTTATGTTGCAGACTCGCGTCATTCCCCCGGCCGATGGGGCCTACCAGTATCCATTGCTGATCAAGCGGCTGCTGATGTCCGGCGCCCGCTACGAGAAAACCCGCGAGATCATTTACCGCGACCAGATTCGCTATAGCTACCCGACCCTGATCGAGCGCGTGGCGCGGTTGGCCAACGTGCTGACGGCGGCCGGTGTGAAGGCCGGTGACACCGTGGCGGTGATGGACTGGGACAGCCACCGTTATCTGGAGTGCATGTTCGCCATTCCGATGATCGGTGCGGTGATCCACACCATCAACGTGCGTCTGTCGCCTGAGCAGATCCTCTACACCATGAACCACGCCGAGGACCGCTTTGTGCTGGTCAACAGCGAGTTTGTCGGCCTGTATCAAGCGATTGCACCGCACCTGACCACGGTCGAGAAAACCCTGCTGCTGACCGATCTGCCGGAGAGGACCGCCGATTTGCCGAATCTGCTTGGCGAGTACGAGCAACTGCTGGCCGCTGCAAGTCCGCAGTACGATTTCCAGGACTTCGACGAAAACTCGGTTGCCACCACGTTCTACACCACCGGCACCACCGGCAACCCGAAAGGCGTGTATTTCACCCATCGGCAACTGGTGCTGCACACCATGGGCGTGTCGACGATCATGGGCTCCATCGACAGCGTACGCCTGCTTGGCACCAACGATGTGTACATGCCGATCACGCCGATGTTCCACGTTCACGCCTGGGGTTTGCCGTATGTGGCGACCATGCTGGGTCTGAAACAGGTTTATCCGGGACGTTACGATCCGGAGTATCTCGTGGAGTTGTGGCGCAAGGAAAAGGTCACGTTCTCCCACTGCGTGCCGACCATCCTGCAGATGCTGCTTAACGCCAAAGGCGCACAAGACACCGATTTCGGCGGCTGGAAAATCGTCATCGGCGGCAGTGCGCTCAATCGCACGCTGTACGAGACCGCCAAGAGCAAAGGCATTCAACTGACGGCCGCCTACGGCATGTCGGAAACCGGGCCGTTGGTGTCCTGTGCGCACCTCAATGACGAGTTGATGGCCGGCAGCGAAGACGAGCGCACCACTTACCGGATCAAGGCCGGTGTGCCGGGGCCGTTGGTGGAAGCGGCGATTGTCGATGCCGAGGGCAATTTCCTTGCGGCTGACGGCGAAACTCAGGGCGAACTGGTGCTACGCGCTCCGTGGCTCACCGAAGGTTATTTCAACGAACCGCAGAAGGGCGCCGAACTCTGGGCTGGCGGCTGGCTGCACACCGGTGATGTCGCCACACTCGACAGCATGGGCGTGATCGACATTCGCGACCGCATCAAGGATGTGATCAAGACCGGTGGCGAGTGGATCTCCTCGCTGGACCTCGAAGACCTGATCAGCCGGCACGTCGCGGTACGCGAAGTAGCAGTGGTGGGCATCGCCGATCCGCAGTGGGGCGAGCGCCCGTTTGCCCTGCTGGTGATCCGCGAGGGCCACGACATCGGGGCACGCGAGCTCAAGGAACACCTGAAACCGTTCGTGGAATTGGGGCACCTGAGCAAGTGGGCGATTCCGAGTCAGATCGCCCTTGTTACCGAAATTCCCAAGACCAGTGTCGGCAAGCTCGACAAGAAGCGCATCCGCCTCGACATCACTGAATGGCAGGCCAACAACAGCACCTTCCTTTCGACGCTTTAAGTGTCTGCTGGCGCGCCGAAACCGGCGCGCCAGACCCACCAAGCAAGCGCTTGGCTTGTGAAATCGAAAAAATCAGCCATCCTTGCCGTGCCGACATGCGTCGGACTGGCGAAAGGACTGTTCCAGAGTGGTTGGCAGCTGCAAATCACACTTTAGAGGGATCAAGCAGTACCACCTGCTGGCTATAGTCCGCTCAAGGATTTTTAAGAACGGAGCACACGCACAAATCGGGGCGATGCATCTTTGGAGTGACTTCGGGCTGCCTCTGGCACTCGGTCCTTCGGACGTTTTTAAAAGTACTCACTGCCATAACAATAATGCACATGGAGTAGCGTCGATGACCTCAGTAAACCAGTTCTGGCGCCGGGCGAAACTGCCTCTGGCAGTCAGTCTTGCCTCTTCGCTCGCCGGGCCCGCATTCGGCGTCAGTTTCAACGTCGGTGAAATCGAAGGCCAGTTCGACTCGTCCCTGTCGATCGGTGCCAGTTGGTCTACTCAGAGCCCGAACAAGAACCTGATCGGCGTCAACAACGGCGGCCACGGCCTGTCGCAAACGTCCGACGATGGTCACGCCAACTTCAAGAGCGGTGAAACCTTTTCGAAGATCTTCAAGGGCATCCATGACCTTGAACTGAAATACGGCGACACCGGCGTGTTTGTCCGTGGCAAATACTGGTACGACTTCGAACTCAAGGATGAAAGCCGCGAGTTCAAGGACATCAGCGATTCGGGCCGCAAAGAGGGGGCCAAGTCGGCCGGCGGACAGATCCTCGACGCCTTCGTTTACCACAACTACGCAATCGCCGATCAGCCGGGTTCCGTACGTCTGGGCAAGCAGGTGGTGAGCTGGGGTGAAAGTACCTTCATCGGCGGCGGCATCAACTCGATCAACCCGATCGACGTCTCCGCATTCCGCCGTCCGGGCGCCGAGATCAAGGAAGGCCTGATCCCGGTCAACATGTTCTACGTGTCCCAGAGCCTGACCGAAAACCTTTCGGCCGAAGCGTTCTATCAGCTGGAATGGGACCAGACCGTCGTCGACAACTGCGGCACGTTCTTCTCGCAGCCGGACATCGTTGCCGACGGTTGCAACGACAACCTGCGCGTGCTGAACAAGCGTTCGCAAATCCCGGCCATCGCTCTGGGGCCATTGGCCGCCAACGGTGTCAACGTCAACGAAGAAGGCGTTCTGGTGCGCCGTGGTCCGGACCGCGATGCCCGCGACAGCGGTCAGTGGGGCGCATCCTTCAAGTACATGTACGAGCCGCTCGACACAGAGTTCGGCGCCTACTTCATGAACTACCACAGCCGTGCGCCGATCTTCAGCGCCACCGGCGCACCGCAATCGGTCTACAACACCGCGCGCGCGCTGCCGGGGCCGTTTGCGGCACTTGCACCGCTGCTGGTCGCGGGTAACTCGAACTACTTCATCGAATATCCGGAAGACATTCGCCTCTACGGTCTGAGCTTCTCCACCACGCTGCCTACCGGTACGGCGTGGAGCGGTGAGATCAGCTACCGTCCGAACGCGCCGGTACAACTGAACTCCACCGACATCCTGTTCGCCGGTGTGCGTCCGATCGGCGGCGCACTGACCAACGCCTCGATTCTCAATGGCGTGCCGGGCCAGGATCTGCACGGTTACGAACGCAAGGAAATCACCCAGATTCAAACGACGTTTACGCACTTCTTCGATCAGGTCATGGGCGCCAGCCGTCTGACCCTCGTCGGTGAAGTCGGTGCGACCTACGTTGGCGGGCTGGAAAGCCGTTCCGACATGCGTTATGGCCGCGATCCGGTGTATGGCCCGGGTGAGTTGCCGGCCACTGGCGGTGTCAATACCTGCGCCAACATTCTCAACGCCAGCACCATCAACGGTGCCGGGCCGGGTTCACCGCAGAACAACCGCAGCCGCAATTGCGACAACGACGGTTTCACCACTTCGATGTCGTGGGGCTACCGCGGTCGCGCGATCTGGGAATACAACGACGTCTTCGCCGGTGTGAACCTCAAGCCGAACGTGGCCTGGTCCCACGACGTCAGCGGTTACTCGCCAGGCCCTGGCGGCAACTTCGAGGAAGGTCGCAAAGCGGTCAGCCTGGGCGTCGATGCCGAATACCAGAACACCTACACCGCGAGCCTGGCTTACACCAACTTCTTCGACGGCAAGTACACCACTGTGGATGACCGCGACTTTGTGGCGCTCAGCTTCGGCGTGAACTTCTAAGCACTGCATTTCAGGACGAACGAATTTATGAAAATAACAAAGAGTCTGTTCCACGCCGGTGTTCTGGGCCTGTCGCTGCTGGCGACAGGTGTCATGGCCGCCGTGCCTGCTGCCGAAGCCGACAAACTGGGCAAGAGCCTGACGCCGATGGGCGCCGAAATGGCCGGTAACGCCGACGGTTCGATCCCGGCGTGGAAGCCGCTGCCGAAAAATGCCGGCAGCGTCGATGCCCGTGGCTTCCTGTCCAACCCTTACGCCAGCGAGCAACCGCTGTTCACCATCACTGCCAAGGATGTCGACAAGTACAAGGACAAACTGGCACCGGGGCAGTACGCGATGTTCAAGCGCTACCCTGAAACCTTCAAGATGCCGGTTTACCCGTCCCATCGCGGTGCGACCGTGCCGGATGACGTATTCGCCGCCATCAAGAAAAACGCCACCACCACCAATCTGGTGTCTGGTGGCAACGGTCTGGAAAACTTTGATACCGCCGTGCCGTTCCCGATTCCGAAAACCGGTGTGGAAGTGATCTGGAACCACATCACCCGCTATCGCGGCGGCAGCGTGACCCGTCTGGTGACCCAGGCCACGCCGCAACCGAACGGCTCGTACAGCCTGGTGTACTTCCAGGATCAGTTCGTGTTCCGCGACAAGATGAAGGACTACGATCCGGCGAACCCGGGCAACATCCTGTTCTACTTCAAGCAGAAAGTGACCGCGCCGGCGCGTCTGGCCGGTGGTGTGCTGCTGGTGCACGAAACCCTCGATCAGGTGAAGGAGCCACGTTCAGCGTGGGTCTATAACGCCGGTCAGCGTCGTGTGCGCCGCGCGCCACAAGTCTCCTATGACGGTCCGGGTACTGCCGCCGACGGTCTGCGGACCTCCGACAACCTCGACATGTTCAACGGTGCGCCGGATCGCTACGACTGGAAACTCGAAGGCAAGAAAGAGATGTACATCGCCTCCGACAGCTACAAGCTCGACGATCCGAAGCTGAAGTACGCCGACATCATCAAGGCCGGGCACATCAACCAGGATCTGGCGCGTTACGAGCTGCGCCGCGTCTGGCATGTGGTTGCCACCCTGAAGGAAGGTCAGCGCCACATCTACGCCAAACGTGACTTCTACATCGACGAGGACACTTGGCAGGCGGCAGTGATCGACCACTACGACGGTCGTGGCCAACTGTGGCGCGTCGCTGAGGCACACGCGGAGAACTACTACGACAAGCAAGTGCCGTGGTATGCCCTGGAAACCCTCTACGACCTGCAGTCCGGCCGCTACCTGGCACTGGGCATGAAGAACGAAGAGAAGAGTGCGTATGACTTCGGCTTCACTGCCACCACCAGCGATTTCACCCCCGCCGCACTGCGTCAGGATGGTGTCCGCTAATCCGCTGTAACCCGAGGCCGCATCCTCGTGAAAACGCCCCGACTGGTTCGGGGCGTTTTTTTGTCTGTAGCCTTTTTGTAGCCATTTGTAGCAGCAACCTTCATAACCGGTTCGTTTAAGGCTAGTCTGCGGACATCTGCAACGCCGCCAACAGCAATTCGAACAAGAGCCGGCCATGACTGATCTGTCCCCACTTCCGGGTCCCGCAAGTGTTGCCGTCGCGGCATTGGACGGGCGTTTTTTTCGCCCGCCATTGCCCGACGGCTACGTGTTGCGACCACGCCTTTGCGAGCGCCTGCAGGCCGGGCTCGGTGGGCGCCTGTTGCTGGTCAGCGCCCCCGCCGGATTCGGCAAGAGTTCTCTGGCGGTGGAATTCTGTCAGGGTCTGCCGGCGCACTGGCAAAGCCTCTGGCTGGGCCTGAGCCCCCGCGACAGTGACCCCGGACGCTTTCTCGAACGTTTGCTTGAAGGCTTGCAGGACTACTTTGCGCAACTGGGCGGTCGCGCACTCGGCCTGCTGAAAATGCGCCAGCGCCATCAACCGTTTGCCTTCGAAGAATGGCTCGACGGCTTGCTCGATGAACTGACCCTGCACCTTGATCCCGCTGCACCGTTGCTGCTGGTGCTCGACGATTACCATCTCGCGCAGGGGCCGGTGCTTGACCGTTGCCTGCAATTTTTCCTCAATCATCTGCCCGATGGCTTGCTCGTGATGGTCACCAGTCGCCAGCGCCCGGACTGGCATCTGGCGCGTTTGCGTCTGTCCCGGCAACTACTGGAACTGCATGAGCAGGATCTGCGCCTGACCCACGACGAAGCCCTGACCTTGCTCGATCGCCACAGCAGCTCACTGCGCGGTGAAGCGCTGGAAAACCTGATCCAGCGCAGCGAAGGCTGGGTCGCCGGTTTGCGTTTCTGGTTGCTGGCGGTGTCTGAAGCGGGCAGCGATGCGGCACTGCCACAAGCGCTGAACGGCGGGGAAGGGCTGATCCGCGACTATCTGCTTGAAGAAGTCATCGATTGTCTGCCCGCCGAAGTGCAGGCCTTTCTCTACGAAACTGCACCTCAGGAACGTTTTTGCAGCGAGTTGTGCGACGCCGTTCGCGAGGCCCACGACAGTGCGGAGATCCTGCGTTTTCTGCTGGCGCATCAGGTCTTTCTGGTGCCGCTGGACGAGCACGGCCACTGGTATCGCTATCACCATCTGTTCTCGGATCTGCTGCGCAGCCGGCCGATTGCCCAAGCGATGGTGCCGACAGCCACGCTGCACCTGCGCGCCTGTCGCTGGTTCAACGCGCAGGGACTGCTCGATGAGGCGGTCGAGCAGGCGTTGCGCGCCGGTCACCTCGATGTCGCCGCGAACCTGGTGCAGAACCTTTCCGAGGAGCAACTGCTGGCCGAGCAAAACGTCGGCATGCTGCTGCGCTGGAAAATGGACTTGCCCGACAGCCTGCTGATCAGTACCCCGCGCTTGATCGTGTTGTACAGCTGGGCGCTGGGGCTGGCCTGTCAGCTCGATGCCGCCGAAGAGCTGTCCAGCCATCTGAGCCGTTTCCTGCCGGCGCCTTCCGCTACCGCGCAAAAGTCGATGCTGGCGCAATGGCTGGCGTTGAGCGGGATCATCGCTCGGGGGCGTGGGCATCGGGAGTTGACGATCAGATATTGCACCGAGGCCTTGGCAAGCCTGCCGGCCAAACGTTATGGCCAACGGCTGATGTGTTTATCGACCCTGTCCAATCTGGCCATTGCCGATGGCGATCTATGGCGCGCACGCGGTCTTAATCGTGAATCCCTGGAGCTGGCGCAGCGCGTGGGTAATCCGTTGTTCGAAGCGTTAGCGCACTACGATCGTGCGCGGGTATTGCAGGCCCGTGGCGAAATTCTGCGCGCGCTCGATGAAGTCCATCAGGGCCTGGAGCGCTTGCGTGGCTTGTCGCCACAACGCCTGTATGCGGTGCGTGCACGACTGACGTTGTACGAAGGCTTTCTACTGGCCATGCGCTTGCAGCCTCAGGCGGCACGCGTGCGTTTGTTGGCCGGAATCGGCGAGGCACGCGCCTGTCGCGATATCAGCGTGTTGATCGGCCATTGCGTCATCGCTCGACTGGATGGCAGCAGCGGCGAGTTCGCCAAGGCCTTTGCCGAACTCGCCGAAGCCGAACGCCTGATGCACATCTGGGACGTGCCGCCGATCTACTACCTGGCGATGATCACGCTGGTCAAATGTGAGCTGTGGCTGGCGCAGGGGCGAACAGATCTGGCTGAAGCGTGGCTGGCACGGTTGGGTCAGACTTACACGGGCGAACGTGCTGCCGCACCACCAGAGTTTCATCCACAGCTACCGCTGCATGTGGAACTGCAACAAGCGCTGCTCGACCTGATTCAGGGGCAACCGATGCGCGCCGAAGGGCGTTTGAACGTGTTGCATGAAAACGGCCAGCAAACCGGCCGGCAGTTGCTCAGTGTCATGGCGTTGACGCAGAAGGTGGCGTTGCTGCTGGTGGTGGGGCGCGAGCCGGAGGCCAGAAAAGCACTGAATCAGGCGCTGGAGGCGGCCGCTGGCGGCGTGGCGCAGCCATTCGATCTGCTGGTGAAGGCGCATGGCGACTGGTTGCGCGGGCAATTGGTAGCGATCGCTTCGACAGCCGTCAGCCAGCAATTGCTGGAGCACCTGCCTCTTCCCGCTGCGCGTCCCGTCGCGGAGGTTTCAGTGGCCGAACAGCTCAGCAGCCGAGAACTGGCCGTTCTGCGCCTGATTGCTCAAGGTTGCTCGAATCAGGAGATCAGCGAGCAATTGTTCATTTCCCTGCACACCGTAAAAACCCACGCCAGCCATATCAACAGCAAGTTGGGGGTCGAGCGGCGCACGCAGGCAGTGGCGAGAGCCAAAGCGCTGGGGTTAATGATTTAGCGACGGTAAAATCCCGGTTTTTCCGGTTCCGACTGTAGTTGACTATTTTCCCAGGATTTCCCTATGACCGTTCCAGGCTCAGTGCTGATCCGCGAAACCTTCCCCGTCGGCCCGCTCCAGTGCAACTGCACGATTATCGGCGATCCGGTTACAAAAAAAGCCATCGTCGTCGACCCGGGCGGCAACCCTGACCTGATCATGGCGCGTCTCGATGCGCATGGCCTGAAGGTCGTCAGCATCATTCATACCCACGCGCACCTCGATCACTTTCTCGCTTCCGGGCAGATGAAGGAAAAGACCGGCGCGACCCTGCATTTGCACAAGGAAGACCAGTTCCTCTGGGACAACCTCGAAATGCAATGCCAGATGTTCGGCGTGCCGTATACACCGGTGCCGTCACCGGATCGCTGGTTGAGCGACGATGAAGAACTGGCCTGTGGTTGCGGCGTGGCCCTGCATACGCCGGGACATACACCCGGTTCCATGAGCTTTTGGTTTTCCGAGGCTAAGCTGTTGATAGCCGGCGACACGTTGTTTCGTCGCGGCGTAGGGCGCACGGATTTGTGGGGCGGCGATCAGGCGACCATCGTGCGGTCGATCAAGCAGCGGCTATACACGCTGGACGAGGATGCGACAGTGGTGACCGGGCATGGGCCGGATACCCGTCTGGGTGACGAAATGCGCGAAAACCCGTTTGTACGTGCCTAAATATTTTGTCACGAGTGCCCGGCGGAATTTTTGTGCATTGTCATGATCCAACGCCCGCGCAGGTCCATTTTACCCAGTGGCCGCTGCACCACAGAATGCGAAAAACCAGGAGCTCTCCATGTTCACCATGCGTCCTTTGATTATTGTCGCTACTGCCGTGGCCTTGCTGTCCGGCTGCGCCTCGCCTAACCCGTATGACAATCAGGGCCAGGCCGACGGTGGCTCGCAAGGCATGAGCAAAACCGCCAAATACGGTGGCCTCGGTGCTCTGGCCGGTGCACTCGCCGGTGCCGCGATCGACCACAACAACCGTGGCAAAGGCGCCTTGATCGGTGCGGCGGTGGTGGGTGCATCTGCTGCCGGTTACGGTTACTACGCCGACCAGCAGGAAAAGAAACTGCGCGCGAGCATGGCCAACACCGGTGTTGAAGTGCAGCGTCAGGGCGATCAGATCAAGTTGATCATGCCGGGCAACATCACCTTCGCGACTGATTCGGCGAACATCGCCTCCAGCTTCTACCAGCCGCTGAACAACCTTGCGGGCTCGTTGAAAGAGTTCAGCCAGAACCAGATCGAAATCGTTGGCTACACCGACAGCACGGGCAGCCGCCAGCACAACATGGACCTGTCCCAGCGTCGTGCGCAGAGCGTGGCGACTTACCTGACGTCGCAAGGTGTCAGCGGTGCCAACCTCTCGGCGCGTGGTGCCGGTCCGGATAACCCGATTGCCAGCAACGGTGACGTCAATGGCCGGGCGCAGAACCGTCGGGTTGAAGTCAACCTGAAGGCGATTCCGGGTCAGCAGTATGGTGGTCAGCAGCAACAGCAGCCGGGTACGGTGCAGCAGTATCCGTAAGCGCTTGCCTGAATGAAGAAATGCCCGGTCCAGTGATCGGGCATTTTTTTGTCTGGCCTTTGCCGGCCCCTTCGCGAGCAAGCTCGCTCCCACATTTGAAATGCATTCCCTGTGGGAGCGAGCCTGCTCGCGAAGGGGCCGCTACAAGCACCGAAGATTACAGACACAAAAAAGCCCCCGGACACATCACTGTCCGGGGGCTTTTTGTCAGCAGCGAAGGCTGATTATTTCTTCAAACCATAATGCTCATCGAGCATGCCCGGTGAGTTCGGGGTCTTCGGTGCGTAGTCGCGTGGCGGCTCCTGATCGCGCGGTGGCGTCAGGCGTTCACGTGGCGCGACTGCCGCGTCAGCGTGCAGGGCAGCGATCAGGCGCTGGCGGGTCTGCTCGTCCAGGGCCAGACGATTGGCGCCCTCGGCGAGATGATCCTGCACTTCCTGATAGCTCTGGGTCAGCTTCTTGACCAGCATCGCGGTGCTGTTGAAGTGGGTGACCACCTCGTTTTGATAACTGTCGAAACGCTCCTGGATATCATCCAGTTGACGCTGCGTACGGCTCGGCGCGGCGTTCGGCGCAACGCGCGCGATCAGGAATCCAATGGCGACACCCACAACCAGGGCAAGAGTCGGTAACAACCAAACTAAGAGCGAGTGTTCCACGAGTCCTTCCTCTATAAACGGCTTTGCTTTACGTTAACGGCTCGAACCTGCGCTGTATACCGCGATTCACTCGCAATAGATTGGCACAGACAATTTGCTAGACGAGTCGACCCGATTCGAGGTCACGGAGTTCCTTCCTTGCTGATGCGTGAAACCCCTGTAGTGATTGACGGCCCAGTCGGCCAAATTGAGGCTCTGTACCTCGACAACGAGCAGCCAATCGGCATCGCGCTGATCTGCCATCCGAACCCGGTACAGGGCGGCACCATGCTCAACAAGGTTGTCTCGACCCTGCAGCGCACCGCGCGCGACGCCGGTCTGATTACCTTGCGCTTCAACTATCGCGGCGTCGGTGCCAGCGAAGGCTCCCACGACATGGGCACCGGTGAAGTCGATGACGCCCAGGCTGCCGCTGCATGGCTGCGAGAAAAACACCCGGATCTGCCACTGACCCTGTTCGGTTTCTCCTTCGGCGGATTTGTTGCAGCAAGTCTCGGCGGTCGTCTCGAAGCCCAAGGCGTGCAGCTCAAGCACCTGTTCATGGTCGCGCCGGCAGTGATGCGTCTGGGCGAGCAGGATCAACTGCCCCAGCACGGCGAACTCACCGTGATCCAGCCGGAAACCGACGAAGTCATTGACCCGCAACTGGTTTACGACTGGTCTGACAAACTCCAGCGCCCCCATGAGCTGCTGAAAGTGGCAGAATGCGGACACTTTTTTCATGGCAAGCTGACCGATCTCAAGGATCTGATCCTGCCGCGTCTCTCGAATTGATTGCAGTCTGACAAGCGATTACCCATGACGAACCGTACCCGCATCCTCACCGGCATCACCACCACCGGCACGCCGCACCTGGGCAACTACGCCGGTGCCATCCGCCCGGCGATCCTCGCCAGCCGCGACAGCAATGCCGATTCGTTCTACTTTCTGGCCGACTACCACGCCCTGATCAAATGCGATGACCCGCTGCGCATCCAGCGCTCGCGCCTGGAAATCGCCGCGACCTGGCTGGCCGGTGGCCTCGATGTTGACCGCGTGACTTTCTACCGCCAGTCCGACATTCCGGAAATCCCTGAACTGACCTGGCTGCTGACCTGCGTCGCCGCCAAGGGCCTGCTCAACCGCGCGCACGCCTACAAGGCCTCGGTGGACAAGAACGTCGAAACCGGTGAAGACCCGGATGCGGGCATCACCATGGGCCTCTACAGCTACCCGGTGCTGATGGCCGCGGACATCCTGATGTTCAACGCACACAAGGTCCCGGTCGGTCGTGACCAGATCCAGCACGTGGAAATGGCTCGCGATATCGGCCAGCGTTTCAACCACCTGTTCGGTCAGGGCAAAGAATTCTTCACCATGCCCGAGGCGTTGATCGAAGAGAGCGTGGCGACGTTGCCGGGCCTCGACGGTCGCAAGATGTCGAAGAGCTACGACAACACCATCCCGTTGTTCTCCAGCGCCAAAGAGATGAAGGACGCGATCTCCCGCATCGTCACCGACTCCAAAGCACCAGGCGAAGCGAAAGATCCCGACAACTCGCACCTGTTCACCTTGTTCCAGGCGTTTGCCACACCGGCGCAGGCTGACGAATTCCGCCGCGAGCTGCTCGGCGGTCTGGGTTGGGGCGAGGCGAAGAACCGTCTGTTCCAGTTGCTCGACAACGAACTCGGCGAAGCGCGCGACAAGTATCACCAGTTGATCGAGCGTCCGGCGGATCTGGAAGACATCCTGCAGATCGGTGCGAAAAAGGCCCGTGCGGTAGCGACGCCGTTCCTCAACGAACTGCGTGAAGCGGTTGGCCTGCGTTCTTTCGTCAATCAGGTTCAGGTTGCCGCGACCACCAAGAAGAAAGCCGCGAAAGCCGCACGTTTCGTCAGCTTCCGCGAAGACGACGGCAGCTTCCGTTTCCGTTTGTTGGCGGCCGATGGCGAGCAACTGCTGTTGTCGCGCAACTTCGCTGACGGCAAAACCGCCGGGCAAGTGACCAAACAACTGCAATCCGGCCAGCCGCTGGACGTGCACAGCGAAGACCTGAGCTTCAGCGTGTGGCTGGAAGGCGAGTGTGTCGGTGACAGCCCGGCGTTCGCCGACGCTGCTGCGCGAGACGCGGCCATCGAGGCTCTGCGCGTCGCGCTGACCCCGGTTCAGGACTAATCGGCGGCGCGGTCCGACCAAGGGCCGATTGCCATTCCCCCGGGCCGTCGCTACAGTGACGGCCCGTTTTTGTTGCCTTGCTAACGAATTATGACGCCCCTAGAACGATACCAAGCTGATCTGAAACGCCCGGACTTCTTCCATGACGCCGCGCAGGAAACTGCTGTGCGTCATTTGCAGCGTCTGTACGAGGATCTGATCGCCGCCGATCAGAACAAGCCGGGTCTGCTGAGCAAGCTGTTCGGCAAAAAGGATCAGGCGCCGGTCAAGGGCCTGTATTTCTGGGGCGGCGTAGGTCGCGGCAAAACTTACCTGGTCGACACCTTCTTTGAAGCGCTGCCGTTCAAGGAAAAGACGCGCACCCACTTCCACCGCTTCATGAAGCGCGTGCACGAAGAAATGAAAACCCTCGGCGGCGAGAAAAACCCGCTGACCATCATCGCCAAGCGTTTCGCGACCGAGTCGCGGGTGATCTGCTTCGATGAATTCTTCGTCTCCGACATCACTGACGCGATGATCCTCGGCACGCTGATGGAAGAACTGTTCAAGAACGGCGTGACCCTGGTCGCGACCTCGAACATCGTTCCGGACGGTCTGTACAAGGACGGTCTGCAACGTGCGCGCTTCTTGCCAGCCATTGCGCTGATCAAGCAGAACACCGAGATCGTCAACGTCGACAGCGGCGTCGACTACCGTCTGCGTCACCTCGAACAAGCGGAGCTGTTCCACTATCCGCTCGATGAAGCCGCTCACGAAAGCCTGCGCAAAAGCTTCAAGGCGCTGACGCCGGAGTGCACTGCCGCGGTCGAGAACGATGTTCTGATCATCGAAAACCGCGAAATCCGTGCCCTGCGCACGTGCGACGACGTGGCCTGGTTTGACTTCCGCGAACTGTGCGACGGCCCGCGTAGCCAGAACGACTACATCGAGCTGGGCAAGATCTTCCACGCCGTGCTGCTCAGCGGTGTCGAGCAGATGAGCGTCACCACCGACGATATCGCTCGCCGCTTCATCAACATGGTCGACGAGTTCTACGACCGCAACGTGAAACTGATTATTTCGGCTGAAGTCGAGCTCAAGGATCTGTACACCGGCGGCCGTCTGAACTTCGAGTTCCAGCGCACGCTGAGCCGTTTGCTGGAGATGCAATCGCACGAATTCCTGTCGCGGGCGCACAAGCCTTAAGCTGATTTCGGCAAAGAAAAAGGGCCTGCAATTGCAGGCCCTTTTTATTGGCACTGATTTCCCCTGTGGGAGCGAGCCTGCTCGCGAAGGCAGTGTGTCAGCCAACAATTTTGTTGAATGTGAAACCGAATTCGCGAGCAGGCTCGCTCCCACATTGAATTGCGCTGTTGCAGGAAAATTATGCAGCTTGCTGAAACTGCTGCCGATACTGGTTTGGCGACAGTTCAGTGTGCTGGCGAAACAGCCGCGCAAAGAAACTCGCATCGTCGTAACCGACCTCATAACTGATGGTCTTGATGCTCTTGCGGCTGCCGGACAGTAAGCCTTTCGCCGTCTCGATGCGCAGCCGTTGCAAGTAATGCAGTGGCTTGTCGCCGGTAGCGGTCTGGAAGCGCCGCATGAAGTTGCGGATGCTCATGCCGTGTTCGCGGGCGACGTCTTCGAAACGGAACTTGTCGGCGAAATGCTCTTCGAGCCAGTGCTGGATCTGCAGGATGATCACGTCCTGGTGCAGCTTCTGCCCACCAAAACCGATGCGTCCCGGCGCATAGCTGCGCTGCACTTCGTAGAGAATGTCGCGGGCCACGGCTTGCGCGACGTTGGCCCCGCAGAAGCGTTCGATCAAATAGATGTAAAGGTCGCAGGCCGAGGTGGTGCCGCCGGCGCAATACAAATTGTCGGCATCGGTCAGGTGCTTGTCCTGATTGAGATAAACCTTGGGGAAGCGCTCGGCGAAGGCATTGAAGAAACGCCAGTAGGTGGTCGCTTCCTTGCCGTTGAGCAGGCCGGCCTCGGCCAGCCAGAACACCCCGGTGGCTTCGCCGCACAACACCGCGCCGCGCGCGTGCTGTTCCCGCAGCCAGGGCAGGACTTGCGGATACCGGCTGCACAGCGTGTCGAAATCGTCCCAGAACGCCGGGAGAATAATGACATCGGCGTTTTCCAGGCCGCCGTCGACCGGCATCACGACGTCACTGAAGCTGTTCACCGGTTTGCCGTCGGGACTGACCAGGCGCGTTTCGAACGCCGGTGTCAGGCCGTGGCCCAGTTGTTTGCCATAACGCAGGCTGGCCAGATGGAAGAAATCCTTGGCTTGCATGAGAGTGGAAGCGAAAACCCGGTCGATTGCCAGGATGCTGACGCGCCGCAAGGGCGTGGAGACGTGCTTGGACATAATTCAACTTTTGTTTTGTTTTTATAAGGGAAAGTGGTCACCAGACGGCTGGATCGTCTTATTTTTTGTCGGATGTGTCCAGTGTCCTGTGTCAGAGGGGAGGCTTAGTCTCTGAAGGTCATCTCCCTCCAACAACAAAGAAAGGTGCCGCATGATCCCCAGAACCTTGTTTAGCTCCGAGCACGAATTGTTTCGCGACAGCGTACGAACCTTCCTCGAAAAAGAGGCGGTGCCGTTCCATGCGCAATGGGAGAAACAAGGCCATATCGACCGCAAACTCTGGAACAAGGCAGGGGAGGCGGGGATGCTCTGCTCGCATCTGCCGGAAGAGTACGGCGGGCTGGGGGCGGATTTTCTCTACAGCGCCGTGGTGATCGAGGAGGTCGGTAGATTGGGTTTGACCGGGATCGGCTTTTCGCTGCACTCGGACATTGTCGCGCCGTACATCCTGCATTACGGCAGCGAGGCGCTGAAGCACAAGTATCTGCCGAAACTGGTTTCGGGCGAGATGGTCACGGCCATCGCCATGACCGAGCCAGGTGCGGGCTCCGATCTGCAAGGTGTGAAAACCACTGCTGTACTGGACGGCGACGAATATGTGATCAATGGCTCGAAAACCTTCATTACCAACGGCTTTCTCGCGGACCTGGTGATCGTGGTCGCCAAGACTGATCCGAAGGCCGGCGCCAAGGGCACCAGCCTGTTTCTGGTGGAAGCGAATACGCCGGGTTTCGAGAAGGGCAAGCGTCTGGAGAAGGTCGGCATGAAGGCGCAGGACACGTCGGAATTGTTTTTCCAGGATGTGCGTGTGCCGAAGGAAAACCTGCTGGGGCAGGCCGGGGCAGGCTTCGCTTATCTGATGCAGGAGTTGCCCCAGGAGCGCCTGACCGTGGCCATCGGTGGCCTGGCATCAGCCGAAGCGGCGCTGAAATGGACGCTTGATTACACCCGTGATCGCAAAGCGTTCGGCAAGTCGATTGCCGACTTCCAGAACACCCGCTTCAAGTTGGCGGAGATGGCCACCGAGATTCAGATCGGCCGGGTCTTCGTCGATAAATGTCTGGAGCTGCACTTGCAAGGCAAACTGGATGTGCCAACAGCGGCGATGGCGAAATACTGGGGTACCGATCTGCAATGCAAAGTGCTCGACGAGTGCGTGCAGTTGCATGGCGGCTACGGTTTCATGTGGGAATACCCGGTAGCCCGGGCGTGGGCGGATGCGCGGGTGCAACGGATTTATGCCGGCACCAATGAAATCATGAAGGAGATTATTGCGCGCTCGCTTTGATGATCGTTCCCACGCTCTGCGTGGGAATGCCGCCGGGGACGCTCCGCGTTCCGCTTTGGTGGTGATCTGATCGGCCTCTTCGCGAGCAGGCTCGCTCCCACAGGGGATCACCGTACCTGTGGGAGCGAGCCTGCTCGCGAAGCTTTCAGCGGTAAATCAAGGCGCTGGGTTCGGGTGATCCTTGTGAATCGCCTCGATCCCTGCCAGCACCTCATCCGATAGCTTCAGATCAAAACTGGCAATGTTGCTGTCCAGTTGCTCAAGCGTCGTCGCGCCAATGATGTTACTCGTGACGAATGGTTGCTGAGTGACGAACGCCAATGCCATCTGCGCCGGATCCAGACCATGTTCACGGGCCAGCGCCACGTAGCGGCTGCACGCTGCCTCCGACTGCGCATTGAAATAGCGGCTGAAGCGGCTATAGAGGCTCAGACGACCTTTCGGCGGACGGGCGCCACCCTCGTACTTGCCTGAGAGGAAACCAAACGCCAGCGGCGAATAGGCGAGCAGGCCGCACTGTTCGCGGATGGCGATTTCCGCCAGGCCGACTTCGAAGCTGCGGTTAAGCAGGTTGTACGGGTTCTGGATCGACACCGCGCGCGGCCAGCCACGGGCTTCGGCCAAGGCGAGAAAACGCATGGTGCCCCACGGCGTTTCGTTGGACAGACCGATGTGGCGGATCTTGCCGGCCTTTACTTGCTCGTCGAGTGCTTCGAGGGTGTCTTCCAGCGGCGTCAGGTTGGCTTCGATCTTGTGCTTGTAGCCCAGCTGTCCGAAAAAGTTGGTGCTGCGCTCCGGCCAGTGCAATTGGTACAGATCGATGTAGTCGGTCTGCAGGCGCTCGAGGCTGGCGTCCACCGCTGCGGTGATGTGCTGGCGGTTGTGGCGCAGGTTTTTGTCGCGGATGTAATCGATGGTGTTGCCGGGACCGGCAATCTTGCTGGCGAGGATCCAGTCGGCACGGTCACCGCGGCTTTTGAAGTAGTTGCCGATGTAGCGCTCGGTGGTGGCGTAGGTTTCGGCTTTCGGCGGCACCGGGTACATCTCGGCGGTGTCGATGAAATTGATCCCGGCTTCTTTGGCCCGTTCGATCTGGGCGAAGGCTTCAGCTTCAGTGTTTTGCTCGCCCCAGGTCATGGTGCCGAGGCAGATTGCACTCACGTTCAGGTCGGTACGGCCTAGCTGGCGATAGTCCATCGGGTGCTCCTTGGGCAAAACAATCATAAAAGCAGGTTGAAATATTTTTCGCAATCTGCATAATTGCCGACCTCTTTCTGCAGTGGAAGTGATGCGCCGCCGCCGAAGAATCTTGCCGTTGAACGGACGCGCCGACCCGAGCCCCCGAAAGCGTCTGTATCCGGCTGCCTTTGACTTGTCAAAGTACGCACTATTCAGTAAGATCCGCCGTCTAATTTACAGGGCGGCCCCTGAGGCTATAAAGAATGAAAACTTTTACTGCTAAACCGGAAACAGTAAAGCGCGACTGGTTTGTCGTCGACGCTGCTGGTCAGACCCTGGGTCGTCTGGCCACCGAAATCGCGAGCCGTCTGCGTGGCAAGCACAAGCCTGAGTACACTCCTCACGTTGACACCGGCGACTACATCGTCGTAATCAACGCTGAGCAGATTCGTGTTACCGGTGCTAAAACCACTGACAAAATGTACTACTCCCACTCCGGTTTCCCGGGCGGCATCAAGTCGATCAACTTTGAAAAGCTGATCGCTAAAGCCCCTGAGCGCGTGATCGAGACCGCGGTTAAAGGCATGCTGCCTAAAAACCCACTGGGTCGCGACATGTACCGTAAGCTGAAAGTCTATGCGGGCGCTGCACACCCACATACTGCTCAGCAGCCCCAAGAACTGAAGTTTTAACGGAATAGTACATTATGTCGGCGACTCAAAATTACGGCACTGGCCGTCGCAAGACCGCAACCGCACGCGTTTTCCTGCGTCCGGGTACTGGTAACATCTCCATCAACAACCGTTCGCTGGAAAACTTCTTCGGCCGTGAAACTGCCCGCATGGTAGTTCGCCAGCCGCTGGAGCTGACTGAGACTGTCGAGAAGTTCGACATCTACGTCACCGTGATCGGCGGTGGTGTAAGTGGTCAAGCTGGCGCAATCCGCCACGGCATCACTCGCGCTCTGATGGACTACGACGAAACCCTGCGTAGCGCTCTGCGCAAAGCTGGCTTCGTTACTCGCGACGCCCGTGAAGTTGAACGTAAGAAAGTTGGTCTGCGTAAAGCGCGTAAGCGTCCGCAGTACTCGAAGCGTTAATTCCGCTTCCACGTTCAAAAAGAACGCCCGCCTCCTCACGGAAGCGGGCGTTTTTTTATACCTGCGATTTATCAAAGAATTGCGCTGCGACAACTTGCCACTTCCGTAGACCCCCTATACTACAAGGCTTGAGGGTAAGAGCTCCGGGTAATTCCCTTGTCAGAATTGGGGCTTTTCATTACCATTCGGCAAAATTTTTATAAGTAGCATTTGATTTATTTAGTAGATGCCTGATTTAACAGGCCACAAAAGCTGATGGGAGAGGACTGAATGAGCAATGACGGCGTGAATGCAGGCCGGCGTCGCTTCTTGGTAGCAGCCACATCCGTGGTGGGTGCTGCAGGAGCGGTGGGGGCTGCGGTCCCGTTCGTGGGGTCATGGTTTCCCAGTGCCAAGGCGAAAGCCGCCGGTGCACCGGTGAAAGTGAATGTCAGCAAAATCGAGCCAGGACAGCAGATGATTGCTGAGTGGCGCGGCCAGCCGGTGTTCATTGTCCGCCGTACCGAGGAAATCCTGGGGAATCTCAAAAAGATCGAGGGCCAGCTCTCTGATCCGACCTCCAAAAACTCCACGCAACCCACCTATGTCGACCCTGAAGTGCGTTCGATCAAGCCGGAAATTCTGCTGCTGATCGGGATCTGTACACACTTGGGTTGCTCGCCAACTTTCCGTCCCGAAGTGGCACCTGCGGATCTGGGCAAAGACTGGGTCGGTGGCTATTTCTGCCCTTGCCACGGTTCCCACTACGATCTGGCTGGCCGCGTCTACAAGTCGCAACCTGCGCCTTTGAACCTGCCAGTTCCCCCGCATTCCTATGAGACCGATGACCTGATTGTCATTGGCGTCGATACGGAGAAAGCGTGATGAGCAAGTTCATGGATTGGGTTGATGCGCGCTTTCCTGCGACCAAAATGTGGGAAGACCATCTCAGCAAGTATTACGCTCCAAAAAACTTCAACTTCTTCTATTTCTTCGGCTCTCTGGCGCTACTGGTGCTGGTCAACCAGATCGTCACTGGTGTTTGGCTGACGATGAGCTATACGCCGTCGGCAGAAGAGGCGTTTGCCTCTGTTGAATACATCATGCGTGACGTCGAGTACGGCTCGATCTTGCGTCTGCTGCACTCGACCGGTGCTTCGGCGTTCTTCATCGTGGTTTATCTGCACATGTTCCGTGGTCTGCTCTACGGCTCGTACCAGAAACCGCGCGAGCTGGTCTGGGTCTTCGGCATGCTGATTTACCTGGCGCTTATGGCCGAAGCCTTCATGGGTTATCTGTTGCCTTGGGGTCAGATGTCCTACTGGGGGGCCCAGGTGATCATCTCGCTGTTCGGTGCGATTCCGGTGATCGGAAACGACCTGACCCAGTGGATTCGTGGTGACTACCTGATCTCCGGAATCACCCTGAACCGCTTCTTCGCTCTGCACGTTGTCGCGTTGCCGATCGTGATTCTCGGTCTGGTGGTGCTGCATATTCTGGCGTTGCACGAGGTCGGTTCGAACAACCCTGACGGCGTCGACATCAAGAAGCACAAAGACGAAAACGGCATCCCGCTGGACGGTATTGCCTTCCACCCGTACTACACCGTGAAAGACATTGTCGGTGTCGTGGTGTTCTTGTTTATCTTCTGCTTCATTGTGTTCTTCTTCCCGGAAATGGGCGGCTACTTCCTCGAAAAACCAAACTTCGAGCAGGCTAACCCGTTCAAGACACCGGAGCATATTGCGCCGGTTTGGTACTTCACACCGTTCTACGCAATCTTGCGTGCGATCCCGGACAAGCTCATGGGCGTGATCGCCATGGGTGCGGCAATTGCGGTGCTGTTTGTGCTGCCATGGCTGGATCGCAGCCCGGTGAAATCGATGCGCTATAAAGGCTGGATGAGCAAAATCTGGCTGGTGGTGTTCTGCATTTCGTTCGTGATTCTCGGCATTCTCGGTGTGCTTGCGCCGACGCCTGGGCGAACCTTGCTGTCGCAGGTCTGCACCTTCCTGTACTTCGCCTACTTCATTCTGATGCCGTTCTACACCAGGCTCGAGAAGACCAAACCGGTTCCGGAAAGGGTGACTGGCTGATGAAAAAGTTATTTTTTGCTCTGATTTTTGCTGCGTTGCCTGTCCTGTCTTTCGCCGCTGAACACGGTGGACCGGAACTGGAAAAAGTCGATATCGACGTCTCCGACAAGGCTGCCCTGCAGGATGGCGCGCGTACTTTTGCCAACTATTGCATGGGCTGCCACAGTGCCAAGTTCCAGCGTTACGAGCGGGTTGCCGATGATCTCGGTGTTCCACACGAACTGATGCTGGAGAAACTGGTGTTCACCGGCGCCAAGATCGGCGATCACATGAACATCGGTATGCAACCGGCTGACGCCAAGACCTGGTTCGGCGCGGCACCGCCGGATCTGACCCTGGTGGCTCGTGTGCGTGGCACTGACTGGCTGTACGGTTATCTGAAGTCGTTCTACGAAGATCCGGCGCGTCCGTGGGGCGTGAATAATAAGATCTTCCCGAACGTTGGCATGCCTAACGTGCTGGTCGGTCTGCAGGGTCGCCAGGTTGTTGGCTGCAAGCAAGTACAGATCGTCGAAGACGGCAAGAAGCAATATGATCCGCTGACCGGTACGCCTCTGACCCATGAAGCGTGTGATCAACTGACCATCGTGCCGAAATCCGGTGCTCTGAACGAAGAGCAGTTCGATGAGAAGGTCAAGAATCTGGTAACCTTCCTGGCTTACTCGGCTAACCCGGTTAAGCTGCAACATCAGCGCATCGGTACTTATGTCTTGCTGTACCTGGCGTTCTTCTTTGTGTTCGCCTACCTGCTCAAGCGTGAATACTGGAAAGACGTGCACTGATACGCTTCAAGCATTGCTGTTAATCGCGCGCGCCCAAGGGCGCCTCCGATAGCGCAACTCTGGTCAGCCAGAGGTTGCGGGAGGCGCCCTCTGGGCGCGCGCGTTTTTCCGGTTCCGATAATTTCAACAAGCGAGGAGGATCGCCATGGGCGTGACCAATCGGTTGGCCTGTTACTCCGACCCCGCCGACCACTATTCCCACCGAGTGCGCATTGTGCTTGCAGAGAAGGGTGTCAGCGCCGAGATCATTTATGTGGAAGCTGGTCGTCAGCCGCCTAAACTGATTGAGGTGAACCCTTACGGCAGTCTGCCGACGCTGGTCGATCGTGACCTGGCGTTGTGGGAGTCGACCGTGGTGATGGAATATCTGGATGAGCGTTACCCGCACCCGCCGTTGATGCCGGTTTACCCGGTGGCGCGTGCCAACAGCCGCCTGCTGATTCATCGTATTCAGCGCGACTGGTGTGGTCTGGTGGATCTGATTCTGGATCCCAAGTCCAAGGAGGCCGCGCGTGTCGTGGCGCGCAAGGAATTGCGTGAAAGCCTGACGGGCGTGTCGCCGCTGTTTGCCGACAAGCCGTTTTTCCTCAGTGAGGAACAAAGTCTGGTGGATTGCTGCCTATTGCCAATACTCTGGCGTTTGCCGATTCTGGGTATTGAACTGCCGCGGCCAGCCAAGCCGCTGCTTGATTATATGGAGCGCTCGTTTGCGCGTGAGGCTTTCCAGGCGAGTCTGTCTGGTGTCGAACGCGATATGCGCTAAGGCTTAAGGAGCCGCTATGAACTCCAGTCGACCTTATCTGGTCCGCGCGCTCTATGAGTGGATTGTTGATAACGATTGCACCCCGCACATGCTGGTCAACTCCGAGTACCCGGCGGTGCAGGTGCCACAGGGTTTCGCCAGTGACGGGCAGATTGTCCTGAATATTTCGCCGAGTGCCGTGCGTCATCTGCACATGGACAACGACGTGGTGACCTTCGAGGGTCGCTTCGGTGGCGTCCCGCACAGTCTCTACGTGCCGATCAGTGCGATCCTGGGGATCTACGCCAGAGAGAACGGTCAGGGCATGGTGTTCGATCTCGAGTCGCCAATGGATGACGAAGAAGAGATCGAGTCGGATGACGACTTGCCGCCACCGGACAGTGAGCCGCCGCGCCCTAGCGGCCGGCCAAGCCTGAAAGTGGTGAAATAAAAAAAGGCGATCCGGATGGATCGCCTTTTTTATGTGCGTTGTTCGGCTGTCAGTCGATGTATTCGAACAGCTTCACGATCTTCTGCACGCCGGAAACGCCCTGTACCAGGTTGGTTGCCTGAGTGGCTTCCTGTTTGGTCAGCAGGCCCAGCAGGTAGACAATACCGTTCTCGGTCACGACCTTGATGCGCGAGCCAGGGATGCTGGCGTCGGTGAGCATCTGCGTCTTGATCTTGGACGTCAGCCATGTGTCGTTCTGGCGCGCCAGGAATCCGGACGGCGGTATGACCTGCAGTTCGTTGTGAACGGTTTTTACCCTTTGCACGGCGGCTGCCGCTTGCTCAGCCTTGGCTTTCAAGTCTGCGCGAGGGGTTTGACCGGCCAGCAAGACAACACCGTTGAAGCTGGTGACGACGATGTGCGAATCGTTGTCCAGGGCCGGGTCGGCCTTGGCCACGTTCACGCCAACCTTGGTTTCGATCAGTGAGTCGTCGATCTTGCTGCCGAAGGTGCGCGTGCCACGGTCGTCGTCGATCGGCGCTTCACGGCTGGCATTCACCACCGAGGTGCAGCCGCTGATGCCGAGGCACAGGGTCAAGGCCAGAAGGCCAAGGCGATTAGGGGTCATTCTTCACTCCCGAACAGTTGGCTGTCGATCAGATCGCAAAGGCAATGGATCGCCAGCAAGTGGACTTCTTGAATACGTGCAGTGACATTGGCCGGTACGCGAATCTCGACGTCCTCAGGCAACAGCAGCGACGCCATGCCGCCACCATCGCGTCCGGTCATAGCTACGACAATCATTTCGCGATCATGTGCGGCCTGGATCGCTTGAATAATGTTCGCCGAGTTGCCGCTGGTCGAAATCGCCAGCAGGACATCGCCTGGCTGACCGAGCGCGCGGATCTGTTTGGAGAACACTTCGTTGTAGCTGTAGTCGTTGGCGATCGAGGTGATCGTCGAGGTGTCGGTGGTCAGGGCGATAGCTGGCAGGCTCGGACGCTCGCGCTCGAAGCGGTTGAGCAGCTCTGACGAGAAGTGCTGGGCGTCGCCGGCTGAGCCGCCATTGCCGCACGAAAGCATTTTGCCTTCGTTGAGCAGGGCGTTGACCATGATCTGGCTGGCTTGCTCGATGTGCGGTGCAAGTACGTCCATCGCCTGTTGCTTGGTGTCGATACTGGCCTGGAAAAGCTGGCGAATTCGGGATTGCATGTCCATCTGTGTGACCTTAAGTAGCGCGGCTGTCCGGCACATGAATGTGCAGCCCGCAAAGCAAAGAGCAAAATTTGTCGGTGGGATTGTCCGGGTCGCAACGCCTGCGATCAACTGTCGAAAGCATTCTGCAACCAGTTCAGCTGATCCGGATGGCTGTCGATGGCCACCACGTCGAAGCGGCAAGGGGAATTGGCCCAACGCGACTCGCGCTGAAGAAAATACTGCGCAGCGAAAATCAGTTTCTGCTGCTTGCGCCCATCGATGCTAGCGAGCGCGCCACCCCATTGAGTGTTTTTTCTGTAGCGAACTTCAACGAATACTACTGTATCGCCATCAAGCATGACCAGATCAAGCTCGCCGCGTTTGCATAACCAGTTCTGCGCCAGCAGGCGCAGACCGTGTTGTTGCAGATGCTCGAGCGCCTGGCGCTCGGCATCCTTACCGCTTTGCGAGCGTGACCTGTCGGGCATCAGCGCGGGGTGTCCGGCAGGCGCTGAACCTGACCGCTGACGAACTGCGCCCAAGGCAACTGACGCACTACACGTTGGGTCTGGGTCATGCCGAGGCTGCCGGACTCACCGTCGATGCGGCTGTCAGGCAGGGCCTTGAGTTGACCCAGGCGCGGTGCCAGACGATAGGCGTCCACACCCATCGCGTACAGACGACCGAGGCTGCCAGCGGCTTGCGGCCACTGCGCAACCACTTGCTGACGCAGTGGGTCGCTGGAGTCCAGCAGCCATGGGGTTTCGCAGAAGCGAATGCCGTTCATGTCGTTGTACTGGTTGACGTCGCCGCTGGCGCTGTAAACGTGCGAGGTCGCGTAAACCGGAACGTCACCGGCGTACTGGAAATTCAGGGTCGGCTTGATCTGCTGCGCCTGTTGCGGCGTGGCAGCAAGGAAGATGAATTCGATGTCCTGACGACGCGACGGCTGTGCGGCGACGTTGGTGCCGGCGGCATTCTGCAGGCTCTTGGCGCGGGCTTCGCTCTGACGCAGCTGGAACATGTCGGCGATCTGCTGGGCCAGTTGCACCGGCTGATCGACGCGTTCAGTGGCGACGATGCTGCCACCGTTGGCCTGCCAGTCCTGGCTGAAGGCACGCAGTACGCGGTCGCCCCATTCGCCTTTCGGTACCATGATCGCGGCGCGGTGCAGGCCATCGGCACGGGCGCGGCGCGAGACTTCACGGGCTTCGTCTTCAGCGGCCAGACCAAACTGGAACAGTTGCGCCGGACCTTGATCGCCTTCGCTGTAGTTCAGCGCGAGGGTGGTGATCGGCAGTTGCGGGCGAGTGCTCAGTTGCTTGACCAGTGGTTTTTCCAGCGGGCCGACGACCAGTTGCACGCCATCAGCCTGAGCCTTGCGGTAGAACTCGTCCATCGAGGTCAGCTTCGAGCTGTCGTAGAACTCGATCGCTGGCGGCTTTTGCCCGGCCTGTTGAGCCTGGTAGTGCGCAGCCATGAAGCCCTCACGCAGTGCCTTGCCGACGGCGGCCAATTGACCGTCCTGCGGCAGCAGCAGGGCGATCTTGCTCAGCGGCTGGCTGGCCAGTTCCTTGAGTTTGGTCAGTGGCAACGGCAGGTTGATTGCGGCCGGGTGCTTTGGATTCTGCGCACGCCAGGTGTCGATCGCGGCTTGCTGCTGTTCCAGGGTGCCAGCGGATTTCACCGCCATGGCCAGGGCCATCCAGCCACCGAGGTCGTCGGTGCTGTTCGGTTGCAGTTGGTCGGTTGGCAGCGAGCCGATCAGGGTCCAGATCGCTTCGTGGTTCTTGCTCGCGGCTTCGCCTTGCAGCATCGGCGCGATGAACACGCGTTCGCGGGCGGCAGCCAAGGTCTGGCCATCGGCTTCAAGGGCGCGGGCGTGTACGGTACCAGTGCGCACTTGCTGCTCTTCAGGCATCTCGCCCAGGTGTTGCAGGCTTGGATGGCTCAGGGCCGTCAGCGCGGCTTTCGGCTGATTGCGGGTCATGGCCAGTTCGGCGTTCAGCGTGCTGGCAAAAATCTGCTGGCCGGGCTTGAGTTGCTCCATCGGCACTTGTTGCAGGATTTGCGCGGACTGCCCGGCATTGCCCTGGCGATAAGCCAGATCTGCAGCGCTGAGGCGCAACAGGGCAGCTTTTTCCGGGGTTTTCGCCTGGGTAGCCTGTTCGAGCAGTTGCTCGATGCTGGCATCCGGAGTCCGTGGAAGTTCGCCAAGGCTGGAGGAAGGGGAGCTGGCGCAAGCCGCCAGAAGGGCAGCGAGGCAGAGGGCAGTGAACAGCCGCAGGCAAGCGATCATGTAAGTGTTCCTGATACTCGATCAAATTAGCGTCGAATTGTACCCAAGCACTGGCCGGGGCGCGATGTTACTGGCGTGAATCGGACGATTTAGCTGGAGTAAATGTTGCGGCGGCGCACAACTGCGCGCAAAACCGAGCTTGGCTTGAGCGCATCGCAAGCCTCGTGACGCGCTACAATGGCCGCTTTTACCGATCACGAGGTGTGCGCTTTGACTGCTCCAGGTTCCCTGAATTCCGCTGCTGGCTCGCTTTATGTGGTGGCGACGCCCATCGGCAACCTGGACGACATCAGCGCCCGGGCCCTGAAGATCCTCCGCGAAGTGGCATTGATCGCTGCCGAAGACACCCGTCACTCGGCGCGCCTGATGCAGCACTTCGGGATTGGCACGCCGCTGGCAGCCTGTCACGAACACAATGAACGAGATGAAGGTAGCCGCTTTATTACCCGTCTGCTGGCGGGCGATAACGTCGCGCTGATTTCCGATGCAGGGACGCCGCTGATTTCCGATCCGGGTTATCACCTGGTGCGTCAGGCTCGTGCGGCCGGGATCAATGTGGTGCCGGTGCCGGGTGCCTGCGCCCTTATTGCCGCGCTGTCGGCAGCCGGTCTGCCGTCCGACCGTTTCATCTTCGAAGGTTTCTTGCCGGCCAAATCGGTCGGACGCAAGGCGCGTCTGGAGGCGGTCAAGGAAGAGCCGCGCACGCTGATCTTTTACGAAGCTCCGCACCGCATTCTTGAATGTCTGCAGGATATGGAGGCGGTGTTTGGCGGCGAGCGCCAGGCATTGCTCGCCCGTGAAATCACCAAGACGTTCGAAACCCTCAAGGGCTTGCCGCTGGCCGAGCTGCGCGCGTTCGTCGAATCCGACAGCAATCAGCAGCGCGGCGAATGCGTCGTGTTGGTGGCTGGCTGGACCGCGCCGGAATCTGAAGACGCCGTGAGTAGCGAGGCGATGCGCATCCTCGATCTGCTCCTCGAAGAAATGCCGCTCAAGCGTGCCGCCGCGTTGGCAGCGCAGATCACCGGTGAACGTAAAAACGTGCTGTATCAGGTCGCGCTGGATAAACAGAAAGGCGTGTAAGCCGTCGCCCATAGCGGTCTTGAGGCTTTTAGCGCTTGTTCTTCGGGCGCTCTGCCGTTAACCTTCGCGGCGGAGAGTCGATCGGACAGTCGCTGCCCTCTATGAAAATTAGGGGGGGGAGGAAAGTCCGGGCTCCATAGGGCGAAGTGCCAGGTAATGCCTGGGAGGCGTGAGCCTACGGAAAGTGCCACAGAAAATAACCGCCTAAGCGTTTCGGCGCCGGTAAGGGTGAAAAGGTGCGGTAAGAGCGCACCGCACGTCTGGCAACAGTTCGTGGCTAGGTAAACCCCACTTGGAGCAAGACCAAATAGGGTCCCAAGGCGTGGCCCGCGCTGGGACCGGGTAGGTTGCTAAAGATGTCCAGTGATGGCCATCGTAGACGAATGACTGTTCAAGACAGAACCCGGCTTACAGATCGACTCTCCACCTTTTTCTTTCCCTGCTTGAATCAATGGCAACAGGGCTGTGCAATATCAGCAGGCCTGGGCTGAAAGTCCGGCAGCGGCAAACGCAGTAATAGCCATTTCCCACCTTGCTTCAATCAACAGCAGAAGCGCTTTTGTAATACCGAAAAAATCTTACTCTTAACAAATTACTTTAACTTTCGAGCGCAGCTATCAGTGCTGCATCAAGTTATGGGTCAAAAGTCTGCGCCAGATTGTCGTTACACCTCCTTTTATGCTCCTAAATCTCCGTTCTGTAAGGGTTTTCCTTTAATCCGCGCCTTGACGGTGTGGTGGGCGCATTCCTATAGTGTGCGCAAGTGGCGGAAAGTGGCATGAAGTGGGTTTTTTGAGCTCAAAACGATAAAAATTGGAGAAACGCAGACGTGTTTCGCGGAGCTAACGCTATCAGTCTCGATGCAAAGGGCCGTCTCGCCATGCCGAGCCGGTACCGTGACGAGCTCGATTCGCGTAGTTCCGGCCAATTGATCGTGACCATTGATGCCGTTGATCCGTGTTTGTGTGTCTATCCGCTCGACGAGTGGGAAATTATTGAAACCAAGTTGCGTGCGCTTCCTTCGCTTCGCGAAGAGAACCGTCGCCTGCAACGTTTGCTGATTGGTAATGCCGTCGACCTCGAACTCGATGGCAGTGGTCGTTTTCTGGTTCCGCCGCGTCTGCGCGAATACGCCAAGCTCGATAAGCGCGCGATGCTGGTAGGCCAACTGAACAAGTTCCAATTGTGGGACGAGGATGCATGGAACGCGGTATCTGCCGCTGACCTTGCTGCTATTCAACAACCGGGCGCGATGCCTGATGAACTGCGTGATTTGATCCTGTGACTATTGATAGCGGCTTTAACCACATCACCGTACTGCTTGACGAAGCCGTCGAGGCTCTCGCCGTACGTCCTGATGGCTGCTATCTGGACGGCACGTTCGGGCGCGGCGGACACAGCCGGCTGATCCTCAGCCAGCTCGGCACCGACGGTCGGCTCATCGGATTCGACAAAGATCCACAAGCGATTGCCACCGGGCAAACGCTAGCGGCCGAAGACGGCCGCTTTGTCGTTGTGCAGCGCAGCTTTGCCGAGCTGGGTTCGGTGGTTGCCGAGCAAGGTCTGAGCGGTAAGGTCAGCGGGATTCTGCTCGACCTTGGCGTGTCTTCGCCGCAGCTCGACGACGCCGAGCGCGGCTTCAGTTTCCTCAATGACGGCCCGCTGGACATGCGCATGGATCCGTCCCGTGGCATCAGCGCGGCCGAATTCGTCAACACCGCGCCGGCTGAGGAAATCGCCCGGGTGTTCAAGGAATACGGCGAAGAACGTTTCTCCGGTCGTATGGCTCGCGCCGTCGCCGAGCGTCGCGACATCAAGCCGTTCGAGCGCACTGCCGATCTGGCTGAAGTCTTGAAAGTCGCCAACCCTGCATGGGAAAAGGGCAAGAACCCGGCCACCCGTGCATTCCAGGGTTTGCGCATCCACGTCAACAACGAACTGGGTGATCTGGAAGCCGGCCTCGAAGCCGCGCTGGACGCTCTGGAAGTCGGCGGCCGTTTGGTCGTGATCAGCTTCCACTCGCTGGAAGACCGTATCGTCAAACTGTTCATGCGCAAGCTGGTGAAAGGCGAAGCCGACAACCTGCCGCGCAACCTGCCGGTTCGCCATGTCGCGTTCGAACCGAAAATCAAAATCCATGGCAAAGCGCAGGCGGCCTCCGACGCCGAACTCAAAGCCAACCCACGTTCCCGTAGCGCCGTCATGCGCGTCGCGGAGAAGCTGCGGTGAGCAAGCTTTTCGCCAAGCCACTGCCCGGCGGCAGCTTTCTTATGCTGCTGCTGTTCATCGGCGTGCTCGTGTCGGCCATTGCCGTGTCGTACAGCGCGCACTGGAACCGGCAGTTGCTCAACACCCTATATAACGAACTCAGCGTGCGCGACAAGGCGCAGGCCGAGTGGGGCCGTCTGATTCTCGAGCAGAGCACCTGGACCGCACACAGCCGCATCGAAGTGCTGGCCACCGAACAGCTGAAAATGCACATCCCTGGCGCGGCTGACGTGAAGATGGTGGCGCCATGATGAAACTCGAAGGCGCACTGTTCCCATGGCGCTTCCGCCTGATGGTGGCGCTGCTTGGCGTGATGGTCGCGGCGATCTGCTGGCGCATCATCGACCTGCAAGTGGTTGACCGTGACTTCCTCAAAGGTCAGGGCGACGCGCGCAGTCTGCGTCACATCCCGATTCCGGCTCACCGTGGTCTGATCACTGACCGTAACGGCGAGCCGTTGGCCGTGAGTACCCCGGTGACCACGCTGTGGGCCAACGCCAAGGAAATGCAAACGGCGAAAGAGAAGTGGCCGGCACTCGCCGCCGCGCTGGGTCAGGATCCGAAAGCCCTGACCGAACGCCTCGAAGCCCAGGCCAACAAAGAATTCATTTATCTGGTGCGCGGGCTGACCCCCGAGCAAGGCCAGGCTGTGCTCGATCTGAAAGTGCCGGGCGTTTACGGCATCGAGGAATTCCGCCGGTTCTACCCGGCCGGTGAAGTCACCGCACATATGGTCGGTTTTACTGACATCGATGACCACGGTCGTGAAGGTGTCGAACTGGCCTATGACGAATGGCTCGCCGGGGTGCCGGGCAAACGACAGGTCATCAAGGATCGGCGCGGACGGCTGATCAAGGATGTCCAGGTCACCAAAAACGCCAAGGCCGGCAAGCCCTTGGCGTTGTCCATTGACCTGCGCCTGCAATACCTGGCCAACCGCGAGCTGCGCAACGCGATCATCGAGAACGGCGCCAAGGCCGGCAGCCTGGTGATCATGGACGTGAAGACCGGCGAGATTCTGGCCATGGTCAACCAGCCGACCTACAACCCGAACAACCGTCGCAACCTTCAGCCGGCAATGATGCGTAACCGCGCGATGATCGACGTGTTCGAACCGGGTTCGACCATGAAAGCCATCTCGATGGCTGCCGCGATCGAAACCGGCCGCTGGAAACCGAGCGACACCGTTGAGGTGTATCCGGGCTCACTGCAGATCGGCAAATACACCATCAAGGACGTCTCCAAGAGCGAAGGTCCGGTGCTCGACCTGACCGGTATCCTGATCAATTCCAGTAACGTCGGCATGAGTAAGGTCGCCTTCGATATCGGCGGCGAAACGATTTTCCGACTCGCGCAGAAAGTCGGCCTCGGCCAGGACACCGGCCTTGGCTTTCCGGGCGAGCGTGTCGGCAACCTGCCGAACTACCGCGATTGGCGTAAGGCTGAAACCGCAACGTTGTCTTACGGTTACGGTATTTCCGTGACCGCGATTCAGTTGGTGCACGCGTTCTCGGCACTGGCCAACAACGGTCGTCTCGCGCCGCTGACCCTGATCAAAACCGACAAGCCGCCGCAAACCACGCAAGTGCTGCCGGAAGCCGTGGCGAAAACCCTGCAAGGCATGCTCACTCAGGTGATCGAAGCGCCGCGCGGCGTGTTCCGTGCGCAGGTGCCGGCGTATCACGTGGCGGGCAAGTCGGGTACTGCGCGTAAGACCTCGGTGGGCACCAAGGGCTACGCGGAAAATTCTTATCGCTCGCTGTTCGCCGGTTTCGGTCCGATGAGCGATCCGCGTTACGCGATTGTTGTGGTGATCGATGAGCCGTCCAAGGCCGGTTACTTCGGTGGTCTGGTTTCCGCGCCGGTGTTCAGCCGTGTGATGTCCGGCACCCTGCGGCTGATGAACGTAACGCCGGACAACCTGCCGACGACGCAACAAGCCAACGCTACCCCGGTCGTTCCGCTGAAAGCCAATGGAGGGCGCGGCTGATGTCATTAAGTCTGAACAAGATATTCCCCCACGCCGGCCACGATCTGTTGATCCGTGAACTGGCGCTGGACAGCCGCAACGTACGCGCGGGCGATTTGTTCCTCGCAGTACCCGGCGGTAAATTCGACGGCCGTGCGCACATTGCCGATGCTCTGGCGCGCGGCGCTGCCGCTGTGGCGTATGAAGTGGAAGGTGCCACCGTGCTGCCGATCACTGACGTCCCGCTTATTCCGGTCAAAGGCCTGGCAGCGCAGTTGTCGGACATTGCCGGGCGCTTTTACGGCGAGCCAAGTCACCACCTGAACCTGATCGGCGTGACCGGCACCAACGGCAAGACCAGCGTGACCCAATTGGTTGCGCAGGCACTCGATCTGCTCGGTCAGCATTGCGGCATCGTCGGGACCCTGGGTTCCGGCTTCTATGGCGCACTGCAAAGCGGTCTGCACACCACGCCGAATCCGATCGCCGTACAAGCGACCTTGGGCGACCTGAAAAAGGCCGGCGCGAAAGCCGTGGCCATGGAAGTCTCCTCCCACGGTCTGGATCAGGGCCGCGTTACGGCGCTGGCGTTCGACGTCGCGGTGATGACCAACCTGTCCCGCGATCATCTGGATTATCACGGCACCATGCAGGCGTACGCCGAGGCCAAGGCCAAGCTGTTCGCCTGGAATGATCTGAAGTGCCGCGTGGTCAACCTCGACGACGATTTCGGCCGCCAACTGGCTGCGGAAAAACGTGAGTCGCGGCTGATCACCTACAGTCTGCTCGACAGCAGCGCTTACCTGTATTGCCGCGAAGCGCAGTTCGACGACCACGGCGTGCGCGCCACGCTGGTGACGCCGCAGGGCGAGCATCATCTGCGCAGCACGCTGCTCGGTCGTTTCAACCTGAGCAACGTATTGGCGGCGGTCGGCGCGCTGCTCGGTCTGGATTACGCGCTCGACGAAATTCTCAAAGTACTGCCAAAACTCGAAGGCCCGGCCGGGCGCATGCAGCGTCTCGGTGGTGGCACGCAGCCATTGGTGGTGGTCGATTACGCCCACACTCCGGATGCGCTGGAAAAAGTTCTGACGGCTCTGCGCCCGCACGTCAAAGGTCAACTGCTGTGCCTGTTCGGCTGCGGCGGTGACCGTGATCGCGGCAAACGTCCGTTGATGGCCGAAGTGGTCGAACGTCTGGCCGATCAGGTGCTGGTCACCGACGACAACCCGCGTACCGAAGACCCGGCAGTGATTTTCGATGACATCCGCGCCGGTTTCACGGCTGTGGATAAAGTCACCTTCGTCGCCGGCCGTGGTCAGGCGATTGCGCAACTGATTGCCGGCGCTTCGGCGGATGACGTGATTGTCCTGGCCGGTAAAGGTCATGAGGACTATCAGGAAATCAACGGCGAGCGCCACGCTTTCTCCGATCTGGTCGAGGCTGATCACGCCCTGACCGCTTGGGAGGTGGCCCATGCTTAAGGCCCTGAGACTCAGCGAACTGACCAACGCACTCGATGCGCGTTTGATCGCCGATGATGCCAGTTTCGACGGCGTCAGCATCGACAGTCGCGCGATCCAGCCCGGCCAACTGTTTATTGCGTTGACCGGCCCGCGTTTCGACGGTCATGACTATTTGAATGACGTCGCCGCCAAAGGCGCCGTCGCTGCGCTGGTCGAGCGTGAAGTCGCCGACAGCACGCTGCCGCAACTGCTGGTGAAAGATACCCGTCAGGCCCTCGGCCAATTGGGCGCGCTGAACCGTGCCACGTTCGCTCAGCCCGTCGCTGCCATCACTGGCTCCAGCGGCAAGACCACGGTCAAGGAAATGCTCGCGAGCATCCTGCGCACGCGCGGTCCGGTGCTGGCGACCCGTGGCAATTTGAACAACGACCTCGGCGCACCGCTGACTCTGCTCGAACTGGCTCCGGAACACACTTCGGCGGTGATCGAACTGGGCGCCTCGCGTCTGGGTGAGATCGCTTACACCGTTGGCCTGACCAAGCCGCACGTGGCGATCCTGAATAACGCCGGCACCGCTCACGTCGGTGAGTTCGGCGGGCCGGAAAAAATCGTCGAGGCCAAGGGCGAAATCATCGACGGGCTCGCGGCCGACGGCGTCGCCGTGCTTAACCTCGATGACAAGGCCTTCGGTATCTGGAAGACCCGTGCGGGCGCGCGCAAAGTGCTGACTTTTGCCCTGAGCAACACGCACGCGGACTTCTACGCCAGCGATCTGAGCACCGATGCGCGTGGTTGCCCGGCCTTCAATCTGCACACACCTGAAGGTGTCGAGCGCGTTCAACTGAACCTGCTCGGCACCCACAACGTCGCCAATTCCATGGCCGCTGCCGCTGCCGCTCACGCCTTGGGCGTGTCGCTGTTCGGCATCGCCACCGGGCTTGGCGCCGTGCAACCGGTCAAGGGTCGCACCGTCGCGCAACTGGCGAAGAACGGCATGCGCGTGATCGATGACACTTACAACGCAAACCCCACCTCGATGTGCGCGGCCGTTGATATACTCGCCGGCTTTTCCGGCCGCACCGTCCTGGTGCTCGGAGATATCGGCGAGTTGGGCGATTGGGCGGAGCAGGGGCACCGCGACGTGGGCGAGTACGCCCGGGGCAAGGTTTCCGCGCTTTATGCCGTTGGGCCAAACATGGTCCACGCCGTAAACGCTTTCGGTGAACAGGCGCATCACTTCGGCACGCAAGCCGAACTGATTCAAGCCCTCGACGCCGAGCAGGACACAAACACCACCATTTTGATCAAGGGTTCGCGCAGTGCAGCGATGGAAAACATCGTTGCGGCTCTGTGCGGGTCCAGTCTGGAGAAACATTAATGCTGCTGCTGCTAGCGGAGTATCTGCAACAGTTCTACAAAGGCTTCGCGGTCTTTCAGTACCTGACCCTGCGCGGGATCCTCGGTGTGCTGACCGCGCTGGTTTTGTCGCTGTGCTATGGCCCGTGGATGATCCGCACCCTGCAGAACCGTCAGATCGGCCAATCCGTGCGTAACGATGGTCCGCAATCGCACCTGTCCAAGTCGGGTACACCGACCATGGGCGGCGCACTGATTCTGTCGTCGATCGGCGTCAGCACCTTGCTTTGGGCTGACCTGAGCAACCGTTACGTCTGGGTTGTGCTGCTGGTGACGCTGCTGTTCGGTGCCATCGGTTGGGTCGACGATTACCGCAAAGTCATCGAGAAGAACTCCCGTGGCTTGCCGAGCCGCTGGAAGTATTTCTGGCAGTCGGTGTTTGGCCTTGGCGCGGCGATCTTCCTTTATATGACCGCATCCACCCCGGTGGAAACCACGCTGATTCTGCCGATGCTCAAGGACTACAGCATTCCGCTGGGCCTGGGCTTCATTGTGCTGACTTACTTTGTGATCGTCGGTTCGAGCAACGCAGTCAACCTGACTGACGGCCTCGATGGCCTGGCGATCATGCCGACCGTGATGGTCGGTGGTGGCCTCGGCATTTTCTGCTACCTGTCGGGTAACGTGAAATTCGCTGAATACCTGTTGATTCCTTATGTACCGGGCGCGGGTGAGCTGATCGTGTTCTGCGGCGCGCTGATCGGTGCCGGTTTGGGCTTCCTGTGGTTCAACACCTATCCAGCGCAAGTGTTCATGGGCGACGTCGGTGCCCTGGCACTCGGCGCGGCACTGGGCACCATCGCGGTGATCGTCCGTCAGGAAATCGTCCTGTTCATCATGGGCGGCGTGTTCGTGATGGAAACCCTGTCAGTCGTCATTCAGGTTGCGTCCTTTAAGCTGACCGGTCGCCGTGTGTTCCGCATGGCACCGATCCACCACCATTTTGAACTCAAGGGCTGGCCCGAGCCGCGTGTGATCGTCCGTTTCTGGATCATCACCGTGATTCTCGTGCTGGTCGGCCTTGCCACCCTGAAGCTGAGGTAGAACGAGTGTCTCTGATCGCTTCTGACCACTTCCGCATCGTTGTCGGCCTCGGCAAGAGCGGCATGTCCCTGGTTCGCTTCCTGGCGAACCGGGGCACGTCGTTTGCTGTGGCGGACACGCGGGAAAATCCACCGGAACTGGCCACGCTCAAGCGTGACTATCCGCACGTGGAAGTGCGTTGTGGCGAGCTGGACGTCGAATTCCTGTGCCGTGCCGACGAGCTCTACGTGAGCCCCGGCCTGGCGCTGGCGACCCCGGCCCTGCAAGCCGCTGCGGCCCGTGGCGTGAAACTGTCCGGCGACATCGAGCTGTTCGCGCGTAACGCGCGGGCGCCGATCGTGGCCATCAGCGGTTCCAACGCGAAGAGCACTGTCACCACTCTGGTCGGCGAGATGGCGGCTGCGGCCGGCAAGCGCGTCGCCGTCGGCGGCAACCTCGGCACCCCGGCGCTGGATCTGCTCAGCGACGACGTCGAGCTGTACGTGATGGAGCTGTCGAGCTTCCAGCTGGAAACCACCGACCAGCTCAACGCTGAAGTGGCCACCGTGCTGAACATCAGCGAAGACCACATGGATCGTTACAGCGGTCTGCCGGCGTACCACCTGGCCAAGCACCGGATCTTCCGTGGTGCGAAGCAATTCGTGGTCAACCGTCAGGACGCGTTGACCCGTCCGCTGATGGGCGAGGGCCAGCCATGCTGGACCTTCGGTTTGACCAAACCGGATTTCAAGGCCTTCGGTATCCGCGAAGAAGACGGCGAGAAGTATCTGGCCTTCGAATTCCAGAACCTGATGCCGGTGCGTGAGCTAAAAATTCGCGGCGCACACAACCAATCCAACGCTCTTGCGGCGCTGGCGCTGGGGCATGCCGTGGGCTTGCCGTTCGACGCCATGCTCTCGGCCCTGCGTACATTTGCCGGCCTCGAGCATCGCTGCCAGTGGGTCCGCGATCTCGACGGCGTGGCGTATTACAACGACTCCAAAGCCACCAACGTTGGCGCCGCACTGGCCGCCATCGAAGGCCTGGGCGCGGACATCGACGGCAAGGTCATCCTGATCGCCGGTGGCGATGGCAAGGGTGCCGAATTCAACGACCTGCGTGATCCGGTGGCGGCCAACTGCCGCGCCGTGATCCTGATGGGCCGCGACTCCGACAAGATCGGTGCGGCCCTGGGTGATGCCGTGCCATTGATTCGCGCGACCTCGCTGGTGGACGCCGTTGCGCAATGCCGCGCCGCCGCGCAAGCGGGTGACGTCGTGCTGCTGTCACCGGCCTGCGCCAGTTTCGACATGTTCAAGCATTACGAAGACCGTGGTCACCAGTTCGTCCGCGCTGTGGAGGATCTGGCATGAGCCTGTTCAATATCATCAAGCCGTACCCGTCGCCGATCATTACCGGGCGCGGCATCGACCTCGATTTCCCGATGCTCGCCGGTTGCCTGGCGCTGCTCGGTCTCGGTTTGATCATGATTGCTTCGGCGTCCACTGAAGTGGCGGCCGCGCAGTCCGGCAGTCCGCTGTATTACATGATCCGCCACCTTATTTATGTGGTGCTGGGTCTGGGCGCGTGCATCGTCACCATGATGATTCCGATCGCCACCTGGCAACGCCTCGGCTGGCTGATGCTGCTCGGTGCGTTCGGCTTGCTGGTGATGGTGATCATCCCGGGCATCGGGCGCGAAGTGAACGGTTCGATGCGCTGGATCGGTTTCAGCTTCTTCAACGTGCAGCCGTCTGAAATCGCCAAAGTGTTCGTAGTGATCTACCTCGCCGGTTATCTGGTGCGTCGGCAGAAGGAAGTGCGCGAGAGCTGGATGGGTTTCTTCAAGCCGTTCATCGTGCTGCTGCCAATGGCGGGCCTGTTGCTGATGGAGCCGGACTTCGGTGCCACCGTGGTAATGATGGGCGCTGCGGCGGCCATGCTATTCCTCGGCGGGGTCGGGCTGTTCCGCTTCTCGCTGATGGTGGTGTTGGCGGTCGGGGCCGTGGTTTTGCTGATTCAGATGCAGCCGTACCGTATGGCGCGTCTGACCAACTTCGCCGACCCGTGGGCCGACCAGTTCGGCGCCGGTTATCAGTTGTCGCAAGCCTTGATCGCCTTCGGTCGCGGCGAATGGCTGGGCGTCGGTCTGGGCAACAGCGTGCAGAAGCAGTTCTACCTGCCGGAAGCGCACACTGACTTCGTGTTCTCGGTATTGGCTGAAGAACTCGGCGCGGTCGGTTCGCTGTGCACCGTCGCACTGTTCGTGTTCGTGTGTATTCGTGGCATGTACATCGGCTTGTGGGCGGAGAAAGCCAAACAGTTCTTCGCCGCGTATGTGGCTTACGGTCTGTCGTTCCTGTGGATTGGTCAGTTCCTGATCAACATCGGTGTGAACGTCGGTCTGTTGCCAACCAAAGGTCTGACCTTGCCGTTCCTCAGTTATGGCGGCAGCTCGTTGGTGATCTGCTGTGCCTGTCTCGGCTTGTTGCTGAGGATCGAGTGGGAGAGTCGAACCCACCTGGGCAGTGAAGAGATGGAATTCCATGAGAGCGACTTCGCTGAGGAGCCGAATCATGGGCGCTAACGTATTGATCATGGCCGGCGGCACCGGCGGCCACGTGTTCCCGGCGCTGGCCTGTGCCCGCGAGTTTCAGGCGCGCGGCTACACCGTGCACTGGCTCGGCACGCCACGCGGGATCGAGAACGAACTGGTGCCGGCCGCAGGTCTTGAACTGCACCGCATCAACGCCACTGGCCTGCGCGGCAAGGGCAAGCTGTCGCTGCTCAAGGCGCCGTTCATGCTGCTGAAATCGGTCTGGCAGGCGCGGGCAATCATTCGTCGCTTGAAGCCGGTGTGTGTGGTCGGCTTCGGTGGTTATGTGACCGGCCCCGGTGGTCTTGCCGCGAAACTGGCTGGCGTGCCGGTGATCGTTCACGAGCAGAACGCCGTGGCCGGCACCGCCAATCGGTTGCTGGTGCCGTTCGCCGCCCGGGTGTGTGAAGCGTTCCCCGACACCTTTACTCTGTCGGACACCCGCCGTACCACCGGAAACCCGGTGCGCAGCGAGCTGTTCCTCGATACATCGCGACCTGCCCTGGCCGGTCGCAAAGCGCGTTTGCTGATCCTCGGCGGAAGCCTGGGCGCAGAACCGTTGAACAAGTTGCTGCCTGAAGCCCTGGCCCAAGTCGCTGCCGATTTGCGCCCGGAAGTGTTTCATCAGGCCGGCAAAAACCACGATGAAGTGACTGCAGAGCGCTACCGCGCCGCCGGCGTGGACGCGCAGGTGCAGCCGTTCATCAAAGACATGGCCCAGGCCTATGGCTGGGCTGACCTGGTGGTGTGCCGTGCAGGCGCGTTGACCATCAGTGAGCTGGCTGCCGCCGGTCTGCCCTCGATGCTGGTGCCTTTGCCCCACGCGATCGACGATCACCAGACCCGCAACGCCGATTATTTGGCCCGTGAAGGCGCTGCCTTCCTGATGCCGCAAAGAACGACTGGTGCCGCGGACCTTGCCGCGCGCCTGACAGAGGTCTTGATGCAACCGCAACGACTCGAAGATATGGCCCAAGCGGCCCGCCGTCTGGCGAAACCCGATGCCACCCGTAGCGTGGTCGATACCTGTCTGGAGGTGGCCCATGGTTGAGAATCAGAAAGCCATGCCGCAACCGGAAATGCGCCGCATCCGTCGCATCCACTTCGTCGGCATCGGCGGCGTGGGCATGTGCGGCATCGCCGAAGTGTTGTTGAACCTGGGTTACCAAGTGTCCGGTTCCGACCTGAAAGCGTCGCCGGTGACCGAGCGTCTGGAATCGTTCGGCGCGCAGATTTTCATCGGCCACCGTGCCGAGAACGCCGCGACCGCCGATGTGCTGGTGGTGTCGAGCGCGGTAAATACCTCCAACCCGGAAGTGGCGACTGCGCTTGAGCGTCGTATTCCGGTAGTACCGCGCGCGGAAATGCTCGCGGAACTGATGCGCTATCGCCACGGCATCGCCGTTGCCGGTACGCACGGCAAAACCACCACGACCAGCCTGATCGCTTCGGTGTTCGCCGCCGGTGGTCTGGACCCGACGTTCGTGATTGGTGGTCGTCTGAATGCCGCGGGCACCAATGCCCAGCTCGGCACCAGCCGTTACCTGATTGCCGAAGCCGACGAAAGCGATGCGAGCTTCCTGCATCTGCAGCCGCTGGTGGCCGTGGTCACCAACATCGACGCCGACCACATGGCGACCTACGACGGCGACTTCAACAAGCTGAAGAAAACCTTCGTCGAGTTCCTGCACAACCTGCCGTTCTACGGTTTGGCGGTGATGTGCCTGGACGATCCGGTGGTGCGTGAAATCCTGCCGCTGGTGAAACGTCCGACCGTGACCTACGGCTTCAGCGAAGACGCTGACGTGCGCGCGATCAATATCCGCCAGCAAGGCATGCAGACGTTCTTTACCGTGCTGCGCCCCGATCGCGAGCCACTGGACGTGTCGGTGAACATGCCGGGCAACCACAACGTCCTCAACTCGCTGGCGACCATCTGCATCGCCACCGACGAAGGCGTCAGCGATGAAGCCATCGTTCAGGGCCTGTCGGGTTTCCAGGGCGTCGGACGACGCTTCCAGGTCTACGGCGAACTGCCGGTGGACGGCGGCAACGTGATGCTGGTCGATGACTACGGTCACCACCCGACCGAAGTCGCGGCAGTGATCAAAGCCGTGCGCGGTGGCTGGCCGGAGCGCCGTCTGGTGATGGTTTACCAGCCGCACCGTTACAGCCGCACCCGCGACCTGTACGACGATTTTGTCAATGTACTGGCCGACGCCAACGTGCTGCTGTTGATGGAAGTTTACCCGGCCGGCGAAGAGCCGATCCCGGGCGCCGACAGCCGCAAGCTGTGCAACAGCATCCGCCAGCGCGGTCAGCTCGACCCGATCTACATCGAGCGTGGCGTCGATCTGGCGCCGCTGGTCAAGCCGCTGCTGCGCGCCGGCGACATCCTGTTGTGTCAGGGCGCTGGTGATATCGGCGGTCTCGCGCCGAAGCTGTTGAAAAGTGAATTGTTCGCTGGCGCCGTGGCGGCGCCGGTCGAGGGGAAGTTGAAATGACTGCTGCCTACGCCAAGCTGTTTTCCACTATCGCGCCGAAAGACTTCGGCCGCGTCGCCGTGCTCTTCGGCGGCCTGAGTGCCGAGCGTGAGGTGTCGCTGAAATCCGGTAACGCCGTACTCGACGCGCTGCAAAGCGCTGGCGTGGACGCGTTCGGCATCGACGTTGGCGAAGACATTCTGCAGCGTCTGCTCAGCGAAAAGATCGACCGCGCCTTCATCATTCTTCACGGTCGTGGCGGTGAAGACGGCTCCATGCAGGGCCTGCTCGAAGTGGCGGGCATTCCGTACACCGGCAGCGGCATTCTGGCTTCGGCCCTGGCGATGGACAAACTGCGCACCAAGCAGGTCTGGCACAGCCTCGGGATTCCGACGCCGCGTCACGCCGTGCTGTGCAGCGAAGCCGATTGTATTTCGGCAGCGACGGAACTGGGCTTCCCTTTGATCGTCAAACCGGCGCATGAAGGTTCAAGTATCGGGATGGCCAAAGTGAGTTCTGCGTCCGAGTTGATCGACGCATGGAAAGCGGCCAGTACCTACGATTCGCAAGTCTTGGTTGAGCAATGGATTCAAGGTCCGGAGTTCACCATCGCCACCCTGCGTGACCAGGTGTTGCCTCCAATCGCCCTGGGTACACCGCACACGTTCTACGACTACGACGCCAAGTACATCGCCAACGATACCCAGTACCGCATTCCGTGCGGGCTGGATGCCGCCAAGGAACAGCAACTCATGGATCTCACGGCCAAGGCCTGTGAGGCGCTGGGTATTGCCGGTTGGGGCAGGGCGGACGTGATGCAGGACGCTGACGGGCAGTTCTGGTTTCTGGAAGTGAATACCGCGCCGGGCATGACCGATCACAGTCTGGTGCCGATGGCCGCGCGTGCGGCCGGTCTGGATTTCCAGCAACTGGTTCTGGCCATTCTGGCTGCCAGTGTTGAAGACGCTCGAGGTTAAGACGATGCAAGGCGCTCAGCTCCGACATCAGCCTCCCGCACCCGGCCGCAAGCCGGTGCCGCGGGGTGCCAGCCGAATGGTGGCGAAAGAGCCGATGTCCGCGCGCCTGCCGAAAGCCAATTTCGGTTTTCTGAAAAGTCTGTTCTGGCCGGTGCTGCTGGTGGCACTGGGCTTCGGTACTTACGAAGGCGCAACGCGTTTGCTGCCGTACGCCGACCGGCCGATCACCAAGATCGCCGTGCAGGGCGACCTGAGTTACATCAGCCAGCAGGCGGTGCAGCAGCGAATCGCCCCGTATGTGGCGTCGAGCTTTTTCACCATCGACCTGGCCGGCATGCGCACCGAGCTTGAGCAGATGCCGTGGATCGCCCACGCCGAAGTCCGTCGCGTGTGGCCGGACCAGGTGGTGATTCGCCTCGAAGAGCAACTGCCGGTGGCGCGGTGGGGCGACGAATCGTTGCTCAACAACCAGGGCCAGGCGTTCACGCCAAAGGAGCTGGCGAACTACGAACACCTGCCACAGCTGTTCGGCCCCCAACGGGCCCAGCAGCAAGTCATGCAGCAGTATCAGGTGCTGAGCCAGATGCTGCGGCCGTTGGGCTTCTCGATCGCACGCCTGGAATTGCGTGAACGCGGGAGCTGGTTCCTGACCACCGGTGCCGGCAGTTCTGGCCCCGGCATCGAGTTGCTGCTGGGACGCGGCAACCTGGTGGAAAAGATGCGCCGTTTTATCGCCATCTATGACAAGACGCTTAAAGACCAGATTACGAACATTGCGCGCATCGATCTGCGCTACGCCAACGGCCTCGCTGTTGGCTGGCGGGAACCAGTAGCGCCGACGACAGCCCAACCCGCTGTCGCAAAGAATTAAGAAGAGGCAGGACCCATGGCAAACGTGCAAAGCGGCAAAATGATCGTCGGTCTCGATATCGGCACCTCCAAGGTGGTGGCGCTGGTCGGCGAGGTCTCCGACGACGGCTCGCTGGAAATCGTCGGGATCGGTACCCATCCGTCCCGTGGCCTGAAGAAGGGCGTGGTGGTGAACATTGAGTCCACCGTGCAGTCGATCCAGCGCGCGATCGAAGAAGCCCAACTGATGGCGGGCTGCCGCATTCACTCGGCGTTCGTCGGCGTGGCGGGCAATCACATCCGCAGCCTGAACTCCCACGGCATCGTCGCGATCCGTGATCGCGAAGTCAGCTCGGCCGACCTTGAGCGCGTGCTTGACGCCGCTCAGGCCGTGGCGATCCCGGCTGACCAGCGCGTGCTGCACACCCTGCCGCAGGATTACGTGATCGATAACCAGGAAGGCGTTCGCGAGCCTCTGGGCATGTCCGGCGTGCGTCTGGAAGCCAAGGTTCACGTAGTCACCTGCGCGGTCAACGCTGCACAGAACATTGAAAAATGCGTGCGTCGCTGCGGTCTGGAAATCGACGACATCATTCTCGAGCAACTGGCCTCGGCCTACTCGGTACTCACCGACGACGAGAAAGAACTGGGCGTGTGCCTGGTCGACATCGGCGGCGGCACCACCGACATCGCGATCTTCACCGAAGGTGCGATCCGTCACACCGCAGTGATCCCGATTGCCGGTGATCAGGTGACCAACGACATCGCCATGGCGTTGCGCACCCCGACCCAGTACGCCGAAGAAATCAAGATCCGTTACGCCTGCGCCCTGGCGAAACTGGCCGGTGCCGGTGAAACCATCAAGGTGCCAAGCGTTGGCGACCGTCCACCGCGCGAACTGTCGCGTCAGGCCCTGGCCGAAGTGGTCGAGCCGCGTTACGACGAACTGTTCACCCTGATCCAGGCCGAACTGCGTCGCAGCGGCTACGAAGACCTGATCCCGGCCGGCATCGTGCTGACCGGCGGTACCTCGAAAATGGAAGGCGCCACTGAACTGGCCGAAGAAATCTTCCACATGCCGGTCCGCCTCGGCGTGCCGCATGGCGTGAAGGGCCTGGATGACGTGGTGCGCAACCCGATTTATTCCACTGGCGTTGGTTTGTTGATGTACGGCCTGCAAAAGCAGTCCGACGGAGTTTCGTTCTCCGGCATCGGCAGCCGCGACAGCTACAGCAACGAAGAGCCACAGGCGCCGTTGCTGGACCGATTGAAGAAGTGGGTTCAAGGCAACTTTTAAAAGCAGCTGGAAGCGACAAGCTTCGAGCGGCAAGCAGTAGCAATAGATGCACCGCAACAAAAATGCAGTAGGCGAAAAAACTAGAGAATGTAAGGAGAGGGAAAATGTTCGAACTCGTAGACAACATCCCCGCAAGCCCGGTAATCAAAGTTATCGGTGTTGGCGGTGGCGGCGGCAACGCTGTCAATCACATGGTCAAGAGCAACATCGAAGGCGTTGAATTCATCTGCGCCAACACCGATGCTCAAGCGCTGAAAAACATCGGCGCGCGTACCATTCTGCAACTGGGCACCGGCGTGACCAAAGGTCTGGGCGCTGGTGCCAACCCTGAAGTAGGTCGTCAGGCCGCTCTCGAAGACCGTGAGCGCATTGCCGAAGTCCTGCAGGGCACCAACATGGTGTTCATCACCACTGGCATGGGCGGCGGTACCGGTACCGGTGCTGCGCCGATCATCGCCGAAGTGGCCAAGGAAATGGGCATTCTGACCGTTGCTGTGGTAACGCGTCCGTTCCCGTTCGAAGGCCGCAAGCGTATGCAGATCGCCGATGAAGGCATCCGCATGCTCTCGGAAAGCGTCGACTCGTTGATCACTATTCCCAACGAGAAGTTGCTGACCATCCTCGGTAAAGACGCAAGCCTCTTGTCGGCTTTCGCCAAGGCTGACGATGTACTGGCCGGTGCCGTTCGCGGTATCTCCGACATCATCAAGCGTCCGGGCATGATCAACGTCGACTTCGCCGACGTACGTACCGTGATGAGCGAAATGGGCATGGCGATGATGGGCACTGGCTGCGCCAGCGGTCCGAACCGTGCACGTGAAGCCACTGAAGCGGCCATCCGTAACCCGCTGCTGGAAGACGTGAACCTGCAAGGCGCACGCGGCATCCTGGTGAACATCACCGCCGGTCCTGACCTGTCTCTGGGTGAGTACTCCGACGTGGGTAGCATCATCGAAGCCTTCGCTTCCGAGCACGCCATGGTCAAGGTCGGTACCGTTATCGATCCGGACATGCGCGACGAACTGCACGTGACTGTGGTTGCCACCGGTCTGGGCGCGAAAATCGAGAAGCCTGTGAAGGTCATCGACAACACCGTTCACACTTCGATGGCTGCCTCTCAGGTGCAACAACCGGCTCCGGCCCGTCAGGAAGCGCCAGCGGTGAACTACCGTGATCTGGACCGTCCGACCGTCATGCGCAACCAGGCTCAGGCCGGTGCTGCGGCTGCCGCGAAGATGAATCCGCAAGATGACCTGGACTACCTGGACATCCCGGCATTCCTGCGTCGTCAGGCCGATTGATGGAATGTATCAGGGCTATGAAGGTGATTGGTGTTCAGCAAAGGCATGGTCTGCTATCATCGCCAGCCTTTGTTGATACCAGTTCGCAATTTGCGCTGAAGCGGCCCAAGCCATGATTAAACAACGCACACTGAAAAATATTATCCGTGCCACAGGTGTAGGCCTGCACTCCGGTGAGAAGGTCTATCTGACCCTCAAGCCTGCGCCTGTCGACACTGGCATTGTGTTTTGTCGCGCTGACCTCGACCCTGTGGTGCAGATTCCTGCCCGCGCGGAAAACGTCGGTGAAACCACTATGTCGACGACGCTGATCAACGGCGACGTGAAAGTGGACACGGTAGAGCACTTGCTCTCGGCCATGGCTGGCCTGGGCATCGATAACGCCTACGTCGAGCTCTCCGCGTCCGAAGTCCCGATCATGGATGGCAGCGCTGGACCCTTCGTATTCCTGATTCAATCGGCAGGCCTGGAAGAACAGGACGCCGCCAAGAAATTCATCCGCATCCTGCGTGAAGTGACAGTGGAAGACGGCGACAAGCGCGCCACTTTCGTCCCTTTCGAAGGGTTCAAGGTGAGCTTCGAGATCGATTTCGATCACCCGGTATTCCGGGACCGCACCCAAAGTGCAAGCGTGGATTTTTCCAGCACTTCGTTCGTAAAAGAAGTCAGCCGCGCCCGTACCTTTGGTTTCATGAGTGATATCGAGTACCTGCGCAAGCACAACCTCGCACTCGGCGGCAGCGTTGAAAACGCAATCGTGGTCGATGCCGATGGCGTGTTGAACGAAGACGGCCTTCGCTATGAAGACGAATTCGTGAAGCACAAGATCCTCGATGCCATTGGCGACCTGTACCTGCTGGGTAACAGCCTGATTGGTGAGTTCAAAGGCTTCAAGTCCGGCCACGCACTGAACAACCAGCTGCTGCGCAAGTTGATTGAGCAGACAGATGCCTGGGAAGTGGTGACGTTCGAAGACGCCAGCACCGCACCAATCTCTTACATGCGCCCTGTTGCGGCAGTGTAAGTAAAAAACCTCTCTAGTTTTTTGAAGGCCATCCTCGGATGGCCTTTTTTTATGCCTTTGGTTCTCTAGTGCCTGATCCGGCCTCTTCGCGAGCAAGCTCGCTCCCACAGGGGAACGCCTTTCAAATGTGGGAGCGAGCCTGCTCGCGAAGGCGTCAGCGCAAACTGCGCAGAACGTTCAGGAGGCGACCACCACCCGATTACGCCCACCCTCCTTGGCCTGATACAACGCCTTGTCCGCGGCAAACAACAACTGTTCCAGCGTCATCTCACTCGCCGCCGTCCATGTAGCGATGCCAATGCTCACCGTCATCGGCCGTTCGGCCCCGTCGAACAATGGCAACTGCTCCACGGCCAGACGAATGTGCTCGGCAATCTGCTGCGCGCCACGACCATCGGTTTCGGCGAGAATCACCGAAAATTCCTCCCCGCCATAACGTGCCACCAGATCCGCCGGTCGCCGCACATTTTCCGTGATGACCCTGGCCAGTGTCTTCAGCGCCAAGTCGCCGCCCTGATGCCCATGTCGGTCATTGAAAGCCTTGAAGTGATCGGCATCGATCATCATCACCGACATCGGTTTGCCCGAGCGTTGGGCGCGGAACCACTCGTGACGCAGTGCTTGATCGAGCATCCGCCGGTTGGCCACCCCCGTCAGCGCGTCGGTGGCAGCCAATTGCGCCAGTTCGTGCTCGGCGCGCTGACGTCGGCGCAACTCGCGGGCCAGCAGCCAGGTCAGCCATAACAAACCCACGCACAGTACGCCCGTGGCTCCACTGATCAACAGCGCGGTGCGCCGCCAGGTGCCAAACACTTCTTCGCTGGACAGCGCGACCATCACCGTCAGCGGCAAATTGCCGACCCGTGAATAGGTATAGAGGCGCTGTTGCTGGTCCATGCTCGAGGTGCTGGTGAAGCTGCCGTTGCCACTCTTGTCGTGCAGAATCCGGATCACATTAGGCCGGTTGCCGAAGCTCTTGCCGATGGAGTCGCTTTGCAGATAGGGCTTTTGCGCCAGCAGGACGCCGTCGTTGTCGATGATGTTCAGCGTGCTGTCTTTGCCGATGTCGAGGCTGTTGAACAACTGATCGAAGTAGTCGAGCTTCATCGACGCTACGGCCACGCCAGCGAACTCACCGGTGTCCGAGGAAATCCGCCGGCTGAAACTGATCCGCCACTGGTTGGCTTCATCGCAGTCGCAACGGGTCTTGAACGGGCGGCTGATAAACATGCCGACATCGCGATTGAACGCGTGGGCGAGGAAGTAATCGCGGTCGGCAAAGTTGCCCGGTTTCGGCTCGACTCGAGAAGAGTCGGCGAGCACATCCCCGTGTTTGTCGAGCAACAGAATGTCGCCCTTGAAACGCGCGGTGGTCGAGCGGTCGAACAGCGCCAGATGGCGGATCTGCGGCGAGACGTTTTGCAGGTCATCGCGCTGGGCGGCGGCGATCAGGCCTTGCAGGGTCAAGTCGTACAGCTCGACGGTGCGCAGCACATCGGCGTCGATCAGTTGCGCAATGGTGGTGGCACTGCGGGTCGCCGATTCCCGAGCGTTGGCGTGCTCACGAATCAGCAGGAACATGACGATGCACAGAATCGCGATCACGGTCAGCAAACTGCCGCAGATCAGCAGCAGTTCGGGGCGTCCGGTCTTGCCCGCAACGGGTGGGGTACGGCTCGCGATCATGATGGGTTATCGGTTGGAGGAAGTCTTATAAGCGTAGTTGCACGAGTTCAGTGACGGTATTCCACTGTGGGAGCGAGCTTGCTCGCGAATGCGGCGTGTCATTCAACATAGATGTCGATTGATAGACCGCTTTCGCGAGCAAGCTCGCTCCCACAGGGTTGGTAATTGCTTGAGCTATCGGAGTCAGTCTGCAGTCAGCTTAGCGCCGATCTTAGAAGACGTTGATCGGGTAGTCGATGATCACGCGGTATTCATCTGTATCCGAATCAATCACGCCGTAACCGTTGCCGCCACGGTTGGTTGCCCATTGCAGGTGGACTGCCAGATCCTTGGCCTGACCGCTTTGCACCACGTACTGCAAATCGAGATCGCGTTCCCAGTGTTTGGCGTTGCGGCCATCGGCGCTGTACCAGTTGGAATAGCCTTTGCTGTCGGGGTCGACCTTGGTCAGGTCAACAGTGCCGCGCGAGTAGGACACAGACGAGGTCAGACCCGGCACGCCGACACCGGCGAAGTCGTAGGCGTACTTGAGCTTCCACGAGCGCTCGTTAGGGCCGTTGAAGTCCGAGTATTGCTGGGAGTTGTCGAGGTATACGCTGTCGCCCTGGCTGATGTAATCGAACGGCGTATTGCCGTTGACCCGCTGATACGCGGCGGTAACGCTGTGATTTCCGACGCCAACGGTGAAGTGCAGGCTGTAGGTGTTGTTGTCGATGTTGCCCAGCAGCGCATCACCGGTGTCTTGCGTGTGATAGAAGTGCAGGCCCGGGTTGAGGCTGACCAGATCGTTCAATTGCCAGGTGTAATCCAGGTCGTAGTAGTACTGGTTCCAGATGTCCTTCAGTTCGGAAGCGTAGAGGCTGCTGGTCAGGCCTTCGACGCCGCTCCAGGCCACGCCGGCCCAGTTCAGGTGCTGACTCTCATCGCCATCGGCCAATGTCCCGTAGGAAGTGCCAATGCGCGTGTGGCCACTCTGGTTGTAAGGCTTGGTGAAACTGGCCTGGCCGCCTTCGATCAACCAGCCATCGAAGCTGTGGTTGGTCAGGCTCACACCACGAAAGGTCTGTGGCAGCATGCGCGTGTCGCCGCCGGCAATCACCGGGTTGGTGAGGAACAGGTCACCGGCTTTCAATTCAGTATCGAACGCACGCATTTTCAACGTGCCACCGGCAGTCGAGAAGGCTCCCGGCGCTTTGCCGCCGTTCTCTCTGACCGGCAGGATGCTCGACCCGTCCGTGCCGCCACCGCCATCCAGCTTCAACCCAAGCATGGCGTGGGCATCGATGCCGAAACCAACTGTGCCTTCGGTGTAACCCGACTGGAAAACCCCGAGAAAGCCTTGGCCCCACTCGATGTTGTCGTCCGCTTTCTGCAAGCGGTTGCGATTCATGTAGTAGTTGCGGGCGTTGAGGTTGAGGCTCGAGCCTTCGACAAAGCCTTCTGTGGCGGGCTCGTCGGCGTGAGCGGCAGGGGCAATCGTTGCGGCAATTGCAATGAACAGCGGGGAGAAGCGAACTGGGTAACGCACGTGCAATGGAGCTCCTTGGGTCAACTGGCACCTCTATATTTTGAGGCGCTCGATGTTTCTTGTTGTTACAGACGAACCAAACGGCTTTCAGACCACAACGAAAAAAGGCCGCTGAAAGGCAGCGGCCTGGAATGACGACGGTTGAACGGGAAGAGCCAAACAACCGCGTCGAGGGAAACGTTGGCGCGGTGCGCGGCTCAGCTGTCTTTCTCGGACGCTTGAGCCTGGGAAGTGGCAGCCTGTGGGGCTTGCGTGGCGTCTTGCGCCTTGGCCATCACTTCGGCCTGATGCTGATCGAAGGCCTGAGCGCGAGCGACATTCTGCGCCACGAACGCCTGCGATTCTTCAGCCATCGCCATCGGCGACAGGATCAATGAGGACAAAACGAACGCGCTGGCAATACCCATACTGTTGGACATCTTGAAAACCTTCTCGCTTGGCGAGTGCTGTTTGGTGCGGGCAAAGATAAGGTTGCCGGGCGTTGGGAAACAGCGTGATTTTCATAAATGACTGTTGCGCGGGAGGTAAAAGTCGAACTTCGCGGTGCGGCCAAGAGCAACCCCCTCACCCCAGCCCTCTCCCCCAAGGGGGCGAGGGGGAAAGGGGGCAGATCTCCAGGCTTTTCAAGGCCTGAGTTCGACTGGATATGTCAGGTCGGCGTACTTCGAGAGAACACCTCACCCTAACCCTCTCCCTCTGGGAGAGGGTTAGGGTGAGGAGATTTTCAGACCGGCAAATAAATCCCGAAGGTATTCATCCCCCGATCACTGCGCACAAACACGTCCCCACCATGCATCAGCGCAATCGCTTTAACGATGGCCAGCCCCAAGCCATGGTTATTGCCGCTGTTGCTACGCGACGCATCGACCCGATAAAAACGCTCGAACAAGCGTGGCAAATGTTCGCTGGCAATCGGCGAACCGGGATTGGCCACGCCAATACTCACCTGATGCGCTTCAACCTCGATCCGCACCTCGATCACCTGTCCCGGCTCAGTGTGCTGCACCGCGTTGCTCAACAGATTGATCAACGCCCGGCGCAAATGCGCGACCTCAATCTGTACCAGCGCATCACCGCTGACCTGCACTTCAACCTGCGCATCTTCAAGGATGAAATCCAGATATTCGAGCGTCGTCGCCACTTCATCCGCCAGCGACGTCGAGGTCAGTTTGGTCGCCTTGTTGCCCTGATCGGCACTGGCCAGAAACAGCATGTCGTTGATGATCGAGCGCAGCCGTTCCAGCTCTTCGAGATTGGATTGCAGCACTTCGAAGTAGTGTTCGGCAGAACGCCCACGGGTCAACGCCACTTGGGTCTGGCCAATCAAATTGGTCAGCGGCGAACGCAGTTCATGGGCGACGTCGGCGTTGAACGACTCAAGTCTTGAATAGGCCTGCTCAACCCGCTCCAGCGTCGAGTTGAACGAGTCGACAAACTGCTCCAGCTCCGGTGGTAGCGGCGACAGACGCAAGCGCCCGGCCCTGAGAGGTGGCGCCAGTCTTTGAGCCTCATGGGAGAGTTTGATCAGCGGTTTCAGGCCGATCCGCGCCACCCAGTAGCCTAGCGCCGAAGCCATCAGCACACCGACAATCGCCAGCCCGATCAGCGCGATCAGCAGATTGTGCTGAGTCTCATGAAATGTCTCGGTATCGATGCCGATCATGAACCGTAGCGGCGGGCGCTGATCCTTTGCCGGCAGCTCGGTCAGCAACACTTTCAGCGGATAAGGATGGTCGGCCAACTGCAAGTCATGCATGCCCAGCGGGCCTTGGGCGAAAGCCCGAATTGCGGCATCCGGCTGACCATATTCGTAACCCGGATCAGCACTCACCACCCAGAAACGAATGCGTTTGTCCTCTTCGCCGAGCAGCTTCAACTTGGCGTTGATCTTCACCCAATGCTCCGGCGTGCCGAAGCGATTGAGCGCCGATTCGAGCACGCTGTAGCGCGCATCCAGCTCGGCCTCCGGCAGTAATCCCAAGCCTTTGTCGACCTGCTGATACAACGCGCCACCAATCAACAGAAACACCAGCAGCGCCACCAGCGTGAACATCCCGCTCAGGCGCAGGGCAATCGAATTACTGGACACCACGGCTCTCCAGCACATAACCCATGCCGCGAATGGTGTGCAGCAGTTTCTCGTCGAACGGCCCGTCGAGCTTGGCGCGCAGGCGTTTGATCGCGACTTCGACGACGTTCGCATCGCTGTCGAAATTGATGTCCCAGACCATCTCGGCAATCGCGGTTTTCGAAAGGATTTCACCTTGGCGACGGGCGAGGACGCTCAACAACGAAAACTCCTTGGCGGTCAGATCCAGTCGGGTTCCGGCGCGTGTGGCCTTGCGGCTGATCAGATCTATCCACAGGTCGGCGATGCTCACTTGCACCGGTTCATGGCCGCCGCTGCGCCGGGTCAGCGCTTGCAGGCGCGCGACCAGTTCGAGGAAGGAAAACGGTTTGCCGAGGTAATCGTCGGCCCCGTCGCGCAGGCCTTTGATGCGGTCTTCGACGCGCTCGCGGGCGGTGAGCATGATCACCGGGGTTTGCTTGCGCGCACGCAATGCGCGCAGCACGCCGAAGCCATCAAGGCCCGGCAACATGACATCGAGGACGATCACCGCGTAGTCGCTTTCCAGCGCCAGATGCAGACCCTCGACGCCGTCGCGGGCCAGATCCACGGTGTAACCCTGTTCCGTCAGACCGCGGTGCAGATAGTCCGCGGTTTTTTCCTCGTCTTCGATAATCAGAACGCGCATGACCCGCCTCAGTCTGTGGTTGCTAGCGCTGGTAAAGGCGCGGGCTTAGGCCGATGGAACAGCCGCTCAAGCCACAAGTATATGACCGGAGTGGTAAACAACGTCAGCATCTGGCTGACCAGCAAACCGCCGACCACCGCGATCCCCAACGGTTGGCGCAGTTCGGCGCCGGTGCCGTAACCGAGCATCAGCGGCAGCGCGCCAAGCAGGGCGGCGAGGGTGGTCATGATGATCGGCCGGAACCGCGTGATGCATGCTTCGAAAATCGCCTCCTGCGGCGACAGGCCTCGGTGGCGCTGCGCTTCGAGGGCGAAGTCGATCATCAGGATGCCGTTCTTCTTGACGATACCGATCAGCAACACCAGACCGATCAACGCCATGATCGAAAAGTCCTGGCCGCAGATCCACAGCATGATGACTGCGCCCAAACCTGCTGCCGGCAGCGTCGAGATGATCGTCAGCGGGTGCACGAAGCTTTCATAAAGCACACCGAGAATGATGTACACCGCCACCAGCGCCGCGAGAATCAGCCACGGCTGACTGGCCAGCGAACTCTGGAACGCCTGCGCCGCACCCTGGAAATTGCCGCTGATTGCCGTCGGCATGCCGATCTCGGCCTTGGCCTGATTGAGCAGAATCACCGCATCACCCAACGCCACGCCGGGCGCGAGGTTGAACGACAAGTTGGCGGCGGGGAACATCCCATCGTGCGCAATCGACAGCGGGCCGATGGTGGGTGCGTCGAATTTGGCCAGCGCCGAGAGCGGCACCATCTCGCCACTCAGCGGCGAACGCAGGTAGAAATAGTTGAGGCTTTCGGCCTTGCCGCGTTGTTTGGTGTCCAGCTCCAGAATCACGTTGTATTGATTGACTTGGGTCTGGAATTCATTGATCTGCCGTTGGCCGAAGGCATCGTACAGTGCCTCGTCGACATCGCTCGCGGTCAGGCCGAAACGTGCGGCGGCGCTGCGGTCGATGCTGATGTGGGTGATGCTGCCACCCAGTTGCAAGTCGTTGGAAATGTCGCGGAACGCCGGGTTGCTGCGCAGTTTTTCCGTGAGGCGTTGCGTCCATGTCGCGAGGGTCGCGCCGTCGTTGCTCTTCAGCACGTACTGATATTGCGCGCGGCTCGGGCCGGAGCTGAGGTTGATGTCCTGGCCGGCGCGCAGGTAGAGGACGATGCCGGGGACTTTCATCAGTTGCGGACGGATGCGGTCGATGAACTGGCTGGCTGAAACGTCGCGGTCGCCGCGTTTTTTCAGGGCGATCCAGAAGCGGCCGTTGGCGATGGTCTGGTTACTGCCGGACACGCCGACCGAGTGGGAAAACGCCTGCACGGCCGGATCGGCGGCGACGATTTCGGCCATGGCCAAGTGTTTTTTCACCATGTCGCCGTAGGAAATATCCGCAGCGGCTTCGGTGGTGCCGAGGACGAAACCGGTGTCCTGCACCGGGAAGAAACCTTTCGGGATAAAGATGTAACCGCCAATGGCCAGCGCCAGCGACAGACCGAACACGCCAATCATCAATTTCTGATGGGCGAGGGCGCGGCGCAGGCCTCGTTCGTACCAGCCGAGCAAGCGTTCGCTGAAGCCCGGTCTGGCGTGGGCGTGATGCACCGGTTTACGCATGAACAGCGCCGCCAGCGTCGGCGCCAAGGTCAGCGACACCACCACGGAAATCATGATCGTTGAGGTCGCGGTCAGGGCGAATTCCTTGAACAGCCGCCCGACCACGCCGCCCATGAACAGCAGCGGAATAAACGCCGCCACCAGCGAAAAACTGATCGAGACCACGGTGAAGCCGATCTCGCCCGCGCCCTTGATCGCCGCTTCACGCATATCGTCGCCGGCCTCCAGGTGCCGATGGATGTTTTCCACCACCACAATCGCGTCGTCGACGACGAAGCCAACCGCGACGACGATCGCCACCAGCGTCAGGTTATTCAGGCTGAAACCGAGGAGGTACATCAGGGCGAAACTGGCGATCAGCGACACGCCGAGCACTGCCGACACAATCAGGGTTGCCGACAACTGACGCAGGAACAGCGCCATCACCGCGACCACCAACATGATCGCGATCAACAGGGTGATTTCGACTTCATGCAGCGAGGCACGAATGGTCTGCGTGCGGTCGATCAGGGTTTTCACCTGCACCGAGGCCGGCAGCATCGCTTCGAGGCCGGGCAGGGCGGCTTGAATGCGGTCGACGGTTTCAACGATGTTCGCGCCCGGTTGACGCGAGATCACCAGGTTCACCCCGGGTTGATCACCGGCCCAGGCTTGCACGTAGGCATCTTCCGAACCGTTGACGACTTTGGCGACATCACGCAGGTGAACCGGGGCGCCGTCCTTGTAGGAAACGATGAGTTGGCTGTAGTCCTCGGGGTGGAACAACTGGTCGTTGGTCGACAGCGTCGAGATGCTCGATTCGCCGTACAGCGCCCCTTTGGCAAGGTTGAGGCTGGTCTGCTGGATCGCCAGGCGAATGTCGGCGAGGGTCAGGCCGATCGCCGCCAGTTTGTCGGCCGAGGCTTGTACGCGAATCGCCGGACGTTGCTGACCGGTGATGTTGATTTGTCCCACGCCGTCGATCTGACTAATCTGACGCGAGAGCAGGGTTTCCACCAGGTCGCTGAGTTCGGTGCCGGGCATTTGCGTCGAGCTGACGCTGAGGATCAGTACCGGGCTGTCGGCCGGGTTGACCTTCTTCCAGGTCGGCAGGGTCGGCATGTCCTTGGGCAGTTTGCCGGCGGCAGTGTTGATCGCGGCTTGGACTTCCTGGGCGGCGGTGTCGATGCTTTTATCGAGGGTGAACTGCAGGGTCAACAGGCTGGAGCCGAGCGCACTGCTGGAGGTCATCTGGGTCATGCCGGGGATGGCGCTGAATTGCACCTCCAGCGGCGTGGCCACGGACGAGGCCATGGTGTCGGGGCTGGCGCCGGGCAACTGCGCGGACACCTGAATCGTCGGAAACTCCGCTTCCGGCAGTGGGGCGATTGGCAAGCGCGGGAAGGCAATCAAGCCGACCAGCACCAAAGCGATGGTCAACAAAATCGTGGCGACCGGGTGATCGATGCACCACGTCGAGACGCCTTTGTGCGCCTTCATGGCTTCGGCTCCGCTTGCACCACCTGCGCCGGCTCGCTCATGACTTGCACGGTCGAACCGGGTTTGAGCCGCGACTGGCCGTCGGTGACCAGCACGTCGCCGGCCTTCACGCCTTTGATGATGTCCTGGCCGCTGCCTTGATAAACCATCTGCACTTGCACGGCTTCGACCTTGTCGCCGTTGACCCGGTAAACGAAGTGTTGATCGAGGCCACGTTGTACGACGGTGGGCGGGACCACCAGCGCATCTTTGTCGAGGGCTGTCTGAATTTTTACCGTGACCAGCAGGCCAGGCCAGAGCTTCTGGCTGGCGTTGTCGAATTCGGCCTTGGCGCGGATGGTGCCGGTGTTGGCGTTGATCTGGTTGTCGATCAGGGTCAGGTGACCTTCGCCGAGCAGGTTGCCGGTTTCGCCGTCGGTGTCAGCGCCAATGTAGGCCTTGACCGGTGCGCGTTGCGGGTCGCTGATCAGGCCTTGCAGGGTCGGCAGCATTTGTTGGGGCAGGGAGAACTCGACGGCAATCGGGTCGATCTGGGTGACGGTGAACAGGCCGGCAGTGTCGGTCATGCGCAGGAAGTTGCCTTCGTCGACGGTGCGAATACCGACGCGGCCGGTGACGGGAGAGCGGATTTGCGTGTAGGAAAGTTGTACTTGCGCCGAATCAATTGACGCCTGGTTGCCTTGGGCGGTGGCCTTCAACTGGTTGACCAAGGCTTGTTGTTGGTCATAGGTCTGTTTGGAGATGCCGTCGTCGACGGTGAGCAGTTTGTAGCGCTTGAGGTTAACCAGGGCGACTTGCAGTTGTGCCTGGCTTTCGCCCAGTTGGGCGCGGGCCTGGTCGAGGCTGGCGCGGATGGAGCGGTCGTCGATGGTGGCCAGCAGGTCGCCTGCTTTGACGAGTTGGCCTTCTTTGACGAGGATTTTGGTGAGGATGCCGTCTATTTGTGGGCGCACTACGACGCTGTGTAATGAGAGTACGGAGCCGATGCCGCTGGTGTAGCGGGGGACATCTTTTGCGCTGACCGCGATGACTCGCACGGGGATGGCGGTGGGGGTGGCGAGTTTGATGGGGGCGGGTTTCAGGGCGTACCACAGACCTGCGCCTGCGAGTGCGATCAATAGGGTGGCGAGCAGGGCTCTGTTTTTTTGGATTCGCATGCGGGGTGGGCGCCGGACGGAGTTTGGGCAGGGTTAGGGTCTTTATAAACTTGTTTGGGGGTCAGGAGGGTGACGGCTGGCTGTCAGCGCTGTCAGTTTTCTTTGGGTGTATATCCGTTGCTGCGGGTGTGGCTGATTACGGTTCCGCCCTTACGGCGGGTCACTTTTTACAAACGCCTAAAAAGTAACCAAAAACGCTTGCTCCTACGTGCGGCCCGCTCGCTGGGGCTCGGGGTTCCTTCGCTGCGGGATCGATCCGGGCGCAGCGCCTACGGTTTGCTTCGCTGCACCTCCTCTCGCTGTGTTTGGCTGCGCCAAACGGTCGCTGCGCTCCCACGCCCGGATCAATCCCTCCACTCAGCCTTCCGACGTCGCCCGTGGATCAAGATCAAGAGCAGGCGAGCTGACACTCGGCCTATTGAGTGGTGAAGAGCATGGCGCGCACGGCTTTGGTTTTTGTGGTGCTCTTGCCCCTCACCCCCAGCCTTCTCCCGAGGGAGAGGGGGCCGATTTTTGAGCCTTTCAGAATCTGAGTTCGACTCGGTTTCACAAGTCGGCGTATCTCTTCCAGGCCACGCGGTCAGTCCCCTCTCCCTCCGGGAGAGGGTTAGGGTGAGGGTTGGCTTTTGGCTGTTTAAATTTGTGTCAATTATCCAGAACCTTCCCACAAGGTTTTCAGGTTGTCCGTCGGACGTGCGCTCTCTAGTCTTGGGTTGTCGCCGAAAACTCGGTGATCGGGTGTGAGAACCCTGAAAAATTAGTGATTCAGTCCATCAGTCCGCATAATTGCCGGCGGCTTGTCCGCTGCTTGCAAGTGCTTCATGGCGGCTATGTGCGGGCAGACTTCGGTCTGGCCGGTTTCCTATTTTTCCGGTTTCTCACCCCGCACATAGCTGCCACCCACTTCGCCGCGTGAGAAACGGCAAGGGATGGCTCCCATTTGCAAAATAGGGTTTCCAATGACTAAGCCAGTTCCAGATCCACCCATCGATCCCACAACCCCACTCGAAGACGCCATCCGCGCCGACGACCAGATCAAAACCCGCGAAGCCATCAAGCGCGCTCTCGATTTCTACCTCTGTCCCGAACCGGTCAAACCGCGTCAGCCCAGTACGATGTTCCTCATCCATGCGAACATCGACACCGAAAGCCTGCTCGCCCACGCCTGCGAATCGCTGGCCTCAGCCAATGTCATGGCCGGTGATCTGGCTGATCAGCTCAGTCGCCCGCAGCGCAGTACGGCGCTGGCGATCCAGCAGATCGTCATGCTGGCCGAGCTGGCGGTAAACCGGGCGCTGGATCGGGTTGATCCGCAGACTTAATTCGTTCGAACACCGCGTCATCGTGCTTCGCGAGCAGGCTCGCTCCCACAGTTTGAAACGCAGTCCACCTGTGGGAGAGAGCCTGCTCGCGAAGACGTCTGATTGGGCTCCCCATCTCTAACAGCCATTTGCTGTCAAGCAGTCCCAAAAAGGGACCGATCAGTCCCAATCAGGGACTTGTTTGCCTACTACGCTTCTCAAGATCCGTCCCTGCACGCGGATAAACATTGTGTAGCCCAGACCTTCTCTGGGCCTCACTCCGGGAGTGTCTTGAAATGAAGCTGAAAACCGTACTGCCCTGCGTGCTTCTCTTGCTTCCACTCGCTACGTTTGCAGCGCCTGCCAATCAATCCGGCGAGATCCGCTTTACCGGGCAAATCGTTGATTCGGGCTGTCAGGTCGGACCGGTCGGGGCGTTTGTTGATCGTGAGTCTCGCCAGATCGAAATCAAGCCCGGCGTGAAAGTCGATGTCGACACCGATCGCAACGCTTGCAGTCATCAGTCGCTGCCGATTTCCATGCGCTACGAAGCGCTGAAGACCTCGACCGATAAAGGCATCGTCATCATCAGTTACCTGTAAACCGTTCGGCGTGCGCTGCAAATCTTCAGGTGCCGAGCCATGGCGCACAGGTATACTGCGCGCCTTCGCGGCTCACTGATCGGGCCCGACTTTTTGCTTTCCGGAGCTTTTATGACTTCCCCGACCCTGCCGCCGGTTGACGACGCTGTGAGCGATGTCCCGGCTGAACTGGCCGAAACCAGCGATACCAAAGCCGAAATCCCGGCGTTCAAATTTCCGTTCAAGCCGGGCGAGCTGGCTTCTGCCAAAGGCTCGAACCAGCCGTGGTACAAGAACGGCGCCAAGAACGGCCACACCAAGACCCCGGGCATGGCGCCGCCGGGCACCCGTCGTTCGATGGGCAAGCGCTGAGTTTTATTCCCGCCTGCGGCCATCGCTGTGATTTTTCATCACAGTGATGGCTAAGTGCTCAGTTCCTGAGCCAGATCAACGTTTAACCATTTGGTGCGCTTAGAGTCAGCAGCCCTGCCGACTCTTTCCCATAAAACGAGCGCGCTATCCCATGAAGATCAATCTCCCGGTGACCGGTCGCAACGTCGATGTGGCGCTGGACGCGAACATTCTCTCGACCACCGATCTGACCAGCGCGATCACCTACGCCAACGACGACTTCATCAAGATCAGCGGTTACAGCCGCGACGAATTGCTCGGGACCCCACACAACCTGCTGCGCCATCCAGACATGCCGGCGCAGGCGTTTGCGCACATGTGGCAGACGCTCAAGCGCGGGCGCTCGTGGATGGGGCTGGTGAAAAATCGTTGCAAGAACGGTGATCACTATTGGGTCAGTGCCTATGTCACGCCGGTGACGCAGAACGGTGTGGCGGTGGAGTATCAGTCGGTGCGGACCCGGCCGGATGCGCGGTTGGTGGCAGCGGCAGAGCGGGCCTATGCGCAATTGCGTGGTGAGCGAAGGGCACGGTGGCCTGGGCCAAACATCGGTGTGCGGGCGAAGATCACGGCATTGGCCAGTGCGTTGCTGGGGATCGTATTGGGCGCCGAGGCCTGGGTGCAACCGGATTCGGCTTGGCTGGACGGCGTGGCATTTGTCGTCGGCAGTGGGTTCTGTGCGTTGGGCGTGCGCTGGATCCTTCGGCCACTGGAGCAACTGACCGAGCGTGCACGCCATCTGGCGGACAACCCGTTGAGCCAAGCCATCTACACCGGACGGCGCGACGAGTTCGGGCAGATCGAGTTTGCCTTGCAGATGCTTGAGGCGCAGGTCGGCGCAGTTGTCGGGCGCATCGGCGATGCCTCGCAACAATTGGCCGGGCATGCCGCGCAACTGGTCGATCATCTGCACAGCAGTCATACCAGTTCACTGGCGCAACAGGCAGAAACCGATCAGGTCGCGGCGGCGATTCATCAGATGGCAGCCAGTGTTGCGCAGGTTGCCAGCCATGCCCAGCAGGCCTCGGTGGCAGCGGATATGGCCGGGATGGAAACCCGCGAAGGGCATTTACTGGTCGGCGAAAGTCGCAGTGCGGTGTTGCGTCTGGCTGAGGAGTTGGGACGGGCGACTGAGGTGATTCATCAGCTTGAGGGGCACAGCAGCGAGATTTCCGGCGTGCTCGAGGTGATCCGCAGCATCGCCGAGCAAACCAATCTGCTGGCGCTCAACGCCGCGATCGAGGCGGCGCGTGCCGGCGATGCCGGGCGCGGTTTTGCCGTGGTCGCGGATGAAGTGCGCGGGCTGGCGCAACGCACGCAGCAATCGACCAACGAGATTCAACGCATGATCAGCACCCTGCAAAACGGTGCACGCGATGCGGTGATGGTCATGCAGCAAAGCAGCGAGCATGTGGATAACAGTGTCGAGCAAGCGCAACGCGCGGCGCGGGCGCTGAGCGGAATCAGTGAGCGGGTCGAGCAGATCACCGAGATGAGCCTGCAGATTGCGGCAGCAGTGGAGCAGCAGAGTGCGGTGAGCGAGGACATCAACCGCAATATCGTCAGCATTCGCAACGCGTGCGAGGTGACGGTGGATGAGGGGCGGCAGAGTCAGCGCAATTCCGAGGATGTCGCGGGGTTGGCGGGGGATCTGCGGTTGTTGGCGCGGGAGTTCTGGGGGCAGCGGCAGGTTCGGGATTGAGGTTGCCTGGGCGGACGCTTTCGCGAGCAAGCTCGCTCCCACAGGGATCTTCGGTGGGTCACAGCACTATTGTGGTAGCTAATTTCACAGGGGCTTCTCTGTTCCTCAGATAGGCTTTGGTGGAATACAGATCCCCTGTGGGAGCGAGCTTGCTCGCGAAAGGGCCATCAGCCGCTATGCAGCATCTGGGTCAAGCCGCCCGCAGCGAGATAAACGCATACGTCTGCGCCGGCTCAGTCACCACCTGCGCCCCGGCCGCCACCACTTGCCCGGCCACATCATCCCCAGACAAATGAAACACCCACTCACTCGGCGCAGTCGTCAGCGGTTGCGCGGTCACCTGATCAATAACCGAAGCAAACGCATCCATGTTCGGCAGATACGCAGTAAACCCGTCACCCTTCAGCGCCGTCGTACGAATCCCGAGCATCGCGCAAATCGCGTCCTTGAGGCCGATGTCATCGCGATCGGCCTGGCGCGAGCGTTGAATCAAATCGATCAGTTCCTGATCCACCAACTCACCGCCGGCAATCAACACCGGCCCCTGTTCCCAAGACTCCGGCGGGCAATCCTTGGCGGCCGGGTTGAGCGGGATATGCGGGTTGATTTCCGCCGGATAAATGCGACACACCAACGGCCGTCGCTCGTAGATCCGGCACAGCTTGTCTTCGTCAAGATTCCGGCAGGGACCGACGTTGTACGCGGCAAAGGTGATCGCCACATGGGCGTTCGTTGCGCCGCTGCGAACGAGCGCTGAGCGCCGTTCGGCATGTTCTCGCTGCTGCGCCGGCAAACCCAGGCCATTACCGAGAAAAGCCTCGACCAGCACGATCACCTGACCGCCATCCGCCGCCCACATGCGGGCTTCGGCCAAGGTCAGGGGAACATGGTGATCGGTACAGCATTTGCCGCAGCCTACGCAGGAAAACGTCGTGTTCATTGAGCGATCTGTCTTCAATCAGGGTGTGAATCGGTGGCGGAAAACCACCGCACAGACGCGGAACGAAGCAAGTTATGCGCCACTCAGCGGGTTTTGCCGGTTGGGCGGATCGAGTCCCACTCGGTGACGAAGGCGGTTTTAGATTGTTTGTTGTACAGACACAGCTCGGTGCCTTGCTGACCTTTCATGTGTTTTTGCGGGTATTGGCCTTGCAGCAACAGGGCGGTGTAGCCGACACGGTCATCGAATTGTGCGGGCGTGCCGACGGGTTTGGCGTTTTTCAGGCCGCTGGCCTTGGTGCAACTGGCGAGCACGGTTTTGTCGTAGGCGGCCCAGGCGTCGGGGCTGGAGGCGTGGGCCTGGGAGGCGAGGGCGGTGAGGCAGAGCAGGCTTAAGGTGATGGCTTTCATGGGGGCGTCCTTGGTCGTGGGTGGCCAAGGTTTGAGTCTGTCTGAGAAGGGAAGTTGCCTGTGCTGGCCTCTTCGCGAGCAGGCTCGCTCCCACAGTTTGAAATGCATTCCAGGGTGGGAGCGGGCTTGCTCGCGAAGACGCAGGATCAGTCCGGCACCAGTTCCCGGCGGACCACATACATCCCGGCACTTTCATACAAGCGCTGCGCCCGATGGTTGTCCTCCAGCACTTTCAGATCAACAAATCCTTCGCGCCGCTGCTGAAACACCTTGAATGCATGGAGCAACAATGCCCGACCCAGTCCTCGGCCCTGCATGCGCGGATGCACCACCAGATTCTTGATATAGGCGCTGGTCCAGCATTGCGCCACGCCGACCACACCTTCGCCATCGCGTGCAATAAAGCACAGCATCGGATCATATTCAGGATCGGTCTCGAACTGCTGCTGCCAAGCGTTCAGCGCCGGTACCCGGCCGCCGCCTTCGCGGTAGCCCAGTTGCATCAAATGATGCATGTCCGCCGCCAGTTCGACGGAGTACGTGCCCAGTTCAATGCCTTGAGGCCAAAGCGCGTCCGGCGCGTCCTTGGCAAGATCGCGCCGCATCAAAAAACAATACGTCTCGGCCAAGACTCAGTGCCCATGTGCCGCGACGTGTTTGGCCGCTTCGATCAGGCAGTGGGTCAGTTCCGGCGAGGAGAACTTGGTCAGCACGCCGTTCGCCCCGGCCAGGCGTGCTTTCTCGCTGTTCATCGCGCTGTCGAGCGAGGTGTGCAGCAACACGTAGAGGTGGGCGAAGTCCGGGGTCTCACGCAGGGTGCGGGTGAAGGCATAGCCGTCCATCTCGGACATTTCGATGTCGGAGACAATCAGGTTGATCTGTTGCGCGGTGCCTTGCAGGTCGAGCAGGCAGTCGATGGCTTCCTTGGCGCTGCGCGCGGTGTGGCATTGCAGGCCGAGGTTGCGCAAGGTGTGCACCGATTGCTGCAGCGCCACCTGACTGTCGTCGACCACCAGAATCCGCGCGTTGCCGAGCACTTCGGCATCTTCCATGGTCAGGTCGGTCGGGGCCATTTCGATCTGCGTCGGGGCGATGCTGTGGATAACCTTTTCGATATCCAGCACCTGCACCAGCGTGCCGTCCACCGAGGTCACGCCGGTGATGTAGGCGCGCGAACCGCCGGAGCCGAAAGGTGGCGGTTTGATGTCGGTGGTCAGGCAATGGACGATTTTGCTCACCGCCTGCACGTGCAGGCCCTGCTTCGAGCGGCTGACATCGGTGACGATCAGGCAGCCGCCGTTCGGATCTTCCAGCGGGCGCTCGCCGATGGCGCGGCTGAGGTCGATCACCGACAGTGAAGCGCCGCGCAGAGTGGCGATGCCTTTGACGTGCGGGTGCGATTCCGGCAGCTTGGTCAGCGGCGGGCAGGGGATGATTTCACTGACTTTCAGCAGGTTGATCGCCATCAGCTTGCCGCTGCGCAAGGTGAACAGCAGAAGCGAAAGTGAGTCTGCGCGGGCTTTGGTGGAGGACATATGAACCTTCTGTGGAAAAGGTGGTGGGCGAGGGTGGAAATCGCCAGAAACTATTGATGCCGGGTTATCGGCGTTAAAGGGGTGGGCTTTAGGTTAGTTGTCGGGTGGGGTTCAGATCAAAAGCCAAAGCCCCTCACCCCAGCCCTCTCCCGGAGGGAGAGGGGGCCGACCGAGGTGTCTGGCGTTTTACATCGACCTGAACGACCGAGTCGATTATGGATTCGGTAAAAAACGTTCACGTCGGCGGAATTCTGCAACATCCCCCAATCGGTCCCCTCTCCCTCTGGGAGAGGGCTAGGGTGAGGGTGTGCTTTTAGCTCTTCATCCCCAACCGCTTGGCCATCCGCCCAAGATTCGCCCGATCCAGCCCCAGCTCCCGCGCCGCACTCGCCCAGTTATCCTGATGACGCTCCAGCGCCGCACTGATCAAGCGCCGCTGATACTGTTCGGTCGCACTGCGCAAATCCCCGCTGATCAGCGGCATTTCCGCCACGACACCGGCACCCGCCTCAACCGAGTTATCCACAACCTCACGCGGTAAATCCAGATCCGCCGCGCTCAAACTGAGGATCTTCGGTCGCACCTTGCAGTTGCCCAGCGCCTTCAACGCGCTGCGGCCGATCAAGTGCTCAAGCTCACGCACGTTGCCCGGCCAAGTGTAGGCGAGCAGTGCTTCCTGGGCGTCGCCGTTCAGGCGCAGGCTGTTGAGGCCCATGCGCGAACGGTTCTGCTCGAGGAAGAAACCACTGAGCAACAACACATCACGGCCGCGATCACGCAGCGCCGGCACGCGCAGCGGGTACACGCTGAGGCGATGGTAGAAGTCGGCACGATAGCGACCGCTGCGCACTTCTTCGGCCAGGTCGCGGTTGGTCGCGGCAATCAGGCGCACATCGACCTGATGCTCCTTGTCCGACCCCAATCGTTGTAACTGGCCGCTCTGCAAAACACGCAGCAATTTCGCCTGCACGGTCAGCGACAGTTCGCCGACCTCATCGAGAAACAGCGTGCCGCCATTGGCTAGTTCGAACTTGCCGCGACGGTCACTGGTGGCGCCGGTGAAGGCGCCGCGCACATGGCCGAACAGCTCACTTTCTACCAGCGTATCCGGCAGCGCGGCGCAGTTGAGGCTGATGATCGGTTTGTCGGCGCGCGGGGATGCTGCGTGAATGGCCTGGGCGACCAGCTCTTTGCCGACCCCGGTTTCGCCGGTGATCAACACGGTCAGATCGCTGCCGCCGACCAGATGGATTTCCTCCACCAGTTTTTTCAGCGCTTTGCTCTGGCCGATCATTTCGCGGTTCTGCTGGCCGCTGGCCTGGCGATAAACCTCGGCGCGCTGGTGTTCGTCTTCAGCGCGATTGGCCAGGCGTTGAATGCGTTCGGCGGCGTTGACCGTGGCCGAAGCGAGGCTGGCGAAGGCTTGCAGGGCATCGAGTTCGATCGGCTCGAAACGCTCGGGGTCGAGAGCGTCGAGGGTGATCAGACCCCAGAGTTTTTCATCGACGAATAAAGGACAGCCGAGGCAATCGTGGACTTCGAGGTGTTCGTCGAGGCCGTCGACCAAACCGTCGTAAGGATCGGGCAAGTCGCTGTCGGCGGCGAACCGCGTCGGCCCGGCGCCGCTCAGCAGAATCTCGAAGCGCGGGTGCTCGCTGACTTTGAAGCGCCGGCCAAGGGTGTCGGTGCTCAAGCCGTCCACCGCCAGCGGCACCAGCGCTTCGCCGTCGAGGCGCAATAACGCCGCCGCATCGCAGGGCAGCAGGGCGCGCATGGCTTCGAGCAGGCGTCGGTAACGCTCGCCCTCGGGCAGTTCGCGGGACAGGTCGGAGACGAGAGGGAGCAGGGCGGTGAGCAGGGATTTGGCGGTCATGGCCTTGTAGTCAAAGAGACAAGATGTAGTCCGGATGACTATAAAGGTCTTTGAGTCGTTATGACTACGTTGTTTTCAACCCATTGATTTATATGGATAAATAAGTTGGCACGAAACCTGATAACCCTAAAGTAACTTTTCAAGAAAGCTCAGGAGTCATTCTTATGCTTAGCGTCCAGGATCGTGCCATCGTCAAAGCCACCGTGCCTCTGCTGGAGAGCGGCGGTGAAGCGCTGATCACTCACTTCTACCGCATGATGCTCTCTGAATACCCGGAAGTCCGCCCGTTGTTCAACCAGGCCCACCAGGCCAGCGGCGACCAGCCGCGTGCCCTGGCCAACGGCGTATTGATGTACGCGCGGCACATCGATCAGCTCGACCAGTTGGGCGATCTGGTGGCGAAGATCATCAACAAGCACGTGGCCTTGCAGATCCTCCCGGAGCACTACCCGATTGTCGGCGCCTGCCTGCTGCGCGCGATTTCCGAAGTGCTCGGCGAAGAGATCGCCACACCAGAAGTGATGAGCGCCTGGGGCGCGGCGTACGGCCAACTGGCGGACATCCTGATCGGCGCCGAAACCGCGATCTATGACCAGAAAGAACAAGCCGTCGGCGGCTGGCGCGGGGCGCGCGAGTTCATTGTCGCGGCCAGGGTCGAGGAGAGCGCGGAGATCACTTCGTTCTACTTTGAACCTGCCGATAAAGGTCCGATCCTCGCGGCCGAACCGGGTCAGTACATTGGTATGAAACTGATCCTCGATGGTGAGGAAATCCGGCGCAACTATTCGTTGTCGGCCTTGGTCAACAACGGTCAGTACCGCATCAGCGTCAAGCGCGAACCGGGTGGCCGCGCCTCCAATTATTTGCACGATCAATTGCAGGTCGGCGCGAGCATTCAACTGTTCCCGCCATCGGGCGAGTTCATCTTGACCGCGAGCGACAAGCCATTGGTGCTGATCAGCGGCGGCGTTGGCATCACGCCGACTCTGGCGATGCTTGAGGCGGCGCTGGAAACCGAGCGGCCGGTGCACTTTATTCACTGCGCGCGCAATGGCAGCGTGCATGCGTTTCGTGACTGGATCGATGGCTTGGCAGTGCGTCATCCGCAGCTCCAGCGCTTTTACTGCTACGCCGAAGATGACGGTGTCAGCCCGGCGGCGGATAAGGTCGGGATGCTGGATCAGACGCTGCTGGGCGAGTGGTTGCCGGCTCAGCGTGATATCGATGCGTACTTCCTTGGACCGAAGGGTTTCATGGGGGCGATCAAGCGGCATTTGAAAGCGCTGGGTGTGCCGGAGAAGCAGAGCCGTTATGAGTTCTTCGGGCCGGCCTCGGCTTTGGAATGATTTAAGACCGAGTCGCCTCCTTCGCGAGCAGGCTCGCTCCCACAGGGGATTTGTGTTCGACGCAGATCCAATGTGGGAGCGAGCTTGCTCGCGAAGGCCGTTATGGGGCCTGAATTTGTGAACTGAGTTTGGGAGGTTAATCGTTTCTTAACCGCTTTATCGTTTATTCCCCCGGTGTAGACTTGCGACAACTTTCAGCCGCGAGCCGGCTGAACCATGGACATATAAGGGAAACGCGATGAGCGAGGAAACGATTCGGTTGGGCCGTGAGCGGCGCTTTCTGGTGCTGCTGGGCATCATCTGCCTGGCGCTGATCGGCGGTGCGCTGTACATGCAGATCGTGCTCGGCGAAGCACCGTGCCCACTGTGCATTTTGCAGCGCTATGCGTTGCTGTTGATCGCGCTGTTCGCGTTCATCGGCGCGGCCATGCGCAGCCGTCGCAGCATCACCGTGTTCGAAGTGCTGGTGGTGATTTGCGCGATTGCCGGGGCCGGTGTGGCCGGGCATCACGTGTACACCCAGTTCTATCCGGCGGTGAGCTGCGGCATCGATGTGCTGCAGCCGATTGTCGATGATCTGCCGCTGGCGAAGATCTTCCCGCTGGGCTTCCAGGTCGACGGTTTCTGCTCGACGCCGTACCCGCCGATCCTCGGTCTGTCGCTGGCACAGTGGGCGCTGGTGGCGTTCGTGCTGGTGGTGATCCTGGTGCCGCTGCTGACCTCGCGTAACCGAAAAGCACTGCGCTGAGTCAACTATTCGGCAGTCTGGCCGATACAGAAAACGCCTCGATTTGCGGATCAGCCAATCGGGGCGTTTTGCCTTTCAGAGTGTTTGTGAAAACACCGTGACGGACGGCAAGGGAGGGTGCGGCAAGTGTGCGACATGTTGTCACACACGGGGTGTCGCAGGCCGCTTCGATGAGGCGGAATCGGCCGTTGTTACAAAAAAGGATTGGTCAGTTTCGGGGTTTTTCGGCTTTAGCACGCGAGTGCCAGAGCAGGCAGTTTTAACAAGCGCGGGTATATGGCCAAAAGCCTTGGGTTATCGGGCTTTGCGCTGTTCCAGCGTTCGGAAATAGCCTTCGGAGCTGTCTGAACTGACGCGGGTATACCTACAATTTTTGGTGTTTTTGTTGAGAGTTGATTTCGATAAGATGCGGAACTTTTGCAAAAATGGCGATGGATTGTTGCTCGAACGGATAAAAATTATTTCGGGATAAGACATGGTGTATAGGGCGCTACCTATCTACAATCGCCCGCACTGAATTCCCGGCGCTGTTCAGCCTTTATTAAGGAGGCGAGCAGGAAGTCGGGTGTCGAGGAGTCGAAAGGCTTTCAAGACACCCAGGTGTCGGTGCCTTCCAACTTTCCGCACCAAATGGAATTGGTCTGTAACAAGGCCTTTGACCACGAATTCGAATAAGAACTGACCGCTGTCCCAGGTTTTGTCGAGCGTCTGACGCGCGACGGGCGGCCCTTATTCAATCCAAAGAAAATGCCAACCCTTGGCAGGGTGAAGTGTTGGCGATCAAAACCCAACTGCATTGCGCAAGCTGCTTTAGAGGTCGTGAGATGAGTAAAAACAGGTACCCCAGATTACTAGGCCTAGTGCCGCTGCTCGGCACGTTGTTGCTGGGAGGCTGCAACATGACCTTGCTCAATCCAACGGGCCAGGTTGGCCTGGAACAGCGAAACCTGATCATCACCGCGACCCTGCTGATGCTGTTGGTCGTCGTGCCGGTTATCGTCATGACCTTCCTGTTCGCCTGGAAGTACCGCGCGTCGAACAAGAACGCCGTCTACACCCCGAAATGGTCGCACTCGACCAAAATCGAAGTGGCAGTCTGGACCATCCCGGTCCTGATCATCATTGCCCTGGGTTACATCACCTACATTTCGACCCACGAACTGGACCCGTATCGTCCGATTCAATCCGACGTCAAGCCAGTGACCATCGAAGTCGTTGCGCTGGACTGGAAGTGGCTGTTCATCTACCCGGAACAAGGCATTGCCACGGTCAACAAGATCGTGTTCCCGGCGCACACGCCTATCAACTTCAAGATTACCTCTGACGCTGTGATGAACTCGTTCTTCATCCCGGGTCTGGGCGGCCAGATCTACGCGATGGCGGGCATGCAGACCAAGCTGCACCTGATCGCTGACCGTAACGCTGAAATGGACGGTATCTCCGCCAACTACAGCGGCGCGGGTTTCACCGGTATGAAATTCAAGGCTATCTCCACCACTCAGGAAGATTTCGACGCCTGGGTAAGTGAAGTCAAGAAGTCACCTAAACAGCTTGATCAAGCTGAATACGCGGCCCTTGCCAAACCGAGCCAGAACAACCCAGTCGAGCTCTACTCGTCGGTCACGCCGAACCAGTTCCAGATCATCGTCGACAAGTACGAAGGTATGAAGCCGGGCAAGCCGCTGAAGCACGAGAAGAAAGAGAAAGAAGTGGCGGCCACGGATATTGACGCGGGTTCGCATTCAGCTGCCGGGGCAGAGGAGTAAACGATGTTTGGTAAATTAAGTTGGGAAGCAGTCCCATTCCACGAGCCGATCGTGATGGTGACCATCGCCATGATCGCCCTCGGTGGTCTGGCGCTGTTCGCTGCAATCACCTACTTCAAGAAGTGGACGTACTTGTGGACCGAGTGGCTGACTTCGGTTGACCACAAGAAAATCGGCGTGATGTACATCATCGTCGCCATGGTCATGCTGCTGCGCGGTTTTGCCGACGCCATCATGATGCGTACCCAGTTGGCCATGGCCACCGAGGGTTCGCCTGGCTACCTGCCACCTGAACACTATGACCAGATCTTCACCGCTCACGGTGTGATCATGATCATCTTCATGGCGATGCCATTCTTCACCGGCCTGATGAACCTTGCAGTGCCGCTGCAGATCGGTGCGCGTGACGTTGCGTTCCCGTTCCTGAACTCCCTGAGCTTCTGGCTGCTGGTATCCGGCGTAGTACTGATCAACCTGTCCCTGGGCGTCGGCGAATTCGCCAAGACCGGTTGGGTTGCCTATCCACCGCTGTCGGGTCTGCAGTACAGCCCTGGCGTGGGTATGGACTACTACATCTGGGCGCTACAGCTGTCCGGGTTAGGTACGACGCTGACGGGGGTCAACTTCCTCGCGACCGTACTGAAAATGCGTACCCCTGGCATGAAACTGATGGACATGCCGATCTTCACCTGGACCTGCACCTGGGCAAACGTTCTGATCGTGGCTTCGTTCCCGATCCTGACCGCTACCCTTGCACTGCTGACCCTTGACCGTTACATGGATTTCCACATTTTCACCAATGAACTTGGTGGCAATCCAATGATGTACGTCAACCTGTTCTGGGCCTGGGGCCACCCTGAGGTTTACATCCTGATCCTGCCGGCATTCGGCATCTTCTCGGAAGTGATCTCGGCGTTCACCGGCAAGAAACTGTTCGGCCACCACTCGATGATCTACGCCTCGGGCGCGATCTCGGTACTGGGCTTCATGGTTTGGCTGCACCACTTCTTCACCATGGGTTCGGGTGCAAGCGTCAACGCCTTCTTCGGTCTGGCGACGATGCTGATTTCCATCCCGACGGGTGTGAAGCTATTCAACTGGCTGTTCACCATCTACCAGGGCCGTCTGCGCTTCACCAGCCAGGTTCTGTGGACTCTGGGCTTCATGGTGACCTTCGCCATCGGCGGCATGACCGGCGTACTGCTGGCCATCCCGGGTGCTGACTTCGTTCTGCACAACAGCCTGTTCGTGATCGCGCACTTCCACAACGTGATCATCGGCGGTGCGGTATTCGGTTACATCGCTGGTTTCGCGTTCTACTTCCCGAAAGCGTTCGGCTTCAAGCTGCACGAAGGCTGGGGTAAAGCAGCGTTCTGGTTCTGGATCTCGGGCTTCTTCGTCGCGTTCATGCCGCTCTATGCACTGGGCTTCATGGGCATGACCCGTCGTCTGAACGCTACCACCAACCCTGAGTGGGTACCGTACCTGTACGTTGCCATGTTCGGTGCGGTGATGATCGCTGTGGGTATCGCCTGCCAGCTGATCCAGCTCTATGTGAGCGTGCGTGACCGTAACAAGCCAGAGAACGTTTGCGATCACGGTGACCCGTGGAATGCACACACCCTGGAATGGTCGACCTCGTCGCCACCTCCGTTCTACAACTTTGCTGTGCTGCCAAAGGCTGACTGCATCGACCCGTTCACTGAAGCCAAGGAAAACGGTACTGCGTACCAGCGTCCGGCCAAGTACGAGCCGATCCACATGCCGAACAACACCGCCACTGGCGTGGTGATGGGCGCACTGTTGACCGTCTTCGGTTTCGCGATGATCTGGCACATCTGGTGGCTGGCGATCGCGAGCCTGGTAGGTACCGTCGTCTACTTCGTGATCCACGCTGCACGTGACGACCAGGGCTATATGGTTCCGGTTGAAACGATCGAGCGTATCGAAGCCGAGCAGCACAAGCGTCTGGTTGCGGCAGGGAAAATCCCGGCCGGTGCCACCCGTGTTGAAACCTCGTTGGAACAGGCTTAAACCATGTCGAACTTAGTGACCAATGTTGGACACGCCCATGGTGACCATGGGCACGATGACCATCACCACGATTCGGGCGAGATGACCGTATACGGTTTCTGGCTCTACCTGATGACCGACTGCATTCTGTTTGCGTCGATCTTCGCGGTGTACGCAGTACTGGTAAACAACGTAGCCGGTGGCCCATCGGGCCACGACATCTTCGAACTGCCATACGTGCTGGGCGAAACCGCTCTGCTGTTGTTCAGTTCGATCACCTACGGCTTCGCCATGCTGGCGTTGTACAAAGGCAAGAAGCAGGCGGTCCTGGGTTGGTTGTTCATGACCTTCCTGCTCGGCGCAGGCTTTATCGCCATGGAGATCAACGAGTTCCACCTGCTGATCTCCGAGGGCTTCGGTCCTAGCCGTTCGGGCTTCCTGTCCGCGTTCTTCACCCTGGTCGGTACCCACGGTCTGCACGTATCTGCGGGTCTGATCTGGATGGGCATCATGATGTACCAGGTCAACAAGCACGGCCTGACGGCGACCAACAAGACCCGTCTGAGCTGCCTGAGCCTGTTCTGGCACTTCTTGGACGTGGTGTGGATCTGCGTATTCACCGTTGTTTACCTGATGGGGACTCTGTAATGGCTAATGCACACTCCCATGACAGCCATGATGCTGGCCACGGCAGCGTAAAGTCGTACGCCATTGGCTTCATCCTGTCGGTGATCCTGACCGTGATTCCATTCGGTCTGGTGATGTACCCGAGCCTGCCGAAGGCCACCACGCTGGCAATCGTTCTGTTGTTCGCAGTAATCCAGGTGATTGTTCACCTGTATTACTTCCTGCACCTGGACCGTTCCATTGCTCAGCGTAACAACGTGATTGCATTCGTCTTTACGGCGATCGTGATCGTGCTGCTGGTTGGCCTGTCGTTGTGGATCATGTTCAGCATCCACACCTACATGATGGCGAAGTGAGGTAAGACCCGATGTCGCTCAAGCACTTTATCCAAATCACCAAACCGGGGATCATTTTCGGTAACGTGCTTTCTGTGGCAGGCGGGTTTTTCCTGGCCTCGAAAGGGCATGTGGATCTGGCGGTGTTTCTGGCTGCCATGATCGGTACATCCCTGGTTGTTGCCTCCGGTTGCGTGTTCAACAACTGCATCGACCGCGACATCGACCTGAAGATGGAACGCACCAAGAACCGGGTGCTGGTGCAGGGCTTGATCTCCCTGAAACTGGCTCTGGTTTACGCGACCATCCTTGGTGTTCTCGGCGTTGCATTGTTGTACAAGGTGGCCAATCCGTTGGCCGCTTTGTTCGCGGTGATCGGCTTCATCATCTACGTCGGCTTCTACAGCCTGTACCTCAAGCGCAAGTCGGTTCACGGCACGCTGGTGGGCAGTCTGTCGGGCGCCATGCCGCCAGTGATCGGTTACGTCGCCGTAACCAACAGCTTCGACATGGCCGCGCTGACGTTGCTGGTGATGTTCAGCCTTTGGCAGATGCCGCATTCCTACGCCATCGCGATCTTCCGCTTCAACGATTACCTGGCCGCATCGATTCCGGTGCTGCCAGTGAAGCGCGGGATTCAAGTGGCCAAGAAGCACATCCTGCTCTACATCCTGGCGTTCCTCGTAGCTACCTTGATGCTGACCTTCAGCGGTTACGCCGGCATGAGCTACCTCGCCGTTGCCGCGGCCATGGGCATGTACTGGTTGTACATGGCCTGGACCGGCTACAAGGCAGTGGATGACACGGTCTGGGCACGCAAGCTGTTCGTGTTCTCGATCTTCACCATCACTGCGTTGAGCGTCATGATGTCCCTGGACTTCAAGGTGCCCGCAGAGCTGCTGCTGACGTACGCGCCGTAAGGCTCAAAGGCTTGAAGAAAAACCCCGCACATTGAGAGATGTGCGGGGTTTTTTGTTGGGTGGATTATGGCCCTCGTCGCATGAACTCATCGAACAGCGGAACAGTGAACGCGATAAGTGCATATTCGGGGCTGTAGATCATGCCTTTTTTAATCAGGCTATCGCGCACCGGGCCAAGACTCGTCGCGTTTCTACCCAGTTTTTTTGCTACGTCGGCAGAACGTTGCGGACCTTCTCCCAGTTCTGCCAGACAACGCATGTAATCCCTTTCGGCAGGCGTCGTGCGATCAAAGCGAACCCGGAAAAATGACTCATCAAGCTTGCGAATGCTTTCCTCGGTTGCTGCCTGCGCATCCTGTTCCGTAATGATTTTATCTTTCGCTATGTTCCATGCGGTGTAACCCCACTCTTGGAGAAAGTAGGGGTAACCATGAGTCTTTTCATAGATTTCGCGCAGCGCCTCGTCAGATATCCTGGCGCCCTCATCTTCAACGGGATCACGCAAGGCTTTCCACGCATCCACTTCCAATAGCGCGCCCAACCGTGGGAACTCGAATAGTCGCTCGGCATAGCTTTTGGCATCGCCTGCCTGTCCGGCCAACTGAGGAAGTCCTGCGCCGAACAGGATCAGAGGCAAGGCCGCTTGGTTGATTGCGTGAATTGCGCGGATAAGCGCACCTAGCTCATCTTTGGAAAGGTACTGCAGCTCGTCAATGAATATGGCTACTGGCTGACCTGCGTCTCGTGCCGCTTCTGCTGTTGCTATCAGAATGTCTCGCAAGTCATCTTCAAGATTTCCACTATCTGCATAACCCGCCTCAGAGTCGCCACCCAGTGTTACTTCTGCTCCACCTGCCGCGATAGTGATATTGCCAATAAAGCTGCGCAGAACCCGTATGCCTTTTTTGACGGTCTCGACCGTGTTCTGCACTCGGTCCAGACGTAGCAAGAGACGGCGTAAAACCGGTATCAACAGTTGCTTTAACTCTGCGCCATCGTGGGCTTCCTGCATTTCGGCTAGATAGCCCAAGGCAATAGCCCGATCCTTGATTTGATTCAGAAGCACCGTTTTCCCGACACCCCGTAATCCCAGGATCATAAGGGACTTGGCGTGCTTTCCACGTTTCGTGCGAGCAAGTGCTGTATCCGCCGTTTCCAGCACCTCGGATCTGCCTGCCAGCTCGGGTGGTGAGACGCCTGCTCCAGGATTGAAGGGATTGGTATTTTTGTCCAAAGCTAAATCTCATACGAACTTATTGATAGTTATAGTGATAAATCGCTATAACTGCAAATAAACAGCTAGATACCAATCTCACCCGTGCCGCATGGGCGCATTTTTTAGTCAGGAGCCATGTTGACCTTAGGCCGAGTCACTGTTCAGGACAATCGTAGCGATGTACTGGCCTGACGGATATTCGTACGCCCGAAACCGCCAACGCCTTTGGAATCAACATCTGCAGGGGCAAGTTGCGGAGCGCTCTCAAAAGCCCTAGATTTGGATCCAGATATGTCGATGGCTTGTCCGTGCCTATGGTGTGGCGCTCAACTGTCGGAACTTGTGGATTCAATCGAAAAGGCTAGGCGAAATGACTGCGAGGACGACCTGCGACGAGCGTTTTATTGCCCTGGCCCAAGAGCTGAACTACGACATCTATGGTGAGAACACCGCCGGCGGCAATTACGCGCCGCTGATCCGTCATCATGATGAGCTGTACATCAGCGGTATGGTGCCGCGCACTAACGGCAAGATTCAGTATCCGGGTCGCGTCGGACTGGAGCTGACCCTCAAGGATGCGCAAGCCGCCGCGAGCATCAGTGCGATGCGTTGCCTGGCGCTGATCGTCGATGCGGTGGGTTCGCTGGACAAGATCAAGGCGTTGTTGCGGGTCACTGTTTACGTGAAGTCGACGCCGGACTTCGTTGACCTGAGCGAAGTCGCCAACGGTGCGTCGGACGTGTTCAGTCATGTGCTTGGTGATGCCGGCCGGCACACGCGCACCACGGTCGGTGTGTATCAGTTGCCGAAGAACGCGGCGATTGAAGTGGACATGATTGTAGCGTTGCATCCTTCGGCTTGAGGGTGACTTCACGGCTTGCCCTCACCCTAACCCTCTCCCGGAGGGAGAGGGGACTGACCGAAGTGCTCTCAAGGTGTACGCCGACCTGAAGTATCGAGCCGAACTCAGGTTTGAAAATCACACAAATCGGCTCCCTCTCCCTCGGGAGAGGGCTGGGGTGAGGGGCTGGGATTTACGCCATTCCACTAGTCCCCAACCTAAAACCAAAAAGCCCCGCCTGAATCTCAGTGCGGGGCTTTTTCGTACAGCGGCCGCGCTATTACTGCGCGGCGATGCTATACCCATCAAACGCAGTCTGCTGTTGCAGCGCGGTGATGATGTTCTTGCGGTTCACTGCCTGTTCGGTCCCCGCGTTGTCGACGAAGACTTCGCTTTCCAGCTCCGCTTCTTCGCCTTCACCGACGAAGTTGAAGCCGAGGAACTCCAGCGCTGCACGGTCAACGTTCAGGCGCGAGCGTGGCGTGCGCAGTGGCAAGGTCACGCTGATGCCGTCCTTGCTGATGGTGAAGATTTCGACTTCTTTCTTCTTCGCAGCCTTGCTCTTGCCGCCGCTCGGATTACTGATCGCCTGATGGGTCTGGTTCAGCACTTTCAGCGCGAGGCCGTAAACGATTTCCTGGAACGCCGGATCGTCCTTGAAGCTGGACAGGATGCGGCCGATCGAGAACTTGCTGCTGAGGTCCTCAAGGGCGGCGAGGTCGGCGGCTTCGGCGTCTTTCAGTGCCTTGAGTTCGCCCATCAGCTCGTAGGCCTTGTCGTCATCGAAACTGTCGTGAGCCTGACGGATCGCCGCGCGCAACTCGCGGATCTGGTCGCTTTCGCGGGTCGACTGGAACGCGTCCAGGACCATCTCGCTGATGATTTTGGCTTGTGGCAGGTGTTGTGAAAGATTGATGGAGTTTTCGTATTCCGCTTTGGACGATTCGGTGACTACGGATTCAGCGGTGTTGAAATCGGACATTGAAATTTCACTACTTTTAAACTGGAGTGGAGATGAGAAAACCGAGGGCTTTTTCAGGCCGACTAATTTAGGGGAGCGGGGCGGCGTTGTCACGGAGCAACGGTCTGCCGGTCGAGTTTTTTCCTGGCGTGCACTATTTCAGGCGCGGCCGTTCCATGGCGATCACCGAGGTCTCAAACCCCAGGCTGGCAAAAAAGGCCTCTGCACCTTCGCGCCCGGCACGTAGCACCCAGGTAATTTCGGGATTGTCGCCCATGATGTGCTCGACCAGTGCGCGGCCAATCCCCGCCCGCCGATGCTGGTCATCGACCACCACCATCGACAGGTATCCGTTGGACAGACCGTCGCTGATCCCGCGAGCGAATCCGATGATCTGCTCACCCTCGACGGCGACGGCGGTGCGCTGAGAGTTCTTGATCAGCAGGGCGAAGTGTTCAGCTGAGCCGGTGCGATGGCCCCAGCCATGCTGCCCGAGAAACTGCCGCACCGATTCTGTTTCGGCGGGTAGTAAATCGCGTACGTTGAGTGTGTTGTTCATCTGCTGTTGGGGTCCTTGTCAGCGATTTTTCATGGAAGGATTCAGCGGGCAGCCTCAGGATTTCCCCCACGTCTGCATCGCGAACTCCACGAACCGGCGCAATTTCGGCAAACGATAACGATCCGGCGCGTAGAGCAGATGCATCGGTCGGCTGGGTGGCTGGAAGTCGGCGATTACCTTCACCAGTCGGCCTTCACGCAGGTCTTGTTCCACCAGCGCATCCGGCAGCATCACGATGCCCATGCCGGTGCGGGCAGCCTGATGTAAACCGGCAGAGCTGTTGATCAGCATAGGCCCGCTGACATCGACCATGATTTCCCCTTCGGGCCCGCCGAGGCGCCAGCGCTTTTCCACCGATTGCCAGTCATCGCCGGCGGGATAGGCGAACGACAGGCAGTCGTGTTGTTGCAGGTCTTCCGGGGTTTTCGGCATGCCGCGCCGGGCGACATAGTGCGGCGAGGCGCACACGGTCAGGGTGTAGTCGATCAAGGGCCGGGCGATCAGGTTGGACTGCTCGAAATTGCCCAGCCGAAACGCCACATCCAGGCCGCTCTCCAGCAGATCGGGACGGCTGTTGGTCAGCACCACATCGAGTTTGACCTGCGGATACAGCAACGAAAATTCACTCAGCGCCGGCGCCAGCCGTTCAACGCCGAACGTCAGCGGCGCGGTAAGGCGCAGCATGCCCCGGGGTTGATCGAGGGTCTGCTCGGCGAGGCGTTCGGAATCGGCGACCAATCCCAACACTTCCAGACAGCGCTGGTAATAAACACTGCCGAATTCAGTGAGGCGCTGACGGCGAGTGGTGCGTTGCAGCAGTTGCACACCGAGCCGTTGTTCCAGCGCACGCAGGTGATTGCCAACCATGGTCGTCGACATGTCGCACTGCAACGCGGCCGCAGTCATGCTCCCGGCTTCGACGACTTTGACGTACACGCTCATTGACTGGAACAGGTCCATTATCAAGTCCTGCTTTTAAATGAATGAAGTTTTGCCGAGTTTATCCAGTTTTGCTGGCTAACCATACTGCCAGCACACCGCCCTGCACTGGAGTTTGAAGTCATGACCGCCGCCCTGATGAACACCTACCAACCACTGGCCTTGAGTTTCACCAAAGGCCTGGGCACTCGCCTGTGGGATCAGGCCGGTCGCGAGTATCTCGATGCAGTTGCCGGTGTGGCGGTGACCAATGTCGGCCACTCACACCCGCGAATTGTTTCGGCGATCAGCGAGCAGGCGGGATTGCTGCTGCACACGTCGAATCTGTACAGCATCGACTGGCAGCAACAACTGGCCAAGCGGCTGACCGAGCTGTCGGGGATGGAGCGGGCGTTCTTCAATAATTCGGGGGCCGAAGCCAATGAAACGGCGTTGAAACTCGCGCGTTTGTACGGCTGGCGCAAGGGCATTGAACAACCACTGGTGGTGGTCATGGCCAACGCCTTCCACGGCCGCACACTCGGCACTTTGTCGGCGAGCGATGGCCCGGCGGTGCGCCTGGGTTTCAATGAATTGCCGGGGGATTTCATCAAAGTGCCATTTGGTGATCTCGCAGCGCTGGAGCAGCTGCAGCAAAAGCACGGCGAGCGCATCGTCGCGATTCTGGTCGAGCCAATCCAGGGCGAAAGCGGTGTGCAGCTCGCGCCGCCGGGTTACCTGAAAGCCCTGCGTGAACTGTGCAATCGCCATGCGTGGTTATTGATGCTCGATGAAATCCAGACCGGCATCGGCCGCACCGGGCATTGGTTCGCGTTTCAACATGAAGGCATTGTCCCGGACGTCATGACCCTGGCAAAAGGACTGGGCAATGGCGTGCCGATCGGCGCTTGCCTGGCCCGGGGCAGGGCGGCGGATCTGTTTACGCCCGGCAGCCATGGCAGCACCTTTGGCGGCAATCCACTGGCGTGTCGGGTCGGTTGCACGGTGCTGGATATCATCGAAGAGCAGGGCCTGCTGGAAAACGCCCGGATTCAGGGGGAGCGGCTGTTGACTCGTCTGCGTGCAGAACTGGCGGACAATCCCAATGTGCTGGCGATTCGCGGGCAGGGCTTGATGATCGGTATCGAGCTGAAACAACCGGTGCGTGATCTGACCCTGATCGCGGCGCGGGATCATGGGCTGTTGATCAACGTCACGCGGGGCAAGACGATACGGCTGCTGCCACCGTTGACGATTGATGAGCGGGAGGTGGAGATGATTGTCAGAGGAATTGGACGGATTGTTTCCGCGAATTAATGGATATCCGATAACCCTGTGGGAGCCTCTAGTCCGGATAATCCGCCAGATCCGGCGCCAGCATCCGCGTCTTCGCCTTGCCATTCGAATTGTGCTGAATGATCTCGCGCGGCTGTCCCTGTTCATTGAAAAACACCTGACCGATCCCCGCCGAATTCCACAGCCGTTCACCTGCCTCAGCATGCTCGGGCGTATACGGCACGATGCGCATGCGGCGGCGTTTGGTAAACCAGTTCAGCGGGGAGCGTGGCGAGTAGAGCCAGCGGTTGAGGCGGTCGAACCATTCCAGCAGGCTTTTCGGAAACTCGTTCTTGATCCCGCTGCTGGTGATCTGCCAGATCCGCGGCCCGGCCTTGCGGTGTCGGATAAGTACTTCGTAGACGAAGGAATAATGCACATCGCCGGACAGCACCACGTAGTTACCCGGCGTGCGGGAGTGGCGGAAAATGTTCAGGATTACCTGCGCCGCGCCGCGATGGGCCATCCAGTTTTCTGCGTCGACCAGCAGCGGAAAACCGCACCAACTGAAGACCTTTTGCACGGTTTCAATCAGCTTCACGCCGAAGATCGGCGCCGGGGAAACGATGATCGCTGACGGGTGATCGAGCAGTTCCTGTTGCAGTTCGCTCAACGCCTCCCAATCGAGCAGGCCCGACGGTTGCTTGAGCGCCATCTCACTGCGCCAGCGTCGGGTGCGCGTGTCGATGACCACCAGTGCCGGACTGGTTGGCAGTACGAAATGCCAATGCTGAAAGCGCAGCAGGTTATCGATCAAATCGTCCTGCACCGGGCTGTCGAGGTACTGATCATCCCCGCTGGCGCTAAGGCTCAGGGTTTTCCCCAGCACATCCTTGAACGCATCGGGATTATTGCCCCAGCCCTGACACAACATATAGGCGATCAGAGCATTGCCGATGATGCGTTTGGAGAACGGATGGCCGTAGGCCGTTTCCTCCCATTGCGCCGACAGGTTCCAGTCGTCGGTGATGTCGTGATCATCGAAAATCATCAGGCTCGGCAGATGCGCGAGCGCGCGGGCGACCTTGTCCAATCCAGCCTTGAAGGCGTCGATGCGAGTCTGTTCGAGGGTGTAGCGCTTGAGGCGTTCGGGCGTCAGTAAGGGCGCTTGCGGATTGATCAGCGACCAGGCCGTCGGTGACCACACCAGCAGATACATCGCCATGACTTCGGCGAACGTCACCAGGTGATTGTCAGCGCTGCTGCTGGTGAAAATCGGCTTACGCGCACCGCCGAAAAATCGCTCGCGCAATGTCTCGTTGCTCTCCAGCGCTGGTAACAAATCCGCACGGTGGTAGTAACTGGCCGGGTGTTCATAGAGCTTCGCGCTGTCGCTGACGACGGCGCCTTCGAGGTGTTCGTCGAACAGGCCGAGTCGTTCGATCAAGGCATGAATCGCCCGCAACATCGGGCCGGCGACATCGTCGGCGTAGACCTGATCGCCGCTCATCATTAACAGGGCGGGGCGTTGTTGCGGATCGGTTTCCGTCGCCAGCAATTGGTCGACGCACAGCAAACCATCCGTCGCCGGGTGATGCGGCTTGCGGCAAGAGCCGTGCAGCAGTTGATCGATCCGCGAGCGCAGGACGAAGTTCGGACTGGTTGCATCGCCGTACAGCAGATGCGCCGCCCAGTCGGCGATGCCCTCTGCATTGTCGATCAGCAGGTCATAGTCGATCCGCGTATCGCAGGGCAGGGCGCTGTCGAGAGAAACATCGATGAGGTGAACAAACGCCTGACGACCTACGGGAATGACCGTACATTTCCCGGTGTCGAGAGGAATGTCTCCTACACCTTGCAGGCGCAAGGTCAGCGCCAGTGGCCGCGTGCCGACCAGCCACATGACCACGCGCGTTGGTTCCAGCCGTCGCAGGAGCGGGCCGGCCAGGACAGGAGGCAGCGGGATCAGGTCAGCGGGTGTCGAAGACATCGAGGGCAAAGCTCAAGGCGCACAGGCCGGCGATGATAGCGCAGCCGGCGCCTTGAACCCTTAAATAAGCCTTAAGAGTCGGCTTTTTGCACTTTCAGCGCCAACAAACGCCATTGCGCAGGTAGCGCGTCCACTCGCGGCTGCTCTTGCACGGAGCAATCGAAACGGTAGGTGACATCGTCGCCGTTCATGTTGCGTGCGGTGACGGTGTTGTTGAAGGTGTAGACCTGATCCTTAAAGCGATGGCTGACCAGCGCTTTGCTGTCAGCAAAACGCGCCGAAGCGGGAAAGCGCAACGTGCTGGTCACAAACGGGCTGCACATGACATACGCGATCATCGACTTGTCGGCCTGTGCGTCGCCACGCAATTTCTTGTTCAGCGCTGCCAGGGCCATGCGACCGTCATAGTCGCTTTGATCCAGCACAGTCTGTAACCCGATTGATTTAGGCGCTCGGCTGGCGTAATTCGGCAACAGCGCAGAGTCGGCGGGAGAGGGCTTGTCATCCGGCTCGATGGCCGCAAAAGCCGGCGCATCCTTCAGTTCGGCAGCGGGTGTGACTGCCTCGGCTTCAGGCAATAGAGAGGTCGGCTCGATGACTTGTGCGTTTTCAGCCTGCGCCGGTTCATAGTCATGCGACGAAGGAAACAACGACAACGTGATCGACAGCACCACCATCGCGACAATGAAACCACCCGCTGCGCCGACGATATTGCCGTAGAAAATATTCCAGCTGCCACGGTTCTTGACCACCCAGCGCCACATGAACCCCCAAACCGCGACAATCGCCAGAAAACGCAGAAACTCCATTTGATCCTTTCCTTAAACCTTCCAAACCTGAAATCAACGCACGCCCAAGGTGAACGCTGACGATGGGCGGCAAGATAACAAAACAGACGTGTAATGCCAGTGACGAAAGCGGTGCTCAGTGAAAATTAAGCGCGAAAAACGCCAGCGTCGTCACACCAGCAGCCAGCCCACAGATACCGGCGAAAAGTTGCCGGGCCAACGGATGCTCTGGCTGAGGACGTCTGACCAGCCACATCCAGACACCCGCCAGCACGCCGAATGTGGTGATTATTTGCAACACGCTACTGGCCAGGTTCTCCGGCGAAGGAGACACGTGCGCCGGAAAAAGGCCTGAGCAGACCACCGAAAAAATCATCGCTACGATAAAGCCGCTGGCAGCACCCGCCAGGTTGGCGAGGATCAGGTTCCAGGCACCACGGGTCTGCACGACCCAAGCCCAAACGGCTGCCCAGACGAAAAAGTACAACACGGCCATCAAGGTGTATCTCCCTCTGAAAATCGACTCCATCGAGGCGTTGGCGACCTCATTACTGGCAGTGGACGGCACGATAGCAAAATAGTAGCGTCGCGCCACTGCCCATCTCCGTAACGGACTACCCATGCCAGTCAGTACCCATTGCTTGCGCCTGCTCTGCGCAATCACACTCGCCGCTGCAATGGCCCCCGCATTGGCCGCCGTGCAAGAACACCCGGAAAACAGCTGGAAGTATTACGCCGGCAACTGCCAGCGCGTGCAGGAAAAAATGGCCGACGTACAGAGCGGTCGCACCACCGCCTACGACGTGATGTTTGCCCTGGAAAGCAACCTGCAGACCATGAATGAACACCGCTCGAACCTGACGCCCAATCACCTCGGCTCCCGGGAATTTGCACAATGCGAAAACGTAGCGGGCCAGGCTGAAGCGATGATCGCCCAAGGCAAAGCCGAGTTCGCCGCAAAAATGCAAGGTGCCGCGGAGGAGGGCCGCATTGCCCACCAGAACTCCCCCGAATACCAACGCGCCCGCGCCCTCGGCTACAGCGACGTCGGTGATATATCTTTCCTGAAACTGCACGAAGACACCGACGGCGAAGCACGCCTGAAAACCATGCTGATCACCGTCGACGAAATCTGCGGCCAATACTTCCGCGCCACCCAATACGTGAAGCCGTATGTGATCTATACGGTTCGGCCTTCTGACGGCGGTTGTGGCGAAGTGAAGCGCGTAGCGGTGGTTGGTGGCCGATCCGTGGAGAAGGGCGATTACATTGATGAGAAGGGCGAGTTTCAGTATCTGGGCTGGAAGAAGCTTGTTGGCGCCGATGGCTTTCCAACCGATATCCGCGTGTTGAAAGCCCGTCGTTGAACCAAAGAAATACCGGGATGTTTTCTTGAATATGAGGATGGACAGATGATCGACTTCAACAACAAAGGCTTCTTCAAGCTCAAGCAGAACGATGAGTACGCCGAACGCGTAAGCGCGCTGTTGCTCGACGGCGAGGAAGTGATCGACTCTTACAAGGCCATGCGTGACGGCGTGGTGTTTACCAACAAACGCATCATCGCGGTCAACGTTCAGGGCATTACCGGCAGCAAGAAGGATTTCACGTCCTTGCCGTACAAGAACATCGTCGCCTACTCCGTGGAAACCTCGGGCACCTTCGATCTGGATTCGGAGCTGGAGATCTACTTTTCGTCACTGGGGAAAGTGAAGTTCGAATTCACCGGGAAGACCTCGATGGTGGAGATTTCGAAATATATTTCAAGTCATCTCCTGAAGTAGTTCGGGCGCGCGAGTCCGATAATTTAAATTTAATAAGGGGTCAAGAATGAGTGGTTGGTCGTCGGATACATGGCAGAAAATTGGTATCGTCTTCGCTATTGCTTTTGGGTTGTGGGGCGCTGGATTGAGTACCTTTCAGGAGTACCGAAATTACAAGAAAGGCGTTCCCAAGATCTATACCCAATTAACCGTCTCGCGACCCGATTTCAAGGAGGGGGCTAAATCACGTCCTGCTACATTTGTCGTAACAGCAAACAATGCTGGTCAAAGCTCTTTGACATTTATGCCCACTGTTTCTGTACTGGTGGTCAATCCCGGTTCAGGCCTTAGCCAGACGGTGAGTGGGCAGTTAGCGACGAGCGAAGTCTATGGTTTGCCGCAAACGTTGAAATCTGGGGAGCGAATCACCGCTACTTTTACGTCTGATGATTCTGATGCTGTATTTGGTCCGAACATGCAATACATCGTCATTCTGCAAACGGAGGAAGGGCTTTTATACATTACAGAAAATAGAGCAGGCCCAATAAAGGATGCAGATGCATACAAGTCGCTTTTGGAAATGGTGAAATATCAGGCGAAGGTTAACTTTCAAAGCCGCCCTGCGGCCATGATGGAGTCAGGACAGTAATTACTACTTAAAGAACAGCGGAAATAGAATGTCTCAGGTGTTACTGAATGGCTTTCAAATAGTCCCTGAGTATCAGGAGCGGCTCACTGAGCTGCTCCATCGACTGAGCCTTTCTGACCTCAGTTGAAAGTTTGTAAAGTTCACGCCCTAACGGTTTTTCAACACCGCCCAAGGCATCCATTGCCAGACGCAGGCATTCATTCACTTTGAACTGAATGGTCTCGACATCTCCGCGCCGCACCAGCAATTCGAACACGTCTTTCTGGTAATCACCCATGACCATGTCATCCCGTAGAATCGGGCTCAGGCCTTCTTCCTCGTAAGCGAGTTTGAGGGAGAAAAGGGCGACTGTTTCCAGTGACGTTTCCATGGGGTGCCTTTAGCGACGTCCGTCAGTGTGAGAGTTGATGACTGGAGGCAGCCACCGTTAGGTGCAGGATGCGCTGGGCTGCCTTCAGAGTGGCGGGATTATACGGAGCGGGATCAACAAGTGCAGCCCAAAGGCGAGGCCGGGCATACTGAAGCCGATCAATAACCTTCACGGGATTGAGCGGCATTTCCATCGGAGGCCGGCGAGTATTATGGTGAGCCTTCACACACTCGACGTTAACTGTTGGATACGAATGGAGTGACGACCATGGAATACGACGACAAACTGATGGAAGACGCCGTGCTTGCCCTGTTGGCGGCACTCAGCTCCGACGACGGCAATGCCTGGAAAGGGTTCGACTTCGAGATCATGAACCGATTGCATGAACAGGGTTTCATCAGTAACCCGGTGAACAGGAACAAGTCGGTCTGGTTGACGGAGGAGGGGCTGGAGCGGGGGCGGGCGATAGCGGAGCGGTTGTTTGGGGGAAGTGCTCAGGCTGAGCCTGCAAACGAGTCCGACACCTGAGTCCGTGCCATGTCACGTGCGACCCGCGCGGTGTTGAGCTTTCAGCATTGCGCGTCCACTTTCCGACAGACGAAAAAAAAGGCCTTGCTAAGCAAGACCTTTCTTAATTTTGGTGCCCCGAGGGAGACTCGAACTCCCACTCCTTTCGAAAACGGATTTTGAATCCGCCGCGTCTACCAATTCCGCCATCAGGGCTCAATGGCGGCGAAGTATAGAGATGAGATTACCGTCGGTCAATCAGGTACATAGAGAATTTTCGATATTTCCGCTAGACTTTCCGGCCCTGCTAGACGAACCCCATCATGCGCGTTGCTGACTTTACTTTCGAGCTCCCTGATTCGCTGATCGCCCGCCACCCTTTGGCCGAGCGTCGCGGTAGTCGCCTGCTGACCCTTGACGGGCCGAGCGGCGCCCTCGCACACCGTCAATTCACTGATTTGCTTGAGCATTTGCGCCCGGGCGATTTGATGGTGTTCAACAATACCCGGGTGATTCCGGCGCGGCTGTTCGGGCAGAAAGCGTCCGGCGGCAAGCTGGAAATCCTCGTTGAGCGGGTGCTCGATACGCATCGCGTGCTGGCCCATGTGCGCTCCAGCAAGTCGCCGAAGCCGGGTTCGAAGATCCTGATCGACGGCGGTGGCGAGGCAGAAATGCTTGCGCGTCACGATGCGTTGTTCGAGCTGGGCTTCGCTGAAGAAGTGTTGCCCCTGCTCGATCGCGTCGGGCACATGCCGTTGCCTCCTTATATAGACCGCCCGGACGAAGGCTCGGATCGCGAGCGTTATCAGACCGTGTACGCCGAGAAACTCGGTGCGGTGGCGGCGCCGACGGCCGGGCTGCATTTCGATCAGTCGCTGATGGAAGCGATTGCCGCCAAGGGCGTCGAGACCACGTTCGTCACGCTGCACGTGGGCGCGGGGACGTTCCAGCCGGTGCGCGTCGAGAAGCTTGAAGATCACCACATGCACACCGAGTGGCTGGAAGTTGGCCAGGACGTGGTCGATGCGGTCGCAGCGTGCCGTGCGCGCGGTGGTCGCGTGATTGCCGTCGGCACCACCAGCGTGCGCTCGCTGGAAAGCGCCGCGCGCGATGGCGTGCTCAAGCCGTTCAGTGGCGACACCGATATCTTTATCTTCCCGGGCCGGCCGTTCCATGTGGTCGACGCCCTGGTGACCAATTTCCATTTGCCGGAATCGACGCTGTTGATGCTGGTTTCGGCGTTTGCCGGTTATCCCGAGACCATGGCCGCCTACAAGGCTGCCGTCGACAACGGTTACCGCTTTTTCAGCTACGGTGATGCGATGTTCATCACCCGTAATCCCGCACCTACTGCCCCTAAAGAAACCGGCCCAGAGGAAACAGAATGAGTCGCGAATGTCGCATGTCCTTTGAACTTCTGGCCACCGATGGCAAGGCCCGGCGTGGTCGCCTGACCTTCCCGCGTGGCACCGTCGAGACCCCGGCGTTCATGCCGGTGGGCACTTACGGCACGGTCAAGGGCATGTTGCCGCGTGACATCGTTGCCACCGGTGCAGAAATCATTCTCGGCAACACCTTCCACCTGTGGCTGCGCCCTGGCACTCAAGTGATCAAGGAACACGGCGACCTGCACGATTTCATGCAGTGGAAAGGCCCGATCCTCACCGACTCCGGTGGTTTCCAGGTGTTCAGCCTCGGCGCGATGCGCAAGATCAAGGAGGAGGGCGTGACCTTCGCCTCTCCGGTCGACGGCGCCAAAGTGTTCATGGGCCCGGAAGAGTCGATGCAGGTGCAGCGCGATCTCGGCTCCGACATCGTGATGATTTTCGACGAATGCACGCCGTACCCGGCTGACGAAGATGTCGCGCGCATTTCGATGGAATTGTCGCTGCGCTGGGCTCAGCGCTCGAAAAATGCCCACGGTGACAACACCGCGGCGCTGTTCGGTATCGTTCAGGGCGGCATGCACCAGGATCTGCGCATGCGCTCGCTCGAAGGTCTCGACAAGATCGGCTTCGATGGCCTCGCTATCGGCGGTCTGTCGGTGGGCGAGCCGAAGCACGAAATGATCAAAGTATTGGATTATCTGCCGGGCATGATGCCGGCTGACAAACCTCGTTACCTTATGGGCGTTGGCAAACCGGAAGATCTGGTTGAGGGTGTGCGCCGCGGTGTGGACATGTTCGATTGCGTGATGCCAACCCGTAATGCCCGCAATGGGCATCTGTTCATTGATACAGGCGTGCTGAAGATCCGTAACGCGTTCCATCGCCATGATGAATCGCCGCTGGATCCGACCTGCGATTGCTATACCTGCCAGAACTTCTCCCGCGCTTATCTGCATCACCTGGACAAGTGCGGCGAAATGCTGGGAAGCATGCTCAATACCATCCATAACTTGCGCCATTATCAGGTGCTGATGGCTGGTTTGCGCGAGGCTATTCAACAGGGTACATTGGCCGCCTTTGTCGATGCCTTCTACGCCAAACGCGGGCTCCCCGTTCCGCCTTTGGACTGAGTTTTCTGACCCCAAGATTCAACATTTGCAACTGGAGTGCTAAATGAGCTTTTTTATCTCTAACGCCATGGCTGACGCGGCTGCACCGGCTGCTGCCGGCCCAATGGGCGGCGGTTTCGAGTGGATTTTCCTGGTCGGCTTCCTGGTCATCTTCTACCTGATGATCTGGCGTCCACAGGCCAAGCGCGCCAAAGAGCAGAAGAACCTGCTGAGCAGCCTGCAGAAGGGCGACGAAGTGGTCACCACCGGCGGCATCGCTGGCAAGATCACCAAAGTGGCCGATGACTTCGTGGTTCTGGAAGTTTCCGACACCGTGGAAATGAAGTTCCAGAAAGGCGCCATCGCCGCCACGCTGCCAAAAGGCACGCTGAAAGCGATCTGAAGCAACAACTTCTACTCAATCGACGGGGCGCGCAAGGCGCCCCGCGTTCATAACGGGCGGCGTGATGCTGAACAAATATCCTCTGTGGAAATACATTCTGATCCTGGCGGTGCTGGCGATCGGTCTGATTTATTCCGCTCCGAATCTATACCCCGATGACCCGGCCATTCAGGTCAGCGGCGCAAGCACTGCGCTGCAAGTCAATCAGGCTGATCTGGATCGTGTGAGCACTGCGCTCAAGGAGTCCGGGATCAACGTCAAGGCAGCCACGCTGGCCGCCAACGGCAAGGGCGGTCTGATCCGTCTGAGCAAGGCTGAAGACCAGCTGCCGGCCAAAGACGTTGTGCGCAAGGCGTTGGGTGATGACTACGTCGTCGCGCTGAACCTGGCACAGACCACCCCGCAATGGCTGCGCAATCTGGGCGCGCACCCGATGAAGCTGGGTCTGGACTTGTCCGGTGGTGTGCACTTCCTGCTGGAAGTGGACATGGATAAAGCCCTCGATGCACGCCTGAAAGTCTACGAAGGCGACGTCAAGAGCTTGCTGCGCAAAGAGAAGCTGCGCTATCGCAGCCTGCCGCAACTGGGCGGTGCCATTCAGCTGGGCTTCAGCGATGAAGATTCCCGCGAACAGGCCCGTGCACTGATCCGCAAGAACTTCAACGATTTCGACATTGTTCCGGCCGACCTCAACGGTCAACCGGTGCTGCGTCTGGCGATGACCCCGGCCAAGCTGGCGGAAATCCGTGAATACTCCATCAAGCAGAACTTGACCACGGTACGTAACCGCGTCAACGAGCTGGGTGTTGCCGAACCGATCGTTCAGCGTCAGGGCGCCAACCGCATCGTGGTTGAGCTGCCGGGCGTGCAGGACACTGCCGAAGCCAAGCGTATTCTCGGCAAGACGGCCAACCTTGAGTTCCGTCTGGCTGCTGAGCCGGGTGCTTCGAAAGCCACCTCTGAAACCTTCGAGTTCCGTGAAGGCAATCGTCCGCCAGCTCAGATCGAGCGTGGTCTGATCATCACTGGTGACCAGGTTACCGATGCCAAGGCTGGTTTTGGCGAACACGGCACACCAGAAGTGAACATCCGTCTGGATGGTCACGGTGGCGAGCTGATGAGCCGCGCCACCCGTTCGAACGTCGGTCGCAGCATGGCGGTGATCTTCATCGAGCAGCGTCCGGTCACCACTTACACCAAGCAAGTGGTCGATGGCGTCGAGAAAGACGTTGCCGTTCAAACGTTCAAAGAAGAGAAGAAGATCATCAGCCTGGCGACCATCCAGTCGCCGCTGGGTGCTCAGTTCCGCATCACTGGCCTGAACGGTCAGGGCGAGTCGTCCGAACTGGCGCTGCTGCTGCGTGCCGGTGGTCTGGCCGCACCGATGTACTTCGCTGAAGAGCGCACCATCGGCCCGAGCCTGGGTGCTGACAACATCACCAAAGGTATCGATGCGTCGCTGTGGGGCATGCTGTTCGTGTCGCTGTTCATCATCGCCATCTACCGCTTCTTCGGCATCATCGCCACCGTCGCACTGGCGGTGAACATGGTGCTGCTGCTGGCCCTGATGTCGCTGCTGGGTGCAACGCTGACCCTGCCGGGTATCGCCGGTATCGTGCTGACCATGGGTATGGCGGTCGACGCCAACGTGCTGATCTTCTCGCGGATCCGTGAAGAGATCGCCGCCGGCATGACCGTGCAGCGTGCAATCAACGAAGGCTTCGGCCGGGCATTCACCGCGATTCTCGATGCCAACCTGACTACGTTGTTGGTCGGCGGGATTCTCTTTGCGATGGGCACCGGCCCGGTCAAAGGTTTCGCAGTGACCATGTCCCTCGGGATCTTTACCTCGATGTTCACGGCCATCATGGTGACCCGCGCAATGGTCAACCTGATCTTCGGCGGACGTGACTTCAAGAAGTTGTGGATTTAAGGGGCTGCCATGTTACGTACAATCAACTTCATGGGCGTTCGCAACTTCGCGTTCGGCGTCACAGTGTTTCTCACGTTGCTGGCTATGTTCAGTGTCGTGACCAAGGGTATGAACTGGGGTCTGGACTTCACCGGCGGTACGCTCATCGAGCTGACCTACGAGCGTCCGGCCGACGTTACCAAGGTGCGTGAGCAGCTGGCGACGTCGGGTTACCACGAAGCAATCGTGCAGAGCTTCGGTGCGACTACAGATCTGCTGGTGCGCATGCCAGGTGAAGACCCGCAACTGGGCCATCAGGTGGCGGAAGCGCTGCTGAAGGTCGGCGGCGACAACCCGGCAACGGTCAAGCGTGTCGAGTTCGTCGGCCCGCAGGTCGGTGAAGAACTGCGTGACCAGGGCGGCCTCGGCATGCTGCTGGCGCTCGGCGGCATCCTGATCTACCTGGCTTTCCGCTTTCAGTGGAAGTTCGCGGTCGGCGCCATCGTTTCGCTGATTCACGACGTGATCGTGACCATCGGTATCCTGTCGTACTTCCAGATCACTTTCGATCTGACCGTGCTGGCGGCGGTGCTGGCGATCATCGGTTACTCGCTGAACGACACCATCGTGGTATTCGACCGGGTTCGTGAGAACTTCCGTGTGCTGCGCAAGGCAACGCTGATCGAGAACATCAATATCTCGACCACGCAAACCCTGCTGCGCACCATGGCGACGTCGATCTCCACCTTGCTGGCGATCGCGGCACTGCTGTTCTTCGGCGGTGACAACCTGTTCGGCTTCTCGATCGCGCTGTTTATCGGTGTTCTGGCGGGTACCTACTCGTCGATCTACATCGCTAACGTGGTGCTGATCTGGCTGAACCTGACCACCGAGGATCTGATTCCTCCGGCCAACACCGAAAAGGAAGTCGACGACCGTCCATAACGGCCATCGTTTTCCCGGCTGTCAGCCCAAGAAAGGCGCGAGTTGAACTCGCGCCTTTTTTTATGCTCCAAGGCTGGGAGAAGCGCGGGCGCGTCCCGCATGTGATGGTCAGGAGGTTCATGTGAACAAGTCGTTGCTGGTTGGTGCGGTATTGGGTGCTGTCGGTGTGACTGCCGGGGGTGCTGTTGCCACCTACAGCCTGGTTAAAAGCGGCCCTGAGTATGCGCAAGTATTGGCCGTTGAACCGGTTAAAACACAGATCAAGACTCCACGTGAAGTGTGCAAGGACGTGACAGTGACTCGTCAGGCACCGGTAAAAGATCAACACCAGATTGCCGGTACCGTCGTCGGTGCGCTGGCAGGTGGTTTGCTGGGTAATCAGATTGGTGGCGGCACCGGCAAGAAAATTGCCACGGTGGCCGGTGCGGTCGGTGGTGGTTATGCGGGCAACAAGGTGCAGGAGGGCATGCAAGAGCGTGACACCTATACCACCACGCAAACCCGCTGCAACACGGTCAATGACATCAGCGACAAAGTCGTCGGGTACGACGTGCGTTACTCGCTTGATGGCAAGGAAGGCAAAGTGCGGATGGACCGCGATCCGGGCAACCAGATTCCGGTCGACAAGGAAGGCAAGTTGATTCTGTCGCAGAATGAGCCGGGTCAGTAAAGACCGACTGTTTTAAAAAGAAGCACCCTGCGGGGTGCTTTTTTGTGCCCGCCATTTTTGGCTAACCCCGGATCCCCTGTGGGAGCGAGCTTGCTCGCGAATGCGGTCTGGCATTCAGAATCTATGCAGGCTGTTCCACCGCTTTCGCGAGCAAGCTCGCTCCCACAAGGATTTGTGTTGGTCTGAATGCAAGCATAAAAAAAGCACCCCGAAAGGTGCTTTTCGCGTTTCGCCGGAAGCTTAGCGCTTCAGCGAAGCCGGCAGGTGCGGCTGGATCGCCGTCAGCACTGCCTTGAAGCATTTGGTGTTGCCGGCAACGATGTGACCTTTTTCAAGGAAGTCGTGACCGCCGGTGAAGTCGCTCACCAGGCCGCCAGCTTCTTGAATCAGCAGGGCGCCTGCAGCCATGTCCCACTCGGACAGGCCCGACTCCCAGAATGCATCGAAACGACCGGCAGCCACATAAGCCAGGTCCAGGCTCGCCGAACCGGCACGGCGGATACCGGCAGTCTGGCCAACCAGGGCGCGGAACATGCCCAGGTAGTTGTCGAGGTTGTCCATCTGGTCGTCACGGAACGGGAAGCCGGTACCCAGCAGGGCGCCGTCGAGGCTGGTGCGGCCGCTGACGCGCAGACGACGACCGTTCAGTTGAGCGCCGCGACCACGGCTGGCGGTGAATTCTTCCTGGCGAACCGGGTCCAGAACCACTGCGTGCTCCAGGCGGCCACGGTACTTACAGGCAATGCTGACCGCGAAGTGCGGAATGCCACGCAGGAAGTTGGTGGTGCCGTCCAGTGGGTCGATGATCCACAGGTACTCTTCGCCTTCGATGCCGGTGCCGGCGTGCAGGCCAGTCTCTTCACCCTGGATCGAGTGGTTCGGGTAAGCCTTGCGCAGGGCGTCGATGATTTTCTGTTCGGCGGCGCGATCGACCTCGGATACATAATCCTTGGCGTCTTTTTCGTCGACCTTGATGGTATCCAGGCGCTCGATGGAGCGGAAGATCAGTTCACTGGCGCTGCGGGCGGCGCGCAGCGCGATATTCAGCATGGGCTGCATGGATGTGTCACCTAAGGTTGTTAAAGAAAGCCGCGCATTCTATCAGAACTTTTCTTCAGGTGAAGGACGCTGTTCGCTTTCATAGCTTAACGGTAGGCTGTTCTGTAAGATTTGCACCCCTTTCCTGTGTCCGAGAGCGCCTCCCTTGCTGCAGAACATTCGTGTCGTCCTGGTCAATACCAGCCACCCCGGCAACATCGGCGGGGCCGCGCGCGCCATGAAAAACATGGGTCTGTCGCGGCTGGTGCTGGTCGAACCGCGGGTCTTCCCGCACCACGAAGCCGATGCTCGTGCTTCCGGTGCCGGTGACATCCTTGAAAACGCACAGGTCGTCGCCACGTTGGAAGACGCCTTGGTCGGCTGCAATCTGGTGCTTGGCACCAGCGCCCGTGACCGTCGAATCCCTTGGCCGCTGCTGGATCCGCGCGAGTGCGGCACCAAAGTGGTCGAGGAAGCCGGGCAGGGCGCCGAAATTGCGCTGGTGTTCGGTCGTGAAGATTCCGGTCTGACCAACGAAGAGCTGCAGCGATGTCACTTTCACGTGCACATCCCCTCCGACCCGGAGTTCAGTTCGCTGAACCTGGGCGCGGCGGTGCAGGTGTTGAGCTACGAAGTGCGCATGGCCTGGCTGGCTGCACAAGGTCAGCCGAGCAAGATCGAGAAAGAGGAAGTGGCCTCGGTGAAAAGCGCCGAGCTGGCGACCATGGATGAGCTGGAGCGCTTTTATGAGCATCTGGAGCAGACGCTGGTCGCCATCGAATTCCTCGATCCGGAAAAACCACGGCACTTGATGGCGCGCCTGCGCCGGTTGTACGGACGCAGCTCGGTCAGCCGGGCGGAAATGAATATTTTGCGTGGCATCCTCACGGAAACCCAAAAAGCGGCCCGTGGTGAGCTTCTAAAGCGGAAGGACTAAATGATGTTTGAGCGTTTGCGTGAAGATATCCAGAGCGTATTCCATCGAGACCCGGCGGCGCGTAACGCTTTTGAAGTCCTGACCTGCTACCCCGGCATGCATGCGATCTGGATCCATCGACTGGCCGGCATGTTGTGGCGCAATGAACTGAAATGGCTGGCGCGGTTGGTGTCGAACTTCGGTCGCTGGTTGACCGGGATCGAGATTCATCCGGGGGCCAAGGTTGGTCGACGCTTCTTTATTGACCACGGTATGGGCATCGTCATTGGCGAAACCGCCGAGATTGGTGATGACGTGACCATCTATCAGGGCGTGACCCTGGGTGGTACCAGCTGGAACAAGGGCAAGCGTCACCCGACGCTGGGCGATGGTGTGGTTGTGGGGGCGGGCGCGAAAGTGCTCGGTCCGTTCACGGTCGGCGCCGGTGCCAAGGTCGGTTCCAACGCCGTGGTGACTAAAGAAGTGCCGCCGGGCGCCACTGTTGTCGGTATTCCCGGGCGGATCATCGTCAAATCCGACGAAGAGCAGGACGCCAAGCGCAAGGCCATGGCCGAGAAGATTGGCTTCGATGCCTACGGCGTCAGCGAAGACATGCCCGACCCGGTGGCGCGCGCCATCGGTCAGCTGCTCGACCACCTGCAAGCGGTGGACGGACGGCTGGAAGGGATGTGCGGTGCGCTGAAGGATCTGGGCAGCAATTACTGTGCGAAGGATCTGCCTGAGCTGCGTGAAGAAGACTTCGCCTGCGTGAAGGGTAAGGATCAGAGTCAGGCTAGCTAAACCGCGCCGCTGCCTTCGCGAGCAAGCTCGCTCGCACATTGGAATGTATTGCCCTTGTGGGAGCGAGCTTGCTCGCGAAGAACGATCACGCGGTACTGCTGGCTGCATGCCGCCAGCCTTTGCTATGATGCGCGCGCTCTTTTGCGGGTAATCCTGACTAAAGTACTAGGTCTTAAAGTTGACTTAAATACTCGGGAATTGCATACTCGCCCCATTCTGAACTCCGTGGTAACTGTCCATGCGACTGACTACAAAAGGCCGATACGCCGTGACCGCCATGCTTGACCTGGCGTTGCACGCGCAGCACGGGCCCGTGTCCCTGGCCGATATCTCCGAGCGCCAAGGCATCTCCCTGTCCTACCTCGAACAGCTGTTCGCCAAGCTGCGCCGCAGCAACCTGGTTTCCAGTGTTCGCGGCCCGGGTGGTGGCTACCAGTTGTCCCGTGACATGCAGGGCATCCAGGTCGCTCAAGTGATCGATGCGGTAAACGAATCGGTCGATGCCACCAAATGCCAGGGCCAGGGCGATTGCCATTCCGGCGACACCTGCCTGACCCACCATCTGTGGTGCGATTTGAGCCTGCAGATTCACGAATTTCTAAGTGGTATCAGCTTGGCTGATCTTGTGACTCGCCGTGAGGTGCAAGAAGTAGCCCAGCGTCAGGACCAGCGCCGTTGCAACAGCAAGGCGCCACGCCTGGACAAGATTGAAGCGTCCGCCGTCGAATGACAGCCAGAGAGCTAGCGGCACGCCAGCCCTGATTTAGGAGATAGTCCATGAAATTGCCGATTTACCTTGATTACTCTGCGACCACCCCGGTTGATCCGCGTGTTGCGCAAAAGATGAGTGAATGCCTGCTGGTCGACGGAAACTTCGGTAACCCGGCGTCCCGTTCCCACGTGTTCGGCTGGAAGGCTGAAGAGTCGGTCGAAAACGCCCGTCGTCAGGTGGCCGATCTGGTCAACGCCGATCCGCGCGAAATCGTCTGGACCTCCGGTGCCACCGAGTCCGACAACCTGGCAATCAAGGGTGCGGCGCATTTCTACGGCTCCAAGGGCAAGCACCTGATCACCTCCAAGATCGAGCACAAGGCTGTCCTCGACACCATGCGCCAACTGGAGCGTGAAGGTTTCGAGGTCACCTACCTCGAGCCGACCGAAGACGGTCTGATCACCCCGGCCATGATTGAAGCTGCGCTGCGCGAAGACACCATCCTGGTCTCCGTGATGCACGTGAACAACGAAATCGGCACCGTCAACGACATCGCCGCGATCGGCGAAATGCTCCGCGCCAAGGGCATTCTGTTCCACGTCGACGCCGCTCAGTCCACTGGCAAGGTCGAGATCGACCTGCAGAAACTGAAAGTCGACATGATGTCGTTCTCCGCCCACAAAACCTACGGCCCTAAAGGCATCGGCGCACTGTACGTCAGCCGTAAGCCGCGTGTGCGCATCGAAGCGACCATGCACGGCGGCGGTCACGAGCGTGGCATGCGTTCCGGCACCCTGGCGACCCACCAGATCGTCGGCATGGGCGAAGCGTTCCGCGTGGCCAAAGAAGACATGGCGGCTGAAAACGTCCGTATCAAAGCCTTGAGCGACCGTTTCTACAAGCAGGTCGAGCATCTGGAAGAGCTGTACGTCAACGGCAGCCTGACCGCCCGCGTTCCGCACAACCTGAACCTGAGCTTCAACTACGTTGAAGGCGAGTCGCTGATCATGGCGCTCAAGGATCTGGCGGTATCGTCCGGTTCGGCGTGCACCTCGGCATCGCTGGAGCCTTCGTACGTACTGCGCGCCCTGGGCCGCAACGACGAACTGGCACACAGCTCGATCCGCTTCACCTTCGGCCGTTTCACCACCGAAGAAGAAATCGACTACGCCGCGCAGAAAGTCTGCGAGGCCGTTACCAAGCTGCGCGCTTTGTCGCCGCTGTGGGACATGTATAAAGACGGCGTCGATATCTCGAAAATCGAGTGGGCGGCACACTAAATATAGAAGCCGCCAGATACAGATCCTGTAGCGACGCGGCGGTTTACGCAGCGCAGTTGCAGGGTCTCAAGAGCGGCCCTGATGAGTGAGGATTAGAATCATGGCTTACAGCGAAAAGGTCATCGACCACTACGAAAACCCGCGCAACGTCGGCAAGATGAACGCGGAAGATCCTGATGTCGGCACCGGCATGGTCGGCGCTCCGGCGTGCGGCGACGTGATGCGTCTGCAAATCAAGGTCAACGACGCCGGCATCATCGAAGATGCCAAGTTCAAGACCTACGGCTGCGGTTCGGCCATCGCTTCCAGCTCCCTCGCCACCGAGTGGATGAAGGGCAAGACCCTGGACGAAGCCGAAACCATCAAGAACACCCAGCTGGCCGAAGAACTGGCCCTGCCGCCAGTGAAAATTCACTGCTCGGTACTGGCTGAAGACGCTATCAAAGCGGCTGTTCGCGATTACAAGCAGAAGAAAGGCTTGATCTGACTTTCTGGATTTGGCGACGAGTAAGGAGTCACCGATGGCTATCAGCATGACAGAAGCGGCTGCTCGACACGTGCGGCGCTCCCTCGACGGGCGCGGCAAAGGTGAAGGGATTCGTCTGGGTGTTCGCACCACAGGCTGTTCCGGCCTTGCCTACGTGCTGGAGTTTGTCGACGAGGTGGTTGCAGAGGATCAGGTGTTCGAGAGTCACGGCGAAAAAGTGATCATCGACCCGAAAAGCCTGGCCTACCTGGACGGCACCGAGCTCGATTTCGTCAAGGAAGGGTTGAACGAAGGCTTCAAGTTCAACAATCCCAACGTACGCGGTGAATGTGGCTGCGGCGAAAGCTTCAACATCTGAGGCTTGTCGTGGGTATTCCTTGTCATTTCGCTTTATTCGAGCTGCAACCGGGTTTCCGTCTGGATCTCGAGCAGTTGGCCACGCGCTATCGTGAGTTGGCGCGCGGCGTTCATCCTGACCGCTTTGCCGACGCTTCCGAGCGTGAGCAGCGGTCGGCACTCGAGCAGTCTGCGCGGCTCAACGACGCCTATCAGACGCTCAAGAGTCCGGCCCAGCGCGCACGCTACCTGCTGACCATCAGCGGGCATGAGGTGCCGATGGAAGTCACGGTCCATGATCCCGAGTTTCTTCTGCAGCAGATGCAATGGCGCGAAGAACTCGAAGACCTCCAGGACAGTGCCAACCTCGACGGCGTCGCCGTGTTCAAGCGGCGCTTGAAAGTGGCTCAGGAAGAACTCAATGAAAGCTTCGCAGCCTGTTGGGATGATGCGGCGCAACGCGAACAGGCTGAACGCCTGATGCGGCGCATGCAGTTCCTCGACAAGCTCACCTACGAAGTGCGCCAGTTAGAAGAGCGCCTCGACGATTAACCCAGTGCCGCTCCGGTCGCACGCCTGATATACAGATAAGTCCTGATCACGATGGCCCTACTGCAGATCGCCGAACCCGGCCAAAGTCCTCAACCGCACCAGCGTCGTCTGGCTGTGGGCATCGACTTGGGCACTACCAATTCGCTGGTCGCTGCGTTGCGCAGTGGTCTTTCCGAGCCGTTGGCCGACGCAAACGGGCAGGTCATCCTGCCGTCCGCTGTGCGTTACCACGCCGATCGCGTCGAAGTCGGCGAGTCGGCCAAGCTGGCCGCCGCTTCCGATCCTTTGAACACCGTGCTGTCGGTCAAGCGCTTGATGGGTCGTGGTCTGTCCGACGTCAAGCAATTGGGCGAGCAACTGCCATACCGCTTTGTCGGTGGCGAATCGCACATGCCGTTCATCGATACCGTGCAAGGCCCGAAAAGCCCGGTCGAAGTCTCCGCCGATATCCTCAAGGTCCTGCGCCAGCGCGCTGAAGCGACCCTGGGTGGCGAACTGGTTGGCGCGGTGATCACCGTTCCGGCGTATTTCGACGATGCTCAGCGCCAAGCCACTAAAGATGCGGCGAAACTCGCCGGTCTGAACGTGCTGCGTCTGCTCAATGAGCCGACTGCGGCCGCTGTGGCGTACGGTCTGGATCAACACGCTGAAGGCCTGGTCGCTATTTATGACCTCGGCGGCGGTACTTTCGATATTTCCATTCTGCGTCTGACCGGCGGTGTTTTCGAAGTGCTGGCCACTGGCGGCGACAGCGCGCTGGGCGGCGATGACTTCGATCACGCGATTGCCGGCTGGATTATCGAGAGCGCCGGCCTGTCCGCTGATCTCGATCCGGGCGCACAACGCAATCTGCTGCAAACCGCTTGCGCGGCCAAAGAAGCCCTGACCGATGCGGCCAGCGTTGAAGTGGCCTACGGCGACTGGAAAGCGCCGCTGACCCGCGAAGCCTTCGATGCGCTGATCGAGCCAATGGTCGCGCGTAGCCTGAAAGCCTGCCGCCGCGCCGTTCGCGATTCCGGTATTGAGCTGGAAGACGTGCACGCCGTGGTTATGGTCGGCGGTTCGACTCGCGTGCCGCGTGTTCGCGAAGCCGTTGCCGAAGCCTTCGGTCGTCAGCCTCTGACTGAAATCGATCCGGATCAAGTGGTGGCCATCGGTGCCGCGATCCAGGCTGATACGCTGGCTGGCAACAAGCGCGATGGCGGCGAACTGCTGCTGCTCGACGTGATTCCGCTGTCCCTGGGGCTGGAAACCATGGGCGGCCTGATGGAGAAGGTGATTCCGCGTAACACCACCATCCCCGTCGCACGAGCGCAAGATTTCACTACGTATAAAGACGGCCAGTCGGCCATGGCGATCCACGTCCTGCAAGGTGAGCGCGAGCTGATCAGTGACTGCCGTTCGCTGGCGCGCTTCGAATTGCGCGGTATTCCGGCGATGGTTGCCGGCGCTGCGAAGATTCGCGTGACCTTCCAGGTCGATGCCGACGGTCTGCTCAGCGTTTCCGCCCGTGAGTTGGGTTCGGGTGTTGAGGCGAGCATTCAGGTCAAGCCGTCCTACGGTCTGACCGACGGCGAAATCGCCAAAATGCTCAAAGATTCGTTCCAGCACGCCAATGACGACAAGGTCGCCCGCGTTCTGCGTGAGCAGCAAGTCGATGCCCAGCGCCTGATCGAAGCGGTGCAGGGCGCTCTCGAGGCGGATGGCGAGCGTTTGCTCGACGCCGAAGAGCGCATGGTTATCGACTTGCAGTTGCAGGAACTGGCCGAACTGATGAAAGGTACCGATGGTTACGCCATCGAGCAGCAGACCAAGCGTCTGTCGCAAGTGACCGATGCTTTTGCTGCCCGCCGCATGGATTTGACGGTGAAAGCCGCTCTGTCGGGGCGCAATCTGAATGAAATCGAGGATATCTGATGCCGCAGGTCATTTTTCTGCCCCACGAGAAGTTCTGCCCTGAAGGCATGGTGGTCGAGGCTGCGCCCGGCACCTCGATTCTCGAATTGGCCCACGAACACCACATCGAGATGGAAAGCGCCTGCGGCGGCGTGTGTGCTTGCACCACCTGCCACTGCATCATCCGCGAGGGTTTCGACTCGATGGAAGAGGCTGACGAGCTGGAAGAAGATTTCCTCGATCGCGCCTGGGGTCTGGAAGCGCAATCGCGTCTGGCTTGCCAGGCTATCGTTGGTGAAGAAGACATCACCGTCGAAATTCCGAAATATTCGCTTAACCATGCGGCCGAAGCGCCGCACTGACTGGTAAGACTGTCATGAGCTACGGTTGGAATGATGTTCAACGTATTGCAGAAGAACTGGCCGAGGCCAAACCGGGTGTAGATCCGTTTTCTGTCAATTTCGTCGATCTACAGCAATGGATCAAAGAGCTGCCGGATTTCGACAATACCTCTGGCCGTGTTGGCGAGAAGGTGTTGGAAGCAGTTCAGACGCTCTGGGCTGAAGAATTGGACTGATCGTCCTCGCAGGTTAGGCAATACCCAAGAACCCGCGTATAATTCGCGGGTTTAATTTTTCGCAAATTACCGTTTCTGGAGTTACACCATGGCTGTTCAACGCACTTTCTCCATCATCAAGCCTGACGCTGTTGCAAAAAACGTCATCGGCGAAATCACCACTCGTTTCGAAAAAGCCGGCCTGCGCGTTGTAGCTTCGAAACTGAAGCAACTGTCCAAAGCTGAAGCTGAAGGCTTCTACGCTGAGCACAGCGCTCGTGGTTTCTTCGGCGACCTGGTTGCTTTCATGATCTCCGGTCCTGTTGTTGTTCAGGTTCTGGAAGGCGAAAACGCTATCGCTCTGAACCGTGAGCTGATGGGCGCTACCAACCCTAAAGAAGCTGCTGCCGGCACCATCCGCGCTGACTTCGCTGATTCCATCGACGCCAACGCTGTTCACGGTTCGGACTCCGAAGCCGCAGCTGCTCGTGAAATCTCGTACTTCTTCGCAGCTACTGAAGTAACCACTCGCTAAGCATTGGCTTAAGAGTGAAGGTGAATCCATGACTACATCGACTGTAAAAACCAACCTGCTGGGTCTGACTCAACAGGAAATGGAAAAATTCTTCGACTCAATCGGGGAGAAGCGTTTCCGTGCCGGTCAGGTAATGAAATGGATTCACCACTTTGGCGTCGATGATTTCGACGCCATGACGAACGTCAGCAAGGCCTTGCGCGACAAGCTCAAGGCTATTGCCGAGGTCCGTGGTCCGGAAGTGGTCAGCGAGGACATCTCCAGCGACGGCACCCGTAAGTGGGTGGTGCGCGTGGCGTCCGGCAGCTGCGTCGAGACCGTGTACATTCCCCAGGGCAAGCGCGGCACATTGTGCGTTTCGTCCCAGGCAGGCTGTGCCCTGGATTGCAGTTTCTGCTCCACCGGCAAGCAAGGCTTCAATAGCAACCTCACCGCCGCCGAAGTGATCGGCCAGGTGTGGATTGCCAACAAATCTTTCGGCAGTGTCCCGGCAACCGTCGACCGTGCCATCACCAACGTGGTGATGATGGGCATGGGTGAGCCATTGCTGAACTTCGACAACGTCGTCGCCGCCATGCATCTGATGATGGATGACCTCGGCTACGGGATTTCCAAGCGCCGCGTGACCCTGTCCACGTCGGGTGTGGTGCCGATGATCGATGAGCTGGCCAAGCACATCGACGTTTCCCTGGCGTTGTCCCTGCACGCACCGAATGACGCATTGCGTAACCAATTGGTGCCGATCAACAAGAAATATCCGCTTAAGATGCTGCTCGAGTCGTGCCAGCGCTACATGTCCGCCCTTGGCGAGAAGCGTGTGCTGACTATCGAGTACACCTTGCTCAAGGACATCAACGACAAGGTCGAGCACGCGGTGGAAATGATCGCGCTGCTGAAAGATATCCCGTGCAAGATCAACCTGATTCCGTTCAACCCGTTCCCGCATTCCGGGTACGAGCGTCCGAGCAACAACGCGATCCGTCGTTTCCAGGATCAGTTGCATCAGGCCGGTTTCAACGTCACCGTCCGCACCACCCGTGGTGAAGACATCGACGCTGCATGTGGTCAATTGGTAGGGCAGGTGCTGGATCGCACCCGTCGCAGCGAACGTTACATCGCCGTGCGCGAGTTGAGCGCCGACAGCGATCTGGCACAGAACGCCGCGAACACAAATTAAGAGAGGATCTCTATGTCCCTGCGCTTTGCGCTGCTGTTGCTGTTGGCCAGCCTGTGTGCTGGTTGTGTCCTGTCGGGTGACTACAACCCGATGAAGACCAGCAAGGGCCGCGATGAAGCGCGGGCTGCCTACGTGCAGTTGGGGCTGGGGTACTTGCAGCAAGGCATGAGCGAGCGGGCCAAGGTGCCGTTGAAGAAGGCGCTGGAAATCGACGGTTCCGATCCTGACGCCAACGCTGCCCTCGGGCTGGTGTTTCAGTCCGAAATGGAGCCTGAGCTGGCCGACGAACACTTCCGCAAGGCGTTGTCCTCCCGTCCTGCCGATGCGCGCATCCTCAACAACTACGGCAGTTTTCTCTACGAACAGCAGCGTTATAAAGAGGCCTACGAGCGTTTTGAGCAGGCCGCCGCCGATACCCTGTATCCTGAGCGTTCGCGTGTGTTCGAAAACCTCGGCATGACGGCGGCGAAGCTCGGTCAGCGTGATCTGGCGCAGCAGCAACTGGAAAAGGCGCTGCGGTTGAATCGCCAACAACCACGCGCATTGCTGGAAATGGCTGAGTTGTCCTTCGAAGACAGGCATTATGTGCCCGCGCGTGACTATTACGACCGATTCAGCCTGCTGACCGAACAAAATGCACGTAGTCTATTGCTCGGCGTTCGGCTGGCAAAAGTGTTTGAAGATCGCGACAAGGCCGCCAGTTATGGCCTGCAATTAAAACGACTCTATCCCGGTACGCCGGAATATCAGCAATACCTGTCGGAGCAATGATGAAAGCGGCGCATCCCGAAGTTGTAGCAGCGAATCGCGTTAACCCCGGTGAGACCCTGCGCCAGGCCCGCGAAAGCAATGGCTGGTCGCTGGCCGAAGTGGCCCTCAAGCTCAACCTCACCGTGACTTCCCTGAGCAATCTTGAAGCCGGCGCTTTCGACAAGCTGCCGGGGCATACCTTCGCTCGCGGTTACATTCGCGCCTATGCCAAGTTGCTCGGCATGGACCAGACCGTTCTGGTTCAGCAGTTCGACCAGTCCACCGGGACCGACTCCCAGGGCAGCAACGTTCACGCTTTGGGTCGTATCGAAGAGCCAGTGCGGGTTTCCCACACCATTTTGCGGATTGTCAGCCTGCTGTTGCTGATCGCGGTCATCGGCGGCGGTTTCGTCTGGTGGCAGGATCAGACATCCCAGCGCACCAAGGACCTGACGTCCCTGGCGCCTGAACACGTTGAAGTCGAAGGTGCTGACGGCACGACTCAGATTCACCCGATCGACGAGCCGGAAGACCAGGCTGTCGAAGAGAATCAGGCCGATACTTCTACAGCTCTGGCACTGCCTCAGTCTGAAACCACCGCTGAATCGACCGGTGCCGAAGCTACCACCCCGGCAACCACTCCGGCCGCACCGGTTGCGCCGGCTGCACCGACGACCGCCCCTGCTCATACGCCAGCACCGGTTGTCGCCACCCCGGCAACCCCGGCACCAAACGTTCCCGCGACTCCAGCACCGACCACCACTGCGCCGGTTGCTCCTGCTACTGCCGCGCCAACCGCAGAAGCGGCCGCTCCGGTGGCAGGCGACGGTCAGGTCCAGCTGCAGTTCAGTGCTGATTGCTGGGCACAAGTGACCGATGGCCGTGGCAAAGTGATTTTCAGTGGTCTGAAGCATAAAGGCGACAGCGTCACCGTTTCCGGCAAGCCGCCGCTTAACGTACGTCTGGGCGTTGCCCGGGCCGCACAGGTCAGCTACAACGGCCAGCCGGTCGATATCGCTCCGTTCACCAGTGGCGAGACTGCTCGCCTGAAGTTGGGTCAATAAGTCATGCACGGCGAATCTCCAATCAAACGTCGCGTTTCGCGCAAGATCTGGGTCGGCAACGTACCGGTGGGCGGCGATGCGCCGATCGCGGTGCAGAGCATGACCAATAGCGACACCAATGACGTTGCCGCCACTGTTGCGCAAATCAACCGTCTGGAAGCCGCCGGCGTCGACATCGTCCGCGTTTCGGTACCGGATATGGACGCCGCCGAGGCGTTCGGCAAGATCAAACAACTGGTCAAGGTGCCGCTGGTTGCCGACATCCACTTCGACTACAAGATCGCTCTGCGCGTGGCCGAACTGGGCGTGGACTGCCTGCGTATCAACCCGGGCAACATCGGTCGTGAAGACCGTGTTCGCGCGGTGGTCGATGCTGCGCGTGATCGCGGCATTCCGATCCGCATCGGCGTCAACGCCGGTTCCCTGGAAAAAGACCTGCAAAAGAAATACGGCGAGCCAACGCCAGCCGCGCTGGTCGAGTCCGCCCTGCGCCACGTTGAACACCTCGAACGCCTGAATTTCCAGGACTTCAAGGTCAGCGTGAAGGCTTCCGACGTGTTCATGGCCGTCGAAGCCTACCGCTTGCTGGCGAAAGAAATCGTTCAGCCGCTGCACCTGGGCATCACCGAAGCCGGTGGATTGCGTTCGGGCACAGTGAAATCCGCCGTGGGCCTAGGTATGCTGCTCGCCGAGGGGATTGGCGATACTATCCGCATCTCGCTGGCGGCCGACCCGGTCGAGGAAGTGAAGGTCGGTTACGACATTCTCAAGTCTTTGCATCTGCGTTCACGTGGCATCAACTTCATCGCCTGCCCGAGCTGCTCGCGGCAGAACTTCGATGTGGTGAAAACCATGAACGAGCTGGAAGGGCGCCTTGAAGACCTGCTGGTGCCGCTGGATGTCGCGGTGATCGGTTGTGTGGTCAACGGCCCCGGCGAAGCCAAGGAAGCCCATATCGGCTTGACCGGCGGCACGCCCAACCTGATTTACATCGATGGCAAGCCGTCGCAGAAACTGACGAATGACAATCTGGTGGACGAGCTGGAAAAGCTGATCCGCCAGAAAGCGGCCGAAAAGGTCGAAGCTGACGCTGCCGTAATTGCGCGCGGCTGACCCTGACTGTAGAGCCGAACGAATTTAAGGATTTAAAGTGAGCAAGTCATTGCAAGCCATTCGTGGCATGAACGACATCCTGCCCGAACAGACCCCGTTGTGGCGTTATTTCGAGGGCACTGTTGCGCGTCTGCTGGATAACTACGGTTACAAGCAGATCCGCATGCCTATCGTTGAATTCACCGAGCTGTTCAAACGCTCGATCGGTGAAGTGACCGATATCGTCGAAAAAGAGATGTACACCTTCGAAGACCGCAACGGCGACTCCCTGACCCTGCGTCCGGAAGGCACCGCGGCATGCGTGCGTGCTGTGCTTGAGCATGGCATCACCGGCGGTGGCCAGGTGCAGAAACTCTGGTACATCGGCCCGATGTTCCGCCACGAGCGTCCGCAGAAAGGCCGTTATCGCCAGTTCCACCAGATCGGTCTTGAAGTGTTCAACCTCGACGGTCCGGACATCGACGCCGAGCTGATCATCATGACCTGGCGCCTGTGGGGCGAGCTGGGTATTCGTGATGCGGTCAAACTCGAACTCAACAGCCTCGGCACCAGCGAGTCCCGTGGGCGTTATCGTGAAGCGCTGGTCGAGTACCTCTCGGCGCACCACGACAAGCTCGACGAAGACAGCCAGCGTCGCCTGAAAACCAACCCGCTGCGCGTGCTCGACACGAAAAATGCCGACACTCAAGCGGTGCTGGTTGATGCGCCGAAAATGGCCGACTACCTCGATGACGAGTCGCGTGCGCACTTCGAAGGTTTGAAATCGCGCCTGGATGCTGTCGGCATTCCTTACGTGCTCAACCCGAAGCTGGTTCGCGGCCTCGACTACTACAGCAAAACCGTTTTCGAATGGGTCACCGACAAGCTCGGAGCCCAAGGCACTGTTTGCGCGGGTGGTCGTTACGACGGTCTGGTCGAGCAGATGGGCGGCAAGCCGACCACCGGCGTCGGTTTCGCCATGGGCATCGAACGTCTGGTGCTGATGCTGGAAACCCTGGAGCAGATTCCGGAAGAAATCTCCCGGCAGGTCGACGTCTACCTCTGCGCCTTCGGTGAAGAAGCCGAGCTGGCCGGTCTGGCTCTGGCTGAGCGTGTTCGTGATCAGCTTCCAAACCTGCGCCTGCAAGTCAATGCCGGCGCCGGCAGCTTCAAAAGCCAGTTCAAGAAAGCCGACAAGAGCGGTGCGTTGTACGCACTGATCCTCGGTGACGACGAAATGGCCCAGCAAGTGGTAGGTTTCAAACCCCTGCGTGGCCAGGGCGAACAACAAAGCATTGCCTGGGATGCGCTCGCCGCTCACCTGGCCACCTGCGTCGTGCAGGGTTGAAGCTGTCCAAACAGCCGATTTAGCGATTAAGGAGTATTGGGGTGTCGAGTACCGAAGACGAACAGTTGGCGGATTTGAAGGACTGGTGGACACGCAACGGCAAACCTCTGGTCACCGGCGGCCTGTTGGCGCTGGTCATCGTGTTCGGCTGGCAGGCATATCACAAATACCAGAGCAACCAGTCGCAAGGCGCCTCGGTGCTCTATCAGCAATTGCTCGAAACCACGCTGACGCCTGATGGCAAGCCTGATGCCGCCCGCGTTGCGGACCTGGCCGGCAAGCTCAACAGCGAGTTCGGCGGTTCTGCCTACGCGCAGTACGGCAGCCTGTTTGTGGCCAAAGTGGCGGTCGACAGCGGCAAGCTGGATGACGCCGCGACCGAGCTGAAAGCCATCGTCGACAAACCGGCCAACCCGGCGCTGGGCGAGATCGCCCGTCAGCGTCTGGCGCAGGTACTCGGCGCGCAGAACAAGGCCGATGACGCCCTGAAACTGCTCGACGGCGATGCCGACAAAGCGTTCCTGGCCACTCGCGAAGAACTCAAGGGCGACCTGCTGGTACAGCTGGGCCGTACCGATGACGCGAACAAGGCGTATCAAAAAGCCAAGGCGGCACTGTCGGATGAAGCGGCGGTCGGTGGCCTTCAAATCAAGCTCGACGACCTGGCCAAAGGGGATGCGTGACGTGATCCGTTGGAAGCATGCAGCATTGCTGGCTCTGGCCCTTCTGGCCGCGGGTTGCAGCAGCAACAGCAAAAAAGAATTGCCACCGGCCGAACTGACCGACTTCAAAGAAGAAGTGGTTCTGCAAAAGCAGTGGAGTCGTTCGATCGGTGACGGTCAGGGCGAAACCTACAACATGCTGGTGCCGGCGATCGACGGTGACACCATCTACGCCGCGGATGTGACCGGCGTGGTGATGGCCATGGATCGTGGCAATGGCGACGTGAAATGGAAACAGGATCTTGAGCTGCCCGTCTCCGGCGCTGTGGGCGTGGGTTACGGTCTGGTGCTGATCGGTACGCTGCGTGGCGAAGTCGTCGCTCTGGACACCAGCAACGGTGAAGAGAAGTGGCGTGCTCGCGTCAACAGCGAAGTGCTCGCGCCACCGGCCAACAACGGCGACGTGGTAGTGGTGCAGACTCAGGACGATCGTCTGATCGGTCTGGATGCATCGACCGGTACCCAGCGCTGGGTGTATGACAGCACGCCGGCCGTACTGACCCTGCGTGGCACCAGTGCTCCGCTGGTGACCAACCGCCTCGCGGTGGCTGGCCTGTCGACCGGTAAAGTGGTCGCTCTGGACATTTCCAACGGCGTGCCGGTCTGGGAACAACGCATTGCGATCCCTCAAGGCCGTTCGGAACTGGAGCGCGTGGTCGACATCGACGGCGGTCTGCTGCTGTCGGGCGGTACGCTGTACGTTGCCAGTTATCAGGGTCGCGTTGCGGCACTGGACCTGGAAAGCGGTCGTCAACTCTGGCAGCGCGATGCGTCGAGCTATGCTGGTATCGCTCAGGGTTTCGGCAGCGTTTACGTAAGCCTGTCCTCGGGCACCGTTGAGGGCGTCGACGAGCGTTCCACCACGGCATTGTGGAGCAACGACTCGCTGGCTCGCCGTCAACTGTCGGCTCCGGAAGTGTTCTCCAGCTATGTTGCAGTGGGTGACCTGGAAGGTTATCTGCACCTGCTGAGTCAGGTTGACGGTCGTTTCGTCGGCCGTGAGCGCATCGACAGCGACGGCCTGCGTGCCCGTCCGCTGGTGGTGGGTGACACGATTTATGTGTATGGCAACAGCGGCAAACTGGAAGCCCTGACCATCAAGTAACAACTATGCTTGGGGTTAAACCCCCAGGCGGCCCCGGATTCATGGGGCTTGCAGCGCTAACAGGCGTTGCCCCGAGCACCAGCCGCTGCCTCGCAGCGGCTTTTGTATTTTCTGAAATAACGAAGTGGAGAGCCGCATGGTTCCCGTAATCGCCCTGGTGGGCCGACCGAACGTCGGCAAGTCCACCTTGTTCAACCGCCTGACCAGGACTCGCGACGCCATCGTCGGCGACTTGTCCGGTCTGACCCGTGATCGCCAGTACGGTGAGGCCAAGTGGCAAGGGCGTTCCTACATTCTGGTCGACACCGGTGGTATCTCCGGTGACGAGCACGGTATGGACGAAAAAATGGCCGAGCAGTCGCTGCTGGCTATTGAAGAAGCGGATGTTGTGCTGTTCCTGGTAGATGCCAAGGCCGGTTTCACCGCCGCTGACCAGATGATCGCCGAGCACCTGCGCAAACGTAACAAGCGTTCTTTCGTGGTTGCCAACAAGGTCGACAACATCGACCCGGAAATGGCCCGCGCTGAATTCGCGCCGCTGGGCATGGGCCACGCGATCCCGATCGCCGGTGCTCACGGCCGTGGCATCACGCAGATGCTGGAAATCGCCTTGGGCGATTTCCCGCGTGACGAAGAAGAGCCGGAAGAAGGCGAAGAAGAGATCGTTGCCGAAGGCGAGGAAGCCAAGCGCATTCCTGGCCCAAGCGAAAAAGACGGGATCAAGATCGCCATCATCGGTCGTCCGAACGTTGGCAAGTCGACCCTGGTCAACCGCATGCTCGGTGAAGACCGGGTTATCGTCTATGACCAGCCCGGCACCACCCGCGACAGTATCTACATCCCGTTTGAACGGAATGAAGAGAAGTACACGCTGATCGACACCGCCGGTGTGCGCAAGCGCGGCAAGATCCATGAAGAAGTCGAAAAATTCTCCGTGGTCAAAACCCTGCAGGCGATCAAAGACGCCAACGTGGTGATCTTCGTGATGGACGCCCGCGAAGGCGTGGTCGATCACGACCTCAACCTGCTGGGTTTTGCTATCGAATCGGGTCGTGCGCTGGTCATCGCGATCAACAAGTGGGACGGCATGACGCCGAGCGAGCGCGACTACGTCAAAGTCGAGCTGCAACGTCGGCTGTTCTTCGTTGATTACGCCGACATTCACTTTATCTCGGCCCTGCACGGCACTGGCGTGGGTAACCTTTACGCGTCCGTACAGAACTCGTTCAAGTCGGCGGTCACCCGCTGGCCGACCAACCGTCTGACCCAGATCCTGGAAGACGCGGTTGGCGAGCACGCGCCACCGATGGTCAACAACCGCCGGATCAAGCTGCGTTACGCTCACCTGGGTGGTGCGAACCCGCCGATCATCGTGATCCACGGTAACCAGATCGAAAAAGTGCCGAAGTCGTACGTGCGCTATCTGGAGAACACTTACCGCCGTGTGCTGAAGCTGGTCGGTACGCCGATCCGCATCGAGTTCAAGGGCGGCGAGAACCCGTACGAAGGCAACAAGACCACGCTGACCGACCGCCAGGTCAACAAGAAGCGTCGCTTGATGTCGCACCACAAGAAAGCCGACAAGAAACGCCGCGACAAGAAATAAGGTCGCTGGCTGTTGATCGTTCCCATGCTCCGCGTGGGAATGTATCCCGTGACGCTCTGCGTCACAAAGCGGCGGACGCAGAGCGTCCAAGGCTGCATTCCCACGCAGAGCGTGGGAACGATCAATATGAGAGAAGGGTGCCATCCGGCGCCCTTTTTTTATGGGCGCCGGATGGGCTATCCTCGGGCTCTCCCGCGCCGTCGTCAGAGCCGGGTGTTGAGCAGGGAACCCCCGATGATCACCAGCAAGCTGCCGAATGTCGGCATCACGATTTTCACGCAGATGTCTCAGCTCGCGGCGCAGACCGGCGCGATCAACCTGTCCCAGGGTTTTCCTGATTTTGACGGCCCGCAGTCGCTGCGTGACGCAGTCGGTCGGCACATCGCCAGTGGCCACAACCAGTATTCGCCGATGACCGGTTTGCCGGCGCTGCGTGAGCAGATTGTGGCGAAAATCGCTCGCAGCTATGGCGTGCAGGTCAATGCCGACAGCGAAGTGACGGTGACGCCGGGCGCGACCCAGGCCATCTTCTGTGCGATTCAGGCGGTTATCCACAGCGGCGATGAAGTCATCGTGTTCGACCCGTGCTACGACAGCTACGAACCGGCAACGGAGTTGGCGGGTGGTCGCTGCGTGCATGTGCAGTTGAACCCGAACGATTTCTCCATCGATTTCGACCAGCTCGCCGCAGCCCTCAGTCCGCGTACGAAAATGATCGTCATCAACACCCCGCACAACCCGAGCGGCGCGCTGATCAGTCGTGCCGAACTCGATCAACTGGCGACGCTGATCCGCGATCGCGACATTTACCTGATCAGCGACGAAGTCTATGAACACCTGGTGTTCGACGGCGTGCCGCACGTCAGCGTGCTTGCCCATGAAGAGCTGTATCAGCGCGCCTTCGTGGTCAGCTCGTTCGGCAAGACCTATCACGTCACTGGCTGGAAGACCGGCTACGTCGTCGCACCGCCAGCGCTGACGGCCGAGCTGCGCAAGGTGCACCAGTACGTCAGTTTCTGTGGCGTCACGCCGTTGCAATATGCGCTGGCCGATTACATGGCAGAGCACCCGGAACATGTCGAAGAGCTGCCGGGTTTCTATCAGGCCAAGCGCGATCTGTTCTGCGATCTGTTGGCGCCGTCGCGCTTCACCTTCACCCGAGTCACCGGCACTTATTTCCAACTGGTCGATTACTCGCAGATTCGCCCCGACCTGAACGATGTCGAGATGGCCCTGTGGATGACTCGCGAACACGGCGTGGCGAGTATCCCGGTGTCGGTGTTTTACCAGAATCCACCACAAGGCCAGCGCCTGGTGCGTCTGTGCTTTGCCAAACGCGAGGAGACGCTGCGTGAAGCGGCGGCGAAACTATGCGTGATCTGAGTGCGTTGCCCGATCTCAATCTGGCGCTGATCCAGACCAGCCTGGCCTGGCATGACCGCCAGGCCAATCTTGAACATTTCGAGGTGTTGCTGGAGCAGGCGCGGGGGGCGGATCTGATCATCCTGCCGGAAATGTTCACCACCGGATTCTCCATGGAGTCCGAAACCCTTGCCGAAGCCGAGAACGGCCCGACCAGCAAGTGGCTGCGGGTTCAGGCGGCGAAGCTTGATGCCGTGATCACCGGCAGTGTGATCATTCAGGCCGCCGACGGCAGCCATCGCAATCGCCTGTTGTGGGCGCGCCCGGACGGTGAAGTGCTGCACTACGACAAGCGTCACCTGTTCCGCATGGCCGGTGAGCACAACCACTACACCCCCGGCGAACGTCAGGTGCAGTTCGAACTCAAGGGCTGGCGTGTGCGTCCGCTGATTTGTTACGACCTGCGCTTTCCGGTGTGGAGTCGTGATTCGCAGGATACGGATCTGCTGCTGTACACCGCCAATTGGCCGGGTGCGCGGCGTTTGCACTGGAATCGCCTGTTGCCGGCGCGTGCGATCGAAAACCTTTGTTATGTGGCGGCGGTGAACCGCGTTGGCACTGATGGCAGGGGCTTCGCTTATACCGGTGACAGTCAGGTGCTGGATTTCCAGGGTGAAACCCTGCTGGCAGCGGGGGAGGCGGACGGGGTGTTCAAGGTCGTGCTGGAGGCCGCGCCATTGGCGGCCTATCGCGAGCGCTTCCCGGCGAATCTGGATGCCGACACCTTCGAGTTCACCTGAGGTAACTGATCGTTCCCACGCTCTGCGTGGGAACGATCGCAGACAAAAAAGGCCCCGGCGTTCAAACGCCGGGGCCTTTTGCATTTCAGCGAAGGGCTTACGCCGCTTTCGCCTCAGGCTGGCTCAGCGAGCGGTTCAGCGCGCTGAACAGGGCCTTGAAGCTGGCCGTGGTGATGTTTTCATCGATGCCCACGCCGTGCACCGCACGCTCGCCATTCACGCGCAGCTCGATGTACGCCGCTGCTTTGGCGTTGGTGCCCGCGCCGATCGCGTGTTCGTTGTAGTCCATGATTTCCACCGGAATCGGCAGGCCGGCGACCAGGGCTTCCAGCGCACCGTTGCCCTTGCCGCGCCAGTGCAGGTTGGTTTCGCCCTGACCTTTGCTCGCCACTTCCACTTCGACGGCGCTGTTGCCGTTTTCTTCCTGCAGGCGATGGCTGACCAACGCGTACGGGGTGTTGGCTTGCAGGTATTCGCTGATCAACAGCGAGTGGATCTGCTTGGCGGTCATCTCCAGGCCCAGTCGATCGGTTTCACGCTGCACCACCTGGCTGAATTCGATCTGCATGCGACGTGGCAGGCTGATGCCGTATTCCTGCTCGAGCAAGTAAGCGATACCGCCCTTGCCCGACTGGCTGTTGACGCGAATCACCGCCTCGTAGCTGCGGCCAATGTCGGCCGGGTCGATCGGCAAGTACGGCACTTCCCACAGGGTGTCCGGTTTCTGCTGGGCGAAGCCCTTGCGGATCGCATCCTGGTGCGAGCCGGAGAACGCGGTGTGCACCAGGTCGCCCACATACGGGTGACGCGGGTGCACCTGGATCTGATTGCACTCTTCGACGACTTTGCGCACGCCGTCGATGTCGGAGAAGTCCAGCTCAGGATCGACACCTTGGGTGTACATGTTCAGCGCCACGGTAACGAGGTCGACGTTCCCGGTACGCTCGCCGTTGCCGAACAGGCAGCCTTCGACGCGATCGGCGCCAGCCATAAGGCCCAGTTCGGTAGCGGCAACGCCAGTGCCACGGTCGTTGTGGGTGTGCAGGCTGATGATCACGCTGTCACGACGGTTGATGTTGCGACCGAACCACTCGATCTGGTCGGCGTAGACGTTCGGGGTCGCGCACTCAACGGTGGCGGGCAGGTTGAGGATCATCTTGTGCTCAGGCGTCGGGTTCCACACCTCGATCACCGCATCACAGACTTCCTTGGCAAATTCCAGCTCGGTGGCGCTGAAGGTTTCCGGCGAGTATTCGAACGTCCACTCGGTGTCCGGCTGCATGGCCGCGTATTTGACGAACAGCTTGGCCGCGTTGACGGCAATGGCCTTGATGCCGTCCTTGTCCTGGTTGAAGACGATGCGACGGAAAGACGGCGAAGTGGCGTTGTACAGGTGGACGATGGCTTTCTTCGCGCCGCGCAGGGATTCGAAGGTGCGCTCGATCAGGTCTTCACGGCCCTGGGTCAGCACCTGGATGGTGGTGTCGTCCGGGATGTGGCCTTCTTCGATCAGGGTACGCACGAAGTCGAAGTCGGTTTGCGAAGCGGCCGGGAACGACGCTTCGATTTCCTTCACGCCGACTTGCACGAGGGTTTTCCAGAAGCGCAGCTTCTTCGCCGCGTCCATCGGTTCGATCAGCGACTGGTTGCCGTCACGCAGATCGGAGCTGCACCAGATCGGCGCGGCGTCGATGGTTTTCGACGGCCAGGTGCGATCCGGCAGGTTGATGACAGGAAACGCGCGGTATTTCGAAGACGGATCTTTGAGCATGCTCATCGGGAAATTCCTTATTGTCTGGGCCGAAAAGAGGCGGCCTGCCGGTGTTACGAATGTTCTGGGGACAGCGTGGGACGAGGTGCCGCGATTCAGCCTGGCAGTCGTGCGCTGACGAGGCACAGGCTGCGGTGCTGGCGAAGCTGAATGAGGGTGTGAGAGGTTTTCATGCCTTCAACCCTAACCGCGGGGGGAGAGGATGGCAAGCAGTCGAAAAAAATTGAGAGGAATACTCGGAAAGAGGGTTTTTGCGCGATTTTATTGTGCTGGAGATCGATGATCGTTGTGATATTTGCGCGAGGTTTGAATGGGGCGCAATCGAGAGCTCTGGGGATTCGGCAGATGTGAGTGCTGTTCGGGCCCCTTCGCGAGCAAGCTCGCTCCCACACGGATTGTGTTGTGAACGCAATCCAATGTGGGAGCGAGCTTGCTCG